>CAVSMG010000001.1:0-1373569 GCA_963728955.1 uncultured Verrucomicrobiae bacterium
TTGACGAGGAAAAGCCCATCGTCCGATCGACGATCGATCGAGCGGTGGAAGCGCTGAAATGCGCAATTGACAAAGGTCTCGTTTCAGCCATGAACACCTTTAACAAATCTGAAGAAATATGAATCGTCGTTACGAAGCGCTGCTGGCGTTAAACACGCAGGCCAAAGAAGACAACATAAAAGAGATGATCGAACGCCTGGAATCTGAGTTCGAGAAGGAGGGCGCTCATGTCGAGCAGGTGCAGAAAATGGACAAGCGGCAGTTCTCCTACGCCGCCGGGTCGCTCGATTCTGGTTATTTCGTAAATTTCATTTTGAACTGCGATCCGGGCTCCATTGTTCGGCTGCGCACGAAGTTCAAACTGGATCCCGACATTTACCGCCAGCATTACCAGCGTCTTGAGGACAAGAGGGAGAAAGCGCCGAAAAAGTTGGCAAAGACAAGATAATTTCGCTATAAACGCGACATGGCGAACCTGAACAAAGTTTTCTTGCTTGGAAATGTCACGCGCGATCCCGAGGTGCGTTACACGCCCAAGGGCAGCGCCGTTTGCGATCTCGGCGTCGCGGTGAATCGTGCGTACACGACCGACAGCGGCGAGAAACGCGAGGAAGTCACATTTGTGGACGTCACACTCTGGGGAAGAACCGCGGAGGTCGCCAGTGAATATCTAAAAAAGGGCAGACCGATTTTCATCGAAGGCCGGCTGCAAATGGACACGTGGGATGACAAACAGACCGGGCAGAAGCGAACGCGCCTGCGCGTCGTGGCCGAGAACATGCAACTGCTCGGCGGCCGACCTCCAGGCGGGGCGGCCGACGCCACGGGGGAAACCCGGCAAGCTACCGCTCCGCCGAAATCGTCCGCGACATCCGAACCGGACGAGGACGAAATTCCATTTTAATTCAGAACGTTTTCTCGTTTGAATGCGACACGTGTTTCCT
Organism: uncultured Verrucomicrobiae bacterium; assembly: GCA_963728955.1. Classification (GTDB taxonomy): domain Bacteria; phylum Verrucomicrobiota; class Verrucomicrobiia; order Chthoniobacterales; family UBA10450; genus Udaeobacter. The sequence continues at coordinate 945 of CAVSMG010000001.1, forward strand.
CTAAATTACACGTGTTGTGAAGCAGAAGCTAACACTCACAATTGAGCGGAGTGCGATCACAGAAGCCAAGAAATTTGCGAGACGGAACGGCACCTCCCTTTCCCAGATGGTCGAGGATCAATTTAGGAAGCTTCCGTCCGGTTCGTTCACCAAGCGGTGGTATGGAAAGTTTAAAGTTCCACGACCGAACCCAAAGGATCCGCGCCTGACGTATTTGTTGCGCAAATACGTTCACAGTCGTTGAAGATTCTGGTGGATACCGACGTTCTCATGGACGTCGCATTGGGCCGAGCTGACTTCGGCCCGGAGAGCCGCGCAGTCGTCGACTGGTGTGAGCAGACACCGGGAGCGGCCGTCATAGCCTGGCATACCGTCTCGGATCTATTTTATTTAATTTGCGCCGCGCGCTCGGATTCGTTCGCGCGGTCGTTTATCGGCGACCTAATCAAAGTCGTAACGGTCACCAGCGGCGGGACCGAAGGAGTACGACAAGCGTTGGCCATGCGCATGAACGACCTTGAAGACGCGCTGCAAGTAGCCGCAGCCATTGCCGGCAGCGCCGACTATATTATCACACGGAACACCGCAGATTATCGCGGCTCGGTCATTCCCACGCTCACACCGCGGGAATTCCTGCGAAGATTTGTTGCCTCAAGATGAACGCGACTGAAGCGTGCATCGCGCTCAACATGCTACCCACGGTTGGGCCTGTGCGACTGCGCAAATTGCTTGAGGTTTTCCACGAACCGCAGGAAATCCTCGCGGCAAAACGAACTGAGCTTCGCAAGGTCGGAGGAGTCGGGAACGAGGTTGCAGACCAGATTTCGAACTGGGAATCGGTAATCGATCTTTCCGCCGAGCTGCAGCGGATCCGCGATTTCGGCGCGAGTGTGATCACGCAACAGTCGCCGTCGTATCCGGGTCCGTTACGCGTGATCCATGCGCCGCCAATTGTGCTTTATGTCTGGGGCGGAATTGAAGAGCGGGATCATCACGCCATCGGCGTTATCGGAGCACGGCGCACTACACATTACGGAATGGAATCGGCCAAGAAGCTCGCCTACCAACTCGCTTACGCGGGGCTGACCGTGATCAGCGGATTGGCGCGCGGCATTGATACCGCCGCTCATCAAGGTGCTCTCGCAGCGAAGGGACGGACCATCGCGGTCATCGGGTCTGGATTGGCAAGACTCTATCCACCGGAGAACGCGCCACTGGCCGAGAAAATCCGCAGCGGCAACGGCGCGATCGTTTCCGAGTTCTCGATGGAGATCGAACCGGATCGACAAACTTTTCCGATGCGCAACCGCATTATTTCGGGTTGGAGCCACGGCATACTGGTAGTGGAAGCGGGATTGAACAGCGGTGCCCTCATCACAGCAGCACAGGCGCTGGAACAAGGCCGCTCGGTTTACGCGGTGCCGGGCCACATCAACGCACCGAGTGCAATGGGATCCAACCGGCTGATCCAGCAGGGCGCGAAGCTGGTCATGGACGCATCCGATATCCTGGATGATCTGGAGATTCTGCTTCCCGCAGCAAAACCGTCGCCGGAAACCGCGGCGCGACCACTGCCGCCTCTCTCAGACGGAGAGCGCAAAGTCTACGACGCGATTGAGGCCAGTGAAACCTCCATCGACGACATCGCGGCCAGGAGCGAATTGCCAAGCGCAGCCGTTTCATCTACACTCCTGCAGCTGGAACTGAAACGTCTGGTCAAGCAATTGCCCGGAAAATATTTCGTTAAGCTGGGCTAAACCAAAATTTTGGTAGGGCGCGTCACTCCGTGCGCGCCGAACGAACGGCGTGCAGAGGACTGCCCGCCCTACCCGTTACAACGTCATGCATGGCAGATGCAAAACTGGTCTGACTTGCAAAGCCACACTAACTGAGTTCGATTTGCTGCCCCATGTCTAAATCCTTCATCATTACCGAAAAACCCTCTGTCGCTGGCGACATCGCCAAGGCACTGGGCGGCTTCAAAAAGGGGAAGGACTACTTCGAGAACGAGAAATACCTGATCTCGTGGGCGGTCGGTCATCTCTTCGAGTTGGCCGTGCCTGCTTCCATGAAGGAGCAGGACAAATGGGACATGACAAAGCTCCCGATCATGCCCCCGGAGTTCGAACTGGCGCCCGCGGACAAAATGGGTGGTCGCGTCAGCGTGCTGCGCAAGCTCATCAAAGACGAGAACGTTTCCGAGATCATTAATGCCTGCGACGCCGGCCGCGAAGGCGAGCTGATCTTCCGTTATATCGCCCAATACGCCGGCACAAAAAAGCCAATCAAACGCCTCTGGCTGCAATCGATGACCACTGAAGCTATCCGCGACGGCTTTTCGCGACTGCGCAGCGACACCGAGATGCAACCACTGGCCAGCGCGGCACGGAGCCGCAACGAAGCAGATTGGCTGGTAGGGATTAATGCAACGCGAGCGTTCACCCTGCGCCTTAGCGGGGGGCGGGGCAGTACTGTCACTTCGCTGGGACGCGTGCAAACGCCGACGCTTACTATCATTGTCGATCGAGAGAACAAGATTAAGGAATTCAAGCCGCGCGAACTTCACGAAGTCATCGGCACATTCCGCGCGACGACCGGCGAATATCCGGGGCGATGGTTCGACGAAGCGTTCACTAAAGACGCGCCGGAGGCCGAAAGAACAAAAAGGCTGCTGACCCGACTTCAATTGGATTTATCCGATGCCGGGCAGCAGCTTGGTCCCGCGAACGGGACGCTCTGGGACGAACATCGCGCAGCGCCGCGGTTGTGGCATCGCGAAATTGCCGAGGCCATTCAGCGAAAGTGTGCCGGCAAAGAGGGCGTCGTTGAGCTGGAGGAGAAAAAGCCGACCACCCAGATCGCGCCCCAATTATATGATCTCACGAGCTTGCAACGCGAAGCGAACAGCCGTTTCGGGTTCTCCGCCAAACGCACCTTGCAGATAGCGCAGGCACTCTATGAGAGGCATAAAGCCATCACTTATCCACGCACGGATTCTCGCGCGTTGCCCGAAGATTATATCCCGACCGTAAGATCGACACTGAGCAAGCTCGAAACTCCGTTCGCCCGCCGGGTGCTCGATAACAATTGGGTCAAGCCTAACAAGCGCATATTCAACAACGCGAAGGTAGGCGACCATTTTGCAATCATTCCCACCGGCACCATTCCATCCCGCACTGCGGGACTCGATGACAACGAGCAGGCGATCTTCGATATGGTCACGAAGCGTTTTGTGGCCGTCTTTTTTCCTCCGGCACAATACGAGAACACGACTCGAATCACGCGCGTAGAGGGCGAGCCGTTCAAAACAGAAGGTAAAATCATGATCGCGCCGGGATGGCTTGAGGTTTATGGACGCGAAATTGCCGGCGACAAAGCCGAAGAAAATCTGCCGGCGGTTCAGCAAGGCGAGCGCGTCCAAACCCTGCGCATCGAAATCAACACGGAACAGACGAGACCCCCTGCTCGTTATAACGAGGGCACGATTCTGAGCGCGATGGAAGGGGCGGGCAAACTCGTGGACGACGAAGAACTTCGCGAAGCCATGAAGGAAAAGGGCCTAGGCACTCCGGCGACGCGCGCCGCCATTATCGAGACGTTGATTTCAGCTCACTATCTGATGCGGCAAGGCAAGGAACTCCAGCCTACGGCGAAGGCGATCCAGACCATCATGCTTCTCAAAAGCGCAGTGCCGGAATTGACCAGCCCGGAGCTAACTGGCGAATGGGAATTTCGCCTGCGCGAAATCGAGCATCGCAAGCTTACGCGCGATGCGTTCATGCACGACATCCGCGAGCTGACCAAAGACATCGTCGAAAAAGCCAAACATTTTCATCCCGACGAGCACATGCCAGACACCGAGCCCTTTGGCCAATGCCCGAAGTGCGGGTCGCCGATCGTCGAGCGATTCAAGAGTTTCACGTGCACAAATGATGAGTGCGACTTTACGATCTGGAAAACCATCGCCGGCCGATTGCTGAGCCGCGACGAATTCGAGACCCTCGTGCGCGACAAACAAGTCGGGCCTTTGGGCGGATTTCGCAGCAAGAAAGGCAAGCGCTTCCATGCCGGGCTCAAATTGAACGGCGATTTCAAAGCGGAATTTGATTTCGGACCAAACGGACAAGAGAACGGCGCAGCTCAGCCCGTCGATTTTTCACAGCAGGAATCGTTGGGAACATGTCCGAAATGCGGCGGACGCGTGTTCGAATCCGGAATGAGTTACGTCTGCGAAAATTCAGTCGGCCCAACCAAAACCTGCGATTTTCGATCGGGCAAAGTCATCCTGCAACAAGCTGTTGACCCCGAGCAGATGAAAAAACTTCTCGCCACGGGCAGGACTGATTTGATTCCGCGCTTTATCTCACGCAAAGGCAGGCCGTTTAAAGCGTTTCTCGTGTTGACGGATAAGAAAGATGTCGGATTCGAATTCGAGAAGCGTGAGGCGAAAGCAAAGACAGAACGGAAACCCAAAGAACCGGCAGCGAAAATTAATTTCACAGGCAAAGAACCGCTTGGCGAATGTCCAGTGTGCGGTGGAAAAATCTTTGAGACGGATACTGCTTATATTTGCGAGCATTCGCAATCCGATCGAAAGCCGTGCAAATTCAAGCTAAGTAAAACGATCCTCGGTCGCGAGATTCCAAAAGAACAGGCCCAAAAACTTCTCACGAACGGAAAAACCGATCTCCTCCAAGGCTTCATCTCAAAACGTGGCCGCCCCTTCTCCGCGTATCTGAAATTGGAAGACGGAAAGATCGGTTTCGAGTTCCCGGAGAAAACGGAGAAAGCGACAGAACCGACGCAACCGAACACGAACTAGTTCCTACTCCTGGCGAGAATGTTCTGCAGGTCGACGTGTCGTTGCACGTGATGAACCATCGCTACGGCAGCAATCAGGATGATGGCTGCAATGACCTGGTGCGGGTGAAGACTGGCATGGAAGAATCCCCAGGTGATGCATACCGCGGCCAGCGTTTGCATCATTTCAAAATAGCCCGCCGTGGATGCTCGCGTAAGATGGAGCCCTTGAAAATAAATCAGGAGCGGAATCCCGCCTGAAATTGAGGCGAGAAGAAAAAGCAACGCGATGGCCTTGAACATGTGGGTCTGCACAGACACAGGCCAGAGCGCCGCGCCGTTCAATTTGCCATAGACCAAAAGAATCAGCGTCATGCAAACGAGCCCAACGACAATGCGCATGCTGGAAGCGAGCCGGAGCGACATGCCCACCATCGCGCCGCGTCCTGCAACGGTGGCAAGTCCCCAGAACAATGCACAAATCAGCGCATATCCGATGCCCAGGTTCAAACCAGCCCGCTCAAACGACACTCCGATCTGCATCGGATACGCAACAGAAACGAAGATCCCGGCAAGGATTGCGATACTGGCGTAAATGAAAAAGCGATGGGCCAGACGATCACCGAAAAGCAGGAACGCGCCGATGGTTGAGATCACGGGCTGAATATTCAGGATCACATTCACCACCGTTGGGTTGCCGTATTTCAACGCCAATGTGAAAAACACCGTCCCCACGGCGGAACCGGCGAATCCGGAGAAAATGAGAAACCCCCACGTGTGCGCCCGCACTTTTGGGATTTCATCCAGATGCGAGATCAATATCGGCAGGAACATGATCAGGATTAAGACGTGCTCCCAGAAGACGATGACTTTTGCGTCGAACAATTCGTTGAGCGGGATGCGCCACGCGCTTTCCGTTCCCCAAAGCGCGGCACCGAGCCCAACCAACCATGGTCCATAGGTTGCGGTGCGCGTATTGCCGTTGTGCATGGACACCGGTGTAGCGTTCGCGCGTTGCTGCGTCAACGCGATGAGTCCATTGATAAAAGCGATACGAGGACGCATCGAACGCCAAAAGCACGTGGCGGCGCACAGAGTGACGCGCCCAACCAACCAAATGCACGCGCAACGGTAGGGCGGGCAGTCCTCTGCACGCCGCGGCGCTAATTTCGAACGGCGCGCACAGGAGTGACGCGCCCTACCGAGCTGTCTATTCTTCGCGGGAGTGCGCGTCCGTCCTTCCGCGCTTTGTGCAAGGGCCTGTAAAAAACCAAACGAAGCGTTGACGCCGCAATTTGTAGTGTGCTAATTAGTCAGGAACACTATGCGTTGCCCCAAATGCGGGTCGCGTGACGATAAAGTCATCGATTCCCGTCAATCGCGCGACGGCTCGAGTATCCGTCGGCGCCGGCAGTGTCTAAAATGCAAATATCGTTACACGACGTACGAAGAAATCGAGCGCTCGGATCTGCGCGTCATAAAAAGCAACAGAACACATGAACCGTTCGATCGGCGCAAACTCGCTGGCAGCATCGCCAAAGCTTTTGAAAAGCGTTCCGCCAGTCTCCTCACCCTGGAAGATATGGTGGACCAAATCGTGCACGAACTCGAAACCGGCGGACGTGAAGTTCCTTCCTCAGTAATCGGCGCAAAAGTGCTCGAAAAGCTGCGTGAGATCGATGAGGTGGCCTATCTGCGTTATGCGTCAGTTTATCAACGTTTTGAGGATGTTGATCAATTTGTGGATGCCATCCACACGCTCGGACACCGCATAAAACCGAATGCGCTTCAGCGGGAATTGTTTCCCCCTGAGACAATGCCGAAGAGCCTCCAGCGGCGGAGTGCGATTGCGCGAGGCCGCATCCAAAAATCATGGTCGCGTTTAAGGAAGAATTTCCCTATCTACGAACAAGCTCGGGCCAACTCTTCGAGTTCAATCGCGATTGGCTGCATGCAGCGATCACGCGGGCTGCTGACGAAGCGGGTTATCCCAGTTGGTGGCTGACTGAACACGTGACGGAAAGCATTGCTTTTTACCTGCACCTGCGAAACGACGAAAATGTTGTCGCGTTCAATCAGTTGTCGCAGACGGTGCGTAACGTGCTGAAAGCGATCGGCTACAAGGAGATTTGCCGGCATTTTGCACCCGCACCACCGCCCATATCCATTTCATTGGTAGACATCGCTCATCGTGCCGGCGCGGGCTACGAACTGGCATTTTTCGTTCTATTGGAAAAGCGAATCACCGCATTGATCGAAGCGGGCGCAGACAACCTTCAGCTTTCTTCGTTACAACTTTGTGTGAAGCATCTCCGGGGCACCAGAACATGGACGCGCAGCTGCGACGCGTTGCGCGAGGAAATTGTCTGTTTCGTTCGCGAAAAACTCGCCTTCGCCACAAACCGGGTGCGGCTTGATTGTTCACTACGGTAGTGAAACGCTAAGTGACATGACGATTTTCGAGAAAATCATCGCACGGCAAATTCCCGCCAAAATCATCTGGGAAGATGACGACGCGATTGCCTTTCACGACGTAGACCCGCAAGCGCCAGTGCACGTGCTGATTGTGCCGAAGAAGGCCGTTCCGCGGCTTACCGACGCGACGGAGGATGATCGCGCGCTCCTGGGTAAATTGCTTCTCGTCGCGCGCGACCTTGCCAAGGAGTTGGGATTGTCCACCGGCTACCGGGTCGTGATCAACTGCGGTCCCGATGCGGGTGAAAGCGTACCGCATCTGCATGTGCATTTACTCGGTAAACGCGCTCTGGCGTGGCCGCCCGGGTAGAACTTTAGAAGTGTGCTGTCCTCAGCCATTAAGTGTGAGCCCCTAAGCAAGATCTGCTGGGACAGCGGACGCCGTAGCGCCGCTACTCACGCACTTGAGCCCAGTCGACTCCGATGATGCGCTTTTCCGCAAATCGTTTCAGCGATTTTGGAAAAATCAGATACCGCGCTTCCTTACTTTCCTTCAAACCGATGATTCCGAAATCCGTTCCGGTTTCGCTTTTCAGGACTGTCATCACGCGATTTTTCTTCACCTGCGCCTGGAAGTGGCGATCAGCGACGGCCTTCTGCCAAAGCGTGTAAACCTGCGGCGTCCCGCACTCTTCAACGACCTGCGAGAAGCGGGATGTTTTCGCCTTAATGAGCTTCATGGTAGCGCATGCGTCCTTCGCTTGCGACTAACAGCCGCGAAAGCCAGAGGATCGCGCCACTTTAAAAAAGCCCGCCAGAGAACTACGGCAAGGAGGATCATACTACCGTTGCTGCATTCCTGCCCTGGCGGGGTTTGTTAGTCCTCAATCCATAGCCCCTGACGGAAAAGGAATTTCCTCGCAAGGACGGCAACGCGCAACTCCAAAACGACATCACTGATATCGAGCAAGGCGGGTTTCGTAACATCATCAGAGCGTTTGACATCGCATAGCGCTTCTGTTTGCATCGACGCGGTGAAGTGGCCAGCGTTACTTTTGCTCGGCGGTTTGTTTGCTGCAGCAACCTCCTGCACAACGCTCGTAAATCGACGCGATCTCTACAGCCCGGAACCTGCGCCGGATTCGTTGCAGGCGGCCCGACAATGGCACGGCGTGACATCGACGACTACCTTCACTCGAACGCGCATGCCAACCGGGGAAATTGCAGCGCCGCCGGACTTCCGGTATTAGAAATCGAAGTCCTCTCAGCCGAACGGGAGGTTTGCCTTTACGCGCGCTGCATCCGTTTTGTCGACGCACGCTGCCTTGCCCAGGCGGCGTTTGCGTTTGGCGCTCTTCGCAGACAACAAATGGCGTCGCGAAGAACGTGATCTCAAAATTTTACCTCGTGCGGTAATCTTAAAACGCTTCGCCACGGCTTTGCGCGTTTTGCTGCGTGCAACTGACTTCGGCATAGGGCGAGAAAGGTAATTCGCGGGCGCGCAATGACAAACTGTTTATTGTCTGGCGTCGATTTCGGCTCCGACCCCTTCCGGAGGTCACCGGCCGGAGCCGAGCGACATAGATGGGAGCCCGAAGGGTGAGCGAACTGGCGTGAGCAATCAAACGCCTTACAATTCCTTTGGGATGGAAAAGGCGATTACAAGAAAGCCCCAGGTGATTATTGTCGGAGCGGGGTTTGGCGGGCTTGAGGCAGCGAAGAAGCTTGCGTGCAAAGATGTGCGCGTCGCGGTAATCGACCGCACCAATTACCATCTATTTCAGCCGCTACTCTACCAAGTGGCCACAGCTGCACTCTCGCCGGCCGACATTGCCGCCCCAATACGCGCAATTTTGAGCGCATGCAGGAACGTCGAAGTGCTCCTCGCCGAAGTGGAATCGGTGGATATAGAAGCCAAAAAAGTAACAACGAATGACAGGGTCTTTCATTACGACTTTCTCGTCCTCGCGACCGGCGCACGGCATTCCTATTTTGGGCACGACGAGTGGGAAAAACTCGCGCCGGGGTTAAAAAGCCTCGAGGATGCAGTCGAGCTCCGCCGTCGGATTCTTTTGGCGTTCGAATTTGCCGAGAAAACGACAGACGAGGCAGCGCGCCAGGCTGCGATGAATTTTGTTATCATCGGCGGTGGACCAACGGGCGTCGAAATGGCGGGCGCCATCGCCGAAATCTCTCGATACACACTGGCCAAAGACTTTCGCCATATCGATCCATCGCAGGCGCGTGTAATCCTGATCGAAGGCGCACCGCGGTTGCTCGCCGCGTATCCCGAGGATCTCTCCGAGAGTGCGCGAAAGCAACTGGTCGAGTTAGGCGTGGAAGTGCTCACGAACGCACTAGCGACGAACCTCACCGAAGCGGGGGTAGAACTGGACGGCGAATTCATCCCGTGTCGCGTGAAGATTTGGGCGGCCGGGAACAATGCATCATTCGTCGGAAACACACTCGGCGCATCGGTTGACCGCGTTGGCCGCGTGATTGTGAACGACGACCTGACGATCGCTGGACATCCCGAAGTACAGGTAATTGGGGATCTCGCGAATTTTGCCCATCAAAATGGAGAGCCGTTGCCAGGAGTTTCACCTGTGGCGATGCAACAAGGCCGTCACGCAGCTCGCAATGTTCTACGAATGGTCCGTGGCAAAAAGCCGCTGAAATTTCACTATTTAGATAAGGGAAGCATGGCCACGATCGGGAGGCACAAGGCAGTTGCGGATTTAAAGTTCTTTCATCTCAGCGGTTTTCCCGCATGGCTGGCGTGGTTATTCGTGCATATCATGTTCCTGGTCGGCTTTCGCAATCGCGTGCTCGTACTTATTCAATGGGCATGGGCCTATTTGACTTTTGACAAGGGCGCACGGTTGATCACGCGGACCTTCCAGTCCGAACACAGGCCGCCGGCGTAACGAATTGCCGATGGAAGCTTGCCGGCTCGTATCAGATCAGAGGGAACGGGTTCGCGGAGCAAATTCGTACGCTCACTGTGGCGCGCGGCGCGTTCGAGATTTTTACTCCAACCCCAGTGCTCTGAATGTCCCATCGACATGCTCGAAATGAGCGTCGAGCGAGCAAAGGCGATCTATTTCCCTAGGTGAAAGCCGGGCGGCGATTTCCGCTTCGTTTTTCGCGTTGTCGGCAAATGTTCCCTCGCCTTTCCAGGTTTTCATTGCGGCACGTTGCACGGCTTCATATGCGGTCTTTCGCTCCACGCCCGCGCGTGTCAATGCGAGCAAGATCGACTGGCTGAAATACAGGCCCTTGGTCAGGGCGAGATTTTCCGCCATCCGCGTTGGATAGACTTGAAGCTTTTCGACGACGTCGCGCAATTTTACGAGCATGTAATCGAGCAGGATGCACGAATCGGGCAGAATGATTCGCTCGGCACTCGAATGACTAATGTCGCGCTCGTGCCATAACGCGACGTTCTCCAGCGCGACAACGGCATTGCCGCGAATCACACGGGCCAATCCGCTCAAGCGCTCGTTTGTGATCGGGTTGCGTTTGTGCGGCATTGCCGAGCTGCCTTTCTGGCCCTCGCCGAAAAATTCTTCCACTTCCAGAACTTCAGTGCGCTGGAGATGACGAAATTCGGTTGCCCACCGATCAACGCTCGACGCTATGACGGCGAGCGTTGTCATGAATTCGGCGTGACGGTCGCGCTGCACGATCTGCGTCGAAAGCGTTGCCGGTCTTAATCCAAGTTTTTCACACACGGCCCGCTCGACCTTTGGATCGATGTGGGCATGCGTGCCGACTGCACCGCTTATCTTGCCGACCCGAATCCGCTCACGCGTTTGCATGAGGCGTTCGATTGCGCGCCCGAACTCGTCATACATCAGCGCAAGCTTTAGTCCGAACGTGATTGGCTCAGCGTGCACCCCGTGGCTGCGCCCAACCATTGGGGTCATTTTGTACCGCCGTGCTTGGTCTGCGATCGCGGTTCGCAATGTGTCAAGATCATCGAGAAGAATCTGGCACGACTCGTTCAGTTGAACCGCCAGCGTCGTGTCCAAAATGTCCGAAGAAGTGAGCCCCTGGTGAATCCAGCGCGACGCCGGCCCCACCGATTCAGCAACGTTTTCGAGAAAAGCGATAACGTCGTGGTTGGTTCGCTTTTCAATCTCCAGGATCTTTGGAATCGAAAATCGCGCTCGCTTCCGAATCTCTACAGCGTCTTCCTTTGGGATCTGGCCAAGTTGTGACATCGCCTCGCAGGCGAGCACTTCGATCTCCAGCCAGATTTCAAATTTGCGTTGGTCCGACCAGATCTTGCTCATCTCCGGTCGGGAATAACGATCAATCACACGAGGAACATAAAAGCGAGCGGCATGACCGAAAAGCGTTTTGTTCGCGCGAACACCGCCATTTATTGCAGTGACACCCGCATGCGCAAGATCTTCAACCTGCTTTAACGGTTTTCCGCTCTGGAGTTTGACCGATCAGCGGACCCGTACAAGTGTTTACGTTTCGCGCGCATCGAACCGCCTAGCTGAAGCAGGGCGTTAATGAAAATCCGTACCCAGTGCCGCATTCCAACCGCCAGCAAAAATGCGCAGCGACCGTTCCAAGTAGGGACGCGATTTACCGCCTAGCAAACACGCGCACGCAGGAAACGTCCGTTATCCTGCACGCGCACCTGGCCGCTGGCCAAGAGGTCCGCAACTGCGGCGACCATCTCTTTGCTGCTCTGCGTGCAGGAGCCGACCGCCAGGATTAGATCACCCAATGAAAGCCTGTTACGCGTCCTGATAATTTGTCGATTTTTTCGGTTTTTTCTCATGTTATTGACCGTTTTGTTCTCTGAGCAGGTCCGATGCCACCAGTCATTGTGAATATCCTTTCCGTCGTCACAGAGTAGTTATTCAGTCTTTATCCACTTTAGAACTGACCGTTCGGCGACACTTTTGTTCAATTTTAGAACACGAAAGTTCAGACACTCCAGTTCTGTATCAGTTTTCCCAACGACACAGAGCCTTAGAGTCATAGGACGGCAGCAGTTGCTCAGTTGAATGCGCTGAGAACAGCGCAAGCTGCCAGAACCGGGTTAATGTGGGGTGTTGCCTATTCGCCTGCGCAGGGTTGATCAGTCGCCTCGCTTTTTACCGGTCAAACTCACCACGACCACATAAAGACAAGCGAACACAACGCATGCGATCACCACGATGTGAAAATTGCCGCTCCCCTTTACGGCATTGATCAAAGCTGTCGCATCTTTCGACTCGATCATTTGACGGGTCAGCACTTTTTGCCCAAACCAAGTCAGAACAGAACACCACAGCGCTGACCCAGCCAGGGTCATTGCGCTGAATGTGGCGAAGTTCATTCGAATAATTCCAGCGGGAATAGAAATGATATGACGAATTACTGGCAGGAGCCGTGCAAAGAAAATGCCACCGGCTTCATACCGACGGACCCAGTTTTCAGCCCGTTCCAATTTCCGCTCACTCAACAGAAAATAGCGTCCCCACCGGGCAATGAATACGCGCCCCAACCACAAAGAAGCCCAATACGTCGCCGTTGCCCCGAGCCATGAGCCAAATGTCCCCGCCGCGATGACACCGAACGTGTTCAATTTTCCTTCCATAGCTAGAAATGCAGCAGGAGGAATAACGATCTCGCTGGGTACCGGGAAAATCGAGCTCTCCATCGCCATGAGCAAAATGATTCCGAGGTAACCCCACTGCTCGGCCCACTGAAACCACAACTGAACTAAATGATGCATATTGTCATTCCAAACCCTTCGACTACGCTCAGGGCAAGCTTCGTCGAGAATCCTTCGACCTCGAACTGAATGAGTTCGCTCTAGTTCAGTCTAAAAATTAAAATCCGCAATCCGAAATTCAGATGTTCGTTTACCAGCGCATGCGTTTTGTCCTTCCAAGCCGGGTTGAGGAATCTCTAGTTTTTCCGTCAGCTGTAGCCGGTTCGCCTCAGACGCCATTCCGGGATCGTCAATGAGTTCGCGCTAGTTCAACCTGCCAACGGAACCTCTAAATGTCGATCTATCGGCGCGTCCTTCACTATTATAAGCCGTTCTGGGAACAAACGACTGCTGGGCTGTTTCTGTCGCTAGTGGGCATTGGCCTCAACCTGCTTAAGCCGTGGCCGTTTAAAATCATCGTGGACGATTTCCTGCGGCCAACGCCTGGTGCGCGCGGCGATTGGCACACGTGGGTTCCCCTTCTCTGCCTCGCGCTCGTCGTTATTCAGTTTGCCTGGGGAATTATGAACTGGGTCACGAACTATCTATTCGTAAAAATCGGTCTCCAGGCGCTGCTGAAATTGCGCACTGATCTTTACGCCTGTCTGCAGTCTCTGTCGCTGAAGTATCATGATGCTCGACGGTCTGCCGACTCGAGTTTTCGCGTCGCCTACGATTCGCAGTCGGTCCAAACGATCTACAACAAGGGTTTCACCAATATTTTTGCATCGGTGGTCACACTAATCGGCACTTTCCTTGTGATGGTGAATATCGACTGGGCGTTGACTCTGCTTTCCCTGACGATTGTGCCGTTGATCGTGGCCGCGATTTATTTTTTCGCGCGCCGGATCCGCCTTGAATCGACCTCGATTCAGGAACAGGAAAGCGCCGTGCTCGCACAAGCGCAGGAGGGACTGAGCTCGATTCGGATGGTGCACGCTTTCGGGCGAGAAGATTTCGAGGTCCGGCAATTTCATCAGCAAGCGCAGCAGAGTCTGCAGGCAAACCTGCGGTTGACCTTGACGAACGTGAACAGCGCACTCGTGATCAGCACGCTCATGGTTATCGGCACCGCCGCGATGTACTACGTGGGAACAATACATGTGCTCGATGGGACGCTCAGCCTGGGCTCGCTCCTCGTTTTCAGCGCCTATCTACTAATGCTGTATCAACCGCTGGAATCTCTGACCTACACCGCATGGGCAATGGAAGGCGCTACTGCCGGCGCGAGACGCTGCTTCGAGGTCCTCGATCGGCAGGACGACGTGCGCGACTCGCCAAATGCCGTCGCCATTTCATCGACCAAAGGCGCCATTGATTTTCGCTCCGTCAATTTCGGTTACGCGGAAGAGCGACATGTCTTGCGCGACATTAATCTGCGGATCGAGCCAAATCAGATTGTTGGACTCGCAGGCGGCACCGGCGCCGGCAAAAGCACACTGCTCAGTCTGGTACCGCGCTTTTACGACCCTACCGCCGGCTCCGTCATGCTCGATAGCCAGGACGTTCGCGAAATTACGAAAAAAACCTTGCGCGCTCAGATCGCGATCGTGTTGCAGGACACCCTGCTTTTCTCGACAACTGTTCGCGAGAACATTGCCTATGGCCGTCCGGATGCGACTGAGGAGGAGATTATTGAAGCGGCGCACCGCGCCCAAGCTGACGAGTTTATTCAGCAAATGGCTCAAGGATACTCCAGCATGGTCGGCGAACGCGGTGGACATTTGAGCGTCGGTCAACGGCAGCGCATTGGAATCGCGCGAGCGTTTTTGAAAAATGCGCCGATTTTGTTGCTGGACGAACCGACTTCTGCGCTGGATCCATCGACTGAAGCTGCCATTATGGAAACGATCAGGGAACTAATGCACGGCCGGACCACTTTGATCGCCACACATCGCCTGGGGACCATTCACAATCTGGATCAGATCATCGTGCTCGACCACGGTCGCGTCATCGAGCAAGGTCGCGGCCCGGACCTCCTGGCCGGCCGTGGCGTTTACGCAAGACTTTATGCTTCTGGAAAATTCCCCACGTAATGACGACATGTCTTTTTGAAGTGCGCGGACCTGTTCGCGCTTTTACACCGGCTACGTAGCGCAGCGTCTAAATTCATGAGCAACGTTAAAGACGATCGACACGTCGAAGGCGACTGGTGGCGGGAGCCGATTCCACCGAATGTCACATTCAACGAGGGTTTCTATTGTGAGAGCGCGCAAATTTTTCGATTCCTCCGAAGCAAAAAACCTCGCGCAGTCTCCATCGGCAAACACGTTTCGTGCTATGCAGGCTGCTCATTCGCGATCGGAAATAACGGGCAATGCACGATCGGCGATTTCACGCTGCTCAACGGCGCGCTGATCATGGCGGAGGAAAACATCGAGATTGGATCGCATTGTCTTGTTTCGTGGAACGTCGGCATCGCTGATTCCGATTTTCATCCGCTCGAACCGGCGCAACGCCTGATCGACGCGCAAGCGTTGGCGCCCTATTTCAAGGACCGCCCGGCGCGCCCCACATTGAAAACCGCGCCAGTTAAAATCTGCGACAACGTCTGGATCGGAATGAACGCCGTGATTTTGAAGGGCGTGACCATCGGCGCAAACTCCGTGGTTGCTGCGGGAGCAGTGGTGACCAAAAGCGTCGAACCGAACACAGTCGTTGCAGGAAATCCGGCGGTGATCGTGAAACATTTCAAAGGGTGATTCGTTCTAACTCCCAACTCCCAACTCCCAACGCCCAATGCCGAATTCTCTTCGTTCGATATTGGACGTTCGACGTTGGGCGTTCGGCGTTTTCTTCCTCGTGAAACGCAAGCGCATTGTGGTGATGGGCTTCATGGGATCGATGCCGATCGCAGGCGTCGTCTGGCAGCACATTCATTACGTCGTCGGACTGCAACGGCTCGGACACGACGTCTATTTCATCGAAGATTCAGCGCGTCTCCCGTACAATCCCGAAACATTCGAAGTAACCGACGAGTTCGATTATGCAGCAAAAGTTCTCGCCCGCCTGGCACGCGAGTTTGATTTCAGAAATCGCTGGGCATATTGCGCGCGTTATCTGCCGGGCACTCCCACTGCTGGGATGTCGCTCAACAGAATCCGTCAACTCTATCGCGAAGCTGACGCGATCCTGAACATCTGTGGTACACAGGAGTTCAATAATGATTTGCTCGTTTCCGATCGCATTCTTTACATCGAGAGCGATCCCGGTGTTGAACAAGTCAGGATCGACAAAGGCGTAAAATCGACAGTCGAATATTTGCGACGGCATCACGCACTTTTCACGTTCGGGGAAAACATCGGGACAAACGATTTTCCGGTGCCGCTGCATGGTTTCAAGTGGCTGCCTACGCGGCAGCCGATCGTGACGGACCTTTGGAAAACGGCGCGTTCCCCTTCCCGTGCCGCCGTATTTACAACTGTGGCCAACTGGTCCACGAGCGGTTTGAAAGACATCACCTGGCGTGGAAAAAAATATCTCTGGAGCAAGTCACGCGAATTTCTCCGGATCATCGGCGCGCCGAAAAGAGCCGGCGAAACATTTGAGATGGCAACCAACATCGACGACCCTAGAACGCGCAAGAAATTCGAGCAAAACGGCTGGCGTCTGACTTCACCGCTGCAAATGAGTGTCGATTACTGGCTCTACCGCGATTACATCCAGCGCTCCAAAGGCGAACTCACGGTCGCCAAGGATCAGTATGTCCGACTTAACACCGGCTGGTTCAGTGACCGCAGCGCGTGTTATCTCGCAGCAGGCCGTCCCGTCATCACTCAGGAAACCGGCTTCACCAAAAATTACGGCAACAACAATGGACTATTATCTTTTCGGACGCCGGACGAAATCGGCGATGCGGTGAAAGCGATTAATTCAGATTACGCAAAACACGCTCGCGCCGCTCGCGCCCTTGCTCGCGAAGTCTTCGAAGCCGAAAGTGTATTGAAATCCGTCCTCGATCGAGCCGACATCTGAAGAATGATTCCTGCCGGCGTTTTCGAACCCCGGAATTTCAGAGTTGGAATTTTCAACCAACGAAGTCAGCATTGATTCATGAAAATTGCCACCGTGATTGCTAGGGTTCTTCTCGGGTTGATTTTTGTTGTGTTCGGTTCGAATGCCTTTCTGCATTTCATTCCCATGGGAGCGCCGCCACAGGGGTTGGCTGGAGAGTATTTCCATGCCTTTGCGGAAAGCGGTCAGGTTTACGTTATCGGCGCGCTTCAGGTCATTGCCGGCGCACTTCTCCTGATCGGACGATTTGTTCCGCTGGGACTGACAATTCTGGGTGCAATCATCGTAAATATCTGGTTGTTCCACGTCTTTCTCGCACCGGCGAATTTTGAGCCCGCAATCTTAGTCACCGTTCTTGAATTGTTTCTGGTATGGCGATACCGCGACGCATTTAAAGGAATATTGAGCCCCTAATCTCAAGAATGGCTGCAGAAATGGGCAAAGAGGCACCTCACATTGTCGTACGCGGCGGCGGCGACAGTTTTAAGCAGGAAATCGTTGCGGGTAAACATCACCTCGTCGCGGATGAGCCGATCATTGCCGGCGGCGGTGATGCGGGACCGGATCCATACGACTATCTGCTCGCGTCGCTCGGCGTTTGCACCTCAATGACGGTTGGATTCTTCGCACGGCGAAATAAATGGCCGCTCGAAAACGTCACGGTTTCGCTCTGGCACTCGCGCATTCACGCGCAGGATTGCGAGGAGTGCCAAACCAAGGAGGGCATGCTGGACAGAATCGATGTCGAAGTGGAATTGACAGGATCGTTGAGTGCAGAACAGCACGCAAAGCTGATGGAAATCGCGGCTAAATGCCCCGTTCATCGGACGCTCACGTCCGAGATCAACATCAGATTGCGATCCGCGGACAAATCATCTTGAGCTAGTCTCGTGCGCTGCGTCGACCGCGGACCGCGCGCAACGTCCCTCCGGTTCAAATACGTTGCTCTTCCAGATCGTATACGTCGAACCAGTGATATACCACCCGGTTACGCGGGACATATCGGTGGATGTAATTTTCCATGAATTCCTGGAGCATCCGGCGGCAGA
Organism: uncultured Verrucomicrobiae bacterium; assembly: GCA_963728955.1. GTDB lineage: Bacteria > Verrucomicrobiota > Verrucomicrobiia > Chthoniobacterales > UBA10450 > Udaeobacter. The sequence goes on from CAVSMG010000001.1 coordinate 18,945, forward strand.
TCGCTCAGTCGCAAATCGCGTTCCTTGTTGTTCCAGACAACGATTTCGACCCGTGGACGGTTTTTTGCATGCTCGGCGATCCACGCCGCGATCTCTTCGTCGGTCGCTCCGGTCGCAATGAACGATCGGAAGTCGGCGTAGTCGATCTCGGCGAAGTTGAGCCAGCGTTGGTCGAGCGGACAATTGGAATGGTATTCGCCCTTCCAACCGGCCAGCACTGCGCGGCATTTGTCCACAGCGCGTGCCGCCAATACATAACCGCCCAGGGTGGCGCGCGGGCCGCGCGGAAATTCCTTTCCGTCGCGCAAATCGCGGGCAAGAAACTTCACTCTTTCAAGATTCTCAGTGATCATATTGTCCGACCTGGAGATTTTTTTGCCACAACCTCTTCTACACCCCGAAGAGGAGTTCAGCATAAGTTCGTTCCTAGTGCTGCAAACGGTCGGGGAATCCGCAATTTTACGGTCAAATTATGTTGGCTATCTTTAGGTATGAAAACGAGCCAATCGCAAGACGGCCGAAACATGGCCGAATCGAATTCGAGAAAAAAAGAACTGCTTCGCAGACGCGACGCGCCGTTGGAAACACGAACCGACCTCACGCCCGAAGCCACGAAGGATATCTCAGGCACGATGAATGCAATCCTTGCAGACGTATTCGCCCTTTACCTGAAGACGAAGAATTTTCACTGGCATATGAGCGGTCATCACTTCCGCGATTATCATCTGCTTCTCGACGAACACGCCGAGCAAGTCTTCGCCATGACCGATCCCGTCGCGGAACGCGTTCGCAAGATCGGTGGACTCACACTGCATTCTATCGGGGAGATCGCGCGCATTCAGCGAGTGCTCGATAACGACGCCGAATACGTCGAGCCATTGGACATGCTCGCCGAGCTGGCCGATGACAACAAGACGTTCGCTGCGCGTCTCCGCGAGGCGCACAATGTGTGCGACGAGCACCGCGACTTTGCGACTACGAGTTTAATCGAAGTTTGGATCGATGAAACCGAGCGTCGGACGTGGTTCCTGTTCGAAGCCACGCGCCGCAGAAATTGATTCACGACTTCTCCGGTCGGCTGAGAGATTGAGCGGTTTAGTGTGGGTACATGTCGCCGCTTTTAGGGCGCTGACGTGTTTGCGCATTCTTAAATTGGAGCGCGGCAGGCACAAAGTCGTTCGAAAGAAACACGAGCATGGATTGTTTGCCTTGACCGACAACAACCGAGGCTCGCAAACGATGAAAGGGTTAAAATGAAAGACGGAAAATTGAACAGAAAAGTTGCAGTCGTAACTGGGGCGTCCAAAGGAATTGGCGCCGGGATCGCAAAGCAATTCGCATCCGAAGGTGCGGCGGTCATTGTCAATTATGGGTCGGACAAGCAAGGCGCAGACCGAGTCGTCGACGAGATAGCGAAGGGCGGCGGAAAAGCAATCGCCATCCAAGGCAACGTCGCCAAGAGGACTGACGTGGAGAAACTGTTCGCGGAAGCAGAGAACGCATTCGGCAGAATAGACATCGTGGTCAATAACGCCGGCGTGTACGAATTCATGCCTTTGGAACAGGTAACCGAGCAGAAATTTCACCGAATGTTCGATACTAACGTTCTTGGGATCCTCCTTGTTACTCAAGAAGGGCTAAAACATTTCAATGCGACTGGCGGAAGCATTATCAACATCAGTTCGCTCGCCAGTTCTCTGACTCCCCCGACTGGCGTGATTTACAACGCCACCAAAGCCGCGGTGGACGCGATCACGCGAACCCTGGCGAAGGAACTCGGGCCGCGCAAAATCCGCGTCAATTCCATCAATCCCGGGATGGTTGTAACTGAAGGAGTAGTCGCCGGTGGCTTCACCGAAGGCGAGATGCGAAAAACATTTGAATCGCTGACACCGCTTGGCCGCATCGGTGAAACCGAAGACATCGCGCCTGCTGCCGTATTTTTCGCGTCAGACGATTCAAAATGGGTCACCGGCGAAACGCTGCTTATCGCAGGTGGTCTGCGTTAACAATTCGCCTAACAAGAACCCGAACCAAAAGGAAAACGCATCATGCCACACGTAACTGTTGGAAAAGAGGGCGGAGAGAACATCGACATCTATTATAAAGACTGGGGCAAAGGACAGCCCATCGTGTTCAGCCACGGTTGGCCGCTCTCAGCGGACGACTGGGACCCGCAACTGCTATTCTTTCTCTCCAAAGGTTATCGCGTCATCGCGCACGACCGACGCGGGCACGGCCGTTCGACGCAAGTAGCCGAGGGCCACGACCTCGACCACTATGCCGACGATCTGAAGGCCGTCACCGACCATCTCAACCTGAGGGATGCAATTCACGTCGGTCATTCGACCGGCGGCGGCGAGGTGGTGCGTTATCTCGCCCGTCATGGCGATAAGAACGTGGCGAAGGCGGCGATAATCAGCGCCGTCCCGCCGTTAATGGTGAAGACCCCGGCCAACCCGTTAGGCCTACCCAAATCGGTGTTCGACGATCTTCAGGCCCAGCTCGCCGCCAACCGGGCCAAGTTCTATTACGACCTGCCTGCGGGCCCGTTCTACGGCTTCAACCGTCCCGGTGTGAAAACGATCGAGCCCACCGTTTGGAACTGGTGGCGCCAGGGCATGATGGGAGGCGCCAAGGCGGGTTATGACGGCATCGTCGCGTTCTCGCAGACTGACTTCACGGAGGATCTCAAGAAAATCTCGGTGCCGGTTCTGGTCATGCATAGCGAGGACGACCAGATCGTGCCCTATCAGGCTGCGGGTCCACTCTCAGCCAAGCTCCTGAAAAACGGCACGCTGAAGACGTACAAGGACTACCCGCATGGCATGCCGACGACGCATGCCGACGTGATCAACGCCGACCTGCTCGCGTTTTTGAAGAGCTAAGTTAACTGAAGTCGGTTGCCGTGCCGTCCGTGGAATGTTGTCTAGCAACGATCCGCGACGTTATCGATCAACACGCTGAGGTCGGTCGGAGCGCGGTCACAATGTGAACGCGCAAATCGATTGATTCGGCGCGCACCTGAGGATTAAGCTGAAGGAACGACCGACGAAACTTCCGGGAGGGGCTTCGCGGTCGCCTGCATAAATAGTTCGTTCAAGAAAGTCTAAACCAACTGATAGAAAGGAAAAAATATGGCCAAACAAGATGAGTCTAGAGATTCAGTGTACAGAGTAACGGAAGTAATCGGTACGAGTGCCCAATCCTGGGAGGATGCGGCAAAGACTGCGGTGGAGACCGCCGCTGGTACGCTGCGTGATTTGCGCGTCGCAGAGGTTGTGAAGATGGATGTAAAGATCGAGGACGGTAAAGTGATTGAGTACCGTACGCGAGTGCAACTGTCCTTTAAGTACGAAGGCTAGTCCGCACGCCGGAACCGGCGTGGTCGGATCTAATCGTGTCTTGGGATCGCCGGGTACGGATGTAATCGGAGCACCATGATCCTGCACATCTACACAATCTTTCACACGCTGATCAGTCTTGCCGCGATTTTCACCGGCCTCGTCGTCTTGGCTGCCATGCTCTTTGGCAATCGTGCGGACTGTTGGACGAAATGGTTTCTCATCACCGCCTTTGCAACAACGGTGACCGGATTCTTGTTTCCCTTTCACGGCGTTACGCCAGCGATCGTTCTCGGAATCATCACCGTGCCGGTGCTGGCGATTACGATTTTTGCGCGGTATTCGCGACGACTCGCCGGGGCGTGGCGGTGGATTTACGTCGTCGGGGCGGTGATGAGTTTGTATTTTAATCTTTTCGTTTTGGTTGTGCAGGCCTTTGAGAAAGTGCCTGCTCTGCACGCAATTGCGCCAACACAGACCGAATCTCCGTTCAAATTCACACAGCTCGCCGTGCTGATCGTTTCCGTCGGGCTGGCAATCGTTGCAATGGTCCGATTTCACCCCGAACCTTCGCGGGCTATTTGAGCGAACAGCCTCATCGCCCTCATGAACAGCAAAATCCCGGGGCTTCATCATGTCACTGCGATCGCCAGCGATCCGCAGCGGAACCTCGATTTCTATGTCGGGCTGCTTGGCCTGCGCTTCGTCAAACGCACTGTCAATTTCGACGACCCGGGAACGTATCATTTTTATTTTGGCGATCAGCGCGGCACACCGGGAACAATCCTGACGTTTTTTCCGTGGCCCGGGGCGCGACGCGGCGTTCGAGGCACCGGTCAGGTCGAAGCGACAGCCTTCGCGATTTCACCGGAATCAACTGGTTATTGGCTGGAGCGTTTGAAACAACACCACGTCGCGGCGGAGAAAACATCGGCGCGCTTCGGCGAAGAAGTAATTCGGTTGGTTGACCCTGACGGACTTCTGATCGAGTTGATCGCTTCGAGTTCTGGCGGACGGGTTGAGCCGTGGGCGGACAGCCCGGTTCCTGCAGAGCATGCGGTTCGCGGCTTTCACAGCGTGTCCGCCGCGTTGGAAGGGTACGAGAGAACGGCGCGGTTGCTCAGCGAAACCTTCGGCTATCGTTTGATTGATACGGCGGGAAACCGGTTTCGCTTTGCGTCGCTGGATGACTCTGCACCTGGGAGAATTATTGACCTGCTTTGTCTTCCCGACACCGCGATCGGGCGAGTCGCCGCGGGATCCGTGCATCACATCGCATTTCGCGCGAAAGACCAGGCCGAGCAACTCAAGTGGCGCGAACACCTAGTCGATCTTGGCTACAACGTCACGCCAGTAATCGATCGCACTTATTTTCATTCCATTTATTTCCGAGAACCCGGCGGCGTGCTTTTTGAAATCGCGACCGAGCCACCGGGTTTCACTCTGGATGAAAAACTGGAAGAACTCGGGACGCATCTACGCCTTCCGGCGTCGATGGAATCGGCGCGCTCACAAATCGAAACGATTCTCCCACGAATCCAGGTGCCCGCTAAATCATGAGGCCGCAGCCGGATTTCGTTCACGAGTTCGTTCCCGGCAACTCGTCACGCACACTTTTGCTTCTGCACGGCACAGGTGGAAACGAACACGATCTTATTGGGCTTGGGCGTGAACTGGATCCAAATGCTGCCTTGCTTAGCCCGCGCGGTAAAGTTCTGGAAAATGGAATGCCGCGGTTCTTTCGCCGACTCGCCGAAGGCGTATTTGATTTGGAAGACTTAAAACATCGCACGAACGAGCTGGCCGATTTTATCATCACGGCCGCGCAACATTACGGATTCGCCAGCGATAACGTCATTGCGGTTGGCTATTCTAACGGCGCCAACATCGCCGCGAGCCTCTTACTGCTCCGGCCGGACAGATTATCGGTTGCGGTCCTGTTTCGAGCGATGGTGCCGCTAATTCCGGAGAGACAATCAAATCTCTCTTCCGCGCGCGTATGGATCGGTTCTGGAACGCACGATCCAATCGTTCCTTCGGATGAGACGAAACGACTGGTTCAACTTTTGCGCAATGCCGGCGCAGACGTCACGATCCGTTATTTTCAAACTGGTCACGAGCTAACCATGGACGACGTTGAAAACGCGCGAGAATGGCTGATGACATTACAATAATCAAAGGAAGTGAAGTTCGAAAAACAACGGGCAAAGAAATTGACGGAATCTTCCCCGCGTTTACAGAGACCCTACAAACCCGTCACACCGAACCTTCCTGTCTCCGCGCCACGGGTCCAACGTAAGGAATGTCCCATCGCACGCCAGTGAACGCTTTCACTGTGGCAACGATCCAGACGACCAGAAACGCGATGTGGACAAGCGCCTGAATAATTCCCCAAAAGAACACCAGAATTCCACCGATCGCCGGAATCGACCACAGGATCAGGAAGAGGATTCTTGAAACGATGTTAAACAAAAGCCAGGCGCCTCCGAAGATGATCGACTGCATGGCGTAGAAGCGCACAAAACCGTCGTGTTTTTCGACAATGTAAAAAATGATGCCGCCGATTAATGGAATGCAGGCGAGTGCCGCAGCCACGTTCGAAGGTAAACCGGTCGATGCGGATTTTGCGCCAGGTTCAGGACCGGGAGTTGGTGGAGGTGGGATAGGCTCTTGATCTGGCATGATCTACATACACCGAATGCAATTTGGCTTGTCAAGCAATCTTGCTTTTCCGCCTCTTTTTCGCTTTCATTCCCTGCACAAGCACAATACCATGCGCCCTAATTACGCCGTCCATGGCCAAGAGTTCCCCTCCCCCTTTCGAGCGCGCTTTCACCCTGATCGAGGTGCTGGTTGTAATCGCGATCATTGTCATACTCGCCGCGATCCTCATTCCAGCCCTCAATAGTGCGCTTGAGAGCGCAAAAGCGACAAAAGACTTGAGCAACCTGCGGCAGATCGGAGCCTTGATGCAAACTTATCTCAACGACAAGGACCAGATTCTTCCCGCCACGGCGGCTTGGCCGGGGACAAGTGCTACGCCCGTGCTTTATCCCAAATACGTTGGGACCAGACGCGTTTTCCAATCGCCTTTTGATAAGCGGCCAAGCTTGGAAACCGATCTGGCACCGGTCAGCTACGGCATCAACACAAACATGTACGCGGCATCTCCGGGGATAAGTGGCAACGTGCTAAAAGTTGCCTCACCTGCTTCGACGTTTTTCATGGCACCCGCCTACATCGGAAATCCGGCAAACGCCTCCTCGTGGACTGGCACTGCTACAAGCCCATCCGATTTGCCAGCACCGCCCATTGGGGAAACAACGGGAACTCATCGCAGCGGCCAAAGGATCAATGTCCTATTCTGTGATTGGCATACAGAAACCCTGACATTCGGTCCCGCCAGCACGCCCGGGACATTTCAAGACGCAATAACCGATCCGCTCGGTCAGAAACATTGGGACCCAACGAAATAGAAGTAAGGGGTTCCCGTACCGGCGTCTGTTTTGGTGAGCAGCCCTACAGGGTGTTACTGGGCGAGGGCTTGCTCGGGCAACTCGGGGTGTGCGCCCGAAAATTTCTACGGCGGCGAATGTGCGCCATTATTTCCGACAGCAATGTCGCACCATTGTTCTCGGACCGCGTTAGCAAAAGCCTGGCTTCAGCCGGAGTTCGCCCCATTCTGATCACAATTCCGGCGGGTGAAACATCCAAAACACTGAAACAGGCCGGCGCGATTTGTGATCAGATGATTGCTGCCGGACTTGATCGCGAATCTTTTGTCGTTGGTCTAGGCGGCGGGATGATTGGCGATATTTCGGGATTTGTCGCCGCGATTTATCACCGCGGTATTACGCACATTCAAATTCCCACAACTTTGTTGGCAATGGTCGACAGTTCGGTAGGCGGGAAGACCGGCGTCGACACATGGGCGGGGAAAAACCTAATCGGCGCTTTCCATCAGCCGTCGCTCGTCATTGATGACGTCGATGTTTTGAAGACGCTGCCGCCGCGCGAATTCAATCAAGGCTTCGCCGAGATCATCAAGCACGCCGTCATCGCAGATCCAAAGATGTTTCGGGCAATTCAATCGTGGGAGGCAGGCGCGGCGCCTGCCCTACAACGGCTCATCAAGCGCAACATCGAGATCAAATCGAACATCGTGGCGAAAGACAGACGTGACCGTACAGGGAAGCGAGCGCTTCTGAATTTCGGTCACACAGTCGGTCATGCGATCGAACGTGCCGGAAATTACGGGAAATTTCTACATGGAGAAGCAGTAAGCCTTGGGATTGTAGTCGCATGCGCTATCTCAATGAAAAGGGCGGGACTACCGCCGGACCACTGCAACGCCATTATTGATCTTCTCCGACGATTCGACTTGCCCACGGAGTTGCCGCGGAGCTTTCCGCGCAAGAAGGTTCTCGACGCAGTAAAGTTCGATAAAAAATTTGAAAGCGGAAAAATCCGCTTCGTCGTCACGCCGCGCATCGGCGCTGCGAAACTCACCGATCGTGTAACGTTCAACGACATTCGCGAAGCGATTGCACAACTGTAGCCGGAGTCGGTGACTCCGGCGGCCGGGATCAACGATCCCGGCTACAACGCACTTTGGAATAATACTCGACCAATCCATCCGCCACGCTGTCGGCATATTCACGGAAGATGCTTTTACGTTCGACGCCGTTGACGTTGCGCGTTCCGTCGTAATCTCCGGCCTGGATCCGAGCGAACACGTCTTTGCTATTCATAACGTACGGCTCGCAATAGACGACGGGGCAACGGTAAAGTCGCGTCGCCAGCAAATTGCGCGCATACACGTAACCGCTGGTGCCGACTTTGGTTGTGCTGTTCGTGGTCGGATATTCATAGGGCGGCAGGCCGGTTGCACGCGCCATCGCCAGCGCGACGGTGTCTGCCACCGGCAACTCTTCATCGTACGCGCGACTCAGAAGCCGCCGGATCATTTCGAATCGTTCATCGTCAAATTCGAGTTCATCGGCCAGGTACGATCCGTTCACGAGCAGGTGAAGGTGATTGATGTCGGTCAACATCGGACTATTCGGGTCCCCCCAGCCTTCAGCATCGAAATGCAAACAAAGGACAAGATCGGGATGCAATTGGAAGTTCACGCGCGCCGCACGGCGCCGAATCTCGCTGTAGCGATAGAACAAAATTTCACTTTGCCAGCGAATGGTCTGCTCCTTTGCCGGATCATTTGGATCAAGAACATCCGCGCGCGGCTGTGGCACGCCGTTCTTGATCAGAATTTTTCTGGCAAGCTCACGGAAATCATCAGGGCGCTTAACCGTCGTAGGCTCATCGCTATCTCGGACAAACGAAACTTTGGCGCCGAGTTCGCGCAACCGCTGGGCCAACAGTCGCGCCACGCGCAGCGTCAAATCGCCTTCCTCGACCGGCTTGCTGTCGCCGGCTCGAAACCAGCGCTCCTCCATCCTCGCCCAGTTCCCGCCGAGATGACCGGGATCGAGCGCGATCTTTAAACCTGATAACGGCTTCTTCTGTGACGCTGGCGGCAAAGACTTCGCCGTTCGCCACAGTCGCGGCACGGGCTTTCGAGCGGCATCTTCGGCCGCGAACCGCAAGGTGAAAAATTTCTGCTCCTTGCGGTTAACGAGGATCCTTGCTGTGTCAGCGTTTATTTCGACTAGACCCGGCGCGAACCCGTGGGTGCAGTAAACGTCGTTGATCAGGTGCGCGAACTCATCGCGCGTGATCGTTTCCTGATAGTGCTCGAGGACATCCCATCGGGGCTTGGTCCCGAGAACACTGATGCCATTCTCGGCATGCAGGAACAACGGAAGGAACAGCAAAAAGAATAGCGAATAGCGGAGGACGAATCGCCTCGCTAAATTGAATTGTTGAACCGTTAAATCGTTGAATCGCAAATCCGATGTAACTGTGTAACGATTCAAGGAATCACGCCTCTCATGTTAACCGTACTCTTTCTTGGCGACATAGTTGGACAGCCGGGCCGCGCCGCCGTGATTGCACGGCTGCCGGAGCTGAAGGCGAAGTACGCGTTAGACTTTGTCATCGTCAACGGCGAGAACGCTGCGGGCGGCCGCGGTGTCACCGGCAAAATCACCATCGATCTTTTGCGCTCCGGCGTTTCAGTGATCACAAGCGGCGACCATATCTGGGACCAGAAAGAGATCCTTTCGTTCATTGATACTGAGCCGCGTTTGCTGCGTCCCGTGAATTATCCCGATCGGGCGCCGGGAGGTGGATCGATTGTCCTTCAGACAGCTAAAGGTAAAATAGGCGTAATCAATGTCCAGGCACGCACATTTATGCAGCCGATTTTAGATAACCCGTTTCATGCTATCGAAGCAGCAGTAACCAAGCTGCGCAACGAAACGGTAAACATCGTGGTTGATGTACACGGCGAAACGACCAGCGAAAAAATTGCGCTCGGCCGATTTCTCGACGGCAAAGTTTCGGCCGTTATCGGCACGCACACGCACGTGCAGACCGCCGACGAACAAATTTTTCCGGGCGGCACGGCTTTCTTGTGCGATGCAGGGATGTGCGGACCGGTGAATTCCATCCTTGGCCGTGCCATCGATCCAATCATGAATAGATTCGTCTCGAACCTGCCTGCTTCGTTCCCCGTCGCAGGCGGCGAAGTGCGCCTGCACGGCGCCCTGATTGAAATTGACGAGACGACCGGACACGCCCTACGTATTACGCGCATCGATGAGCCGGGGCTCACAGCGTCGGCTTCATTAGAACCGGAGCCAAAGGTTGATATCGAACACGCCCACTCGCCGGAACAGACTTGAAACTGTCGAACTTACAGCCAACTATTCACCCCTTTAGATTCGAATTGTCGAAATAGTATCAACGTCCAACACAAACCATGAAAAGATCTTTTGTTTTTATTCTGATCGCGGCCTTGGCCTTCTGCGCGTCACAGGAATGCCAGGCACAGGCCAAAAAGAATGTCGAAGCGAACAAGCTGGCCCGGGAAGGCGCGGATGCTGCGAAGAACCAGGACTGGGACAAAGCGGTCAACCTCCTTCGCAAAGCCACTGATCTCGATCACAAATACGCCGACGAACTGTCGGCGGTTTATCAGCGACGCGGATATGCGGCTGCCAACGAGCAGAGATATCAGGAGGCCGTCAACGACTACAACGAAGCGCTTAAACTGACGCCGCAAGACGCGGCGCGCATCCATGAGCAACGCGCGGCGGTGGAAATGAAGATACAGGATTACGACAAAGCGCTCGCCGATTACTCCGAATTGATCAACCAAAAGCCGAACGAGATCCGCTACTATAATTATCGCGCCTACATTTACGAGCTGAAAAATGACTTACAAAATTCACTGGCCGACACGGAGAAGATATTAAAACTCGATCCCAATAATCAGGATTCAAAAACGCGCAAGCAACGTCTGGAGCAGAAGATCGTGGAAAGGACACCGCTAACTCCGCCACCACGATCACCCACGGTTGCGCCTACCCATTCACCAACAGGCAAAAAGAAGCCCTAGGCAAGACCGGGGCGGCAATGGCCCGCCGGTAAACCGAAAGATGGAAAGCACCGAGTACCGGTGCACTCATAACGCAAGCGAGGATGGCGCGTGAATCGGCGGCGACGTTTTCGAGTACAGCGCTTTCCGGCCTGGGTTTTTGCGGCTTGTTACTGGTCCAGACTGTTCAGCGAACCAGCTTCCTCGCTCTCTTCATCCGATTTCGGCACAGCGCTGAATTTTCGCTTCCGACGGTTCGCCGGCAAAGGCGCCAATGTCATGGTAATATTACGACCGGCGATCTTCGGCTCGGTCTCCACCTGCGACATGCTCGAAAGATCGTCGCGTACTTTCCCGACCAGTTGAATGCCCAACTCCTGGTGCGCCATCTCGCGGCCGCGAAATTGCAGCTGCACACGCACCTTGTTCCCTCGGTCCAAAAATTCCTCGGCGTGCCGCACCTTCGTCACGTAATCGTGCTCGTCGATGTTAACCCGGAACTTGATTTCCTTCAGCCTCGCGCCGGCGGATTTTTTGTCCTTCGAGTGTTTGGAAATGTCGTATCGGAACTTTCCAAAATCGATGATCTTGCACACTGGGGGATGAGCAGTGGGCGCGATTTCAACCAAATCGAGCCCCAGAGTTTGAGCCTTGCGCAGGGCGTCGGTCAATCTCATGACGCCGAGTTGTTCGCCGTTGGACCCGAGAATGACCCGGACTTCGCGAGCGCGAATCCGACCGTTTACACGAATTTGTGGTTGCAGATTAGATCTATCTCCTCACCGGCGAAACGGGAGTGCGCCGCGTCGCCGTATTTCCATTTATCGCAATTCTCGGCGTTAGCATTCGCGAACGCCAGATCACTCAGTCTTCGCGACGGCTGCGATTCACCGCCACGAAGTGCTCGCATTACAATTCGCAAGTCGAAGAGAAGTTGTAGGCAACAATTTCGCGCTGGCAAGATGAAACTGCTGACAGCGCAATCCAAGCTACAAGGCTTTAGGCAGTCGCGATTCGCTTAAGGCGAAGACATTTTCCACCAGCTTTCTCGACTCCCGATTAACTCTTCGGTGGATCGCCAAAGTGCGCTTTGTGCGCCGCGTACGCGGCCGCGTCGTCCAGCATCGAATCGATTGCTGCTGCCAGCGGTTCGAGTCTCACCAAGCCGGAAAAAACGGCGCGGTCGCCGATCTCCGTGTCGATCACGAATGCGGGGCGTTGCGTGATCCGGAGTGCACGAAACTCAGATGTTGATGCTCGCACGCGATTTTCGATTGCGGGCGATTTTGCGCGCTCAACTAATTTGCCGGTGTCAATCGCTCCTGCCTCGCTCCCGACCTCGGCGGCAACGGCCCAATCACCGACTTTTTTGCCTTCGCGCAGCGCAGCACGAGCCAGCGCGAGCCGAACCCGATCATCAGTAAAACCAAAATCCTTTGCTGCCTCAGCCACGCAATTAGGCGCGAGCCACTCCGGAAGACTCGGATCGTACCACTCGGTATTGAGCATGAATGGCGAACGCATCATCATTCCGCTGCGTCGATAGAACCATTGCTCCTGCTCGCGGGAAGTTGGCAAACCACTGGGATCCATCAGCGCGATTCTCCACTGAAACTGGACTTTGCCATCGTAGCGCTTTTTCAATTCCGCCCATGTCGGCTCGGACCAAAAACACCAGCTTGAAACGACATCGAGATAATCAGTGACCGTGATGGACATGACTGAATGTTAGAAAAGTAAAACGAGTTACAAAGTTAAAATGTTACAATGTTCTAGCGCCAATCGATTGTAATGATGTACCTGTCTAGCAACACAAATTTTCGCTCGCTCTTGGGTCTCAATCACATCCTTCTCTTCCTCGCGATCGTTTCGCCGCTGCTGGTGTTGGCCCGGGCGTGGCGGCCGGGCACGCCGTATCACGGCTGGCGCTTCGCCGCGCTCGTGGTGCTCGCAGCTACAGGTATAACCTGGTTTCTCTGGTCCGATGTCGCCGGATACATCGGCAGCGGCGCATGGTTCCTTCTTCTGTTTCTGCCGGGAATTGGATTGCGGAAAATGACGCAACTCGCCACCCAGGGAAATTACGAATCGGCCGCAAATCTTGGCGCGGCGCTCCAGATTTTGCATCCCAGCCGCGAACTGCGCGAGCAAGTTCAATTATTTCGGCGTTTTGATTCTAACCCCGCACTTCGAACCAATTTCAGATCCATTCCCACCGAACACGAAATGGCTCCTTCGGATCAGCGAAATAAACTCCGAATTACGCCCGCTGTGCTCATCATAATCTTGCTCAATATTCTCGCGTTTCTCTTCGAAATGTCCGCTGGCGGCTGGAACGATCTTGATGTGCTGCATCGGATCGGCGCGCTCGAGCCGTACACCGTTGTCGGCAAGGCGAATATTGGCGCTTGTTCACCGCACTTTTTCTCCATGGTGGTTTTCTGCACCTCGGATTCAACCTTTTCGCACTTTATGTTCTAGGCCCGCCGCTCGAACGCGCGATCGGCACAATGCGGTTTGCTGTGTGTTATTTGATCTCAGGACTCGCCTCCAGCGCAGGCGTCGTTGCTTTGACCGTAGCCGGTTTCGTTGAAGTTGCTCAAGTCATCGGCGCTTCCGGCTGCATCATGGGGATCGTAGGAGCATGGGCGGGATTTTTATTGCAAAATCGCCATGCGCCATTCGCCAAACAACGCCTCGCTAACATTGCCTTGATCGTCGCGATCCAAATCGCATTCGATCTCTCGACCCCGCAGGTCAGCATGGCCGCCCATTTGTGCGGATTGGTTGCCGGGTTGTTCCTCGGGTTGCCGCGAGACAACTTGCACCGGGACCCGGCAGACGTGAACATCCTAAAAACGGATACATGTGCAATGACTACAAAGTATTCCCGTAGTAATTTTTCGGTAACACAATCGTCGCAGTATTCGAAGGTAGTTTCAACAACCCGCAGCGGGGTACACCGCTACAGAAACTTCTACTCATGCCTACTTTTCAAACTTACAATGTGACGCCGATTCTCCCGACTACACTCGAGCCGCTGCGGGAAATGAGTTTCAATCTGTGGTGGACATGGGAGCCGGCCGCCCGGCGTTTGTTTTGGCAATTGGACCCCGAGCCTCTGGAACCGCACGAATCACAACCCTGTTCGCATGCTGCAGCTTTCGCGGCAGGCCCGTTTGGAAGAACTTGCTCAGGACAAAAATTTTCTGCGTGAGCTCAAGCAGGTCTTCCAGGAATTCGAAAAATATCTTGGACGGCACGACACCTATGGAAAAATAGGACCCGGGTCCGCGATCAAAAATCCCATCGCGTATTTTTCCGCTGAGTTTGGTTTTCACGAATCAATTCCGAACTACTCCGGCGGCCTCGGCATCCTTGCCGGTGACCATTGCAAATCAGCCAGCGATCTTGATCTGAATTTCGTTGCGATCGGTCTGCTCTACCGGCACGGATATTTTCGACAGCAGATCGACAAGGACGGCGTTCAGGAAGCGATTAATCTCAATCAAAACTTTTATCACCTTCCGATCAGTGAAGTTCGCCGGGGCGACGCGAAGCTTCTGATCTCGGTACCGAATTCTGGATCGGGAAGTTTTCGCCAGGCTTTGGGAATTGCGCGTCGGACGGATAAACGTCTATCTCCTCGACACCGATATTCCGGAAAACACCGCTGAGGATCGGTTGATTACTGCAGAGCTTTACGGTGGTGATCTCGAAATGCGGATGCGTCAGGAAATCGTGCTTGGGATTGGCGGCGTGAAAGCACTCGCCGCGCTCGGCATCGAACCGCACGTGTTTCACATGAACGAGGGGCATTCAGCATTTCTGGGGCTTGAGCGAATCCGTCTCAATGTCGTGGAAAAGAAACTCGGTTTTTATTCGGCACTTCAGGTCGTCGCGGCGGCCAATGTTTTTACCACGCACACACCCGTTCCCGCCGGCAACGACTCGTTCTCTCGCGAGATGATGCAGAAATACTTCGGCAAATTCGCCAACGAGTTGAACATTCCATTCGACGAGCTGTTCTCATTCGGCCACACACGACTGAATCCAAACGATCCTTTCAGTATGACGATTCTGGCGCTGCGTCTCAGTCGCCACACGAATGGCGTTAGCAAATTGCACGGCGAAGTTACCCGATCGCTTTGGAAAGACGTCTGGACGGGCGTTCCGGTCCATGAGGTGCCGATCATCAGTATTACAAACGGCATACACACAAAAACCTGGATGGCGCCGGAATTTGCGGCGCTGTATCGGAAACACCTCGGGGACTGGGAGGAGCACCTGACCGAGCCGGAATTTTGGCGCGGTGTCATTGATGTTCACGACGCACAACTTTGGGACACACATCAACAGCTCAAACGTCGCCTCGTCGACTTTGTTCGTGATCGCGAGCGACAACGCCGTGAACGACTGGGCGAATCGCCCGAGTCAATTCGCAAAGTCAATCGCATTCTGGATCCAGAAATTCTGACAATCGGTTTCGCGCGGCGCTTCGCAGCGTACAAGCGAGGCACGCTTTTGTTCAGCGACAAGGAACGATTAAAGCGACTGGTGAATGATCCCATGCGCCCGGTGCAGTTCATTTTTGCTGGCAAAGCGCATCCGCGCGATGAAGCAGGCAAAGCACTGATCCATGAAGTTTACAAATTCAGCCGCGAACCTGGTTTGGAGAATCGGGTCGTTTTCCTCGAGGATTACGACAGCTACATCGCGCGCCGCCTCGTGCAGGGAGTCGATCTTTGGCTGAACCATCCGCTGCGTCCGCTGGAAGCGAGTGGCACCAGCGGGATGAAATCGGCGCCCAACGGCGGGATAAACCTCAGCGTGCTCGATGGATGGTGGCGAGAAGGATACAACACTAGCAACGGTTGGGCGATTGGCGCCGAGATCGATAGTGGCACCGCGGAATTTCAAAACGAAGTGGACACCAGCAGCCTGTATCAACTGCTCGAAAACCAGATCGTTCCGCTTTATTACGCGAAACCCGACGGCAAACTTCCGCTCGCCTGGCTTCAATTGATGCGCGAATCGATTCGCAGCGTCACGCCAGTCTTCAACACGCAGCGAATGGTGAAGGAATACACCGAGCAACTTTATGTGCCCGCAGCTCAAGCCTATGAGAATTTTTCCCGCGACGGCTGCGGCGCGGCAACACAGCTCAGCCAGTGGAAAACACAGATCCGGAAAGACTGGCCGCAAGTCCAGATTTCCGACGTCCAAGTCACAAACAAAGATCGGCAAAGCATTTCGGTTGGTGAATCATTGCAGATCAGTGCGCGCGTGCATTTGGGCGCAGTCAATCCGCAACACGTGCGCGTGGAGGCGTATCACGGCGAAGTTAACAACGGTGATCTCAGCAATCCCACAGCCACTGTGTTAAGTCAGAGCAGCCAAATCGACGGCAACGGAAATTACATTTACGAGGGCAGCGTCCCAGCGACCGAAAGCGGCACGTACGGTTTCAGCGTACGCGTCGTGCCCACGCATCCATGTCTGATGCAAGCGCACGAACTGCGCCTTATAACCTGGTCTTAAGTTCCAGGTAGCGGTCGGTCGTTGGTGGCGGTCAATTCATCTAAGTCCAGCGAAGACGCCGGCCAGGCGTGTGACTACAGAAAGATCCGCCGTATCATTGCGACATTAACGTCGGTACATAAATAGTTCACATCGCGAGGGTGCAATTTCCAGGTGAGGCGACATGCTGCCGAGCGAGAAGCTGGGAGACACTCCCGTGTTCCAGAAATTGCCGCTACAGTTGAACACCATGAATGAGTCTATCGAACAAAAAACCGATCGGCTGCATTCGGGCGGAGTCATAGACATGCATTTCGATTTGCCGATGGATTTGTATGAAAAACGCGACCGCGGAAATGTTCTCGAAACGGAATTCCTGACGGAATTCCAAGGTGGGAACATCAGCGTTGTTGGCGCCGCAATTTACGTTGAGGACCGCTATCTGCCGGAAAAGGCTCTGCGCGTGGCGCTAGATCAAATTGCCCGGCTATACGCCGAAACAGCAGCGTCAACACGCTTCGCGATTTGCAAAAGCTATCGAGAGGTTCAGGAGGCGCGCGAAACAAGCCGAATCGCGCTTCTCATCACCATGGAAGGAGTCGAGCCGTTAGGCACCGACTTGAATCAATTGAGGGTGTTTTACGAACTGGGGGTTCGCTCAATTGGACTCACTCACGCCAGAAGCAACGCAGCGGGGCACGGCGGGATCTTCGCGGCAAGCGGCTCGCTGCGGGAGGGTCTAACCATGTTCGGTCGCGACGTAGTGCGCGAATGCGAGACACTCGGCGTGATTATCGATCTTGCGCACATCAATCCAGCCGGGTTTGAGGAAATTCTCTCGCTGACGACAAAACCGCCCATTGTGTCGCACACGAACGTTCGCAGGTACTACGACATCGAGCGCAACCTTAGTGATCAACAGATCAAGATGATCGGTGAACGGAGTGGAGTGGTCGGCGTCAATTCTATCCTGGTGAGCCCGCGAGCAGAGGAAAGCACGCTCGATCGCTACGTCGATCACATCGAACACATCGCAAATTTGATCGGAATCGCTGGCGTCGGCATCGGCTTTGATTTCTTCGAGTTCATCTACCGACAGTGGCCCGAGTCGCGACAGAACGAGCTCGCCGCAAAATTTACGACGCCGCATTTCATTCCCGACCTAACGAATCACTCGAACGCGCGCAATCTCACCCGCAAATTGATCGAGCGAGGATTCAGCGACGCTGACATAGGAAAAATTCTGCGCGACAATTGGCTGCGGATCTTGCACGATCTCCTTTAGGGAGCGCCCGGT
This sequence comes from uncultured Verrucomicrobiae bacterium, assembly GCA_963728955.1. Taxonomy (GTDB): domain Bacteria; phylum Verrucomicrobiota; class Verrucomicrobiia; order Chthoniobacterales; family UBA10450; genus Udaeobacter. The sequence goes on from CAVSMG010000001.1 coordinate 36,607, forward strand.
GGGGCCGGAACAGAAATCGTGTAAGTGATCAACGCACAAATGATCACCATTCCGATCATCGCGAAGATAAATATTCCATCGGCGATCTTTTCGAAACGATGCATTCTGCGCACCGACCGGGAACGAAGCGCCCAGTAGGAAAGCAGACACGAGATCAGGAACAGCATAGCGTCGCCAGCCAGGAAGTCATCCGCCAGGGTGTCGGCAGTCCCAAGCGTGATGATAACACGTATCAACCCGATCACGGTCAGACAGACACCCACCATGGCAGAGGAAACGGTGAAAATGTGGATGGAGATATCCTGCTCCAGATTCGTCCTTTGGTCGCGGTGCCGATTCGTTTCCTCTTGCATGGCGAGGAGTTATTAGACCTTTCTTGAAAGCGACTGTTCAGACAATAACGGCTCTGATAGGAAAGGCCGAGGGGAATCGCATTTGAAATTCACTAATCTGACCAGGCGCACGGAGATCGGCGCGAATTCGTACTGTCTTGAGATTGGCCGCCATCGGCTATTGCTGGATTGCGGAATGCATCCTAAAAACACCGGCGAGGATGCGTTGCCACTTTACAAGGCAATCGCCGACCGCGAGATCGAGGCCATACTGATTTCGCACGCGCACCAGGACCACATCGGCACGTTGCCGCTGGCCATGCGACGCTTCCCAGGTGCGCAGGTTTTCCTGACGGAGACCACCGCCGAGATGGGCAGCGTGCTTTTACACAACTCGGTAAATGTCATGACACGGCAACGCGAAGAGATCGGAGAAATGTCGTATCCGCTTTTTACGCATCGCGAAATCGATCGCGCATCGAAGCGCTGGCGTTGGTGTCCGTTACGCCAGCGCATTTCGATTGCCGGCGAACGCGCGCCCCATCGTGAAAAAAATGCGCTAACGTTTGAGTTCTTTGACGCAGGACATGTGCTCGGCTCGACCGGGCTAATATTGCGCGCAGAAGGCCGAACGGTCTTCTACACCGGCGACGTCAATTTCGACGATCAAACGATCATGGAAGCCGCCGTTTTTCCAGGCGAGAAAATTGATGTGCTGATCATGGAATGCACGCGCGGCGATCAGGCAAAGCCCGAGGGCTGGACCCGAGCCGGTGAAGAGCAGCGCCTGGCCGATGCGCTCGGAGCCGCGTTCGAGCGTGACGCCTGCGTGCTGATACCTGTGTTCGCGTTAGGTAAAACACAGGAAATTCTCGCGATGCTTTACAAGCTTCGCCGTCAGTCCCGAAAGCTTTCGGGAGACCTTCCGATTTACATTGGCGGGCTGAGCGCGAAGTTCACTGACATCTACGACCGCCGCATGCATACTACGCGCCGCCAATTGCCGCGGCTGAAACTCATGAGGGAAGTGGCGCCGTTCGTTCTGAACGATGAAACGGTGCGCGATACACCAGTACGCGGGGGACGTGTGTACGTTCTCTCCAGCGGGATGATGATTCCAAAAACGCTCTCCAATGTTTTCGCACGCCGAATCATTGAGAATTCGCAGCACTCGATCTTTTTTGTTGGCTACGCCAGTCCGGAGTCGCCCGCCGGCGTTCTCCGCGATGCGAATAAGGGCGGCGAGGTGGCGTTAGATCCTGATAAACCGCCACAGCGCATTCAGTGCAATATCGAACAGTTTCAGTTCAGCGCGCACGCGACGCGCGAGTCGCTGGTGGCTTATGCCAGGAAGATTTCGCCGAAGAAGATCCTGCTCGTACACGGCGATCCAGCGGCAGTCGAATGGATGCGTTCCACATTATCGAACGAGCTCCCCGGCTCGGAGATTATTGTGCCTTTGTCCGGCGCGGAATTAGATTTGTAAAGAGCGATTGGTGAGAGGTGACTGAGCAAGCGTAACCTGAAGGCTAGTTCTCGGATCATAACTCCCGGATGAAAGTCGCCTCGTGGAACATCAACTCGCTGCGCAAACGGCAAGACCGCTTATTCGCGTGGCTTGAAGCGACAAACCCAGACGTTGTTTGTTTGCAAGAAACCAAATGTCCGGACGACCAATTCCCTGCGCTCGCGTTACAGGCAGCGGGTTATCACTCGGCCTATCACGGAGAGAAATCGTACAATGGCGTAGCGATTCTGGCGAAGACCGAGTTGGGCAAAATTCGGCCGTCGCTTTGCGATGAGGTGGTCGATCCGCAGGCGCGCGTGATCGCAGCGACGACCCGGGACGTGCGTATTTTCTCGATCTATGCGCCAAATGGACAAGTCGTGGGCTCGCCAGCCTATGAATACAAACTGCAATGGTATCGGCGGCTCCGAGACTGCGTTGCAAAAAAGGAATCGGATGAACTTGTCGTGTGCGGCGATTTCAATGTCGCCCCGGACGACCTTGACATTTATGACGCACAACTCTGGCGCGGCGCCATTATGACTTCTGATGGCGAACGCACGGCGTTTCGACAATTATGCAGCCTTGGCTTACACGACACGCTTCGAATCCATCACAAGGAAGGTGGCCTTTTCAGTTGGTGGGATTATCAAATGCGAGGATTCGAAAAAAATCGCGGTCTGCGGATCGACGCCGTTCTGGCGAGCGAAAGCTTGGCGAAAAGATGCGTCGCGTCGGGGATCGATCGAGAAATGCGGGCGGGCAAAGACCCGTCCGATCACGTGCCCGTCTGGGCGGAATTCGAAACCTAAAAACACCAAACACTGAACATCGAAGTTGAGAATTGTAGGTTCGACGTTCGATATTGATTGTTCGATGTTCGTTGTTAATGCCTAACCAATCGCGCCTCAGCGTTTCCAATCCTCCGCCGAAGCCGCTTCTGATCTGGGATGGCGAATGTGGCTTTTGCCGGTTATGGATCGAGCGCTGGCGCCAAATCACGGCGGGTAAGGTCGAGTATGCAACTTATCAGGAAGCGGCTGCGCGTTTTCCAGAAATTCCACTCGATCAATTTCAACGCTCGATCGTTTTGATTGAGGCCAACGGCAAAGCGTGTTTTGCAGCCAAAGCGGCCTATCACTCGTTAGCGTGCCGGCGTTCGCGAGAATGGCTGGCGTGGAGCTACGACCACGTGCCAGGATTCGCGGCTGTTTCCGAAACCGGCTACAGCTTCATCGCTCACCACCGAAAGCTCGCGTCTGCAGTTACACGATTGCTTTGGGGCAAGGATGTGCGGCCGCCGACTTATCATTGGGCGCGGCGCTGGTTTTTACGCGCGCTCGGACTCATCTATCTGCTTGCGTTCATATCGCTCTGGATACAAGCGGACGGCCTCGTCGGCAGCGACGGCCTGTCGCCCGTCAATCAATTCTTGCCCGCAGCTCACGCACAAATCGGACGAGACGCTTACATGCTTTTGCCGACGCTCTGCTGGCTTAACTCGAGTAATGCATTCCTTCATTTTCTTTGCGGCAGCGGCGTTTTCTTTTCGTTGCTCTTGATTTTCGGAATCGCTCCGGCGGTTTCGCTGCTCGCGCTTTTCGCCCTCTACCTTTCGCTCACGGTCGCGGGTCAAATCTTTTTCAATTTTCAATGGGACGTGCTTTTACTGGAGACTGGTTTTTTGTCGATTTTTGTTGCGCCGTGGCGGCTGTGGTCGCGGGCCCTCTTGTTATGGCCGGGATCACCGATCCCGGCTACAGCCTTGCCGGTTTCACGCGTGGGGTTGTTTTTGCTGAAGCTTCTTCTGTTCAAACTGATGCTGATGTCCGGGGTAGTGAAGTTAAGCAGTAGCGACGACAGCTGGTGGAATCTGACGGCGCTGGATTATCATTATTGGTCGCAACCCCTTCCGACCGTATTCGGTTGGTGGGCGGACAAAAGTCCGGAATGGTTCAAACATGTTTCCGTCGCGTTTTGTCTCGCGGTGGAAATCATCGTGCCGATCTTCATCTGGGGACCGCGACGGCTAAGGTTAATCGCAATTGGACTGCTGATTTTTCTGCAACTCGCGATCGCGATCACGGGGAACTATTGCTTTTTTAATCTGCTGACGATCGCACTGTGCTTGTTATTGATTGACGATTCTGTAGCCGCCTCGCTGTGTCGAGACGTGTCCCCGCGCAGGGTTTCGATCACGGCGACCCAGTGCCGCGGCAACGCCAGCGCGCCCGGAGATCGCGCCCTACCCGAAAGACTGTGTAACTACATTGCTCTAGTTGTTATCGTTGTGACGCTGCCAATCAATGCGTGGTTGATTTTCAGCGCATTCAAACCGTTGGCCCGACCACCACGCGCCGTGGCGAATGTGTACGAACGGCTCGAAGCGTTTCGAATTGTAAACGGGTACGGCCTGTTTCGAGTGATGACAAAAGACCGCTGCGAGATAGTGGTCGAAGGCAGCGCCAATGGGATTGATTGGATGCCGTACGAATTCAAATGGAAGCCCGGCGACGTGAAACGCGCGCCCGCCTGGTGCGCGCCGCATCAGCCCAGACTCGACTGGCAGATGTGGTTTGCCGCTTTGGAAACACCGCAGGAAAATCCATGGTTCATAGCGCTGATCTTTCGATTGCTCCATGGTTCGCAAGATGTGAGCGGGTTACTCGCACGCAACCCATTCCCTGACAAACCGCCACGCTACATGCGTGCGATGTTTTATCGCTACCGCTTCACAACAGTGGACGAGCTTCGTCAGACCGGGGCGTGGTGGAAACGCGAGGAGCTTCGCGAATATTTGCCAACAGTCTCACTCGAACAGTTTCGGCAAAATCCGTAACGAGGACGCCCGCGCATGCGCCAGCCTTGAGACAGATGCGTCGCGGCGTATATTCGCCACGGATGGCGAAGGAACAACAGATTATCACCGAGGGCACTGTGACTCAGGTCCTGCCTGGCACAATGTTCCGTGTTGATCTTCCCGGTCAACGCAATGTTCTTGCCCATATCTCGGGCAAAATGCGCAAGCATTTCATCCGGATTGTGCCTGGCGATAAGGTGTCCGTGGAGCTTTCGCCCTACGATCTGACAAAGGCGCGAATCATTTTTCGCGAACAGTGATTCCTTGCGCCTCGCTTAAGGAGGTAAACGGTTGACCTCTCTAGAGAAACAAGGCCGCTTGACCACTCGAACGCGTTTACCTCTTAGCTGTAACTGAATGTTTGCCCATTTAGCGAAGCACGCGGATAGTCGCAGGAAACAAATTAACTGGAGGTTACCAATGGCAGAAGAAAGCAAACCAGGAGAACAGACACCGTCGGCCACGCCCGATGCGCAGAATAAACTGCACAGCAGCAAAGAACATGCTCGTAAGGCAGCGGAAGATTTGAAATCAGCAGCAGGCGCATTCGCGGAAGAATATCGCGGGAAGGCGGAGCAGGCCTGGGGCGACGCACGTGGCAAAGCGGAACAAGCTTGGGGCGACGCCACGAGCCGCGCCCGCACGTTCCAGGAAGACGCGGAAGAGTACGTGCGCGAAAATCCGACAAAAGCAGTATTCACGGCACTCGGAATCGGATTCGCGTTGGGTCTGATCTTCCGGCGTTAACTCGAAAGCTCTCGAAATGAGCAGCGAGGGCCCTCGGTCTCGCAATCCTGCGGGGCATTCCGGTTTGCTCGACAACGCGCTGGCGCTGATAAGCGCTGTCGCGGGGTTTTTTGAGAGCCGATTTGCGCTGGCTGCCCGGGAATCGAAGTCGGCTGCGCTACAAGTGCTGATATTGGTCGCGTGCATAATCGCGGCACTGGCGCTCTGCTTAATGGGCTATGTTTTCCTGATCGTCAGTGCGGTAGTCGGCCTCGCGCACTTGGTAGGGACATCGTGGCCTATCGTAGCGCTGATTGTCGCTCTGCTACATTTCATAATCGCTGCAGTGTTATTACTGGTCGCGCGAAGCCGCATCACCAAGCCGATATTTCCCGCTACGGTCGATGAATTAAAGAAAGATCGCGAATGGCTGAAAAATCTGAATCAATCAACGAGCTGAAAGCGGAGATCGCAGGTTCGCGGGAAAACTTGGCTCGCGAGTTGACCGGCCTGCGTTATGAATTGGATTTCCCGGCGAAGTTCCGCAGGTCATTCCGAAAACAGACGGGTTCCTGGCTTTCGGCTGCTGCTGCTGTCGGAGCGCTGATCGCATTGGCGCCGATGCGGAAAAAGAAAATCTATGTCGACGCAAGCACGCGACGTAAAGCAAACAAAAAGCTGTTCGAAACGGGCTTTGCGCTGGCGGCGTTGAAGGTCGCGGCAAGCCTGGCACGGCCGGTCGTTGTGGAGTTTGTAAAGAATCGAGTGTTTAACTCTGAGGGTCGATCAGGCGGCAGGACATGAGTCCCACGGATCGTATAGATCCCCCGGGCGCCGCACATGACGCATCGTTTTAGCGTTTACGCGCGCGGTTCGGTCGAGTAATCATTTCCGCTAGCGCGCCAATGGTCCAGACCATTTCACCTTCTCGATGCGAGTCCCATCCGCTGCCCCACGTCGATAATTATCTCGAGATTGCGCAAAAGGCCGGCGCGTCGGACCTTCACCTCGGCGTGGCTACGCCACCCATCTGGCGGATGCATGGAACCTTGCAGCCAATGTGGCCTGATGTTCCGACCCTGACGGGAGAGCAAACCGTGGCGTTGGCGGAGGCTTTCATGGCCGAAGTGTACAAGAAGGAACTCAACAGCCGTGGTGATTCCGACTTCGCCTATGAAAACGAGTCCGGCCGTTACCGAGTAAGTGTGGTTCGGCAGCGGCTAGGGATTGAGATTGTCTTTCGCGTCATCAATACGCACGTCCGTACAATGGACGAATTGGGGTTGCCCGATTACCTCAAGTTGCTCACTCGCTATCAGAATGGCCTGATTCTCGTCACGGGTTCCGTCGGCACCGGTAAGTCAACAACCCTCGCTTCTATGATCCAGCAGGTAAACATCGAACGGCATGATCACATTATCACGCTCGAAGACCCGATCGAATACGTCATCCGATCACAGAACTGCCATGTTAGTCAACGCGAGATCTTCACGCACACAGAATCGTTCGCGGCGGCCCTTCGCGCGGCTTTGCGGGAAGATCCGGACGTGATCATGGTGGGTGAAATGCGCGACCTGGAAACGATTTCACTCGCCATCACCGCGGCCGAAACCGGGCATCTTGTTCTGGCAACCCTGCACACGGCTACTGCGTCGCGCACACTTGACCGACTACTGGATGTATTTCCGTCCGAGGAACAGGAACACGTCCGGGTAATGGTGGCGGAATCGTTGCGCGGCGTTATCAGTCACCAGCTGATACCAAGAAAAGATGGAACCGGTCGGGTGCTTGCGCTCGAGATTCTTACAAACTCACCAGCCATAGCCAACGTGATTCGGGAAAACAAAACGTATATGTTGCCCGGAATTATTCAGACCGGAAAGAAGCAGGGTATGCGTTTGATGGACGACGCATTGATTGATCTCTGCGAACACGGTCTGATTACCGCAGAAGAAGCCTTCGCGCGTGCCGATCAAAAATACATGGTGCAGCAACACCTAAAAATGTAAGACGGCATTAGAATGGCTGACCTTGATCAATTTCTTCAAATCGTCGTCCGACAGGGCGCCTCGGATTTACATATCGCAGAAAGGCAACCCCCAAAAATTCGAACGCATGGTGACATCATGCCGATACGAGCTGAGGCAATTTCGCACGACGAAGCCACGCGAATGCTAAGCGAAATTTGCGGACAGCATAAGTGGGAGGTTTTTGAGCAGCGCGGCGATCTCGATTTCGCTTATCAGATGGATGAGCACTCTCGATTTCGTAGCAATTACTTTAAGCAGGCCGATGGTTACGCCGCCGCATTTCGATTGATTCCTACGAAGATTTCGACTCTCGAGGAGCTGGGCATTCCCGCGGTGGTTAAGGAATTTGCTTACATGCGCGGCGGACTTGTGCTCGTCACCGGCCCCACCGGTTCCGGCAAAACAACAACGCAGGCTGCGCTCATCGACTTCATCAATCAAAACTTCTCAAAACACGTGGTGACAATCGAGGAGCCGATCGAATTCGTGCACGACAGTAAGAGCAGCGTCATTACACAGCGGGAAGTGCCGACAGATTCAATTTCGTTTGCTGCTGGCCTAAAAGCTTCGTTGCGTCAGGATACCGATATCGTGCTGATAGGTGAGATGCGCGATCTGGAAACAATCTCACTCGCGCTCACTGCAGCCGAGACCGGCCTTCTTGTAATCGGCACTCTGCACACGAACAACGCCCGCAAGACAGTGGATCGCATGGTGGACGCTTTTCCTACCGACAAGCAGCCGCAAGCGCGCACGATGTTGGCAAACTCACTTCGCGGCGTGGTGGCGCAATTACTTTTGAAAAGGTCGGATCGCCCCGGGCGGATTGCCGTCAACGAGATTCTAATCTCGAACCCAGCTGTCGCCGCTATCATTCGGGAAGGGGCCACCCATAAGCTGCAGGATGTCATCGTTTCCGGTAGAGCGCAGGGCATGCAGTTTATGGACGAAGCCATCTGGGCGCTGCTGGAAAAAGGTATCGTCTCTGCGCACGAAGCGTTCATGAAGGCTATCGACAAAAGCCGCTTCAAACCGTTGCTTTCGCCCGAGGAAGAAGCGCTCGCCCACGCGGCCGGTTCCATCCGGGACGACGAAAGACGGCCTCCGGGCAATCTTGTTAAACAGGTCACCACTCGTGCGCAGGTCGCCACGCGGTAGGTCTTGGCAGCCGTCAAAACGGCAAATTGTTCTCGACAATCCAGAGGAACTTTTTAGAGACTCAGCGTTTATGAAAATCAGGTTTCAATCTATTCTTGTGATCACGCTTCTGTTCCCCGGAGTTTTGACACAAATGCAAGCGGTCAGTCCCACGCCGGATGGCTGCTATCCGAATTTCACAACGGCGGAAGGATGCGACGCGCTGAGTTCTCTCACCACCGGCGCTGGAAATACAGCACTTGGTTGGCGTTCGCTCTTTTTGGATAGCACCGGTAGCTTCAACACCGCAGTTGGCGGCGGAGCGCTAGTTCTCAACACAGCTGATGATAATACCGCAGTTGGCGCGGCAGCGCTTTTGCTCAACACGACCGGCTCAGATAACACGGCAGTTGGAACCGACGCGCTTGTCTTCAACGACAGCGGCGGCGGAAACATTGCCATTGGTTCTTTTGCGCTTTATCACAACACAGACGGCGCGGGCAACACAGCCATTGGTGCCGGTGCACTTTCGCAGAATACAATCGGCAGTACCAATATCGCAGTTGGTTCTTCTGCCGGTAGTCAAGTCACGGGGGATGACAATATTGACGTTGGGAACCCTGGCGTAGCTGCCGAATCGCATACTATCCGCATCGGCGAGTTCTCACATACGGCCACGTATATCGCTGGCATTAGTGGGCAAGCCGCTGTTGGCGGAGACGCAGTTTTAATCACTGACGACGGAAAGCTCGGCACCGTCAATTTTTCCTCGGAACGTTTTAAAGAGGAGATCAAGCCGATGGACAAGGCAAGCGAAACTATCCTCGCGCTCAACCCCGTCACCTTCCGCTACAAAAGCGAGATCGATCCCAAAGGCATCCCACGGTTCGGGCTCGTGGCCGAAGAGGTCGATAAGGTGAATCCTGATCTTGTAAAACGCGACGCCAAAGGTGAAATTTATACGGTGCGATACGACGCAGTGAACGCGATGCTGCTCAACGAGTTTCTCAAAGAGCATCGCGCGTTTATCGAGGAGCAGCGCAAAGTCGCGAACCAGCAGAAGGAGATTGAGGCCCTCAAGGTTGAGCTAAAAGAACAGCGATCCATCATTGAGAACGTGAGTGCTAGGCTGGAGGCAAGCCAACCAGCAACCAAGGTGGCTATACACGAACCCTGAGGTACGGAGCCACAGATAGCACACCGGCACGTCGTGTTGTCATTTTTCCTTGGGAGACTCGCCCGGACGGGCACCTATCCATAACTCGACGGCCGTGGAAATCCGCCGCTCACGTAAATGCGCTGAGGACCGCGTACACGACAGCATCATTCTGATCGTCAATCCAGATCTGTCATTCGGCAATTTTTAGCACCGCAGTGGCACTGAGTTTGCCGGCACGAAATCGGTCCAGCGCAGTGTTGGCTTGTTCCAAGGGAAATGTTTCGGTGTGCGTTCGAACAGGGACGCGTGGCGCAATTTCAAAAAATTCGTCGCCGTCCCGTCGGGTCAGGTTTGCTACTGATGTGATAACGCGTTCTTCCCATAGATCGGCATAGTCAAATGAAGGGATGTCGGTCATGTGAATTCCGCCGCACACCACAATGCCGCCCTTGGCAAGCGCGTGCAGCGCCATTGGCACAAGCGGGCCGACCGATGCAAAAATAATCGCGGCATCCAGTTTTTCCGGCGGCATCTCGTCGGAGCCACCGGCCCACTCGGCGCCGAGTTGTTTTGCGGCCTGCTGCATTGCTTTGTCACCTGGACGCGTAAACACGTAAAGTTCGCGTCGTTCGTGAAGCGCAATTTGCGCGATCAAATGTGCAGCGTTGCCAAAGCCATAGATGCCGAGGCGTCGTGCGTCGCCGGTTTTGCAATAGGACCGGTAACCAATCAGCCCCGCGCAAAGCAGCGGCGCTACCGCGACGTCATCGTATTCCTTGGGCAGATGAAAACAGAAGCGTGAATCGGCGACGGTGAACTCGGCATAACCGCCGTCAATCGTGTAGCCCGTGAAACGCGCGTTATCGCAGAGGTTTTCTCTGCCGGATCGGCAGTAAGCACACTCACCGTCTGTCCAGCCAAGCCATGGGATGCCGACACGGTCGCCGAGCTTGAATTGCGGATCCGATTCGCCACCGATTTCTTCGACTCGCCCAACGATTTGGTGACCGAGAATTAGTGGCAGCTTCGGATCAGGCAATTCGCCATCGACAACGTGAAGGTCAGTGCGGCAAACGGCGCACGTGCTTACGCGCACCAGTAGCTGTCCCCTGCCCGGCTTTGGCTTTGAGACATCGCGCGGTTGCAGCGTCTGTTTTGGCTTCTCGAGAACCATCGCACGCATGGGGCTTCGCCACGTTAAAGCGTTAAAAGGTTAAACAGTTAAATCGTGGAATCATCGGGCCCCCACGGGCTCAGGTCGCAACTGTTCTCTCCCAGGCTCATCCTCGTGATGGTAGTGGGCGCTGCGGAGAAAAGGTACTTTGTCTAGCACGTGCTCCTGGAACCACTCGAGCCAGAGATAGATCACCGGTGTCACAAACAGCGTAATGAGCTGCGAGAAAATCAGACCGCCCACAATCACCAATCCAAGGGGCCTGCGCGATGCTGCGTCCTGACCGAACCCCAACGCAATCGGCACGGCGCCCATAAGCGCGGCGAGCGTGGTCATCATAATCGGGCGAAACCGTTCCATGCTGGCTTCGTAAATCGCCGAGCGGAGGTCCCAGCCTTCGTCGATTCGTTGCAAAGCAAAATCGACCACCATGATCCCGTTCTTTTTAACGATACCCAACAAAAGGAAAAGCCCGATCACGCTGTAGAGCGATAGCTCTGAGTGGAAAACATATAATGTCGCCAAACCACCGACGACTGCCGGCACAATCGCGGGGAACAAAACTGTGAAAGGATGCACGTAACTCTCGTAAAGAATTCCAAGGATCACATACATGACAAAGATCGCGGCGAGCAGCAGCAAAGGCAGAGAGCGGAACAGTTGCTGGAACACGAGCGTTTCCCCTTGGAAGATGCCCTGCACGGTCGGATAATGCGGATGAATTTGTGTGAAGGCATCTTCGATGAACTTGGTCGCATCGCCGATGGCGGCGTCTGGCAATAAGTTGAAGTTAAAGGTGACGCTGGTGAACTGATTCAAATGGTTCACAGCTTGAGGGCCGATAACTTCTTTTGTCGATGTTACAACACGTAACGGCACGAGATTTGCCATGTTACCGGCTGTCGTGGCTATGACCCCGCCGCCTGAGCCGCTCGCGCTGAAATTGCCGCCGGTGTTGCTGCGAACATAGAGATCGTCCAAGTCCGCAGGATGCGCCCGGTCCTTGTCTTTGACTTCAAGGATGACCTGATATTGGTCGTCCGGTTCCTTAATGAGATAGATGTAATTTTGCGAGTAAGCGTTGCGCAACAGGCTTTGGATTGCAGAAGTAGAAACGCCGTAGGTTGCGGCGCGATCCCGGTTCATGTCGATCCGAAGATTTGGTGTATCGTGGTAGTAATCGGAGCGCACACTGGCGAAGCCTTTGAATTGCTTAAGCTTCTTCATCAATTCGTCGGCAACGGCATAAACATCCTGGGGCACGATGCCGCTAATCGTGTAGGCATACTGACCCTGGGTCTGGCTTGTAGCACCCACGCTGATTTGCAGCACGGGACTGGGCGTTAACACGGCGGCAATTCCAGGAATCGTGCCGATCGATTGCTGCAATCGCAAAATAACCTGGTCAATGGGGAGACGCTCGCTACGCGGTTTCAGAAATAGAAACATCAGGCCTTGTGACAATGCGCTGCGCGAGGAGAAACCCGCCAGTGTGAAGAATTGCCCCACGGCGCGATCCGCTTGCAACTTCTTATTGACCTCCGCTTGAAACGCCCGCATCTGCGCAGGTGACGAGCCCTCCTGCGCGATGAAGATGCCGCGAATAAAACCACTATCGCCCGGCGGCAGTAACGTGAACGGGATGTGCGTGAAAAAGAACCACAGGCCAACAATGCAGGCGATCAGGATCGGCACAGTGAGCCATGCGCGATCGAGAAACTTGTTAAGCATCCGGCCATAGCCAGCGATGACGCGTTTGATGAAATTGCCGGTGTGCCGTTCCATCCAGGCGCGCTTGTGGCCAGCTCTGCGCTCTCCCAGAATCCGCGCGCACATCAATGGGGTAAGCGTCAGCGATACCAAACCCGAGGCGAGAATAGCGACGATGATTGTGACGGAAAATTCACGAAAAATGCGCCCAAGCAGTCCGGGGATAAAAACCAGCGGAATGAAAACCGCCGCGAGCGACAGCGTCATCGACAAAATGGTGAACGAAATTTCGCCCGCGCTGTTGAAGGTCGCTTTCAGGATTGACTCGCCGTGCTCGGCACGGCGCACCACGTTTTCCAAAAACACGATGGCATCGTCGACAAGAAAACCGATGGCCAGGGTCAGCGCCATCAAGGTGAGATTATTGATGGAAAAATTGAGCATGTACATCACTGCCACGGTAAGCAGTAACGACATGGGCAAGGCCACTGCAGGTATCAGCGTATCGGTTGCGCGTCCGAGAAAGACGTAAATGACTATCACCACTAATACGAATGCAATCATTAACGTCCATTTCACTTCATTCGCGGAGTTGACAATCGTTTGTGAACGGTCGAACACCGGCGTGAATTTGATCGAACCCGGCAGACTCGCGCGCAGCTCAGGGAAGAGCGCTTTAACGGAGTTAGCCACTTCCACGGCGTTTGCGCCAGCCTGCCGTGAAACCGCAAGCACGACCACCGAGCCGGGCGGCTTAAAACCGCGCATCCAGAAAAAGCGCGATATGCGTTCGTCTTGCACGCTCTGGTAAACATCGGCCACATCGCGCAGGTAAACCGGCAAACCGTTCGGGTTACGCGCCACAATCAGGTTGCGATAACCTTCAGCTTTAGCGATCTGTCCATTCGGCTGAAGCACAAACGTGCGATGCGCACCGTCGAATTGTCCGGCGCCGGAGTAGACCGTGCCCGCTTTGATCGCGCTTGCGAGATCGTCCATCGTCAGACCGCGCACAGCCAACGCAGCTGGATCGGCCTTGATTCGAATCGCGCCCTGGACTCCATAAATGTTCACCTGCGAAACACCGGGCAGAATCGCAATCCGCTGCGCGACAACCGTGGACGCGTACTTATATAGATCGCCGTCAGTGAGCGTGTCGGACATCAGACCGAGCAGATAAACCGCCTGGTCGTTCGGATTCGTCTTTTTAAAGGTCGGGGGACTTGGCAAATCGATCGGTAATTTCCCGGTCGCGCTCTGGATCGCCGCCTGCACGTCCGTAGCGGCATCGGTGATGCTCTTACTGAGCACGAACTGCAACGTCAGCGACGTGTTGCTCTGCGTGCTGGTGCTGGTGATGATGTCAAGCCCGGGGATTTGCAAAAATTGTTTCTCCAGCGGCGTGGCAATATTGTTGGCCATCGTCGTCGGGTCGGCTCCGGGATACGAGCAGGTAACTTGGATGACTGGATAATCGACTGCCGGCAGGTCGTTAACCGCCAGTTTACCGTAAGTCGCGAAACCAGCGACGATGACCGAAAGGTCAACAGCACGGTCATCACTGGCCGGCGAATAAACGGTCCGGAAAGTCCTGAGCCCTTAACTGGAACTAATTTACCGTCGGGTCGCTGGCGCCGGTCTTGAGGCAGCCGATCTCGCTCTAATGCGGTCCTCGATCTTGTTACTTCCCGCTCGCCGTCATGTTCTTTCCCGTCATTCATACGACATTGCGCTTTTTGAAGCGGCAGGACGGTCACCCGTCCCCGGCGTTTGCGGGGCGTACGGTTGCGGTCGCTACTTTAGCTCCCGGTGAAAGCGCAAGCTGGCCGGTAACAACAACCGTCTCGCCCGATTTTACGCCGCTTCTCGATAACAGTAAGATCGCCGTGCTGGCGTTGGCCCGGCGTTACCGGTCGAAGCTCGACAGTATCATCGGGTTTCACCACAAAAACGAACGGCCCACTTTGGCTGATCTGCACAGCTTGCGACGGCACAAGCGTTCGCGTCCTTGAGAGTGTCGAGAATAAAACGGACGAGAACAAACTCCGAAGGCCAGAGCGCGCGATCGGGATTCTGCGTCACCGCGCGTGCTTTCACCGTCCCGGACCCCGGCTGTACTGCGTTGTCGATGAAATAAAGTTCGCCCGTGCGCGGCGGAATCGAACCATCCGCCAGAGTACGTCTCCACCTTTATGTTTGGGCCGCCGAGATAATGTCGCACCAGCGGCAGATCGGTCTCGGCCACAGTAAAATCGGTGTAAATCGGGTCCAAACCCTGGATCGTGACGAGTGGCGGAGTCGACGGTCCTACCAAATTGCCGACGTCAACATTACGCAAACCTATCCGTCCGTTAATCGGCGATTTGATGTAGCAGTAGTCGAGGTTCACCTGGGCAGCTTCCACTGCAGCCTGAGACTTCTGTGCATTCGCCAGAGCAATGTCGTACTCCTGCTGCGCTATGACCTTCCTGGCGCGCAGCTCCTCTTGTCGCTTTAAGCGTCACCTGGTCCAACGCGGCCTGCGCTTTTGCCTGGTCGAGAGCGGCCTGATACGGTCGCGGATCGATGGTGAAAAGCAGATCGCCTTTTTTTACATCTGAGCCATCCTGAAAATGGCGCCCAATAATTTTCCCGCTCACTTGCGCCTGCACTTGTACCGTCTCGTAAGCGGCGCATGTGCCGATTTCATCCAGATAAAGCGGCACATCTTTTGCGACGACTTTGGCTACAGTCACGGGACGCGGCGGCGGCTCAGTAGCCTTGGCCTCGGCAGCCCTGTTTTGAAAAATTCGGTAAGTTACAAAGGCAGCGAGAAGGATGAAAAGCAAGTACGCCCATGTGGGAATCCTCTGATTCGCAGTGCGCGTGCGTTTCGCCCGGGGCCCGGTCGAGTGCCGGGGAGCACCGTAGCCCATGATTTTATGATCGCTCACCGACGCGTTGGCCTTCATTTGGACTCCCTGCGAAATGATCTTTTTCTTGGAATCGAATCTCGCTGTTTAGCACGGCCGTTGGGCCGAGCAAAACTGCGGTCCGGGCCGCCGTCGCCTCCGGAGCGGACTTTATCAGTGTTCTCAGCACTCTCCCGAATACGTGCCAAAACATTCATGCAAGTCTGAAGATGAGACGTTGAAATCCCTGACAGGAGTTCATGCCGCAGTGTTTCGGCCTTTGAATTAATCTGGGCAATCACACGTTCGGCCCGCCGTCCGAGCAGCACCATCTTGCAACGACGGTCCAGCGGCGAACTGCTGCGCGTGATCCAGTCTTCGCGCTCGAGGCGATGTAAAAGTGTCACCACACTGGATTCTTCCACACCTAGACGCGCGGCAATCTCACTCTGGGTGAGCGCGTCTCCCGCGAGCGACAAATGCATCAGCGTACGCCATTTCGCCTGACTCAACCCCATAGGTTTGAGACGCTGGTCCAGCTTTTGCCGCCAGGCACGGGCCGTGCCATGGAGCAACTGACCAAATGTTTCAGTGGTGTCGGCGCCAGACATGACTCTCCAGAGCAAATTAGTTAGTATGCTAACCAATTCCAATCTGAGAGTCTGTCAATCCTCCTTCACGGGCGCCACCTCGAAGAGAGTCATCTCGCGTTTGCTGTAATCGTGCACACGAATAATCGGACGTGTCCGAAGGGGCGCCCATTTACGGGCGGCTAAGGCCTCGGCTTCGTTTTCAGTTCGAACGAGAAAATAATGCGCGTCAGCCGGCAGCGTGTTGACGTAGTCGACATATCGCACCGGCGCTTTCACATAGAAAAAGACCGGCTGGTAATCCGGATTCACCGCATAAAGCGTTTCGGTTGCGGGCACGCGCGCATTGATTTCTGCAGCGGCCTTTTTCACCTGCTGTCGATTTCTCAAAATGACTGCAGTAACCGGATAACCAATCGCTCCAATCACAACGCCAAGCGCGACGAAAGCGGTTGTAACCGTCGTGGTCCATTCGCGTTGGTTCCTTGCCCATCGGCGGGGCCATTCCAACGCGTTTGCTGCGCAGATCATCGCTAGCAGCCAGCATGCCGGGACAATCGCGGGCATGCTGTATCGGGCGACAGCGCCGGGAACCAGGTTGATGCCTACGAATGGTAATGCGATCCCCCAAGACAACGCGCGAGCGAGCCGCCGCTGGGCTTCATCGTGAAACTTTGAAAATCGCGCGAGCGGAAACAGAAAAAGCCATGGGAGAAAATAGATTGCCCCTCGCGGGATATTTTGTATCCAGCTGAAGAATTCAAAATCGACACCTTCGAAGCGCCCAGTGTACTGGGCAGACCACTTCTCCATCGCAAGGTGGGTTGTCGTACTGTGGACGAACGGAATCGCCCAAGCCGCCGGAATCCCAAGCATCACGGCGAGCGCTACGAAATGCGCGGGATGAAAAAGAAGCCGCCAATCTTTGGAATGCACCAGAACGGCCACCACTATCCCGTAGAAAAATACCAAGTGTGTCGGACCTTTTGCCAGCAGACCAAGCCCGAGAAAAACGGATGGTGGTAGCCAGATCAACCACGCAGATTTCCTTTGAAGAAAAAAGCTTAGCCAGAAAATAATCGCGAGACCGCAAAGAGAGACATAGAGCGCCTCGATTTCAATTAACCGGCCTTTCTCGATTATGCCGATGTTGGTCATCCAGATCAAGGCGGCGATCATCGAGCCTTCGGCGCCAAGGCTGGCACGTGCCACGGTAACAAAAGCTATGGCTACGGCCAGCACCGACAAAGCTGAGGGAAGACGCGCTGTCCATTCGTTACGCACTCCAACGATTTTGAACGATGCCGCTACCAGCCAGTTCACGAGGGGCGGCTTGCGGTAATATGGATAACTCCCCACTTGAGGAACAATGTAGTTCCCAGTTTCGAGCATTCGGACCGCCGGCAAAATTCGGCGTCCCTCTTCTCCCTTGATAGCAATCGAACCCAGGGCTGGCAGATAGATCACAGCCCATGCGAACAAAACGACAGTAACGGCTCGAAGCCGCGATTTGATTAGGTCTTTAACACTCAATTGTTGCTCGCGATTTATCCGAAGCGAAGCACCGAACGTCAAATGAAACCGAAACGCAGCTTGACGCGAAGGGCTCGCAAATGTAACCTATCGGCCTAGTCCGCGCGCTGATTAGAGTGGGAACTGGTGTCCCACTCTTTTTAGTCTGCGGGCTGCATGTTTTTTATGAACGCCGAATTTATCGCCATGCTCGATTACTTGGAGCGGGAGCGCGGGATCAAACGCGAAATTCTGCTTGAGGCGGTTTCAAATGCTCTGCTGTCAGCCTCGAAAAAGAGCGTTGGGGCGTCCCGTGATTTGCATATCGATATTAACCGCAAGACCGGCGAAATCCGCGCCCTCGCAAATTTGGTCGTCGTTGATCAGGTAGGAAATCCGCAGGATGAAATCGATCTCTCCAAAGCACGCGAAATCAAGCCGGACGCGAACGTCGGCGACACAGTAGAAATCGAAGTCACGCCGAAGAATTTCGGGCGTATCGCCGCGCAGACGGCGAAACAAGCGATGATGCAACGGATTCGCCAGGCTGAAAAAGAAATGATCTACGAGGAATTCAAGGATCGTGCCGGTGAAATCGTCAGTGGCACAGTACGACGGTTCGACCGTTCCGACGTCATTCTCGATCTGGGTAAGTTTGAAGCCGTGATGCCGCAACGCGAGCGAGTCGCGGTGGAAGATTACAATGTAGGTGACCGTCTCCGAGCGTACGTCGTCGCGGTGGAAAATGGCGCCCGCGGCCCGGAGATTATCGTCTCGCGCAGTCATCCTAATTTCGTGCGCCGTTTGTTCGAACTGGAAGTAAGCGAGATAGCAGACGGGACGGTGGAAATTCGCGGTATCGCCCGGGAAGCCGGTTATCGGTACTAAGATAGCGGTGTGGAGTTCGAACGAAAAAGTCGACCCGGTCGGTGCATGCGTGGGCATGCGGGGGTCGCGCGTCAAAAACATTGTTCGCGAGCTCAACAACGAAAAGGTCGATATCATTCGTTGGAGCTCAGATCCGAAGGAGTATGTTTTGGAGGCGCTCAAGCCGGCAAAAGTTAAGAATTTGGCGTTCGATACCGAGAAAAAGAGCGTGCAAATCTCTGTCGACGAAGATCAGCTTTCGCTCGCCATCGGGAAAAAAGGACAGAACGCACGACTCACGTCACGGCTCACGGGCTGGGAAATCAACATCGGTAGGGACACGTCGGCGACAACGGTGGTAGAACAGAAGGTCGCACAGGCGGCACAGACTCTCGCGGGCGCCCTGCCGCTCACCGAAGAACAGGCGCTGACTCTGGTGAAATCTGGATTTACCAATTTGGAAGGATTGCGCGATGCAGATGTGCAGGATCTGGTGGATATTCTCGAAGTGGACAAAACAAAGGCGCAGGAAATTTACGACGCAGTGCCCCGGCAGGAAGTCGTACACTAACATGGCTCCGTTTGAGGACGCTTGAGCCATGAGCGAAATTTTAGAGGAACAACAATGGCGACGAAGACGAGCAGCAAAACTGCAACGCGTAAGCCAGCCGCGAAAGCTTTCGGGGCTGAACGCAAGACCACTGCTGCTCAGAAGCCAGCCGTCGTCGCGTCAAAAGCTAAGCTGCCGAAAAAGGGACTAGAGACGCAAGTTGCGCCCGCGGAGACAACGGGGTCCGCAAAGCAGCGCACGGGACGGCCGGCAAAACCTGCTGTTTCCGGACAGACGCCGCCCCACCCGGAGAGTGTCTCGCTAATCGATCGAAAAAGAACGGCAAAAAAAACGCCGGACGGCGAGGTAAAAACAAAACGCACAGTTTTACCTCCAATCTCGCGTATCCGCGCGTCACTTGAAGCCACGACTGTTCCAGCAAAGCCTGCGCCACTAATCCCCGCGCAAGCGCCACAGTCTGAAGCACCGCCCGGTGAACACGGAGAGAAACCTCCTGCCGAAGCGGATTCGGTTCCTACTGAAGCGGAAGCCGAGTCGCAGCAGAAGGTCCTTCTTATCAAGCCTCCTATTGTTGTTAAACAGTTCGCAACTGAGCTTGGATTAAAGCCGCATCAGCTGATCGCTGAGTTGATGACGCACAACATCTTTGCCAACATCAATCAGACAATCGAGCCTGACGTCGCAGCAAAGATTGCCGAAAATTACGGGTTCGTTCTGGAAAAAGAGCGGCGGGAAAAAGGCGCCGGCGTTCATAAGGTGGAGCAGCCCGTGGTCGCGCCGCCTCCTCCCGTCATTGAGAAGGAAGAGGAGCTCAAATCTCGCGCGCCCATCATCACTTTCATGGGGCACGTCGATCATGGCAAAACCTCATTATTGGATGCGATCCGCAAGACGCGCGTTGCAGCCGGTGAAGCCGGCGGGATCACGCAGCACATCGGGGCCTACAGCGTCGAGCACAACGGACATCAGATTACGTTTATCGACACTCCGGGTCATGCCGCTTTCACCGCGATGCGCGCGCGGGGCGCGAATGTCACTGACATTGTCGTGCTCGTTGTCGCCGCCGACGACGGGATTATGCCGCAAACGGTCGAAGCGATTAATCACGCCAAGGCGGCGCCCCACGTGAAGATCATGGTCGCGATTAACAAAATGGATCTTCCGGGCGCAAACCTCGATCGCGTGAAGAAACAATTGCAAGAGCATGGGCTAACTCCGGAAGATTGGGGAGGCGAAACAATCGTTTGTCCGGTGTCGGCCACCAAAGGCACTGGAATCGATCATTTACTCGAAATGATGACGTTACAGGCCGAAGTAATGGAATTGAAAGCTTCGCCCACAGCAGAACCGCGAGGCACCGTCATTGAAGCGCAATTGGAAGCAGGTCGAGGGCCGACAGCCACCGTTATCGTACAGATGGGCACACTAGAAATCGGCGATCCATTTATCTGTGGCGATTACAACGGCAAGGTAAAATCCATCCTTAACGATCGAGGAAAAACGGTCAAACAGGCCGAGCCATCAACGCCAGTGAAAATTCTCGGGTTTACTGGTCTGCCGAATGCGGGCGACGAATTCCTCGTGATCGAATCGGAGCGCGCCGCGAAGCAATTGAGCGGCGAACGGGTTGAGACGAAGCGCACCAATAAACTTTTCGTTCCGCAACGCGCCACGCTTGAGACTCTGCTCGAAACCGCCGACGGCAAAAAGGCGTTGCGGATCGTTTTGAAAGCCGACACGCAAGGATCGGTCGAAGCAATCGTGAACGCGTTGAAGCAGATTCAAACCAAAAAAATCGATGTGGCGATTATTCATTCAGCCGTAGGACCGATTTCGGAATCGGACATTCTGCTGGCGAGCGCATCCGATGCTGTGGTCGTCGGTTTTAACGTGAAGGTTGAGACGCTGGCCGTGCCGGCCGCGAAACGAGAAGGCGTGCAGATCAAGCTTTACAGCATCATTTATGAATTGCTCGATCAGATCAAAGACGCCATGGCCGGTCTGCTGGAACCGGAGTTGCGCGAAACAGTCATCGGACACGCTGAGGTGAAACAGGTTTTCCAATTGAGCAGAGGCATCGTCGCCGGTTGCCTGGTGACTGACGGTCGCATTGCGCGCGTGGCGCGCGCTCGCATTCTGAGAAAGCGTCAGCCGGTTTACGCCGGCGGGATTTCGACGCTGCGGCGTTTCCAAGATGACGTAAAAGAAGTTCGGTCCGGTTTGGAGTGCGGAATCAAGCTGGGCGATTTTAGTGAATATCAAGTGGGCGACGTGATCGAGTGCTATCAACTCGAACAGATCGCCCAAAAATTGTAGGGCGTCCGCCGCTACGGACGCTAGCGTTTCAATAGAAGCGCTAAAACGAATGAAACATCGACAGCTACGCGTAAACGAACTCGTGAAACGTGAGTTGAGCGCTATCATCGCGCGGGAATTCAACTTCGAAGGCGCCCTTGTTAGCATTAATGCTGTCGATGTTGCTCCCGATCTTAAGAGCGCGCACGTTTTCGTCACCACTATTGGTGCGAAAACCGGCGCGAGCGTGATCGGTAAACTGGAAGCGCATCGGCCCGCTCTGCAGGCTGAACTTTCCCGGCATGTGGTGCTCAAATATACTCCTCAACTGATTTTTCATTTGGACGAGTCCATCAAACGCGGTGCACGGGTACTTGAAATTTTGGACGACCTCGGAAAACGCGACGGCCACAACGAGTGAATACTGTAGCCACGCCCCCGGGGCCCATCTATCATAACGGGTCGTCCCTCCTTTTTAGCACCGTCCACAGGACGGTGGCCACAACATGATGACCACCACGTTTGACGAAATCGGCAAGGCCCTTCGCGAACATCAGCAGTTCGTCGTGCTCAGTCATGTTCGTCCCGACGGCGATGCGCTCGGGAGTCAGCTCGCGCTGGGACTTTCGCTTCAGCGGCTCGGGAAAAAAGTGCACATCTGGAACGAAGAAGGCATGCTGGAAAAATACTCGTTTCTGCCTCGAGCGGAATTGCTCACGAAACCGCCGGCGACGGCACAGCATGTCGACGTCGTGGTCGCACTCGATACTGCAATTCAAAACAGGCTGGGCGACACAGTCGCAGCGATCGCCTCGACGAAACTTTGGATTAACATCGACCATCATGTCAGCAATCCGGGCTACGGCGATCTGATACTCATCGATCCCGATGCACCAGCAACGGGACAAATTATTTTCAGCCTCATCAAGAGCCAGGGCCTGCCAATGGATCACGACATCGCAGAAAATCTTTACGCTGCGATCTCGACCGACACCGGCTCGTTTCAATATCCAAAAACCAGCGCAGGCACGTTTGAGATCGTCACCGAGTTGGTACGCGCTGGCAATCTGGACGTTGGGAAAATAAGCCAGCAATTGTACGAAAACTATCCTCGGCGCAGGTTGGAACTTTTGCGTGAACTGCTGCGAACGATGCGGTTCAGCGAATGTGGCCGGGTCGCATCGTTTAGCCTCAGCTTGAAAACCACCGCACAACTCGGAGTCATTCCCGAGGATAACGAAGGCCTCATCGATCATCTCCGGGCAGTTCATGGCGTCATCGTTGCTGTGTTTTTCGAGGAACTTTCGGACGGCAAGGTGCGCATTAGCATGCGTTCGAAAGATGAGAGGATCGATGTCTGCGCTATTTGCCAGACGTTTGGTGGCGGCGGACATGCACTCGCAGCTGGCGCGCGCATTCGCGGGACTCTCTCCAAAGTCGAACAAAAAGTTCTGGAGGAAACTAGTGAAGCCGTTAAGTGCACCTGCCTCTCTTGATGGCGTCCTGCTGGTGGACAAAGCCGGAGGAATGACGTCACACGACGTCGTGGCGTTGGCGCGACGAAAGCTTGGAACAAAAAAGATCGGCCATTGCGGCACGCTTGACCCAATCGCCACGGGTCTGCTTCTGCTCACCGTCGGCCGCGGTACGAAGGTTCAGGATTTGCTGATGAGCGAGGACAAGGAATACGTAGGAACGTTTGTGCTAGGCGTCACCACTGATACGCAGGACAGGGAAGGCGAACCGATTCAGGAGCGGCCCGTGCCAGCTCTGGATGAAAATCAAATCAGGGTCGCGTTCGAAAAATTTCGGGGCGATTTTTATCAGTTGCCGCCCATGGTCTCTGCAAAAAAGCACGGCGGCGTGCCGTTGTACAAGCTGGCGCGCCAGGGAAAAGTGGTGGAGCGCGAGCCACGTCTTGTCCACGTCTATCGCTACACAATCGACAGAATCGCCCTGCCCGAAATCGATTTCAGCGTGCTGTGCAGCAAAGGGTTTTATGTCCGCACCTATGTTCATGAGATCGGCGAGGCGCTCGGTTGCGGCGCCTACTTGAAATCGCTGCGCCGCACAAAATCCGGCCGCTTCGACGTAGGCAACGCGATCACGGTCGATGAAATCAAAAACGCGGCGCCCGAGAAAATTCTCAACTGCATGCTGAGTCTGCCGGAAGTCTCCAGGATGCGGGGGGCATGAAAATGAAGACCCATCCTTACCTGATGATTCGTTAAACGGTTACATTGTTACATCGGATCTGGATTGTAATGCTTGTAAACCTGCAACGATTCAACAGTCCAATGCGTCAACGCGGCGAAGCTATTCGTTAGTCTTATGATGCAAATCTTCCGCTCGATTCCGGAGCTGTCGCACTTTCCCGGTCCGCTCTTTCTCGCTATTGGCGTCTTCGACGGTGTGCATCTTGGACATCAGGCAGTGATCTCGACTTCCGCCGAGCACGCGCGGACGGCAAATGGTACGCCTGTGGTCGTAACCTTTGATCCCCATCCGGAGAAAATACTGCGGCCGGAAAAAGCGCCGCATTTGCTCACCGCCACGCCGCACAAGATCGCTCTGATCCGCACCCTTGGCGTGAGGCATCTTCTGATCATTAGATTCAACAAACAGTTTGCCGCAACCGAACCGGAGGATTTCGTGCAACAGTTGGTCCAGCATTCGAAACCGCTGCGTGAAATTTGCGTCGGACACGAATGGTCTTTTGGGAAAAATCGGCGCGGCAATCTCGAATTGTTGACACAATTAGGTGTGAAGTTCGACTTCAACGTCGTGGGAATTCCACCGTTAAGCGTTAATGGCGAAATCGTTAGCAGCACAGCGATCCGCCGCGCCGTGGAAGCAGGCGATTTAGAAAAAACGGCAAGGATGCTTGGCCGCGAATACACGATTTTGGGGACGGTTGTGCACGGCGACGATCTTGGAAAAAAAATTGGATTTCCAACCGCAAACCTAAGCGCCCACAGCGAACAATTCCCGCCGAACGGCGTCTATTTTGCCGAAGCGAAGCTGGATGGTGTTGTCTACTCGGGCGTGGTGAACCTCGGCTATCGGCCGACTGTGAGCAGCAGCAAAGCGGATCGGGTTCTTGAAATTCATCTGCTCGATTTCAAACGCGACATTTACGGCGAAGATCTCGAGCTGCGCTTCGTTCGTTACATCAGGCCCGAGAAGAAATTCGAGAATATTGACGGGCTGGCTCGGCAAATCGAGTACGATGTGCAACATGCGCGCGAACTGGCCGCCGCACGGACGCAAACTGGCCTAAAAATCTAGCCGGGTGAGGTCGCGAACGTCGGGAGTCTTGCGGATCGCGAAGACAACAGCGAAAGCGCCGACCACGAGCCCGCAGCCAAACGCGAATACCAGCAATAGCCAAATTGGGAAATCCGCCAGCTGGATCACGCCTTCGCGAACGACGCGGCCGCCACTGGACAGCAAGTAAGCGACTCCGCTTCCGAGCAACGCGAGCCCGAGCAAAACCATCGCGCGCAGCCATCGAGACTGGCGCGGCGCTGCCGGCAGACTGACCATAACGCGCGCCGTGAATCCATCGTCGTCTATATACGGCACGGCTTCCCGTAACTGCCGGTCCAGGGTCTCGTCGTCGATCATGCCGTTCATTGTATCAATTCGGCGCCCAGGCTGCCAGTGTGCGTTTCAATTTTTCGCGGCCGCGCAGAACGTTGGTCTTAACTGTGCCCAGCGGAATCTCGAGAACACGCGCAGCCTCATCATGTGACAGACCATTTTGGCAGCAAAGCACAATAGCGGTGCGTTCATGTAATGGAAGCAAACTCAGCGCGTGCATAAGATCGTGTCTCAAACCGGGATCGACAGTGTGGGGATCCTCCTCTGCCTGCCACTGCTCTTCATCCACGCCAACCAGCTCCTTCCGTCGGCGCGCGTCCTCACGAAAACAGTTGTACGCAATTCGATAAAGCCAGGTGGAAAATCGCGCTTCGCCGCGAAAGCCACGAATGTTCTTGTAAGCGCGGAGAAAAGTTTCCTGTGCAAGATCGTCGGCCAAAGCCATATCTGTGCGGGTGAGCTGTCGCAGCAGACCGCGCACGCTGGATTGATGCCGGCGCACGAGTTCGCCGAAGGCGTGCTGATCGTCATCGGCAAGAACTCGCGCAATGAGGTCCGCATCAGTGAGGCTCCACGGCCGCAATATTACGGTCTCGGTGGCGGAGGAGGAATGTCCTTTTTGCCTTCCAATTTCCATACAATTAAATAGCCAAGTCCGATCAGAAACGGAATCAGCCCGAAGGACCATACGCCGCCCTCCCAGTCATTGACGGCTGCGAGCCAAACCATTAGGCCCAAGCCTACCATCGTCCAAATAACCCCACGCCGCACATCCGAGCGCCGGCGCACGCGCCGCACCTCAGGTGCAAGCAGTTCTGCGGGAACAGGCTGACCTTTCTCCACCATCATCCGGATCGTGCGTTGACGCATGCGGTTCCCTATAAGCGCAAAGATCCCTATCACCATCACGATCAGCACGGGGGCGCCAAAGATGGACATAAATACGATCGCCACGATCGGGATCGCGACAAGATTGCGCATTTCTTTAAGGTCGGCGTCTTCATCTTTGTCGCCGGTCTCAATGACGATTCCGTGCTTGCCTCCGAGCTTTTTCTCCAGCTTCTGGTGAATTTTGTCGGCAAGATCGGATGAAACGGAACTTGCGGTCGCGCCTGGCGCTGCCGTTGCGGTGAATGTTGGGGTTGTCATCGCCGTTGTTGCTGCCGTGGCCGCTGTGGCCGCTGTGGCCGCTGTGGGGCTGGCAATCGGCGTTTCAGTTGTAACCTGCGCAAACAAGTCGCCAGCCAGTGCCATCGAGCAAATGGAGAGGAGGATTAGCTTATTCATAGAGTGTTTGAACATGGGATGCAGTATACGTCCCATTTGGATTCAACGATTTTGAGCCTCCTAGGACAATTAAAAAGGTTGCGTGGCGCAGTTGGCTGGACATTATTGTTCCCTCTTAAAACTGCGGGTGTAGCTCAGTTGGTAGAGCACCACCTTGCCAAGGTGGACGT
Source organism: uncultured Verrucomicrobiae bacterium (assembly GCA_963728955.1). Lineage (GTDB taxonomy): Bacteria > Verrucomicrobiota > Verrucomicrobiia > Chthoniobacterales > UBA10450 > Udaeobacter. The sequence continues at coordinate 63,028 of CAVSMG010000001.1, forward strand.
CGCGAGTTCGAGCCTCGTCACCCGCTCCCGCCTTCGCTTGCAGCGTAGTACCAAAGCTGAGACGGGAGCGAGTGCGCCGAAGCTTTAGCGAGGGCGGACCGCCCAAAACGCAAAGCTACGGCGGGCAGGCCAACCTTCAGATGTTTTACGTTTACCTGTTGAAGTCGGAATCTCATCCGAAACAACCATATGTAGGCTCGACCCGGGATCTGCGACAACGGTTTAGAGACCACAATGAAGGCCGCTGTCCGCACACGGCCAAGTTTCGGCCTTGGACTCTTGTTGCTTATTTCGCATTCCTGCAGGAGCGGACCGCCATCGCTTTCGAAAAATACCTGAAGACAGGTTCGGGACGCGCATTTATCAACCGGCACTTTCTTTAATGCTGTCCAACAATGTTTCTCTGGAGAAAATCTGCCGAAATCCGCTGGGTTAAAGCGCACGAAGAGCTTCTTCAAGGTCATGCTTACGGCCGACTGGTGATCGGTACGCAGACCACGGCGTAAGTTTCTCCAGCTGGAAATTGTGTGCAGTTCGCGAAAAGCATCGCGAGTATTAGTCGCAGACTTTGGCGGGCGCATCGAGAAATTGCAACGCAATTGGTTGGAGCGATTCGCACGCGACGATTCGAAGCCGATCAAGATTGGAAAGCGCTTAATCGTCGCGAAACCGGTAGACGAATGGCGGGGCAGTAGCGTCCGCAGTCCTCAGCGGATTGCGGTTCGGCGCGCCAGAGCTGACGCGCGGAGGGCAGCACACACTACAGCCCGGATCCTCATCCCCGCCTCCATCGCCTTCGGAACCGGCGAGCATGCTACAACCGCAATGTCGCTTCGCCTTTTGGAAGAACTGACGCGGTATTGGAAGCGCGGCTGGTCAGTCGAGGATCTTGGCACTGGCAGCGGGATTCTTGCTCTCGCGGCGAACCGTTTCGGCGCAACTCGCGTCCTGGGCCTCGATACCGATCCGGCAGCGATCTCGATGGCGAAATCAAACGCGCAACTAAACAAAATTCGTGGCGCTACTTTTCAATTAGCGGATGTGCGTAAATGGACATCGGCTCAAGGGACCCAAGTCATCACCGCAAATCTGTACAGCGATCTGTTATTGGAAATTCTGCCGAAATTAAGGCGCAGCGGATGGCTGATTCTCTCAGGGATCTTGCGCAGCCAGGAAACCGAATTCGTTGGCGCCCTGCGACGAAACAAGATCAAGGCCATTCGTCTTAGGCGTCGCGGGAAATGGATCGCCATCCTGGCCCGTTGTGTTGGCGTTCTGCGGGTGCGGGAACTTGCCGACGGCAAAGTTTTGCGGTGGTCATAGACCGCCGCTACAGTAAAAAACCAATGCAAACTGAACAGCTTGCCTACGTCATCGTGACGCCATATTCGATGCGGAAATCGCGCACCGGCGGCATTGTTGGCCGATTAATTTCCCGTACCGGACTCGACTTGGTTGGCGGAAGAATGTTTGCTCCCAGTACAGAATTATCCCGACGATATGCCGACACAATCGTCACGGAAACGGATGCCCGGCATCGCGCCACTCAGCAATTGATTCGTGAGTACGTGCTGAAGAATTTCACCGGCGAAAAAAACGGGCAGCGATCGCGCGCCTTGTTTCTGATTTTTCGTGGGGCAGATGCAGTGGAAAAGATTCATAACGTTGTTGGCCACATCGTGCATGAGCGCACGAGTGGTGAAACGATTCGTGACACTTACGGCGACTATATCACTGATGATTCTGGCAACGCCGCTTACTTCGAACCAGGAGTAGTCACTGTATTCGATCCTGACGCAGTCGAGCGCGATTTGAAGCTTTGGTCAGAATTTTCTGATTCCGACGGAGGAATCCTCGACTATGCCGTCCCCTTCCCCTCTGGCGCGCAAATCGAAAAAACGCTCGTCCTGATTAAGCCCGACAATTTCCGGTTCCCGAATCTCCGGCCGGGCGGCGTAATCGAAGTATTCTCGCGCACTGGGCTTTCGATCATCGGATTCAAAGTTCACCGGATGACCGTGGCACAGGCGGAGGAGTTTTACGGGCCCGTTCTACCGGTGCTGGAAAAAAAGCTCGGCCCGAAAAGGGGACGCGAAAGCTGGGAGAGTATTATCGAGTTTATGGCCGGCAAAAAGCCCAGCGAATGCCATCCCGGGGAGCGCGACGCTCCGGGGACCGAAAAATCGATCGCCGTAGTTTACCAGGGCGTGGACGCCGTGCGCAAAATCCGTGACGTACTTGGCCCCACGGATCCGGCAAAAGCGCCACCGGGCTCGATTCGAAGAGAATTCGGGCAGACCATCATGGTTAATGCCGCGCATGCATCGGATTCCGTCGACAACGCGAAGCGCGAGATGGCGATCATCCTGGTCGATGAAAATAATTTTAAACCTCTGATTGAAAACTTCTATCGCCGCCAATAGTTTGCGCTCCCATTTTTGGACTACATCATTGCCATGGAAACTTCCGAACGCGCAGCTCAACTAACTCCTTCGCTTACTCTCTCGATCGATAGCAAGGCCAAAGCCATGAAAGCCGAAGGCATTGACGTCTGCGGCTTCGGTGCAGGCGAACCGGATTTCGATACACCCGAGCACATAAAAAGGGCCGCGATCGAAGCTTTGGAAGCCGGCTTCACAAAATACACGCCAAACGCCGGCATCCCGGAACTGCGCCAGGCGATCGCGGAGAAATTCGCTGCCGATAACGGATTGGATTATCGCGCTGCTCAGATCGTCGTGAGTAACGGTGCAAAGCACTCATGCTATAACGCTATCCTCGCGACTTGCGGGCCGGGCGATGAGGTCATCATTCCGGCACCCTATTGGGTGAGTTACCCCGACATGGTGCGGTTAGTCGGCGCCGAGCCGGTGATCGTACCCACCAGCGAACGCAACTCCTGGAAAATGCGCCCGGAAGATTTTGAGAACGCCATGACCCCGCGCACAAAGATGCTCATCATGAACAGCCCGGGCAACCCGACTGGCTCTGTTTATACGCGCGAGGAATTAGAAGCAATCGTCAACGTCGCTGCCGAGGAAGATATTTACATCTTGTCCGACGAAATTTACGAGAAGCTAGTTTACGACGACGTCAAACATGTAAGCATCGCCTCGCTGTCGAAGGAGGCGTACGACCTAACGATTACCATCAACGGATTCAGCAAGGCTTACGCGATGACAGGGTGGCGGCTCGGTTACCTGGCGGCGCCGGACGCGGTGACGAAAGCGGTGGATTCAATCCAGAGCCATACGGCCTCCAATCCGTCATCTTTTTCGCAACACGGCGCACTTGCTGCGCTCAGAGGCGATCAACAACCGCTCGCCGATATGCGTGAAGAATTCGATATGCGTCGCAACTACATGTTTGACCGCGTCTCCAAGATCTCCAATGTCACTGCGGTCAAACCGCAGGGTGCATTTTATGTCCTGGTAAACATCAGCCAGCTTGGACTGACTTCTCAGAACTTCGCGGACCGCCTGCTGAGCAAAGCAAACGTCGCGGTGGTACCGGGTGCTGCCTTTGGCGATGATCGGACGGTCCGGTTTAGTTACGCCACGAGCATTGACATAATTAAAAAGGGATTGGACCGGTTTCAGGACTTTTGCCGCACGCTATAGTCTGTCATTCCGGAACGTGCGAAGCTCTGGCGTTGGGCCGCGCGGCGTACCGAACCAGTCGCGTCGGGATTTCTGGACTTCGCTCCGAACGACGGAGTAAATGGTCCGTTATGGCAGGCGATCTCGCCCTGATTCTCCACGCTCATCTCCCATTTGTTCGCCACCCTGAGCACGAGCATTTCCTCGAGGAAGAGTGGTTGTTTGAGGCAATCAGTGAAACGTACATTCCGTTGCTGCGCATGATGCAGCGACTCGCGAATGACGCGGTACCCTTCAAACTCACGATGTCGATCACGCCGACGCTTTGTGCGATGCTTCAAGATCAGCTCTTACGCGAGCGTTACGTCCGACACCTTGATTTTTTGATCGATCTCGCTGGTCGCGAACAAAAGCGAAATCGTAGACATCCGCAGCTCCGCCTGCTGGCCGAATTCTATTTCCAGCTGTTCTCAAAAAATCGTGACCTCTTCGTGAATGAATGGGGATGCGACCTGCTCCGGGTGTTTCGTCAGTTGCGGGAAACCGGCGCGGTAGAAATCATCGCCAGCGCGGCAACGCATGGCTTGCTGCCAATTCTTCAGCAGCAGTCGTCTGAAACGGCGCGTGCGCAGGTTTTGATCGGACGCGATGTTTACGTCGAGGCTTTCGGCGCAGAGCCTGCCGGATTCTGGTTACCTGAATGCGCTTACGAGTCCGGCCTGGACTCGACGTTACAGGAAGCCAATCTCCGCTGGTTCGTTGTCGATGCTCATGGATTGCTTTTTGCAAAACCGCAGCCGCGTCGCTCGATTTATGCTCCTAGTTATATACCGGCGGGCCCGGCGACCTTCGCGCGCGACCCCGACGCCAGCCGGCAGGTGTGGAGCGCTCAGGAAGGTTATCCGGGCGATCCAGCCTACCGGGAATTCTATCGCGACATCGGTTTCGATCTTCCGATGGAACATTTGGGACCCATCATGCGCGGTACCAGAAAATTTTCCGGCATGAAATATCATCGCATCACCGGACACGGCGATGATAAATACTTATACGATCGAACGGCAGCCGAAAACGCAGCAATCAGACATGCAAATCACTATCTGGAACAACGCCGTGAGCAGATCCGCGAAATCGGCGAAGTCGGTTTCGACCCGATTATTATTGCGCCATTCGATGCGGAATTGTTTGGGCACTGGTGGTTCGAAGGACCGATCTTCCTGGAACAATTCGTTCGGCAGGCGGCGACCAAACAAAACCTCCGGCTTACCACGCCAAGTGAATATCTGGCAGCCCACCCGACGCAACAGATCGTTGAGCCTGCTGCTTCGACGTGGGGCCAGAATGGTCATCTCGCGGTTTGGCTGGATCCGAATAACGCCTGGATTTATCCACACCTGCACGCGGCAGCCGCAAAGATGAGCGAACTAGCGCGAAAATATGTACACCAAATTGTAGGGCAACCGCATCGGTTGCCAGATACAAGACTGGCAGGCGAGGCGCCTGCCCCGCAACTCACCGATCGTGTATTGAAGCAACTGGCCCGCGAGCTTTTGCTGGCGCAATCAAGTGATTGGGCATTTCTAATGAAAACCGGAACCGCGCGCGAATACGCCACAAAACGCACAATCGATCATCTTGCTCGCTTCGACCGCCTGCACGATCAGTTTGCCACCAACAATCTCGATGAAGAATTTTTGCGCGACTGCGAATGGCGCGACAACATTTTTCCAAACGTGAACTGGCGTTACTATGCTTAGCTTCTGTCATGGCGAGCAAAGTCGAGAATCAAGCGGCTGGGGAAGCCGCGAGTAGGACCGGACGGCTGAAGGCTGAGCGAGTGCGAAGCGAGTGAATCAAATCTCTCGATGTTGCCGGCAAAGCGCGTTTCATTTAAAAAGTTAGAAATGTCTCGACTTCGCTCGACATGATAGCAAGGGCCACCTCCGCGCTTCTGATTGCCACGCTCTGTTCTGTCGCAATCGGGCAGACCTCGCCAACCCCATCCCCTGCAGTGACGCCGGAAGAATCACCTGTCCTCTCCGTGACGCCGTTCGAATTTGCTACGCCCTCGCCCCCTCCAGAACAACCACTATCAGTTTCGCCTCTCAGAAGTGTCCGCATCAGCTTCGTTCCGCCGCCGCTGGAAGGCACGATCAGCCTGGGCATCTATGACAAGACCGGCAAACTCGTTCGCGTTCTGCAGCAACAAGCGCAACTCAATGAATTCGCCGTTGGCACGGATGGACTTGTAACGCAGTGGGACGGCAAGAATGACGATGACCAGGACTTGCCCTCTGGAAAATATCACGCTCGAGGATATTTGATCGGCTCGCTTAAATTGCAGGATCTTGGCGAAACCTCGCCGGCGGCGATAGAAAATGAGGGTAATACCCCGCTCAAAGTAAGACTTGTTCGCAATCCACTGCGAAACGAGAAAAAGCCCGTTGTCGAACTTGGCATCGCATTCGATAGCGATGGAAGCTACCTGGAAACAAGCGACGGCCTGCCGCTGTTCAGTGTAAGCGAGACGCCAAATCTGACCCGAGCGTGGATCGCAAGAAAAAGCGAAAACACAGTCGATGCCTGGCAGGACGATGGAACACAAATACATCAATTCCGTGTCTCGAATCTTGATCAAATGATGGCCTTCGATTGCGGCCAGGTTGAGCTCAGGTGATTCCGTGGAGCGCATGCGCCTCACGTGTTGTTCGCCACGCTCTCGCCGCGAACCCTTCAGTTTGCAAAGTCACCCTTGCCTGACGCGGAGCTCCTCTCCGGACGATTGGCGAAGTCAGCTGTTTCCAGAACACCGCTGGTCACGAACCAAAATTTCTGTTATTTAAGCGCCCGATGGCTACGCCTGAATTTCAGCATACGCTTGGCAAAGTTGCCGGATTTACCGGCACCGCGCTTCACACTGGCGAAAAAGTCACGCTCAAACTTCATCCCGCCCCCGTGGACCACGGAATTAAGTTTAGACGCAAAGATTTGCAGGATGAGCCGACTATCGATGCAAGAATCGAAAATTTGAAGACGGTCGAACGCGCTACCACGATTGGCGAAGGCTCGGTGCGCGTGCACACGGTCGAACACGTGCTCGCGGCGCTTTGGGCGATGGGAGTGGATAACGCTATCGTGGAAATGGACACAAACGAGCCGCCGATCGGTGACGGCAGCGCGCAACCGTACGTCGATCTCATCCGAAAGGCCGGGGTGACCGCGCAGGAGAGCCGCGAAAATTTTTCGACCGTGCGCGACACGATGCACGTCGAATCAAAAGCGGGTGCATTACTCGTTTTGTTGCCAGACAACAAGTTTCGCATCTCGTGCACGCAAGCCGGGCCGAACAACAATTCACGCAATTTTTGTCGATGGAGATTACGCCGGTGGTGTTCGAGCGCGAGATCGCTCCGGCGCGAACATTTGTTTACTACGAAGACGTTAAGCCGCTGATGGACAAAAATCTGATCAAGGGCGGCAGCCTCGAAAACGCGATCGTTGTGCGGGGCGAGGCGGTGCTGAGCAAGGAACCATTGCGTTTCCCCGACGAATTCGTCCGTCACAAAATTCTCGACATTATCGGTGATCTCGCACTCGTCGGCCGACGCATTCGCGGTCATGTGGTCGCGATCAAACCGGGTCACGCCATAAACGCGGAATTGGCCCGATCAATTGCGCGTGAGCAGACGCGCAGAAGCGCCGTAGCTGTATCGCGTGCGGTTCCAAGTGGCGACGGCGGGCTGGATATTGATCAGGTGATGCAGATCTTGCCGCATCGTTTCCCGTTTCTCATGGTGGATCGCATCATCAGTTTCGAAACCGAAACGAAATGTGTCGGCATCAAAACCGTTACAATCAACGAACCGTTCTTTCAAGGACATTTCCCAGGTCACCCCGTCATGCCGGGCGTCATGCAAGTGGAAGCTATGGCGCAAGTGGCCAGCATTCTTTTGTTCAAACTGGCGAAAACCACCAGCCGGATCGGTTATTTCATGAGCGCGGACGAAGTGAAATTCCGAAAACCCGTTTTGCCAGGCGACACGATTTTCATTCACGCCGAGCTCACCAAATCTCGCGGCGAACGTCTGGCCAAAGCGAAATGCCATTGCGTAGTAAATGACGCAATCGTCTCCGAGGCCGAACTGATGTTCACCTTCCTCGATAAATGAGCCAGGTGCAGATTCATCCGACGGCCATTATTGATCCCGGAGCAGAACTCGGTGCCGGGACAAGCGTCGGTCCATACTGCGTCATCGGGCCTGACATCGTGCTCGGCGCAAATTGCTGGCTGCAACATCATGTCACGCTTTGCGGACCGTTGAAGGCTGGCGCGAAGAACAGGTTTTACGCCTACTGCTCCATCGGCCAGCAAACACAGGATCTAAAATATCGTGGGGAACCGACGTATTTGGAAATCGGGGACGAAAACACGTTTCGCGAATTCGTCACGGCAAATCGGAGCACGACGAGCGAAGGCAAAACGCGGATCGGCAATTGCGGAAGTTTTCTCGCGTACAGTCATGTCGGCCACGATTGCAGCGTTGGCGATCACGTCGTTTTCTCCAATAACGGCACGTTAGCGGGCCACGTTCAAGTGGGAGATCACGCGGTAATGGGCGGCCTCACTGCGGTGCATCAATTTTGCCGGATCGGACGGTTCGCCATCACCGGCGGCTGCTCGAAAATTGTCCAGGACGTGCCGCCGTTCATGATCGCCGACGGGAATCCGGCCGAAATTCGCGGAATTAACCTGATCGGCTTGGAACGCAAGAATTATCCGCCCGAAAGCGTGAAGCTGATCAAAGAAGCCTTCCGCCTGATTTACCGATCGAAATACAATACGCGTCAGGCAATCGAAGCGATGCAAAAGGAATTGCCTCAGGCCAAGGAGATCACCGAAATCATCGAGTTCATAGAGCAAAGCGCGCGCGGAATCATTCGGTAAGCTTATTACCAGGGCGTAGGCTCAATTGGCTATGGCCGTTTGTAAGACTTGTGGGGCAAAATACAGCAAGTGGACTACTCCCGTTAGCTCCAACAGTTCAGGTGATCACGGCAGCATTGTTCGTCAGCGAAGCACATGCATGGCCTTGGTGGGCGCATGCGGTTGTTGTGATGCCCAGCTTTTGCATTCAAGCGGCCTCTTATCTTTACTGGCGTCAGTGTTCGTGGAAGGCAGCGTTTGGAGTCGTGGCGTTGATTCACGCCCCGAACAACTACCATTCCCGCTGTCAGCGCTGTGGGCTGGGCACTACGGAATGCCCATCCATAAATGTGACCGGCTGAACGCTTCAACTTTCCACTATTAACAATCGGGATGCCTGCGGTTCTCACATTATTGCGAATCAAAAACCTCGCACTCGTGGAAGACCTCGAGTGGCAGATGGAACCTGGGTTTATCGCGGTGACCGGAGAAACGGGCGCAGGCAAATCGATCATCATCGGGGCGCTGCAACTTTTGCTCGGCGACCGCGCGGACAAATCGCTGATTCGCACTGGGGCGGATCTTTGCACAGTCGAAGCAGTTTTTAGCGGCCGGGACTTGCAAAAGCTCAATCCACAACTTGTCGAATCCGGGATCGAACCCTGCGACAACGATCTGATCTTGAAGCGCACTCTCTCGTCAACCGGAACGAATCGCCAGTTCATCAATGGTTCACCAACGACGTTGTCGATTTTGAAAAATCTCGGGGATGAGCTTGTTGATCTTCACGGGCCGCACGATCATCAGTCCCTGCTCTCGCCGGACAAGCAATTGCGTCTATTCGATTCGTTCACGCGCGCTCAGAAGCAACTCGAGGAATATCAAAACTTCTACCGCCAATTGCAGGCGCTAATCGCCGAACATGCTGCGCTCAATACGGCGGAGACGGCCCGCGAACAAGAGCTGGATCTTCTCCGTCATCAAGTTGCCGAGGTCAACTCGGCCAACCTCGTTGCAGATGAAGAAGAAGAAATCGAGAAGCGCTACAAACTCGGCAGTAACAGTAAACGATTGATTGAACTAGCCGGTGCAGTCGCCAACAAACTCTCAGAAGCAGATGAGTCGATTCTCTCCCAGCTCGCGGAGACGCAGCGTTTGCTGAGAGAATTAGAAAAGATCGACGGTTCGATCGCGCAATTTTCGTCGGCCCACGCTGCCAGCGTGGTCGAGCTGACCGAGATTGCGCGTGCGCTCTCCTCTTACGCTGAAAAACTCGATCTCGACCCGGAACAACTCGCCACCATCGAGGAGCGCGTCTCTCTTTTTGAAACTCTGAAGCGCAAATATGGCGGCTCGATCGCCGAAGTGATCGCGTTCGGCGAGCGCGCGGAGGAACGAATGCGGAAAATCGAAGGACGCGACATCGAGCTGGAGCGTCTGGCAAAAGAAATTGAAAATGTTCGCGCGAAGATGAACCGCGCAGGCGAAGCGCTGCGCAAACTCCGCGTAAAGGCGGCGCCGAAACTTTCCGAAAATATCCGGCGCACCTTGCGCGAACTTGGGTTTCGACAATCAGAATTCGAAGCACGACTCAGCGCGCTCGATCAACCGCGCCCGGATGGTTTCGATTCAATGGAATTACTTTTCTCGCCAAACCCCGGCGAACCGCTGAAACCGCTCCGCGCCATCGCGTCGAGCGGCGAAATCTCGCGGTTGATGTTGGCGATCAAATCTGCATTGGCTTCGCAGGACGCAATTCCATTGCTGGTGTTCGATGAGATCGATACAAATGTCGGCGGCGAAATTGCGCACGCGATCGGTGCAAAAATGCAAACCCTGGGGCACGATCATCAGGTGATTTGCATCACCCATCTGCCACAAGTCGCAGCGACTGCTTCTTCGCATTTTATTGTAACAAAGGACGTATCACGCGGTCGCACCTTTTCCAATCTGCGTGAAGTCACAGGGAAAACGCGGCAGGAAGAGATTGCGCGCATGCTTGGTGGCAAAAGCGAATCGGCGCTCAAGCTCGCGTCGAGCTTGCTGAAAGCCTAGGTGCCCACAAATCGCAAGCTAATGCGAATGCAGAAGAGCAGCGTCTATTCCGTTTGTTCGCGCATTTGGGAAGTTAAACACTAGCTAACGCATCACTGGGCCAATAGGCAGGATGACTCTGCCGTAGACTTCGTTGAGTACTTGCGCGAGGCCGGCGTAGATAGCGGAGAATCCGCAGAAAATTCCTTCATATCCGGTGAAATGTCTGACGTCGGGACCTGCGCCGATGAAATCGCCGATCGCCAGCAGAAAGAAAAGAATCGTCAGTGAACCGAAAACTACTTGCCCCGCCACGTGCAATCGCAACGTGCCAATGAACATCACCGCGGTGAATAATCCCCACATGAAGAGATAAGCGGCCATGGCAGTTTCATTGGTAGGCGTGGCCCATCCCAGCTTTCCGAATACAATCAACGCCACGAGCGAGAACCAGAACAAGCCATAGGAAAGAAACGCGGTCGTGGCAAAGGTGTTGCCTTTTCGCCATTCCATTATCCCGGCAACAATTTGCGCCACGCCGCCATAACAGATTCCCATCGCCAGAATCATGCTGTTCAGTTCATAAAACCCGGCGTTATGCAGATTAAGCAAAACAGTAGTCATCCCGAAGCCGAGCAGCCCAAGCGGCGCCGGATTCGCTGTTGTATCTTTAAGCTGGGTAAATGAATCATTCATAGCGCCGCCAGTCTGCCGAAAGGAACAGCGACAAAGCAAGAGAGATTCGCTCGCTCGAGTGATTCACCGGTCGACCAACCAGCGCGCCGATTTCTGGTGCTCTTAACGATTTCACTTGTCGGCGCACCTGGCGTGAAATTATGGTAAAAGTTTCCATATGATTCAGCGTGATTATCTTGTCGTTGGCGCGGGCATTGGCGGAGCAAGCGCATGCGAAGGGATTCGCAAATACGACAAGCGCAGCTCCCTCACTCTCGTCGGCGCGGAGGTGTCCCCGCCTTATAAACGTTGGATACTTTCAAAGAGCTTTTTGCGCGAAAAGGAAGCGAATCTTAAGAAAGTGCAGGAGCTCGATGAGCGCTGGTTCGGAGCCCACAAGATCGAGGCACGCTTCGGCACGGTGGTCACACAACTCAACATCGACCGCCGGCTGGCGGTGCTGGCCAATGGCGAGACCATCGAATTTACAAAAGCATGTCTGGCGATGGGCAGCCGGCCGATGCGTCCGACGGTGGCAGGAACAAGTCTCGGCAACGTGATTTATCTGCGAACAATTCGCGACGCGCTCGCATTACGCGAAATGTCGAACTTGGAAAAAACGATCATGGTCGTCGGAGGCGGCCTGCTGGCATGTGAGGCCGCAGCGAGCCTGCGCATGATGAAAATGAAGGTGGGCCTGATGCATCGTGACCAGCACTTATTGAATCGCTACATCGATGCTGAGACCGGCGCCTGGTTTACCGATTTCTTTGCAAAGCACGGCGTCGTGCTATCGATGGGAGAAGCTCTCAACGGATTCGAAGGCAAAACCGTCCTTCGCAATATTCAAACCAAAAGCGGGAACCGTTTCCCGGTCGGCCTGGCGGTGGTTGCTTGCGGCTCGGAACCGAATCTCGATCTCGTACGCAATACGCCACTGTCTGGGCCGCACGGTTCGCCGGTTACCGAATATCTCGAGACAGAAGAAAAAGGAATTTATGCGATTGGCGACCTCGCCTTTTATCCCGACCGGATCATGGGCGGGATGCGACGTCAGACCCATTGGGAAAACGCCAGAGAACAGGGCCTGGTGGCAGGCGCAAATATGACGGGGAAGAAGCGCATTCGCTACGAACAAGTCCCTTATTTTTGGACAGAGATGTTTGATCTGCGGATGGATTTTGTGGGAGATTTCACGCTCCCGCCAACTCGTGTCGACCTTAAAGGCACCTATGCGAAGAAAAAGTTCATCGCCCGATATTATCAGGGTGACAAGCTCCGCGGTATTCTTCTTTGCCAGCAAGCCCAGCACGAAGTCGATACAGCCAAAAGCCAGCTGCGCCATGCGCAAGGCAAATAGCCTGCACCGCGAAGCCGTGTCGCGCTCGAGAGAACTTTTGTTCGCAATTGCCAGATACGCTCTTTGTTTTCGCGAAAGCTTTGGAGGGCATGCGTGTCCCGCGTCGCTTTAGAGCCAAGTCATTACTCTGATTCGCCCAAGGTAGGCGTTCAGTACATTTCCGCTGGGATTTGAAAGGAGGGATTGCTCACCCGCACGAGCTTCCAATTCCACGGTTTACCCGATACCTTCCGCCACTCGAACTCGAACGGCGCGGGCAATTTGTTAACCCGTTCGTCGAGTACTTCCATTACACCATCATCGCTGCTATAGACCACGATTCTCCCAACCCAGATCGCGCGCGGCATCTCAACCTGCACAGACGGATTGGCCGCGATAATCCTCGAACCGCGCATCCACCGAAAGCCTTCCCGCATGCGCTCGAGAAGACGCGCCCGATCATCGTCCCACTGATCGTGATAATCGTCGCTGATGAAATCGGCCACAGTGCCCCACTTTCTGCTATCGATCGCGTGAAAGAAGTTTTCGCTGTGCAAGCGGACCTGATGCTCAGGTCGCCAAAGCCAGAACAGGTATGCCCCGATAGAAACAATTAGCGCCGTTAGGCCAATGAATGCTCCACGAGGGGTAATAGTCACACGCGCAACCCAGGTTAGCCGCTTCGGCCGGCAAAATTGATCGCAATTTATTGAAAGACGGCTCGACCGATTCTTTCGCCGATTGGTCTCCTTCCCAGCATTCGTTTTCGAGCGTGACGTGCTTGATCGCAACGGCATTTCGCATTGGCATCAACATCGGGCAGGATCGCGTATTCTGAAACCCAGCAACGATAAATTTTGTATGCAATAACGACCTGTCCCGCCTGGTTATAAAGGTCCATAACGATGTCCTTGCGAAAGTCCTTCAGGGAAACTTCTGCGCGGGGATTAGCGCCAAGGCTCCATACTTTGTTCGCCCAATTCTCGAATTCTGGATAGTGAGTAACGCCGTGCTCAGGCATAATGGGTTGGAATTCAGTTAGCCCAGGGGATTGGCGACTCGTAATGGATCGCCGCCTTTCCGGTGCCGAATGATTTCGGTGGTACGCCGCAAGCCACATACTTTGCTGATCCCTATAATATAGTGGCCATCCCATTTAGCACGGAACTCGAAATTCTTGGAGGGATCAAAGGTTGGATTAAGGATGAATCAGCCACGACGGAAACCGACCTGACGCAAAATCACACTGATTTTTTTAATCTTCAGCCCTGCCACGTCAACCCGCGTCGCGTGCGTACCAATCCACTTTGCGGGTCACATACATTACGATTGACAGCACGACAAAAAGGGCGACTGCGCCCATGAGCAGCGCGTAATCCTGCTGCCGCAGCGTGATGTAGAGAAACAAATAAACGCCCCCCAATCCGGTACCGATCATGAATGTGCGCACGCCGCCTCCCAGGAAAAAGTGGCAATACCACGTGATTAACGCTGTCGATGCAACTGCCGCGATCAGATAAGACCAACTAAACCCGATGAATTCCGAAACCGACAACAGGAGTAAATAAAACACGCACAGCGCCGCGCCGACCATCAGATATTGAAACGGATGAATCTTTTGCCGGGCGGTGACTTCGAACAGAAAGAATGCTGTGAAAACGAGCACGAGAAAGAGCACGCCATATTTGATCGAGCGTTCGACGTAACGATACGCGTCCAGGATCGACAGAAACTGCGCTCCGAAGAGTGAGTTCGAAACGGATTGTGTTGTGAAACGCTCGTTACCGGTGCGACTCGTCCACGATTGCGGGTAATCGCGCCCGTAATACGAAATCTTCCATTTTGCATCGAACCCATCTGGACGCGGTGATCGCTCCGCTGGAAGGAACGCGCCGCGGAATCCGACGTCGGGTGAATTTGATTTCAACGTTGCTTCATTTTGCACGCCGAATGGCGCGAAGAAAATTCCCTCGCTGCCATTGAAATCCAATGGAATTGAAAACGGAACCTCGGTGGCAATCGGCTGGTCGCTGCCGAGCGATGCAGTTGCGCCGGTTGTGTAACCTGGAACCTGTGAACCGGGCAGCATCGGATGCCTGGTGCCGCCCCAATCAAGCACGATCGCCTCGCGCGTCCCGCGTAGATCATTAATGGCGATCGTCACAAACGCGTCTTTCCATTGAACGTCTTTCAGATCGATCTTGAGCGGCCCAAAATCGGGCGCGGCAAATTTGCCGGAAAGGAGGGTCTGCGCCCGATACACGACGGCGTCGTAAATTCCGCGATGCAACTTCTCCGTCTGCACATCCCCGGAAACATTCAGCGTTTCGGGTAGAAAATAGGCATTGGCGGTGGCTGTCTCCTCTACTTCGCGGCGCTCCACTTTACCGTCCGGCGCCGGAACTTCTTTGACGGTCTTAAACTTGTATTGAAACGGGATCCCGAGCACTGGCCCGATTACGTTTTGTTCCCTGCCCCACGACGAAGTGATTTCAGCCACCGCCTCATTCCGCCGCCCCAAGCGCTCGCGCAAAACCCCGGTGATCATCGCCAGCGGAACCAGCAACACCAACACGAGCGCGCCGACTCCAAGCAATTTGAGAATCGTGCTATGGCGCCGACCGAAGAACGGCTGGGACTTTGGCAAAGGGGGCGGGGCTTGAGCGTCAGACACGCCGCGCATCCTAAACAAAGAAAGCCGATTAGGCAATAACGTTCACATAGAATTTCCCGTTATTTCGGCGTGGTCACTGTCCCAGCGCAGAAATCTCCCAAGGAAATTTGCTGAGGACACCGGATTCTACAGCCGCGCTCCCGGCAAAAGGGCGTCAGGCCCGCCTTTGCGGTTGCACGCGAATTCGCGCAGCTTCGCGCATGAAGTTTGGATTTCGGATTATCTTTGTAGAACTTTGCGGAGCTGAATCACTTCGGACGAACAGCGACAAACAATCGATCAAGCGTCTGCCCCGCCAGTTCACGAGTTCCTGACTAATGCAATAGAGTCCGTTCTGTTCGCAAAGAGCACGAAACAACTCGGCGGTCATACCGGGATTCCGGTGATGTGCCCAATCGAGAATGTTTGCCTTGATCAACGGCTTTGCCAAGAACTCCGGAAGCCGTTCGCGTGGCGAATTAACGTATTCGCCAAAATTCGAATGATGGATGAAACCTTTGGCGCGGATTTTCAATTTTGTTCCTAGTTGGCGCAAATAAGCTTCCACCACTTCCCGGTCTGGATGCACCAAGGAATCGAAGCTGAAAACGAAATCGACTGAAGAATCGGGAACCATCGACAAGGAGCGGCCGTCATTCAGATGACAGTGCACATGCGAATCACTCGCGAAGCGCTGCCGACACGCCTCGATGCATTCGCTCGACTTATCAATAGCCCACAACTCCCGGCAGTATTCCTTCAGATAATGTGTCCATCGACCAAAGCCGGGCGCAATTTCCAAAATCGTTCCGGCCGGCAGACAATCGCGAACGCGAGGAAAAATCGTTTCGGTCCATTGTTCAGTGGAGCTTCCCCAGGGTTGCGACCATTCCTCGCCTGCATCTTTCCAATCGTATTTCATCTTCTGACAACGCATTCAAACG
This sequence comes from uncultured Verrucomicrobiae bacterium, assembly GCA_963728955.1. Taxonomy (GTDB): domain Bacteria; phylum Verrucomicrobiota; class Verrucomicrobiia; order Chthoniobacterales; family UBA10450; genus Udaeobacter. Next base: position 79,196 of record CAVSMG010000001.1, read on the forward strand.
ATCCCATAAGTGTCATTCTGAGCGAAGCGAAGAATCTCTGATGAATCTCCGTCTGTGGCCGCGGATTTCCTCGTCCGACATCGGTCAATTCGATCGTATATCTGACATCTGAGCTCCGCTATCCGAAAATTGTTGGGGGGACATCGAGCCGTCAACATGTGGATTTTCGGTCCACGTTTCCCAGCAGGGGAACATCATTAAAATCGTGGCCGCTACTCGTGCAGTAAATTCATTTGCATAACACAGTCTCGATGTAAAATGTGTGCTCGTTTGAGCTTCGGCCCCCAACCCGCAATGCACACGCGATTTTTTGTTCCATATATGACACTGGATAAGATGGCGAGGTTCATCGCGCGACAACGCGGGCACGGAGTTTTGCCGCAAAGAGCTCTGACGGATATTCAATTGCTCCACTCGCCATAGCAATCGTTGTCTTCTGCCAGTTTTATCAAGCAGATGACATTGCAAGTTATTACATGAAAATCTAGGACATTTACAAATTTGGACTCTTCAACAACCCACAGTCACCTCATCCCTCCACACGGTGGCGAACTTATTAATCTCACCGTAGCCGCCGAAAGAGCGGCCGAACTAAAATCCCAATCGAGGGACTTCCCTTCGTGGGATTTGACCGCTCGCCACATCCGCGATCTTGAACTACTGCTGAACGGGGGTTTCTCTCCCTTACGCGGTTTTATGAACGAGGCAGATTACGAAAGCGTCTGCCACAATATGAAGCTTACGAGCGGCGTTCTGTGGCCGATACCGATCACGTTCGATGTCACCGAATCTTTTGCTAAAACGCTGAGACCAGGCAGCAGCAAGATCGCGCTGCGGGATGCAGAAGGAGTAATGGTCGCCGTACTGCACGTGGAAGAGGTGTGGCAGCCGGATCGTAAAGCGGAAGCCAAAAGCGTTTTCAATACCACGAGTCCGCTTCACCCAGGGGTGAACTATTTGCTCAACAAAGAGCACGCGTGGTATGTGGGAGGCCGCATCGAAGGTCTTCAACCGCCGTCGCATTACGATTTTAAGAATCTCCGTTTAACTCCGGCTGAATTACGGGTCGAATTTGCCCGACTGGGTTGGCGCCGTGTCGTGGCATTTCAGACGCGTAATCCCATGCATCGCGCGCACGTGGAATTGACTCTGCGCGCAGCTAAACAGGTTGAAGCTAACCTGCTGATCCATCCAGCGGTGGGAGTGACCAAGCTGGGCGACGTCGATTACTTCACGCGGGTCCGGTGCTATCAGCTACTGCTCGCAAAGTACCCGCATGGAACAGCAAAACTTTCCTTGTTACCGCTTGCCATGCGAATGGGCGGACCACGGGAAGCGATTTGGCACGCCCTGATTCGTAAAAATCACGGCTGCACACACCTGGTCGTGGGACGTGATCACGCCGGCCCGGGCAAAGACGCGGACGGAAAGCCATTTTATGGGCCATATGAGGCGCAGGAATTATTCAGGAAATATGAAGCTGATATCGGCGTAAGCATGGTTCCATTTAGCATGATGGTCTATGTGGAAGATGAAGATAAGTATTTTGCCGAGGACGAAGTTCCCAAGGGTAAACACGTTTTGCATCTCTCTGGCACAGACTTGCGTCAACGCCTAAATGAAGGGCGCGACATCCCTGCGTGGTTTTCCTACCCCGAAGTTGTACAGGAACTACGGCGCAGTTTTCCACCACGGCACAAACAGGGCCTGACAGTTTTTTTCACCGGCCTCTCTGGCGCCGGCAAATCGACGATTGCCGGCGTTTTGATCACTAAATTTCTCGAAGTCGGCGGTAGACCGGTCACGCTTTTGGATGGCGATTTGGTTCGCAAGCATCTTTCTTCGGAACTCGGCTTTTCCAAGGAACATAGAGATCTCAACATTCACCGCATCGGATATGTCGCGTCTGAGATCACCAAGAATGGCGGTATCGCAATTTGTGCTCCGATCGCGCCGTATGACTCCACTCGCAAACATGTGCGCGCCATGATCGAGCCCCTTGGCGGATTTATTATGGTGCATCTCTCCACGCCAGTTGACATATGCGAACAACGCGATCGTAAAGGTCTCTACGCAAAGGCGCGGGCAGGAATTATCAAGGAATTTACCGGTATTTCGGATCCCTACGAGGAACCTAACGATGCGGAAGTGGTGATCAATACGGCCGAGTTCACACCCGAAGAGGCTGCGCAGGAAATTATTTTACATTTAGAACGCGAAGGTTTCATCGGACCTAATGAAGAAATCGCCTGAACGCGAAGCGAAACTCATTCTTGTCACAAAGATCGAGAATCAAGAAAGCATTACTTTGCAAAAATCGTCGGAGGACGCTCGCATCTATGCTTCGACGGCAGCAACGCATTCGAGAACACAATGTTGAAAGAAATCCTTTCACGTCAGTCCACACGCGATGTTCAGGACCGGCCCTTGGAAACCAATCGGGAAAAACCGCGGAGACGAGTCATGGTTATTGGATTGGACTGCGCAGCGCCTGAGTTGATCTTCGATCGCTGGCTTGATGATTTGCCAAACTTGAAATCGATCTGCCGGAACGGACTGCACGGGCCGCTACGATCATGCGATCCGCCAATCACGGTGCCGGCTTGGTCGGTGATGATGTCCTCGAAGAGCCCGGGCCTGCTGGGAGTCTACGGTTTTCGCAATCGCGCTGATCATTCTTACGATCGCTATTCTATCGCCAACTCGCTCGCGATCAAGGAAGACCGGCTTTGGGAAATTCTTTCGCGCGAGGGCAAACGTGCATCGTCATTGGTGTGCCGGGAACCTATCCGCCCAAGCCCCTAAATGGCGTGATGGTGACGGACTTCCTTACTCCGGACACCACATGTGAATACACCTATCCGCCCGAGCTGAAAAAAGAGATCGAGGAGGTCGTCGGCGAATACATTCTCGATGTCCGCGATTTCCGCTCCGGCAACAAGGAAAAAATCCTGGCCGACATTTACGAGATGACGCGGAAACGTTTCCATCTCGCCCGCCATCTCCTCGCCCGCGAAGACTGGGACTATTTTATGATGGTGGAGATGGGGACCGACCGCATCCACCATGCGCTCTGGGACAACATGGACCCGCCCACCGCTTCTATAAGGCCGGAAACAAATTCGAGAACGCGATCCATGATTACTACAAGGAAGTCGACCGCGAAATCGGTGAACTGCTCAAATTTGCCGACGCCACGACCGATGTCTTTGTGGTCTCCGATCATGGCGCAAAGCGAATGGATGGCGGCATTTGCGTGAACGAGTGGCTGATGGCGAACGGTTATCTCACCCTGAAGGAGCCGCCACCGCGCGGTTCCGCTCTCAAAGGCGAAGATCGATTGGTCGCGGACCAAAGCGTGGGGCGACGGCGGGTATTATGCGCGCATTTTTCTCAATGTCGCCGGGCGCGAACCGGAAGGAACGATCGCCCCGGAACGATTATGAAAAGGTGCGCGGCGAACTCATCGCCGGGCTCAAAGCGATTCCCGACGAAAACGGCCGGGAAATCGGCACGAAGCGTTTATCGGCCGGAAGAGCTTTACCGGGAAGTGCGAGGGGTGGCACCGGACCTGATCGTTTACTTCGGCGATCTCTACTGGCGCTCCGTTGGCACGGTCGGTGGCGGAAAAATTCACACTTTCGAAAATGACACCGGCCCGGACGGCGCCAATCATGCCCAGAACGGCATGATCATTTGGCGACCCGCTGGCGGCTACCACTGACGGCCCACGCCAACTCACGGGGCAAAGATCATCGACGTCGCGCCGACGATTTTACAATTTTTGGGTTGCCGATCCCGGCGGACATGGAAGGCAAAGCACTTGCCGCGTAAGCGAACGGATTTCGGCACACGATGACACAGCCCAAGAATTTCCTCAGTCAAATAAAAATGGTGCGCGCACGCACGCCGCTGCGATTGAGCTTTGGCGGCGGCGGCACCGACGTTTCACCCTACGCCGACACGCACGGCGGTTGTGTCCTCAACGCCACGATCTCCCGTTACGTTTACGGCACGCTCGTGCCGAAGTCGGAAAGTCGATCGGCTTTCGCTCCTTCGATTACGGCACAGTGGTTTACTGGACGCAGGAAGACCATTTCAAGTTCGACGGGCAGATGGATCTGGTAAAAGGGGTTCTGAAACGCTTCGAACTCGACAAGTTCCGGACCGACGGCTTCGATCTCTTCGTTCATGCGGATGCTCCGCCCGGCTCCGGGCTGGGGAGTTCCTCCACGTTCACCGTCGCGCTGATCGGCTTGTTTCGCGAATTGCTCGGGTTGCCAATCACCTCCGCTGGCATGGCCCGCCTGGCATACGACATCGAACGCAACGATGTCGGGATCAAAGGCGGCCGACAGGATCAATACGCCGCGGCATTTGGCGGCTTCAATTTCATGGAATTCCACGGCGAAGAAGTCGTGGTCACGCCCCTTCGCCTAGCGAATATCTGATCAACGAACTCGAATACAATCTCATCCTCTGCTTCACCGGCAGCCGCGAATCCAGCCGATCATCGACAGCCAGATGGAGAGCGCGAAGAAGCATGAAGCGGAGCCGCTCGCGGCGATGGATCAAGTGAAGGCGATCGCGATCGAAATGAAAAAGGCGTTGCTCGCGGGCGATCTCGATCGCTTTGGCGACATGCTGCACGAAGGCTGGTTGCAGAAGAAAAAAATGGCCAAGGGAATTACGCACTCCCCGCATCGACGAGCTTTACGAAGAGGCGCGCAAGGCCGGGGCCATCGGCGGAAAAATCACCGGGCGCAGGCGGCGGCGGTCATCTTTTGCTCTACTGTCCGTTCAATAAACGCCACATCGTGCGGGAGCGTCTGAGCGAGCTCGGAACGTCGGTAACCGATTTCCGATTCGACCCGGTCGGCATGCAAACTTGGAGGGTTTACAAATGAAAAGCCCGGCACGTGTCCTGCCCGCGCAGCTTTACGGAACCCGACATGACGTTTAACGTGCTCATAAAATGAAAAAAGATCCGAAAGTAGTCGTCATCGGCCTGGACGCCGCGACCTGGACAGTTATCCGGCCATGGATGGAGGAAGGGAGAATGCCGAATCTGGCCAAGCTGATGAAAGCCGGAGTTTCGGGCCCGCTCGAATCCATCCTGCCGCCGATTACTCCGCCCGCCTGGACTTCGTTCATGACCGGGAAAAATCCGGGCAAACATGGCATTTTTCACTTCGTCGAAACGGAACACGGCGGCTACGCGATGAACTACGCGAACGCGACGTCGCGCCGTTCGCCGACTGTCTGGAAGCTTTTAAACAACGCCGGCTACACCGTTGGCACGATGAACATTCCGTTCACTTATCCGCCGGAACCGCTGAACGGCTTCCAGATTTCCGGAATGGATACTCCTTCGGCGAGACAGTCCTTTCATTCACCCGCCGAGCTTGCGGGAGGAATTGATCAAAGCATCTCGGCGAAATCCAACTCGATCTCCGTTTCCTCGGCGCGATGTCGACGGACGAACGGCGCAACCAGGTCCTGGCGGAGATGCGAGCAGATGGACGAGCAATGGACGCAAGGCTGCGCTCTATCTGCTGGAGAATCATCCCCAAGACGTGATGATGTTTGTCTTCATGTCCATCGACACGGTCCAGCACTACTTCTGGCAGCATATGGACAAGGATCACTTTCTTCACGATCCGAAGCTGGCGCCCAAGTTTGGGGACGCCATCCGCAAGGTGTACGAACGGCTCGACGCTGCGGCCGGCCAGATCATCGACCGCCTTCCGCCCGAGACCACTGTTTTTGTTGTCTCCGACCATGGCGGCGGCCCGGTCGTCGATCGGACGATTTTTCTCAATCGTTATCTCGCACAGCTAGGCCTTCTGCATTACCAAGAAAGCGACCTCCGGCGTGCACGACGTTAGCCAAGAAGAGCCTGCGATTGGCTTTCTCCTTGCTTGCGCAGCACACTCACTTCGCGTCAAAAAAGTCGCCTCGCTATGCTTTTTCCCGAAGATCCTGCAGAAGAGCGAGATGGCCTATTCATCTTTCACTAGCATCGATTGGAGCCGGACCAAGGCTTACTGCAGCGAAGTGCTCGCTTCGCCGCCCAGCATCTGGATTAATCTTAAAGGCGTGAAGCCGCAGGGCATCGTTGATCCGGCAGAATATGATTCGTTAGTCGACATGATCATCGAGAAGCTGGCTGAGCTAAAGGACCCACGTACTGGTAAGCCAGTCATCAACCGCGTCTGCCGCCGCAACGAAATCTTTCACGGTCCGTTCGCCAATGAAGGCGCTGATCTGGTCCTGGATTGGTGGAGCGAGAACAGCCTTTTCTCGACTCAGCCAAGTTTCCCGAAGACACTGATAAGCCGGCACTCGTCATTCGCGAACACAAACCTTCCGAGACATCCGAATGGGGTGGCACCCATCGACTTTATGGCATCGTGGTCGCCGCGTGCGCCGGCTTTTAAGAAGTGGCGCCGAGATCGAGAATCCGCGGCTCATCGATATTGCCCCGACCCTTCTGCATTTACTCGGTGTTCCGGTGCCGGAAGATATGGATGGCCGCGTTCTGGACGAGAATTTTTCACACCTGAATTTCTTGTGGCGCACCCGTCCGGTCTGGCGCCGCCTCCGGAACGTCCGGCGGCGATCGCCCGAGCGGTTACACCGATGAAGAGTCGGCCAAGGTCGAGGAACGGCTGCAGGCCCTGGGTTACTCGAGTAAAGAAAAGTCTTTTATTGTCCCTATGTTTGAAAACATTCGTGCCGATCTCGACCGCAAAGTCCGTGGTTACGGCGTGCGGCCGGAGGACAAAACCTTTTTTCGCAAGCGGATTACTCCTTTCTTGAATTCGGGACCTTCGCCGTGGTCATGCATCGTTTTGGCCGCTGGTCTTACAGAAGTAAAGATTCCGGTCATTCGCCAACTGTTAATTGCGAGTATATCTTGTTGACTAACACCATTTGCGCAGGCGATTACCGGCATCCACATCCATCGCGGAGATCGGAGATCGGCCCGGGTCTTATCGTGCATAATTTCTGTGGTATCTTCATTCTCGCCAAGAAGATCGGTCACAGTTGCACAGTTAATCAGGGAGTGAGTGTCGCCAGTATCCGGGGAACGGGCTGGCCTACCATTGGTAACAATGTCTATCTTGGCGCAGGATGTAAGGTTATGGGTGGAGTAACCATCGGGGATAACGTCGTGGTTGGCGCCAATTCGCTCGTTATTGCCGATGTGCCAAGTAACTGCACAGTCATGGGCGTGCCGGCTCGCATCATTTCGCGGGAAGTGGCGAGCCCTTATCTTAAGTCAGCCGGTCGCTGGCCAAATGATCGAAACCGGCTAGCCAGCGCGATGAGCGGGTGCCGTACTGCTTCGGGAGGCAGACGGAAAGCGTATTCGATTGCCATGGTGGCGGCGTGTCCTTTCCCGGCCAATCACGGCTCCGCGGCCAGCATTCGCGAAATGTCCGACACGCTCTCGGAAATGGGTCACAACGTTCATATCGTGACTTATCCGACCGGTCAGGAGGAGATCCGCGTGCGTCATGCCAAGGTGCGTCGCACGGGACCATTTCGACCTGAAGGGAATGCAAAGGTCGGACCGTCGGCGGAGAAGTTCGTCTTTGATTTCAAGCTTTTGCAAATTGCTCTGCCGCGTCATCCGCGGAAGAAAGAGTGGATATCATTCACGCTCATAACTACGAAGGCGCTCTCGTTGGTATCCTGGCGAAGTGGATCACGCGTCGGCCGCTGCTCTACAATGCGGTCAATCTCATGTCTGATGAGCTGGCCGGTTATCGCTTTATTCGACCCGTGTTGCTGGCCAACGGCTCTGGCCCGTGCCCTTGATTGGTTTACGCCGATTTTTCCGGATCATATCACGGCGGTTTCTCCGGAATTAAAAGATTGGTTTGTCGAACATGGCGTGCCGCGAACAAAAGGTGGATATGGTGCCGGCGGGAATCGAGCCGGATTTGTTTGATCACCCGGAGCCGGAAAAGTTTCGCGCGAAGTATCAGATCAACGGCCGTCCGGTCGTCATGTATACCGGCGTGCTGAACGCCTTTCAGAGGATCGATTATCTCTTGCGGGCCTTTGCCGTCGCTTTGCGCGAGCAAGCCGGACGCGTTACTGCTCATGGTTAGCCCTCTGGTTTCGGAAGCGCATGAGAACGAACACAAACAATTGGCTGACGAACTTGGGATTTCCGACTCGATCATCTGGATCGCGCCGCATGCGCTGGAGGATTTGCCGAGCTATCTGGCGTTGGCGGACGTGGCAGTTGTTTCGCGACCGGAATGTCCGGGTCATCCGGTGAAGCTTTTGAACTACATGCTCGCGGGAAAGCCCACGGTTTGCTTTGACGGCGCGGCCAAAGGTGTGCGCCACCTGCACGACGCGTTCATCGTGCCGAATCACGATTTTGAAGCGCTTGGCCGCGGAATCGCCAGTTGCTCCAGGATCGTGCGCTGGCCGCCGAACTTCGGCGCCAATGCCCGCGCCACCGTCTTGGCGGATTTCGATTGGCGGCAAATCTGCCGCGAAAATCGAGCGCATTTACGACAGACTTCTGGAGGCGTCAGAGTCCACCCGTATGCGAACTGAGGTCGCCGCGCCCGCCACGTCGAAACGCTGACAGACTTCGTCACGTGGCTTCGCCAATAGCGCACAGTTTTGCCGGGTTCTGGACGTTCCTCATCCTGGCAGCGCAGTTGCAGACTCGGCTCGCTGCACAGTGGCGCCGATGGCTTCCGCCGCTCGGCGTGCTGGTATTGCTCGCCAATTTGCCTGATCTCGATTTTCTCCCGGTCTGCTTCGACCGAAACGCGAAGAATCTACATCACAGTTTCACGCACAGCCTGACATTCGCTATCTTTATATCGCTGGCTTTGAGCTGCGTGTGGCGGATCGCGCCCGGTTTTTGGCGAAGTACCCTGCTCTACTTCACGGCGTACAGTTCACATCTTCTGATCGACTTCTTTAGCGGAACCAAGATCGGGTGGACTCATACTGGATTTGGGATGCCGCTGTTTTGGCCGTGGTTCAAAGAGTTCAGTTCGCCGTTGATATTAACTTTTGGTGTCCGTCACAAAGATTTTGCCGCGTTATTCAGCCTCGACAACGTTTGGTCTTGCACTTACGAACTAGTGACCTGCGGTGCGATTACGGTAGTCGTTATTGTACTATGGAAATCAAGACTGAACGCGCGGATAGCTTCACGCCTCGGTGAAGCTCCAGTCGCTGAACGCCCTGCTTAACGTTTTTTGGGAGATAGCGGTCGTCTCTTACCGTGTTAAGTGCGATGAGGGGTCGAAACCAAATCGCGACGAACTGCGAGGTAGAAGCCGGAGGTATTAAATCGGTTGTTTGGCGCTGTAGCGTTAAATTCCACGCGGTCGAAGTGGACGATAAGACCAAATGATTTGGCGCAAAGAACCCCTCGGAATACTTCCCCGGTAAGAATCGCCTTTTCCAGTTCGATAAATACCGTCAGCTTTTCATCCGCGCGAATGGGCCAGAGATAGCGCAGTTGGCGGACGCCGTTGCTAGAGAAGTGGTTTGGTTGTTCCGCGCTACGGCCCGAAATTCACAGTCACAGTGTTAGAGCAGGTCTGGGTTCCAGCTTCACACACCTGATACTTGAAACTAGCCTGGCCGGTGGTGCCGGTGGAGTCGTCATACGACCCATTGTTCGGTGTTGTCGCGATCACATTTCCACCGCGGTAAACATCGACGTTGGCCGAGGTCGCCCCCCTCCATTTGAGACGCGATATATTTATCCCCCCCACCCTTTTCCCCTGACCTGTGAGCTGAATCGGTCCAGGTGTCGGCGTTGCGGTCGGAGTCGGCGTTGCCGTTGGGGTCGGGGTTGGCGTTGGCGTCGGAGTTGGCGTACCACCGGGATTGAACGTTTCCGCACTCGCGATAAAACCAGGAAAGGCCCACCCTCCCACTGCGAGCACCCTGCCATCGGGGAGCAACGTCGCTTTGTGGAGGCCCCGAGCATCATTTAGGCTGCCTGTGACCGTCCAAGTTCCCGTGGCCGGGTCGTAAATTTCCGCGCCCGCCAAAGCGCTGCCGGCGCCCTGGCCACCTGCGACCAGCACCCTGCCATCGGGGAGCAACGTTGCGGTATGGTCCCAACGGCGAACATTGAGGCTGCCTGTGAAGGTCCAAGCTCCCGTGGCCGGATCATACAGTTCCGCGGTTGCCAGTGCTCCAGTATCTTGATTCTCCCCTCCAGCTACCAGCACCTTGCCGTTGGCCAGCAACGTCGCCGTGTGGTCCGACCGACCGGTATTGAGGCTGCCGGTGACGGTCCAAATTCCCGTGGCCGGATCATACAGTTCCACGCTCGCGACGTTGGCCCTCCCGCCCGCGACCAGCACCCTCCCATCGGAGAGCAACGTCGCCGTGTGGTAACCGTAACGGGGAGTATTGAGGCTGCCGGTGACGGTCCAAGTTCCCGTGGCGGGATCGTACAGTTCCACGCTCGCGAAGGAGTGCGTCCCGCCTGCAACCAGCACCCTGCCATCGAAGAGCAATGTTGCCGTATGGGCGGCGTGCCTAACATTGAGGTCGCCGGTGAAGGTCCAAGTTCCCGTGGCCGGATCGTACAGTTCCGCGCTCCCGGTCGAGACAGCCTCGGGCCAACCTCCCGCGACTAGCACCTTGCCGTCACGTAGCAACGTCGCCGTGTGGAGGGACCGAACATAATGGAGGCTGCCTGTGAAGGTCCAAGTTCCCGTGGCCGGATCGTACAGTTCCGCGGTGTTGGTGTAGGGGAATGCATACGTCTCTGCTATTCCACCGCATGCGACCAGCACCCTGCCGTCGGAGAGCAATGTCGCCGTGTGATATTCCCGACCAATATTGAGGCTGCCGGTAAACTCCCATTGAAACGGGGCAGCGGCACACGGTTGCACCAACACCGCCGTGCATGAGAGAAACAAGAGCAGCGCCAGACGCCCGCCGAGCATTCTCGCCAACGGGCAAAGAGCATCCTGCAGCGAGCCTCGCCCGCGCCAAAGTGTGATTGTTTGAATCCTGCTTGTTACTGGAGTGAACGTTTTCATGATGTGTTTGTTCTGCCGACAGATCCCCAAAGTCATTTCGTTACCGATTTTTACCAGTTTTTTCTTTCACCATTTTTATTCGGGATTTTCTGAGTGAGCTTCTCGAAAACTTCCCGAAATTGATTTTCACAGGGATGACTTTCAGTTAGCGCGATACGGATACTAGGTTGATCTGCATATCGCAAGTCCTTTATGCAATGGCATTCGGACAGCGAACGCCTTTAGTATCCGCCCCGTAACCGACGCCCGTGCGCATCGCAATGTAAGACACGATTTGGCCTGCCGCGCAGGTAAACAAAACGATCAAGAAATTTTTCCTGTTAATTGATCTGATAAAAGGATTTAGGCTTGACATAGTTTCGCGGCGGGATGCCCAATACCTCTTAATCCCAGTATCCTAAAATATGAAAAAATATCATCTGTCTTTGCTATTGATTGGTTTTGCGTTCGCTTCCTCGGCCTTGGCCCAACCCGTGGGCGATGCAAGAAATACGCCACGATCCCTTTTTTGCCCGGCGAGACTCTCCGATGAGGTTGCTGTGATCGACACCTCGACCAACCAGGTTGTCACCCAAATCCCCGTAGGCAGTTACCCGATTCGTATTGCGATGACATTGGATCGGCGCAAGGCTTTTGTTTCCAACGCGCATTCCGAAAATATCTCGGTTCTAGACACGGTGACGCGCACGAACATTGCCACCATCCCGGTGAGCAAGAAACCCGGAGAGAGCACTATCACGCCGGATGGTAGACGTCTTTTCGTCGCGCATGGAGTTCCGGAAGAAGAAGAGTCTGCATCAGACCCCGCCGTGAGTGCCGACGCTTTCCAATCCGACGAATGGTGGCGCGCGTCGTCGACTGCCTCCGATTGGGCGGAACCCGTTACGGATATTATCTGCCCCGTCTCCGTCATTGATACGGCAACCAATCTACTCATCACCACTGCTTTTATCCCCGGGCATTCGGCCAAAGACATCTTGTTCACACTGGATGGACGCTTCGCATATATCGCGAACCCTTCCCTTGGAGAAGTGGACGTAATGGATACCACCACCTACCAAGTAACGAGTGTCCCCACCGGGAGTGGCTCCCGCCGCCTTTGCATCTCTCCCGCGGGTGACCGCGTCTACGTCACCAACTGGCTCGACGACTCCGTATCCGCCATCGACACGGCGACGCAACAAGTGATCGCGACCATTCCTGTTGGACTAAATGCGAGACCGATGGGAATTGCCATTACCCCCAACGGCGAGGAGGTTTACGCGACCAACCAGTACGCTGGGACAGTCTCTGTCATCAATACCACCACACTGACTGTAGTCGCGACCATCCCTACCGGAGCCCATTGCCAGAGAGTGGTAATTACGCGCGATGGAACAAAGGCCTTCGCACAAAATGGATGGTCTGACACTGTTTCGGCCATTGATACCGCCACGCATACGGTCATCGCAACGCTCCCCACCGGACACCATCCTTGGACTATCCTGGCCAGTCCAGACGATATGAAACTGTACGTGTGCAACGGCGTCGACACGACTGTAACGGTTATTGACATTCCGTCGCTGACCGTCTCTGACACAATCGCTGATGTAGGGTCCCACCCCTTTGACCTGGCATTCGGTCGATAGCCGCCGGCCCGAATACCAAGGAATTTGCAAGCGATGCACCAGTTCGTGCGGACAACCACCCCTTCCGGGTTGAAAATCGCTGTCTTTACCACTGTTCGGCTGTCCAATCACAAGCGGAAATCCACACCGAGCTAAAAGTTACGCTTGACATATCGTTTGCGGTGGATTGCCTCACATCTGTCTTAATCCAGTATCCTAAAATATGAAAAAATATCATCTGTCTTTGCTATTGATTGGTTTCGCCTTTGCATCCTCGGCTTTGGCCCAATCCCTTTTTGTCCCAACGAGAGGCTCTGCTGCGGTTGCCGTGATCGACCCCTTGACCGACCAGGTTCTCACCCAAATCCCTGTGGGCAATTACCCGATTCGTCTTGCCATGACACCGAATCGGCTCAAGGCGTTTGTTTCCAATGGGAACGACGGAACCATCTCGGTTCTCGACACGGTGGCGCGCACGAACATTGCCACCATCCCGGTGGGCAGCAGCCCTGGAGAGAGCGCCATCACCCCGGATGGCGCACGCCTTTTCGTCGTGCATCAACGTGGCGTCAATCGTACCTGCCCCGTCGACGTCATTGATACGGCAACCAATCAGGTTATCACTACTGTGTTTATCCCCGGGCATTGGGACAAAGACATCTTGTTCACGCTGGATGGACGCTCCGCATATATCGCGAACTTTTCAGCCGGAGAAGTGGATGTGATGGATACCACCACCTACCAGGTAACGACTATTCCCACCGGGGCGGGCTCCCGTCGGCTTTGCATCTCTCCCGCGGGTGACCGCGTTTACGTCGCTAACAACAAGGCCCGCTCCGTATCCGCCATCGACACGGCGACTCAACAGTTGATCGCGACCATTCCTGTTGGACAAGGACCGGAGGGACTTGGCGTTACCCCCAACGACGCGGAGCTTTACGTGACCAACCAGGGTGATCAGACAGTGTCTGTCATCGATACCACGACATTGGCTGTAATCGCGACCATCCATACCGGAAACCATCCCCAGAGAGTGGTATTTACGCCTAATGGAGCGCAGGCCTTCGTAGAAAATGGAAATGCCGACACTGTTTCGGTCATTGACACCGCCTCGCACACGGTCATCGCAACGCTACCCACCGGACACAATCCTTTCGAGATGCTGATCACCCCAAACGGTAGGAAACTATATGTGGCCAACGCCAGCGACACGACTTTAACGGTTATCGATATTCCGTCGCTGACCGTCTCTGACACAATCGCGAATGTAGGGGTGCACCCCTTTGAGGTGGTAGTTGGCCCGTAGCCGCCGGCCCGAATGCGAATCACTGCTATGGAGGCAATACACGCCGATGTTTGCAATCAAATAGCCGTCGCGTGGCGCTCTCTTTTTCGCTCGTTACAATCTTTTGGTAAGCAACCTTCCGTCAAAAACGCCGGGAGGTTCATGTATCGTTTTGCCTTCCTTTAACGGACCCACGTTCGGGAGAAACCAGACGATTGACGCCGTGCCGATTCCTTTTGCGACTCCTAAACGCGTAGGACTAAAGTCTTTTATGCAGCTGTCGGGAAGCGTGCTAAAATCGTTTTAGATCACGTCATCCGACGTCCCAACGCAAGAGCACAAGCTCGCGGCCCAAGATAGCAGGTTGCAGCGGAATGCGACGATTCGTCCAGCTAAATCTGTTGCCGCGGAGCAGTGGAAAGAAACTAAGGCATCCGCGCCGCAGCATCAGTAAGAACCTGCGCTTCTACCCGGTCATCGCAATCCCCGCCGTGGACTCCAATGAAATGCGCTCCGAGATCGATACCTATATTCCGCGCGACATCGAGTGTGAGATTTTCCGCTGTCATCCGTGAACCCGTTCTGAAGCAAACCCATTTATAACCACGGAAGCAGTAAGAGACATCGGCTAAGGCCTAGCAGTCGAACTTAATGTGGCGACGGGGCCGAGAGGACGCTTTCCCGTTAAGACCTATTTTCTGTCACCGCGTCTCTGGTGTTCCGCTGTTCTGGCCGTGGCCGAAAAATTTCAGCTCGCCGTTGGTACTCATTCATGGTGTCCGTCACAAAGATTTTGCCGCCTTGTTCGGCCTCGACAACGCTTGGTCGTGCACTTATGAACTACTAACCTGCGGTGCAATTACGGTAGTCGCTCTTGTACTGTGGAAAGGAAGACTGAAATCGCGGTCGGTTGAACATTTCGGCTCAGCAGAAGAAGTGATTTTGCGAGCGAGGCGACAGTTCGTGCGGAGATCCACCGCTGGCGGGTTCAAAATCGCTGTCCTTGACCAGTGCTCGGTTGTCCAATCACCTTGGCGGAAATCCACACCGAGCTAAATCAGAGATTTCCAAAGATTAGGCTTGACATAGTTCGCGGTCGATTGTCCAATACCGTCCTAATTCCAGTATCCTTAACGCACCCACGTTCGGGAGAAACAAGACGATAACGCCATGCCAATTCCTCTTGCGACTCCTAAACGCGTGGGACTAAAGTCTCACATGTGGTTGTCGGGAAGCGTTGCTTAAATCGTTTTAGATCACGTCATCCGACGTCACAACGCACTAACTATGAAAACACTAACTATGAAAACATATCGCCTGCCTTTGCTGTTGATTAGTTTCGCCTTTGCCTTCGTATCCTCGGCTTTGGCTCAAACCCTTTTTTGTCCCGCGAGGTACTCCGATGAGGTTGCTGTGATCAATACCTCGACCAATCAGGTCGTCACCCAAATCCCCGTAGGCACTTTTCCCATTCGTATCGTCATGACGCCGGATCAGCGCAAGGCCTTTGTTTCTAATGCGACGTCCGCAAGCATCTCGGTTCTCGATACGGTGGCGCTAACGAACACTGCCACCATCCCAGTGAGCAGGGTGCCCGGAGAGAGCGCTATCACGCCGGATGGCAGACGTCTTTTCGTCCTGCATCAACATGGTATTGGCATCCCTAATATGTGCCCCGTCGACGTCATTGATACGGCAACCAATCAAATCATCACCACGGTCATTATTCCCGGGCATTGGGCCAAAGAGATCTTGTTCACGCCGGATGGACGCTTCGCATATATTGCGAACTTTTCCAATAACACAATGGACATTATTGATACCACCACCTACGGAGTAACAAGTATCCCTGTTGGCGATGGCCCCCGTCGTCTTTGCATCTCTCCCGGGGCTGACCGCGTCTACGTCACTAACTACAACAGCGGCTCCGTATCCGTCATCGACACGGCGACGCAGCAACTGATCACGACTATTCCTGTTGGACTAAGCCCAGAGGGAATTGCCATTACGCCCAACGGCCAGGAAGTTTACGCGGGCAACCTCCGGACTGACAATGTCTCTGTCATCAATACCACCACACTCACTGTGGTCGCGACCATCCCTACCGGAGACCGACCGCAGAGAGTGGTATTTTCAAATGATGGATCGGAGGCCTTCGTAACCAATGCTGGAACTTCCAACAATGTTTCGGTCATTAACACCGCCACACATGCAGTCATCAAGACGCTCCCAGTCGGGGATAATCCTTTCGTTATGCTGGTTAGCCCAAACGGTACAAAAGTGTACGTGACCAACTCCGCCGACACGACTATAAGCGTTATTGACATTCCGTCTCTGACCGTCTCTGCCACAATTGCTGATGTAGGCTCGGCGCCCTTTGACCTGGCATTTGGTCCCAGTGGTGTACCGACCCCGACGCCATCCCCAACGCCAACCGGGACGCCAACTCCTACGGCAACACCAACAGCAACACCTGGACCGATTCAGCTCACCGGCCGCGCGATAAGGAACCAGGGAATGAATATATCACGTCTCGGATGGAGGGGGGCGACCTCGGCGAACGTCGACGTCTATCGCGATGGAAATGTGATCGCGACAACCCCAAACGATGGCGCATATGACGACTCCACCGGCACCAGTGGCCAGGCTAGCTTCATGTATCAGGTGTGTGAAGCTGGAACCGAGACCTGTTCTAACACTGTGACTCTGGATTTCGGGCCGTAAGGGAACAACCCACCCACTTCTCTGTCAACTTCGGGGGGGCCGCTAACGGCGCTATGCTTGGCCCATAGCATTTTGACCGCTTCTGGGCCCAGCATCACCTCAACAGTTGTGACGGCGCGGGCGACGATCAGAATTTGAACAACGGGTGCAATACTTCGTCTCATAAGAAGCATTGACCGAAGCACGAGCGTTCGCGCCGTGAAACTATGATAACAGAAGGTCATTTGCCTCTGCGTAAGGATGGTTATCCTTAACCTCAGCAAAAGAACAAAACATTCGTTTCATATGAAAATCAAAATCAGTCTATCGTATTCATTAATTCTGCTCGGATGTTCTGTCGTTATCCCCATGCACCTTTTGGCCGGAGAAAAAGCCGAAATCACCCAAAAATCTCCGCCCACGGGGATCTGGTGTTTGCTCCCCTCTTACAGCTATAAACATCCTGATCAGATGGACAGATTGAATGGCACACCATGCTGGACCAATCCTAATGTGGACGGCATTGTATTACGCGCCGACTGGGATAAAATTGAGCCAACCGAGGGCAACATTGATTTCCGTTATTTTGATCGGGGACTTGAGACTCGCTAAAAAGTATAATAAACGAATTGAGATACTAGTTCCTGCTGGGAAACATTCGCCCCAGTGGGTCTACGCCGCTGGCGCTGAAAAATTTTACTTTCATCACCATAACGGCAAACCAGCTGATTACATGCCGATACCATGGCATCCTGTGCTTCAGGAAAAATTTGGTAATTTGATCAAGAAACTCGGCCAACGCTACGATTCCTTGCCGTATTTAAGCTATGTCATAATGACGGGATTTGGGCATTCAACTGAAGCTTGGTTCGCCGGCCCTGACGATATGGATGAATACAATGCCATCGGAGGCAATGCGAAATGGCTTCAAGGTATGAAATGGTTTACTGCGCTTTATAACAAAGCTTTCCCTACCACACCCTTCCTGATCGCAATGTGCCCACCTTCGCGAGATAACGAAGGCAGAGCCACTTTGGAAAAATTCGTTGAAGACAGTCTTAAAGATTACCCCCACCGTTTTGGTTTTAAGGCAGCCAGCCTTGAGCCAAACGATAGGCCAGATAGCCGTAAATTATCGTATCGATCGGTGAACCGGTTTTCGGACCAAACGGTGGTAGGTTTTGAGATGCTGCGGGCAACTTACAAATTAAACGGCACTCTCAAAGCGGCGTTGGATACTGCGATTGCCCTTAAAGCGCAGTTTGTGGAGGTTTACGAGCCCGATCTCATCGATCCTAAACAGCAGGAAGTATTGGCCGAAGCCAGTGACAAATTGAAAAAGAATTTGACCTGGAATAACAGAAATCTCTGAAAAGCCTTACGCGACGTTGCACCTTCCCCAGGCAAGCTGAGAGCTGCCCAAGAAAGCAACCGCGCCATTTGTCAGCTCGCGTTTGATGTGCTTGCCAATTCTTGCAAGCCCGTAAATTCGCATTGCTCGAGGCATTGTTGACACGGTGTTGAAGTTGGCGCTCCCTACTGCAGAGACGAGGAAATTACGAGGCCGACCAACTGGCACAGAGGCCGCGGTCAGGCAATTAGTGGCGAAAGCAATCGCACCGGAAGTTGAGACCACCGACGTCTTCCAAGCCGGCGGACTGAAGCAGCCCGACACCAGCATCCTGTCCGATCAGTTCCTCGCAGAAGTGCGCGGACTCAACTACCAGAATGTCGCCGCCGAGCTACGGGCGAAGCAGGAGCCCCATTACAGTATCCAACATGAACTGCGTTTCATCGCCCTCTTCCTCGTCGCTGCCGTCCGGGCCGGCCACAATAAAGGCCTTGTTACCACCGCCCCGAAAGTTTCCAAACGATAGAGTCGCGTAGCCATATTGATTCACCAAAATTGCGAAAACGTTGATGGACGGCGTGAACCCGCCAAGCTGGGTGATGCTAAAAGTGCGCTTGTCGAGCTCAACCGCCTGCGGGCTCTGGTCTGTTCCGAGGAAAAGGAATTGCTGATTAGCTGCCATGAAGGGTAGTGCGCCCGACGAAAGGGGGTCACCAACCAGAGGCAGACTGATTGTTTGTGATAGAGTAACGGTAACCGTATCGGAATCCGTGGTGATCGTGTCAACCTTTGTATAAACGTAGAGCACGACCTCGTTCTGATTGGGGCCACTAGCGCTATCCAAGACATAAATGGCGCGAGTGACGGTATTCGCATGGCGGTCTGTCTTTGGTTCGCCTTCCAACATCGCGCCAATCCTTCCGAATGGGCCCAAGCTCCCGGAACCATAGCAGCCGCTTGAGCCCGGAAGAGAACCGCACACATTCCAGCCAATGTTGGTGTGAGCCGGGTCGACGTTGTACCTGGTATACAATGTCGCGTCGATTGGCGCAGCGGCCGGGACGCGCTCTTGCTGATCGTGCGGAGAGCGGAACGGGCGAACCCGGGGAAGGTCAGGAATCCCCCCGTGCGCAGGTCTCTGAATCCCCGCGTGCGCAGATGTAACTCTGATCGCCTGATCAGTATTCAACATGATCTGCGATCCAACGCCATCTTCCACATCGCTGCCGTCCGGGCCAACCACAATAAAGGCAGTGTTAGAACTGTTGAGGGTTCCAAATGATAGAGTCGCGTAGCCATAATCATTAGCCGTAATTGAAGAAATGTTGATGGGCGGCGTGAACGCGCCAAACTGGGTGACGCTAAAGGTACGCTTGTTGATCTCAACCGCCACCGGGCTCTGGCTTGTTCCAACGAAAAGGAATTGCTTATTGGCTGCCATCGATGTCTGGTTCGGTCCGTTCGAAAGGCCCCCAACCAGAGGCAGACTGATTGTTTGGGATAGAGTAACGGTAACCGTATCGGAATCGGTGGTAATCGTATCGACCTTTGTATAAACGTAGAGCACGACCTCGTTCTGATTGGGGCCACTAGCGATTTCCAAGACATAAATGGCGCGAGTGACAGTATGCGCAACGCGGTCTGTCTTTGGCTCGCCTTCCATCAGTGCGCCAACCTTTCCGAACGGACCCAGGGTCCCGGAGCCATAGCAGCCGCTTGAGCCCGGGAGGGAGCCGCACACATTCCAGTTAACGATGGTCTGAGCCGGGTCTGTGTGGTACCTGGTATACAACGTCGCGTCGATTTGCGTCGCCGCGGGCAGTCCTGGCGAAAACGCAAAGCAGGCGAACGCAAAGAGCGCAAATTTCGGATAGATACTATTCATTAGTGTTTTCATTGTTTCTAATTCCTTTTGTCTTTCTTCTCCAGAACTCCCCCTGCGGAAGTCTGTAAAATCATCCAGAACAGGAATTTCGTGGAGCATTTGTTCATTGGTCTGCGTGAACGAGCCCTTCCCTCCACGCTTAACCCTGCGCGAAGAGGGTCAGGTGGAGTTCCCGGTTGAGACACGTAACGGACGTAGCGCGGGTGCAATTCTGCTCGCGAGTGCCAGAATGTCAATACTCTTTTTTAAGACTCCAGGAACGGTAAACCCAGCAGATTTCGTGTAACTATCCCTCTCGTGTTCTTCAGTTTTGAACTTACCATGACCGGCCCAGGCTCCCCGCTGCCATAGCAGCCGCTTGAGCCCGGGAGTGAAGAGCACACAACCCAGCCAACGCCCGTGTGAGCCCCGTCTAGGATGTATTTGGTATACAACGTCGCATCGATTGGCGCCGCGGGCACGGCCGGGACGCCGCATTCCTGCCCGTAGCTGAGGCGAGCGCTAATGAGTGTGGTCGCTACAACCGTTGGAAATACAGTTCGTGTTCTCATCGCATCGCCTCTTCCAGCTTTGAAAAGGAGTGGCAAGAAAAACTTCACTGCGGCAACATTTTTTTTACCACTCCCAATATTCCCGAGGCTTGGGCCAAGACATCTTGTTCAGGCTGGATGGACGCTTCACGTATATCGCGAGCCTCTCTCAATAAAGACGTGGTTGCGCGATAAGCTTGTGCCGAAGAATAAGAAGTGATCGGCGAACCTCTCAAGCGTTAGGGCCCAATCCATTTCCACTGGCCACCGATGGCTTCTTGATAAAGGGCGTAGCGATGGAGAAGCTGGTAGTGCGCCTGCTCAAGGTCTTCCTTCTTGTCAAGGAGTTTTAGGTTGGCCGTGTTTAGTTCGCCCAAGAGCGCCTGGTCGAGTTTCGCCTGTTCTTCAAGACGAGTGGCCACCCGCTGCGCTTCGGCAACTTCACCGCTCGCCTTAGCAAAATTCCCGGCAGACTGCTTGATTTGCACGACAGCATCCACCAGCTGCTTTAGCAAATCCTGCTGCACTGCCAGACGGCGTTGGATCTCCGCTTGCAGTTTTAAGCGGGCTGACTTAGTCGCCAAGTAGGCTTCTCCAAAATCAAAAACAGGGACGTGTACCGTCAGGACCGATACCCACTCATTCTCTGCGTGCCCATGAAAGTCCCCGTACTGAAAGTCAAAGCTGCCGGCCGACACGCTTGGCAACATCCGGCTTCGCTGGAGCGCTACAGTAGCTTTGGCCCCTTGAATGCTAGCCTCTTGCATGCGCACTCTTGGATGTTGTGCGGAGCTAATTCCCGCAATTGTGTCAAAGTCTGGTAACGGCGCCGTTTCCGGATAGCTATCCTGGATCCGGACTGTACCGGCGTCGCGTCCAAGGAGCGCGGCAACGGCTAGAAAGGAATAAATTGCCTCTCCTCGCGCCGCCTCAAAGGAGGCACGGCTGCTTTCGAGCAGAAGCCTCGCCACTCCGAGTTCTTCTGCGGTTGCCAGGCCACTTTTGGCTCTGTTCTCGACTCGCTCGGCTTCTTCTTGCGCCAGAGCGAAGTGTCGCGTGCCAAACTCCAACACGTGGGTGGCCTTGATCGCCTGGAGGTAAGCATCGGTCGCCGAAACAATGACACTCTGTTCTTCCAGTGATCCTTTGAACTTAACAATCTGCCTCTCAGCGCGCTTACGCTCCACTTCCGGGGGAACATTGATGCCGAGGAAACTGCCATCTCTGAAAACTGGGATGTTCAGCCCTGGGCCTTCTTGTGTGAACCAACGGTCAGGAATTGTCGACGACGGCACGCTGTTGAGACCATTGAAGAATCCTAACAGGCTCCTGCCGTGAATATAGCCAACTTGCGAATCGAAACCGAGGTTAGGCAGATACCCGGAGTAGGTGGACCGCGCTTCGTAGTAAGCGGCGGCCTCGTCCAGGCGCGAAGCTAGGATCTTCGGACTTTCGGCGGTAATTGTCGCGAGGTATTCCCGCAAGTTCAGGAAAACAACTGGCTTGACCTTAACACTTAGACTGCGTTCACGACTCCGAACGGCGGCGGCTCGCCCGGCGCAGAGCTGGCGAGGAATAGGCAGCAATACGAAACAAGCGACCAGTGCAAGTCGCACTGGCGACGAGATCGCTCTGAATCCGGGACTATTTAGACGCCTTTTCATTCGACTCGGGCTTCGCCGGCTCGCGGGGGGGTTGAAGTGGCTTCACTTTTAGCTTCGCATTCACGCGCGCCGGGTCTGGTTCTGAAACTTTCTGATGGGTCCATTCGGGGTAGAGATTCGGTTGCGTGACCCGTGGATACGGCAGCGGTTGTTCATTCTGTGCCCAATTGCTTTCTTCCGTCACACGATCCTGCGGGGCCGGTTCCTCAGGCGGTAGCCTCGGTTGAGGCGGCAATGCGGGATTAGCCACAGTCTGTTGCGCAAGAGTGCCAGTGCCGTCCCAAAGGTACACCTTGGCGTGGTACGTGGCGTAGACGATCTTCGAGCGTTGAAAGATGAGATCCAGTGCGCCCTTCATTTCTTTGGCCTCCAGATTCACCGAGCCGCCGCCTAGATACCAGACTCGGCGAGCGCGATCAAACACCTTCTGCATATCTCGCAGATTGCGAACTATCGGGATGCCAACGAACTTATGGCGATAAGCAGCGTAATCGTTCAAGTAAATCATGCGCGAAGCAAGCAGCGTGTTTATCGCAAAATCCGACATTCGTCCGCCGTAGAGATAAAATGCCTGGGTGAGATTTGCCACCACAATATCGCCGGGTCGTAGTTGTGAAGCCACAAATTGCGCCGGCCCCCGCGTCTCCTGTCTGGCGACGCCGTAGCGTAGACTCGGTTCGACACGCGTGCGACCCCCTGATGTTTGCTCCGAGAGCCGAAAGACTTTGAGACCCGTCTCAGTTGCTATTCCGAAAACCAGCAAAAAAGCCGCTACTCCGCTTCCCCACGCGAGGAAGCGGACCCATCGCCAGTCCACTGTTAGTTCGCGGATTCGGTCCCAAAGAAGAAAGAAAATTCCGCACGGGAGGAGGATCAACAGAAACTGATAAAAATAAAAGTAACGAACAGAGTAGACCGGCATGAAAAGGGAGAAGAGAACTAACAGTCCCAGGAACACCACCAGGCAATAACGCACCGCCAGATTTCGCCATGCAAACACGGCACCGACGGCGCACAGAATGGTAAGCAGGATATGCGGCGGTGTTACGAGAATCGACGAAACATAGAAGGAGGGCATCGAATCCGGCTTAAGGAAACTAGTCAGCGATGGGCTCTGAAATCCGTAACCCAGGAAGAGGTAACCGGGCGCTAGCATTTTCCGCATCGACATTTGGATGAGAACGACCGAACCAACGACAATCAACCCGATCCAAAGATGTGGCTGCCGGAGCCAGCCCCACCGCCCGGGATGCATCAAAAGCAGTGCTCCTGCCAGAACTGGAAGCAGAAAACCAGAACCTTCCCACGAGAGATAGGTCAGACAGAAAAACAGGCACGTTGCATAGAAATATTTTGCGTTCAATTCGCCCGGTCGACGCATTGCCAGGTAAAACGACCAGATTGTCAACAGCGCAAAAAACTGGTCCTGCGCGGGATGAAAACAGTGTTGCGCCCAGAAAACATTGAACGGGTTGAAAGCGAGAATAAGTGCCGCGGTCAGACCGGTCCGGGAATCAAATAGGTTTCGCCCCATTAGCCCGACCAGCAAGGTGGTTAGGGTCCCAAAGACCACTGCTGGCAGCAGGACAGCCCAGTCGCTCCACCCGAAAATGAGGCATGAAAGCGCAATCGGGTAAGGCACTAACTCATAGGTGGCAAGTGGTAGAACGATGTTGTAAAAGTCGAGTGATGGATAGCCTCGATCGAGAATTCCTACGGCATTGTTGCGGATCAAAATATCGTCCTGATCGAGGGAGAACGCGGTTAGATTGTGCAGCCGCATTGCCAAGGCGCCGATAACGATCGCGCCAAGCGCGAGCCAAAGGCCGTTATGGCTAGCCCACCTGTGCCACGTGTCCCAAGCCGATCGTTCAGGTAGGACCGGCTCCCTTCGCCTCGCCCATATCGGCACACGCGGGATAACGAGCAGCGCGACGAGCGCGAGGAAAAATCCAACTCTCACTGGCGAGTCCGGCCGAAACCGAATATCGTATCGCAGCAGCAGCAGTGTCGCAGTAGCGACGAGCGCGGGCAAATGCAAGGTAGCGTCTATCCCTAGAGCTCGCGCCCTCTCCCAATTGTTCCTTTTGGCCCGCAGGTTACCGGACCAAATCCAGCCCAGGGAAACGGCCATGGCAACTATCAGCATGAGAGCAATGCCGGCGATCGTCTCGTGCGTTGCCTGAACGCTCGGTAACCCTGCCGCTGAGGCCGCTTTCGGTGGAAGTCCCCAGTGTTCGCCTGCGTAATTGTACGAACCGATTGAAGTCGCATGGCGCGAACCCGGTACTATCCAATCATGGTCCGAGACAATCGAGTCTCGCTACCCGGGAATCGCTGGACAGAAAAGATACCTCCGCGATTAGAGTTGGTAGAGCATCCAGCCCTTGCACCTGAATAGATAGGTCATTTCCCCGGTCTTTCATCCATCGCTTGAGATGCAGGAAGTGAATCACCGGAGACGAATCGGTAAAGCTTCCGACAAAGTGTCCGTTAAAAATTACCGAGGAATTGCCATTAGCTGCGATTTGAAGCCACGCATCGGTATTTCCGTTTGGCGCGTCGAAATGTTTTTGGAATGTCGTGCTGCGGGCAGGTCCCGGGCGTTCGTCGATGATCCATTTTCCTTTCACGGGTTCTTGGAGCAAAACTGGCGGCAATGTCACGGGCTGGGTGAGGCTGTTTCTTTCTGATGTCGTCTCCTCAGCGTGAGCCCAGCGCGCATCGTCCATTTCCGGATCGGTCCACGAAATCAGGGCGGGGATGGTTCCAGGCGTCAAAGCGACTCTCCAACTCGTATCAGAGGAGAACTCAGTAACGTGACCCGACTGGTCTATCACGCCTCCCCGACAGACCAGCTTGGCTCTCCCCGGAAAATTGCCCCGAGTGACATTCACCGCAACAGTGTTCGTCCCTTCAACAAGATACTGGGTGATGTCATTTATAGCCGATGCGTTTCCTCCTGAGGTTAAGCTAAGAACTTCGCTCTCTAACCCAGGTTCAGCGGCTTGCCCGAAAGATACGTGCTTGCCATTGACCGAAAGTGCGAATCTATCAATCCCGGCGATTTGCAACCAAGCGTATTTCGGTGCGGCGCTGAGGTAAAGGTTTTTACGAAAGCAAACATTATTACTCGGCTCCGACGCCTGAATCCATGGAGCAGCGCCAAAATCGAGGTAATAGGTTGGCGGCGGTGGCGCCGCGAGCGCGAGCCAGCCGTAATAGCCAAGTAATAAACTGGTCGCTCCGACCAGCAGCAGTGCCGTCCCACCCTGACGCGATTGGCACCATTCCAGGAATCGAAAAGAGGGCCTCATTGATAGTAGCTCTCCGTAAGGGTCTTGAGCGCTCGGAAATTTGCTCGGTCGGCCCATTTGCGGGAGGCCATGTAATACTTACGGGCCGTAGCCGGATCACCCAACCTGTACCAGCAATCGCCGAGTTCACTTTCCGCATCAGCGAGAAGGTTGGGCTGCGATGTCTTCCTGAAAACAAGTTCAAAATATTTTATCGCTGACGAGTAATCAGCCATATCCCGGAAGGCGCGCCCGGCTCCGAAAAATCCGTTGATCTTGTCGGGAGCAGCTTCAATGCTGACCAGCCAATATCGACACGCCCCGCCAATGACTCCGGCTTTAAACAGGGAACTCGCGTAATGAGCCGCGAGGCGGGCCTTCTCCAGGAGCGCTACGCGACGGACTTGTGGATCGCCTCCTTCGGCGGCTCGACCATAATTAAAGAGCGCCTGTGGGATCAAACCACGCGACTGGAATCCCACGGCGCGTGCAAAGAGGCTTTCCGGGCGATCCGGCAAGTGCATTTTTTGATAAAGGGTGCCAAGCCGGACGAAAGAGGCTGGCTGCAAGCGCTGCCACTCGTCAATATCCATCGCTTGACGCACATCCCTCGCAGCATCCGCCAACGCTCCGCGTGCTTCCTTTATTTCGGCCGACGCTAGATGGCGCTCCGCTGCTGTCGGGCGCCAAAGTTGCAGTGCCGCCAACACCCCAACAAGGACGGCGAGCGCAGGTAGCACAAGTTTCAGCTGCGTCCAATCGTTCATTTGGTACAGGCCAGCGGCACAGATCCAGATGGCACCAACGGCAAAGAACACCCATCCTGCACCGACCGATGCGACTCCGGCCGAAAAACGTGTGGCTAGAGCTTCGACCGGCAACAACAGAGCCCCCGCCGGCGAATGGATAACGGCGTTTGGAATGCTATAGGCCGCTTCCAAATTGTAGCAGTGCTGAAAATCTTCTCCGCCTTCCAGAGCCATTTTCAGCCATGTCGGTTCCCACGACGTAATCTGGAGGAAAAAGGTCATCCCGCCCAATAACAACAGCGACCCTGCACAGAAAACCGCCAGTCCTTTTTTCATCCACCAGGCGGCAAAGCCCAAGGCAGCCACTACGATTGCCGCCGTCCCGTAGGAAAAAAAAACAAAATGCCCCGGCCAGAGATAGGCAGAGTGCGCGAAGGGGAAGTTCAACGCGTTGAAGCGCGGGGTCGTCACTGGGTCAAACCACGGCAGCAGAAGACCGAACGCCACCAACGCAAAGCCCAACGGCCAATAGTTTATTCTCATGCTTGCCCTTCCAATTTCCGCGACGATGTACGGAAGTAAACGCCCACGAAACCGAGACCCTCGCGCATAAGCCGCAACTCATCATTCGAAAAAGTTCGCAGCAAAAAGAGAGCGCCAAGATATACGATCCCACCGGCCACGGCGACTGGCAGTGCCTCCAAGAGCGGAAGCTGCCGCGCTGGGAAAAGAATCGCCGCCATGAAAAGGCCCGCCAAAGCCGGTTTCACCAAGAAATCGGCCAACCGAAGCGGATGGCCTTTCCGTTTCAGGAAGTAGGCCAGAATCGCGAAGGCCACTATCTCACTAAACACCGCAACCATGCAACCGCCGATATAACCTAGACTCGGGACCACGGCCAAGTCCGCACCGACACGCGTGAGCACCGTCATGGCCATCGCCAGGCAAAAAAACGGAGTTAGCCGTAGTGCCGTGTAGACGAACGGAGAGAGTGCCGAGACGAACATCGGCACAAAGGCCAGTCCAAACCACTGCATGGCGGATTCCGCGCTGATAAATTTCTCGCCGAGCAGTGTGTGGATCAGCAACCGTGGCCACACGATGAAAAGGACCGCTCCCGGCACGCTTAGGCAGCAAAACCATTTCATCGCTCGGTTATAGAACTCGGTAAACTTGTCCGCTGTGCCTTCAGCTGAGCGAATCATTGCCGGGTAAAGCGGTAGGGCAAATGCCATGGAAACCAGCCGCAACCCAAGCAAAATTCGGTATGGCCCGCTGAACAAGCCCAATGCATTTGCATCGACCAGCCACATCAAGATCAGGACGTCTGCCTGCCAGGCGAACTGGCGTAGCACCAACCCGCTGCCAAGCGGTACTGCCTCCATTAGCATAGATTTCCAAAGGGCGAGATCTATCGTTGGCGAAGCTCGGACCACTCGCCAGCTCACAATCCGCCAGTTGAAAAACCAGAAGATCAAAGATGAAGCTAGATGCGAAAGTACCACCCCCCATAATCCCCAACCGCATGCGAGACTTAACCAAACGAAACCGGCGAAAAGTCCCTTGTGAAGAGTGAAGGCGATGGCACTGAATTCCATCGCCTCGATCGCTCGCAAAACAGCAGCATAGCTTATCGCCTGTAGGATTGTCAGACTGCCGAGACCCATGACGAATGATTGCGCCCGTGTTTGTGGCGGGAGATTCAGCAGTAGCACTGTCCCGAGAAGGAAAGCGGTCGATAAAAAAAACAGACTCCACATCAGGCCCTTGGCGCTTCCGAGCAAGTGCGCGACATTGTCGGGATGACGGGCCACTTCCCGGGTAAGAATGTTTGTGAGACCGAAATCAGCCAGAAACTGGAAAACAATTGCGAACGACAACAGGTAGTTGAAGATGCCGAAGTCGGTGAGCGACAGGCCGCGTGCCGCCAGCACAACAGCTAACAACTGCAGCGTCGCACCCATCCCGCCTGCCACCAACATCCAGGCTATGTTTTTGCCAACCCGTTGAGATGGCTTCATTGAGCGGTTTCCACCCGAACCCGGTCATTATCCACCAAGTCAACGGTTCCTGCAGTTACGACGAGGCTCCCCTCTTTCAACCCGCTGACAATCTCCATCATTCCACCGGCTTCCAAACCGACGCGCACCGGCGTTAGAACGGCACGCCCGTGGGAGTCAATCGCGAAGACACTGGCATTCTCGCCGAATGGATTTATCACGGCCGTTGTGGGAACGGCAAGCGCGGTTTTTTCTAGCCGGACACGCATGAAACCAGTAAGTCCTGGCTTTAGACTCAAAGTGGGATTGCTAATCGTCACGTACACTGTGAAGGCGCGGGTCTTTGGGTCGACTCGAGGATCGACATGCTCGATCGTGCCTTTGAATGTGGTGGTTGCGTATGCTGAAAAGAATACCTCGGCTGGTTGTCCTTCATGGATTTGGCCGATCGATTCGTCCTGTACTTGGGCCAGCAGGTAGACTTTCTCCAGATCGCCTAATTGCAAAAGTACTTGATTGACCTCGATGCGCTCATCGGAATTGACGAAGCGAGCGAGCACGATGCCATTGACGGCCGAGGTGAGCCGCGTGGCTTCGAGATCGAGTTGTGCCTTAATCAGTTTTACATCCGCCTCCCGGAGATCGGCTTGTTTGGCAGCGAGCGTCACGCGGGCATCGTTGACTTCCAATTCGGTAGCCATTTTTTTTGCTTTCAAGACTTCCATCGACTTTTCCTCGGCGGCAGCTTTTTCTTCCGCAACGCGCGCCGATTCCACCTGTGCCCGGGCAGACTCCAGTGCGGCCTCAAAAGGTGCCCTTTCATCCTCGATCAGCACCGAACCGGATTTGATTGTATTCCCGACATTTACCAAAACCTTATCTATCTTGGCAGCGATACGGGAGGTGAGCGTAACAGTCGTGTACTGCAGAACCTGCCCGGCCGCTCCGACAGTTGTTTCAAGCTTGCTGACTTTTGCGCGCGCCGCGCCGACCGGGATTGGAAGCGATGCCTTTCGCGCCTCGGAAGCAGTGTAGTGCCTCTGGAAATTTCTGGCTTTCCATACCACTACGAGCGCAACGATGAGAAGTGCGATCAACAGCAGCCGGCGAAATGAGGGTGAGCGGGTTCTAAGCATGGCGGATTATGACAACAAGCAAGCAGACAAGTCCACCGAATTCTACGGAAGCGTTTTCAGCGCTTTTTGAGCGTGGCATCGAAAAAAACTTCCGCGGGTTTGACGGCGTCCATCATTACTCCCTGGTGCCCTACCTGGGGCATGATCTTCAACTTGGCGTTCACCCCTGCTTTTCGCAGCTCTTCGTAAAAGCGCTGGCTCTGCCCTACTGGTACCACTCTGTCACCTTCGCCGTGCACGATCAGAAAGGGCGGATCGTCTTTTGAGACATAATGGATGGGGCTTGCAGCTATCGCCTTCGCTTTATCTTTTTCGAGCGGCCCGCCGAGCAACCCTTCAATAGCAAACATGCGTTTGGGACCGACATTCGTCAGGGCCGGCAGATCTGCCGGTCCAGCCACATCGCACACCGCTTGAACCCGGCTGGAATACTGCATATTATCTCCACCCCCCTCCAGCTCCGGTACTCCGCCGGACGTGCCGAGCAGCGCCGCCAAATGTCCACCCGCGGACATTCCCCAGGCGCCGATATGGTCAGGATCGAGATGGTAGGCGGAAGCATTGGCGCGAAGCCAACGCACGGCAGCCTTACAATCTTCGATCTGCGCCGGAAAAGATGCAGTGTTGGTGAGCCGGTAATCGATGCTGGCCACAGCGTATCCATCCTGCACCAGGGCAACAGCAGGACACCGCTCTTTTCTGCCCCTGCGCCAGCCTCCGCCATGAATCCAAACGATCACTGGCAGTGGACCCGAGACCTTCTCCGGACAATAGAGGTCGAGCGTGAGGTACTGCGCTATTGACGCGTTTATATACCAAATCTCGCTGAATCGCGGCACCGGCCATCTGCGTCGTCGGCTGACCCCTCACCATGCCCGGTTGCGCCGTCAACCCACACAATTCCGCGATGGCGAATATGTAGGCTACCCATCTGTGTCCGTGTTTCATAAGCCGACGCCTTAGATATCTCGGTTATCGTGCAGACGCAATCTTGCTCAATAAAAATCGGCCAGCCCCACGCTCAATTGTCTGACGTTCTTCAACGTTCCCGTCATTGGGATTGACACTCGGGCCTTCAAGCCTTCTCTAAACTGCGTTAGGGCCGGAATCGAAAGGTTTCCCGTGGATGACCTTGTGGCAGGCGTCGAGCACAAGCGGAAAAACGAAGCGCGGTGCGACCACTCCTTTTCCTTCGCGGACTTTCAGATTGACGAGCACTTGATCGAACAATTTGGGAAAGCCGCGCAGCCGCGCGGTGTACGCCTCCGCGTCTTTCACGGCATCGATCTTGTGAATGTTGATCAGGAAAGTGGGCATCTGCGCATGGACGCCACGCATCTGGCTGACCAGATAAACGTCAAAGCGATACTTAAATTCTTCCGCTTCGCGGGCCGCTTCACGCTCAAAGAGTTTGTAACTCAGCTGCGTTTGTGCATCGAGCGCTTCGAACTTGATGTACTTTCTCAAATCCGCCAGTTGGCGTTCCCAAACTTTCTCGTCGGCCGTGGCCTTCTCGTCTGACAAGTCCTCGAGCGGATCGTAATGCATTTTGATTCCATAATACGATTCGTCCACTGGATGGCGTGAAAGCGTTTCGTCCCAACATTTCTCGAAAAAGTCGTTAGCCTTTTTGGATTCGGCCGCGATTTCTGCCGGTGTATAGGCCAACGCAATTCCGCTGACGGCTAGAAACATTGCGATCTTTAAGGAAGCCTTCATTGCGTTGTATCCTTCTAAATTGGGCCACACCATAGCACTGTGCCAAGGTGGGTGGGCGTTCAGAAACATCAACCTGACGTCATGTAGCCCTCTTCGCCGTGCTGGTTGATGTCGAGCCCCTGCCGTTCAATCTCCGGCGCGATTCGCAGACCGACCGCTCGTCGTACCAGCACGCCAATGAGCGCGCTTCCGACCACTGCCAGAAGGATCGCGATCGCGATTGCTTTTAGTTGCTCGATCCACAACGTGTGACCAACAATTTTTACGAGGCCGTTTTGCGTGGCTGGATTGAGCGCTTCCCCGGCGCTCAGTGCAAGGTTCGAATTCACCCTTGCCGTGGCGAAGAAGCCCGTAAGAAACGCCCCGAGCGTTCCGCCGACGGCGTGGATTCCGAACGTATCAAGCGCATCGTCGTAGCCAAGCCAGGATTTTAATTTGGTGCAGGCAAAGAACGGGACGCTACCGGCAGCGACCCCTATGATCACCGCACCAGTCGCGTCAACAAATCCGCAGGCGGGCGTGATTACGACCAGTCCCGCTACGGCACCGGAACAAAAGCCAAGCACGCTTGGTTCCACGCAGCGCGTATTCGAGCATGGCCCATGTGAACGAAGCGATCGCCGTCGCAAGCGTGGTCGTTGTGAAAGCGTTCGCGGCAATTCTATCAGGCGCCAGTGTGCTGCCCGCGTTAAAACCGTACCAACCTACCCAAAGCAAACCGGTTCCCACCATGCACAGCACCATGCTGTGCGGCGCCATGATTTCTTTTCTGAATCCGATCCGGTGCCCAAGGAGAATGCAAAGCACGAGCGCCGACCAGCCCGAGCTCATGTGAACGACTGTTCCGCCTGCGAAATCAATCGCGGTGATTTTTGCTGCGGGATTCCACACGCCATTCATCCACCCATCGATTCCCCAAACCATGTGCGCGATTGGAAAATAAACGGCGAACATCCAAAGCCCGACGAAAACGAGCACAGCCGCAAATTTCATCCGTTCAGCCACAGCACCGATAATCAAAGCCGGCGTGATAATGGCGAACATCAATTGATACATTGCGAAGACGTTCTGCGAAACCCAATAGGAATAGTCGGAGTTCGGTCGTGCATCGATGCCATGAAAAAACGCAAACTTTAATCCCCCAATAAAAGGCGACCCACGGGAAAAAACGAGTGAATAGCCCGCCACCCACCATAGGATCGTGACCAGCCCGGCAATACCGAGGCATTGCGCCAAAACGGAAAGGACATTCTTCGCGCGGACAAGACCGCCGTAAAAAAGAGCCAGGCCTGGTAATGTCATGAAAAGCACCAGCGCCGCACATGTCATCATCCATGCGTTGTAACCCGGGCCGGGCCCGGCAACGTTCGACGTGATTCCTGAACTATCGCTGCCTCGAGCTGAATTGTTTACGTACGCTTCAAGATCAGCGATGCGCTGCTCAAGCGACGGCGAAGCGGAAGGTGATGATGCCTGAGCAAATAGCGGAGATACAAACGCGATGATCCCTATGACCAACAACACCCGTGTCATTACGCGCGTCGGTTATAAGGACACGTATTCTCCGCGGCAAGAAAAATGGCTCCTGAAATGTGATTCTCAGTGCGGCGCGGTAGCGTGCGCTGCCCTCAGCGCAAAACTTGGGCGCGGTCAAACCAATCCGCTGAGGACAGCGGACGCTACCCCCGGAAAAGAAAACTCCGCCGAGCGGCTGACTAGGCCAGGTTAAGATGCTCGGCGGAGTTCCTCCTCTGCCCATCAAAATGAGATTGAATTTGGAACACCCTCGCGGGGAGACGATTTCAGGGAAACTTGCTGCGATGATGCTTCAGGAGTTTCTACGTCATCATCCTCATCGTCGTCCGCATCGTCGGTATCAGCAGCATCCACACTGTGGCTGTCGTCCCGCGGCGTGAGTGTTCTCAACTCGTGTTGCTGTAATTTCTCGTATCGCCCACGCACATCGGCCGGCATTTTATCGAGGTCTTCCTTCGTTTCGACAGGTCCACTAAAGAGCAGTTTGCCATGCGGGTCTTTGGCTGTGAGCAATTTCTTTCCGTCAACGTTTTGCAATTTCAGCTCGCCTTTGTCGTCGGAAAAAACAATCTGCGCTTTGCCCAGATCGATTCTGCTCGCTTTCATCGCTCCGTTCTCTTCAAAAAAAATGCGAACCTCCTCCGCGGCGCGACGAGCATCATCGCGCGCTCGCTTGGCCGCTTCGTGAGCTTCCGTCACCGCTTCGCGGATGACACCGCGTTTCGCGCCGCCAAGTTGCTCTCTGAGTTGTTCCTTCAAATCCTGCATTTGCTCGCCTAAATCGCCTGTCTCATCAAAATCCCAATGCCAGTCATGGTCGCCTCCGGGAAAGAGATTGCGTCGCTGCGGCACTTCTTTCTTGGCGACTTTGGTAGTAAGCTTTTGCTCCTGTCCCTTGCGCAAGACCGTTAGCGTCACTTCTGTACCTTCGGCGAAAGTTTGCAGTAGCTTTCGTAATTGACTTGGCTCGATCAGAATCTGGTCGTTCAACATCTTCAAAATGTCGTTCTGCTGAACGCCAGCCGCAGCGGCGGGGCTGTTCGGCTCCACGTAATCGACAACTAACCCCAAGCCTTTCCCGAGGCCTAGTTGTTCGCTCACGACAGTTGGAACTTGCGACGTCTCGACACCAAGATACGTGACCGGAACCTTGGGCGCTTTGTCGCGATGGCCCGGCATTCCCGGCGGATGCGGCAGCTGCGGCGGTTGCGCCGGGCCAGGCGGTGTTTGCGCGAGTGCGGCCAGTGGCAGCAACGTCACGGCCGTGATTGTCAGTACGAATCTCATTTTCATGGTTTTGTTTTGGTAAATCATTGACCTGAAACCGGGATGAGGACGACTTCCTCGCTCGGATACGAGACGCGAAGCGATGCGCCAGTTTCGGGATTACGCCACCGCCAGGTTTGTTGCATCTGATAGCGGAGGCGCCGTACTGGCCGCTCCGAGCCGTCAGCAAAATGCAGTCCCTCATCGCGCGCGTTGTAAACGAGATCGGTCCCACCGGCAGAAACGAATTTGCCGGGCGACATCGATTGCGCCGTCCCGCGCGGAGCTGGCTGATCGTCGGCTGCGGGCGAAGTTTGCGCGACGGTTTCTTGTCGCTCGTGACGACGTTCCATCGTCACTACAGCGAATAAAATCAAAACCGCGGAAGCGGCGACGCCGAAGCCTAACGACAACCATTTGCTGGACGGTTCTGCGAAACGCCACCGCTTCCAACTGACCTCTGACACCGATGCGCTGCGACTGTCGAGAGCCTGCGCGACACGCTGAACAAGAACCGGCGACGGCGGCGCCGGTCGCAGCTTCCTAAGTTCATTCTCAAGCTCGCAAAAGTCGTTCATTGCGGTTGCAAAGCTTTCTTCAAGTTGCCCAATGCGTACCGATACCGCGACGCCGCGGTGTTTTGAGAAATTCCCAGGGCGCCGCTAATCTCGCTGAACGTAAGCTCATTCCAGATCTTCAAGACCAGCACCTCCCGTTGATCCCGCGGCAAAGAATCCACGGCTGCGGCGAGCGCCGATTGTGTGTCATCTTGCAATTCGAAGTTCGGCTCAACGGCGGGCTCAGCTTCAACAAAAAAAGTCGCCTCACGGCGTGCGCGGCGAATATCGCGACGAACAAAATCGATTGCGATCGAACGAACGGCCGCGTAGAGCAGCGCGCGATTGCCAATGTTGTGATTGCGTCGCCAGAACTTGACGAATGCTTCCTGCACAATGTCTTCCGCGTCGGCCGCAGATTGCACCCATTGACGAGCGAACAGAAGCAACCCTGGCGCAACTTCAGAAAAGCAGTTCCTCCAATTGTCATAGCTGGCGGTAGGCTCCATGACCTTTTCACGGTCTGTATTTTTAAGACGCCGCCAAGTGTACATTTTGTCTATCGCATGTGATTTTTCATAAAACGGACAACAACTCTTGTCCGCCATCGGGTCCCACTCGCCGTTGTAGCGAGCTTGTGGGGCTCGCCTTTTCGACGGCGCAAAATGTTGCCGGGCGCAAGTTCGCTTTCAATTTCACCAGTGGCAAAGTTTACGCCACGTTTCCGGAACCCAATGAAGAGTCCCAAGCCGTTACTGCTCGCACTCGCGATTGCCATCTCCGCCCAAGATACAGCGCCAGGAACCCCAAGTTTGTCGGGAGGCGCGACGAATGGCGAAGTCGCCTCGCCGCCGCCGAAAAAACTTTATCATGGCTTCTACTGGGGCGGCGTTGGAACCGACAACCACGATCCAACTGAACACGATGTCACGCCGGTGGATGTCGCGCGGTACGAACAAGCGGTCGGTCAACCAGCCGCTTGGATTTATTTTTCGGATAACTGGTTTGAATCTCGAAGATTTCCCTCCGCGACGTGTACCTGGGTCCGCGATCTCAAGAAAATTCCCTATATCCGGCTGATGCTCCGTTCCAATGTCGATCAAGGACACGCGGAGAAAACTTTTTCGCTTGGCAAAATTATCGCCGGCGCCTTCGACGCCGATCTTCGCGTCTGGGCGCGCGAGGCGAAAGACTTTGGTTCGCCAATTCTCATTGAGTGGGGAACAGAGCCGAACGGAGACTGGTTTAGCTGGAACGGCAAGTGGAACGGCGGCCCAGGGAAAGGTCCAGAGCGCTACGTCGCCGCTTACCGCCACATTGTCGATCTGACGCGCGCCGAGGGCGCGAATAATTTGCAGTGGATCTGGCACGTGAACTGGCTTGATCAGCCCGAGCGCAGATGGAATGCGTTCGAGAATTATTTTCCCGGCGGCAATTATTGCAACTGGGTCGCCCTGAGCGCCTACGGCCCAACGACGCCCATGACACGCGATGGCACGGAAAGTTTCGGGTTCAAAATGCGCAACGCCTATTCGCGCCTTGTCAAAATTGCGCCCGGCAAACCAGTCATTATCGCTGAGTTCGGTTGCGATCTGCACAATCGGCGTGTCAACGCGGCAAACTGGACGAGAGCCGCCCTCGAGGATCTATTCTCAAATCGATGGCCCGACATCGTCGGCTTTTGTTGGTGGAATGAAGGATGGCAAAACGACGATCACAAGGAACACGACACCGACATGATCATTCTTCACGATGCCGGTCTTACCAGCGTCTTTCGAGACCAATTTGCGAAGCACGCGGACAAAATTCAGGGAAGCCCGGTTGAAATGGGGAAATCCGAATGAAGTGCGAACGACGGTGCTCCGCCGCTTTCATCCTACTGAAGCGGAGGACACGCATCTCGGCAGCGAATGCGAAAGTCTGGTGATTTCGACCAACAATTACTTTTTCGGAATCGGTCGCAAAATCAGATCGCCTAACCAGTTAGGATGCGCGACGCCGGCGCGATACGCATCGAGCGATTCCACAGAAGAATTGACGCGCAGGTTGCTGTAAAATCCATCGGCGTTTTGCCAGCGCTCGTGCCAGTAAAGCGCCGCCTTGATCCGCGGATAACGCGTACGGAAAAGCTCCAGACCTTGTTTGATCCAAGCTGGTTTACGCATGGCGCTGGGCCCTGCCGTCGCAAGCGGGAACTCGCCGGTCGCCCATTCCGCAATCATTATGGGCTTATGCGGATCGAGGCGACTCATTTCTTGGTACGGCCAGTCAACCAAGGAAGGGATATCCGGATTCGGCTCGTCCTTGTATTGCTGCCCGTAAACACTGAGCCCAAGCCAATCGACGTAATTGGATCCGGGATAATACGCGGGAGCGCCGTTCCAGGTCTCGTACGGATATGGATAATTGTTGGTATGAAACATCCATTTAATGTTTGACGCACCCCGTGCACGGACGCGATCCACAACGTAACGGTACGCCCGGCGAAATGTTTCCGGACCTTTCCAATTGTTGTGCTCCGGTTCCCATTGAGCGCCGCCATAATAAGCGCCGGACCACGGAAACCATGTTCCGTTCATTTCGACGCCAAACACAACGATCATCGGATGCCCGAAATCTCGTGCCGCGTCACCCCACTTGTCGATGTAGGCGTCCCATTTACCCGCGAGAATCTCAGTTAAACTGAACCTGTCCGGACCGCGATCTTCTTCGTAAGGCTTATCCCAGGGCGACCAGAAAACGAGCGGCAGGGAGCGGTGCCGCCAAATCACATTGAGATTGGCCACAGGAAAATTTTGTTCTCCCCAGTAACTCGACGAAGCAATGATGGCCTGATGTTTCCCCACCATCTCCTCGAAATCCTCGATCGTCTCGAGCGTTACATCATCTTCAGCGTCCCCGAAATCCATGAACGCACCTGTGTAAACGCCATGATCTGGAACTGCCACCTCGACCGGGCCGTTCGGGTCAATTTGCGTTGTGGGCGGCGGCCTGCGACATCCGGCTAGGAGGAGTGCAAGACTGAGTGCAAGAAGCAACCTCATATCGTCATTCTGATCCCACCATCGCGAAGGAAAGTTCCTTGATCCATTACAAACCGCTCCTTGTAGGCCAATTAGACCAGAGATGTTTCGCTTCGCTCAATGACGAGGCCATTGAGACGATACGCGACCGCGCCGGGGAATTCTCCTTGACGTAACATTTCGAAAGATGAGAAGAGAAAGGCAAGCCTTAGGGGCTGCAAGAGATGCGCGCAAAAGTTCTCCCATTCTTGATGTTGTTTCTCACAGCAGCCGCCTTCGCGGAAGATATCGCAACGATTAACGGAAAGGAATACAAGGACGCCACCATCACGCGCATCGAACCCGATGGTATCGTCGTTAAGACGAAATCAGGAGTCACGAAGGTTTATTTCGCCGAACTCTCAAAGGAAGTTCAGGAACGGTTTCATTACGACTTGGAAAAGGCTGCCTCGTATTCCGCCGAACAGGCAGCAAATTACGCGGCATACCAAAAGCAGCAGGAGGAAACCCGACGTCAACAAGAGAACGCGAACGCAAAAAACAACGCGGTTTTAGCAGCCCAACAAGCCGCTACAAACCGCACGCAGGCATTGCAGTCGCGCTATAACGAGCTGCAAAAACAGGAAGACCAATTGCTTCTCAAAATCGGTCAGGCAAAGGAACCCGGACCATCGTACCGCGGCGGCAAAAATAACCGAACGGTGCTTCACCAACCAAACCCGCAAAAATCTCAACTTCCGGTTCTCCAGAGTCATCTAAGCGATGTTCGTCGCGAAAAAACCGAAGTTCGGAAACAATTGGAGAAAACGCAGCACTAACAGGTAGGCACGCGACGCAAGAACGCGTCGCTTTCGTTCCTGGCGATCCGCATTTACATACCACGCGGTGAAGAATGCGCGGTTCGCGGAATCTCTGAAGCGAAAATGCCTGCGCAATGCCGCATTTGTGTCGACTGTTCTTCAAGTCGCCTTCGCGACTCAAATACACGCTGACGAAAAGCTCCCTACAGTTTCTGCCATCGTCTCCACCGATCATCCCGTAAACCGTTGCGCGCCAACGGAAGCGTTGGGCGCGGGAGTCGACGGTCATGAGAAAGGCGAATGCGCCCGGATGTTTACAGACAAAAATATCACGGAAATGTTATTGGCCGGGCTGGGACCGCTCACGTATCGGTTGCGTACCGAACTTGGCGACGAAGTCTGGCATTGGAACCCGCAAGGCACGTGGAGCGATCCGGTTCACAAATGCGGATACTGGACCTCGGACGATTCGCTCGGCGACCCGGTCAACGTCTCGTATGGCTATCGGTTGCCGCGACGCGGCAACACGATCGATCAGGCAAATGATGACGGTTACTCCCGGATTGTAGACGGTGACGAAAAATCGTTTTGGAAAAGTAATCCCTATCTGGATTCACATTTCACCGGATCGGACGATGCCCATCCGCAATGGGTGATCATAGATCTCGGCGAACACAGACTCGTCAACGCTATTCGCATTCACTGGGCAGCGCCGTACGCGAAGCAATACAAGGTGGAATATTGGCCGGGTGATGATCCGACGCACTTACACCCGGATGATGATGACGACTGGCAACTATTCGGACATGGAAATATCGAGAATGCACAAGGTGGCGATGAACTGATTCGACTCACAGATCGCCCGCGCTCTGTTCAGTTTGTGCGAATCGTAATGAGCAACAGTTCACACACTAGTGCTCAAAGCTCGGATGACGTTCGCGACTCGTTAGGCTTTACAATTCGAGAGATCGAGCTCGGCCACATCGATAACCACAATCGTTTTCACGACCGCGTACGTCACGCACCCGATCGGCATCGCCAAACAATCGTTTACGTCTCGTCCACTGACCCCTGGCATCGTGCTGAAGACATCGATTACAGTACGGAGCAGCCCGGCCTGGATTTCATTCTGCGCGGCAAGCTCACAAACAACCTGCCTGTGCTCGTACCCGTAGGCGTGCTCTACGACACGCCAGACAATGCCGCCGCGGAAATCAATTATTTGCTCCGGCGAAATTATCGTCTGGAAGGAATCGAGCTGGGCGAAGAGCCCGATGGACAATGGGTATCTCCGGAGGATTACGCCGCACTATATACCGGAGTCGCGCGCCGGCTCGCCTCCCTCCATCTGCACTTAAAACTTGGAGGACCAAGCCTGCAAAATTTCGAGGACCAACTGCTCACCTGGGCGGACGCATCGAATAATCGTTCCTGGATGAATCGATTCCTTAAATACGTTCGAAGCGCAAACGTCCCCTTCGAATTTTTTTCATTCGAGTTTTATCCGTTCGACAACGTCTGCACCAACGCGGCACCGCAGTTGTTGGAAATCCCAAAACGTCTCGAAGCAATGATGACGAGTTTGCACGCTGACGGAGTGCCTTCGGACATCCCATGGTTAATGAGCGAATATGGATATTCAGTTTTTGGGGGGCGTCACGAAGTAGACATCGAAGGCGCACTTTTCAACGCAGACACAGTTGGTGCTTTTCTTACTCTCGGAGGCGCCAAACCATACCTGTACGGCTATGAGCCGAATTACCTTCAGAACGAGCTGAAATGTTCCTGGGGCAATCTGATGATCCTTCAGTTGCATGCGAGAAACGACCAACTGAACCGCCTCTCCGCGTACTACGCCGCACAACTAATCACAAAAGAATGGATGCAACCAACAAATCAGCCGCACGAGATCTTTCGTGTAACCATCAAACAAACGAAGGCGGGTTCGTCTCCTGTAGTCACCGTGTATGCCGTGTATCGGCCGGATAAACAATGGTCGCTCCTCGCGATTAACAAGAGTCCCACCCGCGTTGCGCGACTCAACGTGGAGTTCAACATTCCGAACGCAAAGCAACCGGTGAGCTTTGTCGGTCCGGTTGAACTTATCCAATTTTCGCGGCAGCAGTACGCCTGGCACGCCGACGGCCCGAACGGTCACCCGACTCGCAATCTCCCACCCGCGCACATTACGCAAGAAGCATCCTCGTTCTACGAACTGCCGCCGTATTCAATCACTGTGCTCCGGGGACAACTTCCGGATTTGTGATGTCACCGCTGGCGCGACCGGCGCGCGATCCGGTTGAGCGCGCCACCCGGCAACCTATGCCCGCTTCTGGCCCAGATTGTCCAGCCCGGCCTCTTGGAGCTCCCGCGGATCCATAACAGCGTGAAACTCGACAGCTGCATTGAAGCTAAGAAACAACGGTTCGGCCAGGGCGGGAATACCTGAAGTGGCACCCATGATCGTCACGTGCGGGTTGAACTGGACGAGGCCGGCATTTTATTTGCCGAACATTCCCGCGAACCATCCTTTTCGTTGGGACTTCAAAGCTTGCTGGAAGTGCTCTTTCACAAAATTGGGATCCCTCGCGTGCGCCATGGCGTCCATGAGACTGATGCGGTCAGCCAGAAGCAACTCGATCAGGCTATCGTCTATTGTATGCATGCCGTCCGCACCTCCGATTTGCATTAATCCTGGTATCTGCGAAAGCCGCCGGTCCCGGATACACGCCTCGATTCCCGAGTTGACGGTCATCAATTCTGAGGCCAAAACCAAGCCTGTCTGATCGCTTCGCGGCAGGAGATACTGGCACAGCACTCCCAATAGCGACCACGCAAGTTGGGAACCGACGAACTGCTGGCGCTCCTTTGGGAAGGCATCAAGAAATCGCCCAACAGCCGTTGGCGCATCGTTCGTGTGCATGGTTCCAATCACGAGGTGCCCCGTTTCCGCTGCCGTAATCGCAGTTTGGATCGTCTCCATGTCCCGCAACTCGCCCACAAGAATGACATCCGCATCCTGCCTCAACGCGTTCTTGAGCGCTGACGCGAAGTCGCGCGCATCGGAACCAATCTCACGCTGGTTGACCAGGCTCCGCCCCTGCGAATAAACAAATTCGATCGGGTCCTCAATACTGATGATATTGAGAGAACGCCGTCCGGCTATCGTCTGGGCCATGCTCGCCAGCGTTGTGCTCTTGCCTGAACCGCTGGAGCCAGTCACCAGTATCAGGCCTGCACGCTCGTCACACCAGCGATCCACCACAGGAGAATGTCCCAATGATTTTAGATCGCCGATCTCAGAAGCGATGCGTCGGAAATTGGCCTCAATCGCTCCCGACACATAGCATGCATTTCCGCGAAACCGCCCGACACCATCGACCTGCAACGCGAAGTCAAGCTGCCAGTCATTTTCCAGCGTCGCTCGTTGCCCCTCCTTCAAGGCTTCGACCACCAGTCTCCTTGTATCCTCCGCGGACAACTTCTCTTCCGTCAGCGGCTGGATAACACCAGCGACCCGCATCATCGGTGGCGCCCCTGGTGTCAAATGAAGATCAGAAGCTTCCTGCTGCGTGGCCAGCACCAGGAAATCGATCAAGTCATGTTTGTTCATCCAATTCAAACAGTGCGGAGGACTCGTCTAGCCGATTCCCCTCATGGCACGACGCAGCTCAGATTCATTGCTGACCGAAGCCATGGCGGTCGCTTCCGTGATGGTCTTGGCCTGAAGAGCTTTGATGGTCGACTGCAAAAATGAAACGGCTGCAGGATCCGACCCGCGGGCGATATATTGATCAATGTTCTGCAACTCCCGTCTCGCGATCCAGTCGCGCATGGCACCGGCATTTTCGACGTGTTCCACCAGCAAATGCAAACCTCTATCACTAGATTCAACCAGCTTCTGGCAAAGGACGCCAGAGAGTTGGTTTGCCAGGAGATTCGTACCATGCTTCGCGTCTTCGGCCGGGAAAAGATTCAAATAGCGCTCCATCGTGTCCGCAACCTTCTCCGAATGCATGGTCGAAACAACGAGATGTCCGGTTTCGGAAGCCTGGAGCGCGGTCAAAGCCGTCTCGTAATCCCGGATCTCGCCGACGAGAATGACGTCCGGCGCTTGACGAAGCGCGCTCCGCAACCCAGTCGCAAAAGTGCTGGTGTCACGTCCGACCTGTCGCTGGGTGAAATGACAGCGATTGTTGGTGAACTGATACTCAACGGGATCCTCGATTGTCACGATATGACGGACCAGGTTCTCGTTCATCCATTGAAGCAGAGACGCTATAGTGGTGGATTTCCCGGAGCCGGTTGGTCCTGTCACAAGAATCAGGCCGTGCTCGCGAGCGCCCCATCGGGTCAGGAGCCACTCGGGCGCTCCGAGCGCTTTCAAACCGGGCATGCTGGTCTTGACACGGCGCAGGACCGCACCGAGACGGCCCATCGTGCGGTGCAGGTTTACCCGATAGCGAGTATGCGTGCGCGAGATGAAGCCACTGTCGCGATCCATGTCGCCGTCGCCTAGCGCGTTCGCGCCACAGGCCTGCCAGAAGGCGGTCATTTGCGCGAGCAACATGGGTTCCTCGCCAAAGACACTGATTTGTTCATTGATCTTAAGCCGCGGTACCTCGCCCTCCTGAAGGAAAACGTCGCTTGCCTGCTGCTGCTCCGCGGCGTCAAGAATGCTGTCGATGTTTTGCGGCATGGCTCTCGGGGGTACAAAACAAACGTAGCTGAGTGATCTTAAATTGCACAAGAGGTTTTATTGTTCGCCTGCTACGCGATTTCCTGCTTCAGCCTTTCGCGCGGCGAACTGCCGCTGGCTGCGTGAAGCCTCCTCCAAATACAACAATAAGCTCAGAGCAGCTCGGAAAGAAGAAAGCTCGGGGTTATGCGCGGTCTCTCGCGCTCAGGCAGCGACGCGAGCAGAGTGAAATCGGAGAATTCGAAGCCTGGCCCCACAGAGCACCCCACAAGAGCGTAGGCTCCGCTTACACGCGCAGCCTGCCAGTGACCTGCACGAACAATGTGCTGCGGCGCGGCGGCACGTGAAAGTGGACCGAGAACCAAAGATTGGACGATACCGGTGTCGGGAGGGGCTATGAAAAGCTCTAGCGGGTAACCGTCGTACCAATGCCATGCCTCATCTGAAACAACCCGATGCCAGCGACTCATGCCGCCTTGAAGCAGGAGGAAGTAGATGACGGTCAAAGCTGTGCGAGGGCCTCGCAAGTCGCTTGGCGTGACACCGACGGACGATCGGAAAGTCTCGACGAAATGTCCGCCTTCGGGATGGGGCTCAAGCTTGAGCAGGCTGATAAGCTCACTGGCTCTAGGATCCATACGTGAAAAACCGATGACGGCAGCCTAACGAAACACAGGATCGGCAAACGCTCGCGCTAAAATGATGTTTGGAGGGTATTAAAGTTTGGCACGCGGACAGTCGATGTTCGGCGTACCGCCCGATTGGATGTCTCGGGAGTTTTGGGATTGGTGTCGTCTCAGCCATTCGCGCCAGAAATAATAGGCGATCCCACACGTCAGAGCGAGGGTGCAGACGATACTCCCCTTCCGGGCCTTTGATGCCTTCATTCAGGTAATCATTTCCGCCCGGGAATGCCAACCCATCCCACCCGGACACGAGCCCAAAATGCTGCACAAGCGCCCTCAAGGTAACGACAGTCCCCGCGACAAAGCCGAGCTCGATAACGGGCAGAAAAACACCCCACGGCTGCCAGCCTTTTCCGGCATCTGCAGAGTGGCCGAATCGGGACGCATCTATGTTAGCCCCATTTCCGTATATGAGACCATTTCCATCGATGACGCGATGATCTGTTTCCTAAAGATTGTAGGCGATCTTGTGAGTCGGCTGATACAGTTGAATGTCATCCGCACCAGGCACGATCATCATGATGACGCGACCGTACTCGCGTTGCTCGATAGGGCTTCGGAACTGCGCTCCTTTTACACGCAACTCGCAGA
Source organism: uncultured Verrucomicrobiae bacterium (assembly GCA_963728955.1). GTDB lineage: Bacteria > Verrucomicrobiota > Verrucomicrobiia > Chthoniobacterales > UBA10450 > Udaeobacter. The sequence continues at coordinate 123,333 of CAVSMG010000001.1, forward strand.
CCGTCGTGTCGATGTCGTCGCACATCAACGCGAGCGAGTGGTGACGTGGGTAATCATAGGTTTGGCCTTCCCACTTGCTATGCGTCGGGTGCACGCCGGTCTCGCTGGGCCCTGATTTAAAAATGAGCCAATTGTCATCGAAATCCTCCGCAACGTACTTCCACCCGAGCACGTCACGCAGAAACGCCCGAGTTGCGTTAGCGTCGTCGGAGTAAATCAACGTATGAATTGAAGTAATCATGTCGTCATCAGTTTGTGGTCTGCCGCTAAGGAGTGCACTGAAAAAGAAAGGGATAAGCCAGGGCTAGCGTCAAACAACATTGCGGCTAGGAGCGCAGAAGGCGGAGTTCATTTGCCCTCCGGCGCGCAGGTTGGACCTTGGCCGGCGTCTGGTTAATCGCGCTCGCCACATAAGCGGAATCGACGGGCACGCCGCGCAGCGGATTGACGATCGCGCGCATCGGCACACCCGCGGCGAGCAATCGTTCCGTTACCCCTGCCCAACTGCCCGCGTCAGCGAACGCTCCATGAACGAGAATGACGGTCGGACCGTCTTTGTGAAAATTTGAGTCAGCCATAAGAGTAATCTCTTCGTTGGTTTTGACGAATCGCCCGCAGGCTGGTGGCATACCCGGGGAGTGGCAAGGGAAATCTTGGTCTGCCAGCCACACAGGCAAAACACGCAGTCAGTTTCCCTTCACTGACGCCCGGCTCTTCGGCTTCCTCTCCTGTTTCAGCGTCTCAGCTTTTCAGCTTCTCCCCTAACGACCGATAACGATTAACCCGAAGCTCCTCTTCGTCAGGTTTCTTGCCGAGCCGTAGCGTATCGCCAGTCCGGCTGGGACCGAAGGCTGGTCAGCTTTCGGAACAATCTGCATGAAGTTTACTCCCACTCCGAATTTGCCTAGGCAGCCCTTCGCCAGCCGAATATTCGCGCTGGCAAGAACAGGATCGCGCTTACGAGCGCGAGGAGTGCTTCAAAGGTCATTCCGAGCAAACGAAACGGCAGCGTCACGAGCCAGACAAAGGGGAAAAGGATTAAGGCAAGAAGCGCGAGCGGCCATGAGAGCACCAGAAGAATGCACCAGCAGACGAAGACAATCAGCGTTTTCACAACTCTAGCATTTCATTCCCCGCCGAAACGTCAAAGCCGAAAAAACCTCCGCCTTTTTCAGGACCTCAGTTCCACGTTGACCGCGCCGAGATTCTCCTCCAGCCGATGCAATTTCGTCGTGCTGGGGATCTCAAGCGAAATCGAGCGATGTCGAAAGGTCGCGGTGAGCGTCGATCTGCGCTCTCAGATGGGCGATCTTCTGCTCCGCGGTAGCGATGGCGTCGGCGCCGGCAATGAAGCGGCGCGGTGGTGGCTCTTCGTTCGCGATCGTGATGAGCGCTCGCGCCAGCTTGGCCGGATCACCGGATTGCTGGCCGTTCTGGCTCTTCCAAAACTCGAGCTGCTGAGCCCGGCGCTCGTTGTAATCCGCGATAGATGGCTCGGCATAGTTCGTCGATTGTTCCGTGAGAAGGTTGGTACGGAAGAAGCCCGGATTCACGATGGTAGTATTAATGCCTAAGGGCGCGACCTCCGCCTGCAGTGATTCCATCCACCCTTCGAGACCAAACTTCGACGCGGCATACGCGCTCACGAACTCGAACCCGGCGGCGATTCCGGCTGACGACGAGATCGAGATGATGTATCCCGAGCGCTGCTTGCGCATCACCGGCAGCACCGCGCGAGTTACATTCATGGGACCGATCAGGCTCACCGCCAATTGTCGCTCGAACTGCTCCGGCGTCAGCTCCTCGAAGTAACCAGCATAAAAGCTGGCCGCATTGTTGACCAGCACATCGATGCGCCCGAATCGGTCGAGCGCGGCCTGTACCGCTGCCTCAGCCTCGGTGCGCTTGGTCACGTCCAGCTTTACCGTTAGCAGCTCGTTCGATTTTCCCCACGGCTTTAGCCACCGCGTCCGAGTCGCGGCCAGTAGCGACGACTGCGTGACCAGCCTCGAGCACGGCCTTGGCGAAATCGAGCCCCATGCCGCGGCCAGCGCCGGTAACGAACCAAGTTTTCTTGTTGCTCATGACATCTCCTTTAGCAGGCAGGTTCGCGCTTTGCATAATGTAACCTTCGCCTCATTCGCGCGGAATGCTCGCGCGATCGTGAACAGGCTGTCGCGTTCTTGCGGGAAAGATCGACCACGAGGGCTCGCGACCCCTGGTGCGAGCGTACGGCTTGTGACTAACTATTCGCCGGCCGTTAACGATGCATTCCATGACGTCCGAGAAATAGTACATTGACATACTTTTTTCAAAAAGTAAGAATAATTCAGTGCCGCTCGGCTCTGGGATAACAAACGGGTGTGGCGACTCTATGGCGACCAAGATTACGGCATCGACTGCGAGATAATTACGGTGCGCTCCGAGCCGACTCCACTTTCAGCGGTGACCAGCGGCCTGTGAAGAGTGACGAGCACAGGCCATTTGTTGTCGAGTTCGCGGGTGCCCGTTATCTTAAATGCCGATGAAATACGTAACGGCCCCTGTTCTTCTCCCGTTGTTGCTGCTGCTGGTGCAAGTCGCGGCTCCCCATCTTGCCCAGGCAAAGACCGAATTGACGGCGGATGAGGGCATTCCGATTCCAAAGATCAGTTTTGACGAGAAAGGCGATCTGAAGATCACCGCCTCGGCTAAGTCGTCGCCTAACGATTTTGATTTTCTGGTGGGCAAATGGAACATGCACAATCGCCACCTTAACAAGCGACTGGCAAACTGCCGGGATTGGACGGAATTCGAGTCCTCGGACGAGAACGCAAAAATTCTCAATGGCGCCGGCGACATGGACACGTATTCCACCACGCAATTCCCCGGGATGGAAGGCAAACTATTCGAAGGTCTCACCCTGCGGCTCTTCGATCCGAAGACCAGACTCTGGAGCCTCTACTGGATCGCAAGCAATACCGGTAAAATCGACCCCCCCGTCGTCGGCTCCTTCGAAAATGGTGTCGGACATTTCTTCGGAAAAGACACCCTTAACGGCAAGCCCATCATCGTCGTGTTCCGTTGGGACGCGCGGAACAAGGAGCGCCCAGTATGGGGCCAGGCGTTTTCGCCCGACAACGGTAAAACGTGGGAATGGAATTTCTTTAACGTCTCGACACGACCCTGAGAAATAGCCACCGTGCAGCGGCGAGTGACAAGCGGCAAGACTCAGACCCTGAGCGAGCCACGGAATGCCCTGCCGCTGTAGTAGGAGTCCGCGCCATTGTGCCCCACAAAGACGCGGCCGTAGCGGCGATCACAGTAGAGCGCGCCGCCAAGCTTTCTGATCTCGGCAGGTGTCTTTATCCAGCTCGATCTTTTCGTATCGAACTCTCCCAGTTTCTGAAGCGCGAAATATTCTTCTTCCGTCAGAAGCTCGACGCCCATGGCTGTCGCCATGCCAACCGCGCTATCCTTCGGCTTATGCTCTTTTCTCGCCTCCAACGCCTCATCGTCATAACAAAGACTTACGCGACCACTGGGAGTTTGCGCCGAACAATCGAAGAAAATGTATTCGCCGGTCTTCTTGTCCCGACTTACCACGTCCGGCTCGCCGCCGGTTGCTTCCATTATGTGGACCGACCATAGCTTTACGACGTTAGTCTCCAGCTTTGCTTTCACCTTCGCCCAATCAAGATCTTTGTGGCGGTTCATGTTTTTCTCGAAACGGGCTTTCAACGTTTCGAGTAATTCTTCACGTTCTTCTGCTGACAGCTTCTTCTTCGTCTCAACGCCTTTCATCGCGGTCATTTTTGATTGCTACTTTTCGCACGAATCGTCAACCAAATCTTCCGCGCGGCAAACAGCGTCGCGCTATCGGCCGGGACTTCTCCGCTTAGGTAGCGCTTCGAATACGGCGGCGGTGGTGCGGTTGGACGTGGTGTTTGGTTCCATCGGCCTGACGGGCCCGCAATTAGAATTACCAGGACCGCTTGGAGGACATGCTGCCACTGGCGAGGGCGGGACAAAATCCGAACGCTGAACTTCGAATGTCGAGGAGGTCCGGGTCGCAGTCTCGCGATTTCAGAAATGCTGAGGAGGCTGTGTTTGAAAACGGAGCCATCCGAAAAACGTCTCGACCGAGCGTGGCGACAGCTCAATAGCGCCCGGTGCGTTCGAGTAAAGGTTGCCACCAGGATGGATTGTCGATGTACCACTGGATCGTCTCATCGATGCCTTCCTTGAAACTGCGGCGCGGTTTCCATTCTAGCTCCTGTTGCGCGAACGAAGAGTTTATCGCGTATCGGCGGTCGTGGCCAGGTCGATCCAGCACGAACGAAATGAGATTGTGTGGTTTGCCAAGCCTGTCGAGAATCATTCTCACAAGCTCAAGATTTACCATCTCACTGTTGCCGCCGAAATTATAGACCTTTCCGGGTTTGCCTTCGAAAAGCGCGGCCACAATCGCAGCGCAATGATCGTCCACATGAATCCAGTCTCGCACATTCATGCCGTCGCCATACACCGGGAGCGGTTCGTCACGGAGCGCCTTGATGATCATCAACGGAATTAATTTTTCCGGAAATTGATACGGGCCGTAGTTGTTCGAGCACCGCGTCACCAGCACGTCCTGGGCGTAGGTTTTATAGGACGCGAGCACGAGCAGATCGGCCGCGGCTTTGCTGGCTGAATAAGGCGAGCTGGGATCGAGCGGTGATTGCTCGGTGAATTTACCCGCCGGCCCGAGTGATCCATATACTTCGTCTGTCGAGATTTGGATGAATCGCTGAACGCCGTGGCGTCGCGCACAGTCCAGCAACACGCTGGTACCGATGACGTTTGTGTGAATAAAGTTAAGCGGATCGTTGATGCTGCGGTCGACATGGGATTCTGCCGCGAAATTAATCACCGCATAGAACCGGTGCTCCGTCATCAGCGCGTCCATCAGGTCGGCATTTGCGATATCGGCTTTGAAAAATTCGTAACGCTCGCCATGTTCTTCGACCACGCCATCAAGATTGGCGATATTACCCGCATAAGTGAGCACATCGACATTAGTGACGTATTCGGGCTTGTAATGTTGCAAAATATACCGAATAAAGTTGCTCCCGATGAATCCGCAGCCACCGGTGACAAGGATGCGCATGGCAGCGCGTACTAGCAGCGCCGAGCGCGGCGCGCTAGTAGAATCTGCTCCCGCGACAGCGCGAGCGCGCGGTTACATCGAGCAGTGGAAACTTTGCTTCGAGGGGACAGACTGGGTGCCCTGGTTAATCCTCGCGCTGGCTGCGTTCCTGCGCTTTTTCCTTCTGGGCATCAAACCGCCGCACTTCGACGAAGGCATCAACGGCTGGTTCGTCGATCAGGTAATGAAAAACGGGTTTTACCGCTATGACCCGACCAATTACCACGGGCCACTTCACTTTTACGTTCTGCTGCTGTTCGAGAGTCTATTTGGCCGCAATGTGTGGGCACTGCGTTTGCCCGCGGTGCTGGTAAGCATTGCTTGTGTCTGGCTGGCGCTGAAATTCGAGCCATTCGTAGGACGAAACGTCAGCCGAATCGCGGCGCTGGCGATGGCAGTGTCGCCCGGGTTTGTTTTCTACGGCCGCTATGCCATTCACGAAGTATGGCTGCAGTTCTTCTCGATGATGTTTATCTTAGGGCTGTTCGGCCTGTGGAGACGCGGCACGCTGAGTTATTTGTGGTACGCCGGCATGGGAATAACCGGCATGCTCCTTACCAAGGAGACCTACGCCATTCATCTCGCCTGCGCCGTGCTCGCGATTCCAACTCTGGCAGTTTCATACGCGCTAAATCGCGTTCCGGACGCCAAGCCCGCAAAGCAAACCTGGAGCTGGATCGATCTCGCCATGATCGTGATCGTAGGCGGATTTGCTATCGTCTTTTTCTATTCGGGAACTTTTTTTAACTCGAGCGGTGTCAAAGGTCTGTACGTGGCCTTTAAGGCATGGACCGAGACTGGCGCTGCGGGTCACGGCCACGAAAAGCCGTGGGATTACTGGCTGAAGATAATGGGACCGACATGGGAAGTCGGGCGGGCGGATTTCTTCGGTTACGAACTCCCAATGCTGGTCGGGCTCATTTTGTGTCTCTTTTGTCAGAAGTTTAAGAATCTCAGTTTGCGGTATCTCGCGATTTACGGCGCAGGCAGCTTCGTTGCTTACAGCATCGTAAAATACAAGACGCCATGGTGCGTTATCAGTTTCGGCTGGCCATTCTTGTTCGTTTTCGGCGGGGCGATTTTGTTGGTTCGTCCAAAACATCTGCGCATCGCCAAGGGGGCGATCGGCGTGCTGTTGTCTCTCTCGCTCGCCACAAGCATCTGGCTGAATTATTTCAGGTGTTCGTCGCCAGACGAGCCGTACGCGTACGTCCAGACGTACAACGATATATTCAAATTGACGAAACCGCTTTTGACGCTGGCGAAACGGGACCCATCCAACTACCACCTCACCGGACATCTCATCCGCTCCAGCGTGTATCCACTTCCGTGGGTTTTGGGAGATTTCGATCGGGTCGGCTACTACGAAGGCGGAAATATGCCGGCGAATCTTGATGGCGATTTTCTCCTCGTGCAGCAGGACAAAATCAAAACCGTCGAATCAAAACTGAAAGGCACTTACTACACTCAAATGATGACGCTGCGGAATTTCCAGGACCCGTCGAAGATTTTCTTCAAAGCAGAGGTATTCAAAGACTTGTTCTCAGGTAGAAAGCCGGACTTTGTCGGGAGCGCACCGCATCCGACACCGGCTGCGTCACCAGCTAAAGCTCAATGAAGTGGGTCACCGCTACGGTCACGTTTGTTAATCTCTCGGTAGTCTGCGGGCTGCTTCTGGGATTGGCCGGGAAAGGATTAAATACGTTGAGCGCGGCTCTCGCGCTGTTGTGCGGCGCCGCATTTGCCGTCGCCGCGCATCTTGGAACTCGCGACAGCGGGCTTCGAAAGGGGGGAACGAATCCCCCGCAAACAGAACGAAGGCATCGAGGGGATTCCGAAGCAGAAGCAGCTCCGAAGGAAGGCATTTCGTCAGCATTGATGCGCTATCGCCACGTGTGGTTTTGGGCGGTCGCAGTCTGCTTCGCAATGTTTGCCGTGCGATCGTTTGTTTGGCTGCTTTACATCGATGGCAGCGACCTAAAGATTCAGTCCCCCAATAACCTCGGCGATCTTTCGCTGCATCTGACCCTGATTAATAATTTTGCGAATGGTGTCGCGCTTTGGCCGGACAATCCGATCTTCGTTTTTAGTAAGTTGAGATACCCGGCCGGTATCGATCTGTTTAATGCGCTGCTGTCGCTGGTTCACGTGGATCTTCTTGTTGGATTGGTTTGGGTGGGATTGCTCTCTTCGCTTGCGATCTTCTATGGGTTCTATCGCTGGGGCGGCACATTCGCAGTCGCGGGCTTCTTGTTTAACGGAGGTATAGTCGGTTTCCAATTCTTTAGGACCTTCAAATTTTTGGATTATCAGGGCACCGCGGCAGATATCGCCCATAGGCCGATCGCGTGGAAAAGCATTGCGTTGTCCATGCTCGTAACGCAGCGGGGCTGGCTTTACGCGATTCCGGCAGGCCTCGTGTTGCTCTGGCATTGGCGCGCAAAATTCTTTAGTCAATCTCCTGTAGCTGCGGTCGGTAACCCCGGGCAATCGAGCGGCGACGACTTGTCCGCCGTGGCCGCAGCGCAGGCGGAAGAACCCGGTCAGCAGGCAACGGTCAACGCCCGCAGCTACAGCACAGGCCCCCTGCCCTTCTGGGTTGAGCTCTCGATTTACGCATCAATGCCGTTGTTCCACCTGCACACTTTCATGGCGCTGACGATTGTGCTGGTCGTAGGATTGTTTTTCGAACGGGCAAGCGAACTCAAGTTCATGGGGAACCTCGTTCGCAACGACGGAATCGGCGGCATCGGCCGGTTAGTTTCGCATCCGAAGATGTGGCCCGAGATTTTCAGCGTCGCACCGATTCGCAGACACGCCGCCGCCATGCTGATCGCGGCGTTTATCCCGGCAACTTTTTTTGTCTGGCTGACCACGGATCAGTTTCGGGCGGCATCAGTGCTCAAGTGGCATCCGGGATGGGCACAGGATTCGACCGATTTGGCAGCGCCTTATTTTAAAATCGGACCGAAGGATTTTGGATCCTCCACCACATTTGGTTTGTTATTGCAGAAAACATGGAACGGCGTCATCGCACCGTTTTTCCAATTCTGGCTGCCGAACTTCGGCTTGTGGGTGCCGTTGGTGCTGGCACTCGTCGCATTGTGCGGCTGGCGGATTTGGAAAGGCAAATGGCGTTGGGGCGAGAGGCCGCCGGCGGATATCGCTTTCGTGCTGGCCGCAGTCGTGATTTTCGCGTTCGGTTATTTCGTCCAAACGGCGCCGTGGGACTGGGACAACCTCAAGCTGATGGTGTGGGGTTACTTCCTTATTTTGCCGTTCCTATGGAGCGATATCATTGGACGATGGGCGTTCCCGGAACGGGCGGCGACATGTCTGTTACTCTTCGGTTCGGGATTTATCACATTGCTCGGCGGCCTGTCTGCTGGACATCCCGGCTTCGGATTGATTGAACGGGCCAGACTCGATCACATCGGCACGGCGCTTCGTCCTTTACCAATCGAAGCCCGATTCGCTACGTACCCAACCTATAATCACCCGGTTTTGCTGCAGGGCCGTAAAGTTGTCCTTCGGTACCCCGGGCATCTGTGGACGGAAGGATTCGATTACGGCAAGGCAAATGATCAGTTGACGGCGTTGATGAACGGTTCCGCAAATTGGCGCGATGCCGCGAAAGTTTTGGGCGTTCGCTACATTTTCTGGGGCCAGGACGAACGCAACAATTACAAATCAAGCCCCCGGCCATGGGAAGCCACGGCATTCCTCGTCGCGTCCGGTGATTGGGGCGCAATCTACGATCTCGGGCAGGAGTCGCCGTCGCATTGAGGTGCTACGTTCGTTCGAAAACAAAAAACACCTCAGGCACCAGCGAGCTTTCGCCATACTCGAAACGGATGCTTGAGGAAAACGAAATGGATCGCGCTCACAAAATCGGTGAAACTCGACGGAGGACTCGTTAGGCTCAATGGGCCGCTGCGCAATCCGGCCAGAACGTTCTCTATCGTGAGCCCAGACGGTATGGGCATCGCCGTGTAATGGCGACCAAAGGCATGCAGCCGATGCGCGTCGGAAGTAGCGATTAACGGTTTGCCAAACTGCGTCGCCACTCTTTTTGCCCTGCGATTTGGATTCAGCAGCCCAATATGAAAATGGCAATACTCAATCGCATCGAAACAATCGATTTCCGAAATCAGCCGCGATCCGATTGAGCCGCCAAAAACGTAAAACGGGTGCGGGGCGATTATGAAAACAGAATTGCCACGACGCGCCCGGAGTCGCCGCAAATCATCGAAATTCTTCAACTGCCCGATCTCTTCGGGGCTTACATTGAGCACAATCACATCCGCACCGCGCAAGCGTACCTCGGCCGCGGGAATAAGAAGAATGCCCATTGCGGCGGCATCGGCGAACACTTCCTTTCGATCAAACACCGCATCATGCAGGGTAATCGCGAGCACGCGAAACCCGAGCGTGCGTGCTCGCTCCAACAATTGATGCGCTGAAAAGTCGATTGCATCCTTCGGATCGTCGAGAGTGTGAATGTGCAGATCGATTTTAATCCAGTCGCTCTCATTCTTCGTATCCGTGCTCACGCTCGAACTTAATCTCGAATGGACGATATTTCACTTCACCGGGAAAGGTGTTTGTGTTGAATCTCGATTGGAGCAAAAGCGACCTGGAGTAAACAATCACAGAAACGACACTTGCCAGTGGTTCCCGTCTGCGGAAACTTCCCCTTCTCGCAACGCTCGGGTGGTGGAACTGGCAGACACGTACGTTTGAGGGGCGTATGCCGAAAGGCTTGCGGGTTCGAGTCCCGCCCCGAGCACGATTTTTCTGAAAACCTGTCAGTTCGTTCAAACGTTGACGCGGTCGAACCGTACGCGTTGAGGACAATGCCCCCCAACTGCACCAATTAGGCTTTTCGCATTGTTTCCATTCCGATAATGTTCGCTGCAACATGGAATCGTTTTATCTCATCGGCCTCGTGGTGCTGGGGCTGTTCGCGTTTGTTCTGGCGATTGTTCTTTTTAATTTTTTCGGTCTCTGGCTGCGGGCACGGATCGCAAATGCTCCGGTGAGCCTTGGCAAAATGATCGGAATGCGGCTGCGCAAAGTGCCGGTCGGGCTGATTGTCGATAATCGAATCACCGCTGTGAAAGCAGGTATTGATGTTCGTAGCGATCCGCTGGAAGCACATTACCTGGCTGGCGGCGATGTGGGCCACGTCGTCCTGGCTTTGATCGCCGCTGACAAAGCTGGCATTTCACTCGATTTCAACCGGGCATGCGCAATTGATCTTGCCACTAAAGGAACCGGTAAAACTGTGCTGGAAGCCGTGCGCACAAGCATCAATCCAAAAGTAATTGATGCGCCTAATCCGACCATGGGCCGAACAACCATCGATGGCGTGGCGCAGGATGGCATCGGCGTCAAAGTCAAAGCGCGGGTCACCGTGCGCTCGCATCTCGACCGGTTTGTCGGCGGCGCAACCGAGGAGACTATCATCGCCCGCGTTGGCGAAGGCATCGTAAGCGCAATCGGTTCTGCGCATTCCTACAAGGAAGTACTGGAAAACCCCGATCGCATTTCAAAGACCGTGCTTGCCAAAGGTCTCGACAGCAATACAGCCTTTGAAATTCTTTCCATCGATATCGCCGACGTCGATGTTGGCGATAATATCGGCGCAAAATTGCAAACCGAACAAGCCGAGGCAGACAAGCGCGTCGCGCAAGCGAAAGCCGAGGTGCGGAGAGCAGCCGCCGTCGCTGTCGAGCAGGAGATGCGCGCCAAAACGCAGGAAATGCGGGCGAAAGTGGTCGAGGCGGAAGCGCTCGTGCCGCAAGCGATGGCCGAGGCGTTCCGTGCCGGGCATCTTGGCATAATGGACTATTACCGGATGAAAAATGTGCAGGCCGACACGTCGATGCGCGAATCCATCGCGGGAGGGGACAAACCGCGGACGGACGGTACATGATCGGTTAACACATTGAAGGTTCAAGATGATTGCTGTCAGCCTCGATAACCTGCTTTTCTTTCTGTTAATAGCTGTCGCTGCTTTGTTTCAGCTCCTGTCGAAGGCGCTTAACAAGGGAAAAAGGGAGTCTGACGAAACACCGACAGCACCTACGCCACAAAGACAGCCACAAGTTCAACGCGCGCCGGCAGAATCGGACGCAGATCGGATTCGCAAATTTCTCGAAGCGCTGGGACAGCCGCCAACCTCAACCCCTCCTCCACCTGTTGCCAGTCGCACAGATGTTCCACTTCGACCGCTGGCGCCTGTGCAACCGCCTCCCGTAATTCCACGCGCATGGGGACTACCTCGGAAACAAGAAACCAAACGGGATATCAGTCGGAGAGAAACTCCTCCCCCTGAACAGCCAAGACGTGTGGAATTTACTCCGCCGAGGGTGCCGACTCCCGTTGCACCGGCGTTTGAAGTTCATGAAGAAGTGGTAGCGGCGGAGCTTGAGCAGCCCAGTATTGTCAAAACGCCCGTTGGAGCGGACGTAGTCGCTACTTTGCCAATCGCCAAAAAGTCAGATGTCAGAACAAACATTGCCAAATTGCTGGCATCGAAATCTGGTCTGCGAGAAGGAATTATTCTTCGCGAAATTCTCGGCCCGCCACGAAGTTTACACCTCCTGGATCTCGTTGGGAAAACTTGAGCGCCGACGCGCGCTTCGTATCCATCTCGCTAATGATCGGCGATTCGATTCGTGTACACATTTGCGAAATCGAAGCGATTAAAACACCTTCGGCATTTGAACCAAATTTGATCGTTTATCGGTTTCTGCCCGGAAAGGATTGAAAAACTGTAGACATTTACGTGTTCATGGATGGCCGACGAGGGCCTTACTAAAAGGGCGCAATCGGTGAAATGTGGAAGGGCCGCCAAATTAATTGCGGATTAAATCGGCGATGTGCGCCGTCCGGCTGCTTTAAGTCAGGATTAGCTCGCGGCCAGCGCAGTATCTACATCTGGAAAAATCTGAAATATTCGATCAAGCCGCGAACTTTCGAAAATCGAGCGCATGGTTTTGTGTAGACCAGTCAGGAAAAACCTGCCGCCATAGGCTTCAACTGTTTGCATTGCCAGAATTAGTGCTGCCAAGCCCGCGCTATCGATGTAAGACGCGCCGGAAAGATCTATCACTATCCGTTCCGGTTTTTTCTCGATCATTGCGCTCAGTGATTCTGTGAGAGTAGGCGAAACGTGCAGATCGATTTCGCCTCCCAGCTGCAGGACATTCGGGCGTTGACGCGGCAGCAGAGCGGCTGAGGAATCGCTTCTTTTCATTCAATTCCTTCAATCGTGAATGCATCACCATTCGAGCGTATCGATTATTTTTTCACATCTGGAAGATCATTTCGTCGCAAAACTTGCAACGTTATGAAGCACAGTTTGCACGTGCACGAGATAAGCCCGCGCAAAGGTAAACGCGGCCCTGATCTAATCTCCGATGCCCTGCCATTCCGTCGCGTGCGTTACGGCGAGCCGAATGTGTACTGAATGCAATCGGCTGCACGCATTGTTACAATCGGACAGATCAGGCGATTATTCGCGTTTACGACGGGCTAGCAACGTGATCGAAACGCACGACCACGTGGGCAACATCAGAGGGTGTTAAAGCACGGTTGCAGCCGAAATGGGCTTGGGATTGAAGTACAAGTTTCCTTCGCTGCGACTGGTCAGTCAGACCGGCGTGGAAAACCGTCGCAATTTAACTGCCCGCGCTCCGGTCAGAATCTTTCGACTGCCCATGGGCTGACAACGGAAAGTAACAAAACTGTTACTGATCGTTTGTTGCCAGTAGTCACAATTTGACTTCAAGCTGGAAACGCAGCGCATGCACCTTCTGAGAAAGAAACCACCGATGAAAACCAGCTTGTCTATTAACCCAAAAGTTTATGTCCGGCAGCTCATGAAGCTCGCCGCATTCACCTCGCTCGCAACGCCAGTGTTTGCCCAGACCTACACGACTACAGATCTCGGCACGCTAGGCACAAACACTCGTGGAAGTTACAGTGTCGCCTACTGCATCAATAGCAGCGGCCAGGTCGCCGGAGAATCCAGCGCGCCGTCGAGTCAGATGAGCGACCCGGCCTTTCTTTACAGCAATGGTCAACTGATCAATATCGGTACACTCGGTGGCGAATATGGCCAACCGCGCGGGATCAACACCTCCGGCCAGATCGCCGGTTACTCCACTCTTGCAACTGGTTCGTATCGCGCCTTCCTCTACACTGGCAGCCAAATGATCGACATCGGCACGCTTGGCGCCGATTACAGTGTTGCCTACGCCTTGAACAACTCGGGCCAGGTCGTCGGCAATTCGGCGCATCTCGGCGGACAGGATCACGCCTTTCTCTACAGCAACGGACAGATGACCGACCTCGGAACGCTCGGCGGTGATACGAGCAACGCCTACGGCATCAATAATCTCGGGGTCATCGTAGGTTATTCGTATAACTCCTTGGGCGACTTTCTCGGTTTTATCTACCAGAACGGTACTATGACTCCTCTCGGCACCCTCGGCGGCAGTTGGAGCATCGCGTATGCGATCAACGACCAGAACCAGATCGCCGGCCAGGCTTACACCAGGGGCAACCGTGCTGCTCACGCGTTCCGCCTTAGCAACGGGCAGATGGCAGACCTGGGCTCGCTCGGTGGATCGAGTTCCTGGGGCCTGGCGATCAATAACGGTGGCACCGTGGTGGGCTTCGCGACCACCCGCCGTAACGACTATCACGCTTTCGTTTCCACTAATGGCGGCAGAATGCAGGACTTGAACAGGCTTATTCCGCCGAACACCGGCTGGGTTCTGGGGGAAGCAAATGGGATTAACGACGCCGGCCAAATCGTTGGCTACGGCACGATCCTCGGCCAGACGCACGCCTTTCTTCTCACACCGGTGCAATAATTTGCTCTACCCTTCCTCTTCACGATTCCTTCGGGTCGCTCTTCCCGACTAATTAGTGCGAACGATGAAACGTTTTCCGTCGCCGCGATGTGCGTCACCAATAAGGATCGTCCGCCCGTGAGAATCCACGGTTGAGACGCAGCCTCCAACTCCAATCCGCTTTGCTGAGATGATCCGCGATGATTTCCCAAGTACTGCCCGCGGCGAAATGCTGCCTCTTTGCGCACTGCAATGCACCTTTTGATCCTGCCAATACACTCTATGATCTGCTTCTCCCATTTACGATTTAACATGTGCACGTTGCGGCGAGCGCTTGAGCTTCGTTGAGGGCTTCGTAGCTTCACATTCCTGCGCCGGCGTGGCGGAATTGGCAGACGCGCTGGACTCAAAATCCAGTGATCGCAAGATCGTGTGGGTTCGAGCCCCTCCGCCGGCAACTTTTCATTCGATGCACAGGTGCGGGTGAATGCCTGCACTACGCTCCATAGCTGGCATTTCATGCTTGTATGCACAAGAGAGAACCACGATGTTCCCTCGTGAACGGGAAGAACGGCGACGAGGGTCGAGGCGAACCGCGCGAGTTTGTAACTACCCGTTGGAGCCTGATCCTTTCCGCTGCTAACCCCGGAAGTGAACAACAAAAAGGTCACGATGCGCTCGCCGAGCTTTGCCGGACTTACTGGCGACCCATTTTTTCATTTGTACGCGGGCGCGACTATTCAATTGAGGACGCGCAGGACCTCACACAGGATTTTTTTGCAGCAATCCTGAAGAACAACTGGCTGCAGCACGCCGATCGTAATCGGGGCCGATTCCGTTCGCTCTTGCTGAAATCGCTCCAAAATTTTCTTATTAATACCGCCGAGAGAACTCACGCCCGCAAACGCGGCGGCGGAGTGGAGTTTATTTCCTGGGACGATTGGATGGCGGAATCGCCTTCGCAATTCTCGATTCCCATCCGAGGGGTTAACTCATTGCCCCCCGAAAGGCTCTTCGACCTAAACTGGGCGGCGACGGTGGTGGAACACGCGCTGCAACGGCTGCGCGAAGAATGCGAGAGCAAAGGCAAGCTCTGGCTTTTCCAGGCACTAAGCCCGCATCTTACAGACGAACGCGATGATGTGTCCTATGCGAAATTATCGGCCGAATTGGGGATGGCTGAGAATGCGGTGAAAAAACAACTGCACAACATGCGCCAGCGTTACCGCAGTCTGCTGCGCGCTGAAGTGTCGCAAACCGTCGAGAATCCGGCGGACGTGGACGACGAGATCCGTTACCTGTGTGCGTCCCTCGCAACAGGAACCGAGTAATTGCAATGACAGATTCAGATTTACGCTCCGATCCGCTTCCGAGCGCTGCCAAAGAGCGCGCAAAATGCGAGAAGTGTGGCGCAACCACGCGCCTCGACACCGGAGTTTGCGTGAGTTGCCTCCTGCGCGAGGGATTGGAAGGCGGTGACGAGGTATCTCAAGCGTTTTATCAAAGCGTCCTGGCCGAGGTGGACGCGCCGCAAAAATCCTGGTTCCTGGGAAACTACGAAATTCTCGAGCAGATCGGTTGCGGCGGCATGGGCGTGATCTATCGCGCCAGACAACGACATTCCCGGCGCATCGTCGCGGTAAAGCGCGTCCTTAGTTATCGTACTGATTCACACGGAGCGCTGCAGCGTTTCCGACGAGAAGCACAGGCGGTGGCCAGTCTGGATCATCCGAACATCCTTCCGATTTATGAAGTGAGCGAAAGCGAGGACGGCCTGCCGTTTTTCAGCATGAAGTTCGCAGAGAAGGGAAGTTTGCGCGAGAACGTTGCTTCTCTCCGCGATGAACCGCGGAAGTGTGTGCATCTGATGGCAAAGGTCGCGCGCGCGGTCGAATACGCCCACAGCCGTGGAGTTCTCCATCGCGATATCAAGCCGGGAAACATTCTGCTCAACGACCGAGGCGAGCCACTCGTGAGCGATTTCGGTTTGGCAAAACTGCTGGACGGAAACAATGATCTCACACGGTCGCTGACGACATTCGGAACAGCGGGTTTTATTGCCCCCGAGCAGGCCGGTGGCGCAGCCGCAGATTTCACGGCGGCTGCCGATGTTTACGGTCTCGGCGCAGTTCTGTTCAATGTGCTTGCCGGGCGTCCACCATTCCTGGGTTCCAATCCGGTTTCCGTGATTCGCAAAGCATCTGAAACGCAGGCGCCCAAACTACGCTCGCTGGCACCATCGCTCGATCGAGATTTGGAAACGATTTGTGCACGCTGTCTAGAACGTGATCCAAAAGCGCGCTATCAGTCCGCAGGAAGAGCTCGCCGCTGATCTGGAACGCTGGCTCGGCGGCCGCCCGATCGTCGCTCGTCCGGTGTCACCTCCGACGCGGATCTGGCGCTGGTCGCGTCGTAATCCCAAACTGGTTGGAGCAGGCGTTGCCGGTCTTCTGTTAGGCGCAGCTGCCGTTTGGTTGTTTCGCGGTGAAATTTTTCGAGCGCCGCCGTTCAACCCACCGGAGAAAAGTATCGCCGTTCTGCCGTTCGTGAATCTGAGTACGACCAAAGATCAGCAATATCTGGGCGACGGCATCAGCGAAGAAATTCTTCACACGCTTGCGAAGGTCGACGGTTTACGCGTGGTCGGCCGAACCTCATCGTTCTCCTTCAAAGGCGACGCGAACGCGAGGGATGTCGGCGAAAAGTTAAATGTCGGCAATCTGCTTGAAGGAAGTTTGCGTCGCGAAGCTAACCGCATTCGCGTGACGGCTGAATTGATCGATACCCGCAGCGGATTTCGCCTTTGGACGGAAACTTACGACCGCGAAATGGAAGGAGTCTTTGCCGTTCAAGATGAAATCGCTCGCTCCATTGTTGACACGTTGAAGATCAAGCTCGCCGTTCCGATTGCCGATCACAAAGAATTGAACACCGGCGTATACGACCCTTATCTAGAGCGACTTTTCACGGATGTAACTCATCCAACAGAAATGAACAGTATCAGCATTAGCGTGCCGCTACAGAATCCATTTAATCCATCAACAGTTCCGGATCACACATCTCCCGGAGGTCTCGACCCGCGCCATACGGACACCCGCGTGAGCGCTTCGCCTCGAGAAGCGGGACCCACTACCAATGTGGGTAATCGCGAATTGGAAGCCGGTGTGCGAACGAACAAATTTACAACGGAGGGGCGAGCGCCCATTCAGGGGTTTGTTAGAGATGCAAAAGGCGAACCGATCAAAGGCGCAGAAATTCGTATCGAATCGCGAGACGGCAAACAGGTCTTCAGCACACTTAAGACCAATCCAAAGGGCGGCTATATTTCACAGGGACTGCAACCGGGTGTTTACCGGGTGACATTGCTTGTGAATGGCGCAGTCAAGGCGTCGATCATGAACACGCAGACCAAGGTGAATCGACCGACTCATCTGAATTTCGATTTCAAGCCAGCGTCCCAAGCAGGTAAGATTGCAAAAGGGGGAAAGCACATGGTATGGGCAGCGGCTCGTACCGGGAGCCATCTCGGCGGTAATTGGGTCGAAGTCGACGACAGCGGAAAGGCGGATTCCGGTTCCAACATTCAGACAGTCACCGTTCAGAGTTGGTAATTTTGAAACGGCTACGACGAAGCGACGGCAAAAACCAAGGGTCGTACTTGGGACGTCGCTTTGAGAAACGTTTCTAATTTGTGGATACGGCCTTGTGGGCCGTGTGCCCGCGCCTCACGGAGGCGCGGGCACAGCGACAGTCCCCTCACGGGAAGTTCGGTTTTTCCCTCATTCAGCAAATTCTTTGGGAACTTCGCCCGCCATTTCCTGTAGGAATTAGTGAATCATTATGCTTTATTCATCTATGTTTGTTAAATCATTGCAGATAGGGTTAATGGGGTTGTTTCTCTGTGCTGCCAACGCCTGGGCCGGACCAGCAAGCATTCAGGGGATCGTTAAGGATGCAAAGGGAAAACCGATTAAAGGCGCGGATGTTCGGATCGAGTCGCGAAATGGCAAGCAAGTATTCAATATGGCAAAAACCGATGCGAAGGGCCGCTACATTTCACAGGGCCTGCAACCGGGCGTTTACCGGGTTTCGCTAATAGTGAATGGCGCGGTGAAAGCGTCCATCACCAACACGCAAACCAAATCAGATCAGGCGACGCAACTGAACTTTGATCTGAAGCCAGTGACAGCGGCGCAAGCAAGCACGGGGCAAAAGAAAAGCAAACATTTGGTTTGGATTCCCCCGTCTACAGGCAGCCATATGGGTGGTCGCTGGGTGGAAGTTGACGATGGCGGCGCCGCAGCTGCCGGCGCTTTGAACGTTAAATCGGCCAATGGGGACCAATTGCAGCGGGAAGCTCACAGTATGGGCAACCCGAACACTGGGAATTGAGCTCTGGGTGTCAACTGCTTTGACGGGCGGTCTAGATTACACCTTTTCAAAAGTGGGGCAGTATTAGCTGGATGCGTCGGAGGGGTTGATTGCGAATCTTCCCCTCGCAGATGCGCTCGTTTGCTCGGCGATGCCCTCACCCACAGATTCCTGAATCGAGGGGGAATGTCACAGGCGCGAATGGCTGTCCTCTCAAACGGTGAACAACCTTATGGACCTCCACGCCCTTCGTAGCGAGCGCGCTCGAAAACGGTTACGACGAAGTAAAATCTGTCGCGTTGAAAAGCGTTTTTAAAGTTTTTGGGAACTTCGCTTTCTGTTTCCTGTAGGAATCTGTGCGAACCATTCACGCAAAAAAGTATGAAACAGGTACGAACCAGAATGAAATCGGAATCTCCACTCAGCAAACCGCACTGTAGCGGGGTTATGCGAGAAAAAATGAGTAACAAATTTTTGCCGGAATTTCCCGAAATTCGCTCGTCTTCTTCGCGTGTATTTTCACTCGAGATGCTTACAAAACTACTGCAACTAGGGGTTATTGGGCTGATGCTATGCGCTGGGAACGCCTGGGCTGGACCGGCAAGCATTCAGGGGATCGCGAAGGACGCAAACGGCCACCCGATTAAGGGCGCAGATGTTCGGATCGAGTCGCGAAACGGCAAGCAGCTGTTCGGTACCGTCAAGACCGACGCAAAAGGCCGTTACGTTTCACAGGGCCTGCAACCGGGCGTTTATCGGGTCACGTTGCTAGTGAATGGTGCGGTGAAAGCGTCGATCATGAATACGAAGACGGTAGCAGACCGGGCGACCGAGCTGAACTTTGAGCTGAAATCGGCCGCGCCATCTCAGGTAGGCGCAAACGCAAAGAAAGAAAAGCACTTGGTCTGGATCCCGCCGCAAACGGGAAGTCATATGGGTGGCCGCTGGGTAGAAGTTGACGAGGGCAGTGCAGCGGCAGCAGGTAGTTTGAACGTTAAAAGAGGGAGCGCCGCAGCGCTGCAGCAAGAACAACTGGAGCGCTCTTGGGGGAATGGTAAAGCTGCTGGAGTAGGCGGCCCCTAGTTTTTCGACCAGATTGTCACGGAATCTGCATTCCGCCTCTTTAGAAAATTCGCGCAGCAGTGTCCGGGAGGAACAGCGGACGTTACAGTCGGGCGGTGGAGAACAACGCCTTCACGGATTTCCGCGAGAGCGCCTGTTCGCGCGTCCAGTTCTTGTCGTGTATTCCGGTACCCACGACCAGACGGCCCGCGCGCCAGAACTCGAGCGAGAGGCGGCCGAAATCGGAGTAAGGATCCGCATGGAGCCCGATCTCTTTCGGGGTCAACTCACCGTAAAGACCCCAGCCTTCCGTGTAGGCGGTGTAGGCATGTGAGAATTTTCCGAAACTTCGGAGTTCCCTTCAGCTCCTGTGCAATTGCGATCTGCATGTGATGGCCGGGAATTCCTTCATGATGGGCCAGCGCTTCCAGTTCGTAAGTTGGATTGTCCTGCATGTCGCGCAGGTTCACATAAAACATTCGGACGCGTTCCACCCGGCGCCGGTTGCTGATAAAAGGCTTTGCCGGCCGACTTTTCTCGAAAACTCTCCACTGCTTTTACCGCGATATCGGCCCTTCGGCTTCGTTACGAAAAGCTCGTCGAGCCGGTCTTCGTCGCCTCGATGAAACCGGTGGCCATGGCCAGATATTTCGCGCGACCCTGTTCGTTGCTCAGCAGGCGAAACTGTTGATCCTCGCGCATGAACTTGAAGAAAGCCTGGAGATCACCTTTGAAGCCGATCTTGTCTTTGACTTTTTCCATTTCCGTATGGATGCGTGCCATTTCCTCAGGCCGATTTTATGAATCTCTTTCGCGTTCATGTTTGTGGTGGTCGTACGATGCAGCGCGGACGCGTAATACTGGGGGCCATCCTTGAACTTCCAGACGCCGGCGTCTTCGGTGGCACGCTTAGTCTGCTCCGCTAGGAACGCGGTCAGTTTTTCATAGCCGGGCTTGATCGATTCGTTCAGTGCTTTGGTGGCATCGACCACGAGGCGGTCGCGTGTCGCGCGATCGATCCTAGTTGCGGCGTTCACTTTCTTCGTAAAATCTTCCAGGAGCGGACTGTCGTTCTTCTTTTTGCACAAGCTTTTTTCAAAAAACTTCTTTCCGAATTCATCCAGCTCAACGTCAAGGCAATTATGCTCCCTTGTCAGATGTTTTCGCCATACTCTTTCAGGCCGGACAAGCTGGGATGCCGAAGCCGCCACATTTTTTTCAAGCGTCGTGGTTAAAAACGTCGGCTGCTGTCGTTCTCGATTTACATTGTCGTTAAGTTGCTTACCGGCGAAATGGCCGGCCGCATCCAGCACTCTCGTTGTTAGTCCGACCAAAATAGTCCATCCGGTTGAGTTTTCTATTGGTCTATGAACCGCTTGTCCCGTCCCGAACAGCTTTGGCGAGAGCCGCCGCGGTACGCCGCGCGCGTCACGAGGGAGGCGCAATGAGCAAAAGTTTATAGGCGTGCGCAGACCGCGATCAAACAAGCATCAGTGCCGGCTCAGTCATGTTAGCGACTACTTCGATCCTCAGGTGGCCAATTTGCTCCTTTCTTTTTGAAAAGATGTCTTGACCACTCTCGATAAACCCTGTCATTCTCGCGCTTGGATCGGCGGTGGAGACTGGACTCTGCAAGTTTCTGCGTTTTCCAGATGGATGGTTACAGCTAGAGCGCACCTGATGACAAGCAGGCGTACATGTTTATAGCATCGACTGCAACAAAGCTGGCCTTCTGGCTCAAACGACTGATAGCGTGGACGGCTTTCTATTCATTGCGATTCTCCGAGCGCCTGCTGCCTGCGAGTCTGTTCAGCCTCTTGTTATGGCCTCCCCTGGCGATCTTGGACGTGCTGCAAGTCGCTCAACGAAGGCCATTGACCTGCTGGCGCCGTCTTCCGGCATCATGGCGTCGCAAGCCTTGGCGTTTCATTTTGCGACAAAGCCTCGGCCTCTCCCATTCCCAGCTTTTTTACGTGTGGCCCGACCGCCTGTGTGAAAAGCGCTGGCTTAGTCGATGTCAGCTCAAAGGTGAGGGTAAGTTGATCCGGGCACCGGGAGACCGGGGCGTAGTTCTAGCCTCATTGCATTTCGGACCGTATGAGTTATTGCCATATTGGCTGCGCGCCTATGGTATCGCCACCACAAGCGTGCGAGTGAGACCCCCTGCTTCTTTGAAGAGCCTAACGGATTACTACTGTTCCTTGAGCCCCCCGGCAGACGTCCCGGTGTTTCTGTACGTCGAGGATTTGATCCCCCTACCCGGTTTTTCACACATCCGCAAAATCCTGGGACCCGGTCGCCGATTGCTCGTCATGGTTGACGCGGGCCGAGGACTACAAGTTGATGTTCCTTTTGAGGATCGCATTTTTCAAATGTCGCCCGGCGCACTTCAACTGGCGATAATGGCGAACGCTGATCTAATTCCTTGTTTAATCGCAGAAATCTGCACTTGGAAGTTTGCCATTCATTTCGGCGCTCCCGTACCGCGACAATACCTTGGTAAGGTACCCTGAGATGCAGGCCATTGGCGCTCACTTGTTAAATGAATTTTCCGAGGTTGTTGTTCGCTATCCGGAGCAATGTAAAATGAGGTTAGCACGCGCAATGTGCCCATTGGATGACAATGAAAACAAGCCTTCTGAGCTACTCAGACCGCAACGGCGAGCGAGTTTACCTGATAGAAGATTAGAAGGCATTGCGTGATAACCAGCTTGTCGATCCATCGAGCCAGGTTTACTAATCGCCCGATGTCCGAGCAGTTGCAGCAGGGATAAAACGAATTCAAGCAGCCTTCGTATCTCAGCGATGTGTGATTGTTGGGCCCGATCTAGGCACTCCTTCAACCGGAGGCCGACTTCAGTCACGTTTGCTCTCATGAGGGCTCGTTTTAATCCGGCAATCTCATGGACATCCACGCCACGGACGGCAATCCGACCCCAACCCAAGTCCCATCGCTCGTACCGAGTGAAGGTGCTTTGGCTGGAGCGAAGCAGAGTTATGCGACCTGGATAACTACTCGTCGCATCTTTGTCAGCAGCCTCTCCCATGAGCCGGGTTGTATAACGCAGGGAACGCGGAAGAGGGCGGCCAATTCGATGAAAGAACCAGCGCGCCATTTGCCATGCCCTATGTTTCGCCTGCCAACCGACTGCACGAAACCCGGCGGCCACCCAATCCATTTTCTGTTGCAGACTACCATGCAGCGCGTAACGCAGATGCCAAAGTAACGGATCCGTCAAACTACGAAGCGCCGCCGACGCGAACGCTCGGCATATCCTGGCGCCCACATTTCGATGATTGCCAGAAGCGCTACTTCTTCGCCTTGTTTGTAGAGTTCACAGGCGACGGCAAAGGCTACGTGTCCAGCTAGGCACCAACCTCCCAAATAGTAAGGTCCTTTTGCCTGATGATTGCGGATTCGTTGAGCGAGTTCCTCGGCCAAGCTACGCAGGCCGCGCTCAGTGTCGCTGACAAAGAGGTCGTCACAGGGAACAACATAAACCGGTTGTTGAACACCGAGTTCTGCGACCAGGGTCCGATATCCAAGCCGCGCTTGGACCAAAAATAGAGGCGGCACTGAGCGATGCCCAGCTTGCACCTCAATCAATGGACTCGACAGCCATGAATCCTGCCGCAGGATAGCTGCGAGCGTTCTGATCGTCGGCGCCTCGAACAACGTGCCCGCGGGCAGCTGCCGGCCAAATTCCTCCTCAACTCTCGCAAGTAAATGTGTGCTCAGGAGGGAATCGCCGCCAAGCTCAAAGAAGTTATCAGTAACGCCTGCTGTATCGACGTCGAGCAGCGCTTCCCAGATTCTGGCTAAGCGTGTTTCGATCGCGTCTCCCGGCACAACCATGGCCGTTTCCTGCGCCCTGCGTTCCGGAGGAGGTAAAGCGTTCCGGTCAAGCTTTCCGCTCGGAGTCTTGGGTAACGCGTCCAATATTACGAACACGGAAGGGACCATGTAGTCGGGCAGGCTCGCTTGCATGAAGCTGCGTAGTTGGGACAGATGATGGCGCACATTCGCACTGGCCGGCACGACATAAGCCACTAACCGTTTATCCGAGGGTATGTCTTCTCGGCCTTGCACCACGACCTCTTGTACAGCAGGGTTTTTTGCCAGGACTGCTTCTACTTCTTCCGGCTCAATGCGGAACCCGCGTACTTTTATTTGGGAGTCGTTGCGCCCTAGAAACTCAATGTTGCCATCCCGTCGTCGTCGCACCAAGTCTCCGGTTCTATACAAGCGTGAATCGGTGTCGGTGGAAAACGGATTCGCGACGAATCTCTCCGCCGTGAGTTGGGGTGCTCCAAGATATCCGCGGGCCACTCCGGCGCCGCCGATGTACAACTCGCCACGGACCCCCACCGGCACTGGGTCCATGTTTCGATCCAGAATGTACATCATTGTGTTGCCGATTGGCCGACCGATGGGGACAACAGGTCCTTCCTCCGCTTTTACAGCATGAACCGAGGACCAGATTGTGGTCTCTGTCGGGCCGTACATGTTCCAGACCGAACCACAGCGCGCCAGCAGTTCATCCGCCAAGGAACTGGAAAGAGACTCGCCGCCGCACAGAACTTTTAAACGCGAACTGCCCATCCACCCTGCAGCCAGCAACATCCGCCAAGTGGCGGGTGTGGCTTGCATTACTGTTACCATCGACTCTTCCACGATGCTCATTAAACGATGGGCGTCCATAACTTCGTCGCGACTCGCGATGATAACCGACGCACCAACTGTAAGTGGCAACCACAGTTCCAAGCCCGCAATGTCGAAGGAGACGGTCGTTACGGCCAGCAAGACATCTTGTCGTGATAATCCGGGCACCTTCCGTGTGGTTATGAGGAAATTCGACAAGTTGCGGTGCTCAACCTCGACCCCTTTGGGCCGCCCTGTGGAACCCGATGTATAGATTACGTAGGCCAGGTCGTTAGGCCTAACTGCCACGTGCAGATTGGAAGCAGGCTGGCACTCGGTGCTAGCGTCTTTAAACAACACGACTGAGCATGCCCTGGTCGAGAGTGTGTTTTGCGAGACGTCCTGGTTGGGCTGGTCGGTGACAAGCATCCTTGCCCCGCTGTCCTGCAGAATCGCCTGACGTCTTTCGGCGGGGTGGAAAGGGTCGAGCGGGAGATAGGCAGCGCCAGACTTCATGACCGCAAGCAAGGCAATGACCAAGTCCACCGATCGTTCCAGGCAGACCGCAATCAAAACTTCAGGCCCTGCTCCTAGACTTACGAGATAGTGAGCCAGCTGGTTAGCTCGTATGTTAAGTTCCTGATAGGTCAGTTGCCGAGCTCGGAACCTGACTGCCAGCGCATCCGGTGTTTTTTCGACCTGCGCCTCGAAAAGCCGATGAGCGCAATCAGCATCGAGATAGTCTTCACGAGAGTTGTTCCACTTCAGCAGCAACTCCTCTCGTTCCGTAGAACCGACCAGCGGCAGATCAAACACCCTGCAATGAGGGTCGTTGACCGCTCCTCGCAGCAGGTTCTCGTAATGTTCGAGCAGTCCTCTGGCGGTCTCGGCCTGAGCAAGACCCACGTTGTACTCAAGAGCGAGGCGAAAACCTTCAGCGTGATCGATGACAAGGAGACTGAAGTCGAATTTTGAGGTGCCATTGTGGACGGGGAGCACCTTGCACTCTATGCCCGGAATCTCAAGATGCCTCCAGGCAGGCTTTTCTACTTCCAGCATTGCCTGAAAGAAAGGGTTTCGGCTAGGAATACGCTCCGGTTGAAGCTCGGCGACCAGCTGTTCGAATGGCAAATCACGGTTGGCATAGGCCCCACAAACAGCCTCTCGCACCTGATGCGATAGCTCAAGGACCGTAGGATTCGCCTCCAACCGACCGCGTAACGCCACCATATTCGAGAAGAATCCTATCACTCGCGAAACTTCCGGCCGGGTACGGTGCGTCACTGGGCATCCTACGCAGACATCCTCCTGCCCGGTGTAGCGCGACAACAACACCTGAAATAAGGCCACGAACGCCATGGAGTCAGTAACGCCGTGGTCACTGGCAAGCAATCCGAAATCCTGGCTCAGCTGCCGCGAGAGATTGCGGTATTCGATGTCACCGCGGAAACTGGTATGTGCCGGATGCGCGCGGTCCGACGGGAAGTCCAGCGTCACAGAAGAATCGCGCAACTGTTCCTTCCAGTAAGCGAGCTGCGCATCGCGGATCTCCGGCACAAGCTCGCGTTGCCAAGCAACAAAGTCAGCATACTGCACTGGGAACTCGGGAATGTGAACGGATTGCCCATTTAGGAAGCCTTTGTAGAACAAAGCAAGTTCCTCGAGCAAGATCGCGATCGATAGCCCATCGCATACGATGTGATGCAATGTCAGCACAAAAATGTGCTCCTGATCGTCGATACGAAAAAGAGCCGCCCGCAGCATGGGACCTGCAGACAGGATAAATGGATGTTGTGCCTCCTCGCGGATGCACCGGCTAATCTCAGACTCGCGTTGCGAACGCTCAACAGTTCGCAAGTCGTTCATCCGAATGGATACTGGGAGCGTTTCTTTTATGATTTGGCGAGGATATCCATCGACGGTGGCAAACGTCGTGCGGAGGGCTTCATGGCGCGCCCCCAGCTGATTCAGGCTGCGTTGCAACGCGGAGACATTCAATGGACCCGCGATACGCCAAGCCATCGGTGCGTTGTAAGCCACGGAACCGGACTCCAGCTGCGCCAGAAACCAAAGCCGCTGCTGTCCAAACGACAGCTCGGTTGGTCCAGAATCTACTCGCCGGATTGCACGCTGGTCGCGGGGCCGAGGTTTCGTCAGCCCCTTTCCCTGATTCGACCGTGGTGACAACGGCCGCAAGCGAACTGCCGCCTTCATGTCTGCCTGGGAGTTATTTCTTGTCCTTTTTCGATGCTATTGCGGGCGTTTGATCGTTGTTCAGCGTTTTTCAACAAGGGGCGCTTCGCTCTGCTCACCTGCCTCGGAATCAGCTTTTCCTAACTTGCGGGCGACGAAACTCTCAACGTCGTTTAGAGTTTGAAAGTTCTCCGGCACCATGTCGGTGTCTTCAATCGTCAGGGAAAAAGTCTGCTCGAGAAAGTCGATCATCCGGAATGAACCGAGGGAGTCGATGATGTCGCTGGTCAATAGGGGTTGATCATCCTTCACTTCGGTCAGACCTTTGCCAGCCGCGTATTCCAGAACGAATGCGCGAACTTTTTCCTTCACGTCTAGCATGGAATTGTCTGAATTATTCACTGCCCGTTTGGCATCTTGCCGGACGGGTCGAATTTGTCGAGTAAATTTTCACCAAATGGTTTGGGTCGCGCATCCCCGCGGTCGGCAGTGACGGGAGCGTGAAGCTTGTGCTGTTGGTGATTGACAATTTTTTCGGAACGCAATACTGCTGGCGTCGAGACGCATCCTTCGTGGGAGACTTCGCATTCGCACACTGAAAAAGAAAACTTATGAAAGCACCAGTCGGAATCTTGGCGGCGTGCTGTCATCTGCCCCGGAACAAACGTTCGGTCGAGGATCTCTTTGAGGAAGAAGGGGCAAACTTCAACGCCGATGTCGCAGCAAGGCTGGGCATCAAGCAAGTTCCCATCCAAAATGGCGATGCCAGTGAGACTGCCTCGAACATGGCGGTCGCCGCCGGCCAAAAAGCCTTGCAGCGTGCAAGGATCGATCCATTAACGGTAGATGTCGTGGTCGAGTATTCCATCATGCCGCAGGAATACCTGGTGCCGGTCTGGAACATGAGTAACAAAGTGCAGGCCGAAGTAGGGGCCAGCAAGTCCTTTGTCGTGGGATTCAGCGGCGGTGGGTCC
This sequence comes from uncultured Verrucomicrobiae bacterium, assembly GCA_963728955.1. Taxonomy (GTDB): domain Bacteria; phylum Verrucomicrobiota; class Verrucomicrobiia; order Chthoniobacterales; family UBA10450; genus Udaeobacter. The sequence continues at coordinate 150,609 of CAVSMG010000001.1, forward strand.
AGTAACTTCATGGTCGCACTGAGTTCGACCGCTGCGATGTTATTGGAAAACGATTCCATGAAGACCGCGTTGCTGGTTACCGGCGACACCACCATCCCAGCCAACCGCATTCTCAACCCCGGTGATCCCGTCACTGTTATGGGCGACGGAGCGAGCGCAGTTGTTCTGCAACGCGATGCGCCCGTGGCGGTCGTGATTGACACCGAGTTATGGTCGGACGGAAACAATCACGATATCTGCTACATCCCTGGCGGTTCGCTAATTCACCCCAACGACATCAGTCTATATCGAATGCAATTGGACAAGGCCCGCTACGACGCTTTTCCCAAGGCGGAAACGCTGCGCCGAATGAGTGACAAGCTGCTGGACCGCGCCAGGTTAAAGTTTTCTGATGTGGCCTGCGTGCTTTGCTCGAATATCTCATCCCAAGACGAGGCTGCGATGCAACAGGCTTTTGAAGATAAGGTGTCGCCCGTTTGTGCTTCTAACCGCGAATCACATGGGCACCTGCAAGGTACCGATTTTCCGCTCAACTATCTTTCCCTGACCGAGAGCGGAAGTGTAAAGCAAAGGGACTACGTGCTTGCCGTCTCTCACGGTATGGGTGCGACAGCGGCGGTAAGCTTATTTCGATATTAGGCTGACTTATGAACGCGAACATCGGCATCTTCGAAGCTAACTACTATTTGCCCGCAACCAAGAAATCCCTGTCACAGGTGTTCAAAGATGAAGAAAAGCCCACGGAAACTTTCGCGGCAAATGTCGACTTTGAGAAAGACATCGGCATTGAGGCGCTTCACGTCGCAAAAAACGAAACGGCTGCCGATCTCTGTATCAACGCGGCTAAATTGACTATGGCCAAGTCTGGGATCGATCCCAAAGAGATTGATTTGATCATCGACTTCACCAGCATCCCCGAAGATTACGTCGCGCCTACATGGTCCGCGGCCGGACAGGTTCAGAAAGCGATTGGCGCCACTCGCGCCTTCGCGACCGCGGTCAACACCGGTGGTTGTGCCAGCTATCAGACTACATTAAAGGTCGCTTGCTCGCTCATGTCTGCCAATGACCGCTATAACACAGCCTTGCTCGTTGCCGGTGACAAGACTCCAGAGTTCAACCACAACTACTTTCCAATTACCGTGGTTTCAGACGGCGGCAGCGCAGTGATTCTAAAAAAGAACATGACCAAGCGCCGCATTTTGGGTGTGGAGGTCGCCACTGTTGGGAGACTCCACGACATGTGGTTTATTCCGGGCATTCATAACCGCAAGCCCAAAGACATCGGCGGCAAGTATCCGCGTTGGCTCCATGTCTGCGGCGACGTACAAAGGTTCAACAAAGAACTAATCCCGATAAACCTGTTCATGTTCCGCAAGGTCATGCTCGGTGTGCTCAAGCAGGTCGGCAAAAAAATGGAGGACGTTTCGTTCTTCGTTTATCCCACCTTCTCCGCCTGGGACCTGAAAGCTTTTTGTGAGGCCTTTAGGATTCCTCCTGAGAAATTTTCCACCGAGAATATGCACCACGGCCATCTGCAAGAGACCGATATGGTGGTCGGCTATGTAGATGCGCTCAACGCTGGGCGTATCAAAGATGGCGATCTTGTTATGCTCGCGACCAACGGCGCTGGGTTCTCCTGGGGAGCATCATTAGTCCAACACTGACCGCTGTGAGGTAAACCCATGATTACCCAGGAATCGAAACACGACTTTGATGTTGCCATTCTCGGCAATGGCTTCTCGGGTTCGCTGCTCGCCACCATTCTCGGTAAGCAAGGAGTTAGTGTTGCCTTGATTGATGCTGACCAGCATCCCCGGTTTGCGGTCGGCGAGTCCACCATCCCTCACACGTCGCTCGTCGTTTCACTTCTCGCCGAAAAATATGGTCTCCCGGAGCTGGAACATTTGGTTGACACTGACGGCCTGGCCAAGCACGTCTGCACCACTTGCGGCATTAAGCGTCACTTCGGCTATGTGTATCATCGCCCGGGCCAGACTTGCGATCCGAAGGAAGGCCTGCAATTCGGCACCGCCGCGCGTGACGAAAACCACTGGTTCCGCCAGGATACCGACGCTTACCTTCACCACCTAGCCGTACATTATGGCGCCATATCCCGGCAGAGAACCAAAGTCACGGGCATTGAGATCGGCAAACAAGGGATAAGGCTCCATACATCCGCAGGTGAAGAGATTCGCGCCCGCTACCTGGTCGATGGCACGGGACACAACAGCATTGTCGCGGAGCGCTTTGATCTGCGCCAAAATCCCACCCGGCTCAAACACCACTCACGCACTCTGTTCACGCACATGGTGGATGTGCCCCCTTTCGATGAAGCTAACAACCCGCTGCCTATCTCCTACCACAAGGGCACGCTACACCACTGTTTCGAGCGCGGCTGGTTCTGGGTCATCCCCTTTAACAATAATCCGCTTTCTACTAATCCGCTAATTAGTGTTGGTTTGACCATCGATCCACGCCGCTATCCCAAGCCGGACATGTCTGCGGAGCAGGAGTTCAACGAATTCCTCAAACTCTATCCTAGTGTGGCCGAACAGTTCAAAGATGCGAAGGCAGTGCGGCCATGGGTGTCCACAGGCCGCTTACAGTATTCCTCTAAACAAACCGTCGGCAGTCGCTATTGCCTCATGTCGCACGCCTCGGGTTTTGTCGATCCGCTCTTCTCGCGCGGTATGTTCAATACCGTCGAGATTATCTACACGCTGCTGGAACCGCTTCTCGAGGCGCTAGCCACTGACAAGTTCGACGACGAGGCCTTCCTTTCCATTGATCGGCAACAGCAAAAAGTTCTCAACTACAACGACGACCTGGTAAATTGCGCCTTCATATCCTGGGATGACTTTGATTTATGGAACGCCTGGCTTCGTGTCTTTGGTCTTGGCACGTTCCTGGCGGAATTCCATTTGATGAACGGGATGAGTGACTACACTCGCACCGGGGACCCGTCATATCTTACGGGCAAAACACAAAATCCGGTGTTTTGCGATTTCGAGGACCCTGATTACGCGGACTTCTTTCGTGACTCGGTCGAAGCGGCGGAAGGTTACGAAGCCGGCCGCCTGACTTCCGGCGACGCCGCCAACCGCATCTTCGAGATGGCCAACGAATACGCGTTTCCTGTCCCGATTCGCAAGGACGCCTTGGTTCGTGCTCACTGGATGAAAGAAGCCGACCAACTGACTGAACGAGATTTGGGCTTTGTGCGACGCGGCTTCCGCTGGGCGCTCACAACCCCGCTGACGCGTGATCTGGTCTCGAGTTCAGCGACTTTCTTCCGCTGGTGCGCTCACCGGCCAGATCCCCACCTTGGCGTTGACATGGATTTACACCCTTTAAGAACACCGCAACGCTGGAGCGAGCGAGAAGAAACGCGCCCGCCGCTGGCCTCGCGTGCTTGACGCGAACGCCCTGCACAAGCGACGAAAATATCTCCCGTAATTCCTTGGATTCTGCTGTGGTTTCATTCCGCTAATGATCGCGCCAGCGGTTCTCGGCGATAGTTGGTCTCCGGGTCACAATCGTAACGCTAAGATCTGTTACCGCGCCCTTCATTTTCTCTTCTCCAGCCCAAGCTGACAACCAGCGAATACAAGCTCGGGAAGCGTGCGGCAACTCGCTCGGGTTTGGCACGCGCTTCCTTGCTGTGAACTTCCGAGCGCGCCAAATACGCGCCGAGTCCTTAAAGGTATCTATCGACTAGCCCGCGTTCGGCGGCTGACAAGCAGCTCAGCGATGTCGAGCACCTTCACGTCTTCTCCTCCTTGCGTGCCCGCCATGCCGTCGGTCATCATGTTCAAACAAAACGGGCAGGCTGTCGCGAGAGTGCGCGCGCCAGTCGCAAGCGCCTCCTGTGCACGCAGACGCGAGACGCGTTGTTCGGGCATCTCGTCGAACCACATCCGACCGCCGCCCGCACCGCAGCAGAAGGTCTTCTTTCCGCAACGAGGCATTTCGCGATACTGCGCGTCCCTGGCAGCGTCGATGACCGTTCGTGTCGCATCCACTTCCCCGTTGACGCGAGCCAGGTAACACGGATCGTGCAAGGTAATCGGCTCACCGTTGCTGGCGCCGGTGCTCAGCCGTCCGGTGTCAAGCAACGCTGCAAGCATCGCCGAGTGATGTTGCACTTCGTAGTGGCCGCCGAACTGCGGATATTCATTTTTGAGCGTGTTGTAACAATGCGGGCAAGGGGTCACGATCTTCTTCACTTTATGGCGGGTGAGCGTCTCGACATTGATTTGCGCGCATTGTTGGAAAAGGAACTCGTCGCCGATTCGGCGCGCAGGATCGCCGGTGCAAGTCTCCTCCTTACCGAGCACTGCGAAGTTCACTTCGGCGTCCTTGAGCAACTGCACCGTCGCACGCGCCACCTTCTGTGCGCGCGGGTCGAATGACGCGGCGCAGCCGATCCAAAGCACATAATCGAAGGCAGGATTTGATTCCACCGTCGGCACGTCGAGGCCCTCCGCCCAAGCCAGGCGTTCGGAGTTAGACCGCCCGTAGGGATTCGCTTGGCCACCGATTTGTTGCAACGCTTTCGCGGGTGGTCCGGAAAGTTTGCCTTCTCCGATCAGATCGCGACGCATGTCGCTGATCAAATCGACGTGTCCGATCAACACCGGACACTCCTGGACGCACGCCTGGCACATCGTGCAAGCCCAAAGTGTTTCATCGCGGATTGTTCGATGGACATCCTCGCCGCCTAACGACATCAAATTTCGCAGATCGATCACGACCGCTTTCGGCGAAAGCGGCTTGCCGGTGGCGGTCGCCGGACACGCGTCTTCGCAGCGACCGCATTCCATACAGGAATCCAGGCTGAGCAGTTGTTGACGGTTGAAATCCGCAAGTTTGTGGACTCCCGTCCGACCCGTCTGCTCGACCTCTTCCATCTTCAAAGGCACTAGCGTGCCCATGGGCCGCTCGGGACGGCCGGCTATGTTGAGCGGTCCAGTAATCACGTGGAGGAACCGATCCACCGGAATCGTCGCGAAAAACGCGGCTACCAGAATCGCGTGCAGCCACCAGGCCGTCAGGTGCATTGTTTGGGCGCTGCGCACGTCCACACCTCGCAACAAGGTCACATCGATCAACCAGCCGACAATCGACCAGTGCGCGACATCTGGCTGCACCTGGGTGTAATCGATGCGAAGTGCTTCCACCATGAAACCCGTAACACCGAGAGAAAGCAACAGCCCTAGCAGCCACCAGTCACGCGAATTGTGACCGAGGCTCAGAGGCCGTCGAAAGGCGCGGCGATACATGGCCAATAGACAACCGGTGATGAATGCCACGCCGAATACGTCCATCGTCAGTTCATAGATGAGGTAGTACCAGCCGTGGTGAAAATCGTACGGTCCATCATACGCGATCGCTAATAAAGTCGTACCGATCGTTAGCACAACGAAGCCACTGAAAAGCAGCAGGTGGAGAAAAGCGCCGAGCGACTTGCGATGAACACGTTTTTGCAGCAGCGCATACTCAGCAAGCCGCCGACTCCACACCCGCCAGTCGCGCTCAAATCCGCCGCGCTGACCTTTACGCCACAGCCACATCCGGGCCACGACTTGCAACACGAGCACCCCGATACTCGCCGTGATCATGATGAAGAACACCACGCGCATCCACGGCGCGATGTTGCCGAAGACTTCGCGCGTGGCGTTATTCATATCGGTCATTGCATTCTGGCTCAGGTTCGGCGAATCGATTCGATGAGTTGTGGGACGATCTTATACAAGTCGCCTACCAAGGCGTAAGTCGCCATCTGAAAGATCGGCGCGTCGGGGTCTTTGTTAATCGCGACAATGATCCGCGAATCCTTGATGCCGGCCAGGTGCTGAATCGCGCCGGAAATTCCAAGTGCGATGTACAACTCGGGCGCCACGACCTTCCCGGTCTGTCCGATTTGATAATCGTTAGGCGCCATCCCAGCATCGACTGCGGCGCGAGTGGCGCCGATTGCACCGCCTAACGCGTCCGCTAATCCGCCGACCAGTCGCTCGAATGTTTCCTTGTCCTTAAGGGGCCGGCCGCCAGACACAACTACGCGGGCTTCGGTTAGGTCGGGTCGGTCGGACTTGCGCTCTTCGCGGGCGATAAATTGTATGCCGTTGGGAAGCGAGTCGCCTCAAAGTCGAAGCGTTCGATCGGACAAGGTGCTGCGTCTGCCGCAGGGGGTTCGAAGGCTGTAGCGCGGACTGTGAGGACGCGGCGGTCACTCTCCACCTTTACCGTGGCAAACATACTGCCTGCGTTGATGGGACGTCGATAGGAAATCGAGCCGTCAATTTCTTCGATCGCGACCACATCGGTAACCATTGGCGCATCAAGCAGCGCAGCAGCTCGCGGCAAAACGTCTTTGCTAAACGTCGAGGAAGTTCCCAAGATGGTCTTCGCGCCGCGCTTTCGCGCTGCTTCCGCGATCACTGTCGCATAACGGTCGGCCAACGGTTCCACCAATGCCCGAGTCGTCAGCGACAACCACGGCAGACGCGCCGTAGGAAACAAGAGATGCGGCGATACCGTCCAGGCCGTGGCCGAGCACGAGTAACGCATACTCCCCACCAAGTTGTCGTGCCAGCGTAATCGCGTGCAACGAGGGATGCTTCACCTGTTGCCGATCGTGTTCGATTAATATGAGCGACTCGGCCATCCTAAAGCACTTTCGCCTCCTGCTTTAGTTTCGTGATTAACTCTTCGACCGACTCAACGCGCGTACCAGCGGCGCGCTTTGGCGGACGCGCAACGGAGAGCACAGTCGTAAGCGGGCGCACAGTTACTCCCAGTTGATCGCAAGTTAGAACTTCAATAGGTTTGCGGCGCGCCTGCATTAAACCGGGCAGCGAGACGTAGCGCGGTTCGTTGAGGCGAAGGTCGGTGGTGATAATCGCCGGCAGATTGACTTCGACTATCTCAAGGCCGGCGTCAGTCTCACGCGTGCATCGGGCGCGCGTCTTGTTGTCCAGAAACTCAATCTTCGAGACGAACGTCGCCTGCGGCCAGCCTAACAAACCAGCCAGCATCTGACCGACCTGATTTGAGTCATCGTCCACAGCTTGCTTGCCCATGATCACGACGCGTGGCGCTTCCTTCTCGACCACCGCACGGAGAATGCGCGCCACAGCGTAGGGATCGAGCACGCGCGAATCGTCGATGCGAATGGCACGATTAACACCCATTGCCAGCGCGACTCGGATTTGTTCATCGATTGCCGGCGATCCGATCGTGGCGCCCACGATTTCCGTCGCTTCGCCACGTTCGCGAATCCGTAACGCTTCCTCGATGGCGATCTCGTCGAACGGGTTGATCACCGACTTGGGAGCTCGAAACCGCCGCGCCCGCGACGGTAACGTCGTCAGGATCGGGTACGCTCTTAAACGGAACCAGGATCTTCATCGACCGGTAGGCGTTGCGTCACAGTCCCAACATCGAGGCAATAATATTGCGCTGGATTTCGCTCGTGCCGGAGTAGAGCTTACTGGCGATTGCATCGCGCAATTCCCGCTCGACCTCGTATTCGGTCATGTAGCCGTAGCCGCCGTGGATCTGGATTGCGTCCTCGCAGCATTTCACCCAGCAATCGCTGATGTGCAGCTTAGTCATCGCGGCCTCCAGATACACGCTCTTGCGGTGGCCGCTCAACCACGCGTAATGGTAAAGCATGTGGCGGGAGCTCTCGACTCGCAGCTTCATGTCGACGATTTTACTGGCTACTAGCTGGAATTTGCCGATCGACTGGCCGCCTTGCTTACGCTCGTTCGCATAACGGATGCACGTCTCCAACAGTCGTTGCATCGATCCGACCGCGCTGGCCAGGATGCAGCCGCGCTCCCAGGTCATCGACCGCGTGAACAGAAAAGCGCCCCCACCTTCTTTGCCCAGCAGATTTTCTTCCGGCACCTCGCAGTTTTCGAAAAACACTTCCGCCATCGGCGACGTGCGCAGGCCCATCTTTTCGAGCTTACGCGCGACGTTCATTCCCGGCGAATTTTTCTCGACCAGGAAGGCGCTGATTCCATCCGGCCCACGCGTCTTGTCTACCGTTGCAAACACGACGAGCAGATCTGCGATGGGACCATTGGTGACGAAGATTTTGCTGCCGTTGAGGATGTACGTGGAGCCTTTCTTAATGGCGGTTGTGGAGAGGCTGAATGCGTCGGAGCCGCTATTCGGTTCGCTCATGGCGTTGCCGCCGATGAGCGCGCCATTACGAAAGGCCGGGCAGGTATTTTTTCTTTTGTGCCTCTGAGCCGTTATAGACGAGCGGCGTGATCGCCGTCCATAGATGCGCGTTAATGGAGAAGAGCAGGCCGTTATCCTTGCAAGCGTACCCGAGCCGCTCGAGGGCCGCCACCGTGGTGAGAGGATCATGCCCAGCCCGCCATATTCGGTAGGGCACGGGCAAGCCTTGGATACCGAAGTCGCCGCACTTTTTCCAAGCGTCGTGGTTGAAAACGCTGTCGCGGTCGTTTTCGATTACGTTGTAGTTAAGTTGCTGGCTGGCAAAGCGGCTGACCGCATCCAGTAGCTCTCGTTGTTGGTCCGACCAAGCGAAGTCCATCGCGTTGAGTTCTCTATCGGCCTGTGTATCGCTTGTCCCGTCCTGCAGCTTCGGCAAGGCCGCTGCCGTGTGCCGCGGGCGTCACGCGGGAGACGCGATAAAGCGGCGACTCTACAGGCAAGCGGCGAGGCGGTCAAGCACGGCAGATCGGTAGCTCAAATAGGTACAGCCGGGATAAACTTGACTAATTGCATGAGTCCGCTCAGATGCAGCTCTGTGAATTTGTCAGGAACTTCGGAGCAGATGGCGCTTTACCATTGGGCGTGCGATTTCCAGAGACACCGGAACGGTCGATTGTCAGCGACTGAGGTCAAGACGCTCGCCGCCCACTCAGATTTGTAGCTCCGATGCCCTACGTATTACACCAGCTACTGACTGAAAGCGCGGCACGCCGACCGGACGCGGAAGCGGTACGTCTTCTGAACGAGACAATCACGTATCGCGAACTTGAAACACGCAGTAACCAACTGGCGCATGCATTGATTAAGAACGGCGTGATCCCGGTGATCGGATCGGAATTTATCTTCATAAGTCACCTGCCGCCATCATCAGCATATTTGGGATTCTCAAAACCGGCGCCTGCTATGTTCCGGTCGATGCAAACGCGCCCGGACCGCGCCTGCTGGAAATTGCGCGGCAATGCGAGTTCCGCGCGTTGATTACGAGCTGTACGCTATCCGAGAAGCTCGGCGCACGAATCAAGGAAGGAGTGGCCCATGTCAGCCATCTTCTTTGTCGATCAAGTCCCCGACGTCACGGCGTTGGCACCGCCGAGCCTTCAGTTTCGCCGATGCGCTTCCAGAGCAGTCCGTTACACCACCTTCAGTCAAGATCATCGACCATGATCTCGCCTATATTCTCTTTACTTCGGGATCGACGGGCACTCCGAAGGGAGTGATGCTTTCGCACCTCAATGCGCTGACATTCGTCAACTGGGCGTTCGACACATTTGCCATCTACGGCCCAGGATCGTCTCTCGAATCACGCTCCGTTTAACTTCGACCTCTCGGTCTTTGACATCTTCGTTGCCGTTAAGGCCGGCGCAGCGATTTCGCTCGTGCCCGAGGGACTCTCAGTTTTTCCCGTGCAACTCTCCTCGTTTATCCAGGATCAACGAATCACGGTTTGGTATTCTGTCCCTATGGTGCTTGAACCTCTTGCAATCGCGGGGAAAACTGGAGGAGCGCGACCTGAGCCAGCTCCGGTTGGTTCTTTTCGCCGGCGAGGTCTTTCCGACCAAACACCTGCGGGCGCTGATGCAAAAGCTTCCTCATCCGCGGTATGCGAATCTTTACGGACCGACGGAGACGAATGTCTGCGCGCTACTACGAGGTGGAACCGATCCCACGCAGAACAGTCTGCGCCCATTCCGATCGGGAAAGCCTGCGCCAATACCGAGCTCATCGCCATCGACGCGAACGGCCGAAAAGCGTGTACCGCACCGGGCCAGGAAGGGACTTCTCTACGCTCGAGGCTCGCACGTGATGCAGGGCTACTACGGACGGCCATAACGAAAGTCGCGGCTTGCTTTATCAGCAACCCGTTCGCGTCGGGCCGCGATGAAAAACTGTACTGCACGGGCGATTGGGTGACAATCGATGAGAAAGGGAATTTCTTGTTGATCGGACGCAAAGATCACATGATCAAAACGCGCGGCTACCGCGTTGAGCTTGGGTGAGATCGAAGTGGTGATGGTGGCGCATCCGGCTGTGGATGAGGCGGTGGCTTTGGCGATTCCGGACGAGGCGATTGGCAATGCCATCCGTGCAATTGTTACTATTAATGAAAGCCAATTCGCTGACTTCGACGGAGTTGAAGCGGCACTGTGCGACGAAATTGCCGTCTTACATGCTGCCCGAAGAGATCGAATTTTGTGACACGCTCCCCAGAACCGGAACGGGAAAGATTGATCGACAGCATCTCCAACGCGAGACGATTAGCCGGGCGCGTAGATATTAGATATAGCCCAGGGGCCGTTGAACCCAGGTACGCCTAATGCAAAATTGTCGTGGGTGGCCTCACTCGCCGCCTTTTGATGAAGCGCCTTTAAGGATTAGGCTTTACATGAGGCTCGTTTGAATATTCCGAATAAATCGTCCCACTGGTGGCACGTACCCGATAATAGTATGTTATCCTGGATCCAAAGCCGTATGTGTCGGTATAACTATGCCCATTCATACTGACACTTCCGATCTGAGCGTAGTTGCCGGTAGAAGTCTCTTTTCTTTCAATTAAATAAGCGGTTTCAGTCCTGGAATTATCAGTCCAGTTAAGATTCACTTGAGTTGTAGACACGACTGTTGCGCTAAGAGATGTTGGGCTTCCCAGGGGAGTTGTGCCATTGACTTCATTTGAGGAGTCAGAATTCCCGGCGGCATTGTAGGCACAGACTTTGTAGTAGTATTGAGTGCCATCCAAAAGAGCGGTATCGCTATCCGTATAAGTTATGACATTTGCCCCGAGTGTTGCAATTTCACTATATGTGCCCGTAACACCTTGCTTTCGTTGAATCCTGAAACCCGTTTCATTGTTAGCGTTGTCGGTCCAGGCGAGATTGACTCTGCTGGATGTGATGGTGGTGATCGTAAGTCCTGATGGCGCCACGGGAATATTAGAAAGAGTTGTGGCGTTTTGTTGATTGCTATATGCGGAGGTCGTAATCGCATTGTACGCTCGCACTCTGTAGTAATATTTGGTCCCTTCATTGAGACTTGTAGCGCTGTAGGAAGTTACATTCGGGCCGACCGTTGCAATTTCAGTATAGTGCAAATTGTCAACAGGGCTTTGCTCAATCCTATAACCACTTTCACTCGAAGAATTATCAGTCCAGGTAAGGTCTATTTGAGATGAAGAGACCGCAGTTGCGGTAAGAGATGTCGGGCTCAATAGAGGGGTTATGCTGTTCACTTCGTTTGAATAAGCAGAATCGCCAGCCGAGTTGGTCGCACAAACCCGGTAGTAATACAAAGTACCATCCGTAACGGTAGTGTCGCTGTACGTTGTTACATTCGCTCCTGTTGTCGTGAGATCGGTATACCCTCCTGTATCCCCTTTCCGCTGGATCTTGAAGCCCGTTTCATTGTTAGAGTTATCACTCCAGGCGATAACGATTTTCGCTGATTGAAGGGTAGTAATCGTAAGGTCTGATGGCGCCACCGGAGCATTAGCAAGAGTTGTGGCGTTCTTTTCACCGCTATACCCGGAGATCGTATTCGCATTGTACGCTCGCACCCGGTAGTAATATTTGGTTCCTCCACTGAGCCCTGTAGCGCTGTAGGCAGTCACATTCGGGCCAACGGTTCCCACCTCAGTATAGTGCAAGTTGTCAACAGCGCTTTGCTCGATTTTATAACCACTTTCACTCGAAGAATTATCAGTCCACGTAAGGTCTATTTGAGATGAAGACACCGCCGTTGCGGTAAGAGCTGTCGGGATAAACAGAGGAGTTATACCGTTAACTTCATTTGAATAAGCAGAATCGCCAGCCGTGTTGGTCGCACAAACCCGGTAGTAATACGATGTGCCATCCGTAAGGCCGGTATCGCTGTAAGTGGTTACATTGGCTCCTGTTGTTGTGAGATCGGTATACCCTCCTGTAGCCCCTTTCCGCTGAATCTTGAAGCCCGTTTCATTGTTAGAGTTGTCCGCCCAGGCGATAATGATTCTGTTTGACTGGAGCGTTGTGATCCTAAGTCCTGATGGCGCCACGGGAATATTAGAAAGAGTTGTGGCGTTCTTTTCAGTGCTATACCCGGAGATCGTATTCGCATTGTACGCTCGCACTCTGTAGTAATATTTGGTTCCTCCACTGAGCCCTGTATCGCTGTAGAAAGTCATATTCGGGCCGATCGTTGCAATTTCAGTATAGTGTAAATTGTCAACAGGGCTTTGCTCGATTGTATAACCACTTTCACTCGAAGAATTATCAGTCCACGTAAGGTCTATTTGAGATGAAGATATTGCTGTCGCGCTCAAAGATGTCGGGATTAACAGTGGCGTTATACCGTTGACTTCATTGGAATAAGCAGAATCTCCAGCCGAGTTGGTCGCACAAACCCGGTAGTAATACACAGTACCATCGGTAACGGTAGTGTCGCTGTACTTTGTTGCATTGGCTCCCGTTGTCGTGAGATCGGTATACCCTCCTGTAGCCCCTTTCCGCTGGATCTTGAAGCCCGTTTCATTGTTAGAGTTGTCACTCCAGGTGATAACGATTTTCGCTGACTGAAGGGTGGTAATCGTAAGGTCTGATGGCGCCACCGGAGCATTAGCAAGAGTTGTGGCGTTCTTTTCACCGCTATACCCGGAGATCGTATTCGCATTGTACGCTCGCACTCTGTAGTAATATTTGGTTCCTCCACTGAGCCCTGTATCGCTGTAGGCAGTTACATTCGGGCCAACGGTCGCAACTTCGGTATAGTGTAAATTATCAACAGGGCTTTGCTCGATCTTATAACCACTTTCACTCGAAGAATTATCAGTCCACGTAAGGTTTATTTGAGATGAAGATACCGCTGTCGCGCTCAAAGATGTCGGGATTAACAGAGGAGTTATACCGTTAATTTCATTCGAATAAGCAGAATCGCCAGCCGTGTTGGTAGCACAAACCCGGTAGTAATACGATGTGCCATCTGTAACGGTAGTGTCGCTGTACTGTGTTGCATTGCCTCCCGTTGTTGTGAGATCGGTATACCCTCCTGTAGTCCCCTTTCCGCTGAATCTTGAAGCCTGTTTCATTGTTAGAGTTGTCCGTCCAGGCGATAATGATTCTGTTTGACTGGAGGGTTGTGATCCTAAGTCCTGATGGCGCCACGGGAATATTAGAAAGAGTTGTGGCGTTCTTTTCAGCGCTATACCCGGAGATCGTAATCGCATTGTACGCTCGCACTCTATAGTAATATTTGGTTCCTTCACTGAGCCCTGTATCGTTGTAGGCAGTCACATTCGGGCCAACGGTTCCGACTTCGGTATAGTGTAAATTATCAACAGGGCTATGCTCGATTGTATAACCACTTTCACTCGAAGAATTATCAGCCCAGGTAAGGTTTATTTGCGATGATGATAATGCTGTTGCGCTCAAAGATGTCGGGATTGACAGGGGAGTTATACCGCTGATTTCATTCGAATAAGCAGAATCGCCAGCCGAGTTGGTAGCACAAACCCGGTAGTAATACGATGTGCCATCGGTAACGGTAGTGTCGCTGTACTGTGTTGCATTGACTCCCGTTGTTGTCAGATCACCATACGCTCCTGTCGCCCCCTGTTTCCGCTGAATCTTGAAGCCCGTTTCATTTCCAGAGTTGTCCGCCCAGGCGATCATGATTTTGTTTGGCTGGAGAGTTGTGATCCTGACTCCTGATGGTGGCACGGGAATATTCCAAAGAGTTGTGGCGTTCTTTTCACTGCTATATCCGGAGATCGCAATCGCATTGTAGGCTCGCACTCTATAGTAATATTTGGTTCCTTCAGTGAGGCCTGTAGCGCTGTAGGCAGTCACATTCGGGCCAACGGTTCCCACTTCAGTATAGTGTAAATTGTCAACAGGGCTTTGCTCGATTTTATAACCACTCTCACTCGAAGAAGTATCACACCAGGTAATGTTTATTTGAGAAGAGGTCACCGTTGTAGCGGCAAGACATGTCGGGCTGTTTAAGGTCGTAACAGCCGATTGTTCGTTGGAATAGGTTGAAGACCCTCCCGTATTGAAAGCTAGAACCCGATAATAATATTGTGTCCCATCAAGCAAACCAGTGTCTGTGAACGAGGTGGCATTAGGTACCACGGTCGTCAACAAAGTATAATTGCCGTTCGATCCAATACTGCGTTCGATTCGTGTCCCGACTTCATTGTTTGCATTGTCCATCCAGCCAAGGTCAATGGTCGATGAAGAGGTTGCTATCGCTGTCAAACCGCTTGGAGGAAAGGGTATGGGTGGAGTCGTTGTCAAAAGAGCTCCCCACGTTGTAAGCACTGGGGCTAAGACAGGATTAGTGCAGTCGCCGCTATAAACCTCGATGAAGTGTGCGCCAAAGTTGAACCCTCTTTCCAATCCCAAATCTAACATGAATCGTCCGGTCTCCGCATCAGTCGACACATTTTGTGGTCCGTAGAAACAAAACCCCGCGGTCGAAGTCGGAGATAATAATGGTATGAACTGTGCTCCGTTTGACCCGGCGCTTGGACCGTTAGGATATTGAAGGCCGCACGACATTACGCCGAAGTGATTGCCGGGATACTGAGCCGCGCCGTAATTAACCACAGCTTTTAAGGAATCATCCCCCTCGGGCGTCGGAATCGGGTCCGCCATGGCCAGAATGAATGGCGTATTCGGGAAGTAAGTTGCGTATTGATCGATAATCCATTTGACGCCCCGTTCCCAGTTGGGTAATCCACCGAGCGTATATGAAGTAGTCTATATCGTATGGTGCAAAACAGAAATACGCTTCCCGTCTCCGACCCGGGCCACCCATTGTAACATAGGCAAGATTCGGAGCGTTGCCGTAGCGCGCGGCAAGTGCTTGAACGAAGGCGCCCCATTTCTGCTGAAATACCGGGTCCCACGGCAGCGGCATCGGCTCAATGTGTGCGGTGTTGATTGCAACTCCCGTAGCTGATTCCGTCGCGGGCGCAGAAATCGTAACATTGCTGCTCGAATTAACCGTGACGATAGTCGCTTCGGCCGGTATGCTGCCTCCCGATATCGGTAACCCAACGCTCTGAGGAAAAACCCAGCCGGCGGTATCCCCGGCGCTTACCACCTCAGTTGATCCGGCAGTAGTCACTCCGTCTGTGATCGCCGAATAACCATATTGCTCCGTTACATTGAAAGCAGGCGCACCAGCATCATATACCCACTGCGGAGTCTCCACCCCGGCCTGTACACTAATGGAAACTTTTTTCCCGGCAGCAGCTGCCAGGGCCACGCCTTGATCGAGATAATCCCAGTAGAAAGTCATTTGCGTCTGCGTGTTCGTGTGGCTCGACTCTGTTCCAATGCGTTCGCAGGGCAATGCCTTGCACGTATGGGTTTTGCAGTCCCCGATCCTTATCCCACTTATATGGCGGGGCTCCGAGGGCATCGGCATCCTCTAGATAAAAAAGCCCGATCATTGGCGCCGGCTGCGACTGCGCATCGGCGTGGTTGGAGGCATAGAGCAGAATCGCGGCGACGATAGCCGGGAGAGAGCCAACAAGCGGTCGCCAATACATAATGCCAACTGGTCTGTATATTCCCTGGCCTCGAAAGAAGGCCTTTCTTAGGATTGCAAGCAGCCGAGCAGCGCAATGCAGCATGCCGGGTAAAGCCGACATTCTGAAAGATCGTGTTTTAGATTGCTTATGATGTTCTACGTCCGACGCGAAATAGGGGGGGGTCTTCATTCTGGGGGGGAGCCTTCATGATTGTTAGTATTGTCTAGAAAGGGGACGTTTTTCGCAATTATTCACGCCCTATGCAAGACTTTTCTTAAGAATTTTTCCCTAAGCCAAAGCACGTTTTGTGCCCGAGGTTGCGCAGCCGGTCTCCGGACCGGGATGTCGGATGGCTGATTACAAACTCTTGCAACTCCAAAAGCACGCAGGAGATTCGCGCAGCGATCAGTTATCAGGGTGGTTTGCTGGCGAACTGCGGGGAGTTCATTTTGGGGTGCTTCTAGGTTTTAGCCACAAATTGACTTCCCACACGACAAACCCGATGCGGAAGCAGACGAGCCAACGACAACAATGACCCGCTCTTGATCGCGATAGACTGCACAGAATAGCTTTTTAAAGGTGGAATCTGATTCGGGAGCAGATTTTCGACTTTTTCGACCACTTCAGCTTCGGAATTCTGTAGAACGCTATGATATGGTGCTGCCCGCTCCAAAGAACAAGAGCGGCCAAGTGCTAAATCGAAACAAAGGGTCATGAAGTCGTTATCAGTCGTTCTTCCTGCATTTAACGAAGAGGCAAATATTCGGCCCGTCGTAGAGGAGGGCATCGGACTGGACCCGAAACTCGCTTGAATTTTTGAGATCATTGTGGCGAATGACGGTAGCAAGGACCGCACGGGCGAGATCTGTGACCGGCTCGTCGAGGAGTTGTCCAACGTGCGTGTCGTTCATCATCCTCGGAACGGCCGCTTACGATGCCGCGCCAAGAGCGGCATCAGGCTGACGCGGTATGCTCAATTTTTTTTACTGACCCTCGACTTAAGGGAAGTGGCCGCGCTCCTCGAATAGGCGGGTGCCCACGACATCGTTGTTGGTTACCATGCCCGGCGGCAGGACCCCGCCGCACAGGTTATTGTTTGCCTGGGATTGGAATACTCGTGCGCCTCGCGCTCGGGATCAGCTTCCGTGACATTGACTGCGCTTTCAAAGTCTTCAACCGTTATCTCTTCGACCGTATCCGAATCCAGAGTGTGGACGCGATGGTTAATACGGAAATCTTCGCTCAGCAGCCAGCTTTGGCATGACAGTCGAGGAGATGCGGGTGAACCATTTTCCGCGACGGCACCGGAAATCGACCGGCGGTAACATTGCAGTTATCCGCAAAGCATTTCGGGAGTTGATCACAATGCGACGCATGTGGCACAGAATCACTCCCGACTAGCCAAGGCTTTTCAGAAAACGGCCTCTCGTCCGACGGCAAGACCATTCCGGATTGACCGTACACGCTGCCCATGAAACGTGAACTCCTCTAACAGTCAGCGAAAAAATGCTGGTTGTGCGACAAGTTTCACTTCAAAGCTACGTTGATCGGTGTGTAATCTTTAGCTTCTCAGGAGACTGCGCAAAACGAGAGGTCGTATTAATCAGCAAGTTCAATATGTTACTCGGAGAATAGCAAGTTTGAGAAGATCGGGAGAATGCGGGTTCTGCAAAAGGTAACTAAAATGCGAACGACTCAGGGCCGGATTGGGGTCATAGCCAATTGGCGCAGTTTTTCCCGTTCCACACCTTCCCCCAAGCAGTTGGTGGTTGTCTGCATTTTGCTCGTCGGGATTATAGGGTACACAGATTATTTGACCGGATACGAGCGCTCGCTACTTCTATTTTATCTGTTGCCGATTTCTCTGGCAGCGTGGTTTGGGAGCCTCGTCTTTGGTTTCGCCATTGTTATTATCAGCGTGACCGCATGGGTGCTGGCGAACCTTACAGCTGGGATGCCAGGTATTGGATTCTGGAGTGTCGGAACGGTTTGTGCATCCTATGCGCTTTTTGCGTTCGTGTTGTCGAAGTTGCGAACGCTTATGCGGGAGCTGGATCGACGCGTGCAGGAACGAACGGAGGCTTTAGAACGCGAGATGACGGAACGACAGCGACTCGACCGAGAGATCTCGCAAGTGGCGGATCGTGAACGACGGCGCCTGGGACAGGATCTGCACGACATTCTTGGCCAGCATCTGACTGGGACAGCACTCGCGGCCCAGGTGTTAAGCCAAAAGCTTGCCGGAAGGGCGGCGCCAGAGGTGCCTGAAGCAGAAAAACTAGTCGGCTATATTGAACAAGGGATCGAGGTTACCCGCCAGTTAGCGCGGGGCTTCTTTTCGCCTGAACTCGAGGCCGAAGGTCTAATCACTGGGTTAAAGGGTCTTGCTGAGGACATCAGCGAACGGTTTCGAGTTAACTGCGTTTTTGCTGGACAAGAGTCAGTCCCAATCCTCGATTCCGCGGTTGCAACCCAACTTTATCGAATCGCTCAGGAGGCGGCCACGAACTCAGCCAAACACGCGTCTGCGGGGGAGATCGCCATTCGACTCGCGATAAATGGCCCAGAACTTACGCTGTCCATCGTCGATGATGGAATTGGATTCCCGGACAGGCTGCCTAATCTCCCGGGCCTCGGTCTTCGCTTAATGCGTCATGGTGCGGCGTTGATCGGCGCGAACTTCGAAATCCAGCGGAATGGTGGGAGGGGTACAATTGTAGCATGCAAGTTAGCATTCCGAGCGACAGTGACCTAAACTGCTCGCGATGAAGTCGGAGCCAGTCGCAACCAAGCATCGCATTTTTCTAGTTGATGATCATCCGCTGGTCCGTGAGGGGCTCACTAACCTGATCAATGGACAGGATGATCTCATGGTCTGCGGCGAGGCGGAAGACTCAGCGGAAGCCACCGCCGGGATCGCAAGGACCTGCCCGGATGTCGCGTTGGTCGACATTTCGCTCAAGAATGAATCGGGCTTGGAATTGATCAAAAACCTGGAAAGCCAGTTTCCGCTGATTGCATTAATCGTTCTCTCAATGCATGACGAAGCGTTGTATGCCGAACGGGCCCTGCGCGCCGGCGCGCGCGGTTATGTCATGAAGCGCGAGACAACCAAAAGCGTGCTTACCGCCATCCGCCGTGTCCTTGAGGGCAACGTCTACGTAAGCGAAAAAGTTGTGAACAGGATGGCCCGCGGAATTGGCGTATCAGGCAAGGCGTCAGCGAGTTCGCCGGTAGACCGCTTAAGCGATCGCGAGCTGGAAATCTTTCGACTCCTTGGCCAGGGCCGCACTACCCCACAAATCGCGGGCGACTTGCATCTGAGTTTGAAAACGGTGCAAGCCTACTGCGCTCGCGCGAAAGAAAAATTCGGTGTGAATTCTTTAGGTGAGCTGCTTCGCTCAGCCATTCGGTGGGAAGAAGCCACACACGTAAAGTGATCTTCTCGCGCCAGGCGGCCACCCATCGAGGCCTGTAGGACTCCGTCGGACAGAAAGATCAGGCGGCATCCGTCTGGAACCGGTCATTAGCTTGTTCGAAGTTAAATGCAGGAAGGCAGCACGCCCGTTTTTAGGGCAGAACGGTCCTGGATCATGAAAACTGATGTGCTAATAATCGGCGGCGGGCCGGGGGGGTCCGCGATGGCAATGTTCCTCGCGCGGGAAGGAATAAAGCCAGTCATTCTGGAACAGGAAGAGTTCCCGCGGTTTCACATTGGCGAATCGATGACAGGTGAAGCGGCTCAGGTCGTTCGACGACTCGGTCTTGAGGAGGAGATGACAAAGAGAGAGCATCCAGTCAAGCACGGCGTGAAAGTCTTCGGCTCGAGCGGCGTGAATTCCTGGTATGTCCCCGTTTCGTCCCGCGATAAGGAGTGGAATCTCTCTTACTCAACCACATGGCAGGTGCGGCGCAGCGACTTCGATACGATGATGCTCAAGGAAGCCGAGAAGCGCGGAGCCACTGTTATGCGAGGCACGGCGACAAAGCCGCTACTAGCCGATGACGGCGCGGTGCGAGGCGTAACGGTTCGCTGGCCGGACGGTAAGAGCGAGGACATCGAAACCCAGGTAGTGCTCGATTGCTCCGGCCAGGCAACCTTTCTCGCCAACCAACGTGTCACCGGTCCAAAATACCTTGGTAACTACGACAAGCAGGTCGCCTTCTTCTCGCAAGTCACCGGTGCGATCCGTGGCTCCGGCACTTCGGGCGAAGATGCCAAAGACAATACTCTGATCTTCTACGCAAAAAAGTTTCACTGGGCGTGGTTCATTCCGCTCGATAACGACGTGGTCAGCGTGGGAATGGTCACGCCGAACGCGGACTTTCTGGCCAAAAAACAAACTCCCGAAGAGTTTTTCCGGAACGAGCTCTACGACATCAACCCGGAGCTTCGGAATCGCATACCTGAGCTGAAGCTGGTTGAGAAGGTGCACGTTATCCCAAACTACTCTTACCAGGTGCGCGGCTTTTGCGGGAAAGGCTTTATTTGCATCGGTGATGCGCACCGTTTTATCGATCCGATATTTTCTTTCGGACTGACCGTGACCATGCGTGAAGGGGAGTATGCCGCGCCGCTCGTCCGCGAGTACCTGGAGGGCAAGAGGCGAAACGGGGAAAACCCGTTCAGCCAGCACCAAGCATTCTGCGAACAAGGGATCGATAATCTTGAAGACATGATTGACCTGTTCTGGGAACAGCCCTTAGCCTTCGCGACCTTCGTCTATCATCGTTATCCCGACCAATTGACTGACGCCTTTGCCGGTCGGATTTATCCAAATGAGCACCAGCCTTCGCCAGCCGTTGTCGCTTTCCGCAAAATGCTCAAGCGCACCCGTGAGTATGACAAGGATGACTACTCTGTGCCAATCGGTTCCCGCTTTCGTCCGGAGCGGGCGGCAATCTGGGAACCTAATTCCCCCGTCGCGACGACCGAGGATTGGCTAGGAGCGCGTTAATTCGTCATATTCGAACAGGACGGGCCTGGTCACCAGCGCGCTAGCAAGGGACTTGCTAAATCGGCAAAGTTTGGAAAACTACCACACCGAGATTATGGAAATACCCGCGAAACTTAAAGAGTACATAGACAACAATCGTGGTTCTTTGCCACCAATAACCGATCCTGACGAGCCGCTACACCTTGACTCGCTCGCTCTGATTCGCCTGGTCGCATTTTTGGAAAGTGACTTGGGTATTCGGGTTGAGGACGAAGAGCTTATAGCTGAAAACTTCGCGACTCTGCGCAAGCTGGGAGAGTTAATTGCGACCAAGACGCCGACCGTACCGACAGCGGAAGTTCAACCTCCGGCCCAAGAGGGTATTCCCACGTTTTCAGCCAAGCGCGAGAAGACCTAATCGCTCGGGATTAGCAAGCCTAAGCTTACGCGGCGCGAATTTCGTTTCGGGCTACCCTGAAAAGGTCAACCAGTTTGGGCACTCGCCTCCATAGTGGAACCCGAATCGCACGGCCTTACTTTTAATTTTGCGATAAACGATGGAAAAACTGGAAGATAACCCAGACATTCCAAGCAGCGCGGTTCGCGCTTTCGTGCTTTGTGGCGGGAAGGGCACTAGACTGCGCCCTGTGCTCGCTGACCGGCCAAAGTCGATGGCTCTAATCTCGGGAACGCCTTTTCTTCAACTGTTGCTCGATAGACTCGAATCTCAGGGAGTCGCTGACGTGATTTTGGGAACGGGCTACATGGCCGAGACAATTGAAAGCTACTTCGGCACCGGAAATAAGCTTGCCATGCGTATCCGCTCCTCCAGAGAGAACGAGCCGCTAGGCACTGGAGGAGCCCTCAAGCTCGCCGAATCACTCATCAGCGACCCAGTTCTTGTCCTAAATGGTGACAGCTACGTGGAGTGGAGTCTTGTTCCAATGTTGGAGCTGTTTACGACCAGGGATGCCGCAATGGTGATTGTGCTGCAGGCGGTCGCCGATGTCACTCGCTATGGCAGCGTGGCACTCGACCACGATGGCCGCATTACTGCGTTTGTTGAAAAGGGAGCTTATGAAGGGCCAGGTCTGATCAACGCCGGCGTTTATTTGTTTCGAAAGCAGATCGTGCGCGACCTGCCAGCGGGGACGGCGATCTCACTGGAGAGAGACGTTTTTCCCCGCTTTCTCGATCACGGCGTTTATGGCTTGGTTTGCACGGGACTCTTTATCGACATCGGAATACCGGACGACTTCAAGCGGGCGCAGACGGTGCTTGCCTCACGAGTCAATGCCGCTTCTCAACATTCGTCGGTCCCCTAGCCTGGGACGTTTATCGCTCGTCGCCCTCAGGACGAGTGCGCTAACATCCATTCCTCGGTGGTCGAGAGAGGGGAGTTAGGTTCCCATATGGCAGCGCGCTCCGGATGAAAGCGCGAACCGATCGGAATGGAATAATCATCTTCGTGCTCATAATCCCTCGTTCGCTTGAGCATCTTGCGAAAGGCGAGAATCGCAGGCGAAGGCTGGTGCTCGGTCTCGTAGACGCGTCCGGCGAAGGCATCGATCAACTGGTCACGGTAGCGCAAATGGACGAAGCCGGCAAAGGCGAAGGGTTGTTCCCAAAACAGGTCAACCATGTCCTCGAGGTTATCGGTCCCCTTCTCGCAAAAGAGCATGTGCTCCGCGAACGGATTGGCCAGGTCGCGACCTTTGCCCCCGAGATATGCCAGCACATGAGGCACAGCAAACTCCGCTTCCCGCAGGGTAGCCGAGATGCCAAAGGAAAAAATCGGATCGATGAAGCGATGCGCGTCGCCAACGCAGATAAAACCTTTCCCGCAAAAGCGGCGGACCTGGTAGGAATAGTTGGGAATTACGTGCACTTTCTCGACCAGCTGTATGTCGGAGGTTTTGCCTGCGAGAGCGGGGTTGATCCCGGGAAGAGTACTGCGGAAGAACTCTTCGGGACTTTGTCTTGATTCTTGGAAAGTCGCGGTTGGTACCACTAATCCCAGGCTTACCACCTCGTCATCAATCGGAATAAACCAGGCCCAGTGGAACTTCTTCAGGTAAAAGATGAGCGTGTTATTCTTCGCGTCCTCGCCAGACGACCCGCCGCCGCGGATCGCGCCGGTGGCATGAGAGAAAAAGGCGATCTGTTTGTCGTAATTGCCGACGTATTTCGGCCCTGTCACGCGCTGATTGGCAAGAAACGTGGCCAAGCCGGAGCAATCGAGCGTCACTTCCGCTTCAATATCCTCATGGCTGCCATCGGGCTGGCGCATCGTCACGCCGCGCAAACCGCCGTCATCGCGAAGGAGCGGCTTCACCGCTTTGCCTCGAACAACATTGGCACCGCGCTTCGCGGCCTCGTCGAGCATCATGCCGTCGAAATGACTGCGACGAACCTGCCAGGTGGTTCCAGGGCTCAGCTTCCAGTCCGGCGTGCGAGCGGAGACGGGAATGAACCAGGTGTTCGCTCCCCCCGATCCATAAACTTTCACGCCATGTTTCACCGGATACTTGGCCCTCGACATGTTCTCCTCCAAGCCGAGTCGCCGGAGCACCTGGCCGGCTTCGCCAGTCATCGATTCGCCGATATGAAAACGTGGAAACGTTTCCTGTTCGAGCACGATTGGCTTGATTCCTTCCCGGAGAAGGAACATTGCTGCCGTCGCACCCCCCGGTCCACCTCCAATTATAAGCACATCGGTTTTGATCTTCATCGTGTTCACTGCTATTTTCAGTCGTCAGCGGGAGATAAGCGATTAGTCGCGTGTCAGGCGAAATCCTACATCAGGTGCCGACGATAACAAGAAAATTCTAGCAAGCTCAGTCGCTCCGAAGATGCGTCGAAACGTCGGGTAACATAATCCGTGTCCATTCTAGGAGAGCTTCCATCACCTCATTCTGCGGGAGTGACCGAACGAAGTTGTCGCCATAAAAGAAAGGTTGGCTTTTCCCGCCTGCGACAGACCTTCCCGCATTCCAAGCGGACCCAGTTACGACGCCGTCCAGGCTAAGACTCTAAAGGAACAGTAACGACTTACGCTTTTCTGGATCGCGGCGTTTATGAATTGGTTTGCACCGGACTCTTCATCGACATCGGAATACCGGACGAGCTCAAGCGAGCGCAGACATTACTCGCTTCACGAGCCAGGGTTGCTCACCACGATTCGTGCGCTCCCGGATCTCCGGATGCCGTTGGCGGTGCAACTTAAAAATCGCGCGGCACAGAGGAAACGGTAAAGCGCGACGTTGAGATTCTGGTTCTGGCCGCAGCCGCCGGTGCTGTGACCGCAGGACGGTTTATCGCGCGGCTGAGAGAAGATCGCCGCGGCTGCGTTCCAAGTGCCTTAAGTCCAGCCCGCGTGTTTCTGTCCCGAAGCGGATGAACAGGGCAAGGGAGATGATCACCGGCACCATGATGATCACCGCCGTTACACCGAGCGGCGGGACCAGAGCCGTAATGCTCAGGGCTTGCGCCAGCACTCCCCCGCCCTTCGTGAACATCGCCACCCAGCCCGTGGCGCGACCGCGAATCTTGATCGGATAACTCTCCGAGGCATACGGAAGCAGGATGGCGATGATGCCGTTGCTGCCAATGATGAGAAGACCCACCGGCCAGACGGGATTGCCGCCCACATGAGTCTCCAGTTCCAATACCCATAACAAGCCCAGCAGGGTCAGCGTGATGAAGGTGGTCAGTGCCCATTTGCTACTCCAGCGGCTGTAAATATAGGTGCAGAGAAAGACAGTCGGAAGGGCAATCAGCGCAGATTCGGCCAGAAGCTTCCTCGAGAGCGCCATCGAGTAGCCTTTCGTGACCAGATCGTTAGGCATCCAGAGGAGCAGGCCGAAGTTGATCAGACCCCATGAGAGCGCGGCAATCGTGAGGGCGGCCGTTTTGCCGATCAGCACGGGCGTCCATAGCTTGGCTTCCTCTTCCAGGATGTGATCATGACCGTGGGCAAACAGCTCCGATTCGTCCTCCTCACCTTCGGTCAACTCATGGCTGACCGTGCCGAAGCGCGCCATGACCACGTGCGCCTCTGCATTCCTTCCCCGGGCAAGCAAGAATTTAGCTGACTCAGGGATAAAAGGTCCGAGCCCGAGGAGGATCAGCCCCGTGGGGAGATTCATCAGCCAGAGAATGCGCCAGCTGAAGATGGGCTCCAGTGTCGCTGCGAAACCGCTGGCGACGAAATATCCGCCCACCGCACCGAGGCCTCCCACCAGCACCAGGGCCCAACCGCGGTGCTTCGACGGCATCATCTCTGCCAGGAGCGCGTAAGTCACTGGCAGCATGCCGCCAGCGCCAAATCCCATCAGGAAACACATCCCGACATTCCAGTTCAGCGACGGCATGGCACCGCAGATCGATGTGCCGATAAAGACAACGGCCGACAATAGGATCGCTGCTTTGCGGCCATAGAAGTCGGCCAGGACGCCCCAGAGAATGGATCCGCTCGCTGTCCCGATGAGAGCAGAAAACGGAACCAGCGAAGCGTGCTGTTTGGTGGTTTGATATTCTCTGATCATCCCCGGGATGGTGAATCCGAGCGTGGCGGGTTTCATCACGTCGATGATCAGCGCGACCACGAGGACCGCGATTAGCGTCCAATGCGCCCGATTAAGGGGGGCGTCTTCGGGTGCAACCACAGTCACGCGCGAAGAAACCACTGCATTGTAGGCCGCCTTGCTCGGCAGGAGGCCGTAGCCCGCCGCAATGACGCCCGCAATAATCAGGTACATGCCGAAGATCATGCTCGGGTCCATCGGCATGCCGTAGAGGACAAACCCGTTGTTGTGGCCCATCCAGAACATTGGCAGATGCAACAGAACGCCGACGGTGACGGCCAGGCAGCCGAGTCCGAAGGCCCAGACTCCACGTCTGTCGAGAAAAACCTTAGCGTCGATCATTTCCGGCTCCGGGTTCCGTTCTGGTTCGAGATTTGTCTCTTATTTTCGCTACGAATAGCGGCGAATTTCAATAAAGTAAAGATTATATTTATAGCGCCATTGATTTCAGCGATGTTATGACAAACGGCGAAGTGCGCAAGCGTTTTTTCTCGTGATCAACGGCGGTAGGCCGTTGCGTGACCGCGTGCTCTCAAGCGCAAAGACCTGCGAGACGAACATGCGCGAGGCGCCAGCAAAGCTATAGGGATCAAAGGGGGCTCCGCGGAAGTCAACGCGGCCACCGTCATC
This sequence comes from uncultured Verrucomicrobiae bacterium, assembly GCA_963728955.1. Classification (GTDB taxonomy): domain Bacteria; phylum Verrucomicrobiota; class Verrucomicrobiia; order Chthoniobacterales; family UBA10450; genus Udaeobacter. The sequence continues at coordinate 176,534 of CAVSMG010000001.1, forward strand.
GCCTCCGTGGTCTGCGGCCTAACGAAAGACTGGCGATTTCTGGGCGCGGTTATTTCTTGATAATCTTCGGGACAACGGCTCGCGCCAGTTTCGTAAATTCATCGACCGCGTTGTTGGCGCCGGAATCGATCAAGCGGAGCAGGCCAATTTCCAGGGCAAGATTCTTGCCTTTGAGCCGGATGGCGATGAGACCGCTTTTGCCGCGCAAGGCGATCTTCGGCATGAGGGTCGCGGCCTTCAACGGAGCGAGCGAGCGCAGCAGAGTCTCGATGGCGTTGATCTCCGCGATGGTGCGGGGCCGTACCTGATGCTCGCGGCAAATCGCGTCCGTCATGCGGCGCATGACGAAAGTGTCGGGCAGTTGGAGAAGACGTTCCTGATGCAGCTCGGAGAGATCGATGATGCGCCGTCTGGCCCACGGGTGACTTTCGTGAACGATGAGGGCAAATTGCTCGGTGCAAAGACGCTCGTAACGTAAATTGGGCGAGTGGCGTGTGAGGAATCCAAGACCGACATCCATGCGCCCTTCTTCCAAAGCGGTTTCAATTTCGGTAGACGAAATTTCTTCAACGTTCAGGCTGATGCCCGGGTGGGTCGAAGCGAATATCCCGAGCAAGTGTGGGATTAGAGCGACGTTGAGAATTGGCACGACGCCGAGATGGAGTGCACCCCGAAGCTGTCCCGGTTCAGTGCTCAGCTCTTGAAGAAAAGTTTCGATCTGGCGCAGGATTGCCCGCGCATGCTCTTGGAAAATCAGACCGGCGGAGGTGAGCAGGATGCGTTTCCCGCGCCGCTGGAATAGCGCCACTCGCAGCGCCACCTCAAGATCGCGCATCTGTTGGGAAATGTTTGGCTGCGAAACGCCGAGACGATTGGCCGCCCTGCTAAAGCTGCCGGCTTCAGCCACTGCCAGAAAATAGCGCAAATGCCGAATTTCCAAAGGATCCTGCACCACGATAGAACATTGAGGAAGGCGAGCAGGAAATGCAAATGAGGGATTTTTCTGGTAGGAATGAAGGATTTGGTTCCAAGGGGATTATGAATCATCGGTCGCCGAACCGAGCAGCGCGACCCGGCTAGTTTGCCACAGCACAATTTCCATAAAATCCTCCTTGTATAATTGCTAGTTATTATTCCATTATCACGATTTTTAAGTTGTTTAATGATCGCTCAACGTATGGAATTCATCAATCAGAGTCGGCAACCGAGTGAAAAGAGCTCCAGTCCGAGGGGATTTGCACACATGGATCTGACCGCCTGGAAAGTTGTTACACAATTTGATTGGAGACAAATGGCCCCAGACTCTCCGATGTCGCCAGGCGGAAAAATCGGAATTTCCACGACAACGCGGATCTAGCCTTATGTCCGTTGCACACCGCAAACAGCACCTCTGGGTTTGGTTTCTTTGGCTGGTCGGCTTCTATGCCGTGTGGTGCTGGCTCGTTTTTGGTTTGGGGCGCTGGAGCGAAGCGAAAACGCATTGGCCGATTGCACTCGCGATGGTCTTTGGTAGTTACGTGGCCGGATCGACGCCAATGGGAGGCGGCACGGTAGGTTTTCCTATCCTAGTATTGCTCTTCAAAATGCCGGCTACCCTTGGCCGCGATTTCAGTTTCGCAGTGCAATCAATTGGCATGACCAGCGCCAGTATTTTCATCCTTGCCCGGCGTCAACCGCTGGCGTGGTCGATGCTCAAAGGTGCAACCGTTGGGGCGCTGGCAGGAGTACCGGTGGGCATCTTGCTCGTTGCCCCCTTGGTGCCCGCACTCTTGATCAAACTGATCTTCGCGATTGTCTGGGCGAGCTTCGGGGTGCTGCATCTTTTGCGGATCAATGAGATATCTTCCCATGATGGGATGACAGAATTTGACGAGCGCTGGGATTTCCGGGTCGGCTTGGTTCTGGGTCTCTTGTCCGGTGCAACGGTCGTGGCAGTGACGGGCGTAGGGATCGATATGGTGCTTTACGCCGCGCTTGTGTTGCTCTGTCGCGCCGATTTGAAGATCGCCATTCCCACTTCGGTCATTATCATGGCATTCAGCTCGGTTCTCGGCATCGTAGTAAAGAACCTGTTTACCGGGCTACAACCCGGAACGTATTGGAACTGGCTCGCCGCGGCGCCGATTGTGGCTTTGGGCGCACCTCTCGGAGTGTTCGTAGTAAATCTGATCGGGCGAAAGCCCACGCTGCTATTCGTGTCTGTGCTTTGCGTGGGATCATTCATTTGGACCTGCAAGACCGAGTGGTCGCAGCTTGGAATGCTGGGTCTAATCGCCTCGCTAGCTGGCGTCGGGTTGTTTCTCCTCGGATTTGAAAAGCTGCGAGCATGGGGTGCTGTGCTCGTCGAAGAAAGGAAAGCAAGAAAGGCGGAGCCGCATTGGGTCCGTGCTTATTCATCTGACATTCATGTCGGTGCTAGCAGGATGTCCGACAGCGAACATGGAGGGGCAAAAAATAGCCTCACTGCAGATTTTCCCGAGTGACAATTCTGGAAATAATGCACTTCGCTGGTCGGTCGCTCGTTCGAACCGGCGCCTGAGTGGAGCTGATCAGAGCAACGTTTGACCTGCCACGTCATGTGCAGGCAGTTCGTTTTTTCAAGTATGTTCGAACTCATGAAATCGACTTTGGCTTGCGTTAACTAGGCGTTGCCCGCTACAAACTTTTGCCCGCTACAAACTTGGTCGTCATGCCCCGCAAGTTTTCTGGAAATCTACTCGGACCTGACCTTACTATCCTTGCGCCAATTACCCATTGTTATGTCGTTGCGTACGCGTTGACGCGTTAAACAAATGAATGTCGGCCGAACTCAAACCATACTGCTGATACTAACCGTGCTGAGCGCTGCAGTCACCGCGATCCCCGCAGACGCGATTACACACACAGTTCCGATCGACCCCAAAGTGGCCCCTCTCGTAAAGAAGGCCACGTCGGAATACATGCTCAAACAATATGATTTGGCCATTCGAACGTACACCGAGGCTCTAGAGATGAAGCCCGAGACGACGACAGCCTCTGCTATCTACAGTTGGCGTGCCTCCGCATACGGCCAAAAGGGCGAATTTGGCAAGGCTATGACTGACGCGAATGAGTCGATTCGACTGAATCCGAACTATTTCAACGGCTACAATGAACGCGGAATCATCTACCGCCGAAGCGGTAATCTGGATCAGGCGATCAGCAGTCTCAATACAGCGATCCGTCTTAATCCAAACTTTGTTCGAGCCTACAATAATCGCGCTAATGCCTATGCTGACAAGGGGGAGTACAACCAAGCGATACGTGACTACAGCGAGGCGATCCGTCGCCAAGACCGCACTATGCAGTCTGATTTTTATCTTAATCGCGCCAAAACTTATCGAGAGATGGGCGCCGTTGATATGGCGAGCCGTGATTGTGACCAAGCTCTCCGGATCGCTCCGACGGATGCGCACGGTTATATGGAGCGAGGCATCCTCCATTCTGCCAAGGGAAATTATCGCGCAGCAGCGTCGGACTTCGAAAACGCGACTCGGCTTTCTCCGAAGGATTATTATGTTTTAAACAGTCTCGCCTGGTTCCAAGCTACTTGCCCGGAAGACTCACTGCGAAACGGAAAGCAGGCACTCGAGAAATCAAAAAGGGCATGCGAACTGAACCACTGGCAGGACTATCACCCGATCGACACCTTAGCTGCCGCTTGTGCGGAGATCGGCGCTTTCGACAATGCAATACAGTACGAAACACAAGCACTCAATCTGAAGGGCATTAACGCAGCCACGCGCAAAGGAATGCAGGAACGCCTGGAGCTTTATCGGCAACACAAGCCATATCGCCAGGAATCGAAACTTAAGTGACGGGAGCAATACGCACTAGAGTCATCTTCGAAGCGTTGGTCGGAAGGTACGTAAAAACTACGGAGACAGCGGCGCTAACTGCTGACACGCGCAATACAGCAACCTCACTAACCCCTGTTGCCAAAACCTAGCATCACAGAAAACGTTCACGTTCCGGTTGTTCTTTAGTCGCAGCTTACGCGGCAAATGCTCAAACATGTATAGCTGGGGCGATTTTTTCCGAAGTTGTCGGAGTTCGCCGTTAAGCAAAAATCCAGCGCACATCTCCCAAGGTAACTTTCTTTCCAAGTGCCGAATCCGACGGCATCGGTTCATCGCCTCCATATACCGGCGTGCAATGCGCCTAACGAGTTTTCCTTGATCCGGCAACAGCTCCATAACTTTTTCCTTAGCCCACGGAATGTTTCTCCGACCCACGATTCCCCAGTAGCGACCAACCTTGCATGCCGGCCTTGTTTGATCCCACTTCGACACGTAGCCACTCACATATCGGATGATTCCAAACTGTGAATTGATCAGGTCCGCCGAGGTCCCCGCTGACAAATGCTTTTGGTCGCCGCTACCAACGACTTCGTACCAATTACATCGAGCCAAATACGAAACTCCCCCAGAAACGCTTTATCGCTGCCCAGCTTCCAGAAGATTGGATGAAAATGTGCCGCACCCCTGGCCTGAAACTCCAACTTCCAGTGAAACCCCGCAGAAGGAAAAGTCCTTAGAAAACGCTGAGAGAAGACCTTCAGATGCCTCTTAAACGTCTGTTCATCCAAAGGGAAATCCGCTGGGTACGTCAGCGTCCCAAAAATCGGACGGCCGCAGTTGCTTTGATCGACCTTCGCCAGCGACAACCGAAGACGTTGCCTGCTTTCTCCGAGAACTCCGAAATCTCTGACCGCTTCACGCACGGACTCTGACGATCCCCTGGCTCGCGACTGTCAAAACGTACCAAACTCCCACCAACGTAGAACGTCACTGTCGGTGCCGGTCTAATATGGCTCTTTGACAAGCCCGCGACCGGAGCCGACGCTTCCGCGCCGGCAACCGGTCGGAGAGCCAATCCAGCAGATTTGGAAGCGTCCCCGTGCAGCGCATACACACGTCCCCCGCGAGGTTTTGCTGCAAAATTTGCTGCACTCGACGAGTTTTCATAGATGTGGCTGGGGGCGGAATCGAACCGCCGACACGTGGATTTTCAGTCCACTGCTCTACCGACTGAGCTACCCAGCCGTTTCGGACCTTGAAAGACACGTCTCTTCAGTGCCTGTCAAATCTTTCTGTGACCTACGATGCAGAACGGAAACCTTACAACAGAGCGCTATCGTCGGCAAAACGCGCTGCTGCTCAACGAATTTCTTCAGCGAACCTCGAAGATTCGAGGAATATCAAATAATGCGATAATCCTTCAGTTCTTTGAAGAAGGTCGCAACGGCAGTCTTCACCACTACCACCGTGGGAATTGCAAATAACATGCCCCACAAACCCAGGATGAGTGAGCCTCCGACGATCGCGATGATAACGACGAGAGGATGAACATTCACTGCGCTGCCGAGGACAAAAGGCTGAAAAAGAACATCATCCAGCACGTGTGCGACTACGACCAGAATCACGACGTACACCGCGAGGTCATTAGGATTCAGGCCGGGAATCAGTGGCCTTATGTTCTCCGCGATCAAAGCGTAGCCAACGCCAATGACCAAGGCTATGGCCGTCCCCAAGAACGGAATGGCGTTCAGAAGTCCGGAAACAACGCCAATGGCGATGGCGATCCCCACTGGAATCCCGAGGAAGATCAATCCCACTATAAGAGTCAGACCTACCAGAAAGCACTCCGTCAAGGTCCCGCGTAAATACCTGCCGATAGCGTCATCGAGTCTGTCGAGAACGGTGAGCGACAACTCAAAGTAACGATTGGGCACGAGGCCGATGAAAAAGCAGCGGATCTGTCCGTTATCAAAGCCGAGAAAGATAAAAATCAACGGAGCCAGCATCCACGCAGAGAATTTACTCTCCAAACTTGTCCCCTCCTCCGCAACGGGAGCCGGAGCGGCTGCAGCTGTGGACGGCGCGGCATCTGCAGGAGGCTCTCCGGGAATTACATATTTCCCGGTTTTTTGGTTTGCCCAAAAGTAACCAACGAATTTTTTATCCACAGGCGGTCTGCCGTTGTATCCGGCAGCATATTTCAGGAACAGATCGCGTTCTCTCGGGTCCAGTTCGAGGAACTTGTTGACCTTATCCATTAGGGGCCCGAGTTCTTTTTCAGCTAGCGGTCCCACCGTGTTTGATTTTCCCTCCGGCGGTTTCGCCACCAACTGCTGGTATTTCTCATTCAGTTTGTATTGCAGCCGAACTTTGAACTCGAGCTTCTGCTCTTCGTCAGGAATATGCTTGCGGAGAGTATTAAATGCGAAAAAAAGGGCCAGACCGATCGCCGCGAAGGAACACAATACCTGGAGCTCGTGAGGTAACCATCGGATCCTAAAGCGCTCTTTCACCGGACGGAACACGAACGCCAACAAGGCGCCAACTATGATCGGCAGAATGAGAATGCTTAGCTTCCAGATAAGCAATCCTCCCACAACCAGGGTTAGTGTCCCGAATGTAAGATAAAAAACTCTGCGCCGAACTTTGCGCTCTCGCTCTCTTTCTTCGAAGTCTTGACCGTTGCTCATCGTAATCCGACTTCATCGGCAGGTGTATTCATTTGCACTAATTCATTGGTCAAACGAAGGCGATCGCCGATCATTCCAGCGAGGGAACGATAAATTTGGCAGGCAGTCTTCGCATCCCGGCCCACCAACTCATTAAGATCGTTCCGATAAAGCGCCAGCGTCTGGGTTTTTTCTAAGGCTCGTGCGTTGGCAGAACGCGGCGTTTCATCTAACAAGGCCATTTCGCCGAAGAAGGCACCATTTTCCAAGACAGCCAAACGCGTCGTGCTAGCCTCGCGGTAGATCTCTATTGCTACTTTGCCATCCAAAATCAGGAAGAGCGCCGCTCCCGGCTGGCCTTCCTCAAAAATTGATTCGTCGGCGTCATAGGTGCGTTCAAACATGATATCAGAGACACTCTTGAGCTGCCGATTCGAGAGCCGGTCAAAGAACGGCACCGTCTTCAGAAATTGAATGCGATGTAAGTCAGCGCTCGAGCGTTTCCAGCGCCCCAGGGTTTGCCACAACAACTTATCCGCGGCGAGCTTTCGAGCCGACATTGATATTAATCCCGTTGAATCGACTTCGGCGGAAGGACTCAACCAGCAACCTCCCGTCTTCGATTTCGGGTCATATTACGAAGGATCGATTAGCAATTTCAATCGAAATGAGACGAAGAGTCCTGTTTCAAGTATGAGCAGCAAATCCCGTCGCAGAGTCAGCGCCTGCTGCAACCGAAATACTCCCGTGGCCATAACATGTCACCTGAATTTGCGACTCATTGTGCCGGTTAGATTTGCGGTTACAATCGGCGGCATGAAGAAGAGCATTTTCACCAGGGACGCGCCGGCGGCAATCGGTCCGTACTCTCAGGGTGTACGCATCGGGCGTTTCCTGTTCTGCAGTGGGCAGATTCCACTCGACCCGAAATCGGGCCAAATCGTTCCCGGCGACATCGCCACCCACACCCGCCGGGTAATGGACAACATCGGAGGCATCTTGAAGGCGGAGGGAATTACCTTCGACAACATTGTCAAAACCACGATTTTCCTCACCAACCTCGGCGACTTTCAGACCGTAAACGAAACGTATGGCTCCTATTTTAAACAAGATCCCCCTGCCCGTTCGACCGTGCAGGTTTCCGCTCTACCTAGGGGAGCAAACGTAGAAATTGAAGTGATCGCTACGGTAGCGGAGGGCGAGCCGACAGCGTATGATACGTCCGGGTAAAAATAGTGGCCTTCCGGGGAGCGAAGATCTGCTGGTATTGTTCCGACAAACCGGCGCGCTGTTGGACGGCCACTTCGTCTTGCGTTCCGGTCTGCACAGCCGCGAATATTTCCAATGTGCGTTGCTTCTTCAGCACACCGACATCGCCGCAAATGTCTGCGGCTGGCTCGCCGACAAACTGCGCCAGTTTCATTGCGACGCTGTGATCTCCCCCGCCCTCGGTGGAATCATTGTTGGCCAGGAAGTCGGCCGTTCGCTGGGCAAAGCCCACATTTTTGTCGAGAAAGACGAAGGCAGACTTATTTTGCGCCGCGGCTTTCAAATTTCGCCTGGCGAAAAATTCATTGTTGTCGAAGATGTTGTCACCCGCGGTGGACGCGTGCAGGAGACACTCGATATCATCCGCGCACATGGGGGTATCGCTTCCGCAGTCGGCGTGATTGTCGATCGGAGCGGAGCAGCCAAACCGGATTTTAGTTGCCCGTTCGTGAGCCTCGTCGAGATGAACGTTGAGACCTTTCCTGCAGATAATCTGCCGCCTGATCTCGCTAAGATCCCCGCCGCTAAGCCCGGGAGCAAATAGCGCGCGCGGGCTCGATTTTTGGTTCGCACACCCGCGGAATTGTCGAGCGCCACCGACTTCCCGATCATCTACGTGGCCTCGCCCCTGGTTGACCGCTCCAGCCCACGTGCCAGGCGAACTCATTTCCGCCGTCGTCGCTTTCAATCTGATTTCCCGTTCGACTTATCAAGGGGTATTCTTCAACTGCGCTGTATCGCACTTCAAAATTGAGCGAGCAGGGGGCTTGAGTACCATCGAGGTTATTCAGCACCTATGTTCCCTGCATTTAAGCTGCCGCTCAAAAATTCTTTCAAATTCCGACTACCCTCGCCAGGGTTGCATCCCGCCAGAATTGCTTCGAGAACGCTGGTACCCTGAATCGCCGCATGCGCATCGAAGTCTTCAGCACAATCCGCGTCCGCGTTAGCTAGGCGAAACCCCGGTGACTTCAACATCGCCCTCGAAGAAGCCTGCTAGCCGGTCGCCCTGGCTTGAATCGAAGGTTGTTAGTTAATTGAACCATTACTCCGTCAATAAATGCTTGGTTCTTCATCTTCTGAAAATCGGAAAGTTCGTGCCAGATCGAGAACACTAGGTGGGCCTGGAGCCCGCTGCCTATCGGGGAAAGGCACTGATTTTTTAGGCCCGCTAATCCCCGATTGATGTATCAGGGATTTCACGCCGGACCCTCAGCCGTGCCCTAGCAAGTCTCGACCGCCACGGCGCAACGCTTCCGCGTCAGGTACGCTAGTTTGACCTTAATATTCTCGCAGTGGCTCTCGACGGTTTTGCGGCTGATGCCAAGTTCTTTCGCGATCTGACCGACGCCGTGCCCCAGCGCGATTAGTGAGAACACCACCATCTCGCGGTCGCTAAGAACATTGAGGCCGTGTGGAAGAGTGCGATCACCGGCAAACTTTCGCATCGCGAACGAAGTGATCACTCGACTGGCGTAGATCTCACCAGCCAGCACAGTCTCGATCGCGCGCATTAACTCTTCTACCGAACTGTTCTGCATCCAGTAACCGGCGGCACCGGCTTGCAGTGCGCGCTCTGCATAAATCCGTTCAGATTGCCGTGACACAATCAGGATACGAATACGGGGAAATTCCGTGGCAAGGTCTTTGATCCAGCGGATGGCATCGCGGTTTTCGAGAAACGGTTCGATGAGCAGCACATCGGGGCGATGTTGTCGAACAAGTCTATTTGCCTCCTCAAAAGTATGCGCCGCGCCGCAAACATCGTACCGCCGGTCGCGCCCAATAATTGCGACTAAACCTTGCTCGCCAATGATGGTATCGCCGACCGCTACGACTCGGCTTGGTTCTTTGCCCGCGCGAGCTTTTGCGCTTTTCCTCACGGTTCGGAACTGTCTAACAAACCGGCCCGAGAATTCAATCGTTAATTTGCGCCTTTTACGAAAGTAAGGCCCGACAGGCTTGCGTCTTCAGCAAACCGGGACTTTAAAAACTCGCGTCCCTCGTAAAACAAAACTATTCCACAGCCGCCATGACTCTTTGGACACGCTCGGTATGTGGGCCACTCACTTGAAGGTCAACCTGGCAACTCTTTGTGGGTGAACGACGCGGTGAAAGGACACACGTGGAATTTTCGCGACGCCTCGGGCCGCCACCTTCAACGTGAAACCCGGCAGCAAATAGACGGTGGATCATGAGCTAGTCATTCATACGACGGCAAAATGCGCCCAGTCACTTCTCCGAAACCAACGCGGTAACCATCGCCCTGGCACCAGCCCGTGATGGTGAGTCTGTCGCCGTCTTCGAGCCATTTGCGCGTTTCACCGTTTTGCAACTTTAACGGATTAGCGCCGCGCCAGGTCAATTCCAGCATGCAACCGCGCGATTCTTCGCTTGCGCCGCTGATTGTGCCGCTTGCGAGTAAATCGCCCGGTTCCAGGTTGCAGCCATTAACGGTGTGGTGCGCAAGCTGCTCGGAAATGCTCCAGTAAAGATTTTGAAAATTGCTGCGGGTGATCGCTTGCGGCCCATCCATTGATGACGTTTGGAGATGCGCTTCGAGGTGAATATCCAACGTGAATTCATTTTTTGCGCGCAAATACGGCAGCGGCTCGGGATCTTGTGGCGCGAGCGGTTTCCGGAACGCTTCAAGCGCTTCCAGCGTTACGACCCATGGAGAAATACTCGTCGCGAAATTTTTGGCCAAAAATGGTCCGAGCGGTTGATATTCCCACGCCTGAACGTCGCGGGCGCTCCAGTCGTTCATCAGAACCAGTCCAAAGATGTGATCGGTGGCGCGGTCAATCGGGATCGCCTGACCTAACGAATTCCCTGGGCCGATGAAAAACGCCATTTCCAATTCGTAGTCGAGGCTTTTGGTCGGCCCGAATGCTGGCGCGGCTGCATCTGGCGCCTTGGTCTGCCCACTCGGCCGGCGCACATCAGTCCCGCTGATGACGATCGAACTGGCGCGTCCGTGATACGCGACCGGCAACCATTTCCAGTTTGGCATGAGCGCGTTCTCAGGGCCACGTAGCATCGTACCGACGTTATGCGCGTGATGGTAGGATGAATAAAAATCGGTGTAATTGCCGATCCGCGCCGGCAGTTTCATCGCAACGTCTCTTTGCGCGTGAAAGATTTTTTCGCGCAGCCGCGCATCGTCGCGCAGTGTCGGCGTTTCCGCCGAGAGGAGATGTTGCAGAATTTCGCGCGTCTTCCGCCACGCCGGTCGCCCCAGCGCGAGAAATGAGTTCAGAGAATCCTCAGAGAATACCTTTTGGTTCTGAAATTCTGACGACCGGAAATGCCCGAGTTCTTCCAACGCCGAAAGGTCAACAATGAAATCCCCAATCGCGACGCCCACGCGTCGTTTGCCCTGCTTCGGTTGAAAAATGCCAAAGGGAAGGTTCTCCAGTGAAAAATGCGAATCCGGTGAAACTTCGAGGAACGATTTGAGTGCCATTCGTGGAATTGTAGGGCGTTTCCGCGAAACGCCAACCCGATGGCGTCTGACACAGACGACCTACAACAGTTTCAACGCGCGTAAATCCTCGCGCGGCTCATCGAAGCTACAACTGCCAAAGGACCTGACAAATCTCCGGCGGTATTCCAAGCGTTCCATATCGATTTTCCAGTCGCGCCATGCGAAAAAATTCTCCGCAAATGAAAACGAACCCGGATCTTCATCCTCTAGCATCATTGCGGCTTGATCTGCATCCCATTGATGCTCCGCCGCAAGAACTGCGGCTCCAAGCACGTTTAAGAACCCATGCATCTTTGCTTTCACTTCGTCACGCAATTGTCGGATCGGATGATGCAACCCGGCTGTAAACTTTATGGGAAGCTGATGCGTTGCCGGCTTTACAAGGGCCCGCGCGATCTGCGCCGAAGTTGGAAATGCATCCGCCGTGACTCCGCCAGTGCGCAATTTGTAACCGAATGTCGCTACCTCTTCATCGGAGTTGTGCGCGGAGAGCAATGCGAAGGTTTGCTCCGCTCTCTCGGGCGGCGCCTCCCAGAAAACCGGCGATTCACCAACAATCATTTTCGCTTCTTTAAGAGCAGCCGAATCCACATCCGCCGGCAAGAACATCTCCAGATGACTGACCGAAATCAGATCAACGTCGTATTTCGAGAAGGAACGAATCGCCGCGTCCGCCTGGTACAGCGCATCGAGAAACGCATTCGCATTTGCGGTTTTTGGCCCGAGCGCTGCAACGCGCAGCAGATGCCCAGGATCGAATTCTGAGAGAAATTGCCTTGTCGCATGGAATTGCTCGACTGGCAGGACGAATCCATTGAGCATCCATGCTCCGGGCGAACGGACATAGCTCGCGTGATTCTGCAACGCTGGTTCTAGAGCCAGGCTGCAAGGCGGAAACATTCCCGCATAATCGATTGATTGATCGAGCAGAGCGCGAAGCGAAGCAGAAACAACCATAGCCGGGGATATTCAACCACAAATCCGCCTTCGCCAAGGCTACGGCGAGGTGGACACAAAGATTTTCAGGTAAACTATTGCTTGCATGCACTCCCATGTGTTGGCGCTGGATATCGTCCGTGGCTGCTGGATCGTATTCGCCGCAATTTGGTTACTGGCCGCGATATCGACGAAACGCACGGTATATCGTGAAAGCCATTCGCAACGGCTACGGTATTGGCTGCTGCTGGTGATCGGCTGCCTTTTGTTGATCTATGGCCGGCAATTGCCCTATCCGCTGAATCTCCGGATTGTTCCTCATGCAGCGCCGCTCGCGTGGATGGCTGCAATATTGTGCAACGCTGGTCTGCTCCTCGCTATTTGGGCCAGATTTATCCTGGGGCGTAATTGGAGCGGTGTAGTTACGTTGAAAGAAGGACACGAACTCGTCGAGCGCGGCCCGTACCGGTTCGTGCGCCACCCCATCTATTCCGGCATGTTCGTCATGTTCTTTGCGACTGCACTCGTGCAAGGACATTTGGCTGGATTTTTGGGCGTGCTGCTGACGTTTGCGAGTTTCTGGATCAAACTGGGCCTTGAAGAAAACCTGATGGTTCAACAATTCCCCGAGCGCTATGCCGCGTACCGGCGACGAAGCAAACGCATCATTCCATTCGTGCTTTAATCGGTGGCGGCGACCTCAAGGGAGTCTCCAGTCGGCAGAACCGTTACACTTTCAGACGTCAATTTTTCCGCTAATCGCACGAAGCAAATTGCGGAGTCAAGCTGAAAGCCGCACGCAATTCGCCATCGGGCGGAATGATTTGGATCCCCTGCTTGTGGTCGAACGCGCGTTGGTCATGATGATCGGGCAAACCCCAGCACGGCTCGACGCACAGGAATGGATCGCCGTTGGACCACAACGTTAAGTACGGCACACCGGTCAGGTCCAGAGTCACCCAGCGCCCGCTCGGCGGGTCAACATACGAGAATTGCGGCCGCTGAACATCCACCAACTCGAGAAGGATGGCACCAGGCAATTCCGTTTTTGAGAATGGCATTTCGCCACCGCAAAAGTCGATCTCGCGCATCTGCCCGGAGAGAAAATTGCCCGGCGCAAAGTACCGGCGATAGCACCCTCGCGGCATCTGCAGATGAAAGCTTTCGCTGGAAGTTGCAGCGAAGCCGGGATGCAAGCCAAACGACACGTGCGCAGTCAACTCGGGTTCATGGTTTCGAAACGCGAAGAGCACACGCACTTGATTGGCGTCGATTTCGTAAGTTAAATCCACGCTCACCTTCAGCGGATACTCGACCGGAGCGAAATCGTCCGGTGTGATCTGGTATTTTAGCCAGGCGCCGCTCCCCTCAGTAGAAGATCCGATGAGATGCCATGTTTTCGAACGAAGAAAGCCATGCGTTCCACCTTTGATTTCGTGTCCGCGGTAGAGACTGCGACCGTTCTTCAGCCGATGAACATAATAGCCCATCACGGTAGCGTGATTTGCCCAGCCTTGGGAAGGCGCCGAAATATCGTCGTCCCGATAGAGGAAACCGAGCCAATGCCCGGCTTCATCTATTCGGGCGAGGCTGATCAACTCCGCGCCCAAGCGGGAGACGATTATTCGAAGCCCGTTCTCTTCGTCCGTCAAAACATCGAGATGCCGTCCATCACGGTTTTCTTCAGAGTGCGAAAACTTCATCCTTGGCATTCGTGCAATTGTACGGCGTTTGATTCGCTCTCGCCACGGAGCCCACCCCTAAGGGCTGCCCGTCTATGTCGCTCGGCGCCGGTTGGCTCCATTCTATGAAACGCCAACGGGACGGGGTCGGACACAGACGCCCTATAATAAATTCGAGAGCGCGCAGGTTTTCGCGCCGCTCATGGGAACAACCCGCGCATTTGTTTGGCCTTGATAACGCGCTCCACGCCGATTGCCATGGCAGCCGTTCGATGCGAGACATTGTGGTCCTTCGCGCGCCTTATTACCTGCGCAAACGAATGTTCGAGGATACGGAAAAGTTTGTCCGTCACTTCCGATTCCGTCCACAGAAACGCCTGCAGACCCTGCACCCATTCGAAGTAAGAAACGATCACGCCCCCGGCATTACAGAGGATGTCCGGGATTACGAAGACTTCGTCCCAGCGCTGGTCGAGCACCAGATCCGCGTCGGGCGTGGTCGGGCCGTTCGCGCCCTCGGCAAGGATGCGGCACTTAAGCTGGCCGGCATTTTTCCCGGTGATGACGCGATCCACCGCGGCCGGAACAAGAATATCGCACGGCAGCGTGAGAATCTCGTTAGGATTTACACGATGATCCTGAGCAAACGCACGCAGGTTCCCCTTCTTGAGCATGTGTTGCTCGGCTGCTTTGACGTCAATCCCTTTCGGGTTGTAAATCGCTGCGGTATGATCGCTGATTCCGACCACTTTGACACCGCTCTTATAGGCGAGCGACAACGCTGCAACCGAACCGACATTGCCGAATCCTTGCACAATCGCGGTGCATTTTTCCGGATCCATCTTCAGCATGTTCATGGCTCGCTCGACGAGATAGACAACACCCCGCCCAGTAGCTTCGCGCCGGCCTTCGGTACCGCCGATCGCGACCGGTTTGCCGGTGACGATTTCGTTGACGGCGTAGCCCATATAAACCGAGTAGGTGTCCATGAACCAGGCCATGATCTGTTCGTTCGTACCCATGTCCGGTCCCATGATGTCGGTGTGCGGCCCGACAAAGGGAATCATTTCCTGCATGTAGCGGCGCGAGACCGCCTCGAGTTCTGTGCGCGACAATTTTGAGGGATCAACCGCCACTCCGCCCTTCGCGCCGCCGTACGGCAACTGTGCCAGCGCGCATTTCCAACTCATCCACATTGCCAGCGCTGCCGTTTCGCCCATCGAAAGTGAAGGCGCGAACCGCGTGCCGCCCTTGGTAGGGCCGAGCGCGATGTGATGTTGCACGCGATAACCCTGGAAAGCTCTGGTGCTCCCGTCGTCCATGTGTGCCGGCAGCGTCACCGCAACGGCACGCTTCGGATACGTCGCCCATTCGCGGTCGTTCTTGTCGATGTTTAAGTAATCGGCGATGACGCGAAACTGCTCGCAAGCCATCTGAAAAACTTCGTCGTCGTAAATCGTGTGCGCTGCTGCGTCTTTGCAACTCTCGGAGTCCATTGGAAAGCTGCTATTTGCGCTCGGTAGGTGGCGTCGTCAACTCCGAAACTTCGCTGCAACGTCTGGTGTCTTCAGCTCATTTAGCCAAAACAAGAACTCCGCTGAGGACAGCGAACCCTACAGCAAGCATCGACAAGAGCACGCGCGATCAGTAACGTCGCAGCCACAAATGAAAATTGAAACCGTAGCCGTACACGCGGGACACGCGGTTGATCCCGCAACGGGAGCAGTGGCCGCCCCAATTTATCTTTCCACGACGTTCGAGCGCGACATCGAGGGAACGTACTCACGCGGCTTCATGTATACGCGTAACGACAATCCCAACCGCCAGACGCTGGAACGCGGCGTAACAATGCTCGAAGGCGGCGAAACAGCCGCCGCATTCGCCTCCGGCACTGGCGCAACAATGTCCATTTTGCAGTCGCTTTCACCGGGCGATCACGTCCTCGCACACGTCGACGCCTACTACGGCACGTCGCGATTGATCCGCGAAATTTTTATGCGCTGGGGACTCGAGACCGATTTCGTGGACATGAGCAATCTCGCTGCCGTGAAAAAAGCCCTGCGACCGAATACAAAATTGGCCTGGGCCGAAACGCCCTCCAATCCGCTACTGAAAATCGTCGATCTCGCAGGCATCGCGGAAATTGTTCATGACACTGGCGCGATTTTTGTTTGCGACAATACATGGGCGCCGGTGCTGCAACGGCCATTCGATCTCGGTGCCGATTTGATCCTGCACTCAACGACGAAATACTTCGGTGGGCATTGCGATGTTCTCGGAGGAATTGTCGTCGCCAAAACAGACAGTGAATTTTTCCAGCAGATCCGCGGCATTCAATACGAGGGGGGTGCAGTCCCCTCGCCTTTTGATTGCTGGCTTATCCTGCGCGGCATGCGCACATTGCCGTGGCGAATGCGCGCGCATTCGGAGAACGCGAGGAAAGTCGCGGACTTTCTCGCGCGACACCCACAAGTGGCTCAGGTCCATTACCCTGGATTGTCCTCGCATCCCGGACACAAGATTGCAGCGAAACAAATGTCCGCGTTCGGCGGGATGCTATCGTTTGAATCGAAAGACGGCTATGGCGCGGCGATGTCCGTCGCAGCGAAGACTAAAATTTTCATTCGTGCAACGAGCCTCGGCGGCGTGGAAAGTCTGATCGAGCATCGGGCGTCGATTGAAGGGCCGGGCACGACGTCGCCCGGCGGCCTGTTGCGCCTGTCAATCGGCCTCGAAAACGCCGACGACCTGATTGAGGATCTCGATCAGGCGCTGGGGGTGTAAAGGCGCTTTTGTACCAAGCGCCCGGAGGTTTGGGATATTAATCACGAACGCCTCTACAACTACCGGCGAAGTCTGCTCCGGAACACGTCGATGATATCCTGCACCTCGCTCACACGCAGAAGAAGCGCCGCGCCGAAAAACGCCGTCGCGCCAACCGCAATCACGCCAATCAGTAGTCCTAATTTGTGGAAGAACCGCATGTCAGACCACGTATCCAGCCACCAGTAATTCGCCGCCCAGCAGACAAACGCCAGCAACGCGCCCGCGACACAAATCTTTCCAAGCCCGGTCAACATCTGACGCGTCTCGAGTCGGCGCATGTGCCGGCGCATCAGCGCATAAAGCAAAAGAAAATTGATGGTCGCCACGAGACTTGTGGAAAATGCGAGCCCACGATGCCCCCAGTCCAGACGAAACGTGAAAAGCCAGTTAAGAAATAGGTTTGCGCCGATGGCGAGAAAACTCACCAGCATTGGCGTTGTACGTTTGCCAATTGCATAAAACGCCGGCGTCAACACTTTCAATGCGGCATAGGCGACGAGACCGATGGCGTAAAATTGCAGCGCGCCCGCTGTCTGCTGTGTCATTTCAGCCGTGAACCGTCCGTGTTGATAAATCACGCTGATGATCGGCGAGGCCAGCATGGCGAGCCCGATGGCTGACGGAATCGTCAGCAAAAACGCCAGCCGCATCCCACGGGCGAGGATCGCGCGGAACTCGGCGGTGTCCCCGAGCGCGGCGTGCCTTGATACCAACGGCAATGTCACGGTACCGATGGCGACGCCGAAAATTCCCAGCGGCAATTGCATCAGCCGAAACGCGATATTCAACCAGCTCACGGGACCGTTACCGAGACTTGCTGCAAATCCGCTGTTGATCAGCACATTCACCTGCACCGCGCTCGCGGCGATGACCGCAGGCACCATTAAAGTGAGAACGGTACGCACGCCTTCGTCACGCCAATGAAAATCGGGGTGAAATCTGTAACCCACTTTCCACAGCGACGGAAATTGCCCTAGCAATTGCCATGCGCCGCCGATAAGCGTGCCGATCGCCAGGCCTACGAGCGAGCGAACGCCGAAATTCGGATCGAGCCAGTAACCGATCCCCACACCGGCGATGATCGAGCCGAGATTGAAATAACTCGAGGCCATGGCGGGCGGACCGAACACGTGTTTCGCGTTCAGCATTCCCATCACCAGCGCCGCCAGTGAAACCATCAACATGAACGGCCACATGATCCGGGTAAGCAAAATAGTGAGGGCAGTTTTGTCCGGCGACCAACTGCCCCAGGTCAAAAGGTCCACTAGTTGCGGTGCGAACAGGATGCCGAGAACTGTGATCGCGCTCATGAACACGGCCGTAAGCGTGGCGATCTTGTTCGCAAGGCGCCACGCCGATTTGTCGCCGTCGACCGCGATTTTTTTCGCAAACGTCGTGATGAACGCCGTTGAAAGCGCGCCTTCGGCGAAGAGATCGCGCAACAGATTCGGCAACCGAAACGCCATCAGAAATGCGTCGAGATTTCTTCCGGCGCCGAAGAGCCCAGCGAACACCGTCTCACGGATCAGCCCGAGAAGACGACTCGATAAAATGGCGATCCCGACAACACCCGTCGCGCGGGTGCTCATACGCCGGTCAGCTGCCTCAGCCATTGGGGCACATTTTGTAGGGCGTTTCGGTGAAACGCCAATTCTAAACTCGGCAGCGATCGTAGCACGCTTGGAGATGAATGAACACAAATACGGGGTAAACCTGGAGCCGGAAATCATTGATGCCCGTTTGAAGCGGTGCCCGTGCCAAGCACCGAGTCCACGTCTGGACGTTTGGCGCCAACGCCTATACAACAACATCGTCCGTGTGATCCGCGAAATCCGTGGTGGAAAAGAGAAAAGCGCCGAGAGAATTTCTCCTCCCGGCGCCGGTTTCTCTGGGGGCGGAACTCTCTGCAGTGTTACCTCATTTGGATCGTGAACATGATAGTGCCATTAGGCAGGTGACGCGGAACGTGTAACTGTAGCCGCCTTGTACATTGGTTATCGCCACGTTGAACGGCCAGTGGTCCTTCGTATAGCAGAAGGCAACGTCAGGAATATCATTGGTCCCAAGTTGGTGCTGCTTCCTTTTTGGAAGGGGTGTCGGGGGGGGAATTACGGGGGCATCTAGGCGTAGATTCTCCGCGCACGCCTCGCGCGTTGATTCCCTTGAAAAGAAACGAGTGGCTGGCTTGCGCCAGCCACTCGAACGAACGGGGGGAACTAAATTCAAACACGTTTGCTTCTAAATGTGCGCGGAGTGTCGTAAGTCCCAAACGGCCTGTAAAGAGAAAACATTGGCTTTTGAATAAGGGATGTCCCCCTATTTTTTGGCAAGACATCCCCTAGGGGATCCCGTGGAAATGGTTGGGTAGGTCGCTTATTACCTAGGGATAATTTACTTAAGGGAGTTACGGAACTTCCGCCTGCCGTCATGACCGGCAATTCTACCTGTCTGAGGCGGTGTTTAGACGCGCTTGGGCCAAGCGACCGGTCCTTCTGATCAGGCGTTTAACACAAACGCCTCCGCGAAGAGCGAACCAGCCAACGATGCATTTTCCGATTCATTTGGGAATCCATTACAGTGGACGAGCACGACGGTATCGAAAGCGCGGATCCCTCTCGGTCGCACTGCAAAACAAGCGCTGGATAATGAGCACGCATCCGCTGTCGGTTTTTGGTCGTCGCTTTGCCTGGCAACAAGAACGCCATTTTGGGCACGGCATGCCGCAGGTGGTTTTAAGCGACGGAGACGAAGGACTCAAATGGGTCAGGGAAAGAGAATTTGCTCAGGCTCATTGGCTCTTGGACCGCTGGCACATTGCACAGAGGGTGCGTGGGTTGGTCGGCGAAGATCAAGCCGAGCATCGCCGCATCATGAGTGCAGTCTGGAAAGCTGACAGCGAAGCGGTCTTGGAAGCGTTACGAACCAGCCGCTATCGCCAGACTAATCCAGAACCATTCCACCAGCTTTTTGGCTACATCCTGGGTAATCGTGACGGGATCGACAACTGGCATGTTATTCCTAAACGACTGCGCCGATCTATGGGACGCCAACTGGCACCGGTACGTAGCGGCAGTGGTGTGATCGAAAAAAATATCGAGGTCCACATCAACCGGCGCTTCAAACGTCAAGGACGCAGCTGGACACGACGCGGCGCTGAACATCTGGCTCAACTCCTCTGGCTGCAGAGCCATCCAGTCGATTGGAACCACTGGTGGAACAAAACCGCTTTAGCTAAAACCAAAGTAAACCCCGGTTGGCCTTCATCTGCTCCACCCTCCAACTGACAATTGACCAACACTACCCGGGGAAGCGGACGACTTTCTTTTTGCCTTTGCCGATGGTGCTGATCGGCGGTACAAACGTGACCTCGACGTACTTTTTGGCGCAGGCCAGCAGATCCTCCCTGCAACTCACATCGAGCTTATGTTTAATGTGCTCGCGATGGCTCTCGATAGTTTTCACACTCAAGTTCAGAGAACGCGCGATTTGGCTGTTGCCAAGCCCTGAGCCTAACAAAAAGAAGATGTGCATCTCGCGATCGGATAATTTTTCAATGCCTATGGAAGGGCGCGCTGAGCCGTGTTCTGGTCGCGACTCCAGCGATTTTCTGAACGCTTGCATCGCCACGTTATGGCTGACATACATGTTGCCGCTCACAATTTCACGAATCGCGACTAGCAGTTCTTCCTTCGGGGCATTCTTCATCACGTAACCCTCTGCGCCGGCGCGCAGCGCGCGTTCTGCGAAGATCTTTTCCTCGAAGGCGGAATAAACGAGGATCAACAATGCGGGGCACTCTGACTTGAGCGACTTGACAAATTCGAGACTGTCACCGGTGCCCAACCGCAGCGCCGTGAGGAGCAAATGTGGTTTGCATTCCTGAATTTTCTGGCGGGCATCGCGAATCTTATCGATCTCACCGCACGCGATCATGTCCGGTTGAGAATTCAAATAATGCGCGACACCCTCTCGAAGCAGCGGGTGCTCCTCCAAAATTAGGATGTGTGTCTTTGCAGGATGCTTTTCCGGTCCGGACATATCCCTCGCGACACAAAGGTTTTGCCATTCATGCGGCGCTAATGTCAAGCCGGGAATTTTCCGTTTTCCGGGCAGCTGAGCGTCCGCTGTCCTCAGCCGGATGGGGCCTTTCGCAGAGCGGTGCTTATGCCAGGCGCAGGCGTTCGCCACGGCGGACCCATCAACAACAACATCCGTGTCATCCGTGCGGGGGTTGCTCGATTTTGCCTCCACGTGATTTCAACAGCGTGAGAAGACGATTCGGCCTCCCCATTTGGACCGCGCCAACAACAACGAAAGAGGTCTGTCCACTGCGAAGGTAGCCGTCGATCTTAGGAAGCCAGTTGCGATTGCGCTCACTGAGAAGGCCTTTGGTCAGAGACGGAAAAAATCCAGGACGATGCGGTTAAGCGTCCCATCATCGCCGCGGCGCCATGGTTTGATCAAGCTGATACGGATCGAACTTTCGCGAGCTACGTCGATGAACAGGATCAACAGCAAAGGTTCCGATTCACGGTCGGTATGGTTTACAAAGAAGGCGTAGTCAGTATTCGGGCACCACTTCATCACAGAGACCGCAGAGGATTCAATCAGGAAGCCAGAAAAAACTGAGGAAAGGGATTCCGAGATAGGACCAAAGCTGCGGGGTCGCAGAGATTCGAGAGCAGGAGCCGAGAGTGCGTTTCAACGGAGCTCGCAAAGATAGACTGCCGCAGATTATGCAGGTTTATGCAGATTTGAATGACGGACGCAGAACCGAGGAAACCGTGACTTATTTCATGATTTCCTTATTTCCTAATTCAAAAAATCCGTGTGAATCTGTGGCTCATTGATTCTCCATGATTTCTGTGTAATCCGCGGTTCTCATTTCAGGAACAAATTCAAGCCATCGAGATCTATGATAGCGTGGCGGATATAAAGCGTGTCCATGCCGAGGATGCCGGCGATTCTGCTGCTGCCCTGCTGCACCGCAAAATTAGGCAGCTGAGCCACGCCAAATTTTTCCGGCGGCACTTTGAACACACCGATGTGCAGGTCAGTGATTTTTGTCGCACTGATCCGTTTCGACTGGCCGCGGGCAAACTGCGCAGAAATCCGCGTCGGTTCTGAGGCGATTCCGAGCGACTTAACAAAAGCTGCGTGCAGCGTCGTGACAAACGCGCCGGTATCGACAAGCAGACGCGCCGGTTGGCCGCGGATTGAACACGGCACGGTAAACGCGCCGTTCTGCTCCCGTCGGATCGGAACGCAGGTGAATTTTTCGGAAAGAGCAATGGATTTGAGATTTATTTGCCGGTCTTGATCGACTTTGAAGAAGACAAGTTTGGTCCGGCAATTAATTACCGCTTTGTGACGGAGCAGAATGTCGAGTCCGAGCACGCCATCGACGTGACCGGCACCGGTGCCGCTGCTGGAATGAGATGAACTGCGAAGCGCAACCCGCGTGCTCCCAAAATTCATGCTGCCCGCGGTAAAGTTCTGAGTGAGACCAACCGGCAAGAATTGGCCGTTGATTTCGCTCCCCATCGTGAACACTTGAGATGGCACCGAAAAGCGAACCTGGTTCAGGGCTCGTTGGAATGGTTTTACGCCGGCTAACTCGGCGACATCCTTATCCAGAATGACCTGGCTTGCTCCGGTATCCACCAGCAAATTCGCCGAGTGTCCGTTGATGCGAACGGAAATGATCATCTTATTCAGCGGCCGATAATGCACTGGCACGGCTTTGTAGCCGGGCAACGACGGCGGGCGACCGGCTTTGATCCCGGCGAAAATCGAGAACGGGGCAATGATGAGAAGAAGCAAGGCGAACGCGGGCACCTGCCGCGCTGAAAGTGTTCGGCAGGATGCCGAACACTGCACGCAAGATGCGCGCGCTCCCCAGAACCCCATCGGCCTCACAGTCCTGTCGGACGATCGATAAATTCCCACGGCACCCTGAATCGTTTCGACAGATGTGCGGCGAGCGCTTTTACGCCGAACACTTCCGTCGCGTAATGTCCGCCGAGCAAAAGATTCACGCCGAGTTCTTCAGCAGCAACTGCGGCCCAGTGCGGCGCTTCACCGGTGATAAACGTGTCGATGTTTTCCTCTGCAACCCGATAAATTTCCGAGCCCGCCGCCCCGGTCACAACGCCAATCGTCCGCGTCTGCTTCGGACCGAAATCGAAACTTTTCACCGGACCATTCAACGTCTTTTGCAATTTCCGAACGAGTTCACTTCGCGGTAGTGACGCACGCACCTTGAGTCCCACCGGTTGACCTTTTTCTTCCAAAAACGGTTGCGTGAACTTCAATCCGAGCGCCGCGGCGAGCTGTGCGTTATTGCCAACCCGGGGATGGACATCCAGAGGAAGATGCGCGCTATAGAGCGCGATATTGTTCTCAAAGGCGAGCCACAGTTGTCGGCGCAGCGCGCCTCGAATCGGCTGCAATCCCGGCCAGAATAAGCCGTGGTGCACGATTAAGAGATCGACGTTTTGTTTCGCGGCCTCAGTAAGAATGCGTGTGGAAATATCCACCGCTGCGCCGATTCGCGTAACGCGGCTGGAATTTTCGATCTGCAGACCGTTAAGCGCGTTGTCCCAATCGCCTACCTCGCGCATGCGCAGGAACCCCTCCAAGTAACTGACGATAACTGTAAGCAACGCCATGGATCGAAGTGTAGAGAAGTTTGTGTCAAACGCCGAGGCAAAACAGAGGCGCCTAGCACAAGCGTCTTTACACGCGCACCGCAAAAATCACCACGCGACCTTCGATCCCGCGCACTTCTTGCGGCCGTAGTTCCTCAAAGTGGAAAGAATCGCCGCAGCGATCGCGCACCGCGCTGGTGACAAGCAACGGTCTGCTCAATGTCTTGGTCAAGCCTTGTACCGCGCGACGCCACGTTCACCGTGCTTCCAATCGCAGTAAACTCCAGCCGTTGCGGCGAACCGATGCTGCCCACAATCGCAGGTCCCGAATGAATTCCGATTCCAATTTGAATCTCCGCGCGCCCGCTGGCGGCAAGGTCTTCGTTCAATTCCTTCACCGTGTGCAAAATCTCGCGTCCGGCCGACACCGAATCGCGGGCATGATTTGAACTGGAATCGCCTGCGCCAAAGATCGCCATGAAACCGTCGCCCAAATATTTGTTAACCATCCCGCGATGTTCCTCCTCGACCGCGCGTACGCTTACCCGGAAGAAGTCATTCATGATTTCCACGATCTCCGCAGGCGGAGACGCGCTCGCCCTCGCCGTCCACGAACGCATATCAACGAACATGACCGTAATTTCTTCTTCGACGCCGCTTAATCCCGGATCACGCGCCAGAATGCGTTCCGCTGCGCGTCTGCCGACGTGCAGGCCGAAGGTTTGACGCAATTTTTCCTTGTCTCTAAGCTCGCGAACCATCTGATCGAATTCACTGAGCAATCGGCCAAATTCATCGGCGCGTCGGGCGCCTGCGCGACTAAGATCGACACTCAAATTTCCACGCGAAACCGCATCGGCCGCGGTGCGCAGCTGATCGATAGGTCTTGCCACGAGTCGGCTCATCATCAATGCCGTGAAAATTCCGAAGGCGATGCCGACGATCCCGACAAAAACGGCAAGCCATGCCGCGTTCATGGCTTGGGAACGCGGCGCCAACATCAACAGCAACAGCGAGGCGATCGGACAAACGGATGCGGAGACTGCCCACGCGATCCCACGTCCGCGCAGCGACAGCGTGAAGATGTCAGGCGTGCGATCGGCACGTTGGTCTCGAAAGAAAACCGGAAACAATCCCCACTGACTGGCGAGCTCGACAAGGAAAAATGAATGTGTGAGAGCGATGAAACCCGAGACACAGAACGAAATCGGCAGATGCCAGAGCAAGCGCGGATCCAACGGATTTTGGAGCTGAAGCAGCGCACCGATAAATACCGGTATGCACAGGAACCAGGCGAGGCCGCAAATTGCAGCCGCAAACCAAGGCAAATGAATCAACCGCCGGCGCGCTTGTGTCAGCTCCTGTAGCGGCAGACTCTGTCCGCCGGGGTTGCCCCCAAGCCGATGCAACAGACCGCGAAACGACCAGATTCGCTTCAGCCACAGATAGACTCCAAAGGGGTAAACAAGCGCGTTGTAAACTATGACCGTGCCGAAGAAACGTTGTCGCAACGCAGGAGTGAGCATTGGCTCAATAACGGTTGCGTTGTACCAAATGTTAAACGCGCTCCCGAGAATTTGCGGGATCACCGGCGCCAGGGCTGTAAGCAAGAGCCCGTGTCGCGCGCGCACCGTGGCGGTCTCAATTTTTTTTGCCACAAGATTGATGTGATTTGACGTTCATCGAGCGCGTCGCGCGAAATCCCAAGTCTCAAATCCCAAGTAAATCTCAACTCTCAAAATTCAAAAGTAAACGACGCGGATGATGCGCATGGCGCGGGGCCCCTGAACAAATCACGCTTCTATCCGTGGAACCGGCGTTAGTCGTTGTCTCGATTTTGGGCTTTGGTCTTCCGGGACTTGGAGCTTACTGCCACAGGCAGTGTCCATGGACGAAAATAATCCAGGAGGATTAAGCGACCGCGATTCGCTTGTGCGCACCCGCGTTGCACGCGACCAAAATCCGTGAGCGGCCCAAATTGAAATCCGGCGCTTAACGAGCCGGAAGAAATTATCCTGATGACTCGGCAGAATGTAACGCGGTTGCAAACGCCCGAGGGCAGTAGCTAGTCGTGCGCGCGAATCCGGCAACGCCATGCCAAGGATGGCAAGATCCACGTCCTCGTCAGGCGGCAACTGCGCGGGCGTTCCGCCCGAATCGATGTAAATGCGCTGGCCGTTCACTTCGATCAAAAACGCAAGCGGTTCGCCACAAATCCAGTCCGCCCGTTGCGGCGGTCCGGCCTGCGACCGCGGCTTTTCAAACGGCACTTTCCCGAAAAGTCGATCGTGCGTTGCGAGTAGCACGCGAATTTTCCATGGGCCGATGCGTCGCACTTCTCCGGGTCTCACTGCATCGCCAAACGATGCGCCAGCGCGTTTGGCGAGATCGACGCTGGGTGCCGAGGCGATGAGACGGGCCTGCATCTTTGACATGATAATTGGGACATCGAGCAAATGATCAAAGTGTCCGTGGGTCACGAGGATCGCGTCCATCCGGCAGTTGCCGGATGCGACATGACGCATTCCATCGTTGATTCGAGAAATGTTTGGATGAATGCGCGAACCAAGCGCAACGCTCGTCAGATCTACGCGCGAGAAATAAGGATCGACAAGCAGCGCGTGGCCGTTGAATTCGAACTGGTAACCGTTGGTGCCGAGATAAGTTACGCGCACGCCGTTGCGGGGATTTGTGCGAGAATCACTCGCAACCAGTTGCGGGTAAGAGGCAAGTCCCGCACCGAAAGCCCGCGCGACAAATGTCAGGAAAAGAAATAAGAGGACGGGACCACGCATAACCCGGATAACCCTGACAGCGAAGACGGACACGTTCATTGAAGGAACTAACGACATGATTTAGGCGAATCCAGCTTCGAGAGAACAGACGTGAGAGGTTGTTTGATCGAATAACGATGGCCACACAAAGAGCTGGCCTTACAGGGAAAGCCGCGCTTGACGTCGTAGCCCTGGCGAAGGCCCTCCGAGTTTCTCTTTGCTTGACGAATTCCACGCGTCTTGGGATTTTCAGTAACTAATATGAATGTAGAATACACGGATGCGCCGGTTACGGATACGGAACCCAGCACGGGCGATAAAATACCGTGTCCTTACTGCGGACATCTTCTTCCGAAGGACGCCGAACGCTGCGACCGCTGCGATTGGGTACGCGGCGCGACGCAAACCGTGGAAGGCAAAGCGAGCGATATGGTGGCTGTCATGTTCAGTATCATTCCCGGGCTGGGACACATTTATAAGGGACACATCTTGGCGGGGCTACTCTGGATGCTTGGAGCGATCCCAGTCGGGATTTTTGTTTTCCTCGCTGCAATTGCTTCTGCCGGATGGGGTTTGGGCCTGTTCTTCTTCTACCTTGCTGCGGTAATGCTGCATGCCTACGGGATCGAGGATCGTGTAGCCCCGCCGGAGAAGGACGCAGGAGAAGAGTATTAAGACCGTTACATCGTCAAATCGTGAACCGTTTTCACGAACTACGAATCGTCGAATCACGCAAATCGCATCGCGGCGTGAATTTCTTCGAGGATTTCGAACATGCCGTAGCGGAATTTCCAATTTGGATAATGTGTCTGGAATTTTCGCACGTCGCTGATCCACCAGATGTGGTCGCCGATGCGGTTGGTTTCCTCGTAGGTCCAGTCTAATTGTTTGCCGCTAATCTGTTCGCACATCTCAATGGCTTCGAGCATGGAACAGTTGCTGTGGCGGCTGCCGCCGATGTTGTAAACTTCGCCCATGCGGGGGGCGCGAACGAATTCGGCGAACCCTTCGACCAAATCGAAGCTGTGGATGTTGTCGCGCACTTGTTTGCCCTTGTAACCGAACACACGATAAGGTCTGCCGGTCACGGCGCAGATCATTAAGTAGGACAGGAACCCGTGCAACTCGGTGCCGGCATGCGCAGGCCCGCTGAGACAACCACCACGGAACGAAACCGTAGGCATACCGAAATATCGCCCATATTCCTGCACCAGAATGTCCGCCGCGACCTTGGATGCGCCAAAGAGAGAATGCTTCGTGTAATCGATGCTCATCGTCTCGGAAATACCGGGCTCATACTCGTGGGAGGGCTCGATTTCCCAGCGTTTCTCCAGTTCGCGCAACGGCAATCGATTTGGGGTGTCGCCATAAACTTTGTTCGTCGATGTAAAAATGAACGGCGCCTCCGGTGAAAACTTTCGCGCAGCCTCTAGTAGATTCAGCGTGCCGTTGGCATTCACAGTGAAATCGGTCTGCGGATCGCGCGCGGCCCAATCGTGTGACGGTTGCGACGCGGTATGCACGATGGCTTCGATGGTTCCTCGATGCTGCTTGAACAGATCCACCACCGCGCCGGCGTCCCGGATGTCAATGTCGCGGTGTTCGTAACCTGGAACATTTGCGATCAAATCGTCACGCGTTTTTTTGGTGGAAGCTTCGGCCCCAAAAAACTCAGCGCGCATGTCGTTGTCGATCCCGATGACGCGTGCTTCCTGGTGCGCAAAGCGTCTGACAGTTTCCGACCCAATCAATCCCGCGGAACCCGTGACGATGACCGTGCGCATCATTACGAATTCATCGGCGTTTTATTCGCCGATCATCCACGTCACTTCGCCTGCAATAAGATTCACTCGAGCGGCGGGAAATTGCCGGTCGCCTTCGAGCACGCCCTCGATCAGTTCGGGACTCTTCGAGGCTCCGACGAGAAACAGAATGTTCCGTGCGTGGCTAATCAGCGGAAATGTGAACGTCAACCGCCATGAGTTTAGTTTGGGAACAAAGTTGGCCACGACTGCACGCGTCATCTCTTCGAGCGCAGCCGTCCCTGGAAAAAGCGACGCCGTATGTCCATCAGGCCCGAGGCCAAGAAGAATCAGGTCGTGTCGATACATTGGTTCACCGCACAGGGTGGCGACGGACGCGAGTTGTTGCTCGTAATCGTGCGCGGATTTCTGCGGATCAATTTCGCCGCGCATTCGCATGATCGATTTCTCGGGAACGGCAGCAGGCACAAAAAGATTTTCGCGAGCCATTCTGAAGTTGCTTCGCGGATCGTCTGGCGGCACGCAACGCTCGTCGCCAAAAGTGAAGCGAATCCGATCCCACGGCAGATCATCTCCCTGCGCCGCGAGTCGGGCGTAGACTGGCGCGGGCGTGTTCCCGCCAGAGAGTGCGATCCGGAACTCGTTGCGCTCGGCGTTAGCTTTGCGTCCCTGCTCGAGAATGAAAGCACAGGCATCGGCGACGAAATTCTTCGTCCGAATGACGTGAGGTTTGGCCTTCATGCCAGACAAAAACGGGAAAGTGATTGATGATCAGTGATCGTTACGCATCTCGAAAGATCCGATTCCCATCACCATTCACAGTCTGCTCAAACCGCGCAGTGCGATTGGCCGCGCTTTTGGAGATAACGCTGATGATATTCTTCGGCGCGCCAGAACTTCGATGCGGGTTCGATCTGTGTCACAATCGGACGATTGAAACGGCCGCTCTTTTCCAGTTCCTCTTTTGAAGCGGCCGCGACTGTTTCCTGCTCTGGCGAGTGAAAAAAAATCACGGAGCGATATTGGGTTCCCAGATCCGGTCCCTGCCTGTCCCGCGTAGTCGGGTTATGGTTCGACCAGAAAACATTCAGCAGTTGGTCGTATCTCACCTGCGCCGGATCAAATTCCACTTCCACTACCTCGGCGTGTCCGGTCTTATCGGTGCAAACATCCTGATAAGTCGGGTTCTCCTTTGCTCCACCTGCATATCCTACACTCGTGGATAAAACACCTTTCACGTTGCGAAAAGTTTCCTCTACTCCCCAGAAACAACCTGCGCCGAACGTAGCCTTCTCAGTCTGCATATCAACACGATGAAGCTATTGCTCCCGGTACGCAACAAATGCTTCTCCCGGAGATGTGGCTTTCGGCGTCACCGCCCTGGCCTTTAAGCGCAATTGCAGTCGATCACGATCTCTGGTACTGCTACGTGCCTTAACCGCAATGAACAACTCCCCCACTACACTTCAACAGGTCCGTCCGCTGCTGCCAGTTCGGCTTTTCAATGGATTTGGAGCATTGCTGGAAAAAACACAAATCCGATCGATTCGGTTGGTGGCGCCGGACTTAATTGAAACTGCAAAACGACGCTACGGACTCGATGACTATGGCGAGGGCGATTTTTTGGAACCGTTGTCGCGCTTGCTCCAGTCATGCCAGGACGAAGCCCAGCTCAACCTGATCGGAAAAATTGCTCTAAGGCTCGACGCTTTGGAGACCTTGGGGACGCGTCTGCAAATGGAACGGGATCGGCAGCTTTATCCAGACATTTCACACCAGGAGATCCGCGAGCCGCTTTTTATCCTAGGGTTGCCTCGCAGTGGCACCAGCGCGTTACACAGGCTGCTCGGCGCGGATCCGGAGCATCGATCTCCTCTCATGTGGGAAGTGAGGTCGCCATGTCCACCTACTCCCGCCGGAGAGAAGCGGCGGATTCAACGCGCAACGCAAAGTTGTACCTTTTTTAACTGGCTCGTACCGACAATCCGCTACGTCCACGCGGTCGGAGCGGAACTTCCGCAGGAGTGCGTCAGCCTTATGACTCCCACCTTTCTGAGCGATCAGTTCGATGCGATGTCCTGATGTACCGTCATATCGCAGCTGGTTTTTTCGGCAGGATTTGCGGCCAGCCTACGAATATCATCGCCGATTTCTTCAACATCTGCAGTTTCGGCGGAATGGCCGGCGCTGGATCCTGAAAGCGCCCACTCACATGTTTGCAATGCCATCGTTACTGTCGGTCTATCCGGATGCGCTGTTCGTGCAGACCCACCGGACGCCAGTCGATGCGATGGCCTCGGTATCGAGTCTGGTGACAATCCTTCGCAGGGCGTTTAGCGACGCGGTCGATCCGATCACGGTTCGCAGAGAGGCAATCGACTACTGGTCCGAAGCCATGGATAAATTTTTGCGTGAACGCGATCGATTGGCGGACAACCGCATTTGCGACATCAAATATGAGGAGATTCGTCGCGATCCTATCGGGGCAGTACGGCGAATTTACGGTCATTTCGGCTGGTCATTGTCGCCGGAAGCAGAGCAGCGCATGCGCCTCCTTGTTGCAGCCCAGGCCGCGAGACAATCCACGAACCACCGATACGACCTATCGCAGTTTGGCTCTTCTGCGGAGGAAGTGCTCAATGCCTTCGCGCCGTATTGCCAACGGTTTGGGTTAGCCGAGTTATCTCGTGTGCACCAGGAGCAGCAACCAAGTCGCTCCGTTGCCTGATTCGACGGAGAAGGAAAACGCAGCGGATGATCTTTGAAGTTCGCCGTGTAGTCCGCGCTGATCATCCAACTTTGCCGGGGCATTTTCCCGATGCACCGCTTGTGCCCGGAGTGGTAATCCTCGACGAAGTGCTCGCAGCGCTGACTGAATGGCGCGAGAACTCGCAACTCATCGGTATACGAACAGTGAAGTTTCTGGCACCTCTTAAGCCGGAACAGCCATTTACGATATTTCTCTCGGTTGAAAATGAGCGCTCCGGTGAAGTCCATTTCTGCTGTCGCGCGGACGATCGGGTAATAGTCAAAGGTCGACTTGATGTCGGTTGGGGAGCAGAATGAGCTGGTGAATGCGGCCGCATTTGACGCACACAAATTTGAAATTGGGCAAAGCGACCCACGTCTCGCTGAGTCTCTCAAGGAATTTCCGGCGTCGATATTCAGTGAACGCTTGTATCAGAGCATCGAGCTGATGGAGCGTTACAGCATCGAATTGGCGGTGGACCTGTTAGGCCGTTTGAATGTTGCGAAGCAGCTTGGTGAGTGGCGATCAATTGATGAGCTTTGTGCGCTCTCTTGTTTCCAGCCGCGCTTCAAGCTCGCTTTAGAATGGATTTTGGCGCGCCTGGTCGAAACCGGATGCGTAGAGATGCAAGATCATGGGACAATCCGCTTGTATCGTTTGGGGACCATGACGTGGCAACCCGATCTCAAACGCCTTCGCGCGTTCGGGGTGAACATTGATCCTTCGAATTCGGCTACGCTGGATCTATTGGATTACGCAGCAAATCTTTACCCGGTAGTTGCGACTGGCCGCCAAAGCGGCGACCAGAACCTGTTCGGCCCACAAGGCGTCCCGCTTTGGCTCAATTATTTTCATAACGACAATCTGACCTACGCAGTCAACAACTGGGTAGGTGCTGTTGTTGCCGTCGCTCATACTTCGTCCCGACGGAAGTTGAGAATTTTGGAACTCGGCGCCGGCACAGGCAGTGCCACGGAGATTCTGCTGAAACTACTGGACGAACGAAGCCTTTTGCCGCGACTTGAGCACTATCTTGTTACCGAACCGAACGCGTACTTCCGGCGCTGCAATCAACGCAAACTGGCAACGCAATATTCAAACGTCTCATTGGAATGGGCGACGTTGGATATTGATTTGCCGTTGAACGTTCAAGGGATCTCTCCTGAAGAGTTCGATCTCGTCTATGCCGTTAATGCGATGCACATTTCGAAGAATCTGCTGTTTAGCTTGAACGAGGCCCGCTCGGCGCTTGCCATGGATGGCTGGCTTGTGATCGGCGAATGCGTACGGCCTTTCGCCGATCAACCAATCTATCCGGAACTGATGTTTCAGATCCTGGATAGTTTTACGAACGTTGAATTAGATCCAGAGATTCGCCCGAATCCGGGCTTTCTGACCGCGGACCAGTGGCGCCGCGCTTTTTTGCGGGCAGGGTTCGGACATGCCGACGTTTCCCCGGATATCGATCGCATCCGCGAGTTTTATCCGCATTTTTTTACTGGCGCGATTTGCGGACGAAAGACAACCAAAACGCAATGAGATCTTCTGATTGCAATTTTCTGAAAGATCAGGGATTAGCCACAGCGCCCTGCGACGTCTCGGAGGGGTCGCTCGGAATGGATAATTACTCGACCACAGCCACTCTGCAGGAACAGGGCCACACCGTTGCCGATAGGACTTTCAAAATTTCGGAGGCAGATCGCTGGGTCGGTTTGCCAGAGCGCGGTACGCCAGGTTCGCTGCAAGTGATCGCCTGGATCGCGGCTCGCCTCGGTCGCGGAGTTGCAAGGCTGCTGTTGTACCCGATTACCCTTTACTTTGTGATTGCAGCAGATACGGCGCGTCATGCGTCTTACGAATTCCTGAAGCGCGCGTGTAATCGTTCCGCTCGTTGGTGGCATGTCCTCCGCCATTTTCATTGCTTTGCCGCTACGATTCTGGACCGGTTCTACTTGCTGCGTGGCGAATTCGAACGGTTTTATGTCACCATTCACGGGAACGACGTCTTGCAGCGCCACATGGAAACTGGCAAGGGCGCCATTTTGTTAGGGTCTCACCTCGGCAGCTTCGAAGTGTTACGCGCGTTGGGGGTGATGGCGCAAAGATTCCCCGTCAAGGTGTTGATGGACACGGCGCACAACCAGAATATCACTCGATTTTTTGACGCCCTAAATCCTACGATTGCTGGCACAGTTATCGCACCCGACCGACCTGATACATTGATAAGAGTCAGGGAGAGCTTGGACGCGGGCTGTTTCATTGGAACGTTAGGTGACCGCGTTTTCGGCGCTGACAAAACAACACGATGTCAATTCCTTGGCGCGCCTGCCACGTTTCCAGCCGGCCCTGTTCTACTAGCCGCCATAATGCATTGTCCCGTGATTTTGTTCTTCGGCCTCTACCGCGGCGGGAACCGCTACGAAATTCATTTCGAACATTTTGCCGACCACATCACTTTGGATCGTGAGCATCGAGCTCAAAAGATCCAGTACTGGATGCAGCGGTACGTGGCACGACTGGAGTACCACGCGCGTCTTGCACCTTATAACTGGTTTAATTTCTATCCGTTCTGGGGC
Source organism: uncultured Verrucomicrobiae bacterium (assembly GCA_963728955.1). Taxonomy (GTDB): domain Bacteria; phylum Verrucomicrobiota; class Verrucomicrobiia; order Chthoniobacterales; family UBA10450; genus Udaeobacter. The sequence continues at coordinate 209,733 of CAVSMG010000001.1, forward strand.
CAGAACCGCGCCGATTTGAAGGATTAGAAAGCTCATCTCTCTGGTATGCCGGTTTACCAAGCAGAAATTCGAACACTGATCCCCCACTCCGGCCGGATGTGTCTATTGGACGAAGTCATCCACTGGGACAAACACTCGATTGTGTGCATCAGCAATACTCATCGTGATCCAGGCAACCCATTGCGCCGACAGGGGCGCCTGTCAGCCCTGCATGCGTTCGAATACGGCGCGCAAGCAGCAGCTGTTCATGGCGGTTTGCGCGCACGCGCGGCAGGTACCACCGCGTCATCCGGGTATCTTGCTGCGCTCCGGGACGGACGGTTACACGCAACACGATTAGATCACGTTCATTTGCCGCTTCGGATCTGCGCAAAGCATCTGTTCGGCGAGGGCGCAAACACCGTTTACGAATTTGTCCTCTCGGCCGCAACTGTTCTCGTCGCTGAAGGCCGGGTCATCATTGTCAAACGCATGTGAGCTGTCACGCTCGGCGGTCGGACGTGTGGCAAACATCACGGCTCCCAGAGGCGTCGCTACAGGTCACATTACGATCCCACCATCCACACAGAGGACTTGCCCAGTTATGTAAGCTGCATCCGGGGATGCGAGGAACGCCACTACCCCGGCGATTTCTTCCGGCGTGCCGGTCCGGCCGAGAGGGATTCTACTGTGAATTGTATCCTTGATTTGATCGGAGAGCCCCGCGGTCATGTCGGTGATAACAAAGCCCGGCGCTACGGCGTTGACAGTGATGTCCCGGCTGGCCAGCTCGCGGGCGAGTGACTTGGTGAACCCGATCAACCCTGCCTTACTCGCGCCGTAGTTCGTCTGCCCCGCATTGCCCATCAAACCGATCACGGAGCTGATATTGATGATGCGGCCACTGCGTTGTTTGGTCATCGTGCGCACAAGCGCATGCGTAAAACTGAACGCACCACGCAAGTTGGTATTGATAACTGCGTCCCAATCTTCGGCCGACATTCGCATGGCGAGCGCGTCGCGCGTTATACCTGCGTTGTTCACCAGGATGTCGGCCCGGCCAAAATCCTCCACGATACGAGCGGCAGTTTTTTGGACGGCTTCATGATCTGCGACATCAACCGCGTATGCTTTCGCCGCGTCGCCACCTGTCGCATTGATCTCATGTGCAATTTTCTTAGCGTTCTTCTCCGTCCGACTCACGCACGCCACACGTGCGCCTTCGTTAGCGAATCGCAAAGCAATCGCGCGTCCGATCCCCCGCCCCGCGCCGGTGATGATTGCAACCTGACCTTCAAATCTCATATCGCCGTCCTTTTGTAGCCGCTAATACACACGAATAAACACGAATTTGTAATCTTCACGCTCCGGCGACGCCAATAAGTGTTCCCGATTGTGAGTAGTCGCCACGCCGACTATTAGCCAGAGTGTCTACTCCACGGCTCCGTAACGGCGCTGGCGGCGGCCGAATTCTTCCACGGCGGCAACGAGATCTTTCTTTGTGAAATCGGGCCACATCTTGGGCGTGACATACATCTCGGTGTAAGAAGTTTGCCAGAGCAGAAAATTCGACAACCGCATCTCGCCGGAGGTGCGGATCAGGAGATCGGGATCCGGATAGTAGCGAGTATGAAGATGTTTACTGAACATCGCGACGTCGATCATTGCACTGTCGATGTGCCCGAGTTCAATCGCGCGAAGCAAACTCTTGATGCCATCGATAATCTCGAGCCGCCCGCCGTAGCTTAGCGCCAGAATGAGCGTGAGACCGGTGCTCCCGGCAGTTTGCTCGATTGTCTTGTGAAGTTGTTCCTGCGCACTGTGGGGCAAATCAGTCAACCGGCCAATTGCCTGAAGACGCACATTTTTCTCGAGCAATTCCGGTGTTTTCTCCTTCAAAAAATTTTCCAGCAAACGCATCAATGCGATGACCTCTGCCCTGGGGCGCTGCCAGTTTTCAGCGGAAAACGCGTAAAGCGTGAGATATTCCACCTTCAACTCGCCGCAGCCTTCCACACACTCGCGAACGGCCTGCGCGCCGGCCTCGTGGCCTTTGATGCGCGGCAGTCCGCGGGACTTCGCCCAGCGGCCATTGCCGTCCATGATGATCGCAATGTGGCGGGGAACAGTTTTCGTGCTCACAGACATCGATGAACTGCTTAACTGTTGGAACTTGCGGCGGAAAGGCAAATGTCACTCGCCCAAACTTCCAATTCGATGCGATGTGTCCGTTGGCCTGAGCGATTTCGGCCAGCCGCCGGGAGACGGCTCACAATATGATCGTCTCGTGGCGCGTTGGACCGACGCTTACCATGGACAATTTCGCGCCGGTCAATTCAGAGATATATCTCACGTATTTTCTCGCGGCCGAAGGAAGCTGAGAAAATTTTCGCGCTGCGTGAATGGGTGTGTTCCAGCCAGGCATTTCTTCATAGATTGGCTCGCAGTTAGCCAATTGAGTCGCTTCGCACGGAGGAACATGCAGGCGTTTTCCATGCAGCCGGTAGGCGACACAGACTCGAATCGGATGGACTTGATCTAGTCCATCCAGATTAGTGATGACGATCTCGTCGATACCGTTGATCATCCCTGCATAACGAGTAGCCACGGCATCGAACCAACCGCAGCGGCGTTTGCGCCCGGTTGTCGCGCCAAATTCGCGGCCCAAGTTGTGCAACATTTTGGCCAGTTGCGCGTCCTCGGTTGGCAACGCGCCCTCGCCTACGCGTGTTGAATACGCCTTCATCACGCCCATAACTCGGTCCATTCGATGCGGTGGCACTCCGGTACCCGTGCATGCGCCCCCTGCTGTGGTGTTTGACGAGGTCACATACGGATAGGTTCCGTGATCGATGTCAAGGAACGTTCCCTGCGCGCCTTCGAATAATATTTCTTTGCCTCGCTCCATGGCGCGATGCAAGTAAACCACCGTATTCGTCACGTACGGCTGTAACTTTTTGCGGGCAGCAAGATACGTTTCGTTGACCTCGCGAAAACTGATCGGCTTCGCGCCGAGCGCCTGAAGGATTCGGTTGTTCTCAATAATCTTGGCCTGCAATTTTTTCGAGAACACAATCGGCTGCATCAAGTCGGAAATGCGCAGGCCGGTGCGCGCTGCTTTGTCTCCGTAGGCTGGTCCGATTCCCCGCTTCGTCGTTCCAATCCGGCCGCGGCGCAGCTCGCGTTGCTCGTCAAGTAAACGGTGATAAGGCAGAACCAAATGTGCGCAATCGCTAATGAGCAAATTTTTGTCGATCTTAACTCCCAACTGACGCAACCCGTCGATCTCACTGACCAGAGCGACCGGATCGATAACGACGCCATTTCCAATTACGCAGACTTTGCCCCGCCTGAGAATTCCAGACGGAATCAAATGCAAGACATATTTGACGCCGCGATGGATGACTGTGTGCCCGGCGTTATTACCGCCCTGGCTGCGGGCAACGATGTCCACCCTCGCCGTAAGCACGTCGATTATCTTGCCCTTGCCCTCGTCACCCCACTGCATTCCGATTAAAATTGTGTTGGACATAGAAATCAGAAATGGGCAAAAAATTTTCCCGATGCATCCGGCAGGACGCAGTCGGGACTTACCCACAGATCATAAGTTGGCGGAACTGTCGCGCAAGAGATTTTACGGCTCCTTTTGCTCCAGCGGAAGGCCGCCCGTCAAGGATTCCCATTCACCTTCCAGGTGGGGATGGGCTCGGCGGCTCTCTTCCGGATTCCATCATCGTCGGCCGAATCGGACCGATCCCCTCCGGGTTTGTGGTTCGTGATTTGGAAGGACCAGACGAACTTCTTTGCTCTAGCGGGGTTTCTCTTTTCGCCGGCCTGGGAGTTTCAACGACGGACGGATTCCGCGCCGGAGCGCGCTCCACCTCCGGTTCGCGGGTCTTCGTTGATTGCGGAACAGATCGGTCGTTCGATCCTTCCGCAGCGCGTTCACCGGCCGCTCGCATTTCTTCTAGTGTGAGCGTTGCCGGAGCGGACTTCTTCTCACGCGACTTGGATTTGCGTGGCGCTGGCGTCCGCGTGTCCGAGGGGATCTGTTCCGAAGGCTGGACTGTTGGCTTTGGCATTGCCGGTTTCTTTTCGCGGGCAACGATCACTTCCTGTGCGTGTAGTTTGCCAACGAAAACGACTGCGCATAATAGCGCCCCTAAAAACCGTTTCAGCATGATGCCGCCAGACAAACGAATGAACCCATTCACAAGCCCTCGTTCATGAGACGCGCCGGATTCAACCGGGCGGGCGCGACACTTGAATCACCGGTAACGGGAATCGTAGCTGCAATTCGTTTTCGAGATAAATCTCGACGTGATGCAGCCCGTATTGTTGAAACTGCACACCCCCAAAATAATGGACGTTTGTCGCGTGGCCTTCCATCTCTTTTAACACAAATTCCACCTCCGCCTGAGCGATCACATGCTGTTCGTCGACGCCCACAATGCGAGATCTTTGTCGAAACCTGCCGGAGCCGCTGCACCAGCGCGTCCAGACGCACATCCGGAAATAATTGACTGGCAATGCCGGTGCGGGAATCACACTCAATACGCCGATGAGACTCTGCATGCCGTTAACTTCACAACGGACATCCTCACAAATCACTGCGCTTTGCAGGTCAGGAAGAATAGCGTTGTTCTCCATTGTCGCCTGATTAGATCATTCCACGCATCAACAGCGTCAACAATACGAGACCGAGCACAATCCGATAGACCGCAAAAGGCGCGAATCCCCGCGCGCGCACCCAGTTCATGAACCACGCGACGACCGCAAGCGCCACGAAAAATGAAACCACAAGCCCAATCGCGAGCATGAGCCATTGATGCGGAGTGATCGTAAGCGGCGCAATCTCCGCTTCATGATGGTGTGGTATCACGGACTTCAGAAAATCGTATCCGGTAGCCGCTGCCATTGTCGGCATCGACAGAAAAAACGAAAATTCGAGCGCTGCCGGACGCGACATGCCGGCGATCTGCCCGGCAGCAATGGTCGACATCGAGCGCGACGTGCCGGGAAAAACAGCGGAGAGAATTTGCGCCGCCCCGATCCAAACCGCCTGCGGCAGGGACATTTCCTCCATGTGCATTGTGTGCGGGCGTGTAAACACAGCGTCAACGATCCACATGACGATTCCGCCAATGAGCAGCGCCAGGGCCATCACCCAGACACTTTCCAGGTTTTTTCCTATGACTTTCGCCAGGGCCCAGGCCGGGACCGCGGTCACAACAAATGCGATCAGCGTCAGGCTCAATGGATGCGTCAAGATCGTGCGATTGCCACGTTCGCCTTTCGGAAACGTACGAACAAACTGCACGATGCGATGCCAGAAATAAACGGGCAACGCCAGAATGGCGCCGAGCTGGATCACGATCGTGTACATCTTCCAAAATCCATCCTGCAGATCGATATGCAGCAGCGCCTCGCAAATACGCAAATGCGCAGTCGAACTGACAGGAAGAAATTCCGTTAGTCCTTCGACAACTCCCAGAAAAACAGACAGTAAATAATCGTACATTCGTTAAAGCGTTAAACTGCGTCGGCGCGCCGCGCTCACAGCGCCTCGACTCCCCGTTCGCCGGTTCGGATGCGCACTGCCTCTTCCACCTCGGTCACAAAGATTTTACCGTCGCCAATTTTTCCCGTCTTGGCTTTTTCCAGAATTGCCTCGACAGCACGCTGCGCGCGGTCGTCCGCGATCACGATCTCGAACTTTATTTTTGGAAGGAAATCCACGGTGTACTCGGTGCCGCGATAAATTTCGCTGTGCCCCTTCTGCCGGCCAAATCCTTTGACCTCGCTCAGAGTCATTCCTTCGACGCCGGCCGCAATCAGTGCTTCTCGTACGGGCTCCGCTTTAAATGGCTTGATGATGGCCTCGATTTTCTTCACCGCGGCAAATTAAACCCGCCTGCATTCGAAAAGGCAAGCGCGCGAGTAGCGGCTTTTCCGGAAGCGCACGCGCTTCGCCTAAACATTTCGGCACCCTTGCCGAAACGCTTTAGGGTAAACGATGATTCCAAAAGTTCGCCATCGCAAGGGGCGATCGTTAGGTCGCCGCATCGACCCCTCCCGCATCAGACTTTGCGGCCAAATTTTTTCTCAAGTTCAGCCAGTGAAATCTGAATCATGGTTGGTCGCCCATGCGGACAGCAGTAAGGCAGACTGCACTCGAGCAAGTCCCGAATCAGTTTTTCTATCTCAGGATGACGCAACGAATCGTTGGCTTTGACCGCGTGGTGGCAAACCGTCTTGGCGATCATTTCTTCACCCAAACGCATCGTTGAAGCGCTGTTTCCCGCGCTCTTCAGGTCGTCAATCACCTTTCGCATGAATTGCGTCGCATCCGAGATATTCAAAAAACTCGGAAGACTATCGATCTTGAAAGTACCCGGCCCGAAACTCTCAATCCCCATTCCCATCTTTTGCAGGACCGAAATGTTGCGCTCAATCCAATCCGCGTCGCGTGGTGGTACCTCAAATGTCTGGGGCAAAAGCAACTTTTGCGTTGGCACCCCATGCTCTTCCATTCTGCGGCGCAATTCTTCGAAGAGAATCCGCTCGTGCGCCGCATGTTGATCAACGAGGACAAGTCCGTCCGCATTCTCCATAAGGACATAGAGCTTGCTTAGTACACCAATGATTTGGAATTGCTGTCCACGAGCGTTGCTAGCTTGGCGTTGTAGGGCAAGCGATTCGCTTGCCGAATCGACACGCTCGGCTGGAAGTCGAAGCGCCTGTCCTGGAGTCCGCGCGGCTGATTCCCGGCCGGGGTCAACGACACCGACTACAGCAGCGTGATCAAGATGTGGTAATTCGCGATGCGTTTCCTGCGGACCGGATATCTCGGGTCTCAGCGTTAAATCAAGAGCGGCTTTAGCCGAAACGGCAGCGGACGGCCCGATCGGCGCGTGAAACTTTTCCTGCCACCCGGCCCGAGCGCGTTCCAATGTTTGTTGAATACAGGAAACGGTCGCTTCACGGACGCCGCTGGGGTCCCTAAAACGCACTTCGCGTTTCGCCGGGTGCACATTTACATCCACAGTTGCCGGATCGATTTCAAGAAACAGGAACGTAACCGGATATTGTCCTTTCATCAGCGCGGTGTGATACCCCTCGCGGATGGCTGCCGTGATCAGATTGCTTTCAATCGCACGGCCGTTTACGAAAACGAGCTGTTGACTGCGCGTCTGCCGGCTCAGGCCCGCCTGTCCGATAAAACCGGTGATTTGAATCTTGCGTGAATCAGCGTCACGGAGCTCGACAAGACGCTGTAGCAGATCAACGCCGTACAAATCGCGAATCCGATCGTTAAGCGTTGCCGTGGCCGGCAACTGGAATGACATGCGATCGTCGCGCATCAAGGAAAACCCGATGTCAGGATGACCGATCGCTTGTAAGTGAATCTGATGTTCGACGTTGCGACTTTCAGTGTTTTCCGAACGAAGAAATTTGCGTCGTGCAGGAAGGTTGTAAAAAAGCGAGCGGACTTCGATTTGCGTCCCGGGGGGTTCACCTCCGTCGCGTACAACTTCAATCTTGCCGCCGTTGACGATAACTTCAGTTCCTGCGATTGCGCGCCCTTCGCGCGTGGTCAGGCGGAATCGCGACACACTGGCAATACTTGGCAATGCTTCGCCGCGAAATCCCAGTGTCGAGACCGCCTGAAGATCGGCAGCAGAGCGAATCTTGCTCGTCGCGTGCCGTTCCAGCGAAAGCAACGCGTCGTCGCGGTCCATGCCGCAGCCGTCATCGATCACGCGAATCAGCGAAATCCCGCCCCGCCGAATCACGATATCGATCTTGCGAGCGCCAGCGTCGAGACTGTTCTCGACCAATTCCTTCACCACCGATGCGGGACGTTCCACCACTTCGCCTGCCGCCACCTGGCTGGCCACGGTCTCAGAGAGTAATCGAATCCGGCCCATTTTTGAGCAAAGTAGTGCATGCGTCGCGCCTGCAAAAGCCATAACACCCGCAAACCAGAGCCTCGCGGCGCGCACGGAGTGATGCGCCCTACCGGGCAAACGAAACGTACTGGTCCTTGCAGGGCGGGCAGTCCCCTGCACGCGGCGTCCACGTTTTTTGACTTGGATACCTCGCAGCCGTATTTTCACGGCGATGATTGACGTCACGGAGAACGCTGTTCGACAACTTCGAAGTTTGCTTTCGCAGAGAGCGGAAAATTCGCAAAAGGGCCTTAGAGTGCACGTTGCCAAAGGCGGCTGTTCAGGCCTGCATTACGAGATGACGCTCGATGCAGGAAAAAGTGGCGACGCGATCGTTGAGCGTGATGGCATGCAATTTTTTATCGACGATGACAGCATTCCTTACTTGCGGGGGGCGACCCTGGATTTCAGCGACGGTTTGACCGGAACGGGTTTTCGAATCGTGAATCCGAACGCATCACGTACGTGCGGATGCGGGTCGTCCTTTGACGCGGCGGAGTGAGCTGGAGACCGGGAAATTTTCGCGCCCTGAACTGATGAACTATGGCACTCATCAGTACGATCCCTATGAGGAGCCGTACACGCGTCCGCCGGAGCGAATCAATTATTTTGCCTGGACGGTTGCGATTTTACTTTTGATCGGGTTGGCGCTCGCAGCGTGGCTGGGAAGTTTCTATATCTTTAATCAACCAGAGCGACCCGACAGTTATCGGATCCTGCAAAAGCTGCACAAGATAGAGCCACCGAAACGCTTCGAATTAACGGCCGCTCCAGCCGGTGAATTTCTTAACGCGAGCCAGCTTTATGAGCGCTACGTGGGCATGGGCGCCGCCGAGCTTGCAAGAACCAATGCCGAGTTGCTGCGTAACTACATTCGAAATTATCAACAGGTCCGCGGCCTCGTTCCGTACGTAGTAGGCCGATACACGATTATTGCAGTGCGCGAACTCGGCCCTGGAGATGTGTTTCCGTCCGGTATGGCGGCGCTGACCGCTGCCGTCGACAGCGGCGCGCTGTTAATGGAACACGTCTATCCGGCCAAACCCGAAGCCGTGCCACTGATGAAACAGACACTCTCCCTCGGATTGGAAGTGAAACTGGAACGCACACATGACATTTCCGCAGTGGTTCACGCCGAACGCCTTGCTGATGGCCGAATTCTGGTCACGGCGGTTCCGTTGCTTTACGGAAGTTATACGGTCACGCGCGGTCTCGGCACGTTTCGTCTCGAGCCGCCGCCTGCTCTTAATCTAGCTGCGGGTTGGCCGTTATTTAAGTCCCGGGAACGCGCGTCGGTGGAAAAAAACATGGCTGAATACCGACAAAAAACGGCAGTAGCTCAAGTCGGCCCGATCCCCATCCCCGGTTTGAGCGCGAGCGCCACTCCGCCGCCAGCGAAAAATGAATTGGTCCGCATCGAACAAGCCAGACCTGTTGCGCCACTTGCCATTACACCGCCAGTCGTTGCCGCCAATAATAAGGCCGCCAAGCCGACGCCAGCTTCAAAAGGTAAAAGAGATAAAAAGCAAAGGGGGGAATCTCCTGCGCCCGTCTCGGCTCCCGCACAGCCAGTGGTCGCGCAAAGCAGGCCTGCGGCCACGAGTACGCCGATCACTGTGGCATCCGCGCTTGCTCCCCCAAAAGATCTAAACCTCCCCTTCGGCACGCCGGCGCCTGCATCTAAAGCTCCCGACGTTGGAGGCGGAGCGGTGGCACAGAGTTCGCCGGCTGCGATGGCTACGCCGGTGCCGGTTTTGCCTGCCCAACCGGCTCCGCCCGATTCGTCCAACGTGGCTCTCGCCTCAAACGCCGGTGGCGGCAGTTGGAAGACATTTCCAGCGGGCAAGATGCCGCTCGGTAGACTCGTCGGGACCGGCGATCTGAACGATGTAGCTGATCACGGACTCGCCGGTGAACGAATTTATTTGAAAGGACAATTCGTGGTAAATTTTTCCGATGCCAGCAAAGCTGTGTTGCGCCCGCGCACATCGTTAACAAGCAAAATGCTACACTTTGGCGGCGGTTCATCGACACGCATCATTGTGGAATTTCCGCGCGGTTACACTCCGCCGCCCCAAGGCGCTGTCGTGAACAGGGATGAGGTACGGCCCTATGAGGTCACCGAAGTGCGCAAACAGGAAGACGGACAACTCAACGTCTTTGTGCGCGAAATCATGCAGCCGAAGTGATCGGCTCGCGGGCAAGGATCAGGCCGTTGCCTTCGCGACCCACTTCCGAGTTCACTTCCTACGCGCTGCAATGCTCTGATGGTTGAGCGCTTCAAGCTGCAAGCGTGACCGGCGTTTTCGTTCGACTTAATTGCTTGATTACCATGATCGACCTCCTATAACGCCTCTTCATGCAACAGCTTTTGCAGGACATTCTCACACGGGCAAGCAATTTTGTCTGGGGACCGCCGATGCTGATTCTGCTAGTCGGCACCGGGATTTATCTGACGTTTCTTCTCAGGGGGCTTCAGTTCAGGAAACTCTTCTATGCGTTATGGCTTGGACTGATTAAGAGAAAAGAAGACGACGCCGAGCCGGGTGATATCTCGCATTTCCAAGCGCTAATGACCGCGCTTGCTGCAACGGTCGGCACCGGAAATATCGCCGGCGTTGCAACCGCAATCGCTGTTGGTGGCCCCGGCGCCTTATTCTGGATGTGGATTACCGGCTTCTTTGGGATGGCGACCAAATATTCTGAAGCGGTGCTCGCCGTTAAATACAGGCAAGTCGACGCATTTGGTACGATGAGCGGCGGCCCAATGTATTACATCTGGAAAGGCTTAAATCAGAAGTGGCTTGGTATTCTCTTCGCAATCTTTGCCTCTATAGCTGCGTTTGGCATCGGCAACATGGTGCAGTCCAACTCAGTTGCAGACGCTGTTCGGAATACATTCGGCATTCCTGTCTGGATAACTGGACTCACTCTAGCGGTCCTCACGGGGTTGGTCATATTGGGCGGCATTAAGAGTATAGGTCGCGTCACCGGGGTTTTGGTTCCGGTCATGGTCCTGTTTTACATGGCCGCAGCAATATTTGTCGTCATCACTCACATCACCGCAATTCCTTCGGTCATAGCCTTTGTGTTCAAGGAAGCATTTACCCCAACCGCTGCCAGCGGTGGTTTTGCTGGCGCTGCCGTGATGTTAACAATCAGGATGGGCGTCGCCAGAGGCGTTTTTTCCAATGAGTCGGGTCTCGGAAGCGCACCCATCGCCGCGGCGGCCGCCCGCACCAAATATCCCGTGACTCAAGCTCTCGTCTCAATGACCCAGACTTTCATCGACACCATCGTAATCTGCTCTCTCACAGGATTCGCCATTCTAGTTAGCGGTCTCTGGGATTCAGGATTGACCGGTGCTCCTTTAACCTCTCAGGCTTTTGCAACAGCATTGCCCGGCCATTGGGGAGGAATTGTTGTCTCAATCGGGATAATTTTATTTGCTTATTCGACCTTGCTCGGCTGGAGCTATTATGGCGAAAAGTCCCTTGAATTTCTACTCGGCGCAAAATCGGTTAAACCATATCGAGTCGTATTTGTAATTGCCGTCTTCTTTGGCGCGGTCGCAAAGCTGGATGTCGTATGGACTTTTGCCGATGTGATGAACGGCCTGATGGCAGTACCGAATTTGATCGGTCTCCTCGGATTAGGAGGCGTAGTCGTCGCGGAGACCAAAAGCTATTTCGAAACAAACCACCGTTAGCTTGCTTCGGCCACATGGGTGAAGCGCAGATTCAGAAAATGAGAGTTTTCTAGCGAACCGCTGTTCTCACTTTCCAACTCTCCGATAAACCCCCGTCGAACAAGTTCGACTTGAAGCGTGCGCTGATACGCGGTGCAGAAAACCGTGACCGGTGTGGTCATAAACTTCAAAAGCGAACGCGTGAAAGCTCCGTAATCTCCCCCTGTGGCTTGTGTGGAATTCCTTTTACTCAGTGCGTGAGTGCAGGATCACCTTGCCATCGAGTATCTCGATCGTGCCGATCTCGTAGGCGTTTTGCTGTTCTGCTACATATTCGCGCAATTGCCGGGAGCGATATTTCCAATTGAGAAAATCAGTCGGCACCTGTTCGCCGTTTATAGTGATTTGGTTGAACTGCGGGTTATCAGGTGATTGTGCGCCGTTAAATTGGATGATGACGTCGCCGTTAAAATAATAGCCTGGCCTTCCGAGAAATCCTCCAATCGGCACGCTCGCCTGGAGGCGAAGCTGATTGCCCTCAACGGATGCAAAAAGTTTGCCGCGCAAATCGTTGTTTGCCGCGATCAAGCAGTTGATGTCATCCCCGCTCAGTTCGATTTCAGCCGATTGACCTGCGCGCGTCTTCTGTTCGAAATCCTGCCAGCGTTCCCGAATACTCTGAGCCTGCTGACCTGAAACGCTGAATTCGGGGACGGGGTTTGGCGATTCCGCGATTGAACGTGTTTTGGCCAGCCAATAACTGCCGTAGAAAAGTGCCGAATGCCGATGAAGTCCCCAATACATTCCCGCAAAGCAAGCAATCGCCAGCACAATCGCAAATACCAAAACTATGAGGCAACCCCGGAGGAAACAGCCCAGGCCTTTTCGCGGTGGCGCTTCGACCCAGGTGTTCATTGAAAAGCGTAATTCGTTACATTGTTACATCGTCAAACCGGACGTGGAGTTCACGATTCACGATTTACCAATTCAACCGGGCAAAGCCATCTTCTCCTGGGCTTCCATCAATTTCGCGTACAACGCACTTAGCCCATCCGACAGCACGCGCGCGCCGCCGGTGATAGGCATGAAATTGGTGTCGCCGGTCCAACGCGGCACGATGTGAATGTGCAAATGATCGGGCACACCTGCACCAGCGCACTCGCCCAGATTCAAACCGATGTTGAAGCCCTGCGCCTTGACCGCCGCCCGCAAAAGCGCTTGCGCGTGCACGACCAAACTCCAAAGCTCAACAATCTCATTCTCGCCAAGCGCCGAAAGTTCCGCGACTTTCCGATACGGCACCGCCATCAGGTGTCCAACGATGTACGGATAGCGGTTCATCATCAGAAAGGAATTTTTCCGGCGCGTGATCACGAGATGGCCAGCGTCATCGCTCGCGCGTCCCGCCGTTTCGAGAAAATCGCGATCACGCGGTTCCTTCTCGAAATACTCCACTCGCCACGGTGCCCAGAGCGTCTCCAATTCTTTTTTGGGAAATTCCTCGTTTGACATGAGTTTCGTTAGCTGAAACTAAAATCCCACGCTTCAAAGTCGAGCCAGCATTTCGTCTCTCTCCTGTCATTCCGAGCGAGGTCGAGAATGAAGCGGCTGGGGAAGCCGCGACATAGATAGGGAGGACCAGAGGTTGAGCGAACGGGAAGTGAGCGAATCAAATCTCTGGATATTCTTTTTCACTTCCGCGACAGGATCCTGCATTACTGGAGTAATCTCGAAGTTTGAGTTTGTTGTGCTCGGTTGTTTTATTCACTAAGAATCATCGCCGAAACAGCAGGATTAAGGAGACTCGTCTGACCACCTTAAAGATGCGCGGAGTTCGTATTAGCTACTTGATTGAGCATCCAGAGTACAGTCCCGCAATTGGCGCAATGGCTCTTTGAGGAATGGGATTCCATCCTCGGCGAGAAAAGGCTTGAGCCGCGAATCAAAAAACTGAACGCGCACATGAACCGGAATAAGCTACCCATCGCATGGGTTGCACATGAAAATGGACAACCTCTCGGAACTGCCGCCCTTCGGGTACACGATCTTGAGGGGCGCCAGGATCTGACTCCGTGGCTCGGCGGAGTATTTGTGGGGTCGCAGTTTCGACGCCGCGGTATTGGTGGAGCGCTGTGTTCGACCGTCGAGGATGCAGCCCAGTCGCGAGGGATACAGACGCTTTATTTGTTCACACTGGACAAGCAGGCCTGGTATTCGCGGTTGGGCTGGACGCTGCTTGAACCGTGTGTTTGGCAGCACCGGAACGCTGATATAATGGTCAAGCAACTGCGGAGCCTTTGATCGTGGCCGAATCTTGTTCTCGTTAGACCAAATATCCCTAGGCGAGGGATGCGTGCATTTCTCTGGATAGCAGTAGTCGACTCGGCGATTGCGCTTGGAGCTAAGCTGACTGGATTTGATTGACAAACCGAATTACAAAATCGGAACATCACCTTACTTGTTCATACAAGCGCCAGATGACCGAAAGAATGTCACTACGTGTGAAACTGATCGGAACGATCTGCTTCTTATTATTGGCCGCGATGGCCAAAATGAATGCGTCTCCAGAACAGGACGCAAAGACCGTCGCTGCGTTAGACACAAAATATCAGGCCGCGGTTAAGGCCAATGACGCTGCGACAATGGACCGGATTCTGGCTGATGACTTCACGTTAGTAACCGGGCGGGGCAAGGTTTTTGGCAAGGCCGACCTGATTGAGTCGGCTCGAGAGAAAGAAGTCACATACGAGCGCCAGGACGAAGAACCCGGAACACAGAAAGTCAGGGTATGGGGTGATACAGCCGTCGTCACTGCGCTCCTATGGATTAAGTCGGTGCAAGGAAATAAACCAGCCGAGTACAAACTTATGGTTTAGCGATACGTATGTTCGTACACCAACGGGCTGGCAATACGTGTTCGGCCAAGCCTCCCTGCCACTTCCCAAAGAGAAGTCCAGGTAAATTTGTAAGACTAGACGGAGGTAACATCATGCGAAGTGCTCTTTTAATAATCCTCTCTGCCAATATCACGCTACTGATCGGCAATCTCGTCGCTGGTGAGCAGCCAACAGCCGAAGATGAACTCACCAGACTAAAACGCGAATACGCCGACGTTCTCGCGCTTCAGGGCACCGCGAAAAACGAGATTCTGACGATCGCCAGAATTTTGCGTGCGAATCCGAAGATTGCGATCGATCAGACGTCAGCCAGCGGCGAATACTGTTTCAACAGTGGGCTCGGCACGATGGTTCACTTCGCTACCCAACCGGAGCGCACGCCGGAAGACATTGTCTATGAATTCGACGCCTCCGCGTTGATTGCGGCTGGCCTGGACCCTACGCGCCTGCAACTGCTGCCCGAACGAGGCCAAATGACGCCCGGCGTTTGGTATTTTCTTCCAAAAGGAGAGCGAGATCCGCATCACAGCACTGCAATGGCGAAGCCCACGATAGTAATTGCCGTTAACGTGAAGTGATAACCGACTGCTATTCCTGTGCTTGTCCTTACGGGACTTTGGATGTGGAAAGGCCATGTCCTTCGACGACTTATCTCGAAAAAATCCTCCTAACAAGACGCCGCAGTGACGGGGCAGTTGCAGGAGTATCAATCAATACACAAAATAAGATCCGAAAGTTGATAGATATGTAAGAAAAGCCAAAAATGACCGCTCCGGACGTAATCACCCGCGGATGAGAATCGAATTGTGGCTCCTCGTTGCTAGTATCGTGTTAGGCATCGTGCATCTGATTGCCACTTCACATCTTATCAGCTGGCAGCGCGGCTATCTATGGACGGCTGGTAACCGAGAGGAAGATGTCCCGCCGCTTCGCGGCCTGGCCAACCGTGTCGACCAGGCGACGACAAATTTTCTTGAGACGTTCCCCTTCTTCGCCGCAGCAGTCTTGTTGGCACGCGTTACCGGTCATCACAGTTCTCTCACGGTTATTGGTGCGCATTTGTATTTCTGGGGTCGCGTTGGCTACCTCCTCGCCGCCGCCGCCGGTTACGGTCTGCTTCGTTCCGCGCTTTGCTGGAATACTGCTCTTGCTGGAATTGTCCTTCTTCTGATTGCGATAACCTTGACTACCGGATAATAATCCTAACGAAGAATCCGAGCCCTCTGGGACTTTACGTTTGATCCCCATTGAGATTCGAATGGATGAACAAACATTGACTGAGACGAAGCAACGTGACCTGCCCTCGAATTTGATGCGGTGAAGGAAGAATGGTGTTGAATAACAGCAGAGAACTGAGCAGGTAAGCATTCAGCAGCGCTATAAGGATTGAGGGGATCAAATGGCTAATCCAGCAGAGGGCTATGAAAGCTACATGGTGCCAACCCTTTTTGGTCCGTGCGCCGCGAAGCTTGTTCAGGCGGCAGACCCGAAGCCAGGTGAGCGGGTTCTGGATGTGGGTTGCGGCACTGGGATTGTTGCTCGCGAGGTTGCTTCGCGCCTGGGAGCAACTGGCGCTGTCACAGGCGTTGATTTCAGTCCAAATATGCTCGACGTGGCGAGAGCAGTTGCGGCCCGGGAAGGTCTGACGATCGAATGGCGCGAAGGCAATGCGGAACAACTCCCTTTTCAGGATGACGCATTTCATCTGGTTTTATGCCAGTTTGCTTTGATGTTCGTTGCTGATAAGGCAGCAGCACTCTCAGAAATGCGCCGAGTCGTAACTCGAGAAGGTCGTGTTTTAATAACCGTATGGCAGGGCCTCGATCGGCATCCATTCTACCAGACCCTGCACCAGGTCATTCAACAACGCGCCGGGATATCAGCTCTCCAGGATATCTTCGCACTCGGCAACACAGACGATCTGCGCGGGCTGACACTGGCAGCGGGATTTCGACAATTGGATATAACGCCCTTTTCCATAACAGCGCGTTTTCCAAATCCCGATCAGTTTATTGCTGGAGAAATCGAGGTAGATACCGCTTCGATTCCTTCGATGCAGCACCTCGAGCCCCAAGCCCGACAAGCAATTGTCGCAGCCATTATTAAGGATATGGAGTCACCATTAAGAAACGTGACATTCGACGACCGTGTCGTGATACCGTTCCATGGGCACTTGGTTAGAGCCCATCCACCCGTTCCAACTGCAGGGAGACTTTAATGGCGACGGTAAGATTGACGCAGCGGTCTTGGTAAAGCAACGTTCTACCGGGAAGATTGGGATTGCGATCGTTAGTGGCACGACGGGCAAGGTGGCAATCCTCAGCGCCGGCTCTGTCATCGGTAACGGTGGCGATGACTTCGAGTGGATGGATTCATGGCAGGTTTTCTCTAAAGAGCGTGCCGCCCACGCTGAAGGTGAAATCAGCGTCCCACATGTCCGCGGCGACGCACTCCTGGTGGAGAAGAGCGAGGCAGCCAGCGCACTGATTTATTGGAACGGCAAGCGTTATGTCTGGTACCAGCAGGGCGACTAGCAACCACCTGCCCGAAAATCCGCAGGAGGTTAACGGGTAATCAAAACATATCCACTGTCCGGCTTTTGTTGTTGTCGCCCATTTGATTTCAATGGGAAAGGAACAGCCGCTTGAAGATCGCGGATTAGAGCCGCCGCTTTTTCTTCCGACGCAACGAGCGCGTTCAGGTTTCCGGCATTCCATTCTGTGATGGCCCGCACCGGTTGAATAAACTGCGTTTTGCGAAGGTAGAGAAGCAGCCCCTCGTCCTTGGCAGATACGACCTCGTAACGCCAGTGATGCGCCTCTGCCTCGCGACGAATATCACGTCCGAGATTCACCAGCGCATCCCGATGATCGCGATAGCCGGTGACGATTTTGGCGACAGTGTAACTGCCAGTGAACAGGATTGCGAATAACAGTGCGATTGCGCTCCAGCGGTATGGCCGTGTCAGCGCAGTTCTTGGAGCCACGGACCTGCGGGCGCTCTCATGTGATTCAATAGTTCTCGAAGAATGGCCCGTTGCGCCGCGGCTGCAGGAATTGCGCGCCGCAATTTGAGCGCCGAGTAACAAACAGAGCGGCGGAATCACCGGAAAAATTCTATCAACGCGCTTTGATGGAATCAGCGACATCACAATCAGGCCGCCAATACTCCAGCAAAGCAGCCAGAAAGTTTCCGGCGACGCATCACGGAAAATTCCGCGCAAGCGCCAGTCTCGCGATCGAAGATAGTTAATTGCGACCGCGATCATCAGCACGCTCCAGGGAGCAAATTTGTGCAACAAATGCGGGAAATAAAAGAAGAGAGGCTGCGGTCGATGAATTGTCTCGCCGAAACGGCCCAGAAATTCCCGCATGAGAACTTCCTGGTAAAACCCAGGTTGAAACCAAATACCACCGGCTACCCAAACGAGAAAAATTCCCAACGAGGCGACCCATGGCCACCAACCCGGCCATGCGCTACCCGAATTCACTTTCGGCGCGCTCGGCCCGCCTCTGCTGTGGACGGACTCCGCCGCAGCGAGCGGTCGCGCCCTAGCATCTCCGCCGAAGTCATCGCCCCCGGCTACAACGGTGTGTCGCCTGCGCCACCACTCAAACACTCCAATTCCAGGAAGTAAAAACGCGTAGACGATCGGGCCTTTAATCAGCATCGCTGCTGTAAGCAGTACCAACAGGTGAACTTGCTCGCGAAGTGTCCATTCAGTTCCGGCTCGGACTTTTTGCCAGATCAGGAGGCCAATCAGAAAAATCACCAACGCAAGCGGCATATCAGTGCGCACCAAGCTAGCCAGTCGCGGGCTCAACAGATTGAATCCGAAAGCGGCGAGCGCAATCAATGCGGCGGTTGATCCGCACGCACAGTTGACAGCGCGGAGCAAAATGATTGCCAGCGCAAGCGCAGCCAAAATCGATGGCAACCGCCATGCGATTTCCCATGAGCGCGTCACTTCAAAGAGCGCAGCTGAAATCCAGCCGACCAACGGTGGCTTTGTCGCCACGCGCTCGTGCGGTGTGTGTTGAAAAAGCCAATGACCTTCCTTGACCATTTCAAATGAGGTGAACGCTTGCTTCGCCTGGTCGTAGTCGTCGAGTTGCCAAGGCAAATTGGCAGTAGCGAACAAGAGTACAATGAGCAACGCAGTAAACCAGAGTGTCCGGCGATCTTCGAGCAAGCTTTCTATCATTTCGCTTGGCCCTAATGTCCGCTGTCCTCAGCGGATTTTGATCTGGCGCTGCAAATCGATCTCCGCTGAAAACAGCGGACTCTACAGCGCAGGCGAAAGCAACGTGGCATCCGTATCAACTGCGCATTCAATCGCGCCAGAGCACGGCGCGTACGGGCGCGCCGTCAGCACCCGCAATTTTCAGAGGCAGCGCGGCGAAGTTGTAAATGCCGGGAGCGACATCGCTGAGGTCGAGCGATTCGATGATGGCTATGCCGGTACGAGCAAGCGCATGATGGTTCTGCAACGATTTCGAATCGATCTCGTCCATCGACGGGAGGTCCACACCGAGCAGCTTCACACCGTTTTTCTGCAACCACGCCGGCACATCCGCTGCGACCACGGGAATTCGATCCGGGAAAACGGTCGAGTCGCTCCATCGGCCAGTTTTAACGAGCAGTCGCGAGGTGGCGGCAATTTCTTCCGCGTGTGGCCGGAGATCCTCCATCGTAATCAGATGCTTCTCCTTCGAGCACGAAAACGTTTGCGAAAGATCGACGACGGTTGCGCGACCGAGATAGACGTCGAGCGTGGCCTTCTCGATCGATGCGCCTTTCATGTCGAAATGGAATCGCCCGTCGGCATGTGTGCCGTTATGCACACTCATGGAGATCGCGCCGAGATTTACGGTCGCGCCTTTTGCGATCTCGTTCGTCAAATGATAACGAAATGGCTCATCACCGGGCCATTCGGCGAAGTCATTCGTTAATGTTCGTGAGATATCCCAGATTTTCATTGTGCCGTTGAAGGAGCGGTGGTCTGAAGTTCCTGAAGAATTCCTTGCGCAGCCCTGTCGCTGGCGCCGTGGCCACCCAATTTGCTGATGATCGCAGCAAAGTCCGAAATCATTCGATCGCGCACATTTACCTCTTGCATCAGTAAACGCACAGCTTTTGCGATGGTGTCCGGCTTTGCCTCGTGCTGGATAAACTCCGGAACGACCTCCTTGTCCGCAAGCAAATTTGGCATGCCGAGATAATCTACATTCACGACGAGCCGCGCGGCGATGTACGTCGGCCAGGCGACTTTGTAAATCAGCACGAACGGCATTCGAAAATAAGCGGCCTCAAGTGTGGCGCTTCCCGAAGCCACGATTCCAACGAAAACGCGCTGCATGATGTCTGCGGTCTGGCCGACCGAGATTTCAAATGCCTCATGGTCCGGCGACTGTCCAGATTCGCTGTCGGGTGCAGCTATCTTCACCTTGGCTCCGGCCAAGGGGAGACGATTAGTATACGAGCCCAGAATTTTTCGCATTTCCTCCGCGAGTTCCTCGGATGCGGCTGCGACTTGGAACCGTGAAGTGGGCGCAACTTGCAAGAGCAAGCGTGCTGCCCGGATCATCACTGGGAAAATTTTGCCTACTTCACGCGAACGACTCCCCGGAAAAAGCCCGATTAGATTCGAATCGCGCTGAGTCTCGATCTTCTGCGTCTCAAGGTTTTCAATCATCGGATGACCGACAAAGACCGCGCGAAGCCCGGATGCGGTGTACAGATCGGTCTCGAATGGAAAAATGCAGAGCACCAGATTGATGAAACGCGCCATGTTTTTGATGCGGCTCCTGTTCCATGCCCAGACTTGCGGGCTGATGTAATAAATCATCTTCCGTCTTTGCGATTGCCTTCGCAGCGCGCGGGCCAATCGCAAATTAAATCCCGGGTAGTCGATCAGAACGACTGCGTCGGGCTTGCTTTCCACAATTTCACTGAGCGTCTGACGGAATTGCTCGCGAAAGTAGCCGTATTTTCTCAACACTTCCCACAAGCCAAGAACGGCTGCGTCACCGATCCAATTTTTTAAGGCCGCGCCGGCGACGTGCTGCATCTGCGGTCCACCGCGCCCGATGAACTTCAAAGTTGGATCCAACGCATGCAGAGCGCGCATTAACGCGGCGCCGTGGTTATCGGCACTGACCTCACCGGCGACGAAATAGATGGTCATTCTTCTGTAGTGGCAGCCGCGCCAGCTGCGGAGTTGTTCGTCATGCAAGCGATACGCCTGCCTCTACAGTAATATCTCTAACAGGGAATCGCCTCACCCACTCGAGGAAATTTGCTTCGTGATTTTGACCGCCAACTCCAATGCCGCTGTCGCCTGAGAACCTGAGACGCGCGGCTGCCGTCCCGTGGCGGCGCATTCAATGAAAGATGTCAGCTGAAGCTTGAGCGGTTCGCAGGGTTCGATCTCGACTCGGTCACGCCAAATCTGTTTTCCAACGCGCCGATAAACTTCGCCACTTTGATTTTGATAATCGAGCGATAGATACGCGTCTTCCTGAAAAATCCGAATCTTCCGCATCCGCTCCGGGCTGATGCGGCTGGCAGTGACGTTGGCGACGCAACCGTCTTCGAAGTGGAGCCGAGCATTGGCAATATCTTCGCTCTCGCTAAGCACGGGCACGCCGACCGCGTCGATGCTCCACAGCGGCGAGCGCACAAAATGGAGAATGACTTCAAGGTCGTGGATCATTAAATCGAGAACGACGCCAATATCGGTGCTGCGTTCCGTATACGGCGCGAGCCGATGCGCTTCGATGAACCGCGGATGCGTCAGATATTTTTCCAAGGCCCCCAAAACCGGATTGAAGCGCTCAATATGGCCCACCTGGAGGATGAGGCCGTTGCGCGCGGCCAATTCCGCAAGCTCGGTAGCGTGTGCGGTGTTGTCGGTGATCGGCTTTTCGATCAGCACATGTTTGCCTTTGGCGAGAAGAGCGCGCGCAACCGAATAGTGCGTATTCGTCGGGGTTGCCACGGAAGCGGCGTCAATCCGTCCCATGAAGTCATCGAGCGAAATCGCGGGCGCCGGGCCGAATCTGCTCGCAATGGTGCGGTTCCTGAGTGGTTCCACATCATAAACCGCGGTGAACTCAGCCGACGGCATTTCCGCATAGAGCCGTGCATGATTACTTCCTATGTGCCCAACTCCTACAACGCCAACGCGTAGCTTTTTCATCGGTCCCCATCGCAGTCAACCCCGAAAGCTTTCACCGGTCAACGCTTGAAAATTTCGGGAGCTAACGACCAATACGAGACGAGAGCACCAGTTGGAGTGCAATGAATCATTGCGCGCGATTCGCGAGAAACCATTCGTAAGTTTGCGCGATCCCCTTTCTTAGCGGGATGGCCGGCTCCCACCCCAGTGCACGAATTTTGCTCACGTCGAGAAGCTTTCGTGGCGTGCCGTCCGGTTTCGTGGTGTCCCAGACAAGGTCACCATCGAAGCCGACCACGTCGCAGATTAGTTCGGCCAGCTCGTGAATGCTGATGTCTTCGCCGCAACCGATATTGATGATTTGAGGCAAATCGTATTTTTCCAGCAGCAGGAGACACGCGGACGCAAGATCGTCCACGTGCAGAAATTCGCGGCGCGACTCCCCGCTTCCCCACACGATCAGCTTTTTCTCATTGCGGGTTCTCGCTTCGTGCGCCTTGCGCAGGAGCGCGGCCAATACGTGCGATGTCTCAAGATCGAAGTTGTCGTTAGGGCCGTAAAGATTCGTGGGCATCACGGAGATGAAGTTCCTGCCGTACTCGCGCGCATACGCCTGGCAAAGCTTGATCCCGGCAATCTTGGCGATCGCGTACGCTTCATTGGTTGGCTCCAGCGGGCCGGTAAGAAACGCGATTTCCGGAATTGGTTGCGGCGACAACTTCGGGTAAATGCACGAGCTTCCAAGAAAGAGGAGCTTCCGCACGCCGGTCTGGTGTGCGAAGCGGACCACGTTGTTTTGGATCAATAGATTATCGAGAAGGAACTCGACCGGATAATCATTGTTTGCCTTGATCCCGCCCACTTTTGCCGCGGCGAGAATCACCACCGCCGGCTTTTGGTTGGAAAAAAATTCCAGAACCTCACGGTCGGTCGTGAGATTCAGCTCGGACCGATCGCACTTTAGCAGATTAGTGAAGCCCTGAGCTTGAAGGTGTCGCATCAATGCGCTGCCGACCATGCCACGATGGCCGGCCACAAAGATTTTGTCGGTTTTGTTTAAACGCACGGGTAGTCTGTAGTCAGAAATTGTCCGGCAGGCAAGATACCCGCCGGCGGTTTACTGCAACGCCCGTTACTCGGTGTTTGGTCTTGCCGAGAATGGCGCCTCCTTTTTGAATCCGGGAATGAGATTCATGCCTTGTCTCGCTGCGACGGCGGTGGTGATTTCCACTTTGGCACAACCGTTGCCACGGCCGAAGTCACCAGTGGATCAATTGATTCCCTGGCTGTTGGATGAGGGTCAACAGCTGCGCGGCGTCTCATTCAGTGAAGTGATTTTCGAGACGACTGGTAGAAGAGTGCTCCCGTTTGACACGAACAACGCAGTGGATCAGCGCGTGACAAAAGCCATCAGCGACGCATGCGATAAAACGATGAAGCGATTAAATGCGCCCGGCAGCCTGATCCAAAACGTTGATCGCATTAACGAGGTCAGCAGCCATTTTGAAGACATGTTGCGCGAGCTGCTCAACACGACTTCCGGGTTGCAATGCGATTTTCCCCCCACCGCCCAAGGGAAAGTACAGCGCTCAGGTTATCCCGACTTGCGCATCATCGATCTTCAGAGCAAGCGCGTGTTTTATCTCGACCCAAAACTTTATGCCGCCGGCAGCCGCGACAGCAGTTTCCGTGCGTTTTATTTCGAGCCAAGGACAGCAACGAACAAAGTGCGCGAAGACGCGGTGCATTTCGTCGTTGGATTCGAGCATTCACCACGCGAAGGCGGATCGGGGTTTCAGAACACCACCTGGAAATTCACGCGATGGGACCTTGTCGATCTCTCGCGATTCAGAGTGAAACTGAAAGCCGAATTTCAGGGGAGCAACCGCGACATGTACCGACCGGAGGCAGTCGTGGCCTCGAGCGCGAAGTAATCCGACTCCAGCTCATGCTCCTACTCGTGGTCGTCCTCCACAGATGTTGATTCAACTCCTATTACGAGCAGGCGCATAAGCACGACTCAGAGTTGCTCAATGCGTCGCCGGACGTAATTGTATTGTTTCGATGATTGCTAAACCGACGGAAACATTTCGGTTCGACGCGATTGACGATGTGCTGAGCGACATCGCCAAAGGGCACATGGTGATCGTGACCGACGATGCGGATCGCGAGAATGAGGGCGACCTCGTCATGTCGGCGGAAAAGGTGACGCCTGAAGCGGTCAATTTCATGGCGACGCACGGGCGCGGCTTGATTTGCGTCCCTATTTCAAACGAGCGCGCAGATCAACTCGGGTTGCAAAGAATGGTGACGCAAAACCGGGAAAACATCATACCGATTTCACCGTTTCCGTGGACGCCGCGCGAGGCATCACCACCGGGATAAGCGCGTACGATCGCGCAACCACAATATTGGCCGTCGCGAATCCGAAATCTTCGCCGGAAGATTTGAACCAGCCTGGTCATGTGTTTCCACTGCGCGCAAAAGACGGCGGCGTGCTGCGGCGCACGGGTCACACCGAGGCCGCCGTCGACCTGGCAAGAATGGCCGGACTGCAAGCCGCGGGCGTCCTTTGCGAAATTTTGCACGACGACGGCACCATGGCGCGTCTTCCGGAGTTGATGGAGTTTCGCAACAAACACGGGCTACGCATTTGCACGATCCAAAGCTTGATCGCCTACCGGCGCAAGAGCGAGAAACTGGTCGATCTGGAGCAAATCGTGAACCTGCCGACCGACTACGGCGATTTCGAGTTGCATTTGTATCGCTCCAGGCTCGATGGCCAACATCATCTCGCACTCGTAAAGGGAAAGATCGACAAGAACAAACCGACGCTCGT
This sequence comes from uncultured Verrucomicrobiae bacterium, assembly GCA_963728955.1. Lineage (GTDB taxonomy): Bacteria > Verrucomicrobiota > Verrucomicrobiia > Chthoniobacterales > UBA10450 > Udaeobacter. The sequence continues at coordinate 234,268 of CAVSMG010000001.1, forward strand.
CCGCGTGCACAGCCAGTGTCTTACGGGCGATGTTTTCGCTTCGCGCCGGTGCGACTGCGGCAATCAATTGCATGCGGCGCTTCGGCAAATCGCGGAGGAAGGTCAGGGCGTTTTAGTTTACATGCGTCAGGAAGGCCGCGGTATCGGGTTGGCGGCAAAAATCCACGCCTACAAGTTGCAGGAGGAAGGCCTCGACACCGTGGAGGCGAACGTAAAGCTCGGATACCCAGCGACCTGCGCGATTATGGGCTTGGGGCGCAGATTCTTTTCGATCTCGGCGTGCGGAAGGTTTCGCTTCCTCACAAACAATCCGAAGAAAGTTGTGGGATTGGAGGGATACGGTTTGGAGATGACCGAACAGGTGCCTATTCGAACCGAAGCCAATCCGCACAACGAAAAATATCTCGAAACAAAAAGGACGAAACTGGGGCACCTGCTGTGATTACCGATTGCCGAGCGGTCGAATTCAGGCTCTGAATCCGATGTCGAAATCGACACCGTCACGTCCGCGAATTGCGAAAACCAAACGCACCTTCCAGATAGTTGCCAGCCGGTTCAATGCGCAATACGTAGATGGACTCATCGGCCACGCGACGAAGGAACTGCGCACACTTGCGCCAAACGCGACGATTTCTCTCTATCGTGTCCCCGGCTCGTTCGAGATTCCTGTGGTCGTTCGAGAGCTTGCGACAGAAACAAAAGCCGATGCCATCATTGCGTGCGGCGTGATTTTGCAGGGAGAAACAAATCACGCGCAAAGTCTGAGCCGGTCTGTCACGGACGCTCTGCAACGCATCGCCATCGAACACAGCGTGCCTGTCATCAACGTCGTTCTCAGTTTCGACAGTGAAAATCAGGCGCGCGCCCGTTGTCTTGAAACTGAGATCAATCGCGGCACGGAAGCCGCCCGGGCAGCGGTGGAAATTGCGAAGGTTATGTCCGAACTTCGCCGAGGGTGAGCTATGGGTAAACGTCGCCGGGCGCGGGAAGCTGCGGTTCAATATCATTTCTGGCGAGATCTTCAGCGCGGCGAGGGTCCCGAGAAGATCGATGACTTCTGGGAATTTTGCCCGGCGCCACCGCGGGTGCGCGACTTCGCACAGCCGCTGATCGAAGGTATGGTGGCGCATCTAGTAGAAATCGACGAACGCATTCGCCGCTACTGCGAGAACTACGAGTTTCGCCGGATCTCAGCGGTCGATCGCAACGTTCTCCGGCTGGCAATTTATGAAATGCTTCACCGTAACGACATCCCGCCGGTGGTTTCGATCAACGAGGCCATCGAGCTGGCAAAAATGTACGGCGGGACGGACTCAGGCCGGTTTGTAAACGGCATCCTCGATCGTATTCGGAAAGATTTGAGCAGGCCGGCACGAGAGGCCGTCCGACGAGAATCGTGATTCGCTAAATCGTCACATCGTCACATCGATTCACGAATCGCGATTCACTATTCACGGTTTCAGACATGAATTTTCTTCAATCACTCGCCAAACAATTCTCCGGCAAGCCGATCGATTGGGATGAGCTGGAAGGGGGTCTCATCCGCGCCGATCTCGGTGTGCCGATGACATTGCGAATTATCAAAACGCTTCAGGAACGCGAAGCCTGGGCTCTGCTTGGAATTGGCGACGTCGTCAAAGCTGTGCGTGAAGAAATCGCCCGTGTTGTGCCGCGGAACCCCACACCAATCCGCCGAGCGGCTGGCAAACCCACGGTGATATTGATTGTTGGAGTGAACGGAACTGGGAAAACGACATCGACAGCAAAGCTCGCGCAATATTTGCTGGCTAGCGGCGGTTCACCTGAATCGCGATCGCCCTCATTCGGCCAGCTGCAGGTAATGCTCGCCGCAGCGGACACGTTCCGAGCTGCAGCCATCGAGCAACTCGGCATATGGGCGAAAAGACTCGGCGTCGAAATAATTCAAGGACAGCACGGCGCGGATTCGGCCGCCCTTTGTTACGAAGCATATGAGGCGGCAGCGAAGCGCAAGACCGACTTTTTGCTTTGTGACACCGCTGGCCGGCAACACACGAAAGCGAACCTGATGGCGGAGTTGCAGAAGATAAAACGCACTCTCGGCAAACTCGACCCGGACGCGCCGCACGAAACATTGTTGGTGGTCGATGCAACAACCGGCAGCAATGCGCTCACTCAGGCGCGTGAGTTTAACAACGCGCTCGGGCTCACCGGCATGATAGTAACGAAACTCGACGGCAGCGGCAAAGGCGGGATTATCGTGGCAATTCAGGAGGAGCTCGGAATTCCCACGCGCTTCGTCGGCACCGGCGAAAACATTGACGATTTCGCGCTCTTCGATCGGAAGACGTACATCGAAAATTTATTGTAATCTCCGCAAAGCCGCCATCCTGAGCGAATCCCGCAGACGCGGGAGTAGTAGAAGGATCCCGAAGAATTGCGTTTTTGGTTTCGCCACGGGATTGAAGCCTGCCTCGCGGATTCCGTTCGCTGCGTTGCAGCCTCGACTTCGCTCGGAACGACGAGGTAAGCTGACCCCATGTTCAAACGACTCCTCTCCCCTTCGGAGCAAAGTCGCGCCGCGAGGACGGTTGAAATTTATGGTTGGGTCATTTTCCTCGAAGGCGGATTGCTTCTGCTTTTTCCTGATTTCATGGCGCGGATCATGCAGTTCGGCCCTCTGACTTCGCAAGCTTCCGGATTTCTACGCTTGGTTGGCATGCTGGTCTCAGGCTTTGGCATGCTCTACCTCCTAAGTGGGCGGCTCAATGCTGAGGAATTCGTATTTGCCACGTTGATCGATCGGCCATTCGTTGCGCCGACGATGGCCGCTTTGTGGTATTTTGGAGCGTTGCCCGGCCCGCTCGCGCTCTTATTTGCATTCGAGGATTCCGCAAGCTGGCTCTGGACATTGCTGACTTGGCGCGCTGGGCGGCGACGCAATTGATTTGAGCCGACCTCAACAGCAGTCATCGACAGCGCTTTTTGGCAGCAGCGCGGCTAAACCGCGTCAGGAACACCTACCTACAATTTAAAGAATGCCAGGCTAACGAAGATCGCTGCGAAAACGCAGATCAGGTCGACAAGCAGCATCGTGCTCAGTGCGTAACGCGTATTTTTGATCTTCACACTCCCGAAGTAAACAGCGAGTACGTAGAACGTCGTTTCCGCCGCGCATTGAAAGACGCAACCGAGGCGGCCGCTGAAGGAGTCCGCACCGTACGTATACATCGCGTCGAGCAGGAATCCGCGGCTTCCGGCTGAGTTGAATGGCCGAAGAATCGCGATCGGCAGCGCATTCACGATCTGATCGCTCACGTGAACGGCGCGAAATATCCTCGCCAGCGCTGCCGCGAACATCTCGAACAGTCCACTGTTTCGAAAGAGCGAGATCGCGACAAGCATTCCAAGGATATACGGAAAAATGATACGCCCGACTGCCAGCCCGTTGTACGCGCCTTCGACGAATGAATTGAAGATCGTCGTGCCCTTTGCCGAGAATTGCGTCTCGCGCAGCAAGCTGTAACCGAGAATCCCGAAGATAAGGCCGAGCAGCAAACCGTTCGAGAGATTGCCGGTGAAATGCCCTTTGCTGATCAGATCCAGCCGAGTGATATAAACCAGCAACGCGGTGATAACGGCAACGATTCCGCCGATTGCGATCACGATCCCAGCCTTGAATAAATTGATCCGCTGGCGAATGCCGACAATTACGAGCGCCGCAACCGTGCCGATGAATGAGGTGATGATGCACGGCAGCATTACGTCCGCCGGGTTCGTCGCATGTGCCGCCGCGCGATAAGCGATAATCGAAGTCGGGAGGAGCGTCAGCCCGGCCGCATGCAAACACATAAACATAATCTGTGGATTGCTGGCACGGTCCTTTTGATCGTTAAGTTCCTGGAGGCTCTCCATCGCTTTTAAGCCAAACGGTGTCGCCGCGCTGTCGAGGCCGAGGAAATTCGCTGCGAAGTTCAACGTCATGTAAGAGATCGACGGGTGACCGCGCGGCACTTCCGGAAAAACCTGGACGAAAATCGGACTCAGGAATTTTGCGACGCGTTCTGCGGCGCCGCTATCGATCAGTAACTGCAGGATCCCGCTAAAGAACGACAGGTACACAATCAGGGGCAATAAGATTTCAAAGATCGTAGTTCTGCATTGCGGTACGACGCCATCAGCAGCCTGTTTGCCGGCGTAGAGCTTCAAGATCTCGTTATCGATCGTGTACTGATACTCTTTATTGTCGAACGTGACCTTGTGATCGGATGCGCTCTGCAAGCTGCGCTCCAATTCAGGTGGCAGTTTATTGAGGTAATACTCGCGTTGTAGCAGCGGATCGTCCTTTTTGCCGCTCACGGCAAATTCGATGCTGTAGTATCGCCCGGTGAAGAGCTGGACGAAGAGATAGGCAATCGAAAAAAGGAAGAGAGCGACCCAAAATCTGCTTAACGCCATTTGAAGCTAGTTCGTGGGCTGAAATCGCGTCACGACCGCACTTAAAGCAGTACGCTCGATTCGCCGCAAGCCCAAAACTGAATGGCGGCAGCGGAACAACAGATCACTAACACCGCCGGCGTTCCCACCTCGGCTCTTCCGGGTGGCCATCTTTCCGGTCGGCAAAGCCTCTTGTTCACGTGCGTCTACAAATATGCGCAGCAATTGCTACGAGAGGGCAGGAAGATTGGTAGGGAAGCCGGCCGGCAGGATTGAACACGCCCCAGCCATTTTTTGTCTGATATTCGAATTTATTAGTGAAGCAAAGTTCTGCGCATTTGCTGAAGGAACGCGATTGCGTGCAAAGTTAAGCACTGCAAAAGGGGGAGGATTCTCATGCGAGAAACAGGGATTAGAACAACACGGTTAACATTGACCTACAAACACTCGCACAAGACTCTATGGTTTGGCCTGGCCGGCACGTTCGTCGTGATTGTCGGCTCGCTCTTGTTCGCGTATGCTCAAACGCAGAAAAAAGAGGCCGAGAAAATGAACAATCCCACCAAACCCGTCCCCAGCGAAGCTGAGTTGCAGCAGAAGTTAACCAAGGATCAATACAAGGTTACGCGACAATGCGGGACAGAAACCCCGTTTCACAACGCCTACTGGGACAATCACAAGCCGGGGATTTATGTCGACATCATCACGGGCGAACCACTCTTTAGTTCGCTGGATAAGTTCGACAGCGGCACGGGTTGGCCCAGTTTCACCAAGCCTATCAAGACCGAACACGTAACGGCAAAGCGCGACGCTTCTTTTGGGATGGAGCGCACCGAGGTGCGTGCAAAATCAAGCGATTCGCATCTCGGCCACGTGTTTGACGACGGCCCCGCGCCGACCGGTCAACGCTTCTGCGTGAACTCCGCCGCGTTGCGCTTTATCCCTGCGGAAAAACTAAAGGAAGAAGGTTACGGCGAATATCTCTCGCTGTTTCAATCGCAGCAACAAACGGGCGGCGAGCAACCACAGGCGAAAAAGTAATCGCCGGAGCGTTATTTACCGCACACGACACCATCGTCGCTTAAAGTCCCTTGTGGTCTTTTGAAAACAGCAGGGATTTTTAACTTACGCCCGATCATGACTCGTGACGATTTTGATTACGCGCTCGAAAATACGCACGTCATCCTTGCGCCCGAGCGTCAGATCGCCACGTTCGGCAGCACCAGTTTCAATTTCTATCTAATCTCGGAATTGATGGATCGTGTGAATCAAGTGCGGATTCGTAACGGGAAAATCCACGCCGAACGTCCGCAAATTCTGACGCCGGAGCATTATTGCCGGCTTTTACTGGACGGCTTTGGAGACAAAGCGGAACGATATGTAGACCAACTGCGCGAGCATGCTCGGAACATTGCAGTTCTCCGTTACGGCTTCCAATTCCGCAAAACCGATCTGAACGAACAGACGCTGAGCGACTCAATTGACACTGTTATTAATCGCACCAGACGCCAGGTTGAAAGTAAAAACGAGCCGCTCAGCGCGATTATCCAAGGCGTGGATGACGCGTGGGAAGTTTGTCTACTAAAGTTCACGATCGATCTGGTGGAACGTTCGTCGGGTGGCAATCTCGGCGATTTCCACAAGCGCGGTTTGTTGTAAACGATGAACGAAGGCTTGGGCAGCCGTCGCTCTCGGTTAAAGATGCGTCCGAATGAATGCGCCGGCGTTCATCAATGCACGGCGCCCCGGCTCCAGATGAGCGTTCCACAAAGGCCACGCATGAATCATGTGCGGCCAGATTTCCAAAATCACTGGGACTTCAGCTGCACCGGCTTTGGCTGCAACTCGCGTGGCGTCATCAAGCAAGGTCTCGTCAGCACCAACTTGGATAAACATTGGAGGAAAATTTTCGAAGTCGGCGTAGAGCGGAGATACGCGGGAATCCTTTCGATCCATTCCAGCCGGTAGATAAGCCTCGGCAAGTTCATTCAAATATTCTTTGTGAATGAGCGGATCGATGGCGGCCTTGGTTGCAAGCGTCGAACCCGACATCGTCAGGTCCGTCCAAGGTGAAAGGAGCCATGCACAAGCCGGAACTTCCTCATGGGCGTCGCGCAGCCGGCCAATCAAGGCCATTGTGAGCCCGGCGCCCGCGCTGTCGCCACTGATCGCAATATGCGCAGCGGGGATACCTTGAGCGCGCAAAAATTGCCAGGCGGTCAGCGCATCCTCGTACACTGCTGGGAACGGATGTTCCGGCGCCAGTCGATAAGCAATAGCAAGTGTCCGCACTTTTGCGGCTCGGCCCGCCTCAGTCACCAGTCGACGATGACTCTGGATTGAACCGGAGCAATAGCCACCACCATGGAAAAACATCAGAATACGAGAAGGATCGCTGCCGGGAACGACGGAGTATTCGCCCGGCACGCCGTTTACATCGACTGCGGCGAGCTCCACATCGTCGGCTATAGGCCAAATTGAACCAACTTCGTCGAGGCGCGTTCGTCGCTCAGCCCATCCGACTGGTCGTGGCTTGGAAGTAAGTAGCGCGCGGAGAGCGTCGATTTCGCTGAGGGCCATTGTTCTTTGGATTGGAAGATTACCATGCACTTTAGTCAGCCGGAATTAAATCGAAGCTCGACTACTTCAGGGTATTTCTGCTCTCATCAGAGCTGCACAATTGGTGTCGAATTGCTTGACGATCCTCAACATCGTTGTTGCGTCCTGACTATGGCGGACACTTACGACGCGGTTGTCATCGGTGCCGGACACAATGGCCTTACGTGCGCCTGTTACCTGACAAAGGCAGGCCTGCGCGTGCTGGTGCTGGAAGCGAACGAGGATATCGGCGGATTGACGGTTACCCGCGAGATTACGATGCCGGGTTTTCACTCGGACTTGCATGCCTTTGGTTACCAGTTCGCCAACCTCTCGTCTGCGCCAGACGAGTTGGCCTTGAGTCGTTATGGGCTGGAACTGTTGACACCCGAAATTTCCTTTGCTCACGCGTTTCCAGACGGTCGCAGTGCGCACATGTACACAAATTTGGAGCAGACTTGCGCGAGCATTGCCGCACATTCCACGCACGACGCCGCGCAGTGGCGGGTGCTCTTTCAACAATGGCTGGCCGCGAAAGATGCAATCCGGGCGGCGCTGAACAACCCACCCCGTCCGCTGTCCGAGCACATCGCCGAGCTGGAACATGGGCGCGGCGGCATGGACGAATACCGGTTCGAAATGCAGACCGTGCGCGAGTGGACGAGTCAATGGTTCGAGCATGAAGCCATCCGGTTGTTCCTAGGCGCGTTCTCGCTGCACGCAAACGTCGCACCCGATCAGGTCGGCGGTGGACAACTGGCGTGGCTGTTCGATTCCGTCATCCAGGACTATGGCAACAAAGTCGTCAAAGGCGGGATGTTAAACGTCGCGCGTGCGCTGGCGCGCTGTCTGCAAGATCACGGCGGCGAGACTCGGACAAACGCGCGGGTGAACAAGATCCTGGTCGAACAAGGGAAAGCCGCGCGATTACGCCTAACTGATGGAGAAGAGGTTGCAGTCGGGCGGATCGTTGTGTCCACCGTCGATCCGCGTACGCTCGTGCTCGATTTACTCGGCAGCGCGGTAGTTGGAGAGAATATCGCGCGCAAGATCCAACAGTACCGAGTGGGGCGACTCGGTCATGGTGATTTACCTTGCGTTGAACAATTCCCTCGAATTCAAAGCAGGCGAAGAGACCGCGCGTGCATGTTATGTTCACTGCACGCCGCCCTCAATGGAGTATGTCGCACAGATGTTTGTCGAGGTGCGAGCAGGGCTGCTACCGGCGCGTCCCGTAATGGTAGTTTGTAATGATTACACGGCGGATCCGAGCCGCGTTCCGCCGGGGAAGGGTTTGATCAAGATTCTGGTTAAATGCGTGCCATATCAAATTCTTGGCGACGCCAGCAACAAGATTGCCGCGCGCGTGTGGGATTCCGCGAAGGAGCAATATGCCGATCAGGTGATTGATCTGCTGTCCGAACAATATATTCCCAATCTCAAGACAAGCATTTTGAAGCGAGTCGTCCATTCGCCCGTAGACCAGGAGCGCATGGTTAGCAGCGCCGTGCACGGCACAGAACTGCAAGGCGCGTTTCTTCCGTACCAGATCGGCGCCATGCGTCCCATTCCTGAACTGGCTCAATACCGCGCACCAGTTCCAAACGTTTATCTTTGCGGGTCGAGTAGCCATCCCGGTCCCGGCGTTTCGTTCATGCCGGGTCGAAATGCGGCACGGGTGATCCTGGACAGCCTGGGACTGGATTTCATAAGTATCGCCTCACGGACAAGCGTACTGTAGGGTGCGCTTTCCTCAGCGCATTCGATTGAGCAACACAGCACACCGATATTCTCCGCTGAGGACAGCGGACGCTACAGCGGCGCAGATAACCGATAACTTTGCGCTTTCTTCATTCCCTTGGCCTTGGCATTGTGCGCGCTCGGACTTCGCGTGAAAAATTACCTCCAGCTTAATCTTAATCTGCTCTACTGGATTTTCGTTGCGCCGTTCACGGGGCAATTTTTCAAGATCGCGCCATCTTTCGGCAAATGGTGTTCATCGGGGTGCGCGCGGCACCGATGGTAGCGCTGACGGCATTTAGTGTAGGCGTGACACTAGCAATGCAGGCTGCCCACTCTCTGGAGAGCCTCGGCGCAGAAATGTACATCCCGGATCTTGTGATGCTCACGCTGTTGCGAGAGATGGGACCGGTCCTAATCGCGGTGATAGTGATTGGCCGGAGCGGTTCCGCAGTCGCCGCCGAATTAGGCACAATGAAGGTGTCCGAAGAAATCGAGGCGCTCCAGGTCATGGCGATCAACCCAGTGCAATTTCTGGTGGTGCCGCGCTTCCTGGCCATGCTCATCATGCTGCCGGCGCTTACCATTTTTGGAAATTACATCGGCATTCTGGGTGGTTGGGCGGTGTGCCGGTTTGCACTCGATTTTAACACTGCCGGCTATATCATGCGCGCGGTGGAAAGCGCGGACACCTGGGATTTGTATTCAGGGATGATCAAGAGCGCCGTATTCGCGTGGATCATCATCACGATCGCGTGCAACGCGGGGTTAAATGTCGAGGGTGGTGCCGAAGGCGTCGGCCAGGCGACTACGGGTTCCGTAGTGCAAGCTTTGCTTGCCATGCTAGTGATGAACGCTGTTCTGACAGGGATTTTCTTTTTCGCTGCATGAAAGATAATGAAGAAACTATCATCGAGGTGAACAATCTCGTCCGGAGATTCGGCGATCGCGCCGTGCTCGACGAGCTCTCGTTCAACGTCCATCGTGGCGAGACTCTGGTGATTATGGGCGGCAGTGGTTGCGGCAAAAGCACACTGCTGCGCCATATGATTGGATCCATGAAGCCGACTTCAGGATCAGTGAGACTTTTTGGGGAAGAAATTACAGGAATGAAAGAACGGGAGATTGAACGGGTGCGCCTCCGATTCGGAATGCTGTTCCAATCCGGCGCGCTACTGGCGTCTCTCACAGTGGGCGAGAACGTTGCTCTGCCACTGCTGCAGCACACCAACAAGTCGGTCGACGAAATCGAAGAAATCGTAAGAGGAAAGCTTGAGATGGTTGGCTTGACCGGATTTCAAGATCTTAAGCCAGACGAAATTAGCGGAGGAATGAAGAAACGCGTCGGGCTTGCCCGCGCGCTTGCTCTCGATCCGGAACTACTATTTAGCGACGAACCAACGTCCGGGCTCGATCCAATCATGACCGCCGTGGTCGACCAGCTAACGCAAAAATTGACTCAAGGCAGCCACATGACCGCAGTGGTCGTGTCCCACGATATGACCAGCGCCTTTCGCATTGCGACACGCATGATTATGCTTGGACATGGCTCGATTGTGGCGCAAGGCACGCCGGACGAAATTCGAAACAGTCCAAACGCTGAAGTGCAACAATTTATCAACGGTCGTGCCGACGGACCGATTCCGTTGAACCTTTCACAGGAAGAACACGAGCATCATCAGCAGGTAAACCCACGACCCTTCGTCAGAGCACGCGGCAGGTTCCATCGCAAAGCAGGATGAGAAATAACATGATGAAACCCGCTTTAACGCTCCAACAGTTTAACTCTTCAACCGAGGCGAAGCCATGAAGCGTAATCTCTCGGATTACTTCGTCGCCCTTTTCGTGGTCGTGTGCAGCGTCGTTCTGCTTGCCGCGCTTACTCTCGCGCTCTCAGGCTATCACCTCAAAAAATCAACGCGTACTCTGCAAATCGATTACGAAGATGTGACCGGCATCAAAGTCAATTCAGAGGTGCGCTATGCGGGCGCGCCGGCGGGACGCGTGATCGCGATGCGTCACCTTACAGCGAAGGAGCGTGAAGCCAGCGGAAACAAGAAGGACGCTGTGCAGGTGACGGTCAGCCTGGACGAAGGAATTCCGCCGTTGCCCTCCGACGTAACTGCGACGCTAAGTTCAGATACAATGCTCTCTCCGAAATTCGTGGCACTTTCGGCAGGCACGCCTGGCGGCCAGACGCTGGCAAACAACGCGTCGATCGAAGGCCATCCAGCATACGGCCTCGAGCAAATCACCGCGGCGGCCGGACCATTGTTCGATAACGCAAACAAATTGCTCAATAATCTGGACGTCACTGTCACGGGGTTGAAGAAAGATCTCGGCGAATTCACGCCGAAACTCGGGCCACTGGCCGATTCGTTAAAGATGGACGTGGACAATCTACAAAACGTGATCACAAACCTGGATGGCCTCGCGAAGGGCGCAGACTCAGTGCTCGGAACCGCCGACCATTTCATCAGCACGACCGACAAACAACTCAACGAACAATTGAAACAACTACACGTCACACTTTTGAACCTGAAAGTGGTCACAACGTACGCCAAGCAACTGGTCGAAACGCTGGCCCAAAAACCAAACCGCATCATCTTCAGCGGCAAACCGCCGCAACTCACACCGGAATCAGAAATCCTCAAAAGCTCAAAGCCCGTCCCGGCAATAAGGCCGTGATTTCGTTTTGGTTGAACCGCGTCTTCGCTTCAAGCCGACCGCTACCAAATGTGAATTTTTCCCGGTAGTGTTAGTCTCCGAAACTGCGAGACGGCCAGGTCAGGTGCCGCCCGCCTTATAGCGGCGCATCAATTTGAAAAAGCGGAAAGCGTCGCGCACGGGATGGATCTTGCTCACTTGGTCGGTGTAAACAGTCGTGATTGGGACTGATTCGACCTGGTAACCTTTGCGGCTGGCGATGATGAGCACTTCAGTTTCGTAATCGTATCGGTGGCCGCCGCCTAGCAAGTCCGGGATCAACTCTGGATCCACCATGCGGTAACCACACTGCGTGTCTGGAATTTTCTGTCCGCAGACCCGGCTAATCTCTTTGCTCATGTAGCGATTCACCACGCGCCGGATAAATGGCATCCCCGTGACATTATTCATGCGATTGCCGATAAAAAATGTGGGACGCGTCGCGTCGGCTGCCGCTAACAAAAATCGATCGATTTCTTCCGGAAGATGTTGGCCATCAGAATCGAGAAGGATAATCCACGTGATTTGTCGATCCACTCCATCTACCGGAGGAATGGACGGACTGTTTGCAGCAAGCCAGTGTGTCAGTCCAGTCTTGATGGCTTCACCTTTGCCGCGGTTTTGATCGTGAACGATGACTTCGGCACCAGCCTCTCGTGCGCGTTGTGCGGTGTGATCGGTGGATCCGTCATCGACGACGACGACGTGATCAAGCCGCTCGCGCGTCCTACGCACGATATCTGCAATGTGTATTTCGTCCTGATACGCCGGAATGACTGCCGCGGTTTGCGAGCGAATATTCGTTTCTGTCATATCGAGCGAAATCGAGGTATCTCACTGCGAAAGCTCAAAGTGTTTCAGCGGGTTCCTCGACCCAGCTTCGCTTCGCTCGGAATGACAAACTATGCAAGCGGCGGTGTAGAGTGCGCCATCCTCAGCGCAAAACCTTTGGCATTGTGATACGAAATCCGCTGAAGACAGCGGCCCCCTGCAGCCTGAAGTTTTCGTGCGCGTTTTTGTTTACCGGCGCACGACCGGATGGAAATTGGACGCGTGATAAGAGCTGCGAACCAGCGGACCGGAGGCGACATAGAGAAAACCTTTTCGACGCGCGATGTCCCCGTAGTAATTGAACTGCTGCGGTGTGATGTATTCGACGACGGGCAAATATTTCGCACTCGGACGCAGGTACTGCCCCATGGTCAACACTTCGCAGCCGGCCTCGCGCAAATCGTCCATTGTCTGAAAAAGCTCGGTTTCCTTTTCACCGAGACCGAGCATCACGCCGCTCTTGGTCACAATATCATGCGATAATTTCTTAGCCCGGCGCAACACTTCCAGCGACATCCGGTACTTTGCGCGCGAGCGCACTATCGGTGTGAGCCGTTCGACCGTTTCCATGTTGTGATTGTAAATGTCTGGATGGGCGTCGAGCACGATCTTGATGCACCAATCCTGCGCATGGAAATCCGGAACCAGAACTTCGACGATGATGGAAGGATCCATTTCACGGATCGCACTGATCGTACGTGCGAAATGCTCGGCGCCACCGTCCTTCAGATCGTCGCGCGCAACCGCGGTAATAACGACGTGCTTTAACTTCATCCGCTGCACCGCTTCGGCCACGCGCTTCGGTTCGTCCTCTTCCAAGGCAAAAGGTTTGGCGGTCGTCACCGCGCAGAATCCGCACGCGCGCGTGCAACGGTCGCCGGCGATCATGAAGGTCGCCGTGCCCTGGCTCCAGCATTCCCATCGATTCGGACATTGCGCGCTTTCGCAAACGGTGTGCAATCGCAAATCAGAAATCAGCGCTTTTGTAGAAAAGAAGACCGGATTCGACGGCAACCGCACCTTGATCCAGGGCGGCTTCTGCGCCTGATGCAAGGCTGGATCAATTTTCGCGCACGACATCGAACAAAAGTTACAACGTTAAAAGGGTTACAAAAGTTAATTTGCTGAGCGGCACGCTCAATTCTTCACCAGGGTCGCGTTGTCCGCGTCACGTCGCGCACCTACTCGAACAATTTCGGTTTGTCTGGATTTCAACGGCAGGACTAACATCGCCATCGTGCCGAAGATCTTTCCCTCTTGGACTGCAAACTCAAGCCAGATTAGGCACAAAATTTGGATATTTTCCTTGAAATGCTCAAAAATTGGGTCGAATTCCCGTTAAGCGCCTCGCCTTGGTCCAATAAATGGTCCTTCTACGATACTTCGGTTCGCTCCCACGAAGGAAGGTCGCCCTTTGGTGCTATCTGATCTGGTATTTGATCTCGGTAGCCTATCTCTTTGATCCTTCCCCTTGGCTCTGGCTCAATTCAGCGGGCATCAGCCTCGTCATCGGCATCGCCCTCCAGCTCAGCGTCTCGGCGGCCAGCCCTAAGGACAGACGCTGGCAGACCTTTCGGCTCTTTCTGATGCCCTTTTGCGTCTCCAGCTTCGGGGCGCTCATCAAAGGCAATGGCTATATTCTCATCTTCCCCACGAAGCCTGCTATCCTGCTCACTTCCATTGCCGCATGTCTTGTTTTCGTCGCACTGACGCTTTCCGTTCGAACCTTCGCAACCACATTAACCACGCCACCACCGTCGCCTCATCAAGCGATCCAGCTAACCGCCTCCGCGCGTCACACGGGCTGCGACACAACTGCAGACCCAGCGACAGACGGCGTGCCACGCGCGAGCGGTAGCTGACCTTGGCCTCATTAGTCGCGATGCCATCTCCGCAAATCGTGATGAAGGCGCGTTACAATTTCGTCCTGCCCGACAGCGCTGCGGACAACGTCAGTTCATCGGCCGATTCAAGGCCGCCTCCGGCTGGAATACCGCGTGCGATTCGCGTGAGCGTGACAGGTTTGCCTTTCAAGAGATCGACAATGTAATTCGTGGTCGCCTCGCCTTCGACATCGGCAGGCAGCGCAAAAATAATTTCTGAAATTTTTTCGTGCTCAACGCGGTCCAGTAATTCTTTGATCCGCAAATCTCCGGGGCCGATATGATCGAGCGGGGAGATTTTGCCGCCGAGCGAGTGGTATCGGCCGCGAAAAGCGCCGGTTTTTTCCAGAGGCAGAATGTCCGTCGGCTGTTCTGTGACGCAGAGCAAATCAGGTAAGCGCGATGAATCGGCACAAATTTCGCACGTTTGCCCCGCCGAAAAAAATCCGCACAAGTTGCAGGCTTGAATCGAGTGGCGCGTGTCCGTGATCGCACGCGTAATTTGCTCCGGTTGATCACCGCGCGCGCACACCATCCAGAGCGCAATCCGTTCGGCCGATCGCGGACCGACTCCCGGCATTTGTCGGAGTTGCGCAATTAAATCCCGGATTGCCGCCGGATATTCCGTCCTTCTCAACACGTTCTCAGATTTATTCCGGAGGCCACTGCGTCAATTGCAGCAGGAGCGGTTCCAGTTGGCGGAGATAAAACTGCAACGGAGCATCGTCTTCCTCGTCGGAGCCGCGCGCCTTCTGGAATTCGTTATACGCTTCCGCCCAGCGCTTCTCTCGATAAAGAACGACACCGTTCCAAAAGGAGTCGCGCTGCGCGACGCGCTCGGGTCCGGCTTCAGCCGCAGGCCAAAGCGGTTCGTAAACTTCAACTCTGTCATGCGAATTCAGTCCGCTGACAAAATCAATCGGACGCGCAACAACTGTCTCGGTCACTCGATCGAAAATTGGCGTGTCCATCAGGGCCTTGGATCCGTAAAAACGGTTCAGAGCGCAGAATCTGCGGGCCAACTCGACGGGTTCGCCACTCGCGAGGAGAAGCGGGCGCTGATCGTCTTCTAATGTCCCCGGCAATGATCGCGCCGGAGCTGATTCCGGCCCGGATGTCCCGGTTGGCAGCAACCTTCTCCTCCTCTTCGCCATGCTCGCGAGAATTCTTGATCATGTCGAGAACAACGCGCACTGCTTTAGTAGCGTGCTCATTGTCAGGCGCGGGAAATCCAAAAATGCCGATCACGCCTTCTCCGTCAGCGGCCTGCAGGTAAGCACCTTCCTGGATGAGACGCGCAGCAGTATCGCGAATAAACTTCGCCGTGGCTGCAGTGAAGGCGGCGGGCTCGATGCCTTCCGCGACTGCTACTTTGTTGCCGATATCGCACACCACAACACTCACTTCGTACGTCTTTGGCTGAGCATCGAACGAGATTCTACCATCGCTAAGACGGCGAAATTGCTCTCTCGAAACGCGATCGGCAAATAACGTTCGGATTAAATGGGAGCGGTTCCTGCGTAGAAAAGCCGACCACCCCTCCGCAACCGCGAACGCAACTACGAGCGCGAGAACCGACGGCGCCGGCTGAAAGAATACATGGTAAAGAGAACAGACCCACGCGAGACCAAATAGTTCCAGCAGCAATACACCGATTAACAAACGGCTGCGCCATCGTCCCGCGCCCGCGGGATTGATCAGGCTGAGCCAGGCGACGCCGAGGGCAACCAGCAGCACAAAAACGTATTGCCACCTTTCGACGACGACTCTTGTCGCGCCGGCATAGTCGGCGACGAGTTGTGCTGCCGCATTCTCGAAACCCGCCATGGATTTGGTGAAATGCAAGGCCCCGACGGCGAGTGCAACCGCGATGCCAATGCCCAGCGTTATGATAACCAAACGCTTCATGGATGATCAGGCATGTTGCGCTTTTGCAGCCGGGTAGTAAGACTGCACAACAAGCTCGCTCAAGAATTTATCCGGGGCGTCGATCGCCGCCCTGTTAAGAATAAAGGTCGTTTTCCCCGTGTTCTTTTTGATCAGGCTCAAACCGAATTGGTAATCCTTAAATAAATGTGCGCACAGGTCGCCCATGGTCATGCGTTCGGCTTGCGCGCGTTCGACCAGGCGACGCACCGCGCTCTCGTCGAAAACGACTTCTAAACCATGCTCGTTGCTAAATTTGTCGGCGAATTCACGCGCGCTGCCTTCGAGCATTTGCGCCTCGAGCTTGTGTCCCTCGGCCAGCAATTGATCGAGGACGCGTTGCGGTTCCCGCACCAGCGTCACAGTGACACGCAACTGGGTCAGGCCCGACCCGGCCAGATGGAATTTGTAATCGCGAAACAGTTTTTCAAATACTGTCAACAAGCCGCGCGCGCCGGTCTTTTCGGTAGCCGCAGCTTGTGCCAGCAGGCGTAGCGCTTCATCCTCGAAACTGATCTCCAAGCCGTAGGCGCGAAACGCGCGTTCGTATTGCCGAAGCAGACTGCCTTCGGAATACTTCATGATGTCGAAAAGATCATTCGCGTCGAGTTCTTCGCAAACTACGCGCACCGGCAGGCGCCCGATGAATTCCGGCTCGAACCCGTACTCGATGAAATCCTGCGTGGTGACGCGCTGGAACAATTCGTTATCCATCACTTCAACCGGTTGCGCGCTGAACCCGATCTCGCCGTGACGAACACGCCGCGCCACGTGTTCCTTCAGCTTTTCGAAAGCGCCGCTTACGACAAAAAGAATGTGGCGCGTATTGATCGTGTCGCGTCTGGCTTTGCCGCGTCGCTGAAATTCGAACGCAGCCTGTAGCTGCGCCTGGAGATCATTCATGCTGCGAACAAGCACTTCCGTTTCCTCCATTAACTTCAACAGCGTGGTCTGGACGCCGCGTCCGCTCACATCACGCCCTATCAAATTTCCCGTCGAAGCGATCTTGTCGATCTCATCAATGTAAATGATTCCGAACTGCGCCAGGTTCACGTCGCCGTCCGCCTTGTGCACCAGCTCGCGCACCAAATCTTCGACATCGCCACCGACGTAACCGGTCTCGCTAAACTTCGTCGCGTCGGCCTTCACAAACGGCACTTTGATTAGATCGGCGATGTGCTTGATGAGATACGTTTTTCCAACGCCGGTTGGCCCGACCAATATTACGTTTTGCTTGATGTATTCGATCTCCTGTGCGCGCTTCGGATCTTCCTTCTCGAGGTGACGCAGGTGTTTGGCGTGGTTGTAATGATCGCAAACCGCAATCGCCAGCACCTTCTTGGCTTCCTCCTGTTTTATCACAAACCGGTCCAGATGCGCTTTGATGTCGCGAGGGAGAAGATTGAACTCGAATTCCTTGTGTCCCGTTGGTTCTGGCTTGTCATCTTCTTCCCCGGTCTCCGGCTCCGGCTCGGCAATAGTCGCGACCGACACTCGGTCGCCGAAGTTCTGTTTCATGAATTCGGTGATCTTGGTCTTCAGCTCTTCCGGCGAAGGAAATGGTGGTGGCGGCGGGTTTTGTGCCATGTCCAAAAAACATCGTGCCAAAGAGGCTTCGTGGCAACGCTTGGTCTAAAATCTGACTATTATACGCGCGATTTGTTCAGCCTCGGTTTTGCATTTGTCGCTGGTAGGCACCGTCTTTTGCACGCCCTACGGTGATCGATCAACTCCATCACCACATAAACCCGGCCGTGGTCCATTCCCAACAACAATATCTGCACGACATTCGGATGATTTACCGAGGCGGCAATGCGCGCTTCCTCCTGTAAACGGGCACTCTGTTCCTGTTCGCCGCCAGTATCTTTGCGCAATAACTTTAGCGCCACGTACCGGTCAAGGTGCATGTCGCGCGCCTTGTAAACCGTGCCCATACCTCCAACACCAAGCGTTTCAACTACCACGAAATGATCGAAGCTTCGTTGCAGTAGCATTTTTTGGCCGCACATCGAACATATCACGCGAGTTAGCGGTTCATCTCCGCTTCTATCGATGGGCGTGCCGCAAGCCGGGCAAGCTTGAGTCATCTGGGGTTTCCTTTAGTCCCCATGGAAAATCGACTGTAACATTGACGAACTTGGGAGCAAAAGGATGGCCGAAGCGAGTTGAAAACGACAAGCGAAAGAACGGCAGCGTTCAAATTCATCGTGGCAAAAGAGCATGCCCGTATGCGCCTTGATATTTTTCTAGTCCAATCACTTCCGGAACTGTCGCGCTCTCGGATTCAGCAATTAATTCGTGGCGGCTATGTTCGTCTCAATGACGCCCCCACACGACCGCGCCAGCTTGTGCGAACTGGAAATCAAATCGAAGTCACACAGCCGCCACCGGAGAAAATCGAAGCCGAGCCACAAGCGATTCCACTGGAGATTCTCTACGAGGACGACGATCTCATCCTAATCAACAAACCGGCCGGCATGACGGTCCACCCGGGCGCGGGTCAACGCGAACACACGCTAGTCAATGCGTTACTGCACCACTGCCCGACGCTGTCGGGCATCGGCGGAAAAGAACGGCCGGGTATCGTTCACCGGCTTGATAAAGAAACGAGCGGCTGTCTTGTCGCGGCAAAGACTGACATGGCCCACCGGGAACTATCCAAACAGTTCGCGGTACGCACCGTTGAAAAGATCTATCTGGCACTGGTCATAGGGAAGTTACAAAAGCAGACAGGCGTTATTGAAGAAAAAATCGGCCGACATCCGGTTCATCGGCGACGAATGAGCGTGGCTCCAACGCGAGGTCGTGCGGCCAGAACAGACTATCGTGTTCTTCGTTCGAGCGAAGAGGCAAGTCTGATTGAATGCAGATTGCACAGCGGCCGCACACACCAGATCCGTGTGCATCTTCATCATCTGGGACACCCTGTTTTAGGCGATAAAGTCTACGCACCACGCTCGGCCAAGAATTTGCCGCGGCAGATGTTGCACGCTTTGAGGCTTGGGTTTTGTCACCCGCGCACTCGCGAATGGAAGAATTTTGAAGCTCCCTTGCCTGAGGATTTCAAAAGCGCGATTACAGAAACCGGTCTGAAAGCGTCGGCTTGAGCCGTTCGGAGAGTCGACTTATCCCTTGGCTCTTGTTCGCCGGCCTGTTGCCCTCGGCACCATTGCGCTGGCCAGCATGGTTTGCACAACCTCGCCGCGCTGGTTCGTGGTCACGTTGCGCAGACGAATGATTCCGTAGCGAGGCCGCGAGCGCGAGAGGCGCATATCAAGAATCTTTGTGTCGACCGTGAGCACGTCGCCGGGTCGCACCGCATTGGGCCAGCGCAGCTTGTCCACGCCCAGTCCGATTGCGCCCTTCGCGAAGTTTAGTGTTTGCACAAACAGTCGCATGGTCATCGCCGCGGTGTGCCAACCGCTGGCAATGAGTCCTTCAAAAATCGTTCGCTGCGCACCCTTGCGGCTGAGATGAAACACCTGTGGATCAAACTTGTGGGCAAACTCGATGAGCTTCTTCTCCGTCACGCTCACCGGCTCAGATTTGAAGCGCTCGCCCACCTTTAAATCGTCGAAGGAACGCGCTTTCATGATAGGAATGCAGAAGCACATTCATGCGCAATTGCTCACGGTGAGCAACAGCTAACCTGATTATAGCCGAATCGATCGATTCTCCGTTGATGTAAATCCTTCTGGAAACGTTAATGTTTTCGTCGCCTTGATAGAAAATGCGACGGTGCGCCCTGCCCGTTTTAGGGTTTGGCCGCGCAACAAGCGGCTGCAAGATTGCCATCGATTCCGCCGCCTCGAAACACGCCGATGGAATTCTTTCGCACACTTGAAGCCCGCGAGAGAAGGCGCAAACTTCATTGCGTGCCTCAGATTTCTTTGCGCAGTCCGTCGGAGAAGATCGGCGGCCTTTTTTATTTCGGCCGGATGCTCGACAAAATCCGCCTCCACGCCAGCGGCGGATTACCGTCAGACTATCACGCCAACCTGGGAAAGGGCTTCGATGAAAAATGCGTGAAGTTTCTCCGCGTCGACTACGGTCAGCTGGTGGAGCGCGTGAAACACGGCGGCTCTGATGAGGAAATGCTGGAATGGTGCTTCACAATCGGACGCCAACCCTCGGAGGACGACATTTATGTCTGGAACGAATTCATGCGGAAGCGCGGCTGGAACGACGAAGTGTCGGACATCGTTGAACACCGGAAAATAGAGGCAGGCATGTCCGACAGATCGGATATTCAGACGTCATTCCAATTCATCGACGCCGATGAAGGGCGCCTGCGGAACCCGCGGTAGGGACGCCGCGCTGCGGCGTCCGGGCGGCCGCGGCGCACCGACCTTATCTCGTTCGCTATTCCTCCAAGGTATCGATTCGTTCGGCCAGATTAAAATCAAGTTCCGTCAAGCCGCCCTTGCTGTGCGTTGATACGGCCAGACGGACTTTGTTGTAGCGGATATCTATATCGGGATGATGTTCTTCTTCCTCCGCCACCTCGGCCACTCTGTCCACAAAATCGATCGCATCGACAAAATCATCGAATTCAAACGTGCGCTCGATCTGGTTCTTTTCGAGTTCCCATTCCGGGATCTTTTTCATGCGGTCCTTGAGTTCACTCTGTTTGATCAAGTCAGCCATAACGGGACAACGAGTATCATCCGAAAATCGTTTTGCAACGCGAAATCGAGCGGCTAGAAATCCAGTATCCGGCGGAGATTTCTCACTGAATCGAATACCTCTAGTGCGCACTGGCGGGCTTGCTTCGAAACTCGCGACCAATCTTGCAGCACTTCGCGGACAGCTGCTTCCGCTTCGGCCGCGGCGCGAACAAATCGGAATCCACTCTTGACGGGAAGATAACGGTCGGCGCCCGTGTCTTCGGTAATCACAGGTCGACCCAACGAGAGAAAAGCCGCTGCACGATCGCTGATCCACCCCGTGCGCCATGCGACATCGACGCCCTTGATTGCGGTAAACTCCGCCAACGCGCTGGTCAGATACCGTCGGTAAGCCCGAGCCGTGTGCGCGACCCGGTGCGGATCGGCAATTTTCCAGCCGCGCCGACATAGTCGCTCTCTTTCGGGATCATCCGCAGCTATATTCATGGCCAGTTCAAATCGCGCCTCTGGTACACGGGCCGGTAGATCCAGATAAGATTCGAACGCAACTTTTTTTGACAGATCGGGAAATTCGCCTGCAACTTCCACGGCACCGCTCCAATACCATTGCCCGACGGTAGTGAGTTTCCGCCCGCGTGGCCGCGGTTGTGGCCCGTACCATTTCGTGTCAGCGAGCGGATAAAATGTTTTCCACAGAGGCCCTGACTTCGGCATCTGACAATCGTCTGAGTTAACGTTGAGCCCGATTGTCCAGAATTCGTGATGGTATGATTGCCCTAGCTCCATCTTAGTCATCCAATAGAAGATTTCGCTCGGATCGAGATCGCAAAAAATCCGCCGCTCAAATTTCAGGAGCAGTGGCGGATGAATTGAATATGCAAGATTGAGCAAAACATTCGGTCCACCCAGGCGCTTGAGCAGTTCGCGTTTTGGGAGTCCGATGCAAACTATTGTGTCCAAGTCATGCGCGTCGGCGGCTGATCTTTGATAGAGCAAACAATATCGGCCCGCTAATTCATGCGCCCGCAATTGCCTCTGGAACTTTTCAATCCTTAATCGATCAACGGAGGGATCGTCCGAGGCTGGCAATAACTCCAGCCAGACCGCATCCAGCTTTAGTCGCCGCAAGCCGAGCATCCATTGCAGTGGCACGGAAAAATTTCCGCCGCCTTCGAGATACTTCGCCGCAAAACCACAGCCCAGAAAAATGGTCATTTAAAAAGTGATCGGAGAACAGTCGCCCGTGGAGGGTAAACGCCGCGAGACGTTTTGTAACCCCAATGTACTCATCACCAATCACGGATCACCTTCGGACATTTGACGCCTCGCTTGCTTCTCCGCAAATTGACTGCCTCTCTCTCTGGCGCCCGTAGCTCAACTGGATAGAGCATCTGACTACGGATCAGAAGGTTAGGAGTTCGAATCTCTTCGGGCGCGCGAGTTTAATCTGAATCATTGCCCGTATGTTGCCTTTTAAAATCACGCGCCCCACCGGTTTAAAAGGCCCGCCAACATTTTTTATATCGTTCCGACAGACAGCAGGTCTCCCCCCGATTCGATTCTGTAGAGAACGCTCTAACTTCGCCGGTGCTTACCGGAGAGTCTCTTCAAAACGCCTCAGCGTATTTCGGCATCGGACTGCTTGGAAGCGCGCGCCAGTTTCCCACCCGCATTGTCCGAACGAAAAAGGCCAGCGTCCTTTGTTGCAGCATGAAACGCCGCCGTATTCGTCGGTGTAATTGCGCGCGCGGCGATCGCAAGCGTGGGCAAATCATCTGCGATCGGTTGCCAGGATGCGCCGCCATGGAGTCGAAGCAGACCGCAACCTGCACATTGCGGGGCAAGGTGCGACTGTGATAAGCTGGGCATTGTTGTTGTTGAAGTGCCAGCAAACCGAAATGGAGTTCAATTCGTCAAACATTTTTTAGTTAGACGCGAACGAAATTGGCTCAGGCGACGGCGTTGAGATGCTTCGAGCCGCGTGTGCCCTTGCTCCAGGTCGCCCCCATGTCCGTGGACCCGAGGACCTCACCCTCGTCACCGACGACCACCAGCGAGTTTCCCGAGCGGACCACGCCGTTCAGGTCGCGTGACGTGCCGGAATCGCGCTCGGCCCAGTCGGCTAACCCAGGTGGATTGGTGAGCATCACACCGTCGGCGCCAACGACCATGGCGAACCCGTCGTCGCCGAGCCAACCCGCGCGCAGTTGCTTCGAGGTGATCCGCCTCGCTTTCCAAGTGGTGCCGCGGTTGCTGCTTAAGAGCACGGCGCCGTTCCATCCCGCTACCATCACCTTGTCGCCGACAGCGTGGACGGCGAGGAAATTCCCTTGCTCGACGGAGGTGGTGCCCACGCCTGCGCTTCCCAGAGGAACGCCGCGATGGATCCGCGTCCAAGTCGTCCCGCCATCTTCGGTCCTCCAGACCTCCACAGCGTCGCCGCAGGCGTAGGCGAGCTGTTCGTCCACCGCCCACACCGAGTGGAGATGCTTCGAAGTGTTGGAGGTCTGGACTCCAAAGGAGCTGCCTCCGTTGGTGGTCTTGAGGATGATTCCGTCGTCCCCGACCAGCCACGCGACGCTGGTCTTGGGCGCGAAGCTGACCGCGTTGAGATCGCGCGAGGTGTTGGTCGAGAGGCTTTGCCACTCGCCGTCGCTGGCGAACCGCAGGCATGTGCCGTCGTCGCCGACGGCGAGCATGAGCGGCGAGCCGTTCGTGCGGTTGATGCCGGCTCGCGCGACGCCGATCAGGTGCTTGCCGGTCCCCGAGTTCTGGCCGCCACTGCACCCGTCGCCCCTGCACACGATTGTCCCATCGTCCCCGACTGCCATGTAGGTCGCCATTGGCGCATTCTGCCACCGTGGCGAACCTCTTCAAGAGAATTACTAACCTCTCAAAGACCCCATCATTAGCGCGATGCTTCAACGGCACCCTCAAAGGTGTTTGCGAGCCAAACGCAATCAGCAACGCAATCGACTATGCGAGGTTTTACAGTCGCTCGCAGGATGCTGTGATCCGCGTTTATGATGAAACTGGCACGCGATTCGAGACGCACCAGCACTCGGGCAGTTTTCGCCAGTTCTGATGTCGTGGCCGGTGGGTCTTCTGCAAAGATCGCGCAGAGACTTTATACTCGAATCGCAGCGACGTTATTGAGCTGGGGACTTTGTCCGGGAACTTGCCTCCGCCATTTCCGTAGAACGAACTGACAGATGAAAGCGCCCCCCAGCTGGAGCGGCAATGGGCTGCATGGCCAACTCCTAGAACAGAATCAAAGAAAAAGGCCGCCAGCCAAAGCGAAAAGTTTTGATACTTTGGTCGCTCGTCACTATCCCGCCGTTTACAGCTTCGCTTGTCGATTTACTGACGATCCTCGGAAAGCAGATGTGCTAACACGCGACGCATTCATTAGCACGCGAAAGCAACTGCGGACTTGTTGCGATGAGAACGTGCTCGCATCAATCCTAATATCCAATGTGATCCGGGCAGGTTTGCCGCCTGAATCGAACCTCACGCAGGCCGCCCAACTTAAAAGAAGGAACAACAATTTCGGGCGGCGTTATGGTGCTCACGGGAGAACCGTGACCGGGCCGATGACCCCATGAAACAACGTCGCCCGAAAAAACTTGAGCCATTCATTCTTTCGAGTCCAAATACCGCGAACATTTCACACAGGTGAAGCAAAAGCCGCCATGCGGTGAAGCGTGGCGGCTGATTGTGAAATGCGGGCGTGGTTTTACGATTGTTGACCACTTGCGCTGCAGGTTTGCTCGCCTCAAGCTGTGTGCTCAGCTTTTGGAAGCCCGCAATGAATCCTTCAATTTGCTTTTGCTGCTTCGCTGAATTGGCTTCCAATTCCTGAACTTTTCGGTGCTCTTTGAGAAACTCGTTCAGTAACATCGCGTTCACTTCGTCATAGCGCACCGTGAATGGCTTGCCCCGGTCGCCCCGCGCAACCAAGTTGGAATCGACCTTTGCCACCTCCCCGGCCACCAGACCAAACTGCGGCAGCGCCTCAGGATCGAGAGCCTTCTTTTAGCGGAAGGTCACTGGCCGGATCGAGAAGATCGTTTCGCTGGCTTTGTCCATCGACTTGATCGCTTCCTTAAACCGGGCGGAGGAGGGCTTTACACCAAGTTGCCCGCTTGAATTTACGCCGATCGGCATGCCACTGATGGTACTCCACGAATGCCGGCGACATAAGTAGCGATCTGGATTCCCTGCACGCCGATTCGAATCGTGTTAGACTCGCCTGCGACGCCGTACGCGCCTGCGCCGATGTCGATATTGTTATTGCCCGTGGTCAGATTTGCACCGGCTGCGTCGCCCAATGTAGTATTTCCGCTGCCGGTTGTGCTGTTTGAGAGCGTATTATTACCATAAGCCGTATTGTAGCCGCCGATTGTATTGCTGAAGAGTGCCATGTCGCCCATGGCTGTGTTGGCAATACCCTCTGTGTTGTTGTAGAGGGTTTGATAACCAACTGCCGCGTTCACCGAAGCCGGTCGTGTTGCCGCAGAGCGCTTGAAAACCAGCGGCCACGTTGTCATAACCCGAAGTATTGCTACTCGAGCGATCACTACCATAGGCCAAATTTTCGTTACCATTTGTGTTGCTCAAGAGTGCACTGCTACCAACCGCCGTATTGGAGCTGCCGGTTGTATTGCTAGAAAGCGCAAAAGCACCAACGGCCGTATTATCATCAACATTGCTGCTACCAAGCGCAAATAAGCCGAACCGCTGTGTTGTCGTTCCCTGTCGTGTTGGTTTGGAGGGACACAGTGCCAAAAGCGGTATTGTTTTCGCCCATATGTTTATTTTCTTTGATCTTTTCTGCCCTAAATTTCCGGTCGGAAGTTTTCAAAAGTCTTCCAGAATGGAATTTACTGAGCAGTTTGGTTCATTCAGTTGGTTGTGCGAACGAGCCTTTCGCTCGCAGTTAACCCTGCGGAAAGAGGGCCAAGTGGAGCTCCCCGGTTGAGGACGCCTAACAGGACTTAGCGCGGGGGCAACTGTGCCCGCCGCCGGCAGACAGTGTCAATACTATCTTTTGATAGATCGAACAACGCTAAACCGCCCTGACGTTTGCAAACCGCCGATTCGAGTTCCAAAAGCGCAGCCAGTATCTCGTCGGCGCGCACAACGAACCGTTTTCCGTCGTCGCGATGCGCGTCAGCAATCCAGATCGCGTCCGCCTATCGGCATCGTAGGAAACCCTTACGACCGTCAGAACAATTTACGATTTGGCACTGAACGCTTCCAAAAAGTTTGGTCATGCTGTTACGTTGTAAGTCAGCAGCAGATAGACTTTTACTAACTGTCAGTGAGAATTTCGACCGCTTGGGCACAAGGCTTGCTTCCATTGGTAAGGAACCACGAATAACCTCGTGCTGCCTATGCTTTTTCGCTTGATTTGTACCACCATCATTCTTGGTACGATCACAGGGTTCGCTAATCTCAGTAAGGGAGAGGGAGCATTTTTTAGAACACTGGGAGGACAAATCGTGCACGGAGTGGTCAGCATTGCCTGCTTGGTACTTGTGGTAGTTGCTTTTTGGTGCTTCGGCTGGAAAATCGGCCTACTTGATTTTTTTCTTGCTATAAGTGCCGCGCAGGTAGGTCTCGCGTTGTAAGGATATTTCAGGAAGATGCCCTCGTAAATGCCATGTAGTTGCTGTCAAGGTAGAGGCAGACGGCGATCTTCATATTGCGTTGCAAGATACGACCGACGATAAACCGGGAATCGTCGTTGTTGAAGCATCTGCAGAACCGCAGTGGTGTGAGATTCGCACAAACTGTTTTCGGTTGGACGCCGACGCGATTTCCTTTTCACTAGCTCTGCTAAAAAGCCGACGCTCAATCAAATTCCTGTCATCACTGTTACCGGCAAAGCGTTCTTCGATGTCGGTCATTCTCTCAAAGATCAAAATTAAACCGGAGAAGCCATCTTCCAGGCTACGCTGCTTGGGAAATCCATCCCGTGAGGAAACTAGCAGTCCGGTGATTCGCGTGTTCGATGAAAAATTCGCGCAACGTGTTGATGTTGCTGCAGGCGGCGCCAAACAGTTGCTCTTTACGTTGGATCTGAAGCCGGATTTCAGGGCCAAGCGCGCACCCGGACTTTCGACTGGAGGTTATCGCTGAAATTTCGATTCCGTAGTTTCCGGAGCCGGCTGCTTTTCTTCCTTATCTCGCTCCTGACGCTGCTGCAATGCGTAACCTATCTGGTCGTCCGAAGCGCTAATCGCAAGCAGGCGCTCACGCAGATTGAATCGAGCCTGCAGGGCGGCGCGCAAATTTTCGAGAAGCTGATCCGGCAGCGCAATCAACAGATTACGGATGCAGCGGCGATTCTTTCACGTGATCACGCTTTTCAGGAGGCTTTCGCCGGCGCGGATCAAGACCGCGAGACTACCCTATCGGCATTGGCCAGTCTGCGAGGCCGCGTAAAAGCCGACACGGTTTTGATTGCGTCTCTCGAAAAGGAACTTCTCTTCGATACGCGCCGGCCGGAACTGCACGCTGTTCCATTTCCTTTTCCAAAACTAATCGATAGAGCTGAAACCGCCGAACTCGCCTATGCTTTTGTCGTTTTCGAGGGCGAACTCTACGCAATGGCTGTCGCGCCACTGCTTGCACCCGATCCAATTGCGTGGCTTTGCTTCGGATTTCGGATCGACGACAATTTCGCACGCGAGATCAAAGCCTACAGCAATCTTGAGATTACGTTCCTGAACGGATCTGATTTATTCGGTTCCACTCTTCAAAACAGACGCGCCGAGTTGATGTCAGTCCTGGGTGGAAGCGGGCCCCCGGCGAAGCAGATCGTCGATCTTCGTATCGACGGTGAGGATTTTCTGAGTTATGCGGTGCCGCTTCCTGCGGAGAACGGAAATCCGATCGCGCTTTTGCAGCGATCGCTCGACCAGGAACTTGCGCCGTATCTTCGGCTCGAGCACACCTTTTTAGTCCTGGCGCTGCTTGGTCTCGCGTTTTCCATCGCTGTCGGCTGTTTGGATTGCGCGCGGTGTTTCCAAACCGCTCCTGCAGCTTTCAGAAGGCGCTCACAAAATCGCGACGGGCAACTATCAGCACCGCGTTAATCTCAAACAACAAGATGAACTCGGCTCGCTCGCCACGTCATTTAATCAAATGAGCGCCGGTCTGGCCGAACGTGACCGTGTCCGCGATTTGTTAGGCAAAGTGGTTTCGCCGGAAGTAGCGGCGGAACTTTTGCGAAAAGACGTCACGCTTGGCGGAGAAGAACGCGAAGTGACGGTTCTTTTTTCCGACCTTCGCAATTTCACCAGCATGAGCGAAAGACTTACACCGCAGGAGATGCTGGGAATTTTGAATCGTTACTTCACCCGCATGGACGGGATCATCGAGAAGCACGGCGGCGTAGTCGACAAACATATGGGCGATGGTCTCATGGCGTTGTTCGGTGCTCCGCTGGCAAATCCCGACGATGCCGATCGCGCAATGAAGGCTGCGCTCGAAATGAGTGAAGCGTTGGACGATCTCAACTGGAAGTGGCAGAAGCGCGGATTACCAGCGATTGGGGTTGGCATCGGAATCAACACCGACGTGGTTGTGGCCGGCAACATGGGCTCGGAAACACGGCTCAATTACACCGTGATTGGCGATGGCGTAAATCTGGCTTCGCGACTGGAAGGCCTAACGAAAACGCCCGAGTACCGAAGCGCGCATCATTATCAGCGCTTCAACTTTAGCCAAGGCTAAGGAACGATACCGGACGCGACGGCTCGGTGAAGTTTCGGTGAAAGGGAAACAAAAACCGACGGAGATCTTTGCGCTTTTAGGCCGGGAATGGATGAGGGCTTTTCGGTTCGAATCCCCACGAGAACGCTTACGTTCTTCTACTCTCTTCAGCCGCGCCGTTGCGTTTGGCGAAGGGAGATACTCTGCCTTCGCTCAAAATCCATCACTGAAAATACGGTCGAATTTGCGCGTATTTTTTATCGCCGATCCCGCTTACTCGCTTTAGATCGTCAGCACTGCGGAAAGGTCGCGCCGCGATGATGCGGGCTGCCGTTACATGTCCAATTCCAGGCACCGTCGTTAGCTCTTTTTCTGTCGCAGTGTTGATTTCGATCTCGCCAAGCGGAGTCTTTTCCTTTGCACGCGCTTTGTTCATCTCAATCGGGTTGCTAAGCGGCACTTGAAGCGACCGACTGCGGGAATTGGTGAAACACCAGCAGACGAATCTGCAGGCGCTCGGCGCGACGGCGTGTTCTGTCCGGGAACAAAAGAACTGAAAGCCGATGGCTTTTTGCATGTGCATTCAATCGCCCGGCGTCAATGCCCCACGCTCCAATTTTTTCCTGCTGCGCCTTGATTTCCCAGTTGCTGAAGCTTTGCCAACTCTTCTCGCGAATTTCTTACTCCAGGCGGCGCCGCTTTGAATCCGTAAGTCCTGGCTAGCCCGTTGCGCACAAGTTGCTCGCCAAGATCGCCCTCTCTCGTCTGAACGAATGCATAAAAGCGTTCGAGTCTGCTCTGGCCCATAGCATCGGACATACGTGTAAACACAGTGAACGGCTCGGATAGCTTCTGCCGCGTGAACTCTTTCGCTGCGCGACCTACTTCGATGGCCTGCGGAACAGTGATCGCAAAGTATTTCGCCTGATCCACAAGGCGTTTCGGGGTCATTTCGTCCGTTTCGGGCGCATCGACGAAATAGAGGCGAAAGAGGTATTCCGTTCGGGCCGACACTCACATGAAAACTGTCGCCATCATTCGCCGGGTTGGGGATCAATCGGCAATCTTTCAAAATGATCCACTCTTTGGATCCGCCTCGTGCGGGAACGTTGACAGCTGCGCTCCAGAGAACAGCAACGCCAATGAGCGCACTTACACCTACTCGCGAGAAAATCGAAAACCGAAAGATCAATCGGGCACCTCGAATTGGGTCATGATCTTAAACAGCTGACAGCGTTCGCTCAAGCCATTTCGAGCCGTGCTAGATGGACCGCATATGTCGCAATGAGCGCCCCCAGAACGCTGCCAGCAATGACGTCGCTGACAAAATGATAATTCATCGCCACAAGGCTTACGAGCATCGGAGCGGCGAGCACCGTCGCTACAACTCGCGTGCCTGGCATCGCAATAACCCAAACTCCGGCGAATCCGAAGATTCTGCATGCGTGACCTGATGGAAAGCTGCCGATGTCGTCGCCACGCTGAAAAGGATGGAAACCGTACGTGCCGGTTCCAATGAGCGACGGGTTATCGTGCGTCCAAGTCTCCGGCCAATAGCGGCCAAAAACATCGCCTAACGAGATACGGAAATCATCGGCAACAATCAAGCTGATACAGGCGACCAGGAGCACCCTCTGCCACCGCAGAAACGGCCCCCACGCGCGTCTAACCATCAGGATCGTCAACCCCAAGGCCGCCCAATTCTGCACTTCCGGCGGCGGATACGTGAGCCAGCGAAAGACTTCAATCTTGTTGATGTGATGGTCATAGACAAAGAAGGCGACGCCGCGATCAACCCAGAAGTAACAGATCACTACCGCAAGAATGCACGAAGCCGTTGCGATTAAGCTGCGGCGCAGCAACCTGCGATATTCCTCTTCGTGCACCGTCATTCAGGAGGCGTCTCGAATTGACTCATGAGCTTGAACGTCTCATAGCGCGTCGCGATTTCCCCGATCGAAAGCCTGCGCAAACGCTCAAGGCTAAATGCTTCTACGCAAAAACTGGCCAGCACGCTTCCGTAAATCATTGATCTGCGCAGATCGTTGAAATGCACCTTTTTCACCGTCCCGGCGAGATAGCCGGCCATGCCGCCGGCAAACGTGTCCCCTGCTCCCGTCGGATCGTGAATGTCTTCCAGTGGATACGCACCACAGCTAAAGAACTGATCTTCCCTGCCGAAAAGCAGTGCGCCGTGCTCGCCTTTCTTTATCGCTACGTAAGACGGGCCCATTTTCTGAATGCGACGACCAGCCTTGATTAGACTCGTTACCTTCGTCATTTCGCGCGCTTCGCTGTCGTTCAGAATGAGAAGATCAACGTGCCGTAGCAGGGCATCGAGATCCGGCCTGGCTGTCTCGATCCAAAGATCCATCGTGTCGGCGACCACAAATCGCGGACGCTCCATTTGCTCGAGCACATGCGCTTGCAGGGAGGGCGCGATATTCGCCAGCAAAACAAAATCGGTCTGCCGATACGTCTCCGGCAACATCGGTTTAAAATCTTTGAAGACATTCAGATCGATGGAGCGCGTCTGGCGTGTGTTCAGGTCCCACGAATACTCTCCTGACCAGCGAAACGTTTTTCCTTTTACTCGTTGCACGCCCTGGGTGTCGATCTTGTGCGATTTCCAGAAATCGAATTCGGAATTCGGAAAGTCATCCCCTACAACGCCCACGAGCCGAACGGGAGAAAAGAAACTTGCTGCAAGCGCGGCATAGGAAGCCGAGCCGCCTAACAACTCCGAATGCTCCTCCACTGGCGTCTTAACGGTATCGATTGCGATGGAGCCAACAACAAGAACGGACATCGGGGAAAGGCTAAATGGTTACAAGGGTGCCACCGTTAAACGTGTGCTCACGCCAGCATATCAGTCGCACAGCGGGCGTAATCAACAATGCTGTGCGCCTTCAGCAAAGCTGAAACGATTACAACGCGCTTCGCCCCGGCGTCGATTACGCTCTGTAAATTGTCGATGTTGATCCCGCCGATGCAGAAAATCGGCACGCTCACTTCGGCATACACGCGGTTAATATCCGCAAGGCCGATCGGCAGGTAGTCAGGTTTTGTAGGCGTGGGGAAGATCGGGCCGAATCCAATATAATCGGCGCCTTCGCGTTGCGCCGCGCGCGCTTGCTCGACGCTATGCGTAGATTTTCCGATCAAAATGTCGCGAGCAGCTTTCTGCCGCGAGACTTGGATCGAGTCGTCATCCTGCCCGACGTGGGCGCCTTCAACCGGCACTCGGCTGGCAATTTCGGCATAGTCGTTCACGATGAGAGGCGTGGAAGATTTCGCTGTCAATTCATGTAGCTCCGCAGCGAGATCGGCCAGTTCGTTGATTAGCTTGTTTTTTCCGCGTAGCTGGATGAGATCGACGCCGCCGTCGATCATTTGCTCAACAACGCAAACGGCATCGGACGGTTGGATGTACCCGAGGTCAATGATCCCGTAAAGGCGGCAATCGCCGAGCGCTCTCATGGCGCGTTATAATGTCCGCTGTCCTCAGCGGATTCCCGTAATGACAGGTCCCATGCGCTGAGGGCAGCGCACGCTACAGCACACTGCACGTCACTCATGAAGACGAAGCGGACGCGATTGCAGACTGAGTTTACCCGCTGAAATGAGGCGATCGAGCAAACCTGTGTCGTAGTTTCCGTCGCGGAAATCTCCGTTGCGCATCATCGCGGCATGAAACGGAACCGTCGTTTTGATGCCTGTGATATAGTACTCATCCAACGCGCGGCGCATTCGATCGATCGCATTAATCCGCGTGGAGCCCACGGTAATTATTTTCGCAATCAGTGAATCGTAGTAAGGCGGCACGGAGTAGCCGGTATAAACGTGCGAGTCAATGCGAACGCCACGGCCCCCGGGCGCATAATAAAAATCGATGCGCCCAGGCGTCGGCTGGAATTGGTGGGCGGGATCCTCGGCATTGATGCGACATTGGATGGCATGCAACCGCGGAACCGCGCGAGCGACATGAACTGAGAGCGGTTGACCGGCGGCGATGCGGATCTGCTCCTTTACGAGATCGCATCCATACACTTCCTCAGTAATAGTATGCTCCACCTGGATGCGTGTGTTCATTTCCATGAAATAAAAATGCCTGTTCTGATCGACCAAGAATTCGATCGTGCCCGCGTTTTCGTAGCCGACTGATTTCGCCAATTTCACGGCAGCGTTTCCCATTTTTTTGCGCAGACTCGGCGTCAGTAGTGGCGACGGACATTCTTCAATGACTTTCTGGTTCCTCCGCTGGATGGAGCAATCGCGTTCGCCAAGATGCACGATGTGCCCATGGCTATCGGCCATGATCTGAAATTCAATGTGACGAGGATTAGTGATGAGCTTTTCCAAATAAACCTGATCATCTCCGAATGCTTTCTGTGCCTCATAACGCGCACTATGGAAGGCCGATTTGAGGCTGGGCTCATTATGCGCAGCACGCATGCCGCGGCCGCCGCCGCCGGAAGCCGCCTTGATCATCACTGGGTACCCAAGCTTTCTTGCGATCTTCATCGCGTCGTCCTCTGTCTCGACGATTCCATCGCTGCCCGGCGTTACCGGCACGCCGGCTTTGCGCGCAGCCGACCGGGCGGCATTCTTATCGCCCATTGATTGCATGGCGCGAGAGGGCGGCCCAATGAACTTGATATTGCAGCTCTCACAGACTTCCACAAAATGCGGGTTCTCAGCCAGGAAACCGTAGCCGGGATGGATCGCATCGACGTCGCCGATCTCGGCTGCGCTCATGATCCGATCGATTTTCAAATAACTTTCCAGGCTGGGCGCCGCGCCGATGCAGATCGCTTCATCGGCAAGCTGAACGTGCAGAGAATCGACGTCCGCTTCCGAATAAACCGCCAGGGTACGAACCCCGAGTTCCTTGCAAGCGCGAATCACCCGTAGCGCGATTTCTCCGCGGTTAGCAATCAGGACTTTCTCGAACATGGCCATTGTAGGGCAAGCGTTTCGCTTGCCTGCTTAGTGGCACGCGCTGGCAGGCGGTACGCCTGCCCTACACCTATAGATTTTGATGATGCTCATCGAACTCTGAAGAGCGCCTGGCCGAATTGAACCGGCTTACCGTTTTCAGCGATCACTTCGGCAATGACACCTGTGATCTCCGCTTTGATTTCGTTCATCACTTTCATCGCTTCGATGATGCAAACAACCGTGTCTGCCGTAACAGCCTGCCCCACGTCAACGAAAGACGGCGCATCGGGCGATGTGGCGCGATAAAACGTGCCGACCATCGGCGACACAATGTCTTTCATCGGTATGCTTTCGATCGCTTTCGGTGCGGAAAGCGGAGTTTCGGCTCCTGTAGCCGCAGCTTTGGCCGGACCGGCAGCAGCACCCGCTGTAACAACCGTGCCTTGCGGCGGCGAACCGCCTCTCTGCAGCTTAAGACGAAACCCCTCCTTTTCGATCTCGAACACCGAGAGATCGTGTTTCTTCATCAAATCGATGATGGCTTTGATTTCTTTGACGTCTTTGGAGTCCAAAGGTTGCTCCTGGTTAGGACCGAGGCGTTTTAGCTAAAGCAGTTTTGCAGCGAAACGTCAAGCACGCGCTGAACTGAGGCAGGTCTGGAGCAAGCGGAGCAGGGAAGGCTTTTGAACTCAGGCACGTTCGCTACTCCATTACTCTATTACTTCGTCGCTCCACTTTAAAATCGTCGATGAGACCGATGACTACGTCGTCGTCGACAAACCGCCGTTTCTTCTGGTTCACCCGACAAAGCCGAGCGATACGCCGACTCTCTGGAAACAATTGCGCGATCTGCTAGCATTCGAAATCGCGAGCGGCGGACAGGTTTCGATTGTAAACCGGCTCGACCGGGAAACCAGCGGGCTCGTGCTGGTTGCAAAAACCCCGGTCGCAGCGCGCGATTTTGGACTTTTGATGGAGCGACATCAGTTTCGCAAAGAATATTTGGCAATCGTTTGGGGCTGGCCGGAATGGGAGCACAAAATCGTCGACGCTCCTTTGGATCGTCAAAGCAAACGTCAACCCTCGGCGATCTGGCTCAAACAAATGATTCACCCCGCGGGTGCGCCCGCGCAGACAGAACTTCTTGTTGAACGACGCTTCAGAAGATCCACCTCGTCCGGCGATCGCTTCAGCCTCATTCGCGCCATTCCGCTGACAGGCCGAACTCATCAGATTCGCGTGCATCTCGCTTCAGTCGAGCACCCCATTGTAGGCGATAAGATTTATGGCCCCCACGAACAGTTCTACCTCCGATTTATCGAAAAAGGATGGACTCATGAACTGGAGCAGACACTTCTTCTACCGCGACATGCTTTGCACTCAGCAAAACTGGCGATCAAAGGTGCACGCGAATGGAGGAGCGAGCTGGCTCCTGACCTTGCCGATTTTTGCAGGGGTGGTCTCTGACCGCCGACGCGTGTTGCTGTTTCCGTGTTCGCTTTCGTCGCTC
Organism: uncultured Verrucomicrobiae bacterium; assembly: GCA_963728955.1. Classification (GTDB taxonomy): domain Bacteria; phylum Verrucomicrobiota; class Verrucomicrobiia; order Chthoniobacterales; family UBA10450; genus Udaeobacter. The sequence goes on from CAVSMG010000001.1 coordinate 269,169, forward strand.
GCCGCGCGGCTAAGGAAAATTGCAATCCGAGTAAGCGTTCCTATCATAGGCGCGCGAATGAAACACATTTGCGCGTGCGCTGTCTTCTTTCTCACCTGTTGTTTGTCGATTTTCGGCGGCACGACGGAATCCCGGGTTGAAGATGGCCCGGAGTTCAACCCACAGCGCTTCGAATTTGCAATTGAGTCCGGTTATTTGTTAGGCGCGATTAATGCCCCTGCCGGGTATGAAATCGGAGCGGAATTTCTAACAGGACGGATTCGCTGGGGAATGTTGGGCGGCGACTCGTGGTTCCGTGGTTATAATCAATTTTACGTCAGCGTCATGGCGGAACCGATTTTTCGCGGGATCGAAAACTACTATTTCGGATTCGATATCGGCTTTCGTTACAATTTTGTGCCGCGGAGCAGCAGGCTGGCTCCGTATATTTCGGGTGGAGTTGGCGGGGGCTGGATCGACAGCGACGCGAATATTCCCGGCGGCCAGGGTCAGGATTTTACGTTCAATATTTTGTCGGCGGCAGGTATTTCCTACAGCGTGAATGATCAGTGGAAATTAAACGTCGGTGCGCTGTATCAACATCTTTCGAACGGCGGACAAACCGATCCTAATCCGAGCCTCAACCTGTTCGGTCCGCAAGTGGGCGTGACGTATTCGTTTTAACGTCTCTATCATGTTGTGTAAACGAAGCATCTCCGGACAGTCCTTGCGGCGGGAAGCAAAGAGATGATTGGAGCTTCTTCTCCCGAGACTGCGGGATCAGAATGACAACGCGTGCAGTTTGGTAATGAATCCGCCTAACGAAAACGTCCTCGTCATCCGGCGGGAACTCCTGGATCAGCTTGGAACTTTTCAGGGTCTCAACTTCGAGCCGCAAACGTACCTCGACGCAATGCTCTCTCGTGGAAACAATTTTTTCCTCCCGCGCCCTGAAGCGGAAATCAATCCTGCATATAAACAAATCATTCCCTACGCGCTAATCGCATTTGAGAACAAACTGGCTTACTACGTCCGCGGAAAGAAAGCGGGCGAACAGCGCCTTGTTGCAAAAGGCTCAATCGGCATCGGCGGTCATATGAACGAGACCGATGAATCGCTGTTTGCCATTGACGAGCAGGCATATCGCGCCGGGGTAGAGCGCGAAGTCAATGAGGAGATCAAGATCGATACTCAATTTGAAGATCGAATTGTTGCGCTTCTAAACGATGACACGACAGAAGTTGGCCGTGTGCATCTCGGCATCGTTCACATTTTCAAACTGACCGAACCAAAGGTAGAAAAACGCGAGGCGATGATCACCGGATTGACATTTCTTCCGAAAAAAGAACTGCTTGCGCGCCGCGAAACCATGGAGACATGGTCGCAGATTTGTCTCGATTCGCTCGACCGGTTACTGCTGTAGCTGCTGCCCTTGCGAAGGGAGCCACACAATTGTTTGTTTAGCCACCAGGTGGAGGAGATGAAGCTTCGGTTGCCGGCGACGTTTCAGGCTCAGGTGAAGCTTCAGTTGCTGGCGACGTTTCAGGCGCAGGTGAACCTGTTGCGGGTGCTGCAGCAGGTGGAGGTGCAGCGGCAGGAGGAGGGGGAGCGGCAGGCGCAACCTGCTGCGGAATGAATGCAATATCGTCAATTTGCCACCGACCAACCGGGTGCGAGATAGTGAGGTCCATATCGGCGTATCTCGCGGGATAATATATGCGCGTATGGAATGAACCGTGCGGTTCAAAAAATTGTGATTGAAATTCAATCTTGCCCTGGACATCGACGGGCCGAACAGGCGCTCCAAGTTTGACAATCTCATTCATAAACTCCTGTTGCGCAGACGCCGGGAAGTTCATGCGCATTTGGGGACTAAGCCGCGAGTTAAAGAAATTTATGTCGTGCTGGACCGCGATGTGCTGGATCGCTTCTTTGGCGAACACTGTTCCTTCTTTGGCGCTCGCCTGTTTGGTGGAGTTAAGCCACCACCACGCGCCAACAAGCAACGCCAGTACAATGATGAGCACTACAACAACCTCCCCCGATGACTTCCGTTTAGAATTCAATTTTAATTGTTTCATATTGGTTTAATAGGCGAATCCCATGCTCTTGATCACTTCGCCGTTACGGATCAGCACGGAATGTTTTTGTTTCCCTGTATAAATGCCGAATTGGTTTCGCGCGTTCACGGTGAAATTAATAAGATAGCCGGAGACAGCTTCGTTTTCCTTGCCTAGATCGGTTGGTTTTGGTTCTCCGTTCCACTCAACGCGCGCGCTGTCGGGATCGGCCAATTGTTTGTTCAGCCACTGCATGATGATCTCCTTATAATTCGTGGGGTACGGGCCGTATCGCGCCGTGTCCGTTGAGGGCGTTTGGGCGTTTAACCTGCCGCCGATACTCAATCCGCCTGCAACCGCGCAAATCAGCGACAGCGACATCAAGGCTTTCATGTTGTCTGTTTACCATCGGTCGAGGCGGCTAGTCCAGCCTAATGAAACGCCGCCTGTCAAGCTTTAGAGAGACAGCCCACTGCGGCTACTTCGCGACGGCAATGCCACGCGTCCCACTGAGAAAGGGCGTCGAAGCACGGCCACTCTTTTAGAGTGCGGTGCTGAGGGGTCGCTTTATTGTGCACCGAGCGCATGGCGTGGCATGATAACGCTGCTTTTGTGGAACGCTTTGCGTCTTGGGGTCGTGCATATGAAGAAATCCTTGCTTTGTTTTGCCGTCGTCACCGGGTTGATGGCAGCGTCGATGCCAATTCTCCACGGCGAAAGTTGGACGCGAAGTTCGAGCGTCGGGATTGCGGGAACTGGCGTATCAGGCGACACCTCAGCCGCCGTGAACAGCGACGCTATCTTCCCTGTCCCGCAACAGGCGACGCCGCTTGATCCGGTTGAGGCGACACAAGCGTTACTAAACAGTGTACCACAAGAGAAGCGCGAAAAATCGGATGCCTATTTCGAGCGCGGCTACTGGCTGATTCTATGGAATTACCTTTTGGTTGCCGGGATCTCGATTTTATTGCTGTCGTCCCGGATTTCAGCACGGCTGCGCGACTTATCGGAACGACTAACGAAGTCAAAAACGCTGCAAGTGGCCTGCTACACGATTCCGTATTTGTTGCTCGTTTACGTCTTCAGTTTTCCGCTCAATCTCTACGAGCACTTCTTTCGCGAGCATCAATATGGATTGGCAACACAGACTTTCCCAGCGTGGTTTCGCGAGCAGTTGATTGGTCTCGGGATGACAATTGTTGGTGGCACAATCTTCCTGATTGTGCTCTACGCTGTATTGCGGCTGGCACCGAAAACATGGTGGATCTGGGGCACTATCGTGGCCGTCGTTTTCTCGTTCATTTTGCTTTTTTTGGCACCGGTATTCATAGAGCCGCTTTTCAATGCGTATAAACCGTTGTCTAAGCCCGAAATCAGCGAGCCCATTCTAGCAATGGCGCGGGCGAATCAGATTCCCGTCAAACAGGTGTTCGAGGTGGATGCGTCGCGTCAGACAACGCGTGTAAGCGCGAATGTCTCAGGAATTTTCGGCACGACACGCATCGCGCTGAACGACAATCTGCTTAAACAATGCACCGTACCGGAGGTCCGCGCGGTGATGGCGCACGAGATGGGCCATTACGTTCTCAACCACGGTGCGAAGCTGCTGACGTACCTGGGAATTTTTATCCTTACCGGCTTCGCGCTCACTCGAATTCTATTTGACTCCGCGGCCAGCCGCTGGGGCCACCAATGGGACGTGCATGGTATTGCCGATCCAGCCGGCCTCCCGCTGCTGGGTTTGATTCTTAGCACTTTATTTTTTCTCGCTACTCCGCTTCTCAATACGGTGGTGCGCGTTACGGAGCGTGAAGCGGATGCTTTTGGAATCAATGCTTCCCGTGAACCCGATGGGATGGCAAGAGTAGCACTGAAACTCGGCGCTTATCGCAAGCTCAATCCGACGCCACTCGAGGAGTTCATCTTTTACGATCATCCCAGCGGCCGCTCCCGCATTCGCATGGCGATGGATTGGAAGGCAGCAAACCTTCCCGGAAGTGATTCAACGACAAGCGAGAATGGTCCCACGACTCTTAGTCGATGACGGGATTCCCGGCTGAGACTCAGCCCAATTCGCGAGGATGCTGTGAAGGCGCGGCAGCGGTGGCAGCAGACTTGCCCTTTTGGATCAGCATTAGGTTACGAATGTAGATCAGCGAGTTAGGGAGATATGCGAGAATGCCGACTGGATCGCGTTTGAAGATGAAGTAGAGGCACATGATGATGCTGCCGAAGATGCTCCAATACCAAAACGAGACCGGGATCACGCTTTCACCCCGCCGCTCCGAGGCGATCCACTGCACAAGGAAACGCATGGAAAATGTCGCGTTACCGATAAGGCCCAGTATGACAAGGTAACTCCAGTCCAGCCCAATGAATCGGTATTCTTTGCCGATCCAGGTGATTGCAATAAGTGCGATTGTGTTCATAGGTAGTGTTCTCTTAAAGCGTGAAGATACCAACGAAGGACGGCTTAGGATGGCGTTCTTAGTCGCGTAATCAAAGTATCGGCGATCGTAGCTGGCGTGTCTGCCACCGCAATCCCTGCACTCTTAAGCGCTTCAATCTTTCCCATCGCAGTTCCTTTGCCACCCGAGATGATGGCGCCAGCGTGACCCATTCGACGACCCGGCGGGGCTGTTTTTCCCGCGATGAATGCTGCCACAGGTTTTTTGCAGTTCGCTTTGATCCACTCCGCAGCTTCTTCTTCGGCTGACCCGCCAATCTCACCGATCAAAATCATCGCGTCCGTCCCGGTGTCCTCGTTGAACAATTTCACGCAATCGAGATGCGACAGGCCGTGAATCGGATCGCCGCCGATGCCGATACACGTGGATTGCCCGTAGCCGCGCGATGTTAACTGCCACACAGCCTCGTAGGTAAGCGTCCCGGAGCGCGAGATCACGCCAATGTTTCCGGGCTTGTGAATGTATCCCGGCATTATCCCGATCTTGCATTGGCCAGGCGTAATGATACCCGGGCAATTCGGTCCAATCAGGCGTGATTTCTTTCCGCGCATGAGGGCTTTAACACGCATCATGTCCATCACCGGAATTCCTTCCGTGATACAAACCACCAGTTCGACGCCGGCATCGGCTGCTTCCAAAATCGAATCCGCAGCCGCGGGCGCAGGGACGAACACCATCGATGCGTTACACCCAGTTTTTTGTCGCGCTTCCCACATGGTATCAAACACCGGCACCTTCCCCTCGAACATCTGGCCGCCTTTGCCCGGTGTTACGCCGGCAACGACGTTCGTGCCGTAGTCCATGCACTGCCGGGTGTGAAATCCGCCCGCGCTGCCGGTGATCCCCTGAACAACAAGCCGCGTGTTTTTATCGACGAGAACTGACATACAAATCAAGAAAACAGGAACACAGGAAAAATCTGGAAGCCAGAAGTACACGAAGAACACGAATAGAGACAGCGGATCTTCCTGCTTTCCTGCTTTCCTGACTCACTCCTCTTGGTTTCCTGGTTTCCAGATTCATTGTTGCTTTCTCTTGTGAATCACGAGCTTGTTTCCGTCTGGATCGCGGAATTGCGCCATCCAGCAAACCGGTGTCTCGGTCTTTTCGATATCGAAGCTCACGCCGCGATCTTTCAGTTTCGCATATGCAGCATCAAAATCTTCCACCTCCAGCGCGACCGTTGTCCCATCGCGCGAAGGCTTCCAAGCCGGGTGACAACCGACTCCGATCGTGGTTGGACCGAGGTCGTACTCGACCCATGCGCCGTCCAATTGCGTGCGGGTGGGCGTCAATTCCAGCGTCTCTTGATAAAATTTTCGCGAGCGTTCTTTGTCGGAAACAGCAATGGCGACGAAGGCCACTTCATTTGTAATCATTTGCAGACTCCTTTCTGATTTTCGGGTTTGAGCTTGTGAATTATCAGCTTGTTGCCATCCGGATCTTGCACCACAGCCATGTGGCAGCACGGCGTTTCAAAAGGTTCCGCGGCAAAACGCACATTTTGACCTTTCAACTGAATGAGCGCTTTGTCGAAATCGTCTACCTCCAGCGCCGCGGCAGTACCTTGATCGGACGGCCTCCATTGCTCGCCAACTTTCGCGATAGCGAGTATCTCGTCGCCAATCGCGTATTCAACCCATTGTCCGGACATCATTTCTTCCGACGCACTCAAGCCAAGCACTTCTTCGTAAAACTTTCGCGCACGCGGAATGTCCGTGACTGGAATAGCAACAAACCCGATTTCCTTGATTTTCATCCTGAGGGGTTTCTCTGTTGTTCCAACCAATCTGTCATGGTTCGAATAATTTTGGGATCGAACGTGGCCTGCTTTCCCGCGAACGCATCAGTCATGCTCAGATAATGCTGCCCGCCATGTCCCGTCTCAGGCACTTCGATAAAACGCGCGGCACCGGGAACGTTTGCATTCACATACTGCACAATGAGTTCGGAATCCTCGCGACTCATGATCCAGTCGTACTGTCCGTGCAAAATTAGCGCCGGGACTTTCACGTGGGACCACGCAGCGGCCAGATTCACCTTCTGCAAGTCTTGATAAAAATCCAGCGGTCGCCCGTAAAGGTGCGTTTGATCCTTTCCCTCGGGCCAAAGTTCTGCAAGCTCGGGCTTTTCTTTCAAAATATCCGGAACGCTGCGCCCCTTGATCAACAAGTCATAATAAAGCGTGGTCGCAGCTTTGATTCGGTCCGTCACTTCGCCAGGCGATTTTTTCATCAGGGCAAAGCGCCGCCGCTCGATATCCAGCACGTGCTCAAACCAGGTTTTAACCCAGCCGCCCATGGTGATATAGCCGCGCACTTGCGCCTGTTCAGCCGCGGTTTCCGGAACCAACGGCGCGAAGCCACCGCCGTTACTGCTGCCAAAAATGTACACGCGGTCTGAATCAATGAAGTCGTAGTTTTTCAGCGCGCGGAACGCGGCACGGTACCCGGCAAGCTCTGTATCGAAATCTGTTTGGGCACAATCGCCTTCGCTGTCGCCGCAACCCGGTTTGTCGATCTTGAACAGGCAAAACCCCGGCGTCTGCGCGAGCCCGCGTAGAATCAGGCCGGTAGCATCTTTCGTGTCGCCTGGCGCTTCGACAGAATCGCAACTCAGCCAGCCAGCGAGAAAAATGACCGGCAACTCTCCTTTTGCTTCACGCGGCTTGCTGATGATGCTGCGCAAACGTTTGCCGTCTGGCATTGGCACCGATCCGTAGATCACGTCGACATTCGGATAATTCTCACGCGACGCTTTCGTTTTGCGCGGAAGCTCTTCGGCGCAAACTGCCGCAGCGAGAGCGAGGAACACGATTGCTGCTCTCACATTTTATTTCCTTTGCGCGGCAGCGACGACTTTCTGCGCTGCGTCGGCAAGATCGTCCGCCGCGATAAGCGCGAGGCCGCTTTCCTTTAACAACTTCTTGCCCTGTTCGACGTTCGTTCCTTCAAGACGAACGACCAGCGGCATTGATAGCTTAAGCGTTTTCGCCGCGCTGATGATGCCTTGCGCAATTACATCACATTTCATTATCCCGCCGAAGATGTTGACCAGAATCGCTTTGACGTGTTTGTCGGCGATCAGGATCTTGAACGCTTCGGTCACTTGCTCTTCCGTTGCACCCCCGCCGACATCGAGAAAGTTGGCGGGCTCGCCGCCATAAAATTTGATGATATCCATGGTGGCCATTGCCAGTCCCGCGCCATTAACCAGGCACGCGATGTTTCCATCCAGCCCGATGTAATTCAGCCCATGTTTTGAAGCTTCGACCTCGCGCGGATCCTCCTCCGCGACATCGCGCATCTTCGCGACCTCCGGATGACGGTAAAGCGCGTTATCGTCAAAGTTGAATTTGGCATCGAGCGCCAGGACTTCGCCTGTCTCCGTAACAACAAGGGGGTTGACCTCAACCATCGAGCAATCAAACGCAAGGAACGTGCGGTAAAGTCCCTCGAACAGTTTTGACGCGTTCTTTAACTGCGAGGATTCGAAACCGAGCTGCTTTGCCAGCTTTCGCGCCTGGTATGGCTGCATGCCGGCCAACGGCTCAATCGGTTCCCGAATAATTTTCTCGGGCGATTTTGCGGCAACGGTTTCAATTTCCACTCCACCTTCGGTGCTGGCCACAATCACCGGCGCAGCGGTCGCGCGATCGAGCAGAACGGCAAAATAGATTTCGCGTGCAATATCGGCCGACTCCGCGACCAGCACTCTGTTTACTTTGCGACCGTCCGGCCCAGTCTGATGCGTCACCAGAGTTTGCCCAAGCATTTTCGCTGCTAGTTCACGAACCTCCCCGGGCGTTTTGCGAACGTGAACCCCGCCTTTAAATCCGTTTTTGAAAGTCCCTTTGCCGCGCCCGCCCGCATGGATTTGTGCCTTAACGACCATATCGATGTCGCCCAACTCTTGCGCGATCTGCTCTGCCTCATCGAGTGTCGCAGCCACTCTGCCGCGCGTCGTAGCGACATCGAACTTTTGCAACAACTCCTTGGCTTGATGTTCGTGGATGTTCATCCCGAGAAAGCGGCGTTTTTAGCCCGCCGCCTGTCCATTTCAGAGAGTGTGGAATAGCCCGCGAAACGCGACTCAGCAACGATTTTTCTTTTTCGAATTGGCTTGCCTTGCCAAAACCGGGCCGACTACCGTGGCGGCCATGAAAATCTCAATGAAAACCTTTACAATAGCCGGCGCACTCCTGCTTGCCGTCGCCCTGAGCGTCGAGGCGGGCACGCCCGCGCAGGAAAAAGCCTTCACGGACAAATACAAAGCGGCGATGGAAGGAAAGGACACCGCCACGTTGGAGTCCTTTCTTTACACGCAGGGCTCTGACCCACAGATCGTCGAGTTCTACAAAATGATGCAGTCGGGGGGAGCCGGAGAGAAAATTTCCGCGATTGAACTAGTGAGTCTTACACCGGAGGACGTGAAAAAAGCGGCCACTCCAATGGAGTCGCCTGGCGGCGGAAAAGTTTGTCTGCCACTCAAGCCAACTAAGAAGCTTGTCATCAAGGTTGAGAAAAAGGACGGCAGCGGCAGCTCCAGCAGCAGCTCGGAAAACTTCGTCGCTGAGAAAGACGGCAAATTCGTGATCCCTGTCCCGGGGCCATGTAAGTAAAGCAGCATGAGTCGCGCGTGCGCGAGAGCGACAGCGAGGACGCCTGTATCGAGATCGCAGCACTGCGCGCTCCGAAAGCTTCGCGAAAGCCTGGCAAACGCCATTGGGGATTTCGCACGAAGCGATTTTTTTAAGCGATGCGACCGCGCATCGCTCTTAAAGCCAACGCGCGTTGCCGAATAAACGACCGGGCGACTTACCATTACTTCGGTTCCTTCCCGAACAGTGTGCCTACAGTGCGCTGATCCGCCGGTGGTTCGAGTGAGTTAACAAAATTGCGAAAGCGTTCGGAGAAAACCTCAGGCCGAAGTTTCCAGTAATAAGCCATGCCGGGCGCGACGACATAATGTCGAAGGAGTCCGTGCCAGCCTTCCCAGAGGTCCCTGTCCATCATTCCGTAAACGTGATGAAAATGAATCGTCTCAAATGCTTTTAAGAATTGGTAAACAGCATGGAAAAATCGCGCCCGCTCTTCGACTGAGAAGTGTACTAATATCTTCGAGGCCTACACGCCAGATTCGTTCCAGCTCGGCGTTTTCCATCAGCGGCTTCGTCACATCGCGCAGAGCTGTTGCAGCCGCGTCTTGCATGGCGACCTTGGCCACGCGCGTGCTCTGATGCACCTGCACAGCCAGATATAGCACCGATAAAACGACGGCGAGTGAGCCAACCAATTGCGAGATGGCGCTAATCGCATCCCAGTTCATGCGTCAGTTATACTACAGCCACCACATAAATGTCATTCTGAGCGAGGAAGAATATCTGATCATTTCGAAAGCGGTGTGCGTGCGGGGGTGACCAGAGATGTTTCGCTTCAGTCAACATGACAGGGCCATTTATCGCCTCGTCCTACTTCGGTTCTTCAGCAATTTTGAGCTTATCCTGTTTCACTCCCCGAAGATGAAGGTGGCGGCATTAGTACAGGCAAAAATTCCGGCGGTATGAAACTCGCCCAGACATCGTAATTCGGACCAAACTGCCGCAGAAACAAAAGCGAAAACGCGCCAAGGGTCACTGCCACCGGCAAGAGTATGACAGTGCCGACATACGGAATCGCAGCGATGCAACAGGTCGCGCATGCAACGGCACAACTGATCACAACCGTCGCGATGGCCAACACCAGAAGAAACAACACATATAGAAGAATCGGCCCGGGATGGGAGGCAACTAAATCCACTGCTTGAGCAAAGGCGAGCCGCGCAGGGCACCGTTGCCGGTACATGATCGGGACCATCAATTGCGAGGCCAGACCCCAAACAAAAGCAAGGCAGACTGCGACCAACACGAACAGCGACAGCCCGACCCAAAATGCTACCCCCGGCTGCGCCTGAGCGCCCCGAGGAATAAACGGCACAATGAGCCCAAATCCCGCAATGGCGACGGCCACGATGAGCACGAGCACGACGACAAGTGAGAACAGAAAGAAACTGTTTCCTTCTGCGCGGAATTCCTTCCACGGTTGGACAATCGCGGCGCGGTTGTGAACGATGCAGTCCACAAAAATGAATCGGCCGCGCGCTCGGAGCCAGGCAAACAGGACAATGAGCAGGAGGATCAGACACACCAGAACGCAAATGCCAATAATCAGTGCCGGCTGCGGGATCTGGCCGATTGTTTCGTTCAACTTCTCCGCATCTTTACGTCCATTGTCAGGATAATTGAAGCCGCCGCCGCCCCCTCCGCCGAGGTTCGCAAGCCACGCAGCGAAACCGACCACGAGCCATTTTTTCAAATTGAACGGCTGAAAGAGGATTCTTTTCATCAACTCGATCCCTTCACCGAACGGCTTAAAGATTTCGACCTTCGACTCGGTTCCGTTCATATGCGCGATCTTGGATCAGATCAGTCAGAGCGATCAACCCAGAAAGTGCCTTCGGGCCCGTCGTGGTACAGGACGCAGCCTCGGCGCGACGCGCAGCAAGCGCATGAAGCAGCCAGGTGATATCCATAGTTTCCCTTGCGCACGTGCAGATGAAGGCGGGCAGCGGTAACGGTTCTGTTACAATTCAATGTTTGAGATCCGAGCGTTCCAGGCAAAGCATCGGGGATGAAATCGCTCTTTCACTCCGGCACTAACCTAACGAGACGATTTATTTCGAGCGCACTGGCCGGACTGTTGGTTTGGCTGGCGTCGCCGAGCCGCGCCTCCGACGAGGCCAGATTTCAAGTCAATCCAAACGCCGCGGCGACTGACGTGATCGTTCGCGGCAATCTCGATGGCTTGATCTTTGGTTTCGAAGTGGATCCCAACGGCACAGAAGGTCTGCTCTGCGAGGCGGTCTCAAATTCTGACGGCACCGTGTCGGCCAGAGTTGAGACGTTCAGCCAGGCTACGGGTAGAATCATAAGAGTCGTGGCCAAGTCGGAATCGCAGGATGACGCTATCGCCTTGGGCGTCGCGGGATCGGTCGGCTTGGTCGAGTATGAACACGTCAGAGGCCTGTTCAATGTCCAGCGGACCTTTTCCACCATCAATCCGCTCGCGGGTAACATGATTAATGGCCACTGGACGCCACCGATCAACCCCAAACAAATCGTCAATCAAGTGAAACCCGCCTTGGACGCCAGTCCGAATGTCGCGGTCTACGCCCTCAGTGTCAGCACAAACGTGAACCCAGTTGTCTTCCGCTCCAACCTCGCTGATAACACGTTCGGACCGCTCATCGACATTACCGATCCGGATTTCACCCAGGAAGCGCCACCTGTCATTGCCTTCGATCCCATACGAAACAAAGCCATCCTGGGCCATGACAAGCCATCGCCCTTTATCCTTCCGCCCCTTATCGGTTTCGTCGACTTAGCTACCGGCTCATTTGTGAAACGAACCGGTCTGGGTCTGGGAGTCATCAACGGCATCGCGGTCGATTCGGAAGACGGAGTTCTTTGCGCTGATACTTCGTTCGACTCCGCCGTGCAGTTCTATAACCTGGACGATTTCACCGGCATTAGCGTCTTCCTACCCGGACACGATCCGCAAACTTCGACCGCGAGCGGTGGAGACATCGAGTTTGATCCGGTAAACAAGCTATTCCTCGTCGCGCAGGCCTTTTCCGACGGACAGCTCGACAATGGCAGCAGTATCCACGTTTACGACCTAATAGGAAATTTGGTAGAGTCGATCGACGGGCTGAATTTCCAAGGCGGCGATAATGTCTTTCCGGTGCACATCACTTTGAATCCGAATCGCAGGATCGGTTTCGTGAACGGCCCCGACCTGACGACTGCCATTCAGTCGTTTAGCTATTGAAGGTTCAGCAGCAGCGCGACATTGTCGATTATCGGCACTAACTGAATCCGCGAGGAGCTTTCTCCGCCTGGGCAAGAAGCTTCAGGCCGCCCTGAAAGGATGGCGCTTCACATCGCCGGTTGTCAAAATCTAATGCCTGACGGTTCCCCGACCGCTGTCACGTCAGCGTTGAGAGAGCACTAAATTCGTCGCCATTTCAGGAGATCGCGCTGTGCTTTCGCTCTCTCGGGTTGCTTCCTCCACTAGCGTCCGCATGTTTCGTTGCCGATGGTAAAGACGAAAACAGCGATTACCGAAGCGGTTGCTGAGCCTGAGTTAGATACAATGGCGATCGTAAAACGCCGCTACCCGATCGGAGCGGAATTGATCGGTTGTAACCAAACGCATTTTCGTGTTTGGGCCCCGAAGGCGCGGCAAGTTGATCTTGTTTTGGAGCACGGCGCGGACGCGAAGCCAAAATTCTGTCCGCTTACAGCCGAGCCAGGCGGCTATTTCTCTGGTGCATCCAATGTCGGCGCCGGCACTCGGTATCAATTCCGATTGAACGGCGGCGGGAATTTTTATCCCGATCCAGCTTCACGTTTTCAACCCGATGGACCGCACGGTCCCTCGTGCATTGTCGATTCAACGAGATTCCCGTGGAGCGATACGGACTGGCCAGGACTGAAACTCAAAGGCCAGATCATTTACGAAATGCACATCGGGACTTTCACCGAGGCAGGGACATGGCGAGCTGCCGCGGAACAGTTGAGCGAGCTTGCTCGGATCGGAATCACCGTTATCGAAATGATGCCGGTCGCGGAATTCCCCGGCAAATTCGGCTGGGGTTATGACGGTGTCGATCTGTTTGCACCTTCACATTTGTATGGAACGCCAGATGATTTACGTACGTTCATCGACCGTGCCCACTCGTTAGGTCTCGGCGTAATTCTCGACGTCGTGTATAACCACTTTGGACCGGACGGAAACTATCTGGGAGTTTTTTCCGACGATTATCTGGTCCAAGGAAAAGGTCACGAATGGGGCGACGTGATCAATTTTGACGGGCCGAACTCAGGACCGGTCCGCGAATTCTTCATCGCCAACGGACGCTCTTGGATCGAGGAATTTCATTTTGATGGCTTTCGCTTTGACGCGACGCACGCCATCCGCGACGAATCCGACGAATACATCATTGGCGCCGTCAGTCGCGCGGCGCGCGAGGCCGCAGGAACGCGTTCGATTATTCTCGTTGCCGAAAACGATCTGCAGGAGTCAAAGATGACGCGGCCACGGAATGAGGGCGGCGACGGTTTGGATGGGATGTGGAATGACGATTTACATCACAGCGCCATCGTCGCGTTGACCGGACATAACGTCGGGTATTTTGGCGATTACACCGGTAAGCCGCAGGAGTTTGTTTCCGCCGCAAAGTACGGCTTTCTCTATCAGGGACAGGCATTCTCGTGGCAAAAGGCATTGCGCGGAACTCCGAGCTTCAACATTCCCGCGGAGGCGTTCGTTTGTTTCATCGAAAATCACGATCAAATCGCGAACACCGGCCCGGGTGACCGGCCACGTTTTCAAACTTCGCCCGGACGATTTCGCGCTATGACCGCTCTTCTTTTGCTCGGGCCGTGGACACCATTGCTGTTTCAGGGCGAAGAATTCGGCGCGTCGAGTCCTTTTCTTTATTTCGCGGATGTCGGCGATGCGTCTGTGCGCGACAGGACTCGCAAGGGTCGGGCTCAATTGCTGGCGCCATTTTTATCGCTTACCGAGGAGGAAACATTGAGCAGCTTGCCTGCGCCGGATGATCTCGATGCCTTTTCTCGATGCAAACTCGATTTTTCCGAGCGCGACAAGAATCGGCAACTATACGATCTGCATACCGATCTGATGAAATTGCGCCGCGAAGACTCGCGGTTTCGAGAGCAGGGTTCCAGCAGAATTGACGGCGCGGTACTCGGATCGGCAAGTTTCGTCCTCAGATATTTTTCCGAGCAGAATGATGATCGGCTCTTGTTGGTGAACTTTGGAGGACGTCAGGTTTTACATCCTGCGGCGGAACCTTTGCTTGCTCCGCCGCCGAACTGCAATTGGGAGATGCTTTGGACCAGTGATTCGCAGCGTTATGGGGGAACTGGCGCGCTCGCGATTGCATCTGAGGAGCTATGGATTTTGCCAAGCGAATCGACCGTGGCGTTACGACCGGAGCTGTAGCGTCCGCTGTCCTCAGCGGATTTTCCTGTCGGCTCCTGCAGACCAAAGGCGAATGAAATCCAAAAAAGATTTGTTTCGGCGCGACGCCGAAATCAGCACGCGAGACGCGCGCGCTACCCATACTGTGGAACACGTTTGCGCCGCGCGATTCACAGCGCGTAACTTCCGCCCGATGAAATTCGCCTTGTTGATTGCCGCATCTGCTTTCATGCCCGTTTTTGCGCACGGACAGGAGACGCCTGCACCCACGCCGCCACCGAAAATTTATCCAGTTGCGTTGCCTAATTACGACGAAGAGACGGCTGCGCGATTGCAGATTTTTTTGGACAACAACGATTTCGGTCCGGGAAAGATCGATGGAAGAATGGGCGAATTTTTTCGCAAAGCGCTCATCTCATACAAGCATGCACACGCGATGCCAAAGACCGGCGCGGTCGATCAATGGATGCTCGATCAGGTGCCGGTGACTTATGCCACTTACACGATCAGAGAAGAAGATCTGAAACAGGTCGGCGAGGTTCCGGGAAACCGCGCGGAACAGGCGAAGTTAAAATGGTCGCCGTACACGTCGCTCTTGGAATTCGTTGCCGAGCGGTTTCATTCCGCTGAGACGTACATTCAGAAGCTGAATCCCGGCAAAAACTGGGAACATCTTCAGCCAGGCGAAACTCTCAAGGTGCCGAATGTTTTGCCGTTCGAAGTTGAGAAATTCACCGAAGGAAAAGTGCCTGAAAATACGGCGTTCGCTTCTCGCAAGATCTTCGTCGATACACAAGAGCATTTACTCGAGGTCTTCGATCACGATCAGCTCGTCTGCGTGTTTCCGATCACTCCCGGGTCCAAAACTCTGCCGGCGCCTGTCGGCACATGGAAAATTCTCGGGGCGACTGTCTGGCCATGGTTCCGTTACGATGAAGGCATGCTGAACTACGGTGTGCGCACTGAGAATTATTACAATCTCCCGCCGGGGCCGAACAACCTGGTCGGAATTCTATGGATGGGCTTGAACAAACCCGGAATCGGTATTCACGGCACGAATAATCCTGAGACAATCGGCCGCGCTGCGAGCCACGGTTGCATTCGCCTCGCCAACTGGGACGCCGCGCGGGTAAAAGATCTCGTAAGCGTCGGGAATACCGTAATCATCTTTTAGCGCGTTCTGCCATCATTGTAGGGCGTCTGTGCCAGACGCCTGGCGTTTCTCAGAAACGTCCTACAAGAATAATTCGCGCGGAATCGCGTGCTCGAACGTCCAGGCTTTAGATCGACCAAATAATGGATGCCAGTGAACGCGAACAGGTCCCGAACGGCAATTCACGGCGATCGTGAGGCTTTGAAATGATCATTCGCACGCACATTCGCAGGACTTATCGCAATTTCTTTCAACTCGAAAAATGCTGGCAGTTCACCGGGAACAGACTCGCACGCGATCCAGAATGAATTCGCCCTGAAGCGGCTTGTTAGGCCACCACGGCCGGGCGCACCGGCACGAGAGAGAATTTTGACACGCCCCTTCCGTATTTTCTTGTGGAATCGGGTTCGCGCAGTGCAGATTTCGCGTATGAAGAAGTACTTGAGTTGTCGATCTATCGGCGCCCGGGCATTGCTGGCTCTCGTGCTTTTCACGGCTACCGGATGTCTGATGGTAAAAGCAGCTTCGTTCGGTCCCGAAGCCATAAACACCGCTTCCCAAAGAACGCTCACGTTTGCGGATCGTGTAGCCTACCAGCGTGCGGTTGAAGAGGTTTACTGGCAGCACCGGATCTGGCCGAAGGAAAATCCAAGGCCCAAACCATCGCTGGATGAAGTGATGTCGCAGGAACAGATCCAACAGAAGGTGGAAGAGTATTTGCACAACTCGCAGTTGCTCGCCGATCGATGGCAGCGGCCGATCACGCCGGAGCAGCTGCAAGCTGAGATCGATCGCATGGCCAGTCATACCAGACAGCCCGAAGTGCTCCAGGAGCTGTTCGCCGCCCTGGGCAACGATCCGTTTATCGTCGCCGAGTGTCTGGCCAGACCGATCTTATCGGAGCGGCTGGTGGGCGAGCTACAGGTCGGGTCGAATCCGGCGGCCGAGACTCAGTCCCAGGGATCGTGGGCGGCCGAAACGGAAACAGAACCTTCTGGAACGACAGAGCAACCACCGTCCGGCTACTACCTTCCAGAGATAACAAGCTCACTAGTTGAAGACCCAGCGGGCGGCTGCGCTGATAATTGGACGGCAACCAGCACCACCGGCGCGCCTGATAACCGCGCCTATCCCACGGCAGTGTGGACTGGCAGTGAAATGATAGTCTGGGGCGGCGGAGCCAACAACGTCGGTTACCAAAATACCGGAGGCAGATACAATCCCAGCACAGACAGTTGGATTGCCACCACTACGAACGGTGCGCCTACTAAGCGGTTCAGTCACACAGCAGTGTGGACCGGCACTGAAATGATCGTCTGGGGTGGAGGCACCAACACCACCAGCCTAAATACGGGCGGCAGATACAATCCGAGCACAGACAGTTGGACTGCTACTACCACCACAAACGCGCCCCAGGGGCGCCGAGCTCACACAGCGGTGTGGACTGGCAGTGAAATGATAGTCTGGGGCGGCGGAAGCGACCTGAATACAGGCGGCAGATATAATCCGAACACAGACAGTTGGATTGCAACCGCCATCACCGGAGCGCCTGATGGGCGCAGCGGTCCTTCGGCAGTGTGGACTGGCCGCGAAATGATCGTCTGGGGCGGACAGAACGACCACAGCGTTAGCTCGAATACTGGCGGAAGATACAATCCGAATACAGACAGTTGGGTTGCAACCACTACGAACAACGCGCCTGATCGGCGCTTCGGGCACACCGCAGTGTGGACTGGTGCTGAAATGATCGTCTGGGGCGGATACGACAACCAGCACCCTCCGTTAAAAAATACTGGCGGCAAATACAATCCGAGCACAGACAGTTGGGTTGCAACCACTACCAACTACGCGCCTGATGGGCGGTATGAGCATACCGCAGTATGGACTGGCACTGAAATGATCGTCTGGGGTGGACAAGGAACCCAATGCTGCGATCACCTGAATACCGGCGGTAGATACAATCCTAGCACAGACAGTTGGGTTGCAACCACCACCACAGGTGCGCCCGCTGGCCGTTGGTTTCACACGGCAGTGTGGACTGGCACTGAAATGATCGTCTGGGGCGGATTCAACAACGGCGACCCCCAAAATGGTGGCGGCAGATACGTGCCATGCACAGAAAGTTGGGCTCCAACCACCACCACCGGCGCGCCTGATGTGCGCTACTATCATACCGCAGTTTGGACTGGCGCTGAAATGATAGTCTGGGGTGGAGACGGCCCCGGCTTCCTTAAGACTGGCGGCAGATATAATCCGAGCACAGACAGTTGGATTGCAACCACCACCGTCGCTGCGCCTACTGCGCGCGCGAATCACACGGCGGTGTGGACTGGCACCGAAATGATAGTCTGGGGCGGAGTTGGCAATAGAGGCAAACAAAACACGGGCGGTAGATACAACCCCAGCACAGACAGTTGGGTTCCCACTACCATTAACGGCGCGGCTACTAAGCGCTGGTTTCACACAGCAATGTGGAGCGGCACTGAAATGATAATCTGGGGCGGAGAGGACGCCACAAACGAAACAAGGACTGGTGGTAGATACAATCCGAGCACAGATAGTTGGCTTCCAACCATGACCATCGGCGCGCCTGTTGCGCGGGAAAATCATACCGCAGTATGGACAGGCACTGAAATGGTCATCTGGGGCGGAGCCAACGGCATCAGCAGGTACAACACTGGCGGCAGATATAATCCCGGCACCGACAGTTGGATTGCCACTACCACTACGGGCGCGCCCGATGAGCGCTCATTGCACACGGCGGTGTGGACTGGCACTGAAATGATCGTCTGGGGTGGAGGTACCGACACCACCCTCCTAAACACTGGCGGGAGATACAATCCCATTTCGGACACTTGGACAGCAACCAATACCACCAACGCACCTCGCCGCCGCGAAGGTCATACAGCGGTCTGGACTGCGACTGAAATGATCGTTTGGGGAGGAGGTTTCACCCTTGTCAACACCGGCAGGAGATACGATCCCAGCACAGATAGTTGGACGGCCACGAGCACTACGAACACGCCCTCTGCTCGCATCAATCACACAGCGGTCTGGACGGGCGGTGAAATGATCGTTTGGGGCGGAAGGAACGCCAGCGCCGAACTAAATACTGGCGGCAGATATTCCCCGTAGAGTTGCTCAACGCCAGTCGCTCAGAGTGCTCTTTCGCAAAAACCATCGACGTCGTGCTCTTCGCCGTGAACGGTTCGACTAACGTCGAGATCGACGACACGACAGGGAACGCAGTCCCCTAACGCGGGCTGCCTTGGCCAAAGCGCGTGTCGGCCAGAGGTCGATCAGACAAACTTCCGCTCGGATGTGAACGCCATCGGGAGCATCAACTCGACCGATATTTCGATGGCGAAATCATACGTCAGCACCGAACTGCCGTACGATTCGGCTCGGAATACAGAAAATAATTCGCGCGGAATCGCGTGCTCGAACGTCTAGGCTTTAGATCGGCCAAATGATGGATGCCAATGAACGCGAACAGTACCAGGCGGCCATTCACGGCGATCGCGAGGCATTTGAAATGATCATTCGCGCTAATAGCCGGGCGCTTTTTGCAATCGCTTGCGGCATTCTGCAAAACCGCGAGGAGGCCGAAGATGTCGTTCAGGACTCGCTGGTCAAAGCCTGGAAAACCCGCTGGCGCGTGCGTGAACCGGCGAAATTTCCCGCCTGGCTGGCGACGATCGCGCGACACAGGGCACATGACACTTTGCGAAAGCGCCGACCTGTTCCCTACCCTCACGAAAGGATTGAAATAAACGAAAACGAAGCGACCGACACAACTGCTGTAGATCAAAAGTTGCATTCCGCGCTTGCCACGCTGCCGAGCTCCACCGCGAAGCGCTTACGCTGCGTTATTTCGAAGAGATGGATTATCGCACTATCGAAAATACGCTTGGCCTGACGAACGGCGCGTTACGCGGAATTCTTGGTCGCGCCCTGGCCTCCATGCGGAAACAGCTCCGTCCCTCTCTCGCTTCAATGGACTAATCCTATGGCAACCGTTCACAACGAAATTGATAACTGGCTCGCCGCCGATCTTCACGAAGAGCTTTCGGCGGACGAACGCAGTGCGCTACACGCGCACCTCGTCGATTGCGCCGAATGCCGAAAAACTCATCACGAAACCAAAGCTATGAACAAAATCCTCGAAGAAACTCTCGCTAAGGAAAAACCCGATCCGGCTTTCGAACAGCGAATGCTGGCCGGTTTTCGCCGGCGCACGCCCGAAAGAAGCGGACTGCTGAAATTGCTTGCTGATTTGGTGCGCATGCGCGCGACACATGTCACTGCAGTTGCCGCGGTGTTGCTCGGACTGGTACTGCTCGGCAGCATGATCACTCGCGAAAGCGCGACTCCGCTGCGCGCTCGCGAACGTTACACGAACGACGAATTGTTGGAACGCCCGTCACAAGCCGCGGGGAGATTGGAATCTGCTCGCGCCGGCTTTTTCGATGCAGCCGACCAAGTCGCCGCTGGAAAACCAAAAGATCTGCCGCTCGCACAACCGCAGCCGGTAAGCTCTGAAAACGAATCAAAGGTCGAGCGAGACTTCAAAGCGTATCCGGGAACAGTTCCGCCGCCCGAGCCTGCTCCGGTGGAAACGGCTGCTAGGGAAAGTAGCAGCGAAGCGGCAGCGATGAACTCTGCAGCCGAGGCGAGTTCGGCGGAAACGCCTGCTCCGCAGTTGGCTAATCGCAAACTGATCCGGAACGCGAATGTTGAACTCGAAATCGTCAGCTTTGACGATGCGGTGCAAAAGATCACCGCATTTGCAAACGAGGAACGAGGCTATGTGGCGACGGCAAATTCGGAAAAACAGGAAAATGGAAAACTGCGCGGACAGGTGATCGTCAAAGTTTTGCCGGAAAATCTGGATCGTTTTCTGCAAAAGATTCGCGGACTCGGCGAGTTGAAGAACCAGACTCTCGGCACAGAAGACGTGACCAAGGCATACTTCGACACCGATGCCCGACTGAAGAACGCGCGCGTAATGGAACAGCGATTGATCGAGATGTTGAAGACGAAAACCGGCAAAGTTTCAGACCTGCTTCAGGTGGAAAAGGAACTCGGTCGCGTGCGTGAAGACATAGAAAAGATGCAGGGCGAACTGAAATACTGGGATTCCCAGGTGCAGTTCGCCACGGTCACGATCTCGCTGACCGAAAAAGACATGGAAGAGCCCGCCGCATTCCTGATTAAGGAACGTTCGCAGCTCGCTCTTTATGCTCCAGACGTTGAGAAAGTTTACGACGACATTAAGACGCTCGCGTCCCAAAAAGTGCAGATCACAAACGCGCAACTTAACCGTGACTACTCAGGACATGTCTCCGCGACCATAAGCATCTTGATTGCGCCGGAAAACAGTGAGGCGGTGATTGGGCGCGTAAAATCGCTGGGCCGCGTCGAAAATTTCCAAACCCAGACGGAACGTATCGCACAGGGTGGCAGTCCCGCGGCCGCGGGCTCGGAAAATGCAAAGACCAAACGTGACAAGGTAGAGCTTAACGTCACCGTCTCGCGCGAGGAACAGGAGCAGGCCTTTCAGCAAACCAGCCTGCGGATTCGTACGTCGGCAGTGGACGAAAAAGCAAAGGAGCTTAAGAACTTCGCTGAAAAACAGGGCGGACGCATTCGCAACTCCACCTTTAATCGCGATCCAGACGGACGCGAAGTAGCGAACGTTTTCCTGCGCGTGCCGATGAAGAATTATCCGGCGCTGATGCAATCGCTCGATTCGTTAGGGAAACTCGAGAATGTCACTGTGCAACGCCAGGACCGCACGGGCACACAAAGCGATCAAGCCAACGCGCCGGTCGACATCTCGATTCAGGTTTATAGCCAGGGCAATATTGTTTCCCACCAGAGCGGTCCGCTCGCCACGCTGCGGCGCACCCTGGCGCAAAGCGCCGGCGCAATCATGTGGAGCGTCCGCATGATCGGCGTAGCAATCGCCCTTCTCGCGCCGTGGGTAATTGCGCTTGCAACACTCGTGTGGGTGATCAAACGGGTGATACGAGCACGCCGGTCATGATTGGTGGAGCGGACGCGCCTCGGAATCATTCTTGCCCACACTGCGAACGAGTCCTAAGTTACTTTGGCCCAACGATGAGGTCTCCCCGAATGAATTCTCAAAGCGGTATCAGCTATAACAACGCGGCAGTCGCAAGTTGCCCCAGACATTTGCTCCAATTCGCAGTCGATCAGCGTTATGACGATTACACATCGGTCGATCACGCAGTCTGGCGATTCATCATGCGGCAGAACATTTTTTTCCTGAAGGAGTATGCGCACAAAGTTTATTTCAAAGGCCTCCTCAACACCGGCATCTCCTTTGAGCGGATCCCGCGCATTCAGGAGATGAACGACATCCTTGCGAAGATTGGCTGGGGCGCAGTGGCCGTGGACGGGTTCATTCCGCCGGCCGCGTTTATGGAATTTCAAGCTTACAAAGTACTGGTGATCGCGTGCGACATGCGCCAGATCCAGCATATCGAATACACGCCGGCGCCGGACATCGTGCACGAAGCCGCCGGTCACGCGCCGATCATTGTCGATCGCGAATATTCAGAATATCTGCAGCGCTTTGGCGAAGTCGGCGCGAAAGCGATGTCTTCAAAAAGAGATTTCGAGTTGTATCAGGCAATCCGCCATTTATCGATTCTGAAAGAACGCCCAGACGCCGACCCAAAAGAAGTCGAGGAAGCGACCAAACTGGTTGAACACAGGCAAAAGAATCTCGGCAAGCCTTCCGAAATGGCGCTGCTATCGCGTCTGCATTGGTGGACGGTTGAGTACGGCCTGATCGGTATATTTGAGAATCCAAAAATATACGGCGCCGGACTGCTTTCATCGATCGGTGAATCGGTCTCATGCCTCGAGCCGGAAGTAAAAAAGATCCCCTATTCCATCGACGCGCAAACTTACGCATTCGATATCACAAGCAAACAGCCGCAACTTTTCGTGTGCCGTGATTTTCAGCACTTGAAAGATGTGCTGGAAGAGTTCGCGAGCACCATGGCGTTTAAAGGTGGCGGACTCGAAGGCATCAACAAGGCCATCGAATGCCTAAACGTAGCCACGTGCGAGTATTCATCCGGCCTTCAAGTGAGCGGCGTTTTCAATGAAGTCATCACGGACGAAAACAATTCGCCGATTTATCTCCGGACTAGCGGCAAGAGCGCGCTCGCATTCCGAGACAAGGAACTCCAAGGTCACGGCGTCGATTATCACAAGGACGGGTTCGGTTCGCCGCTCGGAAAATGGAGCCAAACGCCCGCGTTTCCGGGGTCCCTCACGAACGATCAGTTGCACGCGCTGGGAATCGTGGAGGGCCGGAAAGCAAAACTCGAATTTGTCAGCAGCATCGTAGTTTCAGGGAAAGTCGAAAAAATCCTGAGGCGTGACGGCAAATTGTTGCTGGTCACATTTTCGAACTGTAGCGCGAAATATGGCGACCGGGTTTTGTTCGATCCCGAGTGGGGCGTTTACGACATGGCCGTCGGCGAGCGGATCACCTCGGTATTCAACGGCGCGGCGGACAAGGATGCGTACAATCAGGTGGCGCTCGTGCCAAAAGAACGCACGATCAAGATTCCGTCCGACGCAAAAAGAAAGCGGCTTGAAAATCTTTACGAACAGGTGCGCAAGATTCGCGAAAGCAAGACCGGTTACGAGCGACTGGGCGAAATTTGGGAAACGCAGCAGGCTGAGCATCCGGAAGACTGGGTCTTGTCGATGGAGATTTTCGAGATCCTCGACATGAGTGATCAACAACCGGAATTGAAAGGCAGAGTCAAGAAGTTCCTGAACGAGAAGAAGGCGAAGACCAAAGACCTCTCGACATTAATCAGTTGGGGCTTCCGCCTGGTCGATTACCACAAGAGACCGGAATACCAGGCGGTACTTCACGCCTCACCGAAATAGATAGGTCCGGGACAGCACGGCGTCCACAATGGGAGTAGTCAGTAATCGGTCTTCTCCTTGGCGACGACTTCGCCATTGCAGACAAAGAGGAGCAATCGCGAGTAGTGACCGAATATTGCCTTCTTAAGGAAGGTCGCGAAGCCAAGCGCGGTTGTGCTGCCGCAGCAACGCCGCAAACCTGCTGTCCGAACGCAGAGGATCCAGTTGAGGATCATACCTGACGGTTGCAGACGTAGGCAAATGGTTGCCGAGTGCCTTCGCGAGCCACTTGAAACCTTCTTCCTTATCACCGCGCGCGGCGTACAATAACACGATGTTGTATGGATCGGTTTTGCCGGTTTTTGCCAGTTCCAGAATTTCGGGCATCATTGAATCCGCCTCTGACCTACGGCCTGCAGAAGTCAGCACAGTTGCAATGGAAGCGAGAACGTCCCCCCTGCTCTCAAGGCTGAGGTCGCCGGCCAGGCGATACTGATCGATCGCCTGCAGAAACATACCGTTTAACCCATAGGTGCTGGCGAGATTACATCGTACAAAATAATTGTTGGGCTCCAACTCAGCGGCCCTGGAGCAGTACGCCAATGCGCCGTTAAATTGCTTTGCAAATGTCAGCAGTATCCCCAAAGCGGTGCTGTTTGTCGCTGAGAGCGGGTCGAGCTCCCAGCTCGCTTCATTTCCAGGACGGCTTCGTCCAAGTGCCCGAACGAGCATAGTGCCCACGCGTAGCGCAGGTGGGCAATAGCCAGATTTGGGTTCAAGGCAAGGGCGCGCCGAAGCGACTCCATGCCTGCGTGATAATCCTTTTGATAAAGCTGAAAATGTGCTGCCGCCAAATGACTCTCGGCGATAGAATCGTCAAGGAGCAGCGCCCGCTTCGCAGCTGTCTCGGCGTTTTGAATCCGATCCGGTTGAAGATTGTAACGGAAGTTGAATTGCAAGAAGTAACAGTCCGCCATCAGTGCGTAGGCGAGAGCAAAATTTGGATCCTTCTCGACAGCTCTCCCAAAATAGTCGATCGCTTTTTCAAGTCCGTCCTTTGAGCGCTTATTCCAGAAGTAAAGACCCATCAGATATGAGTCATAGGCGGCGACGTTTCTGGTGTAATGTTTCGCCAGATGCTTTTGCTCGTCGGTAGAAAGATTAAGTGCAAGCGACCGGACGATGCTGTCGGAAATCGAGTCCTAAATACCGAAGATGTCGGTAAATGTTTGGTCGAATTTTTCTGACCAAAGAGTGCGACCGCTGGCGACGTGAGCAAGTTGCACCGTAGCCCGGACCTGGTCGCCGGACCGCTGGATAGTTCCACTCAATATGGCATCCACTTGTAAAGCGCGCCCCGCTGCGAGTGGATCACTAGCGGGTCCCTTGTATTTCGACACCGCGCTGGTCGGCAAAACGACGAGTTGCTGTAGATTGCTCATTCGGCCGATTACCGCGTCCGCCATGCCAAGCCCCAATAGCTCATCATTCATATCCTGGCCGAGCGGTTCGAACGGCAAGACTGCTACCGAATGGACGCGTTCAGCCACTGCGCTGGTCGAAGTCACAGGAGCTGCGCTGCCGACTCTATGTTGCTCCAGCCACTGAACCATCGGTCCACGTGAAATAACTGCAGCCGCGAGTAGAATTACGCCGAGAACCGCGAGCGCCAACGGCCAGCCAGTCTTTCCAGGCAACTCCCATCGATCCTTCTCTGTAGCCGCTTCGGTTCCATTCTCTTGCGATGTTGGCCTTGTTGCTTGCTCTCTCTTCACTGTGGCACTGCCATTGCCGGTTTGCTCCCGAACTTCGGCAACGAAGCGATAGCCCCGACCCGGAACAGTCACGATATACCTGTGTGAGCCCGGCGTTTCGCCAAAAATCTGCCGCAGCGTTGAGATGTTCTGACTGAGATTGTTCTCCTCGACGATCGAATCGGGCCAGACCGCCGCCATCAGCCGCTCCTTATCGAGAACGACACTGTGATGCTCCACCATGTAGAGAAGCGTTTCGAATACTCTCGGAGTAAGAGGCACCATCGTCCCATCCAGCCGCCGCAAGAGCCGTTTCCCCGTGTCGAGTCGGAAATCGCCGAATTCATAGAAATGAGCAGGTGCAGCTTGCATCGTCGTTTCAGAACAATTCAGAAAAATTCATCCGCAAATTAAAGACTTTCATAGGGCGTCCAGCATCTTCCACCACGCGCGAGTCGGCCCCATGCCTCCCGCGTGGACAAAAACACAGTAAACCAAATGTAAGGACAAGAAAATGAAAAAGAATCCTATGAAAACGAGAACTGCACTAATACTAAATTCGATGACCCGGTCGCGCTTGCGATACGGTTTATTGCTCATTCCGCTCGTGCTCGCTACGCTCGCGCTTTCCCCGACTGCGCAAGCACAGCTATCGCCACCACCGGACGGGGGCTACGACGGTAACAACACCGCTGAGGGCACGGACGCGCTCTTCAGCCTCACAACTGGCACGGACAACACAGCCCTGGGCTTTGATGCGCTCTACAGCAATACAGAGGGCGTCGAAAACACGGCCACCGGTTCTGACGCGCTGACGAGCAATACAACCGGCATCAGAAATACAGCCCACGGTTTGGCCACGCTCGAGAGCAATACAACCGGCAGCTACAACACCGCAACTGGTCGTGCCACGCTCGAGAGCAATACAACCGGCAGCTACAACACCGCAACTGGTCGTGCTGCGCTCGAGAGCAATACAACCGGCAGCTACAACACCGCTGATGGTTATGACGCGCTCTTTTACAATAGTACCGGCATCCGTAACACGGCCACCGGTAGTTTCGCACTCATTTTCAACACAACCGGCAACTACAACACGGCCGATGGTTATGGCGCACTTAACTTCAACACCACCGGCAACTACAACACGGCAAATGGTTATTTTGCGCTCTATCAGAACACAAGTGGCAACAATAGCACGGCCAGCGGTTATAATGCGCTTCTAAATAACACGACAGGCAACGATAACATCGCATTGGGCAATTCGGCCGGTAGCAATCTCACCACGGGTGACAACAATATCGACATAGGGAACACAGGCCTCGCTGCGGAGTCCGGGGTCATCCGCATCGGAACGGCTGGAACCCAAACGGCGACCTTTATCGCGGGCATTAGGGAGACGCCGATTGCTCATGGCGCAGCCGTACCCGTCGGCATCACTCCCGACGGGCAACTTGGTGTTAAAGCTTCTTCGGCGCGATTCAAGGAGGCGATCAAGCCGATGGATAAGACGAGCGAGGCAATTCTCGCGCTCAAACCGGTCACATTCCATTACAAGAAAGAGCTCGATCCAGATGGCACCCCGCAATTTGGATTGGTGGCCGAGGACGTAGCAAAGGTAAATCCCGACCTAATAGCGCGCGACGCCGAAGGGAAGATTTTCACTGTCCGCTATGACGCGGTGAACGCGATGTTGCTCAACGAGTTCCTGAAAGAACACCGAAAAGTGCAGAAATTGCAATCAAATACCGAGGAACAGCAGAAGGAAATCAAAGCTCTTGCCGAAACAGTTAGAGAACAGGCCTTGCAGCTTCAGAAAGTCAGCGTCCGGATTGAGATATCCAAACCAGCGCGCCAATTGGTCAGTAATAGACTGAAGTAGGCGATCGTTCCGAGTAAGATTCGAGGGACGCCATCCTTGGCGTCCCTCAACTGTAAAAGGCACGCTGGGCGTACTCGTCGGTGTCATTTATCTTGTCGAGCGAGGTCGAGACATTTCTGGTTGTTTACTTATCGATCGAAGATCCAGAGATCTCTCGACTTCGCTCGAGATGACGAACTGAAACCGCAAGCTTAGCTCACCGGTAGGGCGGGCAGTCCTCTGCACGCCGCGTGGGTCCGCAGAAAACGGCGCGCACGGAGTGACGCGCCCTACCTGCAGCGATCAAACTGCTTCGTCTTTGAAATAGCGCTTGCCTTTCAGCGCCTTGGCATATTCGTCCTTGCTGAGAATATTCTCATCGAGCTGCATGTCGGTGCGAAGAAAGTTTTGGAACCACGTTTCGATGCGTTGTCGATCTTTCAGCACTTCCTCGGTGATGTAATTGGCGTCGATATTGATGCAAATCGCGCCAACGATTCCGAACTCTTTTCGCTTGATCGGGATTGTCGTGCATTTGAATTTTCGCGTACCGATGTTCAGCTCGTAATTCAATTTGTCCTCGTTCAGGAGCTGCCTCCGCTTCAGGTCAATCAGCAAATTCGTCGTGCCATCGCGCAGATGGCGGCCAGTCACATTGTTTTCGAGCGTGATTAGCGAGTGCGCGGGATCGGCCAGGTTGTGCAACAAGATCTCAATTCCGGTGTTTGGAAACGATTTCCCGATCAGACGCACGATGCGCTCGTAGTTTTCAAGGAATTCGTGCGTGTCATCGGTAACCTTTTTACCGTCGTATTTCTCGAACAACTGAGCATAAACCTTCTGCTCAGTGGGTTCGAGTTGCGCGCGCACATTGTTTTGTTCGCCGATAAAAATCAGCTGCCGCGCGGCGGTATGATCCTCGTTCTTGAGGAAGTAATGCATTCCCAGCCGGAAATCCTTGAGACTGAACTCGCCAAAGTTTTCCCGAGTGACGATAAACGGATAGAAATCGTATCTTTCCAGATTTCTTCCAAACTTCCGCTTTCGCTCCTTGTACTTTCCCCAGGCAAAACCGAGGGCGAGAAAGAGCAATGATACGATGATCGACGCGACGACGTTGATCGTAAGCTCGCTCTGCAAGGCATTAATCATAACTGCGCCTCAACTATCCACGCGCCGAATATATTTCAGATAGGGGGCAGGGTTTGGTTTGCTCAGGAAAGCGGCACGTATTCACGGCTGTTTTTCCTCGCACAGTTTTTGGAAAGTGGGATCGGTGCGCAACGGATCCCAGATGGGATCGAGCCTTAGAAGTGCCGACGTGATAGCCGATGGGCCGTAAAGCCAGCTACTATAAGGTGTTTGTAATAGATGCGTTAGATGTGAAATCGCGCTGCTATTCTCGCCGACCATCATCTGAATTAGCGCGAGGTTCTCTTCGCCGTTAGGTCCATACGTGTGATCTTTAGTACTCGGCGCAAGCATGATTACACGTTCCGCTAGCTTTAGGGCTGACTCCTTATTTCCAAGAACGGCATAAAGTAAGGCTAAATTTTCCGCCAGCGCAGAGTTGTTTTGTTGATCTTTGTAGAGCGGCTCGAGCGTATTGAGCGCCTGTTGAGCGCTAGCTTTTGCGCTGGCAGCGTCGCCAGCGTCGCGCTGCGACCAAGCCAGCAAGAGCTGATTCATGGTCTTCTCGATTTCAGAAGGAAAGTGGAATTGAGCCTGTCGAGCTTGCAGTAAGCGTACCGCCTCAGTGTAATTCCGTTCAAGTCTCAATTGAGTGATCTTAGTTACGAGGGCACTCGTAGATGTAGTCTGTGCGTTGACCTCCACCAACATCTTAGCAGCTTCTTTCAGGTTACCCTGAGCCTGATAAATGCGAGCTTTTGTTTCTGTCAGATAGGGATCGTTTGGGATAATATCCAGCGCACGATCATACAGTTTTAGCGCGGCCGGGAATCGTCGAAGCATGGCATAGTTCCGTGCCGCATCGATCAGTATCTCCGCGTTGCGCGGATCGAGGGTGAGGGCTTGCTCGAAGTCTGCAGCGCTTTCATCCCAGTTTCCCACGCGTTGGCTAACTAAGCCGAGAGCATATGGGACCTCGCTTCTACCCGATAACATTTTGCGGAGCTCTTTGAACGTGGTCTTGGCGAGCCTGTAATCACGCAGCACCCGAAATTGATAATAACCCAAGGCGAGCTGCGTTTCGGCCGAGTTCGGCTGGAGTGTTTGTGCATTCTCCAATGCGCTTTTAGCCGCATCGCGCCGAGCAGAAGTTTGGTCGGCGCTTGAGAAGTAAAGGAACGCGTCGGCACGAAAAAGCCGCGCCCAAGCGAGTGCAAAATTCGGGTCAAACTCCACCGCGCGCTCATAAAAGCCGATGGCTTTCGGTAGGAGATCGAGCGAGAGGGAGCTGCGCCCTTCAAAAGCGAGGCCGCGAAGATAGGCATCGTAGGCCTCCGGGTCGTTTGTCGGTTTAACTGCTAACGCCTGCTCCTCGGGACCGGTTAGCTTCGCCTGCAACGACTCCGCTATTCGTTTGGCGATGTCGCTCTCGACGCCAAAGATGTCAGTCAACTTCCGATCATACGTCTCGGCCCAGAGGTGGGAATCGCTTTGCACGTTAATCAACTGCACGTTGACCCGTACCTGATCGGCTACTTTTTGGACGCTACCCTCAAGAATGTTCGCGACACCGAGCTGCTTCGCGATCTCGCGGAGATTGGCAGGTTTGCTCTGATATTGCCGCGTGGAAGTGCGCGAGATCACTTTTAAATCCGCAATGTTGGATAAGCGGGTCAGAATCTCGTCCTCAATGCCGTCCGCAAAATAAGCGTTCTCTTTTTCGTCGCTCCGATTTTCAAATGGCAACACGGCAATGCTCTTCTCAGCGATGCGCGCAGAGATTGATAAGACAGCGTTGGCCGGGGCAGGCGAGCTGGGTGCCCGCACACTGGCGGGCAAACTGCGATACCGGATGAAACATAAGGCTGCCAAGCCAACGAGAATAATCGCGGCGATCGCAGCTCCGAAAATCCGCCAATCGGACCGACTCGTCCCGTGGCGAGCTTTCGGGAGCAGCTGATCCCGGTCGACTGTTGGGTCGGCCTCAGTTAGCCCCTGAACCGACCGTGGCGTTGTTGTAGAATCCAGGGGCATCCTCGAAACCATATTTCCGTTTCGCTTGTTCCCTTCGGCTACAAAGCGATAGCCCCGACCCGGGACGGTCACGATGTAGCTGTGCGAACCCGGCGTTTCGCCGAAGACCTGCCGCAATTTCCAGATCGCCTGCGCCAGGTTGTTCTCCTCGACAATCGAATCGGGCCAAACCGCCTCCATGATCCGCTCCTTATCCATGACGCTGTCATGGTGCTCGACCATGTACAGGAGCGTCTCGAGCACTCTTGGCGTCAGCGGAACCGGTGTCCCATCTAGTCGCCACAAGAGCCGTTTCACCGGATCGAGCTGGAAGGCGCCGAATTCGTAGAAGTTAGCCGGAGGCGTCTGCATCGCGGTTTGAGAAGAACTAAGAAAAATTAAGACAGAACCTAAAGACTTTCATAAGGCTGCCCAGCAGCTTCCATCATGCGCAAATGCGTTCAGAACCTCCCTTCAGGCAAAGAAATAAAAACCGATGCAAACAATAAAATCAAAAACCACACGCGACGACAAGAAAATGAACAGGCACCCTAAAAACAAAATGAATGAAACAAAAACCAGATCGAGGCGAGTGATTCTGCTGCTTCTTCTGCTTTCAACCCTGTTCTGGGCAGCAGGCTGCGAAGACTATTACAGCTCTTCTCCGGGCTACTACGGTCCCGGGCTATATGACGCAGGCTCAGTCGACTTCCTTGGCCACGATCGAATTTATTATCGCGGCCCTGGATACTGGAACGGCAGCGCGTATTATGTCTGGACGCCAGGTTACTGGGCATTTCGCACCGGTGTCTCCCCCGCCAGGGGCCCCGGTCTCGCCGGCGCCAACGGCGCGCTGGGTAACCCTGGTCAGCTCCTGTGGATCCATGGGCGTTACATCGCGCAAGGATACTAAGCCTCTTCGTTTGGCGCGGCGCCGCCACGTCAGCAGGCTACCAAGCCGTGACCAGTCCACCCCAGCAAACCGAGAAACGCGCCGACGAGCGTTTCCCGAAGATCAGGGCGCGTTAGATACAGGCGCGACCAGAAAACAAGCAGAGCCAGCGTGAAACCTACCCCGCCGACGACCGGATTGACCACAAACTGGACTGAAATGGCGAGCCAAACCAACCAGGCGACAACACAAACGCGCGGTCGCCCAAAACGCTCGCACCTACTTGCACGCAAAACCGCACCGTCATTCCGCGTCGGTGAAACTTTGTTGCTTCGTAGCGTTAACCGCAGATGTTTCGACGTGCGCGTTGAATTCAGAGGACTCGACCAGGATCTCGCCCTAGTAACCCTTGCGCGGGCATCTGTAATCCGTTCCCGTTGCGTCTCTACGCAGACAAGGCCAAGCGCCGCCGCCTCATCACGCCAGATAAGCCGCGCCAGTGCCCCGTTTTGTTCCCTTCATCCTGGACGTCCGCAGCGAAATAGGCGTTTTGTTTTTCTTCGCTAAGATTGTCGAAGCGACGACTCCGTAGGCGACCGCTGCGCGATAAACATTCCGCCGCTTAAGCTCAGTCAAAAACTTCGTTGCATTCACTCTGCGCGCTTTAGCGAAGCTCTCGCCACGGCAGCATTCTACGTTGGTGGGTGTTACTTGAAAAGCGCGCGTTGCGAGGTCCCCCCATAACGACTGAAAACGTCCAGCCTAATAAGAACGCGGGGATTTTTGGCAATAGCGGGAACTTCGTTAATTCAGTTACTGAAATTTCTGAAAATTGGCCTGCCACTCTCTATCGATGGCTGGTTCCCTCCAGGAGGCGGGCTTATTTGTTTCGCGAAGCCTTGGAAATGCCTACGCGCGTCCTCCATCGCTTTTTGAATCACAGATTTCCAACCAGACTAGAGAGCGTGATGTTTTCGACGAGCGTGTCCATCGGGCGCGCTAGAGCGAATGCCACCGCGTCAGCCACCTGTGTCGCGCTCATCATCTGTTCTCGTGGCCATTTGCCGTCGACCTGGCTCCAGATGTCGGTGTCGGTTGCGGCGGGATAAACGTTGATCACGCGCACTTTGCGGTCGCGCAACTCTTCGCGCACGCAACGCGTGAAGCCTTCGAGCGCGAACTTGCTCATGCAGTACGCGCTCCAGTTTGGGAACGCGGTTTTTGCTGCGACGGAAAGAATGTTGACGATGCTCGAACCGGGCGCCATCCGAGGCGCGAAACGCTGTGTTAACAGGAACGGGGCGGTAATGTTCACGCCAACTGTTTGCTCCCATTCGATCGACGTGATTTCGGTAAATGGTTTCACCACCGCGATGCCTGCGTTGTTCACGAGCAACTCGATTGAATCCCGTCCCACTTCTGCGATGAGATCGGAAAGGCCTCGCGGCGTCGCGAGATCGTGAATCAGCAGCGTGACCTTCGCGCAGTTGGGTTCTACAGCTTTGCGAGTGTGTGCCAGGGCCACCGTGTCTCGCCCGTGCAAAAGCAGTTCCACATCTTTGCTCGCCAGCTTTTCTGCAATCGCGCGGCCAATGCCGCGGCTCGCGCCCGTGATGAGATAACGTTTCACTCGCAATTACTGTAGCTGCGGTCTGCGACCACCGACTATTTGATTTTCGGCGCTCCCAGAAGGAGCTGACGTTACATTCTACGCAATGTAAACCGGTTGTTAGCCGTTTCCCACAGACGCAATCGCACCAACCTTTGGTTGACACGATTATCGATTT
This sequence comes from uncultured Verrucomicrobiae bacterium, assembly GCA_963728955.1. GTDB lineage: Bacteria > Verrucomicrobiota > Verrucomicrobiia > Chthoniobacterales > UBA10450 > Udaeobacter. The sequence goes on from CAVSMG010000001.1 coordinate 302,236, forward strand.
TTGGCCAAAGGGCGCGGACAATGTTCTCTCCAGTCGAGGGCGAGCTGCGGAAATCCTCCGTTTCGAGATCGAGATGGCGATCCTGCCACGGCTTCAGTGATTCATGAATCGCGTCGTTCAAGGCAACGAAATCATAGAGCGTTCCACTGCGCGAATCGTAATCGCCGCCGACAGTTGTTTCGACCAGATAACCATGACCGTGGCCGGCTGGGTTGTTGCATTTCCCATAGAGTCTCGCGTTGTCCCGGTCAGAAAGTGTGCCTGCATGCAGCCGATGCGCCGCGTGGAATCCCATCTGCAACCCGAGAAAAACACTTTCATCTCCCGATGCTTCCGCAAAAAAATCGTGCCGCTCGTGCAAGCGGACGCGATGCAACGGCTTCATCGTCTTCGCACGCTCGTAGATGTGTCTCGCCAAATTTTCTGTCGTGATAGGGCGTTTCTTCAATCCTATGACCTCCTCATTGAGATAGCGATGGTTCAGTTCTGTTTGCAACGCGCAGATGCAGATGTCGATTTCATCGTAGCGGACCAGCGGTGTTTTTCGATCCGATCGTTCCGATCGAAACGTCAGCCTGGCACGGTAGTTATGGCCATGAATTGAAGTGGCCTGTCCAAACAGCCGCGCATTCTCATCTGCGCTCAACAGCGGCGACATGGTCCTGCGCGCAGCTGAGAATTCAAACCAATAATTCGCCTCGCTGGCGCCGTCGGAATAATAAGTCGCGCTCCGCTCGGGCGACTCGCGCACATGACACGCCCACAACTTAGCCTTCACGTCAGCGAACAGAGGAGCCACATCGTTGCAGAGTTGCAAGGCCACGTTCTCGGCAATCGGTGGAATGTCGTGGAAAGAAGGATTGTCCTCATTCAAAAATTTATGATCAAAACGTTCGCGCACGATCTTGCCCGCGCGCTCCTTGATTTCGCTGATGTTAATCAGCATTCCCGTGGTTGGATCCACCGGACCGGTGAAAACGAAATAAGCAATATAATTGCGGCCGCTTCCATACCGCGCATTCGTTTCCGGGCCGAACGCGGCCAGGTTTTCAGCTTCGGTCCAACCGTTGACGTGCAAGCGCCGTGAGGCGGAGAATTCGAGACGTTTGCTAACAGTTAGCAGCATCTTGCGAATAATTGTAGGCCGTCTCTGCGAGATGGCATTTAAATTCGAGACGTCTGACACAGACGCCGTACAATTAATCCTTCAACAGCGAGAGAAATTCGGAGCGTGTTCGCGCGTCTTCTTTAAACACGCCGAGCAGACACGAGGTTTTCATCACCGAGTTTTGCTTTTCAACACCGCGCATCATCATGCACAGGTGTTTTGCTTCGATGACGACGCCAACGCCGCGCGGATGGAGCGCCTTCATCAGCGCGTCCGCGATTTGCATTGTGAGATTCTCCTGGATCTGGAGTCGTCGCGCGAACATGTCCACAATCCGTGCCGTCTTCGACAGGCCGACGACTTTGCCGTTTGGTATGTAAGCAACATGCGCTTTGCCGATGAACGGAATCAAATGGTGCTCACACAGCGAATAGAGCTCGATGTCTTTGACGAGAACGATCTCGCTGGCTTCGGACTCGAAGAGCGCATTGTTGATTATTCCATCCAAGCTCTGCCGGTAACCGGCGGTCAAAAATTCGAATGCACGTGCTGCTCGGCCCGGCGTTCTAACCAACCCTTCGCGCTGCGGATCTTCGCCAATGGCTTCGAGCAAGCCGAGAAACGATTGCTCCATGCTCGCGACCCGAGCGTCGCCGCAGCGTTGAATCTTGCTGATTCGCCGTTCAGCCGCTTGCAACTCAGTTTCAGTTTCGGAATTTCCGTCGCGCATTGGATTAATTTACCTCGACTGCACGCCGCCTCAAGGCGCGCCGGTGTAAATGTGGCACAGCCATCTTGGCTGTGGGGCCGGCGGGCGTCCCGCCTGCCGAGGCGTTGAATGGCCAGGCAAGATGCCTGGCCGCCCCACAGGCTGGAAGCCCGTGCTACGAATCAATCCAGCCAGCTCAACGGATATTTTTCGTCGTCCAGCGCGACGGCCGCCTCGGTCAATTCGAGTGTGTGCTGCGTATCGAACATCACTGCGAGCTCTTCTGTGCGGGTCGCGTTTTTGCTCGCCATTATCGTTCCTGGATGCGGCCCGTGCGGAATGCCGCGGGGATGCAGCGTGATCGACGCCGGCTCGATTCCACGGCGCGATCCGAAATTACCGCGCACGTAAAATAAAACTTCATCGGCTTCGACGTTGTCGTGCACCCACGGAATCTTTACGGCTTCGGGATGCGTATCCAAAAAGCGCGGCGCGAATGTGCAGACCACATAACCGCGAATTTCAAAGGTCTGATGAATCGGCGGCGGTTGATGCACGGTGCCGGTGATCGGTTCGAAATCCTGGGCGTTGAATGTGAACGGATAAATGTAGCCGTCCCAACCGACGACATCGAACGGATGATGAGCCATCGTTACGCAGGTCCAGCGGGGGCCGTCCTTAACCAGGATTTCCGTGTCCTGTTCCTTGTCGATTGTATTGAGCTCAGTCGGGCCGTGAAAATCGCGCTCCGAATAAGGCGCCCCCATTTTGATTTGGCCTTCCTGATTCAAATAACGCTTCGGAATTCGCACCGGACCGCTTGATTCGAGGATGAGATAATCTTCCTCTTCTACCTTATCGGGCACCAGCCGGTAAGTGATGCCGCGCGGGACGACGATGTAATCCTCTGCACGATAACGTTGCTTTCCGAAAATCGTTTCAACTGTACCGCCGCCTTTGAAGACAAAGATGATCTCATCGGCGCCGCCGTTCTTATAATACTCGAACTTGCCGTACGCTTTTTCGGGGCGCGCGCGCCATGCGGTCATGTCCTGATTGAAGAGAATCGGAATGCGGCCGCTGTAGAGATCGCCCTTTCGCGCAATGTTCGCCGTGCGCAAATGATGATGTCTCAGCGGGCTGTCGGCCGCTTTCTTCAGTTCTTCGCACTTCAACAGCTTGACGCTGCGCACGCGCGTGGGCGGGCGCAGATGATACATGATTGAGTAGGCTTCGTTGAAACCTTCCGTCGTAATGACGTGCTCGTAAGCGATGCCTTCGTTCTTGAACGTCGGCGCCGCACCGTTGCGATGAAACCAGATGTGATGCTTTCGCGGTATCTCGCCAAGTTTTTGATAAAATGGCATGTGATCCTCCTTTTAGATTGTCATCCTGACCGGAGTCGAAGGGTCTCTCGACATTCGCAACGGAAGCGAGGCCCAGAGAATAGTTAGAGTTTCGACTTCGCTCAACATGACATGGGTTACAAATTGCCTCGCCTGTCCTGCTCTTTCTCGAGCGCTTCGAATAGCGCTTTGAAATTTCCTTTGCCGAAACTCTTGGCGCCTTTGCGCTGAATGATTTCGAAAAAGAGCGTCGGTCGATCCTCAACCGGCTTGGTGAAGATTTGCAGCAGATAACCCTCGTTGTCGCGATCGACCAAAATGCCGAGTCGCTTTAGCGGCTCCAGGTCTTCGTCGATGTGGCCGACACGAGCGGGCAACTCATCGTAATAAGTTGATGGAATATTCAAGAACTCGACGCCGCGCTTCTGAATCTCGGTCACTGTTTTGACGATGTCCTTCGTCGCGATGGCAACGTGCTGCACCCCTTCGCCATCGTAGAAGTCGAGGTATTCCTCCACCTGCGATTTCTTCTTGCCCTCGGCGGGCTCATTAATCGGAAACTTCACGAACCCGTTGCCATTGCTCATGACCTTACTCATCAAGGCTGAGTATTCCGTGGAAATGTCTTTGTCGTCGAAGGTCAGGATGTTTTTGAAGCCCATCACATCCTCGTAAAATTTCACCCACGGATTCATCTGATTCCAACCGACGTTGCCCACGCAATGATCCACATACTGCAGGCCGGTCTCGGACGGGCGGTAATCCGATTCCCATTTCTCGAATCCGGGCATGAAAACGCCGCTGTAATCGTCGCGCTCGATAAAAAGATGAACCACGTCGCCGTAAGTGTGAATGCCGCTCATGACCACCTGTCCGGCATCATCCTTGAGCGTGGTCGGCTTCATGAAACTCTTGCCGCCGCGTTTCGTGGTTTCATTCCAGGCCGAAGTCGCGTCCTTCACTTTTAACGCGATCATTTTCACGCCGTCGCCGTGTTTCGCAATATGATCAGCGATCGCATTCCCTGTGCGCAACGGAGTCGTTAGGAGAAATGTGAGTTTGTTCTGACGAATCGCGTAGCTCACGCGATCCTTGGTTCCCGTCTCCGGTCCCGAGTAGGCGAGACTCTGGAATCCGAAAGCCGTTTTGTAGAAATGGGCTGCTTGTTTGGCGTTGCCGACATAGAACTCCACATAGTCGGTGCCCTCGAGCGGCAAAAAATCAGCTTCTACCGCCGGAACCATTTTCTTTTTTGGAACAGCAACTGTCGTTGGCATAATGACCTCCTAACACTCTCACGCTAAGCGCGTCTCATAAATATAAGATCGACAATCACCCGTCGCAAGGTTGCGTGGCACAGGCATCCTGCCTGTGGGGCTGGTGGGCGTCTTGCCTGCCTGACCTATTTATTTTTCTTGCGGCGCGAGCGAGGCGACGATTTTCTCGAAGCGCGGGTCGCCGCGTAGCGAGTCCCATCGGGGATTGAACTTGAGATCACCATAGGACGGTCCGCTTGGAATGCTGACTACTTCCTCGAGTTGTTCGAGCGCAGCATTACGTTCACCAAGCCACGCATAGACAACCGCAAGGTTTATCACGTGCCGCGGTCCCTCCATGGCGTCTTTGGAAATTGGCCGGAGCGCGACCGCACGTTGTGCCTCTCGTAAGGCTTCGGCCTTTCGGCCCAGTGCCGCATCGATCCGTGCAATGACAGTGAGATGGTCTGGCTCTTCGAGAGTGTCGTGCCATAGAGCAACCAACTCGTTTCGCGCCGCGGCAAAAGCTGGCTGAGACTCCACCGCACCTCGTCGTGCTCGCACGATTTGTGCCTCGAACCACGAGCGCGGGCACGACGCGAGATAAACAGGGCTATCAGGGAGAAAAGGAGGACCAGTCGTAACGATCCGAGTTGCAGCATCATAGTCGCGCAGATAAAGCGCGGTCATTACTTTGTACATCGTGCCAAAACCAAATGGATCGTACGAGGCTGGCATCTGGGCAAAAGCAGTTTTCGCACGCTCGGGCTCTCCCTGCCTCGAGGTAACAGAGTCCGAGCTGGTAGTGATAGAGCCCAGCGGATTCGGGAAGTTGCCCTAGAGTGTCAATTATGAACCGTTCAGCCTCGGAGTAACGACGCATATTGACGTACGTGTTAGCAATGTCTCGCAGGATCTCCGTGCTGCTAGGATCCACCTCTTTGGCCCTGAGATAATAGTGGAGACAATCTTCCCATTGCCCGTGCCGCCGATCAATCCGTGCGGCGATGGTTAACGCATCACCGTTATTCGGAAGTGCTTTTAGCACTTTCGCCACCTCATCTCGCGCCCGGTCGTAGTCATGAACTGCAACGTAGGCAAACCAAGCTTGTGCGAGATGCGTTTCCGGCGCGTCCGCTCGTAGCCGTGCCGCAGCATCAACAGCTTCCCTGGCCTGCGCGAGGCGCGCGGGTGTAGGATCTACCTCGTAGATATAGGCATTCTCATGCGCCTCGGCCAGCTTACAATATGCGAGAAGGAAGTGCGGATCGCGCCGGGTTGCTTCTTCTAATAGCTCAACCGCTCGAGTGACAGTGCTTCGAGGATCTGCCGCACCGACGAAGCCGCTGAGTATATCTTTAGCCTTGACGTAACACTCGTAAGCTCGGAGATCAGTTGTAGGCTGTTCTTCAATAGCTGCTTTCTCGGTGGGTGAAAGCTTTGCCTGAAGCTGATCGGCAATCGCCTTGGCAATCTCGCTTTGGATCGCGAAGACATCGGCGAGGTCGCGATCGTACGTGTTCGCCCAGAGATGCGCGTCCGTGCGCGCGTCGATCAGCTGCGCGTTCACGCGCACTTTTCCGGCAGCTCGTTGCACGCTGCCTTCGAGCAAATGTGCGACGCCAAGCTCTACGCCAATCTGGCGGAGATTGCGTGCGATCCCGCTCTTGTATTGCATCACCGAAGTGCGGCTGATCACTTTCAGGTCCGCGATCCTAGCGAGGTCCGTCAGGATTTCGCCCTGCACGCCGTTAGCGAAATAGGCGTTCTCCTTTTCGCTGCTCAGATTTTCAAACGGAAGCACAGCAATGCTTTTTTCCGGCGCAGTCGGCGTCGATCGCGCGCGATCACGGGAAAACATTGCGATGCCAGCGACAATTGCCGCGAGCACAAACAACGCCGCTGTCATCGCCGCCCAACGCACTCGTGCGCTGTGCTTCCTCTGGGCTTGGAACTTTTGGGGCAGCCGCGGATTGCCTAATTGATCCGTGTAAAGGTTCACGATCGTGATGCGTACGCCATGCTTCACTTCGCATACGCCAAGATCGTGCAGAAGCGGCCGCCATTGTTCGTATTCTTCGAGGTCCTCGGCGACATGCTTGGAAAGAAGAATGTGCCCGGCATCCCCACAATCCATCACCCGCTTCGCGATGTTGAGGCCAGCACCGGCAAGATTTGCATGACCGTTCACATCTATCACGCCGCTAACCGGCCCACTGTGCACGCCCATCCGAAGTTGTAAGCGTGGATGCTCTTCGAGGGCGTGACTGATTTCGACTGCGCATTGGGCCGGCGCCTCCGGGCTAGTGTGAAAGACCAACGCCATGCCGTCGCCGGTTGGAATTTTAATTAAGCGATCCGAGGCTTCGGCTTTTTGAAACTGCTCTGAAGTGCGAACCACCTGATTTAGCTCATCGATCGCTGCGCGTTGCTCGTTAATCGAAAGCTTCGAATAGCCGACGATGTCGATGAACAAGACATGAGCGATCTCAAGCTGGATCTCCTTCTTGATCTCGGCCGACATGTTCCGCTGCGATTCATTCACATTTTACCCTGCCCCGTCGAGTAGATAAAGATCGACCGTCGCGCCCTTGCAAGATCGCATAGATTACCAGCTTACACTTGTCATTCCGAGCCCCTTCGGCTTCGCTGGACAGGCTCCGTCGAGGAATGGAGCTAGAGGGACGAGCGACATGGACGGTTGCGCAGCAAGGGTAGCTGCAAGAGAGTCGGGCGACGAACGAGTCAAATCTCTGAATGTTTTTCCTCTAAATGAATCGTTTGTATTTCGGCGACAATCTCAAATGGCTTTCGGATCGGAAAGAATTTCCCGACGCCAGCGTCGATCTTGTCTATCTCGACCCGCCGTTTAATTCGAACGCCGATTACAACGTCCTGTTTCGCGAACCGAGCGGACAAGTGAGCCAGGCGCAATTCCACGCCTTCACCGATACGTGGAGCTGGGCCGATGCCGCCGACACCTATCATGAGTTCATCGACACCTGCCCGAACGTCGCGGTGGTCGAGCTGATGGAAGCGCTCCACAGTTTCCTCAAACATTCACCGATGATGGCCTATCTGGCGATGATGGCCCCGCGCCTCGTCGAACTTCATCGCGTCCTCAAACCAACCGGCAGCCTCTATCTGCATTGTGACCCAACAGCTAGTCATTACTTGAAGTTAATGCTCGATCAGATTTTCGACGGCGAAAACTTCCGTAACGAGATCGTTTGGCAGCGCACAACCGTGCACAGCGACAGCAAAACGTGGAGTCGCGTTAGCGATACGATTTTCTTCTACACGAAATCAGACCGCTTCATTTGGAATCCGCCGTACGCGCCACACTCCGAGGAATACATTTCAGACAGGTACCGTTATCGGGAAGCGGATGGCAGGCTTTATACGCTCGACAATATGACCAGCCCTAATCCGCGTCCGAACATGATGTATGAATGGAAAGGTCATGCGTCACCGACAATGGGATGGCGTTATTCAAAGGAAACGATGGCAAAATTGGATGCTGAAGGAAGAATTTGGTATCCAAAAGATAAGTCGAAGCGACCGCGCTTGAAGCGCTATCTCGACGAGATGCCGGGACGATTAATGGGGACTGTCTGGACAGATATTTTTCCGATTAATTCTCAAGCGCAGGAACGTCTCGGCTATCCCACACAGAAACCGCAAGCGTTGCTTGAGCGCATCATCAGCGCATCGAGCAATCCCAGCGACGTCGTGCTTGATCCATTTTGCGGATGCGGGACTACTATTCACGCGGCGCAAAAGCTAGATCGGCAATGGATCGGGATCGACATCACTTACCTCGCGATCAATCTGATTAAGCGCCGATTAAAAGACGCGTTCGGCGAAGAGATCCAGTTCGAAGAGAAAGGGCAGCCAACCGATTTCGCGAGCGCGAAGCGATTAGCTGAGCTCGACAAATTCCAATTCCAGCATTGGGCGTTGTCGCTTCTCGGCGCACGCCCGTTGAAAGAGGGCGAAGGAAAAGGCGCGGATCGTGGTGTCGACGGACTGCTTTATTTCTACGAAACGGAGCGCAAAGATATTCCGGGACGCGTCAGAGAAGAACCTTTGCCGCGAAGCGAACCGGTGCACCGAGAGAAAATTATTGTGCAGATTAAAGGCGGCGGAGTGAATCGCGGCGATGTCGCAACACTTCTCGGCGACGTCGAAAATCAGAAAGCCGCTGGCGGAATTCTGATCACTCTCGCGAAGCCGAGCAAACAGATGCGCACGGAAGCCGCCGACGCCGGTCGTTACACATCCAAGCTCTGGCACGACAAAGATTATCCGCGCATCCAGACTCTCACTGTCGAAGGTCTGCTCAACCGCACCGAACGCGTTGATGCCCCGCCGCAAATCAACCCATTCGCGATGGCGGCGCGCGAGAAAACGCGCGAAAAGCAAACGGAGATGCTGTGAAGTAGGCGTCATCTACATAACGCACGAAGCCCTGTCTTGGTTCCATCCCAATCTGGAATGATTTGCTTCAGCTCTTTCGCAAGTCGATTCGCGACGGCGGCCGAAGGCGTTAGTTCTCGCAGGACGTCCCGCTTTTTTGCATCCGACCACGCTTTGAGTGGATCACATTGATTCATCCACCATTCAAACTCTGTCAAAATTCGCGCTAGATTCAGGCGGTTGAATTTGACGTCAGTAAGCAGGCTATCGCCCTGAACTGGAGGGACGTTTTTCAACCTTTTCCGTCCCGCTGTGCACCGAAACTTCACGCTTCTCTGCTTGATCGTGGCGATGCCTCACGCGTAATGAGTCCGATAATTGCAAAGTGTCCACGCTTTCTGCGAACCACACCTGGAATAATGCCTGCAGCCATATACCGGCGGAACTGACGAGTTGACAGCTGTCGCGTGCTCGCCGCGTTTGCGAAGAACAACCGCGTGATTCTGCTACACGCATTTCAAAAGAAATCGCAAAAAACGCCGCGGCAGGATATGGAAATTGCTCTCCAGAGGCAAAGGCGGTATTTTCAGCGACACGGGTACTTGTGAAAGACGATCTCGACAAATTCCACGAGCAAAACATGGCCGCTAATTCCGAGTACGCCATCGCGCGCCAGTTACTTGATCTTGGCGACGCTGTTGCGTGTCTCCGGGAGAAAGCAGGGCTGACTCGCGGGGAGCTTGGCAAACAGCTTCGCGTGAAAGCGCGTGACATCGCAATGGTTGAAGAAGAGACGCCGCGGGCACCGGCCGGATTGCTGGAGGCAGCACTTAGTTTACTAGTCCAAGGATTGGCTCCAGCCATCCAAAAGCAGTCTGCAGTTTCTATGTCTGTCCAGCGGATTCGCGAGCTGCGCCCGGCTTTGGTCCCGGCGTAAGCTTTTCTTCCAAAGTGGCTGATCAAAGTACGGTCGCGAGGACGCGCTCGCTACCCAGAGTCGTCACGCAGAACGCACAAAAAAGGAACGGCGCGTTACCGTTCCTTTTCTGCTTTTCTGCGTGAATGACTATTTCAAGGAGACATCGTCTATCCGGAAGGTTGTCGACAACGAATAATCCGTCGTGCAACGAAATTGCAGCCGGATAGTCTGTCCCTTGTAGGCAGCGAGGCTAAACGATTTCTGTGAGTAGTTTCCAGCCGTCGTTTTGTCCCTGTTGCTGTAGGTCGCGATGGTTTGGAGCAACGTTCCGCTAGTGTTGCGGACTTCGACATATAAGAAATCGTAAGCCTGTGTCGTACCCTCACTCGAACTGCAGTTGAACCAGAAAGTGAGAGTTCCCGTGGCTGCCGTCGGAATCGCGACCGTTTGGTAGGTCTGTCCCGACACATTGTTGTTCACGCCAAAATACATGTAACCAGTCCCGCCGTGAGGGTAGTTGCCGTTGTTGGTGTAAAAGGCGCCTGAACCGGACATGACCCAGGGCGATATGCTGCCTTCCAGTCCGCCATTAACGATCAACTCAGTGGGCGTTGCTGTCGGGGTTGAGGTCGCGGTCGGAGTAGCTGTTGGTGTTGCCGTAGCCGTAGCGGTAGCGGTTGCTGTAGCCGTAGCTGTTGGCGAAACCGTAGGCGTCGCAATCGGAGTCGCGGTTGCTGTTGCTGTCGCTGTCGCAGTGGCAGTCGGTGTTGGGGTCGGAGTTGAACCGCCGGTTGCCAGCTTGAAACTGCCAATGCGGGTGCGCCAGTTAAACGAAGTGGTCGAGGAATAGTATTCGTTGGTGTACCAGAACGTTGTGTCGTCCACTGGATCGATCGTCAACGCGCTGTAATCGCCCCAGCGATTGCCGCTGCCGGTTTGGCTGCCGCCGCCGTCATAAAGATGCGCTTCGCCCTGAGCTAAAGTGTTCAGCGGGTCTGTCGCCAATCGTCCCGCATAGCGAAGCTGCGGCTTAATACTCGAGCTCGAAGCGCTAAAGCCAATGGCAAGATTCCCCTGCCCATCCATCGCCGCGCTTCCCATCCAGCGCCAGGTTGTGTCCGGTTGATAGGTGCTCTGCTGATAGACAGTAACGGGTCCGGATGTTACATTGCGCAGCTCAAACCAGCGCAGAGCCGCCACCCCGCCAGACTTTACGCTGTACAGTACCAACTACGGATTCGTGGTCGCCGAAATTGCGATAAGCCAGGCGAAACATCAAACGATCCCCGATGCCATCAAGATAGTTTGAGCTACTGACTCCATTTTGGGGGACACAGGCACGGGTGGTAGGACAAAGCGCCGTGAATCCAGCTGCTGCCGGACTGGCAAAGGTAGTAAAGGTGGAGTTCGCGGGAGTAACGAAATCGACATGGAAATGATAGGTTGTGTAATTTGGACTGGTAGCTTGACCCGGAAATCCTATAAACGTGTTCGGAGCGCCGGTTGGTGGCAAGGTTGGTCCGTCGAGATCTGCGGGCAGAAAGGGATCAACCGATCCACCGAGAGGTGCGATCGGACTAATAAAAGTAGCGGCTTGCCCGGACAACATCTTCGTCCGATCGAACGCGAAGGGCTGAGGACCGAGATAAGTCGTGCCAGATGAGTTAAACACGTTCATGCTCATGTAATAGGCGTCAGGCCATACACTGAGGTGCGGGTAATCAAAGAAATTCGTGCCGAGATGGAATCCGTAGCGGTAATAACTGCCGGTGGCATCTGAGGTTGTGGAGATGGCCACGCATTCGTCAGTCACCGCGCTGCCAGAGCCGGCGAACTGACTAATCAGCCAACGGTTTGCCAGATGATCATAGAGCATGACTGGATCGCCTTTCCCGCCGGTTTGACAAACACCACCAAAACCGCTCCAAATGGAAGAAATACTATTAGGTCCCAGAACGGAATTGCCGGTGGCCTTATCAAAGACCTGATAGCCTTCATTGACGATTTGCACATACTGCGTTAGCCCGACGGCGCCGTTAGGGTCAGGTGGTGCGCAGCTACAGCCCACGCCGGGAAAAGGAATGCCGTCGAATGTGCGGATGGGAGAAGGTATGTTCACCCCAGGAAATCCGAAGGCTGAGACATCCGCGTTTTGAACGACTGGATCAAAACTGTCTACGTGGCGATAAGGTACTTTCGGGTTTTCATTCGCCTCCCGGTCGACTCCGCGTCTCAAATCGGATTCGTTCCAGGGAGGCATTTCGCGCAGCGGTGGCGAAACATCGTTGTGATAAGAGGCGCCAACCCAGACAGAGCTGTCGCTGGTATTGCCTGGCCCCTGGGCCAGAGATTTCGTACCGAATGAGCCGCTAATCCCTAGCAGCGCCAGGAACAGACCGAGCAAGCATGACAGGCAAGCGAGAAGACGCGAAAGAGAGAATGCAGATTTCCGAGGGGTTACTTTTTTCATATTATTTCCTTTCTTTTGTTAACCGACTTACGCGGCGATGCTACGGATGTCCGCTGGCGGTTGCCAAGCTTTCTAACATTATTTTTTTGTAATGTTTGGCACCAGAGCACTGAAAGATCGATGGGTTACTAATGGGTCTGGATCGACATGGGGAAAACAGAGTCGTTCGCGATCCGACTGGTTGCACACAGGAAGAAACAAGTTCGATGTATTTGGAAAGGAGACTGTCGCTCGACTGTATCCACAGAGCGCCGTTACCATCGCGGCGGCAGGTGAATCGTCGCGATCATGCAGCGTGCGCTCCCACCGCCGAGTTCAATTGTAGGGAGTTCCAGCGGTACGAGTCGCGCGTGGCGGCTCAATCTTTCGCGTTGTTCCTCAGCCAGCGCTCGAGCGGCGCGACTGGAAAGCACCAGCATTTTTGCTCCATCCTCGTCATGTAATTCAATGGTATTGCCGGCGAAATTCGCGATCTGATCTGCCGATAACTCCACGATCTCCTTTCCTGCGTCTTCCAAGCGCGCTCGCACTTCTTGCCGCTCGGCTCTGTTGGGAATCATTTCAAGACCAACCGTTGCGAAGGCCGTGCCGATGCACATCATCACGTTAGTGTGATAGATCGGCTCGCCATTGGGGCCGACGCTGGTGAAAATGACCGGCTCGTAACTAAAATCATCGGCAAAGCGTTGGATCATTTTCGGATTGGAGCGATTTGAGAGCGAGACGTACACAATTCTGTTCAGGTGATCGAAAACAAGACTGCCTGTGCCTTCCAGGCAGCAATCTTCTTCTTCGAACCGCGAGTAATCGATCACCTCGGTGACCCGATAGTGCTCTCGTAGTTCCTCCACGATATCCTGCCGACGCTCGCGCCGTCGTACCGCTGAATACATGGGGAAAAGCGCGATGCGCCCATCGTGATGCGTCGAGATCCAGTTGTTAGGGAAAACCGCGTCTGGTTTTTCCGGCTCAGTTGTGTCGTCAAAGACATGAACGTTTATCCCGGCCGCACGCAGCGTCTGCACGGCTGCGTCGAACTCGCTTCGCGCGACTAGCGCCAACCTTTCCAGGTCGCAATCGGCATCACGTTGGAATGCATTATCTGCCGCCGTTTCCGGATTGGGATAAAACCGGCAGGGACGAATCATCAGCACCGAGTTGGTGCTTTGCGTCTGCGCAGTATTTTGCGTCATTGGGCAACTGCATACTATCCTACTCGCCTTGTTGCTGCACGTGGCAGGTTGCTGCCGCCGGACGCTCGTTGGGACGACGATTTTCAATCGCCGAAGGAAATGTCGACGTCGCGGGCCGTACGCACCAGTTCGCCGTTCGGTGGAACGAGCTTCAAGCGATTGACTGCTTCGGCGATCGGGACGTGGCGCACCTGGTAATTCTGATAGCTAACCATTGATCCAAAGTGGCCCTCGTTTGCCAACTGAACGGCTTTGACTCCGAAGCGCGTAGCAAGAATTCGGTCGAGCGCCGTCGGCGCGCCGCCGCGCTGGAGATGACCGAGGACACAGCAACGCGTTTCTTTTCCAGTCTGTTTTACGATTTCGCGTGCCACAATTTCGCCAATCCCACCCAGCCGAAACTCACCGTCCTGAACATCACGTTTCACTTGTTCGCCGTGTTTCGGTCGGGCGCCCTCCGCAACCACTACGACAGTGCCAAGGTAATGCGCCGCCTCGCGCGCGTTGATAACAGCAGCGATTTGCTCGTAATGGAACGGGATTTCAGGAATTAAAATAATATCGGCACCGCCGGCGATACCGCCGTGTAACGCGATCCAGCCTGCGTGCCGTCCCATCACTTCCACAACAATGACCCTCCGGTGACTAGTCGCGGTGGTGTGAAGTCGATCCAGCGCATCAACCACGACGTCAACGGCAGAATCGAATCCAAACGTTGCTGCCGTCGCTTCCAGATCGTTGTCGATCGTTTTGGGCACTCCGATGCAGTTGATGCCGGCCTCCTGTAATTGTTGCGCAGTCACTAGCGATCCATCGCCGCCAACAACGATTAACGCTCGAACCCGAAGGTCCTCCAAAATCTTCCTGGCATCTGCAATGATCTTTGCCGGAACAATCGTCCGATCGCCCGCGCCTGTTTTGGCAACGAAATGGCCGCGATTCGTGGTACCCGAGGATCGTCCCTCCAAGCGCCATGATTCCATTCACAGCCTGGCGATCCAGAATGACGTGATTCCCTGGTGGAAGCAGCCCTTCGAATCCGTCGCGGAAGCCAACCACTTCCCAACCGAGCTTGTCCGCTGCAAGCACGACCGCGCGCAGAACCGCGTTCAGACCGGGACAATCGCCACCGCTGGTCAGAACACCGGTGCGCGGCTTCATTTTCGCAAAACCGAAATCAGAGAAGCTTCTTTGGGTCAGCAAGTCGTCCCGCAGCTGCCCATTGATCGTATAGTTGCCACCCGCGTTGTAGCAAGGCAGCGCCTTCGTCAAATCGGTTTGTGCTGCCAAGAAGCACGACCATTAGATGGCGGGGATAAACCGTTTCCGTCTGGCCATTGCGAACAACTTCGGACTCGCGGTCCGCATACAGAATCAAACACTGTCCCGATCGGGCTGACGTGCCGGTCTTCACTCCATCGATGCCCATTTTGCCAAGCAGCTCGTTCGTATTTCGAAGCACATAATTTAGCTGCTGACCGGCACGGTTGAAGGAAATCTGGCGTTGTTTTTGCGACACAAAAAAACGGAAGCTTGGCTTGTTCATAGCATATCGCGTAAGTCGCGCCATATCCTCCGCCGTGGAGTACGGCAGCGGTTTCACTTTCCAATCGATGCCATGGGGATTAACGAAACGCGTGCGCTCCATCTTCAGCTGTTTGGCCAGCGCGTTCATCTGGGCCACGAACATGTCCGCCGACGTGAATTTCGTACCTGCGTCAGCCGATTCCAAATGCGAACCAACCTGGTAAGCCAGCGTGTAGGCGGCGATGTTGTCCGATTGCACAAGCGCGGCATAAAGGAGATCGCGTAAGGTGATGCTGTCACCCGGTTGAAAGCCGATGTTGTTTTCGGTAGTTCCTCGAAACGCCTCCTGCGGAATGGTCACCATCGCATTAAGGTCGCCAGACTTCTTTTCTGACCAGTCCAACACCACGCATGCTGTAGCGATCTTGGTCAGGCTACCCACTTGCAGTTTTCTTCTGGGCTCTTGTTCTTCTAAAATGTATCCCGTTTGGGCGTCAGCGATCAGGTACGCCTGTGCCGCAGCCACGGAGCGAAGTACGGATGCGCTTGCGAGAAACGCTGTGCAAAAGATCAGAGAGCGACGTAATGAATGCATAAAATCACCTGGAACCGCAGCACCTTAATCGGCGCATTTTGATTCGCAAACAGTCACAACAGGTTCAGGACAATAACATTCCTCTGTTCCAAGGTGGATAAGGCTTCTCCGAAGATGTCGCGAGCTCGCCCAAGGCGCAAATACCCAGTCTCTAAAGTTCGGCACATTGTCGCCAAGGCTTTCAGGAGCCGCCGCGCGACCATTCGGCCTCAGCCGATCTTTTCTATTGCTCTTGCCCGGCTGATCAACAGGCGCATGAGAAAATAAACGACAATCGCCGACGGGATCGCCAGGAAGAGCGAGCCAACGAAGGCAGGCCAAAAGGTCGGCCAAACTACGCGTGAAAATACGTGCCAATGCAAAAGGTCGCGCAAACCAAATTGACGAAAATGCACACGTAAGGCGCGTGGACGTTGCAGGGTCCAGCACCCGAGTTGATATTCGGCGACATAAATTGCGGGCATCGCCCAGATCAGGACATCGTGCAGCGTCACCGCAATCGCCGCTGCGATCTTGTTGCACCGCAAAACCCACGCCGCAGCGATCGACAACAATGTTTTCAGTGGATACAGCGGCGTGAATCCGAAGAAAATTCCGATGGCGGATCCGAAAGCAATGGAGTGCGGCGTGTCGGCGATGGTCATCAACGTCATGTGATGCGCAACCAACCAGCTTCTTCAAACGCCCCAATGATTTTGGGAAGCTCCAGTCATTTACCGGCTCGCTCGCTTGATGTGGCTCGTGCACCCTTGAAGATAGACCAGAAAAGATTTGAGTCTTCAGGCTGCTGCCAAGTTTGCTTTCATCAGAGCGAGCGGGGATTCGGCGCGCTTGCGGCGACGAGCGGCCGCCGCTACAACCAAAACGCCAATGGACCCGTCCGAAACGTGGCAGCACTACGCAATTCGCGGAGGCCAGGAAGGCAAAGAGCGTCTCGACCTACTCGCTCGCGTGATGCTGCCGACAACCATGCAATTACTCGATCGTGTCGGTCTGTTCAGAGGAATGAAATGCCTGGATGTAGGCTGTGGCGGCGGCCACGTGGCCATGTTGATGGCGAGCATCGTGGGGCCAGAAGAGGGAGTGATCGGCACTGACACGGACGAAGAGATTCTCACATTGGCACGAAAAGAGGCCGAAGCTTCAAACACAGCGAACGTTGAATTTCAACACATGGACGAATGTGCGTCTTTGTGGCGGGAGAAGTTCGATCTGATTTACGCGCGCTTTCTGCTCTCGCATTTGAGCGAGCCGGAGAAGTGTCTTGCGGCAATGGTGAAAGCGTGTCGCCCGGAAGGAACGATCGTGATTGAGGACACAGATTTCTCCGCCAGCTTTTGTTATCCCAGTTGCGCGGCGTTCGATCGCTACAGCGAGCTGTACCAGAAGATCGTGCACCGCAGAGGCGGCGATCCAAACATCGGACCCAAACTGCCGGCGATGCTGCGCATGCCGGTATTACAACAGATCGAACTCAACGTGGTTCAACCCGCGCACATTGAATGGCGCCTATGACCATGTCACGAATATCAGACGCATTGACTGCCGAAGCACTTGCCACCGCGAATGAAGTTCAACAAATCTTGGCCGAGCTAAATCGGGCGGCAGCGGACAGCGAAACCGTGATGAGTTTGCCGCGGATCTTTCAAGTCTGGGGAAAACGCGTCGTTTAGAACAACTCCGGTGTTTCGACAGGTGGGTTAACGATTTGGCCGAGCGCCTTGCGCAACCGAATCGCCGCACGCGGCGCGTAATCGAGATTGTTATTGTTGAAAATCACATGCAGCTCGCGCGCTTGCTTTGCCAACTTCCTGCTGCGCGCCGCGACCTCCGCGATTTCCTTGTTGCTGTAATCATAATCGAAACGCGCGGCCACGGTTTTGCCCGTAATGTAAGCTTTCGCGTTGCGCCCATGCAGCCGCAGGTATGCGACGGTCTGGTTTGTCGCTTCGTCTACATCCGGGGGCATTACTGTGAAATGGTCCGATGCAGGTGTGTCCACGTTCACAAAAATCGCGCCATGCTTCCGCACAAAATCGATTGTCGATGCCAGTTGGTCGCCGATTGCCCAGTTGCGGTTTCGAAATTCGATCGCCAGTTCGTAGCCGGCCAGCATCTCGATCAACGGCTCGAGTTCGCTCAGCTGATGTTTTCGCGGCGAGAAGGCCGGTGAAAGTTGTAGAAGCAGGGCACCCAGCTTTCCGGCAGTGCGAAAGATAACTATCCCGCGCAGAAAAGCTTTCAGCAGGGCCTCCTGCATGTCTGGCGTCGGTTTGACATTCCCTTTTGCGTCTGTTTCCGCGCGGCTTTGCAAATCCGGCGGCAACAGCTTCGCCCGCGTCGAATGAAACGAAAACAGCTGATGCAATTTTACGTCGAACGTGAAATCATTCGGCGTCACAGTGCACCAGCGCTCAACCATTCGCGGCTCCGCCACGGAATAAAACGTGGAGTTTACCTCCACCAAGTCGAAATGCTGCGCATACCAGGGCAAACGTTCGCCTGGCGGTAGTTTCTTCGGATACCAGCGCTCCACAAACCCCGGGTCCGACCAACTGGCAGTGCCGATAAGGATCCGCCCGCTCACGTGTTCAACGAAGTCGCCGTGGCGCTGAAAGCAAGCGTCTCTCAGCCTGTCCAGGATCACCTGGTGGATCTCTCGATTTTGACTGTCTGCCAAAGACGCCCGTTGTCGCAGACTTTGTCCTAAACACAATCTTGATCGATGATACAGAGGCGCGGCCGGAAGACTTCTGCGAGAGAGGCTTCAGCCGCGTTTACTGCACCTTCCGACGATTCATGCGATTTATTGAACAATACGATGGCGAATAGACCAAAGGCGATTCCAGGAGCCGATCGTTTTGCCGATCAGATTGACGACGATCTCCCTCGAATAGGATTGCTGCGTCTCTCGATTCTTGCGCTGATTGTTGGCGTGGTGACAGGCTTCGGCGCAATCGTGTTTCGCGATCTGATTGGCATCCTTCATAACGCTTTCTTCCTCGGCCAATTTTCAGTGCGTTATGATGCCAACCACTTTACGCCGCCAAGTCCCTGGGGAGTAATGGTCATTTTTGTACCAGTCGTAGGCGCTCTCGCTGTTACATTTCTCATCACAAAGTTCGCACCGGAAGCTCGTGGTCACGGCGTACCGGAAGTCATGGATGCCATCTATTACAAGTCAGGTGTGATTCGGCCGATTGTGGCACTTGTAAAATCTCTGGCCTCAGCCATCGCCATTGGAACCGGAGCCGCCGTAGGGCGCGAGGGACCCATCATCCAAATCGGTTCTGCTCTTGGCTCAACATTGGGCCAAATTGTGCGGATGCCGGCGGGACAGCGAATTATTTTGGTTGCTGCCGGAGCGGGTGCAGGGATCGCTGCCACGTTCAACACGCCGATCGGCGGCGTCATGTTCGCGATCGAACTGATGATGCCCGAAGTAAGTGTCCGCACCTTTCTGCCGGTAGCGTTAGCGACCGGCACGGCGACGTTTATCGGCCGTTTCTTTTTCGGTCCACAACCCGCATTTAGTGTTCCGCAACTGACTCCCATAAGTGCTAACGTTAGTTCAGCGCTTGCCCTTTGCCTCTACACAGTGCTTGGAGTCTCACCGGAGTCGCGGCGGCCGGCTTCATCCGTGGTCTGCATTTGGCCGAAGATCTGTTCGAAAAGATCAAGGGGAACTACACGCGGCACGTACTGGGCATGTTGCTGGTGGGCATCCTCATCTACGCCCTTCAACAGGGATTTGGCCACTATTACGTCGAAGGGGTTGGCTATGCGACCGTTCAGGCGATCCTGCTCGGGCAATTAACTGCAATCGGTCTCCTCATCCTGCTGTTTCTTTGTAAGGTGCTCGCCACTTCGCTTAGCCTCGGTTCTGGGTCGTCAGGCGGCATCTTTTCACCTTCGCTCTTCATGGGAGCGACCATTGGCGGGGCGTTTGCCATGCTGTTGTCTGCATTTCATCTACCGTTCACAGTCAACGTTCCGTCTTTCGCCATGGTCGGCATGGGCGCAATGGTCGGAGGCGGTACCGGCGCGGTCATGACTGCGGTGGCGATGATCTTCGAGATGACGCTTGATTATGACATCGTCCTGCCACTGATTTTGGCAGTTGCATTGAGCGTCGGCGTGCGACGACTTCTTTCCCGCGAGAATATCTATACGTTGAAACTCTTCCGTCGGGGGCATGTCATACCAAAGGCATTACATGCAAACATGTTCCTGGTTCGCCGCGCGAAAGAGGTAATGGAAAGTGACATAGTCATCGCCCCAGGTGACATGAGTTTCGATGCATTCCTGTCCCGGCCAGACAACAACGGCCGGCTCCGTCATGTCGCGGTCACCAAAGGCAATCGCATTATTGGAGTTCTACGCGTGAACACAGCGCTTCGGCGCACGTCGCCTCAGGAAGCGCACTCCGGCGTAACGTTACGGGACATAGCGAGCCGCGACTTCACTGTCGTCCGCGAAGACGATATTGTTTTCGATGTGATCCAACGTGTGTGGCGGAAGCATGCCAGGATGGCACTGGTTTTACGTGGTGGCGGCATCCCGCGACCAGAAAATGTAGTGGGAGTAATCACCAAAGAGCATGTCGCCGATTCCGTTGCGAGCAGTGTGAAGATGTATCCCGCTTGAGCAAGCGCTATCGGTAGCAGACGTAAACGCGACAAGCGGCCACATTCTCCAGAAAATTGGTTGCGGGGGCTGGATTTGAACCAGCGACCTTCAGGTTATGAGCCTGACGAGCTACCAGGCTGCTCCACCCCGCGTTTTCAGTATGCAGATTGAGACGACGAAATCAAACTGAAAATGTACAGGATCAACGGTCATATCAGCTTTTGAGAATGGCTCCAGCGGTAGGATTCGAACCTACGACCAATCGGTTAACAGCCGACCGCTCTACCACTGAGCTACGCTGGAATACCTACTGAAAACCGGAAGTGCATATCTTCGCGCACGATTGGTTTGAGGCAACTGCCAATCCGGTCGTATCCCCTGCCGACAAACGCGTACGGCATTCGCGTAACGATACTTCAAGTACAGATGAAAGCGTTGTTTTCAATCATTCTCGCGTTTGATGTTTGCCTTGGCAGTGTTCAAGCGGGACCTGTCCGAACAGCAAGGAACGTCGCGAAAAGCACGACGATTACAGCAAAGAACGTCGCGCACAGTGTTGTGAAGGGCACCAGGAGGGCGGTGAACACTGTAGTCTATACACTGACCCGATAATCGAAGCAGGTACCTAGCGGACAATAAAGTTCGCCAACGTCCGAGGTTCGCATCGGTATTTCGATGCAAAGCGGCGACGAAAGTCCCCCGCTTCACTGAGTTACCGGGCAGGCATGCAAAAAGAAGCGCCAGCAAAACATGCGCTTGCAATTGCAGGCGTCACGCGAGTGCGGATAATGCGGCAATGCTTTGTCATTTGATGCGGCCACCGGTGAGGCAAGCCGCGAATAAACGGAAGACAGTTTCGAACGCAAACTGCTAAGAACTGTCGAAGGGTTTCTGATTTTGTCTTTGGGGGAATGATCTCGCAATCGCTTTTCGGTCGTCAAATTCATTCGCCGCGAGTTCGTAAATTGGTCTTGCGCATTTTCGCGGGACTTTTGATCGCTGCGATTTTCCTGGTTGGCATTCAACTACGCCGCTGGGTCGGCGAAAATACGAGGCACGTGCGCTATCAGCACGACCTCGTCAACGCTCTTTACTGGGGCAACGAGACGTTGAAAGAAGCGCGCCGATTATCGCCCGATGATGCGACTGCCAATTCCTGGGGAGGATTCTTGCGCGGTTATTTTGCGCTCTATGACCATGTAAAAGACGAGGCGTACGAGACCGATTACCATCTCGATTATCCGCCGCTGCGCCTTCTGTTCATGGCAATCTGGGCCAAACAAGTGCACGACCAATTTCCCGGTCTTGATGACGGACACCCAAAGCTGGTTAACCCGTTATTGAAGATTAATATCGTGTGCGAACTGCTTTCTGCAGTGGCGATCTTCTTCCTGGTTCGCTTGTGCCTGTGCCGATCGTCATCAGCAACCCGGCTGCGCCTGATGAGCGGTTCCCCTAGCAACGATCGCGCTTCCCTCTATGGTCTTGCCGCAGCGACTGTCGCATGGCTTGAACCGTCGATGATTCTGGACTCACACGGCTGGCCTCAGTGGGACGCGCGAATCCTGCCGTTTTACCTTTTCGCCGCGCTCGCGATCTTGAAAAATCGCTGGTTCGCGTGTGGTTGTTTGCTCGCTGCAGGCTCCATGTTCAAAGGGCAACTGCTATTGGTCGCCCCTTTCTTTCTTCTTTGGCCGCTCTTGCAAAAACAATGGATCCCAACACTCCGCATGCTCGCCGGCTTCATTGCAACGGCGGCGTTGATAGTTTCACCTTGGCTACTGCGTAATCCCGCGGCTTGGATGGCCATCGCCGCTGTCGCTGCGTTCAGCTCTTTCCTGGTCTTGCGATATAAATTGCCGTATCGAGCAGCGTGGCTCGCCGGAATTGTCGGGTGCGCCATATTCATGATTGGGGCGTTCACTGGTGGCAGTTTTGCCTGGTTGGAGATCGGTTTTATCTACGGCAGCGAACACTATCCTTACCTGTTTATCAGTTCTTGCTACAACCTTGCATCACTGCTTTCAGATCTTGGCTGGTCATTAAAGGATTCGCTCTTGTCCGCCCATCGAGGGACGCTTTATTTGCCTCTTACATTGCAATGGGCGCTGCGTCTGCTCTACCTCGGCGCGCTGGCGTTGTGCGCCGGCGGCGCGGCGCGGCATCTGCGCAATCGCGATCCGCGCGTGCTGATCGCCATCGCGACGCCCTGGTTGCTGATGTTCGCGCTCCTTGGTCAAATGCACGAGCGTTATCTGATGTGGGGCGCGGTGGTCAGCGCGGTCGCTCTGGGCGTCAGCACACGTTTGAGCATTGTTCACTTCATCATCTCGGCCGCGAGCACCGCGATGATTGTCCACGTGATGCTGATCGATAAGAAACTTGGCGCGACGCTCAGGGTGATTGATGTGCTTGACGGCATTCGGCCGTACGCATCGGTTCTTGTGCTGGCTTGCGTCACTATTTACCTGTGGGACGCGCTTGGTCTGCGCATTCCCGCTTTTGAACGTGGTGTCGTCAAACCAGCGACCACGCCTTCCCTCCCGCTCGGGCCAAAGCCTGAGGAAGCCTGAGTTGCGCTAGCGAATTCGGCTTCGCACAAAGGTGTCCGCCAAAATGGTTTCTTGAGACTATTATTGGTGAGCGAGACGACGGAACAAAATGGCGCCCAGCACGATAAAGAGAACGTTCGGAAACCACACCAGTAGCTCCGGATGCGCATGCGGATTCCCGCGCAATGTGTCGCCGATAATGACAAATAAAAAATAGGTCGTGGCGACAATCAGACCCATGGCAAATCCGATCGAAGTCTCACGTCGGTGCGCCGTCACACCCAGCGGTACACCAATGATGGCAAACGCTACGCAGGCAAATGGAAACGAAAAACGCTTGTTGATTTCCGTTCGGCTGGCGCTTCGTTCCCGCTTATTTTCGCTCTTCAATTGCTCCAGCAATTGCTCGATCGATAACGCGGATCGGCTCGGCCGTTTCTTCTGTCTGTCATAAAGCTCTTCCAGACTGATCGGCAGCGTGCCTTCCACCATGTTGATGCCGTCGCGTATCTTGTGCAGGTTGAAGGGGTCCTTGGCATCGCGCTCCTGGTAACGCGCCCGATATAGGTGCATCAGGATTTGTTTGTTCGCCAAATCCGCCTCTAGCATACCGGTTCGCGCATAGGTGACCTTTACCGGGAGGGCCTTGTCGTTCATCTCGAAGACTGTGATGTTCTCGAGTTTGTTCCCTTCCTTTTTTCCGACGTAGATCCGTCGGCCGGGGAACTGATCGATGACCTGATCGCTTCCAAAAAGGGCCATGGGATTGCGCGTTGCCAGATCGAAAATAGTGCTGCGCAGTCTCTCCTGCGCCGCCGGCGCGACCTGCACATTGAGCCAGAGACAAATCGCCGTGCAACCAAGCGCGACGCCCGCGAGCGAAACAGAAACGCGGGTGACGCTCACGCCATTGGCGCGCAACGCGATTAGTTCATTATCCGCTGAGAGCCGGCCGAACACGAGGAGGATCGCAGTCAACAAGCCCCATGGAATTGTGAAGATGAGTGAGAACGGCAGCACATATGCAATGAACGTGATCAAATATTCCATGGGCACATCGTGGTTGACCAGAAGGGGCAGCAGCTTCCGAAAAATGTTGCCCACCACCAGAACCAGGCTCAGCACCGCAATCGCGAACAAAACGTTCACGATCAGCTCACGGCTAACAAATCGATCGATCAACTTCATCTTACGCCGCAAAAGCTAGCACAAAAGGGCCTGGAATGCCGCGCTTTGGCGAGAGAGGAAAGACAAAGCGCCAGGACTGTCGAGCGCAGTCCAAACGTGAGCGACAACAAGCGCTCAAAATAACCGCCACGATTTGGATTGCCCCGCTTTCGTAACGGCAAACCCTGTATAATTTGCTAAGCTCAACAGGCGATGAGCAGCACCATTTACGATGTCGCGATAATCGGAGGCGGCCCAGCCGGCAGCACGGCCGCGGCGCTCCTCGCACGCGCCGGTCGGCGGGTGGTTGTCTTCGAACGCGAAACGTTTCCGCGCTTTCACATTGGCGAATCGCTGTTGCCCTTCAGTATGAAAGCGTTTACGCGACTCGGACTGCACGAAAAATTTTTACGCGCCGGGTTCCAAAAGAAATATGGAGGCGAAATCATCGGCGCATGCTCCGATACTGGAACCAGGTTTTACTTCAAGGACGGTTACCGCTCGCAAACCGATCACGCTTATCAGGTCACGCGCGGTGATTTCGACAAGTTACTGCTCGATCATGCAGCCGAATCCGGTGCGGAAGTGCATGAAGGGACTCCGGTTGATGGAGTCGAGTTCTCCCATGACGGGGTCGAATTAACGGTCAGATCCAACGGCTCGCCTCATTCGATTCGGGCGCGTTACCTTGTCGATGCCAGCGGACGCGCCTCAGTTCTAGGCAGGCAATTCAAAATCAAAAAGACCTACGATGATCTGCACAAGCTATCCATCTTCGCGCATTACGACGGTGTGTGGCGCCCCGAAGGCATTGACGGGACGCTGACGGTTTTGATCCGTGCCATCGATCGCTGGTTCTGGTTGATTCCGCTTACGTCCGAGCTGACCAGCGTTGGAGTGGTCCTGGACAGTGAAACTTTTCGCAAGTCCAAGCTCAGCGCTGAAGATTTTCTCGAGCAAGCGTTGGCCGAACAGCCAACGATCGCCAAACGAATGACAAACGCGCGGCGCGTCTCGAAAGTTTATGTGGAAGCAGATTTTTCCTATAGGAGCGCACAGTTGTACGGCGACCGCTGGTTGCTTACGGGCGATGCCGCCGGGTTTATTGATCCGATTTTTAGCAGCGGCGTTTTTCTGGCGGTGTTCAGCGGAGAAAAATGCGCTGATGTTCTCACCGAAGTGCTTGATCACCCGCGGAAAGCTAAACGCTGGTTCGCGCAATACGGGCGATCCGTGAACCGCGCGATGGACGTCTATCTCCGATTCGTGAATGCCTGGTACACAAAAGAGTTCATCGAAGTTTTCCTCGCGCCACGCAATGTGCTGGGTCTTGCACCGGCCGTAAACGCTGTGCTTGGCGGAAACGTGGGCAACAGTTTCCCGATTCGTTGGCGGATGTGGGTTTTCTATTTTCTGGTTTGGCTCCAGCGCCACCATCCAATCGCGCCGCGGCTTACGCTCGTGCCAAAGAAAGAACCATCCCCGGTGTCTGCGCCCATGGAAACTGTACGCACAGCGCCATGAGGTCAGAGGTAAGGACGACTCATCGAATCGCCTGCGTGTTCGTGCCTTTAGCGTGGGTGATTGAGGGCAATCGCTCCTGCCTCCTTTCCATGCTAGCCGCATGTTACCTAACGAGTTGTGCGATCACTTCACACCATCAATTCGCCCAGCCGGCTGCCGAATGGCAGACCAAGGCCGGCCAACTGATGTATCGAACGCCGAAGATGACGCTCATCGGCGAGGCGGTCGTGCGTTTTTCAAAAGGGGGCGATTTTGAGCTAACGGTATCGAAAGGTCCTGGCTTCACTTTGTTGTCTTTGCGGCAGGATGCACGATTTGCCGAATTCAACGCAACGTTCACGGGCCAGCATTGGTCTGGTTCTGTAGCCCAGGCGCCACCACAGTTGCGCGGCTGGCTCGGCTTACGCGATCAATTCCTTCACGCACCGGATCGGAAGACCCTGCGATACGTTAACGGCAGCGAGACGTTTCTATTCCGCTTTTAAGCCCTGTTGTCCGCTTAGGACAGCGGACGCTACAGGATCGGCCTCTATAGGGCGTCTGTTCCAACGCCTCACAAACGGCGTCGCACAGAGACACCCTGCAACTCCTGTCGCAGCATTGGCATCTTCGCGCCGATTCGTGTTGAATGTTGGCTTGCTCATGCGGATCAGCGACTTCATTGCCCAAACCGTGACCCAGCGTCGTGCGTTGGTTTGGTGCGGCGTTGCTGCCCTAAGCATCGCGTGCATCGCAGTTCTCGCGACATCGTTGCGACTCGATTCCGAAATTTTCAACGTCCTGCCCGGAAGATTTTCGTCGGTGCACGGGCTAAAAATCTACGATCACGATTTCGAGCAAACGCGTGAGCTCACGTTCGCACTCGTCTGCGATCCGCAAGACGTCGAGAAACTGGAGGAATTCGCGCCGGTATTTGCAGAACGCCTGCATCAGCAACCGTGGTGCGAACGTGTGCTCGCGGGTTCGCCCATGGCCACTCCCGAAGGTATCCGTGATCTTCAATCAATCGCGCTCCCGCTGCTTCTCAATTTGGAACCCAGCGCTTTTGACGAGACGATGTCGATCCTGCAACCGGACAAAATTCGCGAGCGCCTTCATCGCCTGCGTCAACAGATCGAAGCGGGCTCACCACGTCCGCAGTTCGAGCTGTCATTTGACCCGCTCGGCCTGATCGCGCCCGCGCTCAAGCCTTTTGCTCAAAGCACCGCGATCGAACAGGAACAACCCCTCACCTCGCCAGATCACACCATGCGAATCTTGCTGGTCGTAACCAACCAAACTTCCATCAGCGCGTTTGAATGCCAGCGCTTGATGCGGCGGGTAAATGAATTTCGCAACAACGCAGTCGAAGGATGGAACGGCAGCCACCCCTTGCAGGTTCTCGTGACCGGCCGGTCGGCGTTTGTGTCCGAGATTTCGCTGAGCATGCGCTATGACGTCGTGGCGACGTTGTTAGGCTCAGTCGTGCTGGTGGGCACAATTTTTTTCGCGGGGTTTCGTCGATGGCTGCCTCTGCTGGGAATGGCGTTGTGCCTTCTTCTATCCTGTCTCGTAGCGCTCACTGCGGGCCAGCTTTTT
This sequence comes from uncultured Verrucomicrobiae bacterium, assembly GCA_963728955.1. Classification (GTDB taxonomy): domain Bacteria; phylum Verrucomicrobiota; class Verrucomicrobiia; order Chthoniobacterales; family UBA10450; genus Udaeobacter. Next base: position 329,228 of record CAVSMG010000001.1, read on the forward strand.
TTCGGGCGACTGAGCATGATCAGCGTCGGCTTTTGCGCCATTCTGGTGGGGCTCGGAGTCGATTTCGCGATTCTCACCATTGGACGCTATCACCAGGCGCGTGCTGATGGCGAACTACATCAGCAAGCCATCGCCACCTCAGTCGCAAAGCTTGGACGCGCGGTATTCTTTGGCGCGCTCACAACGGCGGTGGGGTTTCTCGCTCTGGTGCTAAGCGGCGCCATGAGCTTTTCCCAACTCGGCGTGCTCATAGCCATCGGGATTTTTGTAGCCGGCTTGTTCATGTGCTCGGTCTTATTTCTTTTTGTTCGCACGCAATACGTCGCCTCTGGGCGCGACTGGTTGTTCGAGGTGATTCGAAAATATGTCCGCTCAACTGTGCGCAAACCTGCGCCCGTTCTGATTATTTCAGGCGCGCTCTTGTTGTTGTTAACCGCGATCGGTTTTTCACCGGTTCCCCCGCTCCAGTTCGAGACCAGCACGCGTTCACTGCAACCCAAAAACATTCGGGCAGGTCAGGCGCTTGATACAATCATGAACAAAATGCCGGTCCGCTGGGAACCAGTCCTGGCGATCGTTCGCGCAACAAACTCGCAGGAGTTGCACGAATACTGGCAAAAGCTTTCTGCGCATTGGCGTGAGCTCCAGGAATCCGGCAAGATCAAGGGATTCTCCACGCCCGCGGCGCTTTGTCCGTCCCCGATCTGGATGGAACGAAACCGTGACCGTTTGCGCACGGTCAATTTTCAGGCTGCACGCGAAGCGTTGAGCCAAACCCTCGAGGGCGAGGGATTCAGCGTAGAAGCGTTCGCTCCAGCGTTTGCGTTGCTCGACGATCTGCAACGCGTGACAAATGCAAGCGCGCCATTACCGAATTGGCGGACGCAATTGCCGAAATCATCCAGTTGGTGGTTTTTAATCGACCGTTACTTCGGGCGAGACCCGTTGCTAACGACTGGATTTGTCACGACGAATCAAAGACTCGCAACGCACGCGCAAAGCAAGGAATTGGGACGCGATCTGCCGGTTGCCGCCGTGCCTGTGGTTCTTACCGGCTGGACCTATGTGCTCGCCGATCTTCAGCCGTGGTCGCACCATCAACTTCTCCTGATCAGCGCGCTAATGGCGCTGTTCGACCTGTCGCTGCTGGCCATTTTGTATCGCGACCTCCGTCTATGGCTCATCCAGGTTATCACACTTGCGTTCGGGATCGGAGCGATGATCGCGTCGATGAAACTGCTGCATATCCATTTGAATTTGCTCAATGTGCTCTCGTTTCGTCTTGTGCTGGCCATAGGCGTGGACTACGGAATTTACGTCATGCTGGTCTGGCAAAAAACGCGTGACGTCGAGCACGACGTGGCCGGCGTGCTGAAACCGGTTTTGCTCGCAGGCTTGACCGCAATAAGCGGTTTCGGTTCGCTTGCTCTAGCGCGAAACCCGGCGCTCACCGGCCTCGGCGTCGCGTGCGCCATCGGAATTTTCTGGAGTTTGGTCGCCACGATCTTTTTCGCTTTACCAGCAATGGCAGCAGCCAAACCCAGGCGTAGCACGGAGATGGCGTGAGCCGCGCATGGTTCCAGCGGTTTCCGTTCTGCTAAAGGCCTGTTAGACTAGAAGGAAAATGCGCTGGCTCGGACTGCTGTGGCTAAACGCGGTTTTCTTCGTGATTCCCGCTTCGCTCTTCGCGGGCGCAGCTGTGGAAGGACGCGTTAAGCTTCCGAGATCGCATTCAGCTCCTGTTCAGTCTAAACGCTACGAGATTGTGACTGAAGGTGGAGTTCTCTCCACGCAACCGCCGCTGGCTGTGGTCTATCTCGTTGGCAATTTTCCGCGACCAGCTTCGTTGCCAACAGAAGAGGTTGCGCAAAAAGGTTTGACGTTTCTCCCTGCGCTCCTGCCGATTGAGGCGGGCACCAGAGTTACGTTTCCAAATCTCGACAACACCTATCACAACATTTTTTCCTATTCGCCTACGAAGCGATTTGATCTGGGCCGTTATCGTCCGGAAGAACGGCCGATCCCGTCGGTGGTTTTCGACAAACCGGGTCTGGTGACTCTGCGGTGCGACATTCACGAGCACATGCGCGGACTGATCCTGGTATTAAGCACGCCGTATTTCGTGATGACGGACACGACTGGCCGATTTCGATTGGATAAACTTCCGGCAGGTCACTACGCACTGAAGGCATGGATCGATAGCCGAACCACGCGAGAAAAGCCGGTGGACTTAAAGGACGGCCAAACGCTGCACGTTGATTTCCCGTGAGCTCCCCAAGCGAAACGAGAAACAAAGGAGTAGCGAGCTTTCGCGCCCGCTTGTTCACCGCCATCATGGTCATCATAGCGGCCTTAACCGCCCTCGGCTTTTATCTTGCACAGCGCAAGGTCACCGCCGACGCGGAGCGAAATTTGCAACAGACCTTTCAGACCGAGCTTTCTTCGATGCACAAACTCGAAGAACTGCGCCACGCGGAGCTCGCGGACCGTTGCAACACACTTGCAGCGAAACCGCGGATTCATGCTGCCATCGAGGACGATGCCATCGATCTACTTTATCCGAGCGCAAAGGAGGAGCTGCGTAATTTGATGGAAGGCGAGGAACCACCACCTGAACAAACCGCACGATCTTTGCACGCCAGATTTTATCGCTTTCTGGATAGCAACGGCGCGGTGATCGAACCTCCAAATCCTTCCGAGGTCGGAGAACTGGACGCAGACACAGAAGCGCGGCTTTCGTTGAAAAAATTGCCGGCCACACAGCAGATCGGGTATATCAAATCGGCAGGCCATATCCATGAGGTGATAGCCGTACCGATCTTCTCGACCGATACGGGCGATTTGATTTCCGCACTCGTAATCGGGTTCAAGCCGCTTGAGCTGGGAGACAAACACACAGGGATGCAAAGTGGCATCTGGGTGGATGGCCACCTGCAACTGCCGGCGTTCCTGGCCTCCGCGCAACCTTCTCTGAATGAGAAGATAAGTAATGCGCTGGCAAATTCTCGCTCAGATCAAAATTATTTCCGGGTCGAGGTCGCCGGTTCGCCTCAGTTTTTGTTTTATAAGCGGCTCAACCCGGGCTCGCAATTTCCACCCGCTTACGAGGTCTGTGTTTATCCCCTGGCTTCCTGGGCGGCCCAGTTGCATCGGCTCCGCTGGCAGATTGTCGCCGGAGGCGCGCTTCTTTTGTTAGGCGGTTTCGTTGTAAGCCATGTCGCCGCGCTCCGGTTTTCGGCACCAGTGAAGAAACTGGCACTGGATTCCGAAGAGAATCGGGCAGAACGCGAACGAGCAGAGGCTGCCCTGGCCTCCACGGCCGAGGAACTGGAACGATCTACGAGATATTCAGCGGATGCCTCGCATCAGCTGAAAAGCCCCGTCACAGTACTTCGGATCGGTCTCGAATCGCTTCTGGAACACGAAGGGTTTAAGCCGGAAATTTACGAAGAGTTATCTACCCTGCTCCATCAAACGCGCCGGTTGACCGGCGTAATTGACGATTTGCTTTTGTTATCGCGGATGGACGCCGGTCACCTTCAAATCGCGTCGGCACCCGTGAACCTTAGCCAGCTCGTTGATGAATGGTTGGACGATCTTGCTGCGCTGCCCGATTCGCCGGACGTAAAGATTGAAAAGGAATTTTCACGCGGCCTTTTTGTTGCCGGCGAAAAGCGGTACACTTCACTGATCGTGCAAAATCTCCTGGAGAATGCGCGAAAGTACAATCGTCCGGGCGGACGAATCCGGGTCAGTGCGCGCGGCAACGGCAGCGACGTCGTGCTCACAATCGGGAACACTGGTCGCACCATTTTGCCGGGCGAGAACATTTTCGAACGGTTTCATCATCGCTCCACTCCTTCAGTTACGTCAGGCCACGGCATTGGCCTGAACCTGGCGCGCGAACTGACGAGGCTGCATGGTGGTTATTTGCGCCTGGTGCGTTCGGAAAATGATTGGACCGAGTTTGAAGTGCGCCTTTCCGCCGCGGACGGGGTTAATGGAGTTGCATGAAGTTGCACACTATCAGCCTGTGCGTTTTTGCATGCACCGCGTGTGCCTTCGACATTGACGACGCTCTCGACCGCCTCGACAACGCGCTAACGATGTCCGCCTTTCAAGACGATCTTCGTGCTCGATTGAGCGGCACACTCGACCTTGAATTTTATAATTTTCAACAACCTGCCGCCCGGTCTCATCGACTCAACAATTGACAATCTTTTCAATCCACGTCTTACGCTGTTCCTCGACGCGCAACTGGGCTCCCAGGGATATTTCTTCGCCCAAACCCGAGTGGACCGCGGGTTCGATCCCAGCGATAACGGCGCCGAGATTCGTCTGGATGAGTATGCGTTGCGGATTACGCCATGGCAGGATGGGCGTTTTACCTTGCAGGCTGGCAAATTCGCGACGGTGGTAGGCAATTGGGTTCCGCGGCACTTATCGTGGGACAATCCATTTATTAATGCGCCGCTAGTGTATGAGAATGTCACTGCTATTCAGGATAAGTATGCGCCGTATTCCCCACTGTATTTCATCTATGCACCTCACTTGTATGGAAAATACCGGTTCAACCCCGTCATCTGGGGACCAAGTTACGCGACCGGTATGTCTGTCTCCGGCCGAGGCTGGGGCAATTCGACTATGCTATTGAAATGAAGAATGCGTCGCTCTCGTCGCGTCCCGAATCCTGGTATCTTACGGAGACAGGGTTTGAAAATCCGACTTTCAGTGGGCGCGCTGGTTACCGGCCTAACGAAGCTTGGAATTTCGGGTTCTCGGCAAGTGAGGGCCCGTATTTTCGACCCGAAGCCGAACCCACGCTCCCACCCGGAACAGGCATTGATGATTTTCGAGAATTTGTTCTCGGACAGGATGCCAGCTTCGCCTGGCATCACCTGCAAGTTTGGGCTGAGTTTTATGAAGCCCGCTTTCAAGTACCAAATGTGGGAGACGCGGACACATTCGCCTATTATATCGAAGCGAAATACAAATTTACCCCGCAATTATTTGGCGCAGTTCGCTGGAACCAGCAACTGTTCGCGACAATCGATAATGGCTTCGGTCGTAACGAACACTGGAGTCCGGACCTCGACAGAATCGATGTCGCCGCGACCTATCGTTTCACAACGCACACGCAGCTAAAGTTCCAATACAGTTTTCAGCATGAAACCACTGCTCCCGGCCAGGATAATCATTTGCTGGCCACACAATTCACCCTGCGTTTTTGATTCTCCACCCTTTCCAACAGACCCGTGCGAATCCTGATTGTTGAAGATGAAGTCGCCGTGGCGCGGCGAATTGGTGCGGCATTGACCGAGGATGGTCACGATCCAAAAGCAGTTCACAGTGGCGAAGCTGCGTTGGACGAAGTGGACAAAAAGCCTTTCGACTTGATCGTGCTTGATGTTGGCCTGCCTGGAATCGACGGCTTCGAACTACTGCGACGCCTGCGCACACAACATCTCGCCAGTCGTGTATTGTTGCTGACCGCACGCAGCGCCGTCGACGATCGAGTAGCTGGCTTGCAACTCGGAGCCGATGATTATTTGCCCAAGCCATTTGCCATGCGTGAGTTGGTAGCGCGTGTGCGTGCGCTTGGGCGTCGGTATCCGGAGGAACCGCTCATCTCGTTGCGCGTCGGCGATCTGACTTTCGATCTCGTAACCCACGATGTTCACCGCGGCACGGAGCGGATTGAGCTTTCTCCACGCGAATTGATGTTGTTAAAGGTACTGATGCGCGAACCTGGCCGGGTGTTCACGCGCACAGAGCTGTGCGAACGCGTCTGGGAACATACGCATGAATACGATACCAAGCTGGTTGAAGTCTTCATCGGTCGGCTGCGAAAGAAGCTCGGCGAACCTCCGCTGATTCACACGGTTCGCCATGTCGGCTATAGTATTCGCAGCTCCGAAGTTAAGATTTCAGTTCGCCGCGGAGCAGGGTCTCGACGAGCCTGACTAGCTAAGCGAACACACTGCGTGTAGTGCGGCGGCCTTTGACCGGCCCGTTGCCGATAACTGCTGCGTCTAACGGTAACAACCGTGTTACGTTTGCTCTATTGCTGAATGCCATGAAAACTTCTCCCTTTCGCACGATAGCATTGCTCGTAACGATTGTTTCCCTTTTTGCTTACCCAAAGCTGTGAGCGCTGCGACAGTCATTAGCGCACAGTAACCGGGGGGCAGTGTTGGAGCTGCCGGCGGTGACAGTGGTTGTGAACAAGCCCCAAGCTATCCCTTGGGCGAGAGTTCACGGACAGCTGAAAACGCAAACGAAATTAATAAAGATGAAAAACCGCATAGTTTCGCCGACCCTTCTTTTAATTCTTGGGGTTGTGGCGCTGGCAACCTTCGCCTGTTCGGGTGGCGGCGCAGCCGCGGCAGATTCGATGTCGGGGAAGTGGCTCACTCCAGCCCCACACGCTGGGAAAAGGAATCCAATCACGCCCACGCAGGATTCCATTTCTGCAGGACAGAAGATCTATGTGAAAACTTGCGCCCTTATGCCATGGAAAGGCCGGGGATGCAGACAGTCTGGCCGTGATCGAGCTTAATATTCATCCCGCGAGGCTTTCCGATCCAAAGTTGGCAACCGAATCTGATGGGGCGCTCTTCTGGAAGATTACAACCGGCAAAAAGCCGATGCCGGCATATCGGAAACGGCTCTCTGAAACAGATCGGTGGAACCTGGTCAATTACATCCGAACCATCCCCAAGCATTGAACGGCGCGCGGACCAAGGTAACAACCGCGTTACTTTTCCGATGCGCCGCGCGGCTCTGATCGATGCGATCTTTCTGCGAATAAACACATCAACCCTTATGAAAACGACTAATCAATACTACCGAAAAATCGCTCTGCTCTCGTTAGCAGCGGCGATGTTCACGGCCACGTCTGCACGCGCGGACACGTACTCGTGGACAAACCTCCAATCAGATATCGCCGGCGTAGCACAGCACACTGATCCAAACCTTGTCAATCCCTGGGGCATGGCTGCGGGGTCAACCGGTACCATTTGGGTCAGCGACAACGGCACCGGCACATCAACACTCTACAATCAGGATGGCACGTCCGTTCCGCTGGTGGTTGAAATCCCAACCGCCGCGCAGAATACGGAAGGCGCCAATCCAACCGGACAAGTGTTTAATGACACCGCGTTCTTCCAAGTCACAAAGGATGGAACTTCCGCGCCTGCGATTTTCATCTTTGTAAGTGAAGACGGTTCCATTTCAGGTTGGAACCCGACGCTGGATTCGACGCACGCCATCATCGCCGTCGATAACGGCAACGGACGCAACCACGCTATTTACAAAGGCGCAACGCTCGGCGTCCGGAACGGTCATAATTTTCTCTACGTGACAGACTTTCACAGAGGGAAAGTCGAGACTTATGATGAGAATTTTCATAAGGTGAATCCCAATGGGTTCGTTGACCCGAACCTTCCCGCTGGGTACGGCCCGTTCGGTATCCGAAATTTCAATAGCGAAATTTTTGTGACTTACGCGAAGCAAGATGCCGCGAAGGAAGATGATGTTCATTGTCCCGGCTGTGGGCTCGTCAACGTCTTTGATACCAGCGGTAACTTTCTTCGGCGGCTAACCCAACGCGGGAATCTCAACGCTCCATGGGGACTCGCTCTGGTTGAGGGCGAACTTTGGGTCGGGAATTTCGGGGACGGCTTGATCAACAATTATGATCCGGCCACCGGTGCTTTCATCGAGACGCTGATGCGCGCCGATGGCACACCGCTCCAATTTGACGGCTTGTGGGATCTTCTTCCTCTGGGCGACGGCGTTTATTTCACCGCCGGAATCGCTGACGAAGAGCACGGGCTCTTTGGCTTGATTACTGAGGACGAATAGGGACGCAAAGATTGGGGGCGCGCGCTTCCTTGTCCGTTGCCGAAGGGTGTTGTCCCGGCAAGAGCGTGCGCTCTCCATCCCAGCACAAAACTCATTTGCGCGCTACAACAATTCCCCAAAAGCTTTCGGAGTTGGCTTCGTCGATCGGTTAGATGGTTCGAACCACGTGTTCGTCTCGGAGGCGATTCAAGAAGCTCGGCCAGTTCCTCAGGTCTTAGTCCGTAAGTATCCGGTAATGCCGATGCATATCCGCACATAACTTGGTTCGTCTTGCCAAGTGTTGATACCGGATGCGACGGATCCCAGCCAACCATTTTCCTGGTTCCGACGCGTGTGACACCGAAGGTGCCCACGTGTCGCCACTCGATAAAGCGGGACCGGAACGTACTGCATACCGTAAATCCCTCGCCAGCCAGGCGAAGATAGGAGCTGTTCGGAAGCAGGTTTACGCAGAATACCAGGACGCATACGCCGAAGAATACGATAGATACGTAGCCACTCACTGGATGATCGGAGCGCATCCAGAAGCCAAGAACCACGAAAACCAGCGAGCCACCTAGCATTAGGAGCATCTTCTTTCGACTACTACGAAGCGTGGCGGGAAGTTCCATCTAACGAACAGCCTTCAGCCGCGAGGGCGCACACGTCTCTCCTGTGGCCTTCTGATTCGGCCGCGCGCCTTTGCCGGCTGCATGCGCTTGCTAGTTCGCCGCTGGGGCCCAGGAAGCGCACTAATCGTGATGAAGTATCCGTCGGGATCCCGGAGTGAGAACTCCATTGTTTGCGTGTTCGGGTTCACGTGGGGCTCTTCTTCAAATCGATCGACGAGAGCGCGGGCTCTCTTCAGTGCCAGATCGAAATCGTCGATGCGGAAGAACAAGAGGAGGCCGTTGCCCGGCAGCGCCTCGCCGGGGTTCATCAAGGTGGGATGCTGATGCGCGCCCCACTGATGGAGGCAGAGCAAGACGGTTCCATCTGTATCCAGGAGCTGCCCAAAGTCGTCATGGCCCGGAGCCGTCTCTGGTTGTCCGAAGAGCGACTGGTACCATTTGAAGCTACCCGGAACGTCCCTTACGCCGATAATCGTCCATGTGCGTTTCATCTGTCGGCCTAAGAAATCGCGTCATTTCTTTTTGGCAAGCGAATCAAGAACCTTTTGCAAGTCCTGCCACCGAAATTCACCGACATGGATCTGGCCATTGATGACAAAGGCCGGCGCGCCAGTAATCTTATAACGGGCCTGCGCCTCCGCACCGACTTTGGAAGCGCGTTCCACCTCGGCCTTGTTTTCTATGCATTGGTCCGTCCGAAGGGTATTCATTCCTGCCATTCGGCCCATTGCGATCAGCGCCCCATGCACGTCAGTCACCCCGAATTCTGGATCCCATTCCTTCTGATTGCGGTACAGCATGTCGATGAAGTGCATATAACTGCTGGTGGGAAGACAGCGGGCCATTGCTTCTGCGGCTAAATCGACTGGATTCAAAGGGAAAATGCGGAAAACGTAGTAGACTTTTCCGGTATCGATATATTTCGCCTTCAAGAGCGGGAATACGTCTAAATTGAAGCGAGCGCAGGGTGGACAAGTCAGCGACGCGTACTCGATCTTGGAGTCCGCCAACACGACTGATCGACAGCGCACTTTTGCCGTGGAATGGGGCCGTTGGCTTCACCGATTAGATGGCATGTAGGGAGTGCGGGCAAGGGGTTAAGCTCACCCGCACTTATGAAAAATACAATCGTTCATCACGAAGGGGCAGCCTCACTCGAGGCGGCCAGAACAAAGGTAAAACTTGCGGGCTCGATCATCAAGATCGGTCTGGATGTGCACGCGCGGATCTACGTGGCAGTGGCGCAATACGATCAGCTCTTGCCCAAGCCGGCACGGCGGCTGACGCCGAGCGAGTTTGTACCGTGGGTGGAAGCGTTGTTGCGCGCTGGCCACACGGTACATGTGGTCTATGAAGCATGCGGGTTTGGTTTCAATCTCTATCGAGGGTTAAAAGCGCTCGGGGCGCATTGCTATGTGATTGCGCCGCGCCAACTCGATGAGCAATGTACTAGAATAAAGACCGACCCGCGCGATGCGACCACACTTTGCCAACGTCTATCGCGCTATGTGGAAGGTAACACGCGCGAATTGGCGGTGATTCGGGTGCCGAGCGAAGCGGAGGAACAAGCCCGGCATGTTTCACGGCAACGCGAACAACTGGTGCGGCATCGCCAGAAGCTGGAAGCCCAGGGCCGCAGTTTGCTGGTTAGTCACAGTCTGCCCTCACCGGCGCACTGGTGGAAGAATCAGACCTGGTCGCGTTTGAGTAAATTGCTTCCGGCCTGGATCTGTCTTCGCCTGGAAGTTCATCGGCCGGCCTTGTTGACACTGGAGCAACAGATCAGCGCTTTGAGTGCGGAGTTGGAAGCGGCCGCTCCAGCCGATATTCCCGCAGGCGTGGGCAAACTAACTACCGTGGTGATGACCCGCGAGATCTGCTCATGGGAACGTTTTAGGAACCGGCGCGCGATCAGTTCGTACACTGGCTTGTGTCCGGGGGAACACAGTAGCGGCACTAAGCGAGTCCCAGGCAGCGTGACCAAACGAGGCAACCCGCGGTTGCGCGCCGCGCTGGTGGAATGTGCCTGGCGCATGGTACGGTTCCAGCCTCAATATCCGCCGGTGAAAAAACGGCTGGTTATCTTGGCCAAAGGTTCGCGCGCCACCGGTGCCCAACGCAAAAAGGCCATTGTCGCTGTGGCGCGACATCTGGCGGTCGATCTGTGGCGTGTGCACACCGGACGCAACACCGCCATCCAGATCGGCCTAACTATTTAACGATTGAGTTCGAGGGGAACAGTTTGGAACGTGGCGTGTGTCCGGAACCTAACCTGGTCCGATCGTCGCCCGTGCGGCTCGCACCGTCGCTTTAGATTGGATCGCGCCCCGTTCCGCTTCACCGAGACGGAATAAGTCACATTGCGCTGTCGCAAATAACATCGACATGCGCGGATAGGAGTATCAGCCCGCTGAAGAACTCAAGCGAGCAGTGGAAGCGGAAGCGTTCCAGCAATCACCCTCAACTCCAACCCAACAAGCCTATGCCACCACCATCCTAAAACTTACCGTTGACACCCTCCATAGGGGTTAGGCCTCGGGTTCGTGGCAAACCACTTCGATATTGTGCCCGTCCGGACCGATAACGAAAGCTGCATAGTAGTTCGCGTGGTAGTGCGGGCACAGACCGGGTGCACCGTTGTCTTTGCCACCCGCCTCCAGAGCCGCGCGATAGAAAGCTTCGACTTGCTGGCGATTCTCGGCCGTGAACGCCAAGTGAAGATGCGCCGGCTTCTCCTCGGTTTGGTACAGGCACAATGAAGCCTTACCCTTTGGGCAAAGCTCGACACCGTACGTCGGCGGCCCCTCCGAGACAACGGCTACGCCGAGCGGTTCGAGTGCCTTGAGGAAGAACGCTTTGCTCGCTGCGTAGTCGCTGACTCCGAATTTGACGTGGTCAAACATGAGTTCTCCTGAAGTGTGTGGAGTTGCGCATGGGCCTAACGAGAAGGAGGTAAGCCGGGAAGGGTGTCGTTGCAAACAAACTGGACTTAATTCCGTAATGGGGCCGTTGGCTTCATCGATTGGTAAGATGCTTTCATCGCCACTCATCGATCGAATGAATCCGGGAAGGTCATTTTCCCGTTTTTATCGAATCCGAAAGTCACGCCAGATGTGCCTCCGTGTCCATCAGAAGCGAACCCAGCGTAAACGCGACCGGGGATGAGCTTCTGCGGTTGAATCATCGTGGTAAAACCAGGAGGCGTAACTCCGTACTCGATCGGCTGTGTCAGACCACGGCCGCTCAAGATGGACCACATCGCCTTCCACCGGTCATCGGCGGTCCGCATAGAAACGGTGAATGACTTGATATCGGTCTTCGGACGTGTCGTCGAATCACGGTAAAACTCGAAGCGGATCGGCCCGCCCAGTCGCCCGCTCACCTTAGAAATAAACGAGTATGACACCGCCTCAGCAGCGATACCCACGGACAGCAATAACATGACGGCAACGACGCGCATTAGCATCTAACGAGACAGAGATAAGCCACGGCAGGGTGTCGTAGCAAACACTTTGGACTTATTTCGGAGTGGGGCCCTTGGTTTCTTCGAATGGTTAGATGACTTACTCACGATGTAGAACATGACGTGGCACTGAAATAACTTCGCCCGAAGCGAGCGCAACTTTAATTGGGCGATCCGGGTCGCACGAATCTTCGTCCCATGCTGGTTCCTCCCTGTACGATGCCAGTCTGCGCTTTCGCGATAGAATGGTCTCCGGCTGTGCGGAAGTCTTCCGAGACTACGACGCGCTCGCCAACGCCAAGAAGATTGCTGTGTGGGCCGTAGTAGGTGCACTCTCTGATACGACACCATGACTGCGCGATAACTACGCCCGCAACGAGCACAGCCACCAAGACGCCGCTGACGATTGCGGCGATTTTCCAAGGGCGCGCGCGAGTCATCTATCGAGAACAAGATGCGCTACGCCTACCGAGGGCGAGCGTCAATCGGAGTTGAACGATTTTAATCATGAAAACTATGGAGCGAACAACGGGTAGGCGTTAGGGCCTATGTCCTCGCTGTGTCCCAAAAATTCTGGGGGTGGGCTGTGAGGGTGACGTGTGTGACTGCCAGTATCGCATCAAATCCTCGTCCTTCAGGTCGAAAGGTCCGTTAACGCAGCGTGCTCGTCGATCCGAAATGCGGTACGTTACAGCTTTCAGAGGTCTGCCAACTCTATAAACAATGGTCACCTGTCGTGAATCGGGTGACCACTTTGCTGCGAATGCGTCGGCATTCGTGTCACGGGTGTCTATAATCTCTTCGAGTGGGCCAATCTTCTTTCCGGACACCGCATCGGTCAGATAAATGTGGAAATGGTCGTAGCCATTGTCGCCTTCGCCGTGGGCCGTGATGGCATACTTTCCGTCCGGCGAGAGACCGCTGACTATCGTGTCATACTCGTCCGATCCGTAATGGTAGACGGACGTGAAGCCGAGAGCTGCGGTAGCAGACATGAGTAACGCGCAAATACTGAGAATTAATCGTTCGATGGTCATAAGGTGAAAGCGCCTAACGAGAAAGAAGTGAGCTACCGCCACCGAGGGCGAGCGTGGCTCGAAGTGGAAGTGGTTTAGTCATGGAAAGCGTGAGCGCACGGCGGGTGGCGGTTAGCTCCACTGACTGGTTAGATGTGTGCGTCGCTAACATCGAGAGCTTCGAAATCGCATCCGCACGAGGGACAATACCGCGGAAATGACAGAAAACCGTCCTGCGGCAAATTTACAGCGCTGAGGACAGCGTGGCATTTCGGGCAGCGGAAACGACTAAAAGAAATCATGCCGATGACAACAATTACGAAAGCCAATACTGCGAACGGCATCAAATGAGAATTGCCTTGCCCTAGCGCAGCTATGAGCATGAAGCACGCGATTCCGCCACCGATCAGGGACATTATGCGAACCCGCCGTCGTCTGAATTGCTCGCGCACGGTCATAACATCTAACATCGTAATAAGCAGAATTTTTTCTGCTTATTTCTTGGGGTTGCCTCTAATATCGGCTGCAAATGCAGAAGAAGAGCGGGCATTTTTCGGCGGTTCGTCCGGCGAAAATAGGCGTTTCTTCAAGGGAAGAAAAGCAATTTTCTGAGCCACTGCCGCAGCCGCGCAAGTTGCTCGATCATGTCCGCGATGTGCTGCGAGTGAATCATTATTCGGTCCGGACCGAAGAGGCGTATGTGGGCTGGATTCGTCGCTACATCCTCTATCACAATAAAAAACACCCCCGGGAGATGGGCGCTTTGGAAGTGGAACTTTACCTGACGCACCTGGCGGTGGGGGAAAAAGTCTCCACTAACACACAGAAGCAGGCGCTCAACGCGCTGGTATTTCTTTATCGTCGAGTGTTGCAGAAACCGCTCGGCCAGTTCCGCGATATCGAGCGGCCGAAGAGGCCGCAACGCCGTCCGTTGGTGCTGGGTAAAGACGAGGTAGAGCGAATTCTGCAAGTCATGAGTGGAACACATCAATTGATCGCGACGCTGCTTTTCGGTAGGGGAATGCGTCTCCTCGAATGCCTGCGTCTTCGGGCAAAGGATGTCGATCCTGCACTTAATCAAATCGTCGTCCGAGACGGCAAGGGCTGGAAAGACCGGGTGACCATGTTGCCCCAAAGAATTAAACCCGAACTGGAAAGGCATCTGGCGCGGGTCCGGGAAATCCATCGCCGAGACGTGATGTCGGGCGGTGGGCGCGTGTATTTACCGGACGCCTTGGAACGCAAATTTCCCAATGCCAATCGCGAATGGGGGTGGCAGTATGTTTTTCCGGCCCCGACGCTTTCGAAGGATCCACGCACGGGCGAAACGCGTCGACACCATCTGCACGAGAATTCTGTCCAGAAAGCGCTCAACAAAGCGGTTCGGCTAGCCGGAATCGTCAAGCCTGCGACGTGTCATACTCTTCGGCACTCGTTCGCCACAGAGCTTTTGGCTGCCGGGTACGATATCCGCACCGTGCAAGAACTCCTTGGCCATTCACCCCGTGAGATAATAGAAAGTGTCAAAGTATTTCTACGTGTATGTCTTGCGTTCGCTAAAAGACGATCAGTTTTATGTTGGGTTGACCAGAGATTTACCTCTGCGACTGCAACAGCATAATAGCGGACTGGTTATCTCAACCAAGAAGCGCACGCCGTTTGAGCTTGTATACTGGGAAGGCTGTCTCAACGAAAAAGACGCAGCGCAACGCGAGAAATATCTCAAGAGTGCATGGGGCAAACGTTATATCAAAACTCGACTGCGACGCTATCTCACGGGGTAAAGGATGTCAGCACCACAATGATTTACACTCACGTACTCAATAAGCCGGGCATTGGCGTCAAAAGTCCGTTGGACTGACAGTTCGTGGCCACGAAGGCGCGAGTCGTGTGCTGCCGAGCGGCGCGCACATTCCGCGATTACGCGCGCACGGGCACGCTCGCGGTGCGTTCGAGTTTGCCCCAGCTGACCCAGGCGCCTTTGATGGCGCGCAGGATTGCTTTCCAGATGCAGTAGCTGAGCATCGGCCGATAAATCAGGCGCATGGGCAAAATACGCCAGGCTCGCAGGATCGGTTCACGTTCCAAAATGCAGGCGAGCGTGGCGAGGAGCACGTCCATAGCCAGAAATATCAGGATAAAGGGCAGCACGGCGCTCCACACACCGAACGGGAGCGACGCCAGCAGAAACAAATCCACCATCGGCGTGATAGCCACCAGGATGATTTGGAAAAACCAGATGCTCGGCAAACTGAACCAACCGAGCGCGCGATAGTTCCAGTTAAACACCATGTCGCGATGTTTCCAAAGACACTGCAGGGTGCCGTAAGCCCAACGAGAACGTTGCCGCGTCAGCGCGTGCACGCTCTCAGGCGCTTCCGTCCACGCGATCGCATCCGGCACATACACGATGCGGTGACGCTGCCGGTGCAAACACAGAGTCAGATCGGTATCTTCGGCGAGCGTTTCCAGACTGAGTCCCCCCGCTTCACTGATGGCGTCCTTGCGCACGGCGCTGATCGCGCCCGGCACTACGGTGATGCATTGCCAGCGAGTGTAAGCGCGCCGGTCCAGGTTAAATCCGCAGGTGTATTCCAGCGCCTGACAACGCGCGATGAAGGTGCGCAAATTTCCGACCTTCGCATGACCTGACACCGCGCCGATACCCTGATCTGCAAACGGCTCGAGCAAACGCGGGAGCGTGTCGCGCTGGCATTGCGTGTCGGCATCAATGAAAACGATGATGCCATTACGCGCGGCAGCCAGACCTCGTTGGAGAGCGCGGGCTTTTCCGTGATTTTCCTGCTGTAATAATCGCACGCGCGATTCGGTTTGTGCAATGCGCTCAATTTCCGCAGCTGTTTGATCGCTTGAACCATCGTCCACGACGACTACCTCGATTTCGCCTTTATAGTCTGTAGCGAGAAGCGTCCGCATTGTTTCCGCGATGACTTTCTCTTCGTTGTAAGCAGCGATGACGACGCTGATCGGCTTCACGAAATCTGCTTTCGGTTCGCGCCGAAAACGAGCTGCGAGCCAGATGACAATCAGGGTGCGGATAACTACCAGCGCCGTCGCCACAATCATAAACGCCCAGAGGAATTCCTCGATGCTGTGGTAAACCCGAAACCCGGTGCTGCTCACGAACCGGCTGAGAGATTGCGCATCGGCTTGCACGGGCGGCATCACCGCGTCGCGCGTCGTTCCCAACAGGGTGCTCAATGGCACAATGGTGTCGCCGCGCGCATGCAACCAATCCAAAATGTGTGGAAGGGCTTCGACCGTCTGGGAGCGATCGCCACCCGCATCGTGCAGCAGGATCACGCTGCCGTCGTGCCTTTGTTGTTTGATCCGTCGCAGGATAATGTCCGCCCCGGGCCTGGCCCAATCTTGCGGGTCGATATCCTCAAGCACGACGAGGTAATTAAGGTCTTCCGCGATTTTTAGCGGAGCCAGTTCACTGAGCTCTGTCGGGCCGGTATCCGCAGCGTAAGGCGGGCGAAACAAAGTCGTCGCGCGACCCGTGATGGTCTCAAGCAATAGCTGAGTCGAGTTCAACTCCAGCCGGATGTGTTCCGGCCAGCAAAGCGCGAGATTTGGATGGTAATACGTGTGGTTTCCGATCTCGTGACCTTCGTTGACGATGCGACGCACGAGCGCCGGATAACGCTCTGCATTTACTCCGACGACGAAAAAGGTCGCCTTCACGTTTGCTGCCTTTAAAATGTCCAAGATCTTCGGTGTCCATCGCGGATCGGGGCCATCATCAAAAGTGATAGCCACCTGATGCTCCCCGCCGGCCCCCTGGTGATAGAGCGTTGGAAATTCGGCAAACTTTACATACCTGGCTGTCAGATAGCCGTCACCATCGATAGACAGCTTCCGCATTCCGTCCGTGCGATCCTCGTCCACGGTGACGATCTCGCCATCGCCAACGTCGGTTATCGTGTCTGTCGATTTGATCAGTTCCAACGCGTGTCGCGTTTGATTATCGATTTTGAAATCGCGCGGCACGCTGAGCGCCTCCCATATCGCCGGGTCCTCGCTGCCGAGCCGATAAAGAGCAAAACCGCCGGCTTTTTGATCGCGCACGTCTCGCACCTGGTTCAGGAATGTCACAGCATCCAGAAACCAAACCCCGTGCTCGGTGTCTTCATCCTGGAAATAAAAGTAGGGACTGTAACTCGGTCCCTGCACCTCCACGCTCTCCATCTCCGCGTCGTTAGCGCGACTCATCGCTTCGGAAAAACTGATCATCTCAGCCTTCTTGCCGCCGATGGGCCAGTCATATCCGTAGCTGCCAATTGCTATGATCCATTGCTTCGTGTCCGAATCTTCCAGCAGCGCGTGCAGCCAGCCTTCAAACCACGAGCGCGACGCCAGTGGCCCCGGTGGATCTGTGTCTGACGTTTCGTCGAACAGCATCGCCACGAAACGATCAACGTTGTCACTAAGCGCATCGATATCGATGTAATCCAGTTCCTGCCCGGGTTGGACGCACAGCCACAACTCCTTGTTATCGTCGTGCAGTGCGTCAGTGAACTTGTCGAGAAATGCAGTGAGGTCCTTCTTGTATGCAGGATCCATTTGTTCCCAATCAACCACGACGCCGGCGGCCTTTGCATTGCGCAAAACCAAAAGCACATTTGCGATGAATCGATCCTGCCGCTTGGCCGGCCCATGTGCGAGATTCTCAATTGCTTCGGGTTGCCAGGTGTCGCCAACAAGATTCGTTAGCAGCGGCATAAGGGCGATGCCTTTGGTGGCCGCCAGCTTGGACACGCGGCTGTCGGAATCGATCTGCAAATCGCCCAGGCCATTGATCACGGTCATCCATTCCGGGCAGACGTGCGTAATTTGCGCCGCGTGTTGCTCAAGCGACGCATAGCTGTACGGATCGCCGTTCGCGTAGAATGCCAGTCGCACTTCGTTATCGGGCGCTTTCTTCCGAGGTCGCGGTGAAGTCGTGGGCGCTGTTCCGCCGAGCTTTTTCGCTGCTTGTCGGGTCGCGCCAAATTTCTGCCAAAGAAGCGAAGCCGGGGATAACTGACCCGCCGGATTCTTCCTTTGCAGGGCTCGCAATTGGCCTTTCAACTGCCGCAACGAAAACGGCACATTCATTTTCGGTGTGACAAAGAGCGTCTGAACGAAAAGCACCAGCGCAACAAAAAATAGAACGCTGCCGGTCAGCAGAATCAGACGCAACCGTGGCCAGCGTTTACCGCTGGGATCGGAGAAAACAAACGGTGTAACCTGTTCAGGAGGAAACTCGGCCATGCGACGCCTATAATCGCGCAAACGCCAAAATAACAAAATCCGATTCTGTTAGTTGGCCGTTTTATCATTCCGCCTGAAGGCGAAAAGGGAGGGGCTGGGGAAGCCGCGACATAGAAGGGAAGACCGGAGGTTGAGCGAACGGGAAGTGAGCGAGTCAAATCTCTGATTTACAAAAGCCGGAGATGTCTCGACTTCGCTCGACCTGACAGGCAGACTTGCCATTCTAACAAATGCATATCGAACGAGATTCACTGCCGACCGGCCACGACGGCATCATGCCGCGCCTGCAAAATGGCCCTACGATCCATTCAAGCGCATGGGTTGTTCCGGGCGCGACTGTGCTGGGAGACGTAATTCTCAAAGAGGAATCGAGCGTCTGGTACGGCGCGGTGCTGCGCGGTGACATCAATCGCATCACCATCGGGCCGCGCTCGAACGTTCAGGACAATGCTGTCGTCCACGTAGACACCGACTATCCTACGAGCGTCGGCGAACTGGTCACGATCGGGCACACTGCGGTCGTTCACGCATGCACGATCGATAACGAAGTACTCGTCGGCATGGGCGCCATCATTCTCGACGACGTCGAGGTGGGCGCACGTTCCATCATCGGCGCAAACGCGCTGGTGACGACGGGAACCAAAATTCCGCCCGGTTCACTCGTGCTCGGTTCTCCTGCAAAAATTCGCAGGCAACTCACACTCGACGAGCAAAATGATATTGCCCGCTGGGCCTGGACCTACGTCGAAACAACGAAGCACTACCGCGAATTCTATTGAGTCTGTAGGGTGTCTGTGTCAGACGCCGACCGTCGTCCTCGGCGTTTCACAGAAACGCCCTACAACTTACAATTCCGCGATTCCCGTAAACGGGTGCTTACAGACCGACACCGAATGTGTTTGCCAGCTCGCGCGCGTTCTCACGCAACAATTCCGCCGCGTGCGTCATATTTTCTTGGTCACTCATTCCCCGCCGCGCGTTCTCGTAAATCCCATCGAAGATTTCGCTAAGTTCTCGATCTACAGTTGCGCGGCCGACAATTGCGAACACGGGTTTGCCGAGCTTGCGCGCCAACCGCGCCACGCCGGCAGGCGTTTTACCTTCGAGGGTTTGGCGATCCAGACTCCCCTCGCCTGTAATCACAACGTCCGCGTTTTTTATCTTGTCTTCGAGGCCAACAGTTTCTGCGACAACTTCGAATCCCGGATTGATTTTTGCGTCGCAAAAACTCAGCAGGCCGAACCCGAGTCCGCCCGCCGCGCCAGCACCAGCCACATCACGATAGTCAAATCCGAATTCGTGAGCGACAACGTCAGCAAGCCTGGTCAGCGCGCGTTCCAAAATGTCGATGTCGCTCTTGTTCGCACGTTTCTGAGGACCAAATACTCGCGTCGCGCCATTTTCGCCTAGCAAGGGATTCTTTACATCAACCGCCGCAATAATCTCCGGTAACGCGCGTTGTAGAGGCGGGTGCGCCAGCCGCCCGCCTTTCGGTTGGGCGCTTGACACACTCGCGCCTACAAATTTTTCCGGTGAGATGATCTTCGTTAGTTCCGCGAGTCCCGTCACCGCTCCGGTCAGTTCCTTTGTATTCGCGAAAAATTGAAATCCCAAAGCGCGCGCCATGCCGAAGCCGCCGTCATTGGTGGCGCTGCCGCCAAGGCCAATGATAATTTCGTTAGCGCCCCGATTGGTCGCATCCAAAATCATCTCGCCGACGCCGAACGTCGTCGCGCGAAGGGGATCGCGATCAGCCTCAGAAAGCCGCCGCATCCCAGCGGCCTCGCTCATCTCCATTACCGCGATTTTTTCGTGTTCGATCCATCCGTAACGCGCGTTGATGTCGCGGCCGAGCGGATCATGCGCCTTGCATTCCAGCCAGGAACACCCGCGCGCCTCACAGATCGTTTCCGCCGTTCCCTCACCGCCGTCCGCCATCGGCACAACTTCGATCGTCGCGTCCGGCAGAACATCGAGCAATCCTTTCGCGATGTTGTTCGCGACCTCGCGAGTGTTAAGCGCGCCTTTAAATTTGTCCGGAGCGATCAGGATTCGCACGCCACTATTGTAGGGCGTCTGGTCAGACGCCAACAAGATGCGTTTCACAGAAACGCCTACAATTACGGACGTCGCGACGCGGCATCCTACCCCTTCAATTTCTCTTGGAGAACTTCACCCACCAGTCGCGGGTTCGCCTTTCCCTTGGACAATTTTATGACCTGGCCTTTAAGAAAATTGAGCGACGCAGCATTGCCTGACCTGAAATCTGCGACTGGCTTCGGGTTCGCTGCAATCACCTCGTCGCAGAGTGCTTCAATCGCGCTGGTGTCACTCAGTTGCTCAATTCCTTTTTCTTTCACGATGGCCGCCGCGCTCTTCCCACTCGCGAACATTTCGGCGAAAACTTCCTTGCCTTGTTTGCCGCTGATCTTGCCGCCGTCGATCAGATTGACCAACTCATCCAACGCTTCTGGCGGAATGGGACACTCTTCGATTTGCTTACCTGCGGCGCTGAGAGCGTTCTGTAAATCGTTCAGGATCCAGTTTGCCACATTCTTCGGTTTGTTTGTCTCTTTGGCAGCGGCCTCAAAATATCTCGCCAAGTCGAGATCGTTTGCCAGGACGGCGGCGTCATATGGGGTCACCCGATATTGCTCGACGAAGCGCACGCGTTTCGCCTTTGGCAGCTCCGGTAATTGTTTGCGAACCTCAGCCAACAAGGCTTCGGTTTTCACTGATACGAGATCGGGATCGGGGAAATAGCGATAGTCATGCGCGAATTCCTTCGTGCGCATGAGGAATGTCTCACCCGTATTATCGTCCCATCCGCGCGTCTCCTGTTCGAGTTGTTTGCCACGCTCCAAAACAGCGATCTGACGCCGGATCTCGTAAGCCAGAGCGCGCCGCACGCCGCTGATCGAATTCAAATTCTTGATTTCAATTTTCGCTCCAAGTTCATTTTGCATTTCAGGTCGCACCGACACATTGCAGTCGCAGCGGAGTTGCCCTTTCTCCATATCGGCGTCGCTCACCGCTCCGTAGATCAGGATCTGCTTTAACGCCGTTAAAAACGCGAATGCTTCCTCGGGCGAACTAATTTCTGGTTGCGTGACTATCTCCATCAATGGCGTCCCGGCGCGATTGAAATCGATGCCGGTTGTTGTTTCGAAATGGAAACTCTTCGCCACGTCTTCTTCGAGATGGATGCGCACCAGATGCACCTCCTTGTCCGGCATGGCGATATTTTTCTGAGCATCCTTCGGATACGCCAGATCGTGCAGCAACAGGCTGCCGTTCGTGCACAGTGGCATGTCGTATTGCGAAATCTGATAATTCTTCGGCATATCCGGATAGAAATAATTTTTTCGATCGAATTTGCTGACCGGCGCGATGTCGCATCCGAGCATCAATCCCGCCAGAACGGTCATGCGCAACGCCTCATGATTCATCACCGGCAATGCACCGGGCAGGCCGAGGCAGATCGGGCAGGTGTGCGTGTTCGGTTCGGCGCCAAATTCAACCGGAGAGGCGCAAAACATCTTGGAGCGCGTCTTCAACTGAACGTGCACTTCAAGGCCGATGGTGGTGAGGTAAGGAATTGCAGATTTCAAATTGTAGATTTCCCTGATGTGCCGCAGCGAACGAGCTGGTTGGCAATTGCTCTTCCCACAATTGGTAACCCAGCTACAAGCGCGATAACCCGAAACGCAAATCGCTTCGTCTGCAGCTTTAATTCGTCAGCTGTCATACCTGACAATCCGCAATTTGCGATCACGCCTGAATCGCGCGTTGCCGGAGCGCATGATCGCAGAAAACAAGCGCGGCCATGGCTTCGACGATCGGTACGGCTCGCGGAAGGACGCATGGATCGTGGCGTCCACGGGGCTGAAGCCCGGTCTGCTCTTTCGAACGTGTGACGGTTTTCTGCCGGAGCGCAATAGTTGCCGGCGGCTTAAACGCAACGCGAAAGTAAATGTCTTCGCCGTTGCTGATCCCGCCTTGCACGCCTCCGGAGTTATTTGTTGTGGTTCGAATTCTTCCAGCGCGGATTTCAAAGGCATCGTTGTGTTGCGAGCCGCGCATGCGCGTCGCCGTGAATCCAGAGCCGATCTCGAAACCTTTCGCAGCGGGTATGCTCAACATTGCTTTCGCAAGGTCGGCTTCGAGCTTATCGAAAACTGGTTCCCCCAGTCCGGCCGGGATGCCGTGCGCAACACACTCTATGACGCCGCCAATGGAGTCGCCCTCATCGCGAATTTGCTCGATCAAGGAGATCATCCTTTTCGCAGCCGCCGCGTCCGGGCAGCGGACGATATTCTTTTCCACGTCTTTGATTGTAACGGTCGAACGGTCGATCTCTGCCGTGAGCTCGTGAATCTGCGTGACGTACGCAACGATTTCGGAACCTGCATGGAGCGTTGATAAAATCTTTTTCGCAATTGCGCCCGCCGCGACTCGACCAATCGTTTCGCGAGCAGAGGCGCGACCGCCACCCCGCCAGTTTCGAATTCCGTATTTGGCCTCGTACGTGTAATCGGCGTGCGACGGTCGAAATTTGCGGGTCATCTCGCTATAATCTTCCGGTCGAGCGTCTTTGTTCCGGACAAGAATTGCGATGGGAGTGCCAAGCGTTTTCCCTTCAAAGATACCCGACAGAATCTCGCACCGGTCTTCCTCTTTTCGCTGTGTTGTTAGTTTGCTTTGACCGGGCCGGCGACGGTTCAGCTCTTTTTGAATCTCCGCTGCAGAAATCTCAATGCGTGGCGGGCAACCGTCGATCACTACGCCGATACCGCCGCCATGCGATTCACCAAAAGTGGTGACGCGAAAGAGCTGGCCGAACGTGTTGGACATTTGCGCTACTGTCCCACGGTCACAGCGGCCATGCTACTATATCGCTTCGAGCGCGGTCTTTAAGTCGTCAATTAAATCGCGCACATCCTCGACGCCAACCGACAAGCGGACGAGCGAATCAGTAATGCCGAGTTTTTGCCGTTGTTCCTTCGGCACGGAGGCATGCGTCATAAGTGCGGGATGGTTAATAAGGCTTTCCACTCCACCCAGGCTTTCCGCCAACGCAAACAAATGCGTGTTTTCAAGAAAACGCCGGGTTCCGGCGAGATCTGTCTTCAGCACAATCGTGACCATCCCGCCGAACCCGCGCATCTGTTGCCGGGCCAGATCGTGTTGTGGATGTGACTTTAATCCTGGGTAATGGACTGATTTGACCTCACTCTGGTCTTCGAGCCAGCGAGCAATTTCAAGCGCGTTCGAGCAATGCCGCTCCATCCGGAGAGCGAGTGTTTTCAAGCTCCGCAGGACAAGGAAACTATCGAATGCGCCGGCGATTGCGCCGACAGAATTCTGAAGAAACGCAATTTGATCGGCGAGTTCCTTTTTCCCGCCAACCACGACCACACCACCAACCAGATCGGAATGTCCGTTCAAATATTTCGTCGCGGAATGCACAACGATGTCGAACCCCGATTCAATCGGTCTTTGGATCCATGGAGTGGCAAACGTATTGTCGGAAACCGAGATGATCTTCTTTTTGCGCGCGATTTTTGAGATCGCTTCGAGATCGATCAGTTTGAGTAAAGGATTACTCGGAGTTTCAATCCAAACCATGCGCGTGTTTGGCTTAATTGCGCGCTCGAGATCTTTCGCATCGGTCAAATCGACGTAAGAAAAATCAAGATTGGCAGAGCGACGGCGCACGCGATCGAACAAACGAAATGTGCCACCGTATAGATCGTCGCTCGCAACGATATGCGAGCCGCTGTCGAGCAGCTCCAGCACCGTCGCCATCCCAGCCAGGCCGGATGCAAAGGCAAACCCACGCGACCCGCTTTCCAAATCAGCTATGCACTTTTCGTACGCCGACCGGGTGGGATTGATCGAGCGCGCGTAATCGTAGCCTTTGTGCTTGGCAGGGCTTTCCTGTACATAGGTCGAGGTCGCATAGATCGGTGTTATAACAGCGCCAGTCGTGGGGTCCGGCTCCTGCCCGGCATGAATGGCGCGCGTGGCAAAGCCCTGTTCTTTTTTCATGGTCGGTTTGGAGCGTTCTACACGAACTCTCGCTCCGATGGCGTGGACGATTTTGGCATGTGAAGCCGGAGGTAGGAAAGCAAATCTGTGCGCGTAATCAGTCCAAGAAATTTGTTGTCGTCCATTACGATAGCGACTCGGCCGCGATCAAATACGCCCAGCAAGTCGTTAAGTTTCGCGTCAGGAGGCAGCGTTTCCAACTGATCCGTCATCGCCTTTTTCACCGGATCGTTAAAATGCGACGGTTCACGGTGCACCTTCACCAGGAGATCGGATTCGTCGATGATGCCAACGGCGCGTCCACTCTTGTCGACTACCGGAAGCTGCGAGACGTCCGAGTCGCGCATTCGCTTAAACGCTGTCAGCAGTGAATCGTCCGGCCCCACGGTGATCACTTCGCCAGCTTCGTATCGGTGCGAGACTAAATCGCTAAGACCGCCATGCGGCTGACGATGAATGAACCCCTGCTCTGCCATCCAGAAATTGTCGTACATCTTGGAAAGATACTTATTGCCCGTGTCAGGAACGAACGTGACGACACGGTTCGGTTTTGTTTGCTGCCGGCAATAACGCAAAGCTCCGGCGAGAAGCGTTCCTGTGGACGAGCCGCCGAAGATTCCCTCCTTGCGCAGGAGCTCGCGTGCCGTCGCAAAACTTTCCGCGTCATCAATCTCGAAAGCCTCCGTGACCAGAGACATGTCGGCTATTTCCGGGATAAAATCTTCACCAATGCCTTCTACGGCCCAGCTGCCCGATTCAACCATCTGACCGGTCTTGACGTAACTCGTACAAAATAGAGCCGGTCGGGTCGGCCAAAACCATTTCGATACCGCGCCTGGGTTTCACGCGATTAAAAAACCTGCCAAGTCCGGTCAGTGTTCCGCCGGAACCGACGCCCACAACGAGGGCATCGACGTCGTGTCGCATTTGCTCCCAAATTTCCGGGCCCGTAGTGCGCTCATGTGCAAGAGGATTCGCCGGATTACCAAATTGGTTCACGTAAAAACCACCTGGAATTTCTTCGGCGAGCCGGAACGCTACGTCCTGGTAATACTCAGGATGGCCTCGCGTAACATCAGACCGCGCGATCCGTACTTCGGCGCCGAGCGCTCTCACGTGCGAGATTTTTTCCTGCGACATCTTGTCGGGAATGACAAGCAAAACGCGATAGCCTTTTGCGCCTGCTACCAGCGCGAGTCCAAGACCCGTGTTACCTGCTGTCGCTTCAATTACTGTCCCGCCGGGAGCCAATTTCCCCTCAGTCTCCGCCGCTTCGATCATCGACAGCGCGATCCGATCCTTGATCGAGCCACCCGGATTTTGATTTTCGAGCTTGAGAAAAAGCTGACACGGCCCCGTGTCGAATTGCGTCACCTCCACCAGGGGCGTATCGCCGATGAGCGACAAAATCTCGGGCGGCTTATCATGCGCAATAGAGGAAGCAGCGGAATTGTGACTCATAAACTACTCGATTGAAGGTTCGCCCTTGTGCGACCACTCCGACTGACTGTCTGTCAGAAATTGTTGGAGCAGCGGGAAGCGAACCTCGCCGTAATTCAATGCGTAGCGGAGATCACCGCCTTTGTAAATCCAAGTCGCCGGAATCCAGCTCAGCGCCAGACCGGCAAATTGTTTGATTTTGTTTTCACCGCGACGCGGACCGGGATCCGCGAGAATCGCCACGTTTGGCTGATCGACAATCCCGAATCTTTTCAGCATAGCTCGCCCGTCCTGGCCATCATTCCAAACGGAGACGAAATAAAATTTCACCTGGGGATTTTCATCGATCATTTTGGTCCAGCCGCCGGTTTTGAGTTCGGCCTGACAATTAGAGCACCACGGCGCCCACAGATGAACGACGCTTAAGTTGTCCCCCTTGATGGCCTCCAGAACCTTTTGCCCGGCCGGGGATTGCGCGTGGAGCGTACCAGCCATCAATCCGCTCATCATCAATAATCGAAGCATCGGCATCCTTCGCCAGAATACGGAGAAAGGCGGCGCACTCAAGGCCTGGGGAATGGTCACCGCGGCGACCGTTTGCCAGAGTTGACC
Organism: uncultured Verrucomicrobiae bacterium; assembly: GCA_963728955.1. GTDB lineage: Bacteria > Verrucomicrobiota > Verrucomicrobiia > Chthoniobacterales > UBA10450 > Udaeobacter. Next base: position 355,564 of record CAVSMG010000001.1, read on the forward strand.
GAAGATACAAAAACGCCTACTATGGCGTTCCCATTTCCGCTTCCGGCAGCAGCTGGATGCACGGAACATCGGCGTTCGATTGAGAACGCCGCTGTACTGCAGAGGAGGCCTACTTATTTTATGATTCAAATGCAGGACGTGATGTCGAAGGCGATGCCGGATTTCCGCGAAGGAACTATCATCAAAGGACAGATCCTGGAAATTCGCCCTCGCGAAGTGCTCGTCGATGTCGGATACAAATCCGAGGGTGTTATTCCGTTGAGCGAATTCGAAGATCCCGGCTCGTTGCAAGTCGGCGACGAGGTGGACGTTCTCCTGGAACGGCTGGAAAACGACGAAGGCATGGTTGTGCTGTCGAAGGAAAAAGCCGCCTATCGCCAAAACTGGAACAAGATCGTTACTGTTTTCGAGGGCGACGGACTGATCAAGGGCAAGGTGAGATCGGTAGTGAAAGGCGGTCTCATGGTGAACATCGGCGTGGAGGCATTTTTGCCGGCGTCTCAGATCGACGTCGTTCCGCCAAAGGATTTGCAGCAGTTCGTCGGGAACACTTACGATTTCAAAATCGTCAAGCTCAACGATGAGCGAAAGAACGTCGTGCTCAGCCGGCGTGAGGTAATCGAAAAGGAACGCAGCGAGAAGCGTCAGAAATTCCTGGAAGGTGTTACCGTCGGCAACCGTGTAGTTGGCACTGTGAAAAACATCACGGACTTCGGCGCATTCATCGACCTCGACGGCATGGATGGATTGCTGCACGTCACTGACATGACCTGGGGACGGCTGGGGCATCCCGGCGAGTTATTGAAGGTGGGGCAGCAGTTAGAAGTCGTGGTTCTCGACATCAATAAGGAAAAAGAGCGCGTTTCGCTCGGCTTGAAGCAAACGCAGAAGAATCCGTGGGACCAGATTGAGGAGCGATTTCCTGCGGGGCAGCGCATCAAAGGCAAGATCACCAATCTTGTCCCCTACGGCGCTTTTGTTGAGATCGAAGAAGGCGTAGAAGGTTTGATTCACGTCTCCGAGCTTTCGTGGACCAAACGCATCATGCGTCCTTCGGACATTCTTAGCGTCGGCCAGGAAGTCGAAGCCGTGGTGCTGGGCGTAAACAAAGAAGAACAAAAAATTTCATTAGGCCTGCGCCAGCTCGAGCCAAATCCGTGGGATGAAATTGAGAAGAAGTTCACCATCGGCAGCAGTGTCAAAGGCACAATTCGCAACATGACCGCTTACGGCGCGTTCGTTGAATTGGAAGAAGGCATTGACGGCATGATCCACGTCTCGGACTTAAGTTGGACCCGCAAAATCAATCATCCCAGCGAGATGTTTAAGAAAGGCGATGAAGTCGAAGCCGTGGTAATCGACATCGACAAAGTAAACCAGCGGATCAGTCTCGGTATCAAACAATTGACCGAAGATCCGTGGAAAACGATCGATGAGAAATACAAGATCGGCGATCTGGTGAACGGGAAAGTCACGAAGCTCGCCAGCTTCGGCGCGTTTGTGCAGCTGCAGGACGATATCGACGGGCTCGTGCACATCTCACAGTTGAGCGAAGATCACGTGGCAAAAGTAAAGGACGTCCTGAAAGTGGGTCAGGAAGTCGAAGCGCGCGTTATCAAGGTCGACAAAATCGAGCGCCGGATCGGGCTGTCGATCAAAGCAGCGAATTATTCCGAAGAACAACTGCGCAAGGAAGTCGAGTCGTTCGACACGCTCCGTCCCGGCGAAGACATGGTTGGTTTGGAAAAAGCTTTCGCCGCTGCCGAACAGGAAGAGTATCGCCCCGGTGAATCGAGACACGACGCAAAGGAATCAGAGGAGCCCAAGCGCGAGTCGAGGAAAGACTCTAAGAAAAAATAACTCGTCTGCCGCGCGGTCATCGCGAGTTGCGCAGACAACGAGGGATCCTTCAGTCGTGTCGCGAGGAAGCCTACCCTGAGGTACATGGTGGCGCGCACGAGGATTGCACGCGCTTCGTTTTCCTGTTACTACAGCATTTTTGAGAGATCGCTCGATCCGCTCGGGGTAACACGCCTCTGTTGCGGAGGCACGCCAAAGAGATGAACGACTTGATCAAGCCAATTCAACAAACGATTGGACATTTTGTCCGACAGCCTGGATTTATACTGGCGGTCCTCAGCTTCTTGATTGGGCTGGTATGGATGGCTGTGATTCAGCCGTTGGATGCTCCGGACGAGCCTGGACACCTCCAGGCGATTATGCAAGTGCGCAAACAGCACATGCTTCCAGAGATACATTTCGGCCCAAGCAGCCCCGCTGCCGTAATAGCGAATCCGCCATCCGATACCGAAACGCGTGCCTACGTTGCAAACCTCCTCCCAAAACTCCCCGTGCAGGACCCACACTTTCTTGTCCTTTACGAGTCTTTTCAACCTCCCCTCTATTACCTTACTGCAGGGTTCGTTGCACAGGCCATGCCACCCGAGCCGAAAGCGGCATTGTACATCGGCAGGCTGGTCGCTGCCTTATTGGGAGCTGCAACCGTGTATTTCTGCTGGCTGGCAACTAGAGAGTTCGCTCCTGAAGCGCCGCTTCTGCCAGGCGCGCTCCTCTTAACTGGCGGTCTCTATGTGCTCGCAGCAAGGCGTTCGTTGAGAGTGGTTGCTGTCGGTTTACTCTTCCTAGCATTGGCCGCCCTAAACGCCTTAGGCTTGGTGACTGTCCGTAGGGCGGGAATTGCCATTGGCGGCGTTCGGCAAGCTCTTCGTTCTTGAATGAAGATTGCGGCATTCCGCACAACAATGCGGCTACGAAACTACACCAGTCTTTCGGCCGGCGTAGTCGCGTACCTGATCTCGCTCATTGGCACTCTCCAATTACGAAATGAACCGACTCGGACGTGGGCGATCGCGCTGCTCATTGCGGCAGCAGTGCTCGCGGTACTCTGTGGGGACGTCAAAAGTGGATACCCGCGTTTTCGAACGAAGTTAATATTCCGACGGCTGTAAACCGGAGCCAGCTTTCTTATTGGGTCGCACCAGCAATCGCCGCGCTGCTTGTCCTGGCGGCGGACCTCCGTTTACTCGCGGCTTCCAAAGAGACATTCGGAGTGGCAGGCATTTTATGGCTCGCAGGTATCGGCCTGCTACTCTTCTCTGTTTTTCCCGGCTCTCATTCGTTACTCGCACGTTCCAATGCAGCGCGCCCCGGGCGATGGACAACTTGGGAGATCGCCCTCGTCGCCGCGGTGTTCCTGGTAGCCCTCCTTAGTCGAGTTTGGAATCTGACGAAGTTTCCCGACAACATCTACCCGGATGAAATCATGACCGGAACGGTCGCGACTCAGGCGTACCTCAGCGCGACTCGCCCGCCGCCATCACTTTTCAGTACGTTATGGAGTGGGATTGATTTGCCTGCTCTTTGGTTCTGGATCGTAGCTGTATTTCTAAAGCTGGGTGGAAACTCGCTTGCAATGCTAAGGCTGCCTGCCGCCTTGTTCGGGGTGGCTACAGTTCTGCCGGTTTATGGATTGATACGTGGAGCGTGGGGAAAATACGCAGCGACAGCGGGAACGGCGATGATGGCCTTCAGCGTCTCTAATGTTCATTACAGCCGCCTTGCACTGAACAACATCACGACGCAGTTTTTCTGGGCGACTTGTTTCTTTTTCTTATTGCGGGGTTTCCGATCGCGCCGGTGGTCTGATTGGGCGGTAGCAGGCCTGTCAGCGGGTTTAAGCGAGTACTTCTATTACGGAACACGGCTCCTGCCGTTCCTTCTGCTGGTATTTGTTGCTTTCGTGCTCGCTGTTCATCGGCGGCAAGCACGACAATACTTAAGCGGTTTCCTCGTAATGGCTGTAGCCTATTTCGTAGGGTTCGGTCCGCTGTTGGTTCACTTTGTTTGGAACCCGAATCTTTACCTGGGGAGAGGAGCAAGCCTTCTGATTTGGTCGCACGTACCAAGTAATTTCGCGGATCTCCAAATGGCTTGGAGAACCGTTTGGCCGGTGTTCTCCGAAAATCTGCTGGGAATCAGCACGCACAGTTCGCAGGACATCATATTCTATGCACCCTTGCTGTTCCCTGCAGAAGCCGCGCTGCTTGTGCCGGGCGTTGCATTGCTCTTATGGCACTGGCGTCATCCTGCTGCGTTTCTCATACTCGCTTCCGGCCTCAGCGTGCTGCTCGTGGGCGGTACTCTGGTCGCGTATCCGAACAGCGTTCCGCCTCTGATCAATCATTGGACTCCAGCTTTCCCTGCGTTCTATGTTGCGTTGGCTGTGCCTGTGGGCGCATGGACGGCGGCCGGCGAACCGCATTTGCCAAGTCGTTTACGCTGGATTTTGCCGGCAACACTCGCAATTGCGTTGCTCATGCTTGGCTGGCTAAATTTAAACTTCTATTTCCGTCGTTATTATGCCGATCCCGAGAAACTGAAGAATAATGCATACAGGTCGGCCCAACAGAACTACGAAGTACAAACCGCTCAGAGCCGCTACCTGGCGGCACTCGGCAGCGAATACCAAGTGTTTACCGTAGGCCAAAGCCCTTGGCCGTATGATCCCGTAACTACGCAATATTTGGTGCCGGAGCAGACCTGGGCGCTGCTAATGAATCCTGCGGCGGAATTGCCCTCCGTAAATCGCGACAACGCAGGAATGGCCTTCCTCTTTTTTCCGGGAAGCCAACAATACCGGAATGTAACTCATGAACTTTTTCCCAGCGGCAAGGACGGTGAAGTAACGACCCGGCGCGGCAAGCACTTGTTCTACACGTACGTGCTTACGCCCGCAAAACCGCAACTGATCAAGAAATAAGATTTCACCTTCGCTTTGGCTCGACGCCGGAGTGTCAGACAATTATAACTCGGGGTTGATGCGAATTGTTTTTTTTTCAAGCGCGCGCCTGCTATCCATAATCTCTTCGGCACTTGTGCTCCTTTTTCTGCCTGGCTGCGGGAATTCCAGCATAGTCGGAAAATGGCGGATGTCGGGGGCTGAAAATCAAACCGTGTGGGAGTTTTCCAGTAACGGCTCCGTCCTCGTCGGAGAGGTCCGCGGCCGATACAAGGTCGGCGATCACGATCGCATCAAAATTGAAACGCCATTCTCTACAACCGTATATCAGGCGAAAATTTCGAGCGACCAACTCGTTCTGCAGGAACCCGGCGGTTCCAATCTGGAGTTTACGAAAATGAAAGAAGCGCAGAGGTAATAGTTAGGTCGGCTGCCACGCCGCCGAGACGCTGTAAAGCAGCTACTAACGCCTCAGAATTCGGCGCTGCCGGGCGTGCGCGCGAAGGGAATAACATCGCGGATGTTCGGAATGCCAGTGATGAACATCAGTATTCGTTCGAAACCCAGTCCGAACCCCGAGTGCGGAACAGTTCCATAACGGCGCAGGTCCAGATACCATTCATAATCAGCGGGATCCATGTTGTGTCGCCGCATGTTTTCCTCCAGCATTTCCAGTCGTTCTTCGCGCTGACTACCGCCGACGATTTCGCCGATTCCGGGCACGAGCAAATCGATGGCCGCGACGGTTTTTCCATCATCGTTCGCGCGCATGTAGAAAGGTTTAATCTCCTTCGGAAAATTGAAGACTGTGACCGGGCATTTGAAATGTTTCTCTGTGAGCCAGCGCTCATGCTCCGATTGCAGGTTTAGTCCGTAGTCGATGGGAAACTCGAATCCTTGGTCACTCTTCTTGAGAAGATCAATCGCTTCTGTGTAAGTGATCCGCTGAAACGGTCGATCAAGAACGAAATCAAGCCGCGCTAGCAACTCCTTATCCACGAATTTTGCGAAGAGGTCCATTTCTTCGGGGCAATGCTTTCTCGCGTCTGCAATCAAATACTTCACGCACTCTTCCGCGAGATCCATGTTGCCGCTCAAATCGCAAAACGCCATCTCCGGCTCAATCATCCAGAATTCACTGGCGTGGCGTGACGTGTTGGAGTTTTCGGCGCGGAACGTTGGGCCAAATGTGTAAACTTTGGACATCGCCAGGGCGAACGCTTCCGCTTCCAGTTGGCCGCTGACGGTCAGATAAGTCGGGCGGGCGAAGAAATCCTGGGCGTAATCGATCTCGTCGTTGGTTCGCGGCGGATTGTTGAGATCGATGGTTGAAACTCGAAACAGCTCGCCCGCGCCTTCGCAATCGCTTCCGGTGATTATCGGCGTATGGACGTAAACGAAACCGCGTTCCTGGAAAAACTGGTGAACGGCGAATGCGAGGCGGCTGCGCAGACGGAAAACGCAACCGAATAGATTGGAGCGCGGACGAAGATGCGCGATCTCGCGCAAAAATTCCGGCGTGTGTCCCTTTTTCTGGAGCGGATAACTTTCATCCGCGCCGCCGACGATCTCGATATTCCGAGCGAGCAGTTCCCATTTTTGTCCTTTGCCCTGCGACGGAACCAGAGCGCCGTTTACGATAAGCGATGCACCGGTATTGAGGCGTTGGATGTCTGCGTAATTCGCCAGCGCCTCTTTCTTCGCGATGATCTGTAGATTGCGCAACGACGAGCCGTCGTTCAGTTCGATAAACGAAAAATCCTTGGAATCGCGGCGGGTCCGCACCCATCCCTGAACCTGAATCAAATCCATTGGCGCGGTGCTTTGCAAAGCGTCCTTAGTCGGAGTTGGAGAAAGAGGCTTTTCCATGTATTCGAAGCAAACGTTCAACGCTTAACACTCAACCTTCAACTGTAGCCGTTTCGCGGTACGAAACGCGGCTGAAGTATTTTTACACACGCGCGCCACACCGCCTGAGAGGTCGGCGGCTACAAAATTCAGCTCAGTGGCGCCCAATTGCCCGCGCATTTCGCGAAGAAGTCTTGCGATCTCACGGTTGCCCCTCTTTGATCAGCTTCTGAAACTGCGGATCATCGCGCAGTGGATCCCACAGCGGATCGATGCGCAAGAGCGCCGGTGTCAGCGGAGCGAACGATAACCAGCTGAAGTAATGGGCATTGAGAAGTTTTGGCAGTCGGGCCACCGCTTTGGCCGTTTCACCAGTTTGAGCTTCGACGAGCGTTAATACCTCCTCGGCAGCAGGAGCGAAGTAGGTGTCGTCACCTTCCAGTTCGATCGCACGATTCGCTTCGCGCAGGGCGTTTGGCTTGTCGCCGAGTCCGGCATACATCAGTGCAATCGAGCTGTGGATACCACCCTGAGGTCCGCCGCTTCTCTGAATGGTCGCTAATAAGAAATCGCGTCCTTGCGCGAAGGTTGATCGAGCGCCATCCAAATTACCTGTGAGTTTCTGAGCCATCCCGAGCAGCCAGTAGTAGGTCTCTTGGTTTACCGCGGGCGACGGCGCGCGCTCGGCCAGCAGCGGCCATAGTCTCGAGATAATTTCGCCATAACGATGTTCAACCATCAGTTGCCGTAATTGGACAGAATAAGCGCGCGCAGTCCAGGGCTCCGCAGAGTTTTCACCAAGCAGTCGATTGGCGCGCCCCAGATCGCCTTCCGCCTCGTAGCTAACTGCTTTAAATGCCAATAACTCCCGGTCGTTGGGGGTAATGATAAGCGCCTTGTCCGCGGCCGTGCGAGCTTCCTCGAATCGTCGTAACGCAAGGAGAGTTGCCGCTTCTTCGAAGAACAAGCTGGTGTTCCGCGGATCCAGTCGCAGGGCTTCAGCTTGTAACGCCAGCGCATTGTCTGGTCGCCCCTGAGAAAGATCCACATAACTCAGTGCCAGAAGGACGTCCGAGTTGTTAGGCAAACGTTGCCGCGCATTTTCGAAGGCGACGCGGGCTGATTCGCGCTTGCGTTCGCAATATAAGTGATAGTAACCGGAGGCCAGCCAACTCTCGCCTAAATCAGGTTGAAGGCGAATGGCCGTTTCGACGGCGTTACGTGCTGATTCACGGTGAGCGGGACTAATGTCGTAATCCTGAAAGTAAAGATAAGCTTCCACTCTTCCCAGCCGGGCCCAAGCCAGCGCAAAGGTGGGATCAAGCTTGACCGCCAGTTCGAGATATCTCCTTGCCTCCAGGAGGTCAGCGGGCGTCTCAGTCCGGCGGTCAAACTCTATTCCGTGGAGATAAGCATCGTAGGCGTCTAAGTTAACCGTGGGTTTGCTCGTCAGCGCTCGTTGTTCGCTCCCGGTCAGGGCAGCTTGCAATTTATCTGCAATCGCGGCTGCAACTTCACTTTCGACCGCAAATATGTCCGTTAGCCTGCGATCATAGGTCTCCGCCCAGAGATGCGAGTCATTCGCGGCTTTGATTAGTTGCACATTAACGCGCACCTGGTCATTTGTTTTCTGGACACTGCCTTCCAGGAGGTTGGCAACACCGAGTTGTTTCGCAATCTCGCCGAGACTTAGGGGTGTGTTCTTATAACGCTGGGTTGAGGTACGCGAGATCACTTTGATATCTCCAATCTTGGAAAGCCGGGTCAGAATCTCATCCTGAACGCCATCCGCGAAATAAGCGTTTGATTTGTCTTCACTACGATTCTCAAAGGGCAAAACCGCAATCGATTTTTCCGGAATCGATGTTGCTCCCGCCGGAGTCACTTCTGGCGGCACGATTTGACTGACGAGTTTTTCGAAGCGTGGATCACCATGCAGTGGATCGAAAAGCGGGTCGTCCTTAATGGTCGATATGTTGATGAACTCCTTTTGCTGGTAGCTTTGCTCAAGCCAATTGAGCGCTTCATTTCTGTCACCCAGGCCGAGATAGAACATCGCGCATCCAAAGGCCCAAATGTCAGGGCTGTTGAGTTGTTTGGCCTGCTCGAACACTTGCAAGGCTTTTGCCCGGTCGCCTTTCAACCCGTGGACGCGCGCCATCATCATGAGTCCACGAAAGTCGTGTCCAGCGTTATAACTCTTCTCGTACTCCGTGAACGCATCATCCAGTTGTCCGCTGAGTTCAAGCGCTTCTCCCAAGATAGCATGAGCATAGGCAAAGCCCGGGTTCAATTCGATCGTTTTGCGGAGCTGTGCGATCGCTTCCGGATAACGACGCGCCAAGATATAAGCGCATCCGAGGTTCGTGTTGATGACGCTGGAAACGGGGTCCAACTCAATCGCCCGCTTTAACTCCGCGATGGCCTGATCGTGATTCCCCAAGGCGAGCAGAACACTATATCCCAAACAGTAGTGCGCCAAGGCGTAGTTTGGGTTCAACTGGATGGCGCGTTCAAACTCGCGTTTCGCTTCGTGCAGATCCAGCTTTTCGCCGAACGCGATCATCCCAAGTGAGACGTGCGCGTCCGCCAGATTACCATCGATTTGCAACGCTTTGTTCGCCGCGGCTCTGGCCTTGGAAAGGTATTCCGCGACCGGTCCCTGCTTCCATTGCGGTAGAAGCACATAGCAATCAGCAAGACCAGCATAGGCCACCGCATAGTTTGGGTCCCGCGCGATCGCCTGATTGAAATAGTCCGCCGCCTTGTTCAGATCGGCCGGTGTTCGTTTTTCCATGACGTAACGGCCGCGCAGGTAAAGCTGATGCGCTTCGGAGCTTTCAGTGGGGCGCGCGTTGAGCGCCTTTTGCTCGGCACCGGTTAGTTTCGCCTGCAAACCGTCGGCGATTTTTTCCGCGATTTCGCTTTCGACCGCAAAGATATCAGTCAGCTTGCGATCATACTTATTGGCCCAAAGATGTGAATCGTTCCTGGCATTGATGAGTTGGACATTGACGCGAACCTGGCCTCCCGCTTTCTGAATAGTGCCCTCGAGAATATTTTCGACGCCAAGTTGCTTCGCGATTTCCGGTAGGTTTTTCGGGGCACTCTTGAAACGTTGCGTCGATGTCCGCGAAATGACCTTCAGATCGGCGATTTTGGAAAGTCGCGTGAGAATTTCCTCCTGAATGCCATCGCAGAAATATTCCTGATCTCGCGCCTGGCTCAGATCGGCAAACGGCAGAACGGCGATCGATTTTTCATTGGGTAATGGGGCCGGAGGGGCCAAGTAAAAATGGTAGGCAAATGCCGCCGCGGCCAGGATCGCAACCGCCAGGGTGAGGAACGCGGCTTGCTTGTGACGTTTGATTTTGCGGACGATATGATGCGCTTTGGTCTGCGGCGAGGAGCCTTCCGTCTCGAGTTCCGCCTTGAGATGGCGGAGTCGGTGAGCATCTCCTTGATTGTCTGGTAACGCTCATCCCTGTTTTTGCGCAAAGCCTTTTGCACGATCGATTGGAGTTTGGGCGGAACTTCCCCCAAGACGTCGGATAAAGGTGGCGGCTCCGTCGTTAGGATGGAGGCAATACAGTCGCTCGGTGTCTCGCCCCTGAACGGTGGGATTCCTCCAACCGTCTCGTAGAGCACCACGCCAAGGCTCCAGATATCCGAACGCGCGTCCACCGGTTGGCCGCGCGCCTGTTCGGGCGACATATAGTGCCACGTGCCCAACACCAGGCCCGGTCGCGTTTGCAGTACCGCCGTGGTTCCGATGGCATGATCGTCTGACCCCGCCGGTTGCTCGGTGAGTTTGGCAATTCCGAAGTCGAGCACCTTCGCGTAGCCGTCCGGGCGCAGCATGATGTTCTCCGGTTTGATATCGCGATGCACCACGCCGGTCTCGTGCGCGGCGGCCAGCGCCGAGGCGACTTGCACGGCAATCTTTAGCGCCTCGTTTAGATTCATTCGCCCACGAGCCAGCAATGCGCGCAGGGTCATCCCTTCGATGAACTCTGTCGCGATGAATGGCCGATTTCGCGCGGTGTCGATCTCGTAAACCGTCAGAATGTTCGGATGATTTAGAGCCGAGGCAGTGCGCGCCTCGGTTTCGAACCGGTTGAGCTGCGTCTCGTCCGCTGTCAGGTGCTCTGGAAGAAGCTTGAGCGCGACTTTGCGCCCGAGGCGATCGTCCTGGGCAAGATAGACTTCGCCCATTCCGCCAGCGCCGATGAGAGACTTGATCCGGTAGTGACCAATCAATTCTCCGACCAACGCATCGGGGGCTTCGTCGTTAGTCAGAAGTTCGGGCGCGACTTCGAAGGCCGGTGATTCGATAAAGTTTTCTGCCCGCTCGTGGGAAGCGAGAAGAGACTTGACCTCGCGGTATAAGCCTTCGTCGCCATGACAAGCTTCACCGAGAAACGCGACCTGCTCCTCTGGCGCACGCTCGACAGCTGACTCGAAGAGATCGTTGATTTGTCGCCAGCGATCAGCTTTCATTATCAGGCTCTTCCCCACTCAGCGCGCGGTAAAGCCAGGCCTTGGCCATATTCCATTCGCGCTCCACTGTCCGCTGCGACAGGTTCAGAAATTCCGCGGTCTCTTCAACCGTTAACCCGCCGAAGTATCGCAGTTCAACAATCTGACTTTTACGCGGATCCTGCACTGCCAACCTTTCCAACGCTTCGTCCAGCGCGAGCAATTCCTCCGATCGCGTGTGGCTCACTAACGCAGCCTCGTCCAATGTTACTTTCAGCGCGCCACCACCCCGCTTGAGCGAGTGGCGTTCACGCGCATGGTCAACCATGATGCGCCGCATCAGTTGCGCGGCAGCAGCGACAAAGTGGGTACGGTTGCTCCAGTTGCGTTTGGGATTATCGACCAGCCGCAGGTATGCCTCGTCGAGGAGCGCGGTAGTTTGCAGTGTCTGGCCGGCGCGTTCCCTGCTCATGTAATGATGCGCCAGCCGGTGCAGTTCTGTTTGCACGAGCGGGATCAGCTTTCCGAGTGCTCGTTCGTCTCCGCCGCTCCAGTCGCCGAGCAATTGGGTAACCTCTTGTTGCGCAGGCGAGGGAGACGTCATACCGGCTGCTCGACACTGCCAATTCCAACAGGATCGAGATTTTTTATGCTACAGCCGTACACCTTGGCAAGCGATAAAAAACTGCGTCGGCGTGGCGGGTTCCAAGCGGGATTTCCGCTTTAGGAGATAGAACAAGATCTATCCGGGCGCGACAAAACACGTTCACGCCAGATGGATGCCACAACCTGGAAAGCAACATATGGAAGCACAAATCACCTCCTCAACGAGAAACCCGGGCAAAGCAATTTGGCAAACAACCATTCGCCGCCGGAAAGAAGTCACATCATGAAACACATAACGATGTTTGCCCAACGCGTTTGCTCCATGCTGGGCGGGACGTTCTTTGTTGGCGCGTTAGCGCTCACTCTCGCAGCTATTCCGTCAAGCACTTCCGGATTTATCTTCACCACGATCGATGTCCCGGGCGCGACGAACACCAGTGCCTTCGGTATCAATGCTCAAGGCGAAATCGTTGGCACGTTCACCGATGCCGGGGGCGTGTTCCATGGCTTTCTGCTGGACGGGAGCGGCTTCATCACAATCGATCCGCCGGGCGCCACGGCTACCGAGGCCGCCGGGATTAATGCTCACGGCCAGATCGTTGGCGAATTCTCAGACGCCAGCGGCCAGCACGGGTTTCTCCTTCACCAGGGCACTTTCACGACGATCGACGTTCCAGGCGCCACGACTACCCTAGCCGTCAAGATCAATAATCACGGTCACATCGTGGGTTTTTACGATCTCGGCGGCCCGTCACATGGGTTTCTCTTGCACAATGGTGTCTTTACCACATTCGACGTTCCAGGCGCGACGAGCACCAATGCCTTCGGGATCAATAATCGCGGACAGATTGTAGGCCAGTACGCAGATGTCGGCGGCACTATCCATGGCTATGTGCTGCACAAGGGCTCCTTCACCGCGATCGATGTCACCGGGGCTGTCCTCACAGCCGCCTTCGGGATAAATGCCGGCGGTCGAATCTCGGGCTACTACGTAGATGCCAGCGGCACGCAGCACGGGTTTCTCCTAAAGAACGGCGTCTTTACCACAATCGACGTTCCCGGCGCGACGAGCACCGGCGCCTTCGGGATCAACGCGCACCGACAGGTCGTGGGTGATTACATGGACGCCAGCGGCGCGTTGCATGGCTTTGTAGCGACACCGTAGTTGCCGCAGCCCACAAGCCTCAAGCCTGACTGATTGAAAGGCGTATCCTGTTCTGTCTCGCCCTCTTTTCTCTTATCCGTGCCATCCTCGATCCGCGGTTTTTCAAAAACATGCCCCGCGAGTTGATTAGCCGGCCGCCATTTTAGAACATGTCTCGCGAAATCGTGGCGGGTTCCGGGCGGGATTTCCGCTTTAGGAGGTAGAAACACATCTATGCCGGCGAAAAAAACCAAACCCGCTGGAGAGATGTCGCAACTGGAAAGAAAAATTATGAAAACAAAAATTCGTCAAAAAAAGCAAATTTCTATCAATCACTTTATGCGCTTGGCACTGGCAACATTGGTGGCAGCCAGTCTCCTGCTTGGGCAGGAAGCGTCCGCTACGCCTACGACACGTTGGGTAAACGACGACGCCTCCAGCTACACGCCCCCGGGCACAAGTTGCGACGCCGCCGGTTACTCCACGATCCAGGACGCGATCAACGCGTCGAGCTCGGGCGACGCCATCAAGGTCTGCCCCGGGACGTACACCGAGAACGTCTACGTCGGCACGCCCGGCCTGACGATCAGCTCGACCGGTGGTGCATTTGTTACCATGGTAGAAGCTGCCGTGAGCTTCTACGTATTCCAGGTCACCGCGCCGGGGCTGACGCTCGACGGCTTCACCATCGTGCCTGACGGCTTTGCCGACGGTGATATCGGCGTGAACTTGGCTGTAGAGGGTGATACGGACCTAACGCTTGACCGCAATGTTATTATCGGTGGTCGGATCGGCGTCAATCTAGGCTGTGTGAGCTTTGGCAGCACCGTTGTTCACAATCTGCTGACCGGGCAGACGGAAGCCGGCGTTAACGTGGATACCTGCGAAGCGCCGCCATTCCCCGGCAGTCATGACAACTCAATCCATCACAACATCGCCTGCAGCGTGACTTCTACTGCGTCGATCGCGCTCGGTGGATCATCCAACGACAACAGCATCCACCACAACGTCGCGACATCGATATCGGTCTTCGGCACCGGCAACGACGTGCATCAGAACCTCACTCAACTCGTCATCATTGACAACGGGTCGGGCAACAACCTGCACCACAACACTACCGAACCCGGCGTATGCCAATGCCAGTAAAGGAACTAGCGATTGCTTAGGGTCGAGGTAAGGCCCGAGGAGCCGACGAACGACTGAACGAAGAGAAAGGGCCCGCGAATCACACGAATAGACGCGAAAGAAAAAATCACTGGAATTCATTTGTGCCTGCGGCGCCGGAGCTTTCGCGAAAGCCTGGTCATTCGCGGGCTAAACTTCCGTTGCAGCGGAGCCGCTCTGGGTAATCCGCGGTTTGAGAAGAAACCTGGTGGCTGGATCGGATCGGCGACGGCTTTTCAGAAAATACTTCGCAAAATCGTGGCGGGTTCCAAGCAGGATTTCCGCTTTAGGAGATAGAACCACATCTATCCGACGCGAAAAAGACAGACGCGCCGGACAGATGTCACAACTAAGAAAGAAAAATTATGAAGACACGAACCACGACAATGAAACTCATCGCAATGGTGATAGCTGTGGCTATCGCAACCATCTTGACAATCGGGGGCGCGAGTACGGCGGAGGCTGTCATCGCTATCATTAGACAAACAGGCGCCGTCACCCTCGCACAGGGTCAGGCTATCAGTGCTCACGTAGTCAATACCGGAGAGGAGCGCGGGATCATCGTCCGCTTTAGGGTGCTCGACAGCGCCGGCAATGTCCATGCGGAGTCAGACCGCCTCAGGGTAGAGCTGGGCCAGACTGCGTCTTTTCCCTGGGGTGGTGTCGAAGAGCGCATGGCGATACGTGTGGAGTTGATGGTCGAAGGCGCTTCGAGTAGCAAGCCTGGTATGATCGCATCACTGGAGGTGTACAACACCGATGATGGCAAAACAACTGTGTTCCTGCCGTATCTCGAGCAATGATACACAAGCAGTCGCTGTGTAGATGATCATTTTGTCAATATCACGCCGGTCGATTCTGTTGGCTTATCTCTTCGTAATTGTTAGCTGCTCTCGCCAGGCTTTTGATCCTGTGAGTGAGCAGGCCAGGTTATTGCATCGGGACGCTGAGTGGGCCGACCTTGCGTCTGCCGGTAAAGATGTTGACAAGATTGTCTCCTTTTGGAGCGACGATGCGGTCCTCATCTTTCCCGGACAGCCTGTGCTCGAAGGCAAGCCGGCGATTCGCGCGTATGTCGAAGCCAGTTTAAAGACGCCAGGCTTCAAGATCCACTGGGCGTCGGAAAAGCCGGTATTCTCGCCCGATGGCAAGCTCGCCTACATGCGCGGCACTGACGAGCTCACTAGTCCTGGGCCCAATGGCACAACGATTACGCTGCATCTTAGAGGAATATCAGTCTGGCGCCGGGACGCGGACGGGCAATGGCGTTGCGTGGCGGACATCTCAAATGAAGAGCCATCCCTTACGCCTGCGGTGAAGTAGATTGTTCCCACCACATTTGACGCTCGGTCTCGGTATCCTAGCCGATCTTGTTCTCGATGGGACACAGCGGGCTGCCTAACCGCACGTCGCGTCTAGACGATACGAGGCGACTCCAAGATTCTCGGAGTTGATCCTGTTGAGTGACTTGATTTCCTCCGATACTCCCCGGCTGGGGCGCTCGCGCTGCACCTACATGCCGCACGACTCCCAAAGGCTTCCTCTTCTTCTGGGACGGCGGCTACGAGCAATGAATTTTCGCATCGTCATGGTGGGTTCCGAGCGGGATTTCCGCTTTAGGAGATAGAAACACATTTATGCCAGCGCGAAAAAACAGACACGCCGGAAAGATGTCACAACCTAAACCAGAAACATCATGAAAACACGAAACACTCCGTTAATCCTCAGCGCGTTCATCCTGGCGTTCCTCACTCTCAGTGCGATGCAAGCACAAGCCATCATCGTCATTTGTCGTCCTCCCGTCGGGATAACCGCCGGGCAGACTGCCCGTGTCACGGCAGCTAACACCGGTGACAGAGCCATCATTATCATTGGTGGCAGGTTTCTCGATAGCAACGGCAATGTCCTGGTCCAATTCGAACGCCGAGTCATCGAGCCAGGCAAAATGATGTCCTTCGATCTCAACGGGGATCACATCGCTCGAGGAAACGAGCGTGTTCAGGTCCGGCTCGTTCTTCAGAGTGATTCAAGAGATATTCTAAGTTCCGTCGAAGTATTCGAGAACGCCACCGGCAAAACCACCGTCTTCATCGGCGACCCGGGTCTCTAGTTCTGACACGCGGTGGCGTGCCGCTGAAAAAACCACACCCGATCCCTAAATAAAGGGAGGCGCGAAGTGGCAATGTGAAAATCGTCGATATGAAAGCGATTTTAAGGGGGATATTTATCGCGGCTGCTTTGATTACCCAGGATGCAGGCGAACGCCAGATCACGAAAGGGATTTCGAAGCCACACGTGTAGAAATCCTGGCAATCGAAACCAGTGGGCGACCGTGATTGAGCGGCAGGACGCGGCGGCATTCGAACGGCTCGCTGCCGCGGACTTTCGATTTATCGACGAGGACGATCGCGTGCTGAACCATGCGCAGTATATCACTGCCCGAAGCCACAGCTCGGAAAACGTGACCACACAAGAGGTGTACAACACCGCAGGTGGCAAGACAATCGTGTTCTTACCGTATATCGAGCAATAAGCTCAAATTGGCGGGCCTTTTAAGGCATTGGACGTTTCGATCCCGAAGAAGCATTGCTGCTCTTCGCATCAAAGATTCAGCAATTCTTCCAGTTCACTTCCCCAGTTCGCGGGATTTTCGAGCATGGCGGTAACGATAAGAAAATACTTTGCCAATTCGTGGCGGGTTCCGGGTGCGATTTCCGCTTTAGGAGGTAGAACACATTCTTGCCGGCGCGAAAAGAAGACGCGCCGGCGAGATGTCACAACTAAAGAAAGAAAAATTATGAAAACACGAACCACCTCATCAATGCTCACAGAAGCAATTGTTCCCGTCAGAGATTCGATTAGCCGGCCGCCCTTACGGTGTGATTTGCCGCGTAAACAACAACTGCCGCGTACCCAGACAATGTGGAGTATACGCGGTTTTCTTCTCATCCCGCTCGTTCTCGCATCGTTTGCACTTTTGCCAATGGCCCGCGCGCTTGACCCGCTACCGGACGGATCCTACCCGGGCTTTAACACAGCCGAAGGTCTGAACGCGCTCTTCAGCCTGGATACCAGGGTTGGGATCAACAATACGGCGGTAGGCTCCGATGCGCTATTTGCCGACATCGATGGCAGCAATAATACAGCCATTGGTTTTCACGCGCTCCAGAACAACACAACCGGCGACTTCAATACCGCCACCGGGATCAGAGCGCTCCAGAGCAACACAACCGGCCCAAGCAACACGGCCAACGGTGAAGCCGCGCTCTTTAGCAACACCACCGGTAGCTTCAACACGGCCACCGGATCGCGGGCCCTTTTTGACAACACAACCGGTTACAACAACACTGCCACAGGTGGTCTTGCTCTTTTCAACAACACAACCGGCAACAACAACACCGCCGATGGGCTCGTGGCGCTCGCCGCCAACACGACCGGCGACAACAACACAGCCAATGGGCACGCGGCGCTTCTTGACAACACAACCGGTAACAATAACACCGCCAACGGCGCCAGCGCGCTAAGGGGCGATGTTCTTGAGCGACAGACGGGCAGCCAAAACACGGCCACCGGGTTTGAAACTCTCTTTCGCAATAAAACTGGCAGTAACAACACGGCCACCGGTGCTAGTGCGCTCTATAGCAACACAACAGGTTTTTTCAATGCCGCCAACGGAATTCAGGCGCTCTATAGCAACACGACCGGTTACGACAACACGGCTAACGGCGCTAATGCACTCGTCAGCAACACGATCGGCATCAAAAACACGGCCAATGGTGCTTTTGCGCTCTCTAGCAACACCACGGGCAGCAGCAATATCGCCTTGGGCTTGTCGGCCGGTACAAGTCTCACCACCGGGGATAACAACATCGATATCGGTAACTCCGGGGTGGCCGGCGAGTCGAATACGATTCGGATCGGCACAAGCGGAACCCAGACCGCAACCTATCTCGCGGGAATCCGGGGGGTAGCCATCGCGGGTGCGCAGCCCGTCGGCGTGAACGCCAATGGTCAACTGGGAGTTAGAGGTTCCTCGGCCCGCTTCAAGGACGCGATCAGGCCAATGGACAAGGCGAGCGAAGCCATTCTCTCCCTTCATCCGGTCAGCTTCCGTTATAAGAAAGAACTGGACCCTGATGGCATCCCTCAGTTTGGCCTTGTGGCTGAGCAAGTAGAAAAGGTGAATCCGAACCTGGTCGCATACGACGAGCAAGGCAAGCCTTACACCGTGCGCTATGAGGCGGTAAACGCGATGCTGCTGAACGAGTTTCTCAAAGAGCACAGAAGAGTAGCTGCATTGGAAGTGAAGATGGCGCAGCAGCTATCTACGAATGCGGACCAGCAGAAGGCGATTCAGACCCTTGCGGCAAGTCTCAAAGAGCAGGCGTCGCAAATCCAGAAGGTGAGTGCCCAGGTTGAACTGAATATGCCTGGGCCGCAGCAAGTAGCTCTCACAATTCCATGAGCCTCCAAAGTACAACGCAAGTCGAGCAGCAGGATCGCAAACTGCAAGAATAGGAGGCAACCATCGCCATTATTAAAGAAGCAATTTGCACGTCTCGCTACAACCGTGAAAAAGCAGGCCTATCAAATCGAAAAAGCGACCTCCGAATTGAGGTGACCAAATCGGTGGCACAAATCGCGAGGAATAATCGTAAAACTCTCCCCGACATTAAAGCATGTATGGGCCGGGTCATTGATTCAGGCACATCTGCAACCAGGTGTGGTGCTTTGTGAGACATCGTTGATCGAAGTTGGGCAAGCTACGTCATTTTAAGAATCAGAGCTTGACTCGTTCGTCTCCCGACTCTCTCGCGGCGCAACTGTCTATGTCGTTCGTCCCACTCACTCCATTGCTCCACTTCGCTCGGAATGACAATGAGCAGGTTTAGAGGAAGCTCGCCCATCAATCCGATTCAGCTGAGCGGCAGCCAACTGCCCGGTTGCGGCGGCGATTTCACTCCGTTGAAACTAAGGTAGGTGTACTCCTGCAGAAAGCGCTCGTAGTCGTCGAGCAGTCTCATGGCGTCATTAGGCTTGAGACGATCGGTCTTAATCGCCTCATCCACCTGCACCTTCAGCAATCGCATCAACTCAACTTTGTCCCACTGCGTCATCGCGAGCACTTCGCCGATGGTGCTGCCCTCTATGACTTCCTCAATGTACCAGCCGGATTCCTCATCGGGATCGAGGAAAACGTGCACCTCCGTGACCCGACCAAACAGATTATGCAGATCACCCATGATGTCCTGGTAAGCTCCCACCATGAAAACGCCGAGATAATAGATCTCGCCAGGATGAATCCGGTGTAACGGCAGTGTTTCTTTCACGTCTTGCAAATCGATAAACTTGCAAACTCTTCCGTCTGAATCGCAGGTGATATCCACGATCGTGCCGTGGCGGTCGGGCGCGGTGGTGAGCCGGTGGATCGGCATAATCGGGAACAACTGGCCGAGCGCCCAGTGATCGAGCAACGACTGGAACACAGAAAAATTGCAGATGTACTGATCGCCCAGCCTCGTTTCGAGCTCCTTCACTTCGTCGGGCACATACCGCAACCCCCGATGCATGTTGACGATTTGATGGGCAACCTGCCAGTAAACGGTGTCGATCTTCGCTTTCGATTCCAGATCGAGGAGACCGAGATCGAATGTGTGCTGCGCTTCCTCTTTGATTTGCTGGATGTCGTGCAAACTCTCAAGGCGATTTCCCCGCTTCAACCGCTGTTTCACATCGAGAATGTCGGCCGCCAGTTTGTGGTCTCGTTCACTCGGCTCGACCTTGAGCTTTGGCGGAGTTTTTTCGATCGCGCCGAACGCCTCTACAACCAGCACCGAATGATGCGCGACAGTGGCGCGCCCGCTTTCGCTCACTATGATCGGATGCGCGACGCCTTCGGAGTCGCACACATCCATGATGTTCCAGACCACATCGTTCGCATATTCCTGCAGCGAGTAATTGATCGAACTGTCGAAGTCGCTGCGCGATCCATCGTAATCGACGCCAAGACCGCCGCCCACGTCGAGATAACCGAGTTCGTGTCCCAGCTTGGAAAGCTTGGCGTAATAACGCGCCCCTTCACGCACGGCTCGCTTGATCGTGGAAATATCCGGCACCTGCGATCCGACGTGGAAATGGACAAGCTTAAGAGAATGCGCCAGCCCTGCGTCCTTCAACATTTGACTGGCCGCGAGGAGATTCGTTGTGTCGAGGCCGAACTTGGCGTTTTCGCCGCCGCTCGGCGACCATTTGCCCGAGCCTTTGCTATGCAAACGAGCGCGAATTCCGATATAAGGCTCCACGCCGACCTCTTTTGACGCACGAATGATGTGCTCAACCTCTTCCAATTTTTCGGCGACAATAATGACGGGTTTGCCCAGCTTGCGGCCAAGCAACGCGATGCGAACGAAGGCGGGATCTTTGTAGCCGTTACAGATGATCAGACTCTCGCGGCCCTTTTGCATCGCGAGCGCCGCAACCAGCTCCGGCTTGCTGCCCGCCTCGAGCCCAAAATGAAATTGGTCGCCTGCATCGACGATCTCCTCGATGACTTCGCGCAGCTGATTGACTTTAATCGGAAAAACGCCGCGGTAGTGATTTTGATAATCGAATTCGGAAATTGCGCTTTGAAACGCGCGATTGATTGATTCGACACGGTGCCGGAGCAAATCCTGAAATCGAATCAACAATGGAAAACCGAGGTTCCTCGCGCGTGCCTCCTTGACTACCTCCAGCAGATCGATGGAACCGCCATCGTTCTTCAACGGCCGCGCTTCGACATTGCCGGAGCTGTTGACAGTAAAATAACCCTCGCCCCATCCCTCCACGTTGTATGTGGTGATGGCGGATTCGAGATCCCAGTCATTCTTCATTTCGTTTCGAACTGCCAGCGTAAACTAATGCGCACATTAATCAGTGTGCAGAACATTCAAGCTCTTACAGTGAAAATCTTCGTCGGGCGCATGGGGCGATCCCATCGATGAGTTGCGCCCGGCGCACGGCTTGTTTTTCCTGTTCGCACACATACTGTTTACACGATGAACAAAACGGTGATCGAGGTGCAGGTGCGGGCAGTTTTGCCGACGAGCGGTGGGTGCGCAGTGTTCCTCGGAAACAATGACAAGGTGTTCATCATCTACGTCGATCAAACTGTGGGCAGCGCCATCACAATGTTCATGCGCAACATCACCAAAGAGCGTCCCCTTACTCACGATTTGATGGCGCATTTGCTGGCCGCCCTCGGCGCAAGAGTCGACCGCGTGGTCATCAACGACCTGAAAAACGCCACTTATTACGCGAGGGTGATCATTCAGGTGGAAAACGAATTGCAGCAGAAAAAGATCATCGAGTTGGACGGACGACCGAGCGATTGCATCGCCATGGCCATCCAGCAAAAGGCGCCTATTTACGTAGGTCAGGACGTCTGGGATGAAGTGGACGATATGAGTGATGTTTTGCGGAAAATGGAGGAAGAGGGACTAAAGACCGATCCGGAAGGCGAAGAGTAGTGCCATGGTGGCGCTCGTTAAGACGTTAAAAGAGTTCGATCGTTACACCGGTTTTCTTTGCTGACATCGTACCTGCTTTTCAACTTACTCGGCATCAACCGAGCAAGTCACCGTAGCGACTGTCTGCCAGTTGTAGGCAACGCGCCAGAATTTCCGACGCGGTATTGAGCTTCAACGTCTCCTCGACCAGCTCGCGGCACTCAGGAATGCTCAGGCTTTGCACGGCTCGCTTGACGCGCGGAACCAAGGTCGCTGATGTGCTGAGCTCATCCATGCCGAGGCCCAGCAAAAGTGGAATCAGTGCGATATCTCCCGCCATTTCTCCGCAAACGCCTACCCAGATGTCATTGGCGTGGCCCGCGTCGGCGACCATCTTGAGCAAACGGAGTATTGCCGGATGCGTCGGTTCATAAAGATACGCGACCTTTTCATTCACCCGATCCACTGCAAGGGCATACTGAATCAAATCGTTTGTGCCGATACTGAAAAAATCGACCTCGCGTGCAAGCGCGCTTGCGCAAATAGCCGCGCTTGGGATTTCGATCATTGCGCCAACTTCAATTCTTTCAGCCACCTCGATGTTTAAGCTGCGTAACTGTTGTTTGCTTTCCTCAAGCAGAGCGATGGCGCGGCACAATTCATCCAACCCGGAGATCATGGGAAACATGATTTTAATGTTGCCGATGGCGCTTGCACGAAGGATGGCGCGCAACTGCGTTTTGAAAATATCCTGATTCTCCAGACAAAAACGGATTGCGCGCCAGCCAAGGAACGGGTTCAACTCATCGGCAATGTCTGCCGCACCCTCGGCTAGTTTATCGCCGCCAAGATCAAACGTGCGAATGATCAGCGGATGCGGATGGACACGCTCCGCAACTCTTCGGTACGTTTCGTATTGCTCGTCTTCTGTTGGCAGGGTTTCGCGGTTCAAATAAAGAAACTCGGTGCGATAAAGTCCGATTCCCTCTGCGCCGTTGGCGACAACCGCTTTGACGTCTTCCGGAAGCTCGATGTTTGCCGAAAGAACAATGTGACGGCCGTCAAGCGTAGTAGAGGTCGTCTCGCGAAGCTCCCTGAGTTGCGCGGTGACTTTGGCCCTCCGGAATTCGATTTCCTTATAGGACGCAAGCGTTCCCGCCTCCGGATTCACGATCAGCCAGCCATCGCTCCCATCGAGAAGAACGTGCTGTCCGGTTTCGATCTTTGCGGTGATATCGTGCAACCCGAGTACCGCGGGAATGTTGAAAGAACGCGCGAGGATTGCGGCGTGCGAGGTGCGGCTACCAACGTCAGTAGCGATCCCGAGCACGTTTTCGCGGTTCATGCTTGCCGTGTCCGAAGGAGTAAGATTATGCGCAATTAGAATGTGCGGCTCCCTCAGGGAAAGAAATGCCTTGGGAGCTTTCCCCTGAAGATTGCGAATTACTCGCTTCGTCACGTCCTGAATATCGAGCGCACGCTCGCGCAGATAAGGGTCATCGATTTTGCTCAAGGTCTCGGCGTAACGCGTGGCGACTTCTTGGAACGCCCACTCCACGTTGCAAAGATCGGTCTTAAGTTTTCGCAGAACTTCATCGATCAACGTGCGGTCCTCGACCACGAGCAGGTGCGCATCGAAAATCGCCGCGTCTTTTGCACCAATCGATTCAGCTATCCGCTGCTGCATCTCAAGGATCTGCATGCGCGTTTGGATAAGCGCGGCCTCGAAGCGCCCGATTTCATCCGTAACCTGGGATGTCGCGATTCGGTAGTGGACCACCTCATCCAGATCATCGCGCACAACATGAGTCCTGCCGAAGGCGGTTCCTGGTGAAACGCCAATTCCCTCAAACCGGATTTCCGCCCCGTCGTTCATCCGGTTTTGAGAGTAAGGCAGATGTCAAACTCACGAAAGTCCTTCGCGATTCGGCTTCCAAGGCGTGTCCAGCAGAATCAGTCTTCGTTGAATCCGGCCTTGATGAGCTCTTCCAACTCCTGCATTGCCTTGTCGGCGTCTGGTCCGTCGCAACGGATACACAGCTTTGAGCCCTGCCCTGCGGCAAGCATCATCAGGCCCATGATGCTTTTGCCG
The DNA here is from genome assembly GCA_963728955.1 of uncultured Verrucomicrobiae bacterium. GTDB lineage: Bacteria > Verrucomicrobiota > Verrucomicrobiia > Chthoniobacterales > UBA10450 > Udaeobacter. The sequence continues at coordinate 379,143 of CAVSMG010000001.1, forward strand.
TTCACCTCTTCGCCTTCCTTCGCTACCCAAATCTCCGAACGATGCCGGCTGGCAATACGCACAAACATCGCCGCCGGCCGCGCATGCAGCCCAAGCCGATTAACGATGGTGAGCTCTTTCTCGAGCTTCTGCGCCGAGGAGATTCGGCTCGTTTTTCGATACAGCAATCCCATTTATATCGCTCCCTTCGGCTCCATCAAACGGAGCAAGCGTGTGTTAAAATCAACGGCCGCGTTTTGTCCCAAACCTTTCAACTTTTCGTCCATTGCGGCGACCTCGATCAAACGCGCCATGTCTCGTCCGGGCCGGACCGGAATGGTCACATGCGGAACTTTGAGGCCGAGAATTTCGTAGAATTCCCGGTCAAGCCCGATGCGATCGACCTCTTCAAGATCCTGCCAGTCTTTTAAAGTCACCACGAGATCGAGGCGTTTTTCGATTCGAATACTACCAATACCGAAGACCTTCGCCACATCGATGATGCCGATGCCTCGGACCTCCATGTGATTGCGCGTTAGTTCGGGTGCGGTGGCCATGAGTTCCCGGCCTTCGAGCATCGTGATGCGCGTCACGTCGTCAGCGACAAGACTGTAACCACGCTCAATCAGCCCGAGGACGCATTCGCTTTTGCCGATGCCGCTTACTCCGCGGATCAATACGCCGATGCCCAGGATGTCTACCATGCTGCCGAACTCAGTCACAGTTGGAGAGAAATCCATCTCCAGAGCGATTGTCGCAGCGTTGATGAATTTCATCGTGATCATCGGCGTGCGAAACACTGCAATTTTTGCGCTGACGGTGACCGCTAGCAACTCCTGCGCAATTCGAAACCCGCGCGACATTACCAAGCACGGGATCTTGTGTTCGCAGAGTTTGCGAAACCGCTCCACGCGCAGTTTGGAGGGCAAACTTTTCAGATAAGAGTGCTCCGCCGCGCCCAACACCTGCACACGTTTCTCCGCGAAATAAGTGTAGAAGCCCGAGAGCGCAAGCCCGGGGCGGTTGATGGTCGGCTCGCGAATCTTCCGATGAAACCCGACGCCTGGACCTTCGAGCTTCATCTGCAGTTTTTCGGAGTGCGAATTGTAAAAGCCCTCGACCGTCACAACCGGAACACTCTTCTGCTGATCGCTCGAAGACGTAATCGTTTGCGTCGCGGGTTCTTCCATCATGAGACATAACTTCTAGCGTGAATACGGTGCATTTCCAACAGGCATCCATCTTATCGCCGCTATCAGCGCCTGCTTTGCAGCAGTTTGACGCTCCAAGTGGAACCCGGATCGCAATCGGCGGCAGATCGCTCAACGCTGCGGTGTTTATTCGCTTTTTCGTTGATCCCGATAACGGATTACCTTGGCTCTTTCGAGGGTGACCAGTCCGCCGCCCATGATTTCATCCAACACCGGCAGGAATGCATTTACCTTTTCCTCGGAGTCGACAATCTCGATCACGATCGGAAGGTCCATGGATAAACGAAGAATTTTTGCCGTGTGCAAATGACTTGATTTTCCAAACCCCATTGGCCCGCGCAGAACGGTTGCACCCGCCATCTGCATCTCGCGCGCCTTCAACACAATCGTCTCATATAATGGCTGATGCCGATAACGATCGCTTTCGCCGATGAAAATCCGCAACAGGACTGCGTCTTCGGGAATTTGCATACGTTCTTTTTATTTCGTCAAAAGCGTCACAGCAAGAATGCGTCCGAGCCAGACCGCTGCGAGGCAACAAGCGAACGACAGCGTCGTATTTACGAACGCTTTCAACCAATCTCCATCCCGAACAAAATCGAGTGTTTGCAAACTGAACGATGAAAACGTCGTGTAACCACCGCACATGCCGATCATCAAGAATTGCCGCAAACGCGGTGATACAAGAACCGCTCCTTCTGGATCTGTTAACGCAGCAAGAAACCCGATGACGAAAGAACCGGTAATATTCACGATGAGAGTGCCGAGCGGAAAAACTTCACCGGCGCGTTCAGCAATGAAGCCGGACAAGCAGAATCGCGCCCCGGTTCCAAGCGCGCCACCCAGCATCACCAAAATGTAGCTGACCATAAAAAAACTCCTTCCTGCTTGGAAGGAGTCATCAGCTCACGCGGTTTTCTGCCCCAATTGCTTTCGGCACAGAAGGCAAACTCCATCGCCTTGAACAGATCTTACGGAAGGCGCACATCGAGTCAACTCAATCACGACAAATATCGTCGCGGCGTACCTGTGTTCGCGCCGTTTGCCAGAGCTCGGATTTGATAAGGCCCAGCCGCCATTCCGATCGCTTGAGGCAGACAAATCCGTTGGCCTGCAGTTCAGGCGTCGGATCGACCAATCGTTTCGCGCGAATCCCGGCTGTTGTTCGAAAAAACCAGTACAACGTCGCCAGCCAGATTTTTGCGTGCGTCCGTGCAAAAGTTGTTTTTGGAATGCAAAAGTCCGCCAGAAGCCAGTATGCACCCGGAGTTGCGACTGCAGCGAGTTTTCGAACGATCAAGTTGAGTTCCTTTTGTGGAAAACAATCGAGAACGAAATTCGTGACGAGAAGATCGTAGGGTTCCGCTGGTGTCCAAGAGAGGATATTTTCCTCAAAAACTCTCACGCGATTAACCGGACCGGGGACGCGTAGCCGCGCCAACTCTAACATTTGCGTGCTTGTATCCACGCAATCCGCGACAGCATCGCGGTGGACGCGCAAGAACTCGCGCAGAAAATGCCCGGTCCCCTCGCCGACCGTCAACACTCTCTTCGGCGGCGGGACTGTTTCGATCCAGCGCGTTCGCGCTTTCTGCAGAACAGATCCGAATCCGATGGTTTCCAACCAGTCGTAATATGGTGCAAGGCGATCAAAGCTCACGAGAGCGATTCAGCAAAAAAGAATGCCACCGGCGTTAGCAAGACCAGGTCTGCCAGTGCGGTACGTTCGTCGTTCCCAATGGATACGAAGTGAAGAATCGCAAGCAAAGCGGCGCCTGCAGAAAGAGATATCGCAATCGGAAGCAGCGAACTGACGACAACTGCGAGCAATAGCGCGGCCACTGCCACGACAATACAAAAAACTCGTATCGGAACGCCAATGTCCGCGCACCAGGTAGCGATCGAGTGCTTCCGCTGCGCTCGATCCAGATCCCGTTCCCATACTGCAATGCTCATGCAATTGAGGGAACACAAAATCGCAAAGAGCAACATAGCCATCAGCGCCGGTGAGCGTACCACAATCGATGGGACCAGCGCGAATTTGGGGATCACAACAAGTAGCGTCCCTGTGGAAAACAAAAATCCCACGGTGATCTCTTTCAGCGGAATTACTTCCCACACCTCGCTAAATGCATAATTGATTACGAGGTAGAGCGCCGCGACTCCGCCTAAGGATGCACCGGACGTGATGACATCATGACTGAGGCGCGAAAGAACAATTGACGCGTCAATCAATCCAACAACAGGGATCAAACCCAGCCAGAGCCTTTTATGGCGCAGACAGAACTGTTGCCGCATTGATCGCGGGGAATTCGCTTGCAAGGAAAGGGCGTCCGCCAGCCGATCAACCAAATAAATCAACCATGCAGTTAGAAACAAAGCCGCAGGAGCCCACGTAGACACGGCCATATGCATGGAATGCGCGAACAGCCATTGCCACGCGATGGCGACAAGAGGGGCGTCGAGACAAACTACATTGAGCCAAAGGAGCAGTTTCTGAGGTCGCAGTCTCAAGATATCTACATCTTGAATCGTTCCCCAAGATAAAGCTGCCGGCTGATGGGATCGTTGATGAGAAAATCCTTTGTGCCTTCGCTCTCGACACGACCATCAAAAATCAAATATGCGCGATCCACTATGGAGAGAGTCTCGCGGACGTTGTGGTCCGTGATCATGATGGCCAACCCCGATTTGCGGAGGTTTACGATGATCTGTTGCACGTCATAAACGGCAATTGGATCGACGCCACTGAATGGCTCATCAAGCATCAACAACTTCGGTTGTGTGACCAGCGAACGCGCGATGGTCAAGCGCCGTTTCTCGCCGCCGCTTAACGTCAGCGCGGTATTCTTTGCGATTCGCTCGATCCCAAACTGATGCAGCAACTGGTCACAACGGTTCCGCCGCTCCGCCCTGCTTAGCGGAAGCGTCTCCAAGATTGCCATGATGTTCTGTTCGACCGTCATCTTGCGGAAGATCGATTCTTCCTGCGGCAGATAACCCATACCGAGGCGAGCGCGCTTGTACATCGGGTAGTCCGTCACATCGGTGTTGCAAAAAATTACGCGACCGCTGTTTGGCCTGACCAAGCCAACAATCATGTAAAAACTCGTGGTCTTGCCTGCTCCGTTTGGCCCGAGAAGTCCCACGATCTCACTCGCGTGGACATGCATGTTGACTCCGTCAACGACCGCGCGGCCGCCGTAGATCTTGACCAGTTGATCAGTATTGAGGACGGTCTCCGGTTTCGGCGCGACTACCGAAGGTCGTTTTGGAATCGAAACGGGTGCGGTTTGGCCGATCATGGTGTTGGGAGAGCCGATACCGGCACCGACTGAGACGGCGCGGCCTGAGCTTCAGCTTTCTTCACTTCGGCTTGCTTTTCTTCGCCTTTCTTTTCTTTCGTCTGCTCTTCTTTCGGCTGCTGGTGAATTTCCGTACGGCTTGGACCGTGGGTTCTCAGTTGACTGTTTTGGTTAATGATCATCACCGTATCAGGACTTGTTGCCACATGCATGTTTGCTCCCTCCTGAACACGCGGTGTCCCTTGTAACTCCACATCTCCAGTTGCAGCAGTGTAAATCGCTTTATCGGCGCGGCCGACCGCCCGTGTTGGCGGGCCGCCATTGGGATCAGGCCGGTCGCGCACGAGTCCGACATTTCCTTCCGCGATCGCTTTCTCGAGACCTTGGTTTTCTCCCTTTGTAATGAAGACCGTCAGTTTGTCAGATTGAAGATTGAAGCGTGGATCCGTCACCTTTACCCGGCCGCTAAAGATGCCCATGTTCTTCGTTGAATCAAAGAACGCTTCGTCGGCGTAGATCTCCGTGGTCGTCGGTTCGTCGGAATTCAATCCCGTGGCGCTCTGGCCAAATAGCGGATTAGCAGACGCTTTCTTTTCTTTCTCCGGCACTTTTTTCTTCGCCTTTTTGGCCGGCGCAGCCACGACAGGTTTGGGCGTGGCGGCAGGAGTCTCGCTTGCAACCGTGGGCCGGTCACGCAGGCGATCACCAGAAGCAGCACGGTCAATTCCTTCATTGCTTTGTATCGGGTTTCGCTGTTAGAGGCGATTTGTCGGTGATCACCATTTTCACGTTCCCGATCAATCGACCCGTCCTGCTGTTCGAGTCGAACTCCACTGAATCGCCGGCGATGTTGAAATCCGCGCGCTGTATTGTGGTGCGTTCTTTTGAGGTCAAGATTCGCGTTTTTAAATCAAGTATGGACGTACTCATATCGATCCTTAGGTCCAACTGATCCTCCGGCGTGTACGTCGTAATTTTGAGATGCTCAAAGCCGATGTGTTCCTGGTCAATCCGGTGCGCTGTTCCTGCTTCGAATTTTCCCCGGAGATGGCCCTCGCCGTCGAAATCCGGTAACACAAGTCCTTTGGCCTCGTGACCAATCGGCAGTGGAATGTTGGTCAAGCTTTGTTCGCCGGGAGACGAACGCGGCATCGTTTTCCCGCGAATCTTTCCCTTGTGGCCTTTCGACTGACCAGACGCATGAGGCCCCAAAATTGAGACAGCGAACGCAATTGACAAGACCCAAATCACCAAAAACCAGCGCTCATGAGATACGGTTCACTCGAAGCTGCAATTCCGCCGATTTACCCACAATGCCCGAGCGATAACGGTCAGTCGATCTTGCTTGAGACGACAGCATGAATAGCCTTTAACATGCGAAGATGCTTCGGCAAATCGTTTAGCCGAACCTGATTCGGCCCATCGGATAAAGCCCGGGCCGGATTTTCATGAACTTCCATAAAGATTCCGTCGCACCCCGCACCCATCGCTGCCCTGGCGAGCACCGGAGCCAGAATGCCGTCGCCCGAGGTGGAATCCCCTGCTCCGCCTGGCCGCTGCACAGAATGTGTCGCATCAAAAATGACGTGATAACCGGCCTCGCGCATCCAATAAAGCGATCGCATGTCGGCAACGAGATTGTTGTAGCCAAAAGTTGTGCCGCGCTCGGTGAAACAGAATTGTGAATTACCGAAGGCAATTAGTTTCTCTGCGATATTGCGAACATCCAACGGTGCGAGAAACTGACCTTTTTTCACGTTGATCGCCCGATCCGTTTCCGCCGCGGCGCGGAGCAGATCCGTTTGCCGGCAGAGAAACGCCGGAATCTGCAACATGTCGACACTTTCTCCGGCGCTCTCGGCCTCAGCCGGGGAATGAACATCCGTTGTCACTGGAACGTTCAGCTCGCGTCCGATTGCCGAAAGAATCTCGCAGCCTTCGCGCACGCCGATCCCCCGAAAGGAGCGCACCGACGTCCGGTTAGCCTTGTCGTAGGAAGCCTTAAAAATGAAATCAACATCCTCCGCAGCGCAGATCTCGGCGATCTTCTGCGCCGTCCGCCACACGAATTTCTCCGACTCAATTACGCACGGGCCAAGAATGAAGGCAGGACGCTTGCCGCCAATGCTGACCTGCCCAACGCGCAATGGCTTTCTTTTGGCCATAGATGTCTAAGGAAAGCAGGAACCCGGGAATTTTAAAGAGTTCGTTCCTGTTCTCTTCGATTCCCTGGCAGTTTTCCTCGCGCAAGATCAACAACGGCGAACGGCGCGTAGAGCACAAGAAAGAAAAGCAGTGCGACACCATGCAGTTGGAGAAGGTACAGCGGGCGCGAATCGGATAGAAAACTCAAAATTGAGAACGCTTCGGGTTTATGTAGCAGGAAACCGTAATTGAAACCGCTGAGTTTGTCCGCGATCAGCGTCACCACGAAATAAAACTCCGACCACAACCACACGCGGACAAGCGACATCGGATATGGCCGATAGCGGCGGGTCAACATCAAGAAGATCACGCCGACAATAATCCCTGAGTGCAACGTGAAGAAGCTGATGAACCGCCAGTCTGGAAAACCGTAGCGCAAATTTGGCGTCAGCAAGGCTTGCAACGTGCCGCCAATTCCCCAGAAATATGCGACCTCGAACCAGCGCTGTTTTTCCGTCCACATCGCCACGATCACGACGAACATTCCCCAATCGCACATTTGCATCGGCAACATTTGCCGCCAGTCCGCTGAGCCCTGGCTCCGGATGAAGATCAGATAAGCCAGATAATTGAAGATCAGTATCGCCGAGAGCGTAGCGATGATTGCCTTCTCGATCCGTTCGATTTTGTGCGCTGGACAAGGGCGGCAAGCGCAAATGGCAGCACGACCGTGAGAAAAATGACCGTGAGATGCGGCAAACCGTATGGTTGAAATTCAGGCGCCATGCGTTCTTATAGCTGGGGTTGTATCAGCGGCCGATCCCGTTGCAAAGCGTTCCCCTGCGGCGAACGCCTTTCCCAAGCAATTCAATTCAGCGGATCACCCAGAGATTGCATGGAATCACATCGCTAACCCAGGCGATATTGCTCGGCAGTTGCTGAACCTTTCCGGCAGCGTTCGGCAGCGGCACTACAAGCAAATCCGCTTCCACGGATCGCACGAAATCAGACGCCGCCAAGCCGGTAGCGCCCCGAATAAAGCGCGTCTCGATTGGAACTTCGGTCGTGCCGGCTGAAAGAACCAGTTCTTCAAGGGCCTCTTCCTTTGCGCCATTCGACTCTTGCGCCTGAGCGTTCACTGGATTTCCCCGGATCGATGCGCGCGCTTCATCAAACGCAGTAACAATAGCGATGACGTACAGTCGCTCGCACGCTTCCGCTTCCGCGAGCTGCAGCGTTGCTCGCAATGCCGCCAATTCCTGCTGTGAATGATCCGCAATGAACACGATCCGGCGCAGCGGTTTCGGATTTTTTTCCGGATGAGTGAACAGCATCACTGAGCAGTTGGCCTCTCGTACCAGGCGGCGTGCGACATTGCCCAGAAATGGATGTAACACGATCTCCTTTTCCAGCGCGCCAGCCACGAGCATGTCGATGTTTTCACGGGCGAGCGCGGCCAGGATCGCTTCGGCTGGATCGCCCTCTTCATAATGGATTGGCGAATCTGCGGGAAGCTCCAGCTCTGCAAGCACCTTGCCAAACTTCCTCGAGATTTCGGTGTTTCGCCTGCCAACATAGATCAGATGAAGATCGGCTGAAAACCGGTCCCGCATCCGCTTCGCTTCAGCAAGGACGCGCTTGAAGCGGGGCGAAAATGTTGTCGCCACAGCGATAGTCTTGTAAGGCAATGGATCGGGCATCGAAGGACAGAACTTCGTGTCTTACACGGTTTAGGCAAACGAGAGTGAAAACAGCGATTGATCTAATGACGAAAAAGTCAGCGAGGAAGAACGGCGCAAAACACTTCAACGGGTTAACGCTTCAACGGGCGAAGCCATTCGACTTTCCATTTCCCATTTCCTCTGGCAATTTTCGCAGATGCGACGCGCAATTTACCCGGGGAGCTTTGATCCGGTGACTAATGGCCATCTGGACGTGATTGAACGTGCACGAAAATTATTCGACGAAGTCGTCGTAGCCGTCGCGCACAACGACGAGAAGCAACCACTTTTCTCGCTTGAGCAACGCCTCGAACTGCTGCGAGAGACCGCCGGCAGAATCGACAATGTACCGGATCGCTGAGTTCAGCGGGTTACTGGTCGAATTCGCCCGTGCTCAAGACGCGGGAGCAGTCATCCGGGGTTTGCGCGCCGTCTCAGATTTTGAATTCGAATTTCAAATGGCTTTGATGAATCGGAATCTGAATCCCGCGGTGGAAACGATTTTCCTGATGCCGAAGGAGGAATATACTTATCTCAGTTCGCGAATCGTAAAGGAAATTGCCAGACTCGGCGGGAATGTCTCAAGTTTCGTTCCGGGTTGCGTGGCCAAAGCGCTAAGCGGGAAATTTGGACAATGAACACCAAAACGCTTATTCATTCTGTCATTCCGAGCGAAGCAAAGCGGAGTCGAGAAGTCTCTGATTGTTGAATGCTTTCTGATTAACAGTCAGAGATGTCTCGACTTCGCTCGACATGACAAAAAGGGAATGGAGGAATCACAATGAAAGTGCATCTCAGACAAATCCCGCCGCAGGGTCTTCACTTAAAGGGAGAAGAAGATTGTCCCCTCCAGGAATTGGCATCGGACGAAATTCGATGCGCCGGTCCTCTGCATTACGACATCGATGTCGGCGTCGCAGACGGCGGGTTATGGGCCAACGGGTCATTGTCGCAGCCGGTGGAACTGCGTTGCGTGTCGTGCCTGCAAAAATTTGTGCACGAAATCCGGGTTCCCGCGTTTGCCGTGCACACGGAACTTCACGGCCCGGAGACGGTCGATCTCACGCCGTTTGATGCGCGAAGATATTTTACTAAACCTGCCAGCACACCCGCATTGCGACAGAGACGGCGATCGGGTCTGTAAGGCCACGGCAGGTCTCAACTGCGGACCAGGATGTGAAGCGCAAGCCGGACTGGAGCGCGTTGGATAAATTGAAGTTAAAACGTTAAAAGAGTCACCAAGGTTACAAACGGAACTTTTATCCGGTTCTTAACGACGAAACCGTTTCGCTCGATAAGCGGCCATTGTTTTTTCTAAGAATGATGCTTTGGTAACGCCGCCCATGGGAGTCCCAAAACGGAAAACATCAAAGATGCGATTGCGCATGCGGAAAGCGGCGAACCGCTGGCACGCCTCGCAGCTTAACAAGTGCCCGCAGTGCGGGAGCAGTGTGCCGTCGCATATCGCTTGCCCATCGTGCGGTTATTATCGCGGCCGCCAGGTGCTGACGCTCGAAGGCAAGTAACTGTCCGCTAGACTGGTAAAGTGTTACAGGGTTACGGCAAATACCCTTCGCCCGTCAAAGTCGCAACTTTCAAGCCCTTACCACCGTTTATTTTCGCTTTGCAATCGGGCATTTTAGCTCGCAAAGTTTCGCTCTGATGAAAATCGCCCTTGACGCGATGGGCGGTGACTTTGGCCCGCCTAATCTTGTTGCCGGCGCCGTCATGGCGCTTCGTGAATACTCGAAGATCAAAAAGCTTTATCTCGTGGGCGACTCTTCTGCGATCGAAGACGAGTTACGGAAACATCAATGCAACGATTCACGCATCGATATTGTGCATTCAACGCAGGTGGTTGAAATGAGCGACCGTGCCTGGACGGCGGTCAGGCGAAAAAAGGATTCATCAGTAAGCCGCGCCGTTCGATCTCGTGAAGCGCGGGCAAGCGGATGCAGTCGTGAGCGCAGGTCACACGGGCGCTGCCGTCGCCGCGGGCACGATTAAACTTCGCACGTTGCCAGGGATCGATCGACCGGGTATTGCGGCCGTGCTTCCTACCGAAACGAATGTCTTCGTTTTGATCGATGCAGGCGCGAATATCGATGCGCGCCCAGAACATCTTCTTCAATACGCGTTCATGGGCTCGGTCTATTCACGTCATGTTCTCCATTACAAGAATCCGACCGTTGGATTGGTCTCGCTCGGCGACGAAGACGTTAAAGGCACCGAATTAACCAAGGAAGTGTTCAAGATGCTGAAGCCAAGTTCGCTTAACTTCGTCGGCAACATAGAAGGCCGACATCTCTTTGAAGATCCAGTTGAAGTTGTCGTGTGTGACGGATTCGTTGGCAACGTGATCCTGAAAACCTGCGAATCGATCGCTGTGGCGATGTTTCAATGGCTCAAGCACGAACTCATGCGAACAACGATGCGAAAGGCTGGCGCATTCCTCGCGCGAAATGCAATTGGAACAATTAAGGACAAGACGAACTATGAAGAGTACGGCGGCAGTCCGCTTCTCGGCGTGAACGGCATCTGCATCATCGCGCATGGCGCGAGCACGCCACTGGCAATCAAGAACGCGCTACGAGTGGCGGCGGAGTCGATTGAACAGCAGGTAAACCCGCATATCGTCGAGGAGATTCGCCGTTACTATGAAACGACAGCCTCGCTCGAACCCGCGCTCCAATAAAACGCTGCGGACGGTCTCAATTGTCGGCACAGGAAGTTATGTGCCGGAGAAGATTCTGACTAATGAGGACCTCTCGCGCATGGTCGATACCAACGACGACTGGATCACCACGCGCACCGGGATCAAGGAGCGCCGAATCGCCGCAAAGGATGAAAATACCAGTGATATGGCGGCGAAGGCGGCGCTCAAGGCACTCGAACAGGCAAAGATTTCGCCGAAAGAGATTGATCTGATTATCGTAGCGACCGCCACTCCCGACATGCTTTTCCCGGCCACGGCCTGCTTCGTTCAGAAGAAGACCGGAGCAACCAATGCCGCTTGTCTCGATATTTCCGCCGCCTGCGCCGGCTTTCTCTTTGGCTTGGAGATAGGACAGCAATTTATTACCTCACATACCCACGACACTGTGCTGGTGATCGGCTCCGACAAATTGACATCCATCACTAACTGGGCCGATCGCAACACTTGCGTGCTGTTTGGAGATGGCGCTGGTGCCGCTGTTTTGCGTCACCGCGGCAGCGCCCATGGTATCATCAGCACTCACATCGGCAGCGACGGGCGTTACACTAACATCTTGTTCATGCCGGGCGGCGGATCGCGTTGCCCAATCACGCGCGAAAACGCGGACATGCATCTAGCAACGATCCACATGACCGGCAAGGAAGTGTACAAGCAGGCTGTCATCGCAATGCTGAACGCAGCCAAAAAAGCTCTCGATCAAGCCGGACTTTCCATCGAAGACATCGCATGTGTTATTCCTCATCAGGCCAATTTGCGGATCATCGAGGCGGTCGCCGACCGGCTCGGTATCTCGCGTGATAAAATGTTTGTGAATCTGGACCGTTACGGCAACACATCGGCGGCCGCCGTAGCCATCGCGCTCGACGAAGCCAATCGCAGTGGACGAATCAAACGCGGCGATTACGTCCTGATGGTCGTGTTCGGCGGCGGTCTTACCTGGGCCAGCACGGTCATCGAATGGTGAGGTTCGCAAACGTCAAACGTAATTGTCTGAGATGGATTTAATTAAATACGACCGCTGTTCTTTGCTCACACGATATTGCCCTGAAATTCATGAGCGTTTCTCCCATGGCTGAAAAGCAAGCGATCGTGAAACCGGAGCAGTTCAAGTTCAAGGACGACGGCGTCTATCCGGGCAGCGTTTTGCCGTTGCTACTTTATCGGGCGGCGATCATGACGGAAACGGAGGACCGCGCTTCTATTCTTGAGCGAGGGTTCGCCCAGAACGGTTGGTGCAATTCCTGGCGCAACGGCGTCTATTCCTTCGCTCATTACCACAGCACATCGCATGAAGCGCTCGGCGTTTATCATGGCTCTGCAAAGCTGCGACTCGGCGGAGAGCACGGCCACACAGTCGAGATCCGGTCGGGCGACGTGATTCTTATTCCGGCCGGTGTTGCTCACCAGAACATCGGCGCCAGCCCGCACTTTGGGGTTGTGGGAGCTTACCCCGATGGACGCCAATGGGACTTGCTTCGTGGATTGCCCGGCGAAAGGCCAAAATCCGATCGCACCATCGCTGCTCTGCCAATTCCCGATTACGATCCGATCTACGGCGCTGAAGGCCCTATGCGGCAGATTTGGAAGGTCGCGCTACAATAAACGAAATAACCGAACGGAGCTGACAAACACGCGCGTGGCGCGTACACATCAGCATGGGTCGCCGCTCACTTCGCAAAAGCGTTTTTGGCGGCAAAGCCACCTTGGAGTCCGGCGGCCTGAGCTCTGTGGATTTGTATCGGACGGTTACATTTCAAACCACAGAGATAGAGCAGGTGTAATGTCGAGCTATGAAATCACCGCAAAAATCTCGTGTTGCAAAATTTCGCGCGATGCACGAGTCCGAATGCTTTGTTCTTCCAAATCCATGGGACATAGGAACGGCGATCCACTTGGAACGCCTCGGATTCGAAACGCTCGCAACTACTTCGGCAGGGTTTGCGTTTTCCCGCGGCAAACCCGACGGTGGCGTTCCGCGTGACGAGATGCTCGCGCATATCCGCGAAATCGTGCGAGCAACAGCGCTTCCAGTAAACGCCGATTTTCAGGATGGCTATGCTGACGAACCCGAAGATCTCTCGGCGAACGTGCGACTCTGTCTCGACACTGGCGTCGCGGGCTTTTCGATTGAAGACAGCACGACCAACGCTTCGCTCTATGAGAAAGATCTGGCGATCGAGCGTATTCGAGCCACGCGCGCCGCGATTGACGTTTCAGAGACTGGTGTCGTGCTAACCGGACGCTGCGAAGCGTGGCTGGTCGGTGATCAGAATCCGTTGCATACAGCGCTCGACCGGCTGACCGCGTACGCTGAGGCTGGCGCCGATTGTCTCTATTCACCGGGCGTTATTGATCCCGATGAGGTTTCACAGATCGTCAGGACAGTCGCGCCGAAACCTGTGAACGTCCTTGTTTCCGGATTCAATCATCACCTTTCAGTTTCCCAACTTGCCGATCTCGGTGTGCGCCGTATCTCGGTCGGTTCCGGCCTCGCCCTTGCCGCATGGGGCGCATTCCTCCGTGCCGCTCAAGACATCGTAACAAGCGGCACATTCAATCTTCTTGCCAATAACGCGTTATCAGCGGATTTGAACGAACTGTTCCGGCAGGCATAGCTCGCTGCAAGACTTGCCTGATTTGAACGTGTGAAGGTTGTGTTATGTCAGTATGTGGCCGAAAGGTCAGTTGCACTTTGAAATCCGACATCTTGATTTTCCGTAAGGCTGTTTAAAAGTTCCAGCCTTTCCGCCCATGAAGCGCCTTTTTATCATCGGTTACGCCGCTTTGTTTTTCGCGCCTTTTGCGTACGCGCAGGAAGGCACGCCCGCGCTGCCTCCAGATGAACCGCGAGTCCCTGCCGAACATCCGGGCATATCGCGATCAAACACTCCCAGCCAGGCGGTCGTTCCCGTGCCGGTACCGATGGTGCCGCCGAAACCAAATGGGCCGGTCCAGAAAAGTCTCGTGCGCATTACAGCAACGGCAGTAGAGCCCGATTACAAAGCGCCGTGGAATGCGGGCGGGCTCCAGCGGGGAGTCGGGGCTGGCTTTGTGGTCAGTGGCAAGCGTATTTTGACGAACGCGCACGTCGTCGCCAATAGCCGCTACATAACGGTGGAGCGCGACGGCGATCCCAACAAATACCCCGCGCAAGTGCAGTTCATCGCCAATGATTGCGACCTGGCATTGATCACCGTGCCAGCGAAAGATTTTTTCAAGGACATGATCCCGCTAAAGTTCGGCGGAATCCCCGCGCTGGAATCGACGGTCTCTGCGTATGGTTATCCAATCGGAGGCGAACGCATGTCGGTCACGACCGGGATCGTGTCGCGAATTGATTTCCAGCTCTACACGCATTCGTCAGTCGATCAGCATCTCGCGATCCAGATCAGCGCGCAGATTAATCCAGGCAACAGCGGCGGACCAGTGATGCAGGACGGCAAAGTGGTTGGCGTGGCGTTTCAAGGATACAGTGGCGATGTCGCGCAGGGCGTTGCTTACATGATTCCCACACCGGTGATCAACCGCTTTCTCAAAGACATCAGCAACGGTCATTACGACGAATATCCCGATCTGACGATCACCTATGCAAAATTGCAAAATCCGGCACAACGAAAATATCTCGGATTAAAGGATGACGATCACGGCGTGCTGGTGAGTTCTGTGGTGGCAGCAGGTCCGTCGGGCGGTATTCTGAAAAGCGGCGACGTGCTTCTCTCGATCGACGGTCATCCGATCGCAAGCGACGCCAATGTCGAACTGGACGGCGAGCGCGCGCAGTTCGAAGAGGTTGTAGAGCGCAAGTTCAAGGGCGATTCGGTGAAGCTCGACATTTTGCGAGATAAACAACCGATGACGGTCACGATTAAGTTATTCAAACCGTGGCCATACTCGATCCAGGGCCATGCTTACGATGTGCGGCCGCGTTATGTTCTCTACGGCGGGCTCCTGTTCCAACCGCTAAATCTGGACATGCTCGAAACTTATCGCACATCCGATCTGCGCGTCCGTCACTTTTTCGAATACTTCATCCTCGACCAGATTTATCTCGAGCATCCCGATGTGATTGTGCTCAGCAATATTTTGCCGGACCCGATCAACAGCTACCTCGCGCCTTACCGCGGCGGGATCGTGGATGAAGTAAACGGCAAGAAAATTCGGACACTCGACGAACTGGCCGAAGCATTTGGTCAGGCGCCCGAGCGGCTGGTGATTCGGATGATCGGCGAAGGACCGCCCCTCGTCCTGGACCGCAATAAAGTGGAAGCCGCGCGCGAACGCATCAAAACGCGTTACAACGTTTTGAAGGAACAAAATCTCGAGGAACGACCTGCCTCGCGCGTCGCCGCCGCAGACGATAAAAACTAAAATGCGAAAACAGTCGTTCATAGCTTTCACCATTGTTCTCGTCGCCGTCAGCGGCGCGCTGGCAAGAAAACAACCCGCCATTCCAAGCACCGCTGCTCGGCCAAAAGAGGTGGCGCTCGTCCGGGTGAACGTAACCGGCCAGTCGTATGACTATTTCCGGCCCTGGCAAAAGAAAGCTCCGTTCTCAAAGCGCGCGCTCGGTGCTGTTTTACCCAAGGGCCGTGTGTTAGTGACTGCCGATCTGGTTACAAACCAAAATTACGTCGAACTCGAGCGCGCCGAGTCCGGTAAAAAAACGGCCGCCAACGTCCGGGTCATTGATTACGAATCGAATCTGGCGCTCCTTGAACCGGTGGAGAAAGATTTCCTCGATGGAATCACGCCGCTCGAAATCACATCCGACACAGTAGTAGGCGACCGCCTCGCAGCATGGCAATTGGAACCGACCGGTGCGTTGCTGGCGACCGAAGGTTTGGTGACGACGGTGCAAATGATGCCGTACCCTGCCGATGTTGGGGAGTTTCTCACGTACCGGGTCAGCATCCCGATGCAGTATCGGGAAAACAGCTACACCGTTCCGCTGGTCAAGAAAAACAAGCTGGCAGGATTGTTGCTCCGTTACGATTCGCGGTCGCAACTGCTCGACGCCATTCCAGCCCCAGTGATCACGCATTTTTTGAAGGAAGCCGAAACCCAGAATTATCGTGGTTTTCCCTCGGCCGGCTTTTCATTTTTCCCGACGCGCGATCCGGCACTGCGCGAATTCGCGGATGAAAAAGGCAAGCGCGGCGTTTACGTAACGAACGTGGAGGCGGGCACTCCCGCAATGAAGGCCGGGCTCAAGGCAGGCGACATTGTAACGGCGGTAGGAAATCACGATATCGATGAGAACGGCAATTACGTGGATCCGCTCTACGGGAAGATCGAGTTTACCAATTTGCTCACAGCGCACGCGTATGCAGGCGACGTTGTTCCCTTCCACATTGAACGGGACGGCAAACCGATTCATTTGAATCTTACTCTGGAACACCGCGATGCGAAGGACTACGTGAGCCCGCCGTATTCCCTCGATCAAACACCGCGCTACTACGTCCTTGGCGGCATGATCTTTCAGGAACTATCCCGCGAGTATCTCAAGGAATGGGGACGGAACTGGGAGCGGGAAGCGCCCCAGCGTCTGGTGTATATGGACCATTTTCAATCCGAGCTGTTTCCGGACAGAAACCGTCGCGTCGTCATACTTAGCCAGGTTCTCCCGGCGAACAGCACCATCGGGTACGATGATCTCGCCTACCTGACGGTGAAGAAGGTTAATGGCAAAGAAATCAAATCACTGGACGATCTGGCCGAAGCCGTAAAACAACCTGTCGAAGGCTTCATCAAAATCGAGACCGAAGAAGATCCAAAACAGATCGAGCTCGACGCGTCGCAAGTTGCCGCCGAAGCCCCCGCGCTTCAGGAAAATTACGGGATTTCCTCACTGCAAAGATTGCAGTGACGTCGCGCGCAAGCGCCAGCGATCATTGATTCCACCCGTTGGTTAGGCCGAAAGGGGATACGTGACGTTCAAACCCCACCGTCAGCAGTGGTTATTCCATCACGGGAGCACCGAAGCGCTTCCATCTGAAGTTTGATGAAATTCATCTGTTTATCGTCAATCTTCCATGCCAGCACTGGTGGAAGCATTTCGGCGCCATCTTCATTCTTAAGCACACCAATCGCTGAGCGGGGAACATCGTGACCCATTCAATTACACGAACCAATAAATCGGGGTGAGTCCTTTGAGTGTTCCGGAAATTTGAGCATGTCTTGCACAACATTTTTGTCTTCGAGAAGGACGTACTCTCTCCACATATTCGCCAGGATATCAGGAATAACCGGTCTGATATTTCTGTACTTCCACATCTTTAAGACCTAGCTCTTTGTGCCTCGCTTCAAGAACAACCACCTTCTCATTTGACATTGTGCGGCCGAGGAGATCGTTTTGAACGTCAGATCCACAGCGAACCGAATCCATCCCGTCTGCAGCGCAAATACTGCTTGCGCAAAAAAGCGGAAGGACTTGCATGAGGGTTGCGACGATTCTTTTGGTTTTCATAAACACTCCATGGTTAGCCTAACGACATTGAGCTCACCATCGCTGGCGGCGGGAGCTTGCTTTGATTTCATCATTCATAATTTTTCATTCAACCTTTCAGTACCGACGGCAGCGGTCGGCTCGAGCCTCTGGTTGGACGGTTACGATATTCGAACTGTACAGGAGTTGCTGGGTCACAAGGACGTTTCGACGACGATGATTTACACGCACGTGCTCAACAGGCCCGGAATTGGTGTGAAGAGTCCGCTGGATTGATCAATCCAGGCACGAAAATGGATGGCTGCGCCGGCTTCTTGGCGGGAAGCGACTCTCGCGCGATTTCAACGATCAGCGGCCTCGTCAGTCGCACTCATCGTGCGCGGTTTTTCGAGAAACCGGTCTACTTCGTCGTCATAGGTCTCGAACGGGTTGCCCATGACGAGGAAGTCGCGGCTGTCGCACGCGATCGAGTCCCAGTTGATCACATACGGAATCCCGCACGCGCGGGACTGGAAAAAGCTAACGGCGCGTGCTCGACCGGATGCGCGGGTGTTCGCGGGAGGAAGATGCGTCGCGCTCGGCCGGCGGACATTGTTGTTCCATTCCGCAATTCGTTTGCCCGGCGTCACGCTGAAAAACAATCCGAGGCGCGGATCGATGTTGTGGTATTCCAGATCGATGCTTTGCAGCCAGGGATCGTCCCAAGTTAGTCCTTCCGCTTCAATAAGCGTTTCCAGCAACCATTTCTTGGTGATCCAGTCAACGCCACCGATCAGCGCGTGCCGGTTGTTCGGGATTGCTTCCAGAACGAATCCCCAGTTTTCCAGTAACCAGTTGGTTTCCGCGCTGCTATGCCGCAGATGCTTCTGCGCGAGCTGATGAAACTCCCATTGCATATCGAGCGCGCTGACAGTTTTTCCGTTCTCAAGCCGGACGATCCATTGCTCCGTGGGATCGCGCGAAATGTCGCGTGTGCTCTGCACTGCGTCGGCCAGGACAAGGTTTCGCGGCAAACGACCTTCCTCTAGCAACGACAGAACGCACGCAGTTGTCCCGATTTTTAACGCGGTGGCATACGGGCTCATGTTCGAGTCGCCGATGAGCAAATGCAGCCGCCGATATTTCCGGTAATCGGCCAGCGGTTCGTCGCGCGCGTTGATAATGGCGCGATTGAATTGCACCCATTGATAAATGTCGTTGACGATGTGATCGGCGCGCTGGCTGAGCTGAAAATTCACCTGACCCTCGAGCTGCGGCGGCTCGAAATCGAAGGCCAACGGGTTCGATTGGCCGACCCGACCGGCGCCGGTGAAGATCTGGCGAGTTGCTAAAAAAGTCAGTAACGTTCCGAGAATGGGCGGCGTGAACTGCGCCTCGCGCCGCATCAGATAATTCTCGTGGCAGCCAAACGTTGCACCGGTGTGATGGTCCACGTTGTTCTTGATGAACGAGACACGGTCTTCCGCGCCGAGAGCAATCAGTGCCGATTGCAACAGGTCATCTCCGGCCAGCTCGTAAGTGACAAGATCGTGCAGATGCAAACATTCCGGCGACGCGTACTCAACATGGCCCATATCCAGATAAAGCCGCCCGCCGTTAAGCAGAAATCCGCCGTTGCCCGGCGGTTCCTCGTAATCGCGATAATGCAAATCGATTGTCCCGGCCTCGGCTTTCCGGAAAAGGTAATTTTTTACCTTCGCCGGCCAGAGTTCCGAGTTCACGTGCGGCTCGTCTTCACTTAGAAGACAGCCGTACTCGGTTTCGATTCCCACGATCCGATCCATCCGAAGCCAATTACGCACCGAATCGTAATTTGACTAAACCAAAAAACTCCTCACCTTCGTTGTCCCCAAAACGGGCAGAGGCGATCTTTACGTCTTGCTGTCATTCCGAGTGAAAGTCCCGGAATCTCTGGCTATCTCTCCACGCTGCAGCGGTATGTATGCCCAGAGATGTCTCGACTCCGGTCAACATGACATTGCCTCTCGCCGCCCAAAATCCCCTTCTCCATTCCCTTCCAGAGTAGATCGCATTTGCAGATTGCTCGCGCGTCTCAGCATGGGCTGTTCACCTGAGATATCCGGAGCAACCTCACCGATTTGCGCCCGCCGGGAACATCACTTTATCGGGCGCGGCATTGAGCGCAGCGAGAAGCTTTTTGATTAAACGAGTCTTAACGCGACCGGCTTCACGCGGCGCAACCAGGTACCGGACGATCGCTTCCAGCCATGTGTTCTCGGCCACTCGAAAAATAACCCGCGGATGCTCGTGAACATCCAATTCGTCCACCGGCGTGCGCGCGAGCAAGTCGCGAAAAGTTTGCACGCGTTCTAGCATTTCCCGGCCCAGCTCTTCCTCGGTGATTTTTTGCATTGTGCTGGCGATGAACTCGAGGTCGGCGTTATATGCGACCTGGAACTTCACCTCGTTCCAGATGTAAGGGAAAAGTGGCCACGAATAGTTATAAATGAGCTGCCCTCGAGTAACTTTTTCATTCGGGAACTTGATAATACGGCCGCTGGGATGATCGCCGGAGACATATTGGCCGCCGAATTCCCAAAGAGTCGTGTCCAGGTACCCAACGTCGATCACGTCGCCTGTGGCGTCGCCTATCTTGATGCGGTCGCCAACGCGAAAAGGCTGGCGAACCAAAATATAAATCCAGGCGATAAAACTTTTCATCGGCGTCTGCACAGCCAGCCCAATGATGATCGAGCCCACGCCGAGCGCAGCCACCGCGGCGTACCAATTCACAAATACAATGGAGATAACAATTACCGCCACGACGAGGGCGATGGTCAGGCGTTGGATGCGCTCGAGCGTGAAACGCGTAGCAGCGTCCTCGATTCGAGTGATGCCGTAAACCGAAATCGCGCGCGCGAAGGCCAGCACGATTGTGATCAACGCTGCACCGCGCAGAATTCGCTGAGCAAAACCAAACCCACTTTCCGGCAGCGGAATAAGTTTCGCGCCAATGAGAAAGTAAAGACCTGCGCACAGAGCAAGAACAACCGCGTAGCCGATCACCCAGAGTCTGTCGCGACCAGCAGTTTCGATCTTTACGCCAGGTTTTGATCCTGTCGCCCGCTCCAGCTCTTTGCGAATGTCGGGTTGTTTACAAAGTTCCTCCGCCGTTTCGGCCATCATGGTTGGAATCGAACCGAGCGCACAAACAGGCCGCACATCCTGAGGAACTTCCGAAACGAATCTCAAGTGTGCTTTCAAACACCGACATCGCCGAGTTGCTCGCTCAACAGGCGGAACGCGAAACCAGTATTCTTTCGCGCGCGTTTCGTCGGGCTGCACGCAGCGCGTTTCTATGGCCGGAGGAAGTGTCGGACCTCGTTGGGCAGAATCGCACGCTGACCGAGTTGCGCAGCATCGGCCCGTTCATCGATAAACAAATTCGAAAATGGATCGACAATCCTCCGCGTCGCGCAAAAAAAGTTCCCGCGGTTCGTCAGGATTTTATCTCGCTCGCTGAGGCGCGGCGTATCCTCGCGGCACGGCTCTCCCGGCCAAAGAAGCTACGCGGCGATTTGCAAATGCACACTCGCTGGAGTGATGGATCGGGCACAATCGCGGAAATGGCTGATGCCGCCAAAGACCGCTCATATGGTTACATCGCCATTACCGATCACTCGAAGACGTTGAAAATCGCTGGCGGAATCGACGAGCGCGCTTTGAAACGGCAGGGAATGGAAATAACGAAATTGAACATCACACTTTCAAAATCAGGCGCACAACTGACTGTCCTACGCTCAATCGAGATGAATCTGAACCCGCGCGGCGAAGGCGACATGTTCCCGGACGCGCTACGACATTTGGATCTCGTTCTTGGCTCGTTTCATTCGGCTTTACGCACGACCGAAAATCAGACTGAGCGTTATCTCGCCGCATTGCGCAACCCACACGTTCACATCCTCGGTCACCCGCATGGTCGTATTTACAATTTTCGGATCGGCCTGAAGGCAGATTGGCCGCGGGTGTTTGCCGAAGCTGCCAGACTCGATAAAGCGCTGGAAATTGACTGCTACCCGGATCGTCAGGACTTGAACGTTGCGCTACTAAAAATTGCGCGCGATCACGGAACGCGGATTTCGCTCGGCACGGATGCTCATCATCCATGGCAGCTTGAATTTGTTGATCTGGGCCTGGCCGCTGCACTCCAAGCAAGAATCCCGGCCGATCGGATCCTGAACTTCATGCCTAGTCTCGAGTTAAAAACTTGGGTGCGGCGCTTACGAGATCGCAAGCGAATAAAATGTAAACTGGCCTCGGCTGTTGCCGTTCCTCGCGGATGTTGATTATGGCCCGGGCTGCCAAATTGTTAGCGCAGCGGGCTTGATCGTGATTTCAACTGCGCCGAGCCGTTTTGCGTCGTTCTTCTTCTTGCTCGGCCATTCTTTACCATCGAGATGTATCGCGCCGGGCGGTAACGTGATTTTGAGCTCGCGGAATTTGCGCGGCGTTAGTGGAAAGCGTTTCTTTTGTCCAGACAGGTGCGCTTCGACATGCTTTGATGAAAATCTCGCCGTCGTCCTCGCGCACCGCTACAAAGTCCAGCTGGCCGTCGTCCATTGCCGCTCTTGGAGCGAGATGGAGTGCCGGTCCAGCCGAGCGGGTATTCATTACTCCCCATAAAATGAAGCGACCAGAAAGGTCTTCTCCGTCCGCGTTCATGTTCCAGTGGCGCGCCGGATAATCGAGCGCCAACTGCCGGAGGAGCGAGAGATGCGCGGAGAGTTCTTCCTCCGGCGAATTCTCCTTTTTTTGTTTCGCCTCTGCGACTGGAAAATAATCGGCAAACAGGCCGCCTCCCGCCGCTTCCAAAAAGTATTCCGAGCGTGATGAACTCCGCGCGACGCCAACATCGAACGGCTGACTTTTTCCGCTGTGCAGCGATTGAACTATTTCCTCGACAGACGAAGTGAAACCCAGACTGCGCGCCAAGTTATTTGCAGTGCCTAACGGGAAAATCGCCAGCGGAATACCGCTGCCGATGATTTGCCACGCGGTTTTATGCACCGTGCCATCTCCTCCCCCTGCAATCACAAGATCAACCGGCCTCTTAAGGGCCTTTTCCCACCCGTGTTTATTCATCGATTGATACAACGGCTGATGGCCAAGTTTTGTCAGAAGCGCCATCAAATGTTTCTTGCTGTGTTTACGGTCTCCGGCTTTAGGATTATGAATCAACACAGTTCGCATGGTTTCCCTTGGTAATTGAAGCGCCTTTAACACCTATTCGGCCAAAAGCATTTAGATACGCGTTTTAAATGTGAAGATGCGAATTCTGATTTCCAACGACGACGGTGTTTACAGTCCGGGGATTGTAGCGCTGGCGAAAGCAGCCAGGCGCTTCGGAGAGGTGCGCATCGTCGCGCCTGATGTCGAACAATCCTCGATGGGCCACGCGATCACAGCATCGCGACCGCTGCGCTTCAAACGCATTCACGTCGAGAGCTTCGAAGCGTATCGCGTCAACGGCACGCCGGCCGATTGCGTTGCGCTTGGCATGCATCGCTGGGGACATGTTGATGTCGTCCTTTCGGGTATTAATCTCGGGCTGAACCTCGGCAATTCGTGCTGGCATTCTGGAACGCTCGCGGCGGCGAAACAGGCTGCCTTGCTCGGATCCCGCGGGATCGCGTTCAGCACAAGCGTGAGCAGCAGTCGCGAACCGGATTTCGCCGCGCTCGAACCTTACGTTGTGCGTGTACTAAATTTGCTGTTGGGGCTCAAAACGCTTTCACTGGTCAACATAAATCTGCCGGAAAATCCCAAAGGCATTCGCTGGACCCGGCAATCGGTGCGGCACTACGACGGCAAAGTTGTTCCTGACAAAGATCCCGCCGGCCGCCCCATTTTCTGGTTCACAGTCACGCCACTGCAAGGGGCAGCGAAAGGGACCGACCGCTGGGCAGTCGAGCACCATTGGGTGTCGATCACACCATTGCGCCTCGATCTCACAGATGAGGCAGACCTTGCCCGAGCCCTGGCTATGTCAGATGAGCCCGGCGCGAAGGTCTTCGGCCAGCGACAGCGTCCCTCACACAATCGCGGAAAAAAAGCGAAGAGGCACTGAACGATGGAAGCGGCTACGACGTGGCGGCCCACGCGCGGGCAATAGGAAAAACGAAAGCAGTTGCGCTCACGGGTTTTGGCACCGACGAGGACGTTCGACGCTCTAAAGAAGCCGGATTCGATTTTCATCTAGTAAAACCCATTAATTTCCCGGAGCTGCGAAAAGTGCTTGAACAAGTCGCGGTGTAGCCCAGCCGACGCGGACATATCTTCGCTACAGCCAGGGCTCAGCCATCGCCAACAAGCGACGATAGACATACAGACCTGCAAGCAATAGAAAGAGATACGGACAGTGACACGACAAATTAAGCGGGAGAAGACGGCAGAACACTGCGCAGTTTATGAAGAGCTAAGTCGCGTTCGACCGAATGGTGGGGACTCGCGCGAAACACAGATCGAGCAATTTGCTCAGGAACACCGTTCGCGTCCCCGATTTTATGGTGGCGGCCTACGCAATTTTCGATGAAACGCCTCGGAGCCGGAGCTACGGGCAAGCATGAGAATTCTGTCCCTCAACTTACAACAGGTGTATTAACATTTCCGGGCTCAACAAATGGCAGCAAAAGCTCGCGACAAATAGCGCGCCTGTTCAAATATGTCCCGCCAACGCAAGGATTATTACGATTAGCAGAATCAATCCGAGTCCTCCGCTGGGCCAATATCCCCAACCAGAACTGTAGGGCCAGGCAGGTAGCGCCCCGATCAAAAGCAAAATCACAATGATCAATAGAATGGTGCTCATGGTTTCTCCTTTTCTGAACTATGTTCGTGAGCGCGAGGGGTTTTGGACGTTGTGACGCTAGAAACCGGCCTATGCATCAGGGCTGGCGGCAATTTGGTCACTGCGCAGAAAGTCTCCTCCTCAGGCGTTTGGACGTCCAGTAACGGCCGCGGTGCGAAAGTATTTGGCGATGGTGTTGAAACCGCCCATACCGCCGATGGAAGCACGCTCGGTCGAAGAAATTCCGAGGTGCAATGGCTGGCAGTATGAACCGAAATGGGACGGCTTTCGCTGCCTCGCGTTCCGCGATCGCGACAACATCCATTTGCAATCAAAAGCGGGACAGCCGCTCGCTCGTTATTTTCCCGATGTCGTCGCCAACGTGGCAAAGCTGCCGAAGCAAAAGTTTGTGCTCGACGGCGAATTAGTGATAACAATCGACGGCACACTTTCGTTCGACGAATTGCAATTGCGTTTGCATCCCGCTCCGAGTCGCGTTCAGAAACTGGCCACAGCACACCCCGTGGTTTATATCGTTTTCGATCTGCTCGCACAGAACGGGAAATCACACCTAAAACTGAAACTGCGAGAGCGGCGGCAACTTCTGGAAAAATTCGCGCATTCGAATCTGCGATCGGTTAAAAACATCCGGCTTTCGCCGGCAACCACCGATTACCGGGTTGCAAGGGCTTGGTTTCGAAAAACTGGCCGCGATCTTGACGGGATTATCGCAAAACGTCTCGATGCCGCGTACGCGTCAGGCGAACGCACTGCCGCCGTGAAAGTGAAACAAATCCGTACCGCCGATTGCGTGGTTGGCGGATTTCGCTACGCCACTGGGGCGCGCGTGATCGGTTCTCTTTTGCTCGGACTTTGCGGTGACGATGGTTTACTGCATCACGTCGGATTTATCTCCGGCTTCAAAGCCTCAGAACGCCGCGCGTTAACAAAAAAATTTGAGTGGCTGCGAAAACCACCTGGGTTCACTGGCAACGCTCCCGGCGGACCGAGCCGATGGAGCACCGAGCGCAGCGGCGAATGGGAACCGGTCTCTCCCGAAGTCGTCGTGGAAGTCGCGTACGATCATTTTACCGGCGGCCGATTTCGACACGGCACAAGATTTCTTCGATGGCGTCCGGACAAAGATCCTCGCCAATGCACGATGGATCAGGTGAAGCAGCGCGAAGGTAAAGCGATCGCGCTTTTGTGACAGGTTTACGATTCTCGCGATCGCAGGAACTTGAGAACGGCTCGCTCGGCTGCTCGCAGATGAGGCTGCTTTAATGCCTTCGCAGCGCCGTTGAGACCGACGATTTGCTTTCGGTTCAGGTAAGCTTCGACGACCACCGGGTGAACGTAGCACTTACGGCACACCGCAGGTGTGTTGCCGAGAAGTTCCGCAACTGCGCAAATCGCCGTCCTGATATTCGATTTCGCCTCTTTCTTTGTTTGAAACTCTGCCTGCCTGCTCAGCGCTATTGCTGCCAACACCGTGCCACCCCAGGTACAAAATCTTTTGCAGTAAAATCTTCGCCCGCGATTTGCTGCAAGTATTCGTTCACATCCTGGGACGTAACGTTCTGCAGCTCCCCATCCTCGTCGACGTATTGAAACAAATCCTGACCGGGCAAGTCCTGGCACTTCACAATGACTTTCGCCACCCGGCGATCTGTGATATCCACTTCGTGCTGGCGCCGGCTCTTGCCGCGGAACCGAAAACGCACCTGTGCCCCTCGGACATTCACATGCCGATTTTTCAGGGTGGTCAAACCAAACGATTTGTTTTCGCGCGCATACTCTTCGTTTCCGATGCGTATAAACGTTCGCTCGAGGAGCCGCACGATTGTCGCCAGCACCTTTCGCCGCGGCAGACCGGGCAAATTTAGATCCTGAGCAGTTCGGCGGCGAATATTTGGCAGGGCTTTGGCAAATTGGGCGAGCCGATCGAACTTGTTTTCATCTCGGACTTCGCGCCAGCGTTCGTGATAACGATACTGCTTGCGAACGCGCGCATCGCGTCCAATCGCCTGGATATGCCCATTTGGGGAGGGGCAAATCCAGACCTCGGTCCATGCGGGCGGAATGGCCAGACGCTTGATCCGGAGTAGCCGCTGCTCATCGCGAATCGGTTTTCTCTCTGTATCGAAATAGTCGAAGTGTTTCCCTTTCGCCTTCCGCGAGTAGCCGGGCCGATCATCGCTCACATACTGCAAACCGGCTTCTTCTGCCGCGGCGACTAGCTCATCTGAAACCGCGCCGTTTAGCTTTGGTTCCGGGACCCTTCCCGCCGATGCGCCCATAAGCTCACCCTTGATCGCTCGCGCCGGCGAATGCCCGACGCACCGCGGCTATCCGTTCGGTTTCCGTAAGTTCGATTTGCTGCTCCGCACGGCGCTGTAACTCCTCGAAATCCCATCTCGATGCGTTGGGCAAATTCGCCGCAGCTATTGAGCGCCACATCATTCTTTTGCCAAGGATCCCCATGATCAGTCCTTCAAGCGCAAGCACTAACCCGGGCTGATCGCCTGCAAATTTTAATCTCGCGCGTGCAAGTTTTTCCGCCGCCCATGCACCTGTTTGTCGGACAGTGCTTTCTTCTATTCCGAGAGAGTGCATCAACTCAAGCAACGTCTCCTGGTCTGCGCGAATGTCGGCTGCGAGATTGCCGAAAAAACTTCCAACGGGTTCCTCTTTGTGCTGCTCTTGCCGATGCTCAATGAGCTCCAGCGCTGCGACTGACCCGGCGAGGTGGTCATTTAGATACGACTTTAATTCTTTCATAGAGTGGATCGTATTGCGGCAAACTCAGATCGGCGCCAGCGGTTCTTCAGCGGGACCGGCGATCACTTCACCGGTAGATTTAAAACGTGAGCCGTGACAAGGACAATCCCACGTCGATTCAGCAGGGTTCCACCTGACAAGGCAGCCAAGATGCGTGCAAACAGGCGAGAGCCGATGGATGTTTCCATTAGGATCGCGGAAAGCGGCAATTTTCTTCCCCCGCGAACCGATAATCAGTCCGTCGCCACATTTTAGCTCCCGCACCGACGTCGCTTCAGCACGCGCCAGTCGATCCTTAATCATGTAATAGGGGTAGTCCTTATTTTCCCGGAGATAATTCCAGGCAGCGCCTTTGATTTTCTTTCGATTCACAGCAAAGAGGTCCGCCCATGGATTTTTTCGTCCCGCAACCCAATCCCGCGCCATCATTGCCGCTACGGTTGCGAACGTCATGCCGTTGCCGCAAAAACCAGTCGCGATGAATTGCCGCTCGGCGTTCTCCCCGATGTAAGGCAAGCCGTCCGGAGTGGAAATTATCTGCCCGGACCAGCGATGGTCGACGCGCGCGTCAGGGATGATCTTTTTCAGTCGGCGCCACAATCGGACATACGCCTTTTTGGTCTTCGTCTTTTGTCCCGTCTTATGGTCTTCACCTCCGTAAACGAGGTAATCTAACCCGGGTTGCCGATCGATTCGCAGGTAATCGTAAGGCTCCCGCGTATCCCAGAAAAGCGCTTCTGGAATTGTATCCGATGGGAGTCGGGCGCCGAAGGCATAGCTGGTATAAAGAGAGAGCTTGGTCTGTAGAAGTGTGGCACCGACGACGCTGGCCAGGCCGACAAGTGGGTTATTGGTTGTCATCACCACGCGATCGAAACTGATCCAGTTGTCGTTGACCTTAACGCGGCGTTTCTTCGCGTCGAATTCATTGGCTGCGGTTTTCTCGAAAACGTGCGAACCGCTACCAGGAATTTTGGCAACCAAAGATCGAAGATATTTCCTGGGATGAAACTTGGCCTGATCAGCAAAGCGTACGCCCCGGCAAATTGAAATATGGGATCGCGCTTAAGTAAGCTGCGTCAAATCCAAGCTTCACAGCGAGCTCAGCTTGTTTCTTGAGTGACGAAGCTTCCTTTTTGGAAGACCGGCTTGTGCGGACATGCAAAAAGGCCGGCACGCGCGCAAATTCGCACTCGATTCTTTCTCCTTCGACAATCCTCTCGATTTCATCGATCGCCGCTGCGCCCGCATCCCAGGCTGCCTGGGCATGATTCGCACCAAAATTGCGTACCAGTTGTTGAAGCTCGACATCGGTGACGTAGGTAAGATGAGCCGTTGTATGGCCAGTATCGATTGAGGCGACGCGTTCACGCTCGACCAACGCAACTGTAGATCCGGCCTTTTTTAGCAAATACGCAATCGTGATGCCAGTGATGCCGGCACCGACGACAGCAACGTCAACGTTGATGTTCCGCTCCAGCCTTGGGAATTTCCGAACCGGCGCGCTGTCGATCCAAACGGGAACATTTCTCATCTTTCATTGTTCGCTGCACATGCGCGTTTTAGCCGTGCGCACGTCGCGTTTGAGTCGCCAAAGGCACGTCCTTCCAATCCTAGGCGGCTCAGGAGCATTTGCGGATCGAAATTCCGCCGCTTTATTTCCCGCGACCTCCGCCGCCTTCTTCCGGCCACCTTTATCTGATTTGTTTACGGTAGCCCATGCGCAGCGTTCGGCTTCTTCGCTGCTGACGCCGCGCTTTTTATAACCCTTCTCGATGTCACGGGCTTTCCGCTTTTGCTTGGACGTGTATTTCTTTTTGCTTCCTCGCGCCATAGATTTCCTGCATCAGGAGTGTTCCATAAACAAACGGATTCCCTGTCTCGATCGGATTTGGTTACTTCGCAAGATCACAAGCCTGCGTGGAAGCCTTGCCCGTAATGGAACGCGCCAATTTGAATCCGCAACTGAAACGCATGAACACGTTTGAACTGTGACAATCGCTTGCTCAGCAGTATTAGTGTCACAGAGCGTAAAACGATATGTCTGAACAAAACCTAACGATTACCGACAATCGCACCGGAAATTCGTACACGTTGCCCATTGAAAACGGGACGGTGCGCGCGATGGAGTTGCGCAAGATCAAAACGGACGCGGAGGATTTCGGCCTGATGAGCTACGACCCCGCTTTGATGAACACTGCGTCGACCAAAAGCGCGATCACCTTCATCGACGGCAACAAAGGCATTCTGGAATACCGCGGCTATCCAGTCGAACAACTCGCGGAGAGATGCAATTTTCTGCAAGTCGCCTACTTGATCCTCTTTGCAGAACTGCCTAGCGGCAAAGAACTGTCGGCGTGGACCTACGACATCACGCATCACACGTTCGTCCACGAAAACATCAAGACGCTAATGCAGGCGTTCCGTTACGACGCGCATCCGATGGGAATGTTCATCAGCACCGTCGCGGCGCTTTCAACATTTTATCCCGAGGCGAACGAGGTGAACGACACCGTAAATCACCTGGCGCAAATCAAACGTCTCATCGCCAAGGTGCCGACAATCGCTGCATACACCTTTCGGCACAATCGTGGCTTGCGTTATGTCTATCCCGACAATGACCTGACTTACACGGGCAATTTCTTGAACATGATGTTCAAGATGACAGAGACCAAGTACACGCCGAACTCAGCATTAGAACGCGCGCTGGACGTGCTTTTCATTCTGCACGCCGACCACGAACAGAATTGCAGCACGAATGCGATGCGCGCGATCGGCTCAAGCCGGGTGGACCCCTACAGCGCGATGGCCGGCGCGGCTGCCGCGCTCTACGGTCCATTGCACGGCGGCGCGAATGAAGAAGTGCTCAAGATGCTCTCGCGCATCGGCGACACGCGCAACATTTCCGAATTCATCCAGCGGGTTAAAAACGGCGAAGGCAGATTGATGGGCTTTGGGCATCGCATCTATAAAAATTATGATCCCCGCGCGCGCATCATTAAGCGCGTGGCGGACGAAGTGTTTGAGGTGACTGGCCGTAACCCGTTACTGGACGTTGCGCTGGAGCTCGAACGTATCGCGCTCGAAGATGAATATTTCATCTCACGCAAACTCTACCCGAACGTGGATTTCTATTCGGGCATCATTTACCAGGCAATGGGTTTGCCAGTTACAATGTTCCCAGTGATGTTCGCAATCCCGCGCACGGTGGGTTGGCTCGCGCAATGGCGGGAGATGGTTACCGACCCGGAGCAAAAGATCACCCGCCCGCGCCAAATCTTTGTCGGACCCCCGCGCCGCGACTTGCCAATGTAAAAGGTTTAGCGAAAACGACGTGGTAAGCCTTTGTCTAAACCGGCGAAGCTTGGGCAGCTTTACTGATTATTCAGCACCGTTTGGGGCGCGGACTTCCTCACTCCGAACTGTGCGCTCACCTTCTGGATTTGCGCTGCCTGCTCTCTGAGCCGGGCTGTGAGATCTTCCATTTGTTTTTGTTGCTGAGCAATTGTCGATCTTAGATCGGTAATGGTCGCCTGCTGTGTTACCACAGTCGAATTCATCTCTGCACTGTACGGTGCTCTTTGAGGAACTCGTTAAGCAACATATTGTAGATCGCCTTGTACCGCAGGCTCTCGATTTGCCCCTTTCCGTCGCGGATAGCCAGATTGGGGTCTATTTCGGCCTCCTTGTAGCGCCGGGACGAAGCATCGTGCCCCAGTTTGCCGTCGCTAAGCCGGACCGTAACAAACTCGATCATGCCAGGGGTAGATGCCTGTGGGAACTGACCGACATTTGGAACATATGCCCTGCAGCTGAAGTTCTCACCGGCAGCGTTAGCGCCGATACAAACAACGTTATCGGCGGAGGAGGTACTGCTACAGGCGTTGGCGCCGAGACAGGTGTTCAAAGCGCCTGTGGTAATAGTGGCGCCAGCTCCAATGCCGATGAGAGTGTTTTGGGGACCGATGGTGTTGCTATAGAGCGTGGACGTTCCGTTAGCCGTGTTGGAGAAGCCGCTGTCGTTAAAGACGAGCGCATCAGTCCCAACGGCTGTGTTACTGTTGCCATCGACGTTGGCAGAGAGCGCCAAATAACCAATGG
This sequence comes from uncultured Verrucomicrobiae bacterium, assembly GCA_963728955.1. Classification (GTDB taxonomy): domain Bacteria; phylum Verrucomicrobiota; class Verrucomicrobiia; order Chthoniobacterales; family UBA10450; genus Udaeobacter. The sequence continues at coordinate 410,355 of CAVSMG010000001.1, forward strand.
CGGTGTTGTCCGTGCCGGTGGTGTTGTTAAATAGTGCATTGGCACCAACGAAGGTGAGGCCGGACTCCTGGTTGCTAAGGAGCGCGCCGACCCCCACGGCGGTATTTCCAGCGCCATCAGTGTTGGCGGAAAGCGCCCAATTGCCAACTGCCGTGTTGCTGTTGGCCAAGTTATTCTGGAGCGCGAAATCACCAATGGCAGTGTTTGCAATGCCGTGAACATTTCAAGAAGCGCCTGATGGCCAAAAGCGTCGTTGCCGATCCCGTCGAAGTTATTAAAGAGCGCAAAAGCGCCGACCGCCGTATTGTTCTGCCACTGTCGTTAAAGACAAGCGCGTCGGTTCCAATGGCGGTGTTCTCTATGCCAGTGGTGTTGAGCAAAAGCGCTGCCGCATCGACTGCGGTATTGGAATTTGCCTTGTTGAGAGCTAGCGCTCCGTCGCCAACAGCGGTATTGAAGCTGCGGGGGCTGTTCAAAAAGAGCGAACGCCAACCCAGCGTTGTGTTTCCAGCACCGATGGTGAGAAAATTAAGCGCATCGCACCTTTTCGCTGTCGTGAAAGCGGCGTAGCAGCCGTCCGGTGCTGGACTGACCGCTTGCACTTGTCGCAAAAGCCCAATGCAGGCGAGCAAGATAATGACAAGATGCGGCTGAATTATTTTTGCGAGATGAGTGAACAGATTCATTGTTTTTCCTTTCCTCTCCCCGGTAAGGTTGAACGTATGGCTGCAACGCTAAAAGCGAGGAAGAAGCCGCCGAGGATGGGCTCTTACCTCGCCCCGGATTTAGATCTGGAACGGTGCCGGAGTCTTGAAAAATCTCACCTGCCGGTCAAGCACAATCGCCACAATGCCAAATCGCTGATCCGAGTTCCAAAAAGGCGGCCAGCTCTTCATGCGCATGTATAATGACCCGGCTTACAGTGTCGTAATAAATGTCAGTAACTTCGGAGTGTTCGCGTTAGGAAAAAAGCAGAAAGGCTTCGCTTGACTCATAACCAGTCACTTATCACCTTCCCAAGAGCGGGCGGTTAGCTCAGTGGTAGAGCGTCTCGTTTACACCGAGAGGGTCGGAGGTTCGAAACCTTCACCGCCCAGTCTCCGATTGCCGACACCGAATTTTTCGCGTGCTCGCGACTAACGTCGGAGTTGAAATTTCAAGAAAGCATCTGATCAACCGCAGCTTCGCAGTGGATCTTTGTCGTGTCTAGAAACGGAGTGCCGTTGTGGCCTGGATCGCGGAGGATAAGCGGCAGTTCGGTGCCAGCGAGAATCACACCGTCGATTCCGCTCTTTTCTTTCATTCGATCGACGATGGCAAGCAAGCCTGCACGGGTTTCCGGCAGAAATTTCCCGGGCACCAATTCGTTCATGTATTTGTCGTGAAGGTAATCCTGGTCGTGCGCGTCAGGCACAAAAAGCTCGATGCCTTCGCGCGAGAAAACTTTCGGATAAAGGTCTGCCTGCATCGTGTATCGTGTTCCGAACAAAGCGAGCCGCTTCAGGTTCTGGGCCTTGGCGACAACACGCGCTGCATCGACAATGCTGATCAGCGGAAGCGGTGACCCCCGGGCGACGTCATCGAACACGATATGTGGCGTATTTGCCGAGATTATTCCAAATTCTGCGCCCGCCCGGGCGAGCTTGGTGATTGCGTCCAGCAGGTAATCGGCCATCCTCCTCAGGTCGTTTGCCTCCATGAAATCGAGTCCCCTCCTCAGATCAACATTGACGACGACAAATTCCGGATAATGCCCGTCGCCGACACGCCCGCGGTACAGCGCGATAATCCTTTGGTAATAATCCAGTGTGCTTTCCGGTCCCAGCCCTCCGATGATTCCAAGAGTCTTCATTTGTTTACCACGAATCCGCCTTTGCTAAAGCTACTACGGACAAGTAAGCACGAATGAACACCAATGTGGTGAAATGAAAAGCAGGTCGGCGCTTCAGTTCGTTCTGATTATCGGCATCGTAAATTTCTTCGCTGATTTTACGTACGAAGGCGCGCGCGGAATTGTCGGACCGTTTCTTGGCTCGTTAGGCGCGAGTGCGGCCGTTCTGGGCTTCGTAGCAGGCCTGGGTGAACTCATGGGCTACGCGTTGCGCTCGCTGTCCGGATATTTCGCGGACAAATTTCACCGCCACTGGGTGTTCGCGTTCGTGGGATACGCGGTCAACATGCTGGCGGTTCCCGCCCTCGCATTGACCGGGCAATGGCCCGTCGCGGCAACTCTGGTCGTGGCAGAGCGCATCGGTCGCGGCATCCGCAAACCGACCGTGGACGCGATGTTGTCGTATGCCGGCAAATCGATCGGCGCCGGCTGGGTGTTCGGGCTCAATGAAGCGCTCGATCAGGCGGGCGCGACAATCGGCCCACTGTTGATGGCGCTGATTCTTTATTGGAACGGCGGATTCCGGATGGGCTTCGCCGTGCTGCTTATCCCCGCTTTGCTTTGCCTCACAACATTACTCGCGGCCCGTTTGCTGCATCCGCGGCCGCACGAACTCGAGCAGGGCACGAAGCATACCTTTACGAGTACGAAGCTGACGCGAGCCTACTGGATTTATTTCGCAGCCGGGGCGCTTATTGCTGTCGGATTCGCTGACTTCGCGTTGATTGGATTTCATTTTCAAAAAGCCGATGCGGTCCCGAGAAATTTGATTCCACTGTTCTACGCAGTCGCGATGGCAAGTGGAGCGTTCGCATCGATTCCACTGGGCCGGCTTTTCGACAAATTCGGCGCGAATGTGTCTTTGTTTGCGTTCGCTATTTCCGCTGTGGCTGCCCCTCTTGTTTTTCTGGGCACATTTACCATTGCATTGATAGGGATGATTTGCTGGGGGATCGGGATGAGCGCGCAGGGCTCAGTACTTCAAGCGATGCTCACCGGCGTCATTCCTCCACAAAAACGGAGCACGGCCTTTGGTTTGTTTGATACTGGATTCGGGGTCGCATGGTTTCTGGGCAGCGCGGCGATGGGATTGCTTTACGATAAATCGGTCCTTGCCGTGGCGCTTTTTTCCATGGTCTTTCAGCTTGCCGCGATTCCCATTATTTTCATCGCCAATAGGCGGCGCTAAATTTTCATGGATGCGTACGCAAAACCAAAAGAGCGAAACGTCGGCGTTCTTCGGCCGAAGATCCAGCACCTGCCGCAATCTGTAAAACCGCGAACGCGGCGCGAACGTCAGGCGGAAAAGGAAGATGTGACAGCGGAGCGTCGCGCGATCAAAAAAGCTGCACGCCAACACCTAAAGAAGCAATTACTACGCGAACTCGAACAGGACCAATGAAACTTGGCTACCCGTTCTTATAGCCGCGTAGGTGAAGGAAGCGCTGTGACGTGCGCGCGATATGCTTTGCCGCTTGCACATTTGACACTACGGTTGCGCGCATGAAAGCAGGTAACCTTTTTCTCATTTTTCTGGTGTTGCTCGCGACGATTAGTGTACGCGCGCAGTCGTCGTCCCAGCGTAAACCGGAGGTTTCCAGCAAGGCATTAATCACGAGAGCAACGCCAAGCATCGACAGAAAGGCTTTTGAGGATCAGGGCGTAAGCGCGGCAACTGCAATACTACATAAACTGGCCGACGATTATTATGCGTGGCGGAATGAGAATTATCCCGTGCAGAGCAGCGAGGCCGGCTTGCATACCTGGGACGATCGGCTGACCGATTATTCGTCGGCCAAAATCGCGGAACGCGCGAAACACGTGCGTTCCCTGCTGGACAAGGTGCGCAGGATGAAGACCGACAACTGGCCCAAGGAGGAACGTATCGATTGGATTCTCTTTCGCTCCCAGCTTGAGAACGTCGATTTCGGCGATCGAATTCTCAAATTTGAGAGCACGAATCCACAGGTTTATACAGGCGAATGCACAAGCGCGATCTTTTCGTTGCTAAAGAAAGAATACGACACGCCAAGAAAACGCGCGCTCGCCGCCACTGCGCGTCTCAAACAAATGCCGGCGCTGTTGAACCAAGGGCTGAGCAATTTGCAAAGCCCGGTGAAACTTTACGCGCAGCTCGCGATCCAGTCGGCGCGCTCGATGGATCCACTTTTGAATAGCAGCCTGATGGCGCTGGACGTGGGCCTCTCGCCTAACGAACGCGAGGAGCTCGTGAAGGCCCGCGATGCGGCGCTAGTTGCATTGCACAGCTATGCTGACGAATTGGAGAAGCGCCTGCCAAAAATGGCTGATTTCAAGCCGATGGGCGAAGCGAACTACAATTATTATCTCAAGCATGTTTTGTTTCTGCCGCTTAACGCCTCGGAAGTGGAAATGATCGGACGCGTCGAATTAGCGCGTTACCGCGCCTTGGAGGCGCTGCTTCCCGATCCCAAGCTCGCAGACCCCGATCCAAAACGTGCCGCGCACATTCCGCCTGATCAGGAATCATTTTTGAAAGCGTACGAAAGCCGGGAGGCAGAGATGATCAGCTTCTTAAAGGAGCATAATCTCGTCACGCTACCGGATTACCTCGGGCCGTTCCAAATTCGGCTCTTGCCTGAAGCGTTCAAACCGACCAGCCCAGGCGGGTTCATGAATCCTCCTGGCGTTTACGACAAAGATCCAACCGGGTTTTTCTTTATTCCAACCTATAACCCGGAGTCGAAGAATTTCTACATTCGCGCCGCCATCGAAGATCCGCGACCAATCCTCGGGCACGAAGGTATTCCCGGCCATTTTCTCCAGCTCTCGATCGCAAATCATCTTAGCAATGAAATCAGGCGTCAGCACCAGGACAGTGTTTTTATCGAAGGCTGGGCACTCTACGGCGAAGAGATGCTCATGCGCACCGGGATTTACCCGAACAACTCGCCGGCACAGGGACAAATCCTGCGCCTGTCGCGCTATCGCGCCGCACGGATCGGCGTGGACGTAAATCTGCACACCGGCCGCTGGAGTTTCGAACAGGCGGTCAAATATTTCATGGATGCTGGTGGACTCGATCGCGAAGCAGCCGAAGGCGAAGCTGCCGGCGCAGCGTCGAGTCCGACACAAAAAATCAGCTACATCGTCGGCAAATGGCAGATCATGAATCTGCTCGGCCGCTACAAGGACCTAAAAGGTGAAAATTTCCGGCTCGGCCAGTTCCATGATGACCTGATCAGGAACGGCAGCCTGCCGCTCTCAGTGGTCGACTGGATCTTGCTCGACGATCCGACTGCGATTCAGCAAGCGCTAGAATGAGAGTCCTGTAACCGCTTCGCAGCGCGAACGGTACATGTCACCCACACGACGGGTTTCGCTGCCATTTCCGAGTGTCTTGGCACCTTGTTGTAAACCCACCTGCAGCATCAGGCATTGCGGAGTGACGCAGCACAGATCATCCACGAAGAACATGTCCCCACCGCCCGGCGCACAGCGTCTTGGCTAGAGCGAGATGTTTTGCCCGACGATCTCTATGAACAATTTGAACAGTTGCGATCCCAAGTCGCAATGCACTACTTCTTTAACTGACCGTTTTGTGATCCGGACATGACCCATGGTTCGAAAGAGGTCGGATTTTCGGAGGCCCATTTACGCGCAAATTGCTTGAGTTCGGCCGCGTTGTGCAGATTCAGCTTATGTTTAATTTTTTCAAAGTGCGTTTCGACAGTCTTTCGGCTGAGTTCAAATCGCTCTGCAATCTCCCGCGCGCTGTATGAGGCGCTGAGAAGTTGAAACACTTGCATTTCCCGATTTGACAGGAAACCCACGCCGACGCGTGAGGCGACCGGTTTTTCCTGCAAGGCTCGCTGCATCACAGCCGCGGCGACGCTTTCACTGAAATACAATTCTCCAACGAGGACTTTGCGCACTGCCCGCAGGATCTCATCGGTGGGGTGTTCTTTCATGACGTAACCCGAGGCACCGGCACGAAGCGCGCGCTCAGCGAAAATCAACTCGTCGCATCGCGAAAGGACGAGCACTTTCACTTCGGGATGCTCGACCCGCAACGTTTTGATTAAGTCAAACGTGTCGCCGCTTTTCAGGCGCAGCTCGAGAAGCAGGAGATCGGGTTTACATTCCTCAACGAGCCGTTTTGCATCCGCGGTGTTATCAGCCATGCCGATGCAAATAAGGTCTGGCTGGTCGTGTATCAGTTGCTCGAGACCAACACGAACCACCGGATGATGATCGACAGTGATGACGCGCGACTTTCTCGGAGCTTGCTCTTTCACTGTCATGTTCATAGGACGAACAGAGTGCATCGGCTTGTAGCGCACCCGTTCAATCACCATCTACTTCGGTTTTTTTGGCGCGAAGTTTCTAAAAAAATTGAGAATTGGCCCAATTTCTTTCAAGCGTCGACGGCAATGCCTTCCTGATGGCGGACCACTGGATTACCACGAGCTTGCGTAACACGCGCCCAGATGACATTATCCGCCGCGGTGAAACGGGAGACCCCATTTAGCGACCACAATGCTCGTTTCGTAACGACACGATGGAGCATTGTCTTGTCCTGCTCGGGCGCTGTTAGCGATGAAGAGAAAGCACAAGCTGCGCTTGCCGAGCTTTGCAAAATTTACTGGCGGCCAGTTTTCGCGTTCATCTGCCGACAGGGACACTCCATCCCTGACGCGCAGGATTTTACTCAGGAATTCTTTGGCAGGGTGATCAAAGGTCGTCTCATTCAGTCCGCTGATCGGACCAAAGGGAGATTCCGATCACTTCTTCTTAAGGCGTTGCAGCGTTTCTTGCATGACGAAGGCGATAAGCGTCACGCACGCAAACGCGGCGGAGACTTACGTTTCGTTTCCTGGGATGATTGGATGACGGAGGCGCCGTCCCACTTGTCGATTCAGGAGCAGGAATCTGACAACTGGTCGCCGGAAAGAATTTTCGATGTGCGGTGGGCTGCGACGGTAGTCGAGCGCGCGCTGCGGCGATTAGGCGACGAGTGTGAAAAACAGGCCGGCGACGCGTATTTGATGTCCTTAGTACTTGTCTCGCTGCAGACCGGAAAGACATATCGTATGTAAATTTTGCCAGGGTCCTCGGCCTTCAGGAAACGGCAGTGAAAAGTCTGGTGCACCGGCTGCGTGAACGTTATCGCGCTCTGCTTCGCGAAGAAGTTGCTGAAACCGTGGGCGGAGCCCACGAGATCGACGACGAATTACGCTATCTCTGCGCGGCACTAAGCGCAGCGGAATAGGTTCCAGGCGAACCGGATTACATAGCGCTGCGCAGCGAAGCGTAATGCTCCTGAGTGCGAATCCATTGCAGCGCGGATTTCGGTTCGCTGCCTGCATGTTCCGGCACTCACTGCTTTGTGAATAACTATTCAAAGAATCTATGAATTTTGTGTTTGCAAGGGTTGAACTTCGATCTATGCTTGCAGGCCTTCATGAGGTCGCCCAGCGCTGCTGTATCTTTGCATATTCAGACCGAATCAGGCGCGTGCGCAAATTGTGGGTCCGCATCGCGCGTGGGCTACGGCCTTTGTGTGAAGTGCCTTCTGTCGACCGGTATTAACGGCAACGTTGAGCGTCAGCCGATCGAACCGACGCTGGACGACTTGCTCCGTGAAATTCAGGGTCAAGACGCGGATTGGCTCCTGGGCAACTATCAAATTCTGGAAGAGATCGGACGCGGAGGGATGGGTGTAATTTATCGGGCGCGACAACGCCATTCGCGTCGCATCGTGGCGCTCAAGCGCATTTTATCTTACAACGCTGATTCCCAGGACACCCTGATGCGCTTCCGGCGCGAAGCTCAAGCTGCGGCGAACCTCGATCATCCCAACATTCTTCCAATTTATGAAGTAAGCGAAAGCCATGACGGGCTGCCGTTTTTCAGCATGAAATTTGCCGGCGGTGGCAGTTTGCTCGAAGCGGCCCCTGCATTGCGCAGCGACCCGCGTCGCGCTGTTGCGTTAATGGTTAAAGTGGCGCGGGCAGTGCAATACGCGCACGAGCAAGGGATCCTTCATCGCGACATCAAGCCGGGAAACATTTTGTTGGACGGCCGCGGCGAACCGCTGGTCAGCGATTTCGGATTGGCAAAATGGCTTAAGCCAACTAACGATTTGACACGTACACCGACCGTTTTCGGAACGCCAGGCTACATTGCGCCCGAGCAGGTGAACGGATCAGCGGGGAACGTCGGGCCGGCAGTTGACATATACAGTTTGGGCGCGGTTTTGTTCGATCTGTTAACGGGCCAGCCGCCATTCACGGGTGAGCACGCGCTCAAGACTATTCAACAAGCGACTGAGAAGCCGGCCCCGAAATTGCGCACTCTGGCGCCAGGATTGGATCGCGACTTGGAAACAATCTGCACCAAGTGTTTGGAACGCGAGCCACATGCCCGTTACCGCTCAGCGGGTGACCTGGCCGAAGATCTTGAGCGCTGGCTGCACGGACACTCCATTGTCGCCCGACCTGTTTCGCCGCCGGTGCGTCTTTGGCGCTGGTCACGCCGCAATCCAATCCTTGCCGCTATGGCGGCGCTTCTGCTCACGCTGGGGATAGCTGTAGGCGTGCTGACTTGGAAGAACGAAGTTGCTACGAGGGAGGCTGGACCGCCAGCCGGTATTGCGGTCCTGCCTTTTGAGAGTCTGAATCCGGACAAAGAAAACATGTTTTTCGCCGACGGTATGTACGATGGTATTTCCACCAAGTTGGCTAAAGTAGCGGACCTGAAAATCATCAGCCACAACAGCGTGGCAAAATATCGTGGCGCACACGACGCGCGCGAGATCGGACGTGCATTAAACGTGGCGTATGTCCTGATGGGAAGTGTCCGGAGGGAGGCAGGCAGAATTGATCTGAAGGTCCAGTTAAAAGATACACGGAAGGATTCTCGCCTTTGGGCGGAAGAATATGATCGCGATTTGACTGATGTATTCGCGCTACAAAGTCAGATCGCACAAAAGGTCGCAGATCGGCTCGGAGCAAAGGTCTCATCCACTGAAAAAGCCGCCATCCAAGAGCCACCGACCACAGATCTTATAGCCTACGACGCATATTTGCGGGCTAAAGACCTCATCACCAACGTCTCGCTGAGTACGCGGCAAGAAGAAGATCTGGTCCAAGCAGTGCGACTGCTTGATCAGGCCGTGGCGCGCGACCCGGCGTTCTTGGACGCCTATTGCCAGTTGGCGGGAGCACATGACCGAATATACTTCGGTGGTTTCGACCATACTGATGCGCGTCTTAAATTATCTGAAGCAGTCATTCAGTCGATTCGGCGGCTGCGTCCCAATTCGGGAGAAACGCATTTAGCCCTGGCTCAACACCATTACTGGGCCTATGGAGATTACAACCGGGCGAGACAGGAGCTGGTCGTTGCCGCGCAAACGCTGCCGAACGAGTCACGCATACCGCTTTTGGCCGCCTACATTGACCGGCGCCAGGGTCGATGGGACAAGGCGCTCGAGGAAATGAAGCGTGCGTTGGAGCTGGACCCGCGAGATTTTTCCATACTTCAGCAAATCGCTCTTACTTACGAGGCATTGGGTCGATACAAGGAGATGGCCGCGACCCTCGATAAAGTGCTGACAATGGCTCCAAAAGACATTCCCAGCCGAGTACGACGCGCCTTGGTGGACCTAGAGGAGCGGGCAGATCCTAAAGCTTTCCACACCGCAATTGACGGAATCTTGGCGGAGGATGCGAACGCCTCGCTTTGCTTTGTTAATCCATGGCTTTTTCTGGTCCTGCGTGCACCCGATCCGATGGCGGTCCAGCGCGCGTTATTCAACGTCGCTGGCTGTGGATGCTTTGATGAAAATATTCCATTCCCTGGCGGCTGGTGCGAGGGCCTTCTCGCCCGATTGCGCGGCGATGAATCGAGAGCTCTAGCGGCCTTAAACGGCGCGCGAAACCAACTTGGCCAAACGGTACAGAACCAGCCCGATTACGCTGCTGCACTTTGCGCGCTTGGCGTCGTTGACGCCGTACTTGGGGATAAGAAGGACGCGATTCGCGAAGGTGAACGCGCGGTTGAGTTGATGCCGGTTAGCAAAAACGCCATCGACGGCGGGACGCTGGTCCGGTATCTCGCCGTGATTTACGCGTGGACTGGCGAGAAAGATCGCGCAATCACACGGTTAACGGAGGCAACGCATCTGCCGGGCAGCCATGTCAGCTATGGCTACCTGCGACTCCATCCACTCTGGGATCCGTTACGAAGCGACCCGCGCTTTAAAGCGATCGTCGATTCACTCGCTCCGAAATAACGTTCAGACTTGGGGCATAGGCCCATTCCACTGAAGGTTCGCAAGGCGCTTAGCGCAAAAGCCTTTCGGCAACACTCTCCTCTGAGATTAACTCGCATTGTCGTCCGCGGAATCGGCGCTGAGTTGACGGAAAGTGCACCGAAACAATAACGTTTTGGGGTACCCGTACAGTTTGAGTCGAGAAATTTGGAACACGCCCTGGCGCTCCATTACATGCATTACAACTTTCGCAGGATTGCGCGTTACGCCAGCAATGGAGGCAGCGATCATATTTGGCGTTGGATGAACTCATTTCTCTGCTCCATCAATCACTGATGCCATGCCAATCGCAAAGTCTCTTAGATTAGCTTCTCTGCGTCGGGAGGAATCGGGGTTTACCCTTCAGTTCCCGAAGCGCCTTAGATCGCATCCATGTTTTTTTGCCTATGCCGTTCAATCCGGCAGCTGAGCCAAACACCGTCACTATTGTGGATTGGCCTATGCTCGGTGGCTTCTCACTTCCAAATTTCGCCCCAGAGAGTCTGTAAATTATATCGGTTAGGGAACGAAGCGGTTGAAGTTCGCTATCAATGACGAATTTGCTAAGACCGAACCAGCTTCGATAACGTGAAACTAATCGAATCATGAATGCATCCGATCCCTGATCGCCAATGCGCGGAGAACCGTTAAGAATGAATCCAGCTAGTATTAGCTCCAAGTCGAGAGTGTTGTGCTGTTTATTCGATATACAACCCGCTGGAACTCTTCATCCCCAAGACTACTGCGAGCATCTTTAAATCTTTTCTTGACTTGCAATGCTCCCTCGTCGGTTCCAGCTAGTCGAATCCGAGCCCCGGTGCTCACTTCGACAAATGCAGACGGACCGTCTGAATACATCATGATCGATTTACGCTTCTCGCCCGCTCTGGCTATTTTAGACCCTGCGGCTTCAATCGAGTCTTTGGGTGCTTAATTTGAAACCACTGACGGTGACGATCTTTTTGTCCGTTCGGGGAAATAGCGGCTGTACAGAGAGTCACAAGCGATTCTCGAATCTCCCGCCCAATAGAGCAATGCTTATCGGGAACCGCGTTTGAAATTGGCCCACTACCGAAACACTCAGAGCCGGAAACTGTACCACCATCCGTTTTGCTTTGTGCTTGACAGCCAGTCAAGCTGCTGCTAGACGCGGTTTTATGAGTATCATCAACATTAAATCCACCGTACGTGTATTCGCAGCAATGCTGGTCACTGTGACTGTTATCGGTCTCAGTTCTCTCGCGATACATGCGTCCACACAAACCCAAACCCCCGTAACATTGAAAAGCATTCAAACCGACGGGACAACAACCTTCTACGCCAACCAGAGCCCAGGTTGCGCGTGGTTTAGGGAGGTAGTCTTGGCGACCAGCGACAGCAAAGCGGCGGCTGAAAACTTAAAGGCAGTCGCAGCAACGCTGTAACCACTGCCGTCATCTAGGGAATAAGGGGCGCGAAACCCGTCCTTTTGCGGGGGGCGCCGTGGTATGTACAGCCGCCAGTGCACCTAGGTAACCTTCCTTAGCCAACGGAACGACTAAAAACAGGCATGTAAAGCCAAGCAAGCGGTACGTGTCATTTTAAACTGATGGTTTGGAAGCGCATTTACGCTGCATGCTTCGGGATACATTTTTACCTCGTGTCAGCCGTTTGTCTGGCTGGAGTACTTTCACTCATCGCGGAAGGCTCCACGATCTTGCCCTTGAGGGTCGACAGCTACGCGCGCAAAGCTGAAACAGCTACAGCATGGCTGCTGGGAAAAGAGGCGGGCGCGTCTAATCCCGTCAGGCTGGTTATCGCGACGTATCTGCATGCTGCCGGCATTCAGGCCGGTTACACCTTTTTTGCGCCTAACGTTCCAAGTCACCACCGACTGATGTTGGAGCTGGTGTACAACGACGGACGGATAGAATACGAGTCCCCGCGTGTGCGCAGCAAAGCCGCTGCACTGCGGTTGGAAAGCTTGTTAGACCGGTTGCCGGAACAACGTTTCGAGCCGGTTCGAGAGGCCCTCGTGAAAAGGCTGGCGTTCTCCGTCTGGCGGGAGCACCCTGACGTGAAAAAGGTTCGCGCAACGTTCGGATCGGTTACTCCGCCTGGCGTAAATGAATTTGAGCAAGGCAAAACAGAAATATTTCAACCAATGTTCAGCTTCGACTTCAGCCTCCGCGATGAGCAACAGCAGTAGCGCAATGGTTGTCTATTGTTTCTGATTCCCTTCTTTCCAACGTCCTTGATTCTGTTATCCATCTAATCCGTGCAATCCGTGGTTAAATCGCCCGGCTCGCAAATCGGCGCCGGGCTACTTCTGCTACAAAAGGCCTGGCGAGGCTTCCTCGGTTTTTTATTTCCACCTGAGACTGACGCGTGGCTCGCCGTAATGAGAATCGGATTGGGTGTGCAGATTATCGTGTATTCGCTGTTCCTAAGAACCGACTGGTCCTACCTGTTTGCCAGCGGTGGCAAAGGTCTTGTTGGCCGCGAGGTGGGCGAAGCCGTTACCTCTTTCGACAGTCCTTTGATCCCGACGTTTAGCTGGCTGATCGCTCTGGGTCGCCACTTCAACGTAAGCGAAGAAGCAGTGCTGTCCGTCGCGTGGGTCTGCTTACTGTCCGCCGGTTGCCTTTTGCTGTTAGGCATCTTTTGTCGCGCAGCTGCCATTGTCGCATGGTTCGTTCACCTATGCGCAGCCGAAAGCGGAGGCTTACTCGCATACGGCGCCGATGTCTTTATGACGACGGCACTTTTCTACCTGATGTTATCCCCGCTCCCCGACCGTTATTCCTTGGACCACTGGCTAACAAAAACAAAGCCGAAAAATCCGCAGCTCCTAGGTTTTTGGCGGCGGGTTCTCCAAGTGCATCTTTGTTTTGTTTATTTTATCGGCGGTCTGGCAAAATGCCTTGGCAACGGTTGGTGGGACGGCTCCAATCTCTGGCGTTCGCTGATCCGCCCGCCGTTTACCGTTGTGCCGCCAGAGGTTCTCGTCCGATTCAAAGACGCTCTGCCTGTGCTCGGAATTTCGATCTGTCTGCTCGAGGTGAGCTACCCAATTTTCATTTGGATGAAAAGGACTCGCCTCGTTTGGCTCGTCTGTATTCTGGCGATGCACGCCGCCATAGGACTACTGATGGGACTGTATCTTTTCGCGCTCATTATGATTGTCTTGAATCTTGCAGCATTCGGCACCGCTTGTAGCAACGCGACGGCTCAAATGAGCGAGCGATGAGTAACCGGGACGAGTGACCAGCTTATCGACGGTGACGAATTCTGAAGTCGTTTTCATTACAGCAGCAGCGAAGTCAACCCGCGATCTTCCATCTTGACACTCAGACGCGCGCCGGCGCAAGATCGGCGACTTAAGGATCTCGCGATATGAAGCTGATGCTTGTTTCTCGAAATGTTTCCCTCTGCGCGGCAGCGATGTTGATCACGAGTTGCGGCACCGCGACTTTCAGCAAAAGCGGAAGCGATGCCACGATTGAAAGCTTACGCAGCTTTCAGTTGGCGTTCATCGACGAATTCGCTGTGCCGGGAAAAAAATTCAACGCCGTCGCATTCAACGCCAAAGTAAACGAAGGCAACGCTAAATTTCAGCAGGCCATCGTCGATGAAAAATTCACCGCCCGTCGTCCGGTCCTCGTCGATCTCAAAGCGCAGTTCGATGCCGACGCTGAGCATCTGCGAAGTAAAGCCAGCCGCGGTAAAATCACTCCAGCGTTAGCAAGCGAGATGAAAAAGGACGTTAACAAAGTCTACGATCATGCCCTCGGCAGATAAGAAAAAACGCAAAAAAACTTCGAAGAAAAAATCGGAACTCGACTCTGCCCTCGATCAGGTCACCGACGAATCGGTCGCAGCGTCCATGACAGAATTCGAGGATCTACTCGCCCAGGCAAAAGCCGACACCTCAGAGCTCATCCGGCAAAATGCAGAGGAACTCGAACGGCGTCTCATCCTTGTAAAGGAACGGAAACTCGACAAGGAAGACTTCGATTACTTCGTTGAAAATCAGAAACGCGATCTGCGGGTCTTTATCGACAGCCAGCCGGCGCAAGCGCAGGAACGCGCCGAAAAACTGACGTTGCATGTTCTGGAAATAGCTGCGACGAAAGTTGTGCCCATTTTGATCGCAATGATCTAGCACAGGCTTCGGTGTAAGCGTGGTGTCCGCTATCCTCATTGGACTCTCGATTGACGCGCAAAGGACCGCCCGTTGGAAGGTGTGTACAGTGGCGAGTCATATTTCGCGCTTAGTGAAAGCGCTGCATAAACTCGCGCAAGCGGTGGTGTGGCAACGCTTCGACGGTATGATTGTCGCGTCCGGTCATGGAATGGTTGTCCACCAGTGCATTCACGACAGCTTCTTCGGTAGCTTGCACTACACCTGCGAAAATCGGATCGAGCAAATCGTTGGGAATTGTTTCCACGCTATGTGTGATTTGATTCGGATTGGCGACGTTGGGATTTGCCGTCGAAAAGGCAATGAACAAATCGCCGGACCCGTTGCCGGAAATCGTGCCCGTTCGCGCGAGGCCAAGCGATACGCGCCGCGCAAGCCGTTTCAATTGGTTCGGCAACAGAGGCGCGTCAGTCGCGACAACTGCGATACATGAGCCGCTCTCTTCTTTGTAAACTTCACCGGGAATTTCTTTGCCTATCGGTACGCCGGCGATCACGAGCTGCGAACGACGACCAAAATTCGCCTGTAAAAATACGCCCACGACAAAACTTCGCGGTGCAGCGTCCTTGGAAGTGCGAATATTGATCTGGCGTGAGGCCGTCCCATTTCCGCCCTTGAACTCGTAGCAGATCATCCCGGTGCCGCCGCCAACGCTTCCCTCTTCGACTGCGCCGCCGTGCGCGATATCGAGCGCGTGAAAGACGTCCTCCGGTTTCACGTGAAATCCGTTGATGTCATTGAGCCAGCCGTCCCACGTTTCGGCGACGACAGGTAAACTCCACCAGTATCCTGTGGGGTCCGCCGCGCCGTGTTTTAATCGCCAGGCAATCACCGCGTCGCGTGCTACGCCGACACTGTGCGTGTTTGTAATCACGATTGGTCCTTCGAGGAACCCGCTTTCTTCGACCCAGGCTGTGCCGGTCATTTCGCCGTTTCCATTCAGACTGAAATACCCGGCGTAAACCGGGTCGTTGAGAGAATCGTGCCCGCGCGGAATGATTGCTGTCACGCCGGTGCGGACCGGGCCCTTACCAACTTTAAGTTTTCCTTCGCCACTGATCAATGTTGAGTAGCCTACCTCAACACCGGAGACATCGATAATCGAGTTCAGTTTTCCCGGCGTGCCTTCAAATGGAACATCGAGATCGCGGGCGCGAAACTGTTTCGTCTCGATTGCCGGTTTTGCTGGTGGCGGTGACTTGATTGGTTCGCGTCCAAAAAGATCGAGCCCCAGGGGCAGCAACAGGACCAACAGACTGTAGATTCGTTTTTGCATCAACGAACGTTCATCTAAACCAATCCGGCGACCTCGGAAAGCATGCTTTGATTTCGATGAAGGCCAGTCTTAAGCTCATGCTGTAATGCGCAGGGCTGGCATCAGTGCGTTGTTGATCGTTTGCCTCTTTACTTTTCTATGCCCTGCGGTTGGTAAACCGAACGTGATCACGGAAGCAAAGCCGCCTGCTTGCTGCTCGAAGGCACATACGTGCAAAATGGCGGATGAGCAAACCTCGCCGCCGCACAAGGGATGCTTAGGAGAACAATCACAGCCGCGCAGTTGCTGCACGGTTTCGTGTTCGACGCTGATTCTTTTTTGCCCAACCTCAAACGCTTCCTCGATTCCCCGCTTTACCGGCCATGTCTTTTCTGCCGGTGATACGATTGCTTCAGGACGAATCGAACGGCCGCCGATTCCGCCGCCGCGGATCTGATTCTCTCCACACTGCGGCTCGGCGCGAAGCACGCGCGCTGCGCGCGTTCACGCGGCCGAGGTTTCACGAAAATCTCAACAGGAGAAAATCATGAAATATTTGCTTTTAATTGCAGCACTAATCACGCTGACGGGCGCGACATCGTTCTCGTTCAGTGAGGCAGGCTGCTGCGGTGGCGGCGCCTGCTGCCCCGGCGTTTGCTGTATGACAATGACCCGATAATTCGGGCAGTTTGACAAAGGGCCCCGCTGGGAAACTGGCGGGGCCTCTTTGTTTATTCTTAATGCCGCTGTCATGTTGAGCGACGCGAAACATCTCGGACTATTTAATGAGAACCGACTTGGAAAATCGAGGATTCGTCGCTTCGCTTAGAATGACATTTTTGAGAAAGCTTTTAGATTGAACACGTGAGTTACGAGGTTTTCGCCAGAAAATATCGCCCGCAAACTTTTGACGATTTGGTCGGGCAGACGCACGTCTCGCGCACACTGAAAAACGCGGTGGCGCAAAACCGGCTTGCTCATGCGTATTTGTTTGTCGGACCGCGCGGCGTCGGCAAGACTTCGACCGCGCGGATCCTGGCAAAGTCGCTCAATTGCGTAAACGGGCCCACCGTGGCGCCATGCGGAGTGTGCGACAACTGCCGCGAGATCACCGGGGGCAACAGTCTCGACGTGATCGAGATCGATGGCGCCAGCAACAACAGCGTCGAGGACGTGCGCCAACTGCGTGAGAATGTCCGGTATGCTCCCGCTAAAGGTCGTTACAAAATTTATCTCATCGACGAAGTGCACATGCTTTCATCGGCTGCCTTCAACGCCCTGCTGAAGACGCTGGAAGAGCCGCCGGAGCATGTGAAATTTATTTTCGCTACGACCGAGCCGCAGAAAGTTCTGCCGACCATCCTCAGCCGTTGTCAGCGGTTCGATCTTCATCGTATTCCTGCAAATCTGATTGCGCAGCACCTGCAATTCATTGCGACAAAAGAGAAGATCGCGCTGCAACCTGCGGCTGCGCAGGCCATCGCGCGCGGCGCGGAGGGCGGCCTTCGCGATGCGGAATCGATGCTTGATCAACTGGTCGCATTTTGCGGAGAAAAAATTGCCGAGCGCGACGTGCTCGACGTCTTCGGATTCACGAGCGAGCAAACAGTCGTCGATTTAACCGGGCGGATTTTGCACGCCAAAACACCGGAGGCCATTGATCTGCTCCATCAGCAAAGCGAAAGCGGGAAGGACATGATGCGGCTCATGGCTGACCTGATCGCCTATCTCCGCGATCTGCTTGTCTTGAAGGCCAAACCCGATGCGTTGAACGAGGATGTCGATCCTGACGGGCAAAAATCGCTCGCCGCGCAGGCCGAACTGATTTCCACGGATCGTTTGCTTGAGCTGATCGATCAGTTTGCCGCTGCTGAAGGGCGGATGAAATGGGCTCCGAACAAGAAGCTCCACTTCGAGGTCGCGATCATCAAAGCGATCCAGAGTCTGGGACAGGCGACGCTCGATGAGGTAATCGAAAAACTCGGCGAGCTTCGCGACGGCGGGGGAGCGAAAGCTGTAGCCGCGGGCGGTGACCGCGGCGGGAACAGAACTGGAGTAACTGGCCGTGACTCGGACGGGATGAAAACCGAACGAAAGGCAGCCGGGGTCGACGCCCACGGCTACAGCGTAGCCGGCACGGTTGTCTCTAAAGAACCGCGCGTCGAAGAGAAGGCCGCGGTGGTCGATCCGGAAAAGCTGTGGCAACAAGTCCTCGCCAAAATTCCGGCGAAGAGTTTCCTGCGAACCTTGACCGAGTTGGTTCGTCCGATCGGAACAAATGGACGCAATTTCCTCCTCGGTCACTCGCCAGACGAAAAATCAAAGATTGAAACCATTGCGAGCGCGAGCAATCGCCGCCAACTGGAAACGCTCCTCGGCGAAGTAAGCGGGCACGATTGGTCTGTGAAAATACTCGCGAAGGAGGGGATGCCTTCGAGCACCGCGGCTGAAAGCACGAAATCAGCGGAATCATTCAAGGACGATCCGCTCATCAACGAAGCGATCGAATTGTTCAATGCGAAGGTAACACCGTGAACCGACACGATAATCATTTTTGTCATGTTGAGCGCAGCGAAGCGAAGTCGAAACATCTTTCGACACTATTAAAAGGCCTAATGGAAACGTTATGAACCTCAACAAATTGATGAAGCAGGCGCAGAAGATGCAAGAGCAAATGGCCAAAACTCAAGCTGAACTCGAACAGAAAATTGTCGAAGTGAGCGCAGGTGGAGGGAAAGTGAAAGTGACAGCGAACGGCGCGGGTGACATTGTGGCGATCAAGGTCGACAAGGAAATTGTCGATCCGAACGACGTGGAGTTTCTCGAGGAAATGCTTTTGACGGCGGTGAAACAGGCCATCGAACAGGGCAAGGCGCTTGCGCAATCGGAGATGACAAAAATCACTGGCGGTCTCGGCATCCCCGGGCTGCAATAACGGCGGAATCGGAATGTTGTAGAGTGCGCTGTCCTCAGCGAATTCCTATGAATGTATCCCTCATCCGCGGAGGACAGCGGACGCTACAACTCTTTGATTTCTTTCGCACCGAAATAAGGCTGTAGCTTCTCGGGGACTCGCACCGAGCCGTCCGACTGTTGATAAGTCTCAATCAGCGCTGCAAACAATCTGGGCAACGCCAAACCCGATCCATTCAAGGTGTGGCACAACCGATTTTTTCCATTGCGATCTTTGAACCGCAACTGCATCCGGCGGGCCTGGAAATCTTCAAAGTTCGAACAGCTCGACACCTCCAGAAAAGCGTTCTGCCCCGGCGACCACACTTCAATGTCGTAAGTCTTGGCCGAGTGGAATCCCAAATCGCCGGTGCAAAGCTCGACGACCCGGTAATGTAAGTCGAGCAGTTGCAACGCCCGTTCTGCATTCGCGGTCAGTGATTCCAGTTCCTCGTACGATTTATCCGGTGCGACGATTTTCACCAATTCCACTTTATCGAATTGATGCACCCGGATGATCCCACGGGTCTCCCGTCCCGCTGCTCCGGCTTCGCGCCGGAAGCAGGGCGTATAGGCAGTGAATTTTTTTGGGAGATCGTCAACATTCAGGATCTCCTCACGATGGAGATTAGTTAGCTGAACCTCAGCTGTAGGTGCCAGGAAGAGCTGATTGTCTTCCAAGCCGTACATGTCGGCTTCAAACTTCGGGAGCTGCGATGTTCCTGTCATGCAATCCCGCCGGACTAAAAAAGGCGGACTGACCTCAACGTAACCATGCTCGCTCGTGTGCAGGTTCAGGAAGAAATTGATCAGCGCACGTTCCAGCTTCGCGCCTGCGCCGGTGAAACAAATGAAGCCGCTGCCGCTTAGTTTCGCCGCCCACTCGAGATCGAACAGTTTTAGTTTGGTGCCTAGCGCAACGTGATCAGCGGGATTGGATAATTGCGGTTTCTCGCCCCAACTGCGCACGACCCGATTTGCACCCGAGTCCTTTCCAATTGGAACGCTCTCGTGACGGCAAGTTCGCAATGTTCAAAAGCAAATCCCGTTGCTTTTGCTCGAAGGCGTTCGCGCGCTGCGTTACAGCGGCAATCTGCTCACCAATGTTTCGCACTTCCGTTTCAAGTTTTTCGCTTGGCTCCTGTCGCGAACGTTTCGCGCCAATCTCCTTGCTCAGACGGTTACGCTCGGATTGCAGGCGTTGCAGTTCCGTCTCGCTCTTGCGCCGTTCCGCATCGATGAGCAATACCTCGTCGATCTTCGCTTCGTCACCGGCGCCGCGCGTCGCCAGACGCTCACGGACAAAATCCGGTTTCTCGCGAATCAATCGGATGTCGAGCATGGCGCCAGTATGAATGACGAATAACGAATGTCGAATGACTAAGGAGTCATCACTGCCGTAGCGTCCGCGTCCTCAGCGGATAACAAGCGTGGTGATGTTGGCTAGCTCTGCGGAAAATGCGCTGAGGACAGCGCACTCTACCGCAGTAGCGCTTCATGGACTCATTCGCCGTTCGATTTCATGATTTTGACCCCGGCTAAGCTGGAGGCGTGACATCGATGCGTTCGCACGGATATTTCTACGTGGAAAAACTGGATCTCCTCGCGGTTGCCCTCGGCCTCGCGGCTCTCGCTGGGGTCAATCTTTACCTCACCGTTTTTGCCACCGGGCTTGCAATCCATTTTCACTGGATAACCCTCGCACCGCAGTATCAATCGCTTGAAGTGCTCGGCAACCCATGGATCATCAGCATCGTCGGCGTTCTCTATTTTCTTGAATTTTTCGCAGACAAGATTCCATGGATCGATTCGATCTGGGACGCGGTCCACACCGTCATTCGCCCGATCGGCGGCGCATTGCTGGCGATTCAAGTGCTCGGTCATCCTAGCCCTGCCTTCACAGTCATCGTCGCCTTGCTTGCAGGAGGCACTAGTCTCATTGCGCACACCGCGAAAGCAGCGACACGGCTCGCCAGCAACGCATCGCCGGAACCGTTTTCAAACATCGGACTAAGCCTCGGCGAAGACGCCGCTGTGCTCGGCGGGCTGGCTCTGGTGCACTTCAATCCCCTGCTTGCTCTGATCGTCTTTGTAATCGGCATCGGCGCTTTCTTGTACTTTGCGCCGAAAATTTTACACGCCATGAAAGCGAAGATCTGGCTCGCGTGGAAAAAACTGAATGGACCGGCGGAACGCAACGCGCCCGTACAACTACCGGTCACATTGCCGGCCCGGCTCGCGTCTGTCTTCGATCGTGAAAATGTTTTGGGCGAAACAATCGCCTGGACCGCGCGGTGCATTAGCGGACGTGGCCGGCGGATTCCGGCAAATCGTTTCGGCGCGCTGGTCGCAACGAGACAGGAACCGCGCAAACTTGTCTTTGTCACTGGCAAGTTTGCACGCCCGCTCGATCTGGAAGACCTAGTGGTAGTTCACGAGCCGCGATTCTTGTTCGAAAACCTGGTTTTTTCACACACTGGCGGCAAAGGCCCAAATTATTCATTCATCTTCCCCCGCTCCGAAGCCACGATAGTCGAGCAGATTGTTCGCAATTTGCGTGAGAGACCGAGCGATCCAGTGTTGCAAGAGCACATTGATACGGATTCAAGAAGCACGATCGGGTAGCGCGCGAGGCTCCCTCGCTGGTTTCGGCGTCACGCCGAACCAATCTTTTGTGAAGCAATGGTGTGACATTCTTGAGGACCCTTTTCATAATCCGCGCGTGAGCAGGCTGGCAGAGCGCTACGCGCAAATGCGCGAGACCACTCGCGTTTATGAGCGCGCGCTATTTTCGTCACCACGAGTGCCATCCGAGCTGGAGCTGCAAGCGCGCTGGTTTGCAGGCGATTTCGGAAAACATTTCGTCAGCACGACAGGCGATAAGATCGACGTTGTCCAATTCGGTGTCTGGAACCGTGAAACTGGTCCAGATTTTCGCGACGCCGCAATTCGGATCAACGGCAGCGAAGTAATTCCCGGGTGCATTGAGATCGACTTGCTCAATCGCAGCTGGGAAACACACGGTCACGCGACCAATCCAGCCTTCGAAGCAACCGTGCTTCACATATTTGTTGAGAGCAGCGACCACGCGTTTTTCACGCGCACACAATCGAACCGGAACGTGCCGCAGGTCTGCATAGACCCATCGAGCTTGCCGGAGGCATTTACCGCGAATGTGCCATTGGCGCGTCCGGGCCGTTGTCAGGCGCCGCTGAAAAATTTGCCGGACGAACGCGTCTCCAGCGTGCTCGACGCCGCGGCACAATTCCGGTTGCGACAAAAAGGCAACCGGATTCGCAACAAGATCGACGTGCACGGACGCGACGAAACACTTTTTCAGGAGATCGCGACCGCGCTCGGTTATAAGGAAAATAAGTTGCCATTCACGCTTCTCACACAGCGTTTGCCGCTACGGTTGCTGCGTGAAAACGTTCAGGGTTGCGAAGCTTTGCTCTTCGGCACAGCGGGTTTCCTGGAGACGCCAGACCTCGACATCTACAATAAATCTGCGCGTGAATACGTGCGGCAACTGTGGGACCGATGGTGGCCGCATCGCAATGATCTGCAGAGATTGATTTTGCCAACCAAAGCCTGGCACATCAGCGGCACGCGACCGTTGAACCATCCGCAACGGCGCCTCGCTGCGCTGGCAGTTCTCGCGCATGAATGGCGGCGTCTTCAGCGAGCGTCGGGCAAAAGCAGCGTCGCTGCGGCTAACGATTTCTTTCAAACGCTTGAACATCCGTTTTGGAATTTTCATTACACGCTGACCTCTGAAGCGTCAGCGAAGGAGCTGGCGCTGATTGGTGGGGCCCGTTTCACGGACATCCTGGCCAACGTGCTATTTCCATTTTGGGTGGCGCATGACATCGAAGCTCCGAATTCACCGGCCACTCACCTTTGGAGCGAATACGCGAAGCTTCCGGCGCAACTGTCGAATCGACGCCTCGAAACCGCTGCCACGCGTCTCTTTGGAAATGATCCGCGCCGGAAACAATTCTTGAGAACCGTGGCACACCAACAAGGCTTGCTGCAGATCTACGAGGACTTTTGCATGCAGGACAATTCCGATTGCGCACAATGCCCATTTCCGGAACAGATAAGCAAATGGACGTGAGTTAAAAAAATTCCAAGGCGCATAAAATTACACTCGCATCGTTATTGCCGACAAGCGATCGTAAGTCGTTGTAACCATGTAATTTTTTTAACAATTTCACGTGCGCATCCGGCAGCTTACGGCTACGATTTGTCCCATGTGTCCCCCTTGCACACGCCCCCGCGCGTTCACTCTCATCGAGCTGCTCGTCGTGATCGCGATCATTGCGATCTTGGTCGGCTTGCTCTTCCCTGCTTTCAAAGCAGTCCAAAACCAAGCCAGACAAACGCAGACGAAAAACGATCTCACCCAAATCGTCAACGCAGTAAACGCGTTCTATACCGACTATGGGAAATATCCTCTCGTAACTGCCGATAACACGATCTACGGACCAGCAGCCTCTTTGAATGCCAATCTATTTTACACTCTACGTGCCGTTGCGTCTGGCGCCAACGGTGGCGACGTCGCAAACCCACGTAAAATAGTCTTCATTTCCCCGCCCGACGTGAAAAATGACACGGCTGGAAACAGACGATCCGGAGTCAGTCCTACGACTGGACAATGTTACGATCCGTGGGGCCAACCGTACAACGTCGAGATCGACGGCGGTTACGATAACACGGTTGCTAATCCATACACAGCTAACGCTGGAGCAACGCCATTGCAGCTTGGCGTAATTGCATGGTCCCTCGGAGTGGACGGGAGCGGGGCGACGGCGGCCGCAAGCGGCGATAAGAATACTGGCGTTTACGCCGACGACGTGATTTCGTGGCAGTGATTTCAGTGCTGTCCCGTCTGTTTATGCTGTAGAGTCCATAGCTTGCCCACCGTAGCGGGTCCTCGGCGGAGAACAGAGACGCGTTCTGAACCAGATGCGCTGAGGACAGCCCCGAACGCTTTCGGGGCTACAACCGTTGACGTAAACAGCTTTGCAATTTGTTTCGGTTGCAATCGGCAATCGAAAATCTAAAATCGAAAATCTCCTCGCGGGTGTAGTTCAATGGTAGAACGGCAGCTTCCCAAGCTGCACACGAGGGTTCGATTCCCTTCACCCGCTGATTGACTTGTCAAAGTTGTAAACGGCCCTGATCGGTTTTTCCACTACCGCGGCAGTGACCTTGTCATGTCGAGGTTGTGTGCTCATTCTCTGCAGGCCTGCGGTAAACGCCTCAATTTGCTTTGGCTGGCGGGCAATTGCCGCCTCTTATCTCGCGGCATCACACTTTATCTCCAGCTTCTTAGAAGACTCTTAGGGTGTTGGCCTGCACCACTACGTTCGGAGTAGTGCGTCTAATATCCACCTGCACGAAGTAAAGGAAACCGAGAAAGTCCACCGTTCCGCCTGGGAACGAGCAAGCGACGCAGGTGGGTGTCGGAAATGGCGCGCTGGTCAATGTGCAGATGGCCGTGGTGTTGCCCGTGCACGGGTCTACTCGGAAGAGCGTGGCCGTGATATTACCGCCCGCAGGATCAAGGTAGCCCAGTTCCAACCTAGTCCATGGTGTGATGGGAACGCTCGGCACGGCTGTGTTCACAACGTCGTATCTGGCCGTGACAGTTCCGGTTTTCGCGCCACGAAAGGAAAGCGACGACCCGTTTGTCTGGTAGAGCATAAGCGAAGTTTCGTCGATCGTGGCCCCAGCTGAGCATGGCGAAGTCCAGCCACTCTGCGCAAGGCTCACCGTCGGTGCAGCTAGAACCGGTAGTATTATCGCAGTAAGTAGAAGTAGTTTTCTCATAGAAGTTTAATAATTAAGGTTTACCGAATCGCAGTTGATTGTCTGGATCGGTCGATAAAATCGCCCCGGTCCATATTGGTAAGATGCAGCCCGAGCGTTTTCTACAACCACCAATCGAAAGAGTGTGTTAAAATTCCAGGAATCGTAATCGATCTCGGCGCGATATGCGGCCACCGCGGCGATAGCCTCAGCCTCAGCAAGCCAATCTCTGCGCGACGGGTTGCAACGTCGGTGCGGATTCCGCCAAACGCACTCCGGGATAGCGGTCATTCTTCCATGATGTCCCGATTACGTGAGTCGACGTCGATTCAAGGCGTTCTCGGGGGATTCGATATGGCGCGCAACGGGCCATCAAAAAAATCGAGACATCGACCAAGATTTCTCATAATAGGAGATAAAGAACACCGCGTTTGAATTTGGAGCCTCTAACAAATCAAACAGCACATGTCTAAAGCAGCTGATGCGATGCCGGAACCAACAATTCTTTGCGTCGAGCCTCTAGCCAGTAGGGTCCAGTCTGCCAGGGATGGCGACGCAGACGATGCGATTCGGCGGGCCTTCGGAGTAGTGCGGAACTGGCGCACGCCGTTAAATTGGTCGCGGCGCGATTGGCACAGGGAGGCACGAGCGATCATCGCTGCAGCCGGTTGCCGCGCCGATTTCGACTACGACCCAAAGCGGGGTGTTCCGCGGGCCGCCTTCGTTTACAAGCGCGCTGTCGCTTCTGCCTGGACGCGTTATCGGCAGGAGTGGGCCTATGCTCTGCGCTTTGGCGCCGCAGCACCAAGGACCGTCAAGCAGCCCGCCGCGACGGTTCGTTGCCCGAACGATAGTGACAGAGCGATGGATCGGCCTCTCTGCGACGCGTTAAACCAACTGCCGTTAACGGACCGGTGGCTTATCCAACAGCTCTTTTGGAACCGCAAGACGGAAGATCAGCTTGCGGCAACGTTGCGCATCTCCCAACAGGCGGTCAGCAAGCGCAAAGGCCGCGTCCTCAAGCGGCTTCGTCGAGCCTGCAATGGTCATCTTGCCTTCCTTTCGCAATTTCTGTCCTCGACAGTGGCGTTCCTCGACAGCCTCGATCTACTTCCAGCGGCAGATTTTTTGTCGTAAGTGATCTCCCGCCCCCTAGCGACTGATCCTTAACTAATCACTTTGCTTTGAGTATGCGTTTGAGACCGAAGCTGCCAGCAACGTGATCGAAACGCACGAGCACGTAGGCAACTTCAAAGATTGAAGAGCGGGAAGTCTCGACTGCTTTACCGATTGTTCAGATCCGTTTGCGATGTGGATTTGCTCAGTTCCAGCTGTGCGCTCACTTTCTGTAAGTCAGCGGTAAGCGCCTCAATTTGCTTTTGGTGGCGCACGATTGTCGCTCCCTGCTTCCTGCACAATACCAATACTTCTCTTCAATAGAACAGTGTCGGAGCTCGGAATGGTCATGGGGTTGACTCAACTGGCTTCCTTGGTATGCTTCGCCGCTCTTCTGCTCGGGAGAGACTTCCCTCAATGGATAAGATTCGTAATATCGCCATCATTGCGCACGTCGATCACGGAAAGACGACGCTGGTCGATCAACTGTTGCGCCAATCGGGCACGTTTCGTTCCAATCAAAAGATTGAAGAGCGAATGATGGATTCGATGGATCTCGAGCGTGAAAAGGGAATCACCATTCGCGCGAAGAACGCAGCTTTCCAGTGGAACGGTTATCGGATCAACATCGTCGATACACCGGGTCACGCCGATTTCGGCGGCGAAGTTGAGCGGATCATGAAAATGGTGGATGGCGTTCTGCTCGTTGTCGATGCGCACGATGGGCCGCAGGCACAAACGCGTTTTGTTTTGCGCAAGGCGCTGGAGAACAAACTGAAGCCGGTTGTTGTCATCAACAAGATCGACAGAGAAAACGCGCGCCCGCACAAGGTCCTCGACGAGATTTTCGATCTATTCGTCGAACTAAAAGCGACCGACGAGCAACTCGATTTCCCCATTATTTACGCGAGCGCGAAGGACGGTTTTGCCGTGCGTGAACTGCACGAAAACAACGAAGACATGACCCCGCTCTTTCAAGCGATTGTGCAACACGTGCCGCCGCCAAAAATTTCGAGCGAGCCATTCTTTCAAATGCTCGTCTCGAATCTGCATTACAGCGATTACCTCGGAAGAATCGCGCTTGGGCGTATCGTTAGCGGTCGCGTCGCAGTCGGCGACTCGATCGTCTGCATCCACCGCGATGGCCGCCATGAGCGGGCTACAGTCGCGGCGCTTTTTACCTACACGGGATTGGAGCAGGTGGAAATAAAACACGCAACCGCAGGCGACATCATTGGGCTCGCCGGTTTCGAGGACGTTTATATTGGCGAGACCCTCACAGATCGCGAAGAGCGGACGCCGCTTCAATTTGTGGATATCGATCCGCCCACGATTCGCATGCACATTCTGGTCAACGACTCGCCATTTGCAGGGCGCGATGGGAAATTTGTGACGGCACGGAATATTCGCGAGCGCCTCATTCGCGAAACGCGCGGCAACGTCTCACTTCAAGTCAATGACACAGAAACCGGAGGCGCATTCGAGATTAACGCGCGCGGCGAAATGCAGATCGCAATCCTGGTCGAGCAAATGCGACGCGAAGGCTACGAACTGATGGTTTCCCGGCCCGAGGTGATTTTCCATCGGGCAGAGGATGGCTCCGTACTTGAGCCGCTGGAAAATCTCTATGTCGATCTGCCTAACGAAAATCTCGGTGACATTTTGCAATCTCTGGCAAATCGCAAAGGCGAGGTTGCCAGCATGGATCATCACGCGACACGCGTATCGATCGAGGCGATTATTCCGACTCGCGGCCTGATCGGCTTTGAAACCGATCTCGTCAACCTGACCCGTGGCGAAGGATCGATGAGCCATCTCTTTCGCGAATACGCGCCGTTCAAAGGCGAAATCGGGGGACGCGGTCGTGGTGTGATGGTGTCGATGGAATCGGGAGTCAGCACCGCTTACGCGCTCAACAATATTCAGCAACACGGCCGGCTTTTCATCGGCCCACAGGAGGACGTTTACGAAGGGATGATTATCGGCGAAAACGCGCGACCGGAGGATTTACCAGTCAATCCTTGCAAAGCAAAACATCTTACCAACATGCGGAGTCAGGGTGAAGGCAAAGGGATTCAGCTCGAAGCGCCACTACGCATGAGTCTGGAACGCGCGATTGAATACATCGATATCGACGAATACGTGGAGGCGACGCCAAAATCATTGCGTTTGCGAAAGCGGATTCTCGACGCGACCGCCCGGAAGCGCGCCCTCGTGATAGCCGCTTAAATTCAGCTGATCACAGACGATTTTTCGCTCTTTCTCGGCACCGTTGTCGACAAAGCATGTTCGATGTCGATCAGTCTCTTAAGGGTCAGATTTAACCGGAGGACCATGTTCGCAACCACGCAGCATGGGAGATGGATCCGTTGATTGCCAGTCTCGAAGTACGTCCTGGGCGTGCCTAACGGGGACAAGATCACCATCGCTGAACTGCTGAACATGCGCAGCGGCCTTTACAGCTACGACGACGCCCCAGAGTTCTGGGCAATCCTCGACCGTGACCCGACCAAGGTGTGGTCCCCAGCCGAAGTGCTGGCGATCGCGTTTAAGCCCCCGCCCTACTTCCCACCCGGGAAGGACTTCCACTACTCCAACGCCAACTACGCTCTGCTCGGCCTGATTGCGGAAAAGATCGACGGGAAGCCGTTGGCCAGTTGTTTCCAGGACCGTTTGTTCGGACCGCTCAGCCTGAAGGACACTCTGCTCCCCGCCATCAGCTCGAACGCCCTTCCCAATCCCTACTCGCACGGCTAGCTTTACGCGGCTGCTCCTTTAGTAACCTCGGGGACAAGCCGTACCCGGCCGACCTCCAGGCTGCGGCCCGGGCCGGAACTCTCCAACCCGACGACTGCACCGGCCAGAACCCTTCCTACGCCTCGGCGGCCGGGGGCGTCATCTCGACCGCCAACGATCTCGCCACCTGGATCCAGGCGCCGGTCGGCGGCAGGCTGCTCAACGCCGACTATCAGCGCCAGTGGCTCGACAGCGTGCAGCTCGAAGATCCGAGCAAGCCCCGACGGCCTACGGTACGGGTACGGCATCACCCAGCTGCGCTGGGGAGCGAACACGCTGTATTTTCACGGCGGCGAGATGCCCGGGTTCAACTCCTTCATGGGCTACGACTCCGCCAGCAAAATGACGCTCGTTGTCTGGACCAATCTGACCGTATCGCTCGACGGAAAGGTGACGGCCAATGCCCTCATGTTGAAAGTGCTCGATCAAATCTACGTGGTGTCACCGCTGGCGCCTTCCCAATCGCCAACCAGGCCATAGTCCGAATACGGAATTGTAGAGGCGTTTGTGCCAAACGCTTGCTGAGATTCTTCGGCGCTTAACACAAGCGCCGCTACAACCAATGCGGACTGCAAGATTGATTTCGTCCACTCACCTATCGTCCGCCAAAAAGTCGCCTGAACGATTTGAACACGCGCCCCGGGAAAGATAGCGCTTTCTGTGGACCGTTCGGCGCCTGCTGGGCAAACGGCCATTGCGCACCAGCGTGCACCTGACACGCGACAGTTGGGATCTTCGTCACCGGCAAATCGATGTTGTAAGCAGATCCAGCCGACATACAACCGGTGGTGGCGAGTTGATTGGAGATCGAGCAAACGGTCGCCCGTTGGATTGGCATCCTTGGTTGAAACGGCTCGGCGGGATAATGCCGTGATGCTTTGTTCATGACCTGAGTCCAGATCGGCAACGCCAGAGCAGCGCCGTAACCGTGCGGAATAATCGTAGTCGGCTGATCGAATCCGACCCAGACACCGCACGTGAGCGTGCTGGTGTACCCGACGAACCAGGCGTCCTTGTAATCATTGGTCGTCCCTGTCTTACCTGCTGCGGGTAATTTGAAACCGAGGGAACGTGCGCTGGCGGCCGTCCCTTTGGTCAAAACTTCTTCCATTAGTTCCGAAGTCATCCATGCCGCACCGGGGTCAAGCCCCGGGGAAGTAATGTGCGCCGCAAGGTAAATCGGTTTGTGTTGCTGATCGTCGATGCGCTCGATCATGTACGCCTGTTTGCGCAAACCGGCATTGGGAAAAACAGAATAAGCAGCAGTCAGATCCTTCAGGTTCGTTTCAAACGAACCGATGTAAATCGCGGGACCGTGTGGAACCTTTTGAGCGATGCCAAGATTGTTTGCTACTTTTTGCACTGCATCAAGGCCGGCGAACTGTCCGACGCGCACACTCATCGTGTTGCGCGAATGAATGAGACCATATGAGCAAGGCTCGACCCCGCCGTAGGTGCCGTCGGAATTTGCAGGCGACCAACTGCCAGCGCCGTCGATTTCGCCGGGGTGAATCGGGTCGTCGCTAATCGCCGCGCCCGGCAATAAGCCATGGCTGAATGCGATTGTGTACACAAATGGTTTGAATGCCGAACCAACCTGCCGGTTTGCCGGAGCTAACGCGCGGTTGAATTTGCTTTGCGCATAATCACGGCCGCCCACGAGCCCGCGAATTCCGCCGCTGGCATTGTCGATTACAACGACTGCACCCTCGAGGTAGGGCATCGCTGCGTCCCCTTCTCCGTTCCCGGGCGGTTCGTAACTCGATCTGAGCGGATGACGGAAATTGGATTGCCGTTCAATCTTCCCCAGTTGCGTCTCAAGCGCATCCTGTGCGCTGTTTTGCACCGCGGGATCAAGCGTGGTGTAAATCGAAAGTCCACCGTTATCGATCTGGTCCTGTGTCAGGATCAGGTTCAAAGCGCGTTGCACAGCGTCCATCGCATAGTTCTCCTGGACCTGTGGCATTCGTTTGGGATGCGTAACCACCTTTGTTTTTTTGGCCTGCTCGGCCTGTGCCAGCGTAATTTTTTTCAGTCCAACCATGCGACCCAAAACGGCGTCGCGCTGGACCGCGGCGCCCTCCGGATTTTTTAGAGGCGAGAAGCGATTCGGGCTGCGAATCAATCCTGCCAGCAACGCGGCCTCCGCAAGATTCAGCTTTGAGGCGTTCTTGCCGAAGTAAGCTTGTGAAGCAGTCTCCACTCCGTAACAACCGCTGCCGAAATAAATGCGGTTTACGTAAAGCTCAAGAATCTGTTGTTTCGTAAACTCGCGTTCGATACGCAACGCCACTATAGCTTCGAGTAATTTCCGGCTGAACGTGCGGCCACCCAGCGGGAGGCTGTTGCGCGCCAGTTGCATCGTGAGACTGCTCGCGCCTTCCTTGGCCGACATGCTCACAATGTCCCGAGCCAACGCGCGCGCAACTCCGCGCCAATCGATGCCTTTGTGTTCGTAGAACCGCGTGTCCTCGCGCGCCAGCACCGCCAAGATGAAATAGGGCGAGACTTCGCTCAGCGAGACCTTGAGACGATTCGCACCGGCCAGGCGGCTGTAGATTTTTCCATCGACGTCGTAAACGGTGCTTCGCTCCGGCATCTCTCCGACACTTTTCATGTCGAAGCTTTGCGCCCAGGTCCCGTAAAAAAGAAAAACCGCGAAAACGGCGCCTGCCAGCAGGAGAAGAAACGTAATCTTCCAGCCGTATCGGAAGAGAATGTTTCCGCTTTTTTTTCGTCTGGATTGGAGACGAGCGAAAAATTTCATCGGCTAGAAAACCAGACAATTTAGCCGAACATCACATCGTGCGAAAGAAAACGGAGTTGCTGTGTTATCGCGAACCGGAATGGTAGGACGCCTATGCCAGACGCCGTAGCGTTTCATAGAAACGCCGTACAACGTCTACAGATTCAGCTTCACCACGCCCTCATGTTGCTCATTGGCGCACGGTGCGTTTGTCGGGACGTCGGTTGCCGCATCGCTTGCCTCGACAAGCTTGTTGTCGATCAAGTAGCGTTCGACTTCCTCGCCGCTGATGTCGGTCAGCATCTGTCCGTTGATCTCGACACATGGCGAAAGCGGTTGGCCACTCTTGGTTTCCATTTCCCAGCGAAACGCCGGGTTCTGAATGATGTCCTTCTCTGTGTACGGCAGATTGTATTTGGCGAGAACAGCGCGGACACCAGCGCTCCAGCCACAATAGGTCTTTAGATATGCGGTAATTTCTGGCGTTTGCATCGGCAGAATATATCACAGCTTTGCGGATTGTAACGCTGTATGAGTGCTCCAATTCGTGCAATCCGTTTGTCTAAACACGCTTGCATTCAGTTTGCGAATCGAGGCGTTGTACGGCTTGCTATGAAAATAAAAACGGGCGATAACATTTCAATTCACCGATTCAAGATGAGTGAAACGCTCGCCGCTCGCGCCCAAGCTATCTTGCACGAATGGGTCCAATCCGAAAGCCTCCGGAAACATTGCTACGCCGTCGCCGATTCGATGAAACATTTTGCGCAATTGCGCGGAACCGACGCCGATCTCTGGGAAGCTGTGGGATTATTGCATGACATGGACTACGAGCGGCATCCAAATGCGCCTGTAGCCAGAATCGCTGACCCTGGCACCTCAAATGAGGCACGACCCGAAGGCCCGGGGTCACCGATCCCGGCTACAACGGGCCATCCATTCGTCGGCGTGGCCTGGCTGCGGGAGAATGGTTGGAGCGATGAACTCCGCCGCGCGATCCTTTCCCACGCCGATTATTCAGGCGTTTCGCGGGAAACGCTTCTCGAGAAGACTCTCTACGCAGTGGACGAGCTCAGCGGCTTTGTCGTCGCCGTGGCGCTCGTGCGCCCGACAAAAAGCATTCACGACGTTGATGTCCGCGCAGTAAAAAAGAAAATGAAAGATAAAGCTTTTGCTCGCGCTGTCAGTCGCGAAGATATCGCCCGAGGCGCAGAGGAATTGGGAATTCCGCTCGACGACCTCATCGCCCAAGTCATCGCCGCGCTAAAAGGCGACGCAGAACGGCTTGGTCTCGCCGGAAATGCGTAGCGAAGTCGAGCTATAACTTTTCCGCAGTAATCTCCAGCACCAGCGGCGTGAGCATCCGTGTATTCGGATTTTTTTTTGCGCACGTAAAGGCGGCGCGAAGTTCGTCAGCAAATTTCTGATCGATTCGCCGCATTTCAATGAGGCGTTCCAGATAAGTCTCGATAAACGTGGCAGGCCATTGCCACATGTAATCGCCCGGGCGCAGACAAAAGATGTGCGGGGTTGTGTAGCGAATCAGAAAACCGTTTTCAGCAAGGAGTCCCGGTAACTGGGCTGCGCCGTCGGGTTCGCCACCCGATTCGCGCCAAGTCGCAATCACATGTTCCCGGAAGCGTTCCTGCATTGGCAGTCGCGGAAAGAATCGCCACGTCTCGTAATGGCCGTATTCGTGAAAAATAGCGACACTGCCTTTTGGCATAATGTTGCCGAGCTTCTTGATCAGCACCGGGGGATCGCTGACAAAGGAGACGACCCATCGGCACCAAAGAAAATTGTACTCGCCCCTGGGCAATTCATCTTGCATCAAATCCAGTTCGTGGATCTTCACGTTCGCCAGCGAGCGTGCACGGCAGGTCGCCTCCATGGCGCGGATGAAATTTTGCGAACGTTCGAGCGCAACCACTTCACCCGTGGGTCCGACGATCTCAGCCAAATCAACAGCCGCGTATCCGGGACCTGCTCCGATGTCGAGAACTCGTTTGCCCACGGTGATACCGGCCCGTTGCCAGCAATCCAAGGCAACTGGTCGCCAAACACGATGCTGTAAACCGAGCCTGGTTAATTCCTCCTCATGCGTGCCGAGGATATAATCGCGGTCCGCCGTCATTCCTGATCGTCACTGATCGAGGAGTGATTACAAACGCGATTTTGTTTAGTGCACAGTCTGAGCTAGATCTGACGCGTCGGTTTCTGCACCTCGAGGAGAACGGAAGCGACACGTGAGATTTTCTCTTTTGAAAGTTCGGGGTAGATCGGAAGTGAGAGACACTGTTCACACAGCGCTTCGGTCATAGGCAGGTCGCCTGATTTGTAGCCAAGATGCGCGTAGGCTTTTTGTAGGTGAACAGGCAAAGGATAATGAACGGCAGTCTGGATGCCGACATCCTGCAATGCAGAGCGGACGCGATCGCGCTCCAGAGTCTCAATCACGTAGCAGTGCCAGACGCACTCTGAATCGGAAAGATGCGCTGGCACCTTGTATGAAGAGTCCTTGAGCAACTCCGTGTAGTACATCGCGCAATCCGTACGAGCGCGATTCCAAGCGTCGAGATGTTTTAGTTTGATCGAGAGCACAGCGGCCTGAAAGCTGTCCATCCGATAGTTGTACCCGATCTCATCATGAAAGTATTTTTGACGCTGCGCATGATCACGGAGAGAACGCGCGCGCTGCGCTATGGACGCGTCGTTCGTGATTAAGGCGCCACCTTCGCCGTACGCCCCAAGGTTCTTGCCGGGATAAAAACTAAAGCAAGCAATCTTCCCAAACTGGCCTACGCGCTTGCCGCGGTAATTTGCTCCATGTGCCTGCGCAGCATCTTCGATCACAGGCAATCCGTGCCGCTTAGCAATCGCATTGATGCGCTCCATGTCCGCCGGCATCCCATACAGATGCACCGGGATGATTGCTTTTGTCCGTGACGTGATCACCCCTTCGAGAAGGTCCGGGTCCAAAGTCCGGCGGGCAGGATCAATATCCACAAAAACTGGTTTGGCACCGACATAGCTGATGGCCCACGCAGTTGCTATAAAAGTCATCGAAGCCGTGACGACTTCGTCTCCCGGACTGACATCCAGGCAACGCAAAGCCAGATGCAGCGCGCTTGTGCCGCTGTTCAGGCTTACACAGTGATCAATTCCACAGTAGGCTGCGAATTCCGCCTCGAAATCGGATGTTGCTGGTCCTTGAGCGAAGCTGGTGGATTCGCAGATCTCCTCCAACGCTCTCAACACTTCGCTGCGTAGCGCTCGGTACTGCGCTCGAAGATCCAAATACGGTGTGGTTTCCATGCGGTAAGGCCGGCTGTTACTTTCGGTAATCACTGCGGGCAATGCAAACAGCAGTCCCGAACATCATCGCAATCGTTAAGCCGAGACGTAACTAGGTTTGTGCAATGAAGATTTGCGGGGCTGTTGAAAGTAGTCATCCGGAGTGGCCATGTGTGCGCGCTCACTAACCGTGATTCCATTTAATCAGCAGCAATTCTTTTCCGAAGCAATAGCAGAATCAGACTCCCATGAGGTTGACTTGGGGTGACGAAACCGGTCAAGAACTGTTTTAGCGGTGAGGCGGTTTAGTTCTTCCTCTGGATGTAAATGATGTTGATCGCACAGAGACGATTAAACGAAAAGATCAGCTGTAGCCGGATACTCAATAGTTCCCCAAATAGCCGCGCTTATGCCGGCGACCCAGCAGATGTGGATGCCGTCGGCTCAGCTTCGGCCAGTTCGTGCGCGCGGAAGTCAGAAAAAAATGTTGATGCTTAATTGGCTGCGCGCTCTACTGGAAGATGCTGAAAGATATCTGGACACTGACCGCCTAATTCGGCACAACCACGTCGCGATCCAATGCACCAGCATTTTCCATCACTATTGATCAAAGCGATTACCTGCATGCGCGACGTTGGCCACTTTTTGCATCACTTCGTACGCTCTATCAGCGGGGGGCCTCTATGGGATCGAGTTTTACCGCTTATTTCTGTTCGCAGGCCGGATGGAGAACGAGAAATCAACGCACGTGACGAAGTCTATAATGGTTCCAGATCTTCTACAGCAAAAGATGAGAATTTAACTAAAACTGACAAGTTGGTGCAGGTAAGAGAGTTCCATCTAGCCGGGGATTTGTTCACAACCTGCAAAGCTCCGCGTCGGAAAAAAAACAAAAACCTGATCATATCGATTCACATTCCAAAGACTGGCGGTACCACATTTATCGAGGTCTTGCGAAGGTGCGCGGAAGAAGTGCTTTATTTGGACTACGGCCCGGAGGGACCTGCCACTGCCTTGTTCCGCCGCGGAAAACGGCTCAGAGCGCCGTTTGAGTCAATTATTGAAGATCTTGAGTTGCTTCCGGGCCGAAGCGTAATTCACGGTCATTTTAAGGCTAAAAAGTACAGTGACCGCCTGCCAAATGCTATTTACGCAACCTGGCTCAGGGACCCAGTCGAACGGATCATCTCAAACTATTTGTATTGGCAACGGTGGCATTTTCCTGGCAATGAGCGCTGGGAGCAAGTCACTGCGCAAAACATGAGCCTGGAACAGTTTGCACAGTTGGACTTCGCCCGCGATCTTCAACAGGCGTTCCTTTCGCCGTTTACTGTGGAGGAGTTCGACTTCATTGGCATTACCGAGGAATATGGTCGGAGTTTGGAACTCTTTCGGCGTCTGTTTTGCCCGGAGACACAACTTGACGCGACGACGCAGAATGACAACCCGAATCGACAAGGCATGTTTTACGATCTCGATCGCGACGTCCGGAAGAAGATTCGCCTCCTTAACGAACGCGACGTGCACACATATGTCGATGGAGTTCGCCGATTCCGTTGTCTTTGCGAGCAGGTAGGGCTCTAATCACACCGAAATCGTCGGCAAGGCACGGCGGCGCTGACCTCGACGACACCGTGATTCGATGACCTGATAAACACCTGTTTTTGCCCTAACGAATCTCTTCGAGGCGGAATTCGTTGCGTCCTGGACAATCATTGGTTTGTCGCGGTCATGATTTTTGTTCCCGCAATGGCGATATGCTGGGGATTTCATCTCTACAATCACCACATTAGCGGCTTAGCTATTTACCACCGTTGTCAGAATGGTTCGACCCAAGCGCCCTCAACGTTAAGCGTATAGGGCCGATCACAAACGGGGACCCGCGCAAGCCAAACCGCACAGAATTTTCTGGTAGGGCTAATCTTTATTCTGTTGTCTGACAGTAACGGCTGCGATCGTGTTCTCGCTGGTCAACGCAAGACCCATAGAAACGTTCTGCAAATAGAACGTACTGCCGTGGCGGATCCACTGACCAGTTTCTTGGGAAAAAATTCCGGGCCCACTTCTTGCGAATAGTGGTCCGTCCGGGGCATCAAGATGAACTTCAACCTTGTTTGTCGAATACGTCATCCACGACACGGTCGTACGCCCTTGGCCTTGTGAATCAGCACCGAAGGGATTTGGTTCGGCAGCAATTAACCCAATGGGTCGGGGGCTTATAGTCAGTGCATTCAGGTCGTGTGTCCGGAAAATCGGGGCGGTCAGCGGGAGGATATTTCGAGTCTGCATAGGTAGCGGGTTATCCGTTTTCTGACAGACCATGTAAACGTGGTAGGACGGCAGGACAGCGTTGTCGATTAGGAAATTATCGAGAGTAATCAGCGCATCTACCAAAGGCATAATTGCCCGATCCTTGTCATCAAAATTCCCGGCAATTTCGTTGAAAACCAAGAGTAACAACGTGCCGCCAACATAACGGAAATGCCTAATTTCGAATCGGCTGGCAATTAACGGTACTATCTCGGTTGCACGAATACCTTCGGAAGGATCGGAATTGTTCATGGCATCCAGCGACGCCCGAAAAGCTTGGTTCTTAATTCCCTCCCGCCTTTGGAACTTGCGATAACGTTCTGGCATCAGTTTAAGAAAGATGTCGGCGAGCTCGAGATCGCGTCGCGGAAACTGCATTTGCGCGGGGCCGATGTACTCGTAAACAACAAACAATCCGCCCGGCTTCAGCGTTTGTTTAATTTGGTCAACGATGTGTTCAAGATGAAAAATGTGATGGAGCGATGCGTGCGCGTAAACGACATCGTACGCCTCGGCAGGGAACTTGGCCGCGTTCAAATCAGCGACTTCGTAGGTTATGCCGTTTAGGCCTTCTGCCTGCGCCGTTTTCGTTGCGCTTTCAATCGCATTCTGAGCAACATCCACGCCATGGATAAGCTGGCAGAAGTCATGACGACGCAATGTTCGCTCAATGATGCCAAAGCCACAACCAACTGACAGCGCTCTAAGTGGTTTCGGAAAATTGGTCAGAAGACCAGCAGAATGATTGATCCAATCGATTGCTGGGTCTCCCGTAGCGCGTCGATTCATATTCTCCACGACACCCGGGACTCGGACCCATTGGGTTTCGGGAGCCTCGCTTTGGGGATCGCTCCACCATTCAGCTGCTTTTTTTGTGGCCTGACTCATGCGAAATAGCTCGTAAAACAGCCGCTTGGAAGCGTGGCAAAGTGATTATTGCGTTCTTCTCGTAACGACAATCTTTGTCAGTAGTTCTGTGTGATCCGAATTGTACAGGCGAAATTCGTAATTCGGACCTGTTTCGACCCAATGCGCGGGCGCGGACCCGCGGCGACCATCTGCAAAAAGCATTTCCTGGTCTTCGTTTATGGAAACAAAGATCTTTCCGATGCTCCCATCCGCGGTGTCCCAAGACACCGTGGTTTGGCCCGGCCCTTCGCCGGCGGGGACAGGGTTAGGGCTGGCGCTAAGCGAAGGCGGCCGTTTTTCCAGTAAGCAAAACGCTCGCTCGTCCCTTTTAGGATCGGCCGGCGTAGAGCCTGCCTTATCGCCAATCGTAACATATGAGAGGAGGTTCCATCCCGTGCGGTCAATCAGTCTCTTCAAGCCGTGATCTGAGAAAATCCAGAAGTTTGTGTCGTCATTGTTGCATTCTTGCGGTCCGAGTAGGTAAGCCACAGGGTATGTGACAGCGGTTGGCCATCGGTGGTTTGTTTGGCAATGCGCGTGCTCACGAAGCAGTATTTCGTCATTCGAGCGAGTCTTTCGAGCAGGAAGAAAGGATTCTTTAAATGATAGAGCGTTCCCAGAAAAAAAACGGCATCGTATTTTTGCCGAGCGAGCGAAAATTGGGAGTCCAAATCGACCGATCGGATAACAACGGACGAGTTTAGGGCTTTCTTGAGAGTTCTTGCTCCCTCTAGACCGTTAAAATTGGTGTACTCATTATCGATCACCTCCACCGTCAGACCTTGTCTCTCCAAGAAAAACGCGAGATCGCCGTCTGCGGCTCCAATGTCTGCAACTTTTCCATGCGAACCTCGGCAGAGGTCGAGCAGATCAAGTCCTGCCCTGACGGAAAGCTCTTCGAGAACCGCAACGTTGTGCAACGTTGAATAGGGATACCAGAATGATTTTGGGCGATGAGCCAGTTTGATCTCCCAAAAATTTCGCTCGGTCACGAGCGCCAACTGCTCAAGAGACAATGTCATTCCCTCCTGATCGGTGTAACCGGATCATCCAAAGCGGGCTGCAAGCCAGCAGGCCGCGGAATCTTCGCTTGCCCGAGTTCGCGGACGATTTGGAGCGCTCGTTGATATTGGCCCTCCAGAGTAGCCATGTATTGGGCCCGTTGCGCAAAGCCAGTCTCCATCTCGTCGGCCGCCGCTCGAGAAGCTTCCGCAGGCTGTGGGTTTTCTTCTAACTCTCGACTCAATCGCGTTGCCTCTTCGACTACTGCGGGATCGGTGGCCGAGTCGTCCTCTTGGAAATCATCCGGTACATTGGAACTATTGATTCGTTCCGCGAGGGGTTCGAGGCACTTTGCCGTGTAGGGCTCGCCGAGGAAGTCGAGTAATGAGCACATCGTGGGTTCCGGATTTTCGATTAGATCAGTATACCGGGTGCGATGAACGACAGTCGGGCCGTGAGCGCATTCGGCCGTTAGGCATGCTCTGACCGCACGAATCCAGTACCGATAGGCTTCCTCCCCGTTGGCTACTAACTGGGTCCCTGCTAACCGATGGAAATTGAGCATCGAGCGTACGACGGCGCATACGTCACGACAGATGTGGACGAAGAGAGCATCGGGAAACAGCTTACGCAACCCACAGATGTGAAAAGAGTATTCTGGCGTGCCATCCACCCAGCGGCCCCGGGGTTCCGACTGGTTGCTGAGGGCTCGACGTTTTCTTTCCAGATCCTTGCGATGACGCAGGATCAAATCGTTGATGCCCCGGCCGATCGTGGCGAACAATTCATTATCTTGAATGTCCATTGCGCTCAGGATGGAGCGATCGCCACGCGCCGAACCAGTTTGATACCCAACCGCAACATTGACCGCGAAGTGCCCCATCCAGTTTGACTCCGGCACCGGAAACATATTTGGATGCTGCCCCAGACACCAGGTGAGGATACTAGTTCCAGAGCGCGGCGAACCCACTACAAAAACTGGTTTGTTTATCGCAGTCGGCATTCCATTTCGCTGGTCAAAGAATTCTACACCAAGTGATCGAGTTTGTAACGCACACTCGCGATTGTCGTAATACAGTAGACCCGCAGCTCTTCCTGATTGCGCAAAAACCGTTCCATTCTTTTCACGCACCAATTCCGATCATCTCGCGCGTGGCCAAATCATAATTCGGATTTATCGAAGCCCACTTCGGATGTACGCTATGCGGATGAATCCGATCAATATTGATCCAGGCGGAAAGTTCTCTTTGGGGGGTGAGAATTTCCTGATTGAGGTCGCTGTGCCAGCAAAAGACCGGCATCCTTCGACCGCAGATGTCTTTACGATTGCGAAAAATGAGCCCTATCTTCGCGTTTATGAACAACTCGCTTCGGGGTTTTCACCAAGATCAATCCTTGAACTTGGGATTTTCCAGGGAGGAAGCTACGTTTTTCTGGACAAACTGTTCAAACCTCGCCGAATTTCTGCAGTCGAGATTCGTTCACAGCCCGTGGAGGCGCTATGGCACTATGTCTCGCGTAACGAGAATCGATTTGTCCACTTTGGCACATCACAGCAAGACGGTGAGGTGTTAAAACAGATCGTCCTCGGTGAGCTGGCCGATGAGCTGGATCTGGTAGTGGACGATGCGTCTCACACCTATGAGGAAACAAAAACGTCTTTCGAATTTCTCTTCCCGTTGCTGCGTCCCGGTGGCGTCTACGTCATTGAGGACTGGAGTTGGGCACACCACCCTAACTATCAATCACCAGATGCCCCTTTTTCCAACCGCAACGCTCTGTCCAATCTCCTGTTCGAACAAATTATGCTGCTTGGCTCTGCTCCCGTGATTTCCGAGATTCGCATTTGGAAATTTCTTTATCTGATCCACAAGGCGAAGGGTGCGGTTCGCAACGTCGACGCTTCCCAAACGGGCAAGAGAGAATCGATTTTTGACCAGATTCTAAGCCGTGGCAAAAAGTGGAGTTTGATCTAACCAGGGTGGCCATGGTCCTTGGGTTGGTTAGCGGTGAATTGAAGGCAGTCACGTTCCAGGGTCAATCGATCAGCTTTGGAACTCATTTGGCAACAGCTGGACGGGTATCTGTGGCAAGTCGGCGGCGCATCCAGAAACTACCTCCGCCCCACCAAGGTGAATTTGGGAAGGTCGTTTTGAGATCTTCCATATAGCGGTGTCCCAGGTAAGCATTGGCCATCAACACCTCAAACTCGAAATTAAATGTCAGAAACGCCTGGAGCAGATATTGCTCGGCCCAAAAACGCAATTCATCCATCACCCAGTCACGTCGGTAATCAAAAGGAAAAAAGATGTCGTGGACGTGTACAATGACCCCGGGTTTTAGGCGCGGCAACACTTCAAGGAAAAGATAATTGACGTCCCCACCAATCCTTACCGTATGAGAGCTATCGATAAAAAGGATGTCGCCGCAAGCGAGCTGTGAAAAGAATTCGACGTCAATTTCTTCCACCTTCTTCTCAATCAGCGAGTGCAATCCGGGAAATCCCTTCCGGAGAAATTCCTGTGGAAATGGCTCGATACAGACCAGTGCCGAGCCCTCACTCTTCGCCATGGCCTCGGCTGCGACGAGAGATGAAAACCCGCTGCCCACTTCGATGATCAACCGCGGTTGAAAGTGGCGGATCATACAATAAGCAATCAGCGCGTCAGTGCCGTCAAAAAGCCCGTTATTAAGATTGAACCGGCCCGGTTCGCTCGTTGCTACGGCTGGAAATTGATCGTATTCCTCGCGAAATTTCGGAAACTGATTCCGCAACAGATCGAGTTGTAAAACATCATTCATGTCGATGCCGATCAGTTCGCTCGTCCGACTCCACAGACTTTCAGGCAAAGACTGGGTATCGGGAATAGGCTGATAGAAATGCACTGGTGTCACGTGAAACCCGTGTCGCTCCCAAAGCCGAAAGATATCGCGAAATTTCGCGCTATGAACGCAACGCGGGAGGACTTGTGCTAAAAACCGTGAGAGCATGGTTACATCCAGGTTGCCGCGTGTTATCTCGTGCGCGACCTCGCGCAAGAGAGGGTGCAATGTGGTGCCATCGCGTTGGAGCCTTATCGAATCGACCGGTCTGTCAGGCCGACTGGCCGGATAAAGGCGGAATTCGTATTCTTTCGAGCCGGTAATCCAATCAATCTCAACGCGGCCGGACACTCCTCCCCGGGTAACGACCTTTTCTTCACGGGTGGGAGTTGCTACACGAATTTCGCCGCCGCTGGGATCGTTGGTTTCCCATGAAATCACCACGGAGCTTTGCCCGAAAGGAATCGGATTCGGTTCCACGTTGACCTTTCCGACAATCGGTCCAGCTGGCTTTGCACTGCTCACTGATTAGAACCAGGATCAGCTGTTGGCCGCTAACATGATTTCCATGTGCGGAACCTCTGTGGATCGGATCCAACCTTTCAGATGGTCCTCGCTAAACAAAAATTCGAGCTTCTTGCGTGCCGCGTCAGTAGAATAGAGAGCGCGTGTTTTCCGGACACCGTTTTCCGAGAGACGGTTCCAAAGGTCCTCCGATTCATAAAGCTCAACCAACGCCCGCGCAAACTCTTCCGGTTCATCGGCAAGCAGAATCTCCTCATTGTCCCTCAGTTCCATTCCTTCTACGGCGATGGAGGTTGCAATCACAGGTACTCCAAGCGCCATGCTCTGGTTGATCTTGCCTTTCACACCTGCGCCGAAGCGCAGTGGCGCAACAGATAGTTTGACACTATCAAAAAACGGCCCCGCATCGCGCTGCAACCCAGCGACGATGACCCGGTCCCTCGCCAGAGAAACTATCTCCGGCGGCGGCTTGTCGCCGATGATGTAAAACTTGGCATCTCGCAGACGCTCGCTCACCAGTGGATAAATCTCCTGCACGAAAAACAAAACCGCGTCGATGTTTGGTCTGTGCTGAAACCCGCCGATGAAAAGATAGTCGTGCCGCCGTCCGAACGGCGTCTTTGAGCCGGGCACATCGACAATGTTTGAAACCAATTGGATAGACTTGTGAGGCCGCTTTTTATGAAGCAATTGCTGTTCAACGGGGCTCACTACCCATGTTTCATCAGCCTGATCAATCAGTTCATCTTCCAACCGCTGTTTCTCCTGTGCCTTGCGGCGCATCTCGGGGTCGCGAGTTAACCGAGCTTCGCTGTCCTCGCGGAGGTAGTGCAAATCAACCGTATCAAAAATGATACGGCTCTGTGGTGCGTGCAGTCGAATGTCCCCGATATGTTTGCGCGCAAAATCACATCGGCTCAGGATCACAACGTCGAGCTCGCAACCGTGTGACATGAGGTAATCCCGCACTTTCTTGAGGTAAGGATGATAAACGACCTTGATTCCACGCTTCTGTAGCTCGGCGGCGTAAGGCTGGCTCTTCGCGAGATTATCCGGGATAAAAGTGACCCGATGTCCAAGAGCATGGAGCAGCTTAAGGATTTGAAACATTCGCAGCGAACCCGAATCCCGATCCGGTGTCGGAACATGATGATCTATCACCAGGATGTTTTTGCGGCCTGGCACGGGTTTTTCCAAAGATGCCACATCGCTGTTTGCTGGCTTGGTCGTTAGTTCATCGGCCCAGCGCGTGGCAAACGTCGACCGGTTAATATCTTGATGTCGCTTCGTGCCGGCGGAGACATCAGTGCCGCCTGTCGCTCCTTCGTAATGGATAACTTCGCTTAGCGGCTGGTATAAGACCTTGTACCTGGCCTGCCGAACTTTAAACGCGAGGTCGGTGTCCTCGTAATACGCCGGAGCATAGCGCGAATCGAAACCCTCAATGCTCCAAAATAGTGCCTTCGGAATCATCAGCGCAGCCGCTGAGCAATAATCTACTTCACGTAGATAATTGTATTCGGGCTTTTCCGGGTCATCGAACTTGCCATAATTCCATCCAGAAGCATCCTGCCATATAATTCCGCCAGCTTCCTGCAATCGGCCATTTGGATAAAGAAGCTTCGATCCTACGATTCCTGCCTCTGGCTCATCTGTGAAAGTGCTGAGCAACGCGCGCAACCAGCCCGCCCGAACAAGTGTGTCGTTGTTAAGGAAGACAAGATATTTGCCGCGCGCTTTTTCGGCACCCCGATTACAGGAGGCGATAAAACCGGAGTTCGCTTGGTTATGTAGATAAACAATTCCCGGGATGCGCGGGACAGCCTCGGCAGTGGCATCCGTCGAGCCATCGTCCACCACAATAACTTCGAAGCGTTCAGTCCCTTGATGTTCCTGAAGCGACGCCAGACAAGCCCGCGTGAACTGAAACTGGTTGAACACTGGAATGACGATTGAAATTTTAACCTCCTCGTGAACCGGAAACTCAATGGGACGCGTCGGCTCAGGAGGTTCAGCAGGTGCCACTCTCTGTCCAGGGGCCGAAAGTATGCCTGAAATCAGTACCTGAATTTCGTGATCAATCGCATTGACTTCTGGATGGACCGTTCGCCACTTACGGTAGGTCGCGACGATTTTTTCCAGATGCCCATAGCCTAACAGGTCTTGCGACCGTTGCGGAGAAAGTTTAGCCTTCAAGGCTGCAATCGGGTTTGCCATTTTCCAGCGCGTCGAAGAGCGCAGCTGGGCTGCTGCGCTATCCGCGTCGTCCAAGAGCCGACAGAGCTTTTTTGAAGCCTGCAACTGTTTTTGCAGCCGGTTTCGCAGCTCTTCCACCCGTGCTTCGCTTTCCGCAAGGCTGAT
The DNA here is from genome assembly GCA_963728955.1 of uncultured Verrucomicrobiae bacterium. Lineage (GTDB taxonomy): Bacteria > Verrucomicrobiota > Verrucomicrobiia > Chthoniobacterales > UBA10450 > Udaeobacter. The sequence goes on from CAVSMG010000001.1 coordinate 454,628, forward strand.
GCTTCTGGCTAAAACAAGCTGATTCTGCCAAGCCAAGTGCTGGCTTAGTTGGCGGATCTCATGCTCGAGGTGTTCAATCCGTACGATCCTTTCGGGAACCGAGCTATCCAGCTGGCTCACCGCTCCGGCAAGCAAGTCGGGTTCCTCCTGCTTCGGACCTTGTGGGGTCCTTCCTATCATTCCTTTGGCTTCGCTAACCAAAGCGCGATAGAATTGGATCACTTCGTCCGAGACGCGAGCGTCAGTGAGGTCGCCAATGCTGAAGTGAGTGTGCCGTTTTTGTCTTGTTATAAGCGCCGCAGCCTTGGCTATTTCCGCGTCGGGCAACCCCATAAAATGTGTAATCCGCCGTAATTCGTTTTCCGGATCGTCAAAGAACAAATCGTAGTGAGTTACAAGCCGGGCTCGCGCGTTTGCTGCCTCGATTACACGCCGGTTATAGATTTCCCAGAGACGCAAGCCAAATGAATAAGAGGTCCCATTTCGTTCCCGCATGGAGTGCGCGACTTCGAGCGGATTGCGCACGACGACGACTGTTTTGAGCCCGGGTAACAGCTGTTGCCAGAACGGCACCGTCAGGCTATTGCGGGGATCCTTCCAACCCCACACGTTTGCCGAACCGAACTTTTCGATCAGCAGCCGCGCTTTGAGACGCAACGGATCGAGTCGGCCACCTGTCAAGTACTCGTTAGGCTTCGGCGGCAGGTCCCATGCGCCGCCCAGCTGGCTCAGCAATTCATCGTTTATCGCGACGAATCCCAGATGCTCCCAAAAACCTTCGGGGTTGTCCGCCTGCGGTGGCATCAACTCCGATTCGGGCCCGACGTCAAACCCGCAGCAATGAAGCAGCCGCGTCACCATGCTGGTGCCTGAACGGTGAGCGCCGGCGATGCAAATCGCCGCCTGGGTTTCAGCGATACTTTTCACGCAAAGGCCTATAGAACGACGCTCCGTTGGGTGCGTCAAGCCGATTGCTCCGGTAAGCCACGGTGCAAAATCTTAATCGCATAAATCATGCTCGGCATTTACGTTCCCTGGTGATTCAGCGAAATGACGGCCGCGCACCGGATGAGATCCGTCCCATCAACTTCGAGTTGAGCGTGGCTCCGTATGCTAGCGGTTCAGTGCTCGTCTCGATGGGGAGAACGCGCGTGATTTGCGCCGTGACGATCGAAGAAACTGTGCCGCGCTGGATGAAGGAACAGGCAGTGACCGGCGGCTGGCTCACAGCTGAATACTCCATGCTGCCGTATTCGACTCAGCCGCGGAAACCTCGCGACATAACAAAGGGCCGTATCGACGGTCGAAGCGTCGAGATTCAACGATTGATTGGGCGGTCCTTGCGGGCAGTCATGGACTTGGAAAAACTCGGACCGCGCACCATCTGGGTGGATTGCGATGTGTTGCAAGCCGATGGCGGGACGCGCACCACCGCAATCACTGGCGCAAGCCTGGCGCTGGCCATCGCCTGCCGAAAACTTGTGAGAGAAAAGAAGCTCGATGCGCCGCCGATGCAAAAGCTGGTGGGCGGAGTGAGCGCCGGCATTCTGGAAGGACAGGCAGTTGTCGATCTCAATTACAAGGAGGACAAGCTTGTTACTGTTGATTTCAATCTGGTGGCAACCGAAGACGGCGAGTTTGTCGAGGTGCAAAGCTCGGGTGAAGAAGCCACGTTTGCGGGTTCGCAACTGGATGAAATGCTTGCTCTCGGGCGCAACGGCATCAGCGCTCTCATTGGCGCCCAGCGCGCCGTCTTAGCCCGGATCATGGTCACACCGCCGGACGCATGAAATTTCCGAAGGACATGATGATGCTCATTGCAATTTTGATTGCAATCATAGTGCTCGGTCTCTCGATTGTGCGCCTGTCGTATTGATGGCCATAATTTGTAGGGCGTCTGTGTCAGACGCTGAGCGGATGTTCTTGCATTGGCGTTTCACAGAAACGCCCTACAATACTTGCCCAAATGAAACGGGCACTGATCACCGGCATCACTGGCCAGGATGGAAGTTATCTGGCCGATCTGCTGCTTGAAAAAGGCTACGAAGTCCACGGGATCATTCGCCGCGCCAGCACCTTTAACACTTCGCGAATCGATCATCTCTATGCTGATCCACACGTGAACGACGTCCGAATGTTTCTGCACTACGGAGACCTCAGCGATTCGGTGAACCTGGTGAAGCTTCTTTATGAGTTGAAACCGGATGAGATTTATCATCTTGGCGCGCAGAGTCACGTGCGCGTGAGCTTCGACATTCCGGAATACACATGCAATGTTACCGGCGTCGGCACGATCCGCATCCTCGAAGCCATCCGTGAATCGGGATTGCGTTCCCGTTTCCTGCAAGCCTCCAGTAGCGAAATGTTCGGTAAGGCTCAACAGGTGCCGCAAAATGAGAAGACCCCCTTTTGGCCGCGAAGTCCGTACGGGGTGGCTAAGGTTTTCTCATATTGGGCGACGGTGAATTATCGCGAGAGCTATTGCCTCTGCGCCAGCAACAGCATCATGTTCAACCACGAAAGTCCACGACGCGGCGAAACGTTCGTCAGCCGGAAGATCTCGCGCGCCGTCGCTGCGATTAAGCATGGTCTCCAAAAGGAATTATTTCTCGGCAATCTGGATGCAAAACGTGACTGGGGATACGCGCCGGAGTACGTCGAAGCCATGTGGCGAATTGTGCAACTTGGAGAAGGCGACGACTTCGTGCTTGCGACAAGTGAAACTCATAGTGTGCGCGAGTTCGTCGAAGCCGCGTTCGCTCATGCCGATCTGGATTGGAAGCAATTCGTGAAACACGACCCGCGGTACGAGCGTCCGGCGGAGGTCGACCTGCTGCTCGGTGATGCGTCCAAAGCGAAGAAGATTCTCGGTTGGGAACCGAAGGTGCGATTCCACGAACTTGTCCGAATCATGGTGGATGCGGACATGAATTCCCTTTTGGCAAACACGGCCAGACAGCGTCTCGGCAAACTGCCGTAAATTTGATTGACGCTGCGCTTGAGCCCGCGGGACGATTCTAACGCATCACAAACGGCGCTGTGTTTGCCGGCGACATTGAATGACCTGACGCAAGGCCCGGAACCGCAATGATAAGCGGCGCGTCTACGATCGTAACTGCCGCACCGACTCCTACGATGTTGTACAATTGGATGATGTCCCTAGAACGCATCCGGATACATCCATAACTCGCTGGAGTGCCGATCAGTCGTTCTTCCGGCGTACCATGGATATAGATACACCGCCCGAGCGCATGAGCGTTTTGCGCTTCGCGTCCTCGCAACCAAATAATGCGCGTGACGATGGGATCGCGACCAGGAGAATCTGGCGCCACGATTTCGCCCGTACGGCGTCGATCTTTGAACACAGCTCCTGGCGGTGCATTATCGCCGATTTTACTGGCGACTTCCAACTGGCCCAATGGAGTGCGCCTGCTTCCCTGAGTATCGCCCAATCCGAACTTTGAAGTGGATACTGGGTAGGTAGCCAAAAGGGTGCCACGGTCCAGAACGACTAGCTTTTGATCGCGCGTGCCGACGACAATTCGATGCTGCGTGTCCGGCGCTGCACAAGACGCGAGAAAGATTGCGAGAAGCAGAATGCAGCGAGGGCGCGCTGCAGCGTCTGGACAATGCAACGAACCGCTCCAACGAAATTTTTTCGGCGCGTCGGGCGCCGCCGCTTCGCCATCATTGATTTTCATGCGCGATCAAACCTGAAAAACCGCTCGGCTGTTTCCGTAGTGGCTTCAGCAATTTCTTCCAGTGAAACGCTTCGTGCTGCCGCGATCGCTTCGGCTACGATCCGCGCCTGCGCCGGTTCGCAGCGTTTTCCGCGAAACGGGGCGGGCGCGAGATATGGACAATCGGTTTCGACCATAAATTTCCAGAGCGGAATTTCTGCCGCAACCTGTCGCACCGCCACCCCATTTTTGAATGTGACAATGCCTGTGAATGATATGAGGTGGTCGAGAGCGAGAACCTCATTTGCCTCATCGAGCGATCCACCGAAGCAATGAAAGACTGCGCGGACTTTACTTGTGTAAGAGCGGATAATTTCAAGTGTATCCAGCCACGCGTCTCGTTGATGGATTACTACGTTGAGTCCAAGCTCGGCGGCCAAGTCGAGTTGCTGCTGGAATAAACTCGCCTGTTTCGACTTGTACGCGCCGTCGCGAATTTGCGCTTCGATTTCTTCATCGGTCTCACTTCGCAGAGCAGTCATAACCTGTACCTGCTCTTCCTTGGATACTTTTTCACTCGGCAAATGATGGTAATCCAGGCCTGTCTCACCAATCGCAACTACACGCGGGTTCTGTGCCAATTCCCGTAAGGGTGTGATCACATCGTCCTCCGCATCCAACACGTAGCTCGGGTGAACGCCAATCGTCGCGTAAACAGATGGATATTTTGCCGCGAGCTCAATCGCGCACCGGCTACTCTCGATGGATGTGCCGATGGCGATAATGCGTTTTACATCAGCCTGTTCGGCGCGACGGAGCACATCTTCGAGATCACTCGCAAAATCGGGAAAATCGAGATGTGCGTGAGTATCGATGACCATCCGGGCATTGTAGGGTGTTTCCGTGAAACGCCAAATTCTGCTGGCTTACAGCGCGGATCGAAGCGACATAAAGAACGAAGACGGCAAACAGTTTGAGGAGAAAAATCGATGCAAAAAATTACTCCATTCTTGTGGTTCGATGACCAGGCTGAGGAGGCCGTGAACTTTTACCCGTGTCGCTCTTCCAGAACTCGAAGATCGGGAGAATTTTTCGATACACGAAGGAAGCAGCCGAAAAAACCGGTCGGCCAGTGGGATCTGTGTTGACGATTGAATTCGAGATCGAAGGCCAGAAATTTGTCGCGCTCAACGGCGGTCCACTTTTCAAATTCAACGAATCAATCTCGTTTGTCGTGAACTGCAAGACGCAGGAGGAAGTAGATTATCTATGGGAGACGCTCACTGCGAATGGCGGGGAGGAATCATCCTGTGGCTGGCTCAAGGATCGTTTCGGCTTGTCCTGGCAAGTGGTGCCGGCCGTTATGATCAACATGTTGCACGATCCAGATTCTGCAAAATCGGGCCGCGTCATGGAATCGATGCTTCAAATGAAGAAGATAGACATCAAAACGCTCAGAGATGCGCATGAGCGATAGCGTGGTTCATGCGCAGCGTCGATTATATTGGCCGATTACACGAAATCTTGAAGACAATTTTCTCTTCCATTTGCGTCATTCGTGTGTTTCGTGGGTGAAATTTATATTATGAGCAACGTTCGCGTTTTAGTCGGCACAAGGAAAGGCGCGTTCATCCTCACATCGGATGGTGCGCGCAAACGATGGAAGGTCAGTGGCCCGCATTTCGCGGGATGGGAAATTTATCACATGAAAGGTTCCGCGGTTGATCCCGAGCGAATCTACGCGTCACAAACAAGTGCCTGGTTTGGGCAAATCATCCAGCGCTCCGACGATGGGGGAAAAACGTGGAGCACGCCTGGAAGCGCTCCCGAGGATTTGCAAGGTTCCGATGGCACGGCAAAAGGCGAAAGCAACAAATTCGTCTACGACACTTCGCCTGAGACAGGCAAACCAATCACGACGCATCAGTGGTACGACGGCACGCAGCATCCGTGGGAATTCAAACGCGTCTGGCACCTGGAGCCGTCTCTCAATGATCCCGATCATGTTTACGCAGGCGTGGAAGACGCCGCAATCTTCCAATCCGAAGACGGCGGCAAAACGTGGCACGAGTTGGCCGGACTTCGCGGCAGCGACACGGGTCCTAAATGGCAGCCCGGGGCGGGCGGGATGTGTCTGCATACAATCCTCCTCGATCCGAAAGATCCGCAGCGAATATTCATTGCGATTTCGGCAGCCGGTGCGTTTCGCACCGATGATGGCGGAAAAACCTGGAAACCGATCAATCGCGGGTTGCACTCGCAATTCATTCCAGATCCAAACGCGGAGATTGGCCATTGCGTGCATCGGATCGCCATGCATCCTTCCCGCCCAGACGCGTTGTTTATGCAAAAGCACTGGGACGTAATGCGAAGCGACGATGCAGGCGGGTCGTGGAAGGAGGTCAGCGGTAATCTGCCGAGCGATTTCGGATTTCCAATCGATGTCCACGCGCACGAGCCAGAAACGATTTATGTCGTTCCCATCAAAAGCGATTCCGAGCATTATCCGCCCAGCGGCAGATTGCGCGTGTATCGCAGCCGGACAGGCGGCAATGAATGGGAAGCTCTCACTAAAGGTCTGCCCCAACGCAACTGCTACGTGAACGTGTTGCGCGACGCGATGTCGGTTGATTCGCTCGATCCATGCGGCATTTATTTCGGCACCACTGGCGGACAAGTTTATGGATCGGCCAATGCAGGCGATAAGTGGAAACCGATTGTCCGCGATCTCCCAGCGGTGCTTTCCGTGGAGGTCCAAACATTGCCATGATACGCGTTGTTCTTCCGCCTCACCTGCGTGCGCTCGCGCACCTCGACGGGGAAGTGGAACTTGAGCTCAAAGCAACGGTGACTCAGCGCTCGGTGCTGGAAGCTGTCGAAGCCAAATATCCGATGCTGCGGGGGACAATACGCGATCATGTAACCCAACTTCGCCGGCCAATGGTCCGCTTTTTTGTCTGCGGCGAGGACTTATCTCATGAATCGCCTGATGCGCCGCTGCCGGACCAGATTGCAAACGGGGCAGAACCATTCCTAATCATCGGTGCGATTGCCGGCGGATAGATAAACCCTTTGCTTGTCCGTGCGCGAGTCTATTCGGTGCGTTCGGAACAATGCATCACTTGATTGCATGGCTCGCGCCTAACCAATATGCTCCGACGCATGTCTGCAAAAGCAGATGCACTTCAGCAGGCGAAACAGAAGGAGCCGCTCAGTAGCGAAATTCGCGCTGAATATCCGCTGCTCATAGGGTTAGTGACGGTTGGGATCTTTCTCGCAGTGGGAAGCCACTTGAACGAACTCACCGCGCGCGTGCTGCCACTGGTCGGCATCTTCGCCTGGCTTTTTGCCGTGATCCTGTGGTCGGCCATCTGCGTAGTGCGGCATGCCGACTGTCTTGCGATTAAGATCGGCGAGCCATACGGAACTTTGATCCTGACGCTCTCTGCAATCAGCATTGAGGTGGTGATGATTTCCGCAGCGATGTTGCACGGCGGGAACAATCCCACACTTGGCCGCGACGCCGTTTTTGCCGTCATCATGATCGCCCTCAACGGCCTCGTGGGCCTATCGCTGTTGGTCGGTGGGCTACGATATCGCGAACAGCATTACAACATCCAGGGTGTCAACGCGTATCTCAATGTGATCATGGCGCTGGCTGTGCTCGGTCTGGTGTTGCCAAATTTCACTACTTCGACCAGCGGCCCAACGTTTTCCACGGAACAGGAAATCTTTCTCGCAGGCGTGTCTTTGCTCCTCTACGCGATCTTTCTGCTCATCCAAACGCTGCGACACCGTGGCTACTTCTTGGGTTCGACGCAAACGCCGTCCAAACATTCGCCGAATCACTTACCTCACGTCAGATCAATCGGTTTTCATGCGCTGATGCTGCTTTTGTACCTGGGTGCCGTTATTTTTCTTGCGGAAAAATTCGCTCTTCCCCTGGACAACAGCATCGAGGAATTTCACATGCCTCAGGCGTTTGGCGGCGCGGTCATTGCTGCGCTCGTGCTCTCTCCGGAAGGACTGGGTGGAATCACCGCCAGTTTGCATAATCAACTGCAGCGTTCAATAAACATCTTATTCGGCTCAGTACTCGCCACGATTGGGCTAACGATTCCGGCAGTGCTGATGATCGGGTTGGTCACGAAACGGCCAGTGGCCCTTGGTCTGGAGGGCGGTAACCTACCATTGCTGGTCTTAACGTTGGCTGTGAGCGTGGTTACGTTCACGAGCCGGAGGACCAATGTTTTGCAGGGGTGCATTCACTTGTTGCTGTTCGCTGTTTTCGTGCTGCTGATTTTTGCGCCTTGATGATGATCCCATCGCACTAGTCACAATCGGCGAAGGCCCTAGCCACGGATGCACTCGAGTTCCCGATCTACCGGCCTACACTTGCCTGTGCATCACAACGGCGTCTGGCCGTTCTTCGACGACCTTGAATCCGAATCGCTCATAAAGACGCAGCACCGGTTTGCCAGCAACAAAGCTAATTGAAATCGCCGACTGATCGGGATTGGCGCGGACCAGTTGCGTCAGCAGGGCACTTCCAATGCCATGCCTGCGGTGCTCGGGTTTCACCGCTAGTGCAAGCTCCGGCGAAGCGTTAGACTTGTCGGTCGGTCGTCGCAGCCAGACTGCGCCCAGCAACGTCCCGTTCTTGTCATGCGCAACAAATCCGCTATCCCCAACACGGCCCCAACCTTCGACATAACGTGACACTTCCAGGCGGCGCACCATTTCGCGGGAAACCGGTTCGCGTTTTGCGGGAGACGACAACCCATGATACAAGATCTCCCAGAGAATGGGTTCATCTTGGTGTATAAGCGGGCGAATTACGTAATCCATCGGAAGTGAGAACAACTGCTCATTATATGCGGATTGAGCCACCAGCGAAACAGCGAAAAACGGGCCGTGGAGCATAACGAGCGTCACATAGCATAACCTATTGCACACTAGCGGATTGCAAATCGAATATCTTTGGTAAGAAATTTCCAAAGTGGAGTTGACGCGCATTCGTTCCCTGCTATTTTGTTGATCCCGCGAGAAGCGAGACTCCTACATATTGGAGTGCGTTCTACGTACGTTTTGGGACTGCAAATTGGCTCAATTTTGTCCCGCTTGCCCGCCGTCGCTTTTAGCGAAGGCAGAGGCATAGCGATCAAAATTGAGTTTTTTTGTCGCCTCGAATGTGCGCAAAGGACTGGTTCTTTGACATCTACATACAGGGTAGTAAGAAAATACAACTTTAAGAGCTGAGTCTGAAATTTGTAAGGCGCTTCTGTGAAGCGCCTTACGGAGAGTTTCAGTTATACAATTTGATCCGGCACCTGCCGGATCATCAGATTGATCAAGCTACAAAGAGCGCATCATGGATGCCTTGGTGCCAATAGGCGATGAAGGACGTGGCAAGCTGCGATAAGCTACGGTAAGCGGCAAACACGCTTTGACCCGTAGATTTCCGAATGGGGTAACCTGAGCGGGATAACACCTGCTCGAGTTCCTGTGAATCCATAGCAGGAACATCGCGAACCCGGCGAAGTGAAACATCTCAGTAACCGGAGGAACAGAAATCGAAAGAGATTCCGTCAGTAGTGGCGAGCGAAAGCGGAACAGGCTAAACCCGACTCATTCATGTGCTTTGAACTGAAGTCACTCGATTAGAATGCCGCGGGCGTTTAAATCGCTCCTTTCCGAGGAGTGGCGATCGAGAATGTAATGGACAGAGCGCAAGAATGAGTCGGGGGTTGTAGGAGCCCGACGTGGTAGTGCAAAGGTTAGGTGAAGCTTCTGGAAAGCTGCGCCATAGAGGGTGACAGACCCGTAACCGAAAACCCGAGCACGCCTAGGGATTTCCTGAGTAATACGATGCACGTGAAACTTCGTATGAATCTGCGCCGACCACGGCGTAAGCCTAAATACTAATTGGCGACCGATAGTGAACAGGTACCGCGAGGGAAAGGTGAAAAGAACCGCTGCGAGCGGAGTGAAATAGTACCTGAAATGATGTGCTTACAAGGTGTCAAAGCCCGCAAGGGTGATGGCGTGCCTTTTGCTTAATGAGTCTGCGAGTTACTATCAGTGGCGAGCCTAAGTTTCTCTGGAATGGAGGCCAAGCGAAAGCGAGTCCGAAATGGGCAATTTTAGTCGCTGGTAGTAGACCCGAAGCGGAGGTGATCTACCCATGAGCAGGATGAAAGTTGCTTAACCGCAACTGAAGGTCCGAACCCGTGAAGGTTGAAAACTTCTGGGATGACTTGTGGGTAGGAGCGAAAGACTAATCAAACCCCGTGATAGCTGGTTCTCCCCGAAATAGCTTGAGGGCTAGCCTCGTGTGCTGACCTGCGGAGGTAGAGCACTGGATGAACTAGGGCCCATACCAGGGTACCGAACTCAATCAAACTCCGAATGCCGCAGGGCGTAACACGGGAGTCAGTGCGTGAGGGATAAGCTTCACGCGCGAGAGGCAAACATGCCAGACCAGCAGCTAAGGTGCCCAAATGCCGTTCAGTGGAAAGGATGTGAGGTTGCTTAGACAGTGAGGATGTTGGCTTAGAGGCAGCCATCATTTAAACAGTGCGTAATAGCTGACTCATCGAGCGATCTCGCGCCGATAATGATTGGCGATAAACGGTATACCGAAGCTCTGGAATTCAATGGGATTCGTCCCGTTGGATTGGTAGGGGAGCGTTCTTAATGCATTGAAGCGCAAGGGAAACCGAACGTCGAGCGTTAAGAAGTGAGGATGCAGACATAAGTAGCGATAAGACAGGTTAAATTCCTGTCCGCCGTAAACCCAAGGTTTCCTGGGGAAGGTTCGTCCTCCCAGGGTTAGTCGGGACCTAAGTCGAGGCCGAAGGGCGTAGACGATGGACAGCAGGTTTAATATTCCTGCACCGGCTGTGGTTAAGCTCGGAAGCGACGTTTCTGTGGAAATGGGCCGCCGATTGAAAGTGGCGGTCGGCCCGCAAGGGCGCGGACGTGGAGGCTTCGGCTGAAGCGGATCTATTAAAACAGGAACCAAGAAAAACTTCCGGGTGTTCCCACGGTTGCCCGTACCGGAATCCGACACAGGTGGGTGGGCAAAATTTTGCCAAGGCGCGTGAGTGAAACCTCGTTAAGGAACTCGGCAATCTAGCCCCGTAACTTCGGAAGAAGGGGTGCCCGCTGCATTTTGGTGATTCCGTCAGACGGTTAGTTCGCCACAGGCGAACAAACCTCTCCAGACTGACAATCTCCAGCAAAAAGTGAGTCGCCAGAATGCAGCGGGTCGCAGTGAAATGGGTCAACCGACTGTTTAACAAAAACACAGCACTCTGCCAAGTCGTTAAGACGACGTATAGGGTGTGACACGTGACCAATGCGGAAAGATTATGGCAAGAGGTTAGCCGCAAGGCGACGCTTCGAACCGAAGTCCCCGTGAATGTCGGCCGTAACTATAACGGTCCTAAGGTAGCGAAATTCCTTGTCGGGTAAGTTCCGACCTGCACGAATCGTGTAACGAGTTGACCGCTGTCTCAACGAGGAGCTCAGCGAAGTTGTAATGGCGGTGAAGATGCCGCCTACCCGCAGTAGGACGGAAAGACCCTATGCACCTTTACTACACGCTGTTACTGTCGTTTCGGTTTCGATGCTTAGCGTAAGTGGGAGACTTTGAAGCGGCCCTTTCGGGGGTTGCAGAGTCGCCAATGAAACACCACCCTTCGGTACTGGGACGACTAACCTTAGCCCGATAACCGGGAGAGGAACACTGGCAGCCGGCTAGTTTTACTGGGGCGGTATCCTCCCAAAGAGTAACGGAGGAGTACGAAGGTTGGCTCAACCTGGTTGGCAATCAGGTGTCGAGTATATGGATATAAGCCAGCTTAACTGTGAGACACACACGTCGAGCAGATACGAAAGTAGGTCCAAGTGATCCGGTGGTTGAATGTGGAATTGCCATCGCTCAACGGACAAAAGGTACGCTAGGGATAACAGGCTGATCCTGCCCAAGAGCTCATATCGACGGCAGGGTTTGGCACCTCGATGTCGGCTCATCACATCCTGGGGCTGGAGAAGGTCCCAAGGGTCCGGCTGTTCGCCGGTTAAAGTGGTACGCGAGCTGGGTTCAGAACGTCGCGAGACAGTTCGGTCCTTATCCACTGTGGGCGCAGGAGATTTGAGGGGTTCAGACCTTAGTACCAGAGGACCGGGTCTGACGAACCGCTGGTGTTCCAGTTGTCGTGTCAACGGCAGCGCTGGGTAGCTATGTTCGGAAAGGATAAGCGCTGAAAGCATCTAAGCGCCAAGCCTATCCCAAGATGAGATCTCCCTGAAGGGTCGTGGTAGACCACCACGTTGATAGGCTCCGGGTGTAAGCATGGTAACATGTTCAGCTCAGGAGTACTAATAACCCGTTCGGCTTGATCTTTTACTTTTCCAATAAGCTGCCCCGAAAGCTTTCGGGGCAGTAATGGGAAATGAAAGATCTCAAAACAAAACGAAGCTCTAGTCGGGATCGACGATCCCGAAAAGTTGTAGCGTCGGCTGTCCGCAGTCGAAATGAACTCCTGTGTGTAGATGTCAGAGAATCAACGAATCAGTTGATGGTTGGGTGTTGAGAGTTCTTTTGAAATTTGAGCTAGACAGAGGCGAATGTGCTCAATCGAGCGCTGTCTCCAGAGTACGGCATCGCGCTTGCATCGCTGCGCAGCAGCGAAACGGCCTGTGCGGCTCCGCACTCTGGTGACTCTAGCGCAGTGGCACCACCCGTTCCCATTCCGAACACGGAAGTGAAACGCTGCCGCCCCGATGGTAGGTACGGCGACAGGCCGTGCGAGAGTAGGACGTCGCCAGAACAGAGCGCCCAGCATGTCGCGAGATGTGCTGGGTGTTTTGTTTCGGCCTCACCTACTCGAGCAGAGAATCGAGCGGTTGGGAACAGCGAGATACACGGTCAAGTCAGCGAGGGCAGCCGGTGAGCGAGCGGGAGCGAGCGAATACGCCGCGCTGGGAAGCCGGCGGATAGACGGTCAAGCTTGCGAGGGTAGCAAGAGAGCAAAGAGAATTTGGCGAATCAATCAATAGGAAGCCGGCAGAATCCAGCACTTTGCTAGTCACAGTGCTGAGCTTTTTTTGCACCGCCTACTCGAGCACGGCGCGATGCCCGACGAAGCACCGCCACCGCCAATCCCTCAGCCGCTTCCTCGCACTGCGCCCGCCGCAAGTTGGAGCCTCGTCCCGGCAATTTTTTCGTTTTTCACCGGCTGGCTCGTTACCGCGATTCCCGCTGTCATTTGCGGCCACATCGCGAGTTCGAAAATTCGCAAATCCGACAGCGCACTTGGTGGCAAGGGAATTGCCACAAGGGGTTTATTTTGGCTACATCGCACTGGTGCTCAGCGTAATGAGGATCCCGTTACTTGTCAGCCTGATCCAGTCCGACCGCGAGCGCATGCATCGCCCTGCCACTAAACCGAAAAAATCGCTTCCGACGACAAAATCAGGTCGCAGTCCCTGGTTTATCGACGAAGCTATCAGGGCTTAACCAGCATGGATCGAGATGAATTCATCGAAACAGAAAAGGCCACCAATACTCTTTTCGTTACACGACCGTGGACGACAGTGATTATTTTTTGACAAATCCTTGCTTGGACGCTCAGAACGAGCTGCTGCACGACGTTACGGAAAGGTTTCGGCGCCAGGCATAAACGTGATTCGATATGTGGAGCACTAGCTAATCGCGAAAATTCGGCGCACATCGAAATCAGATGCCCGTCATCATTCTTCATGGTAGCCGCGCCATCCCATCAACAGTCTTCCACTCTTCTGGGCTGAGCTGAATCTTCCGGGCAGCCATGTTTTCCTCTAGGTGAGCGACGGACGACGTGCCGGGAATCGGTAGCATTATTGGCGACCGATGAAGCAACCACGCCAGCCCCAGCTGATAGATGGTTACGCCGTGATCTTTCGCCATGTTTTCCAGCGCCGCGCTGGTCATTCCCCTGCTCCCACCCACCGGCGCCCAGGGCATAAAGCCGATTTTTTGTTTCTCACAGTAATCGAGCGTGTTCTCCCATTTTCGATCGGTCATGTTGTAACGGTTCTGCACGGTCACGATCGGCACAATCTTGCGCGCGCGCTCAACTTGCTCGGGCGACACTTCGGATAATCCGATGTAGCGAATTTTTCCGGCGCTCTGCATTTCCTTTAGCGCACCGAGCGATGCTTCCATCGGGACCTTGGGATCGACGCGATGCAGTTGGTACAAATCGATGCGCTCAAGCTTGAGGCGTTTCAGACTTTTATCGACACATTGCTTGAGATATTCGGGCCGTCCATCTGGAACCCATTGGTTGGGTCCGGGCCGGGTATTGCCGCCTTTTGTGGCAATGACGAGTCCTTTCGGGTACGGGTAAAGCGCCTCGGCAATGAGCAATTCATCAGTGTCGGGGCCGTATGCATCCGCCGTGTCGATCAAATTCACGCCGAGGCTCGACGGCGCGCCGCAAAACTTTGAGCGCGTTCTCGCGGTCCGGTGGCCAACCCCAAATCCCCTCGCCCGTAAGACGCATCGCGCCAAATCCAAGTCGATTGACCGGCAGATCGCAACCGATGCTGAAACTGGAGTTAGCTCTCGCGCCTGTTGTCGCCGACGACGGCGATCCAAAAATCGTGGCCGCTCTTCCCGCCAAAAGCGTGGCGCCCGTCGCTGCTGTTATACGAACGAATGCTCTCCGGGTCACGAGGCGCCGGTCGTCCACTGCTCTTACCCGCTCTTTATTCATAAGATCGAAAGTAAGCTGATGCAGTTTGTTTTCACTACTAAATTTGGGTCACTTCCATTGCTATCTCGGCTCAAGAGACCGCCTTCTGCTGTTGCATCGCTCCAATTCACAGTAATTTGCCTTCATGCTAACGAGCCAAAAAGTCATCGATGCGATCAACGAACAAATCGGATACGAATTCAGCGCGGAGCTGCAGTATTATGCCATCGCCGCCCATTTTGCAGCAGAGGCGCTGCCGCAGCTTTCACAGCATTTTTTCCGGCAGGCTGAGGAAGAGAAAGGGCATGCGCTGCGCTTTATCAAATACATTGTCGATGCCGGCGGACGCGTAATGATTCCGGCAATTGACGCGCCAAAATCAAAATTCAAGACTCCGCGTGACGCGGTGAAACTTTCGCTCGACCAGGAAATTCACGTCACTCAGCAGATCAATGGGCTCGTCGAGCTTGCGCGAAAGCAAAACGACTACATCACGATCAATTTCCTGCAGTGGTTCCTGACTGAGCAACTCGAGGAAGTTTCGTCGATGGATAATCTGCTCAAGATCATCGAGCGCGCCGGCAACGATCTCTTGCAGGCGGACGAATATCTCGCACGTGTCGGACTAAGAACGATGCCCGAGCCGCCGAAGCAATAAGGACCAACAGAAGTATTTAGAGATTCCTCGACTCCGCTCGGAATGACAAAACGGATCATTGAGCGCGCGCGAGATGATCTGTTGGTGTGAGAGCAATTCCGGAGTTACCGAAATACTGGAGAGCGCTCGATTTTTGGAGGCGCAGGCGGAATAACTCTGCGGCCAGAATCCAGAGATGTCTCGACTCCGCTCGACATGACAAGAAACCGACAAATAAAACTCTACTTAAAGCAAGTTTGCTTCCCGAAGATGGGGGTGCCAACATCCTCTCTACCGCAACGCTCCCCTAACGAGCGCTCAACTAAAAGCTTGCACTGCGGGTAGCTCGAGAATTCAATGGCGGCATGAAAGTAAAAATCTTAACATGCGCAGTCCTCGCCGGATGCACGTTGGGTGGGATTGCCTTCGGGCAAACGCTCACAATTGCCGGAACCGTGTGTTCAGTTACGAAGACTGAGATCACAGTGGAAGAAGCAACGCACCATTGGATAATCCAACGAACGATCTCAACCAACATTACTCCCGCTTCGGCAGGGGTCGGCAGTACGGTCAATGTCCAGTGCAAGTCACCAGATGCGCAAAGGAAAGAAGGCCCATGCCACGGGGCAATCAGTCCGACGCCCTCGTCAGGTTAAGGAAGCCGGGTAAGCAAAAGAATGTGAGATCTCGTAAACTCGATTGAATCGGGAGCCGGCGGCGGCGCCTCGCGAGGTACGGTGTGTACCACAGCGAAAAACGAGTCGGCGCTCCTCCTCTCGCGTTTCGCTTGATCGCTCCGAACCAGATTTGTAAAAACGCTTGAATAGAACCGCCTCACGGCGGTCTAATCAAGACTATGAATATTAAGACAGCATTTAGTTTATTGGCAGCAACGAGTCTGGCGCTCAGCAGCATAGGTTTCGCCGCAGACAGTAAGACCTACCAAGTGACCGGGCCGGTCCTGGAAGTGACGGACACGATGATTGCAGTCCAGAAGGGGAAGGACCGTTGGGAAATTAATCGTGACGCGAATACCAAGGTCACAGGCGACCTCAAGGTTGGCGAAAAAGTAAAAATCACTTACACGATGTCGGCCACAGAAGTGGAAGTGAAGGCGGGCAAAGGCAAAAAGAAAGAAGCCGCGGCTGCGCCCACTCCATAAACGGACAGAAAATCAAATCGCCGGATACGCGAATCGTGTCCGGCGATTTTTATTGTAGAGGCGCTCGCCGCGGCGAGCGCCTGAAATTTTGGCATTAACGTAAACGCCGCTAGAATTATCTCCGCCGCCCGCTGCCGCCGAGAATTCCTCCGAGGATTCCGCGAACAAGTTGCCGACCGAGTGAGCTGCTGGCGGCGCGCATCGCGCTCTTCGCCATTGAAGTTGCAACTGAATCGTGAACAGCGCCACGCGGCCCGATTGTTGGTTGAAAGGCCGCAGTAACTGTTCCCAAAGCTTCAGCTAATATCGAAGGCTTTTCTGCCTCAGAAGTCGCATTGCTCGCGGCTACGGAAGCCGTCCCGGATGCTTCGACTTTTTGCCCCGCTCGCGTCTGCAACATCTCAAAAGCGGATTCGCGATCGATGGCTTTCTCATAATGACCAGCGATGATAGATGAGGCGATAATCTCTTTGCGCTGATCCGGCGTGATCGCACCGACCTGGCTCCGCGGCGGAACAATTTTTGCCCGCTCGACAATTTGAGGGCTGCCGCTTTCATCCAGCATCGAGACGAGCGCTTCGCCGACCGCTAGCTGGGTAAGAACCGTCTCGACTCTAAGTTTTGGATTTTGCCGGAAAGTTTCAGCGGCAGCTTTCACGGCTTTCTGATCACGCGGTGTGAACGCGCGCAAGGCATGCTGCGCGCGATTACCGAGCTGGCCGAGCACAATATCGGGTAAATCGAGCGGGTTTTGACTAACAAAGTAAACGCCAACCCCTTTGGAGCGGATTAACCGCACCATTTGCTCGATCTTTTGTTCGACCGCCGGAGCTATATCAGCAAAGAGCAGGTGCGCTTCGTCGAAAAAGAAAACCAGCTTTGGTTTTTCCGGATCGCCTATTTCCGGGAGATTCTCGAACAACTCGGAGAGCATCCAGAGGAGAAACGTCGCGTAAACTTTTGGCGATTTTTGCATCAATTTGTCGGCGGCAAGAATATTGACCACGCCTTTACCGCTCTGGGTCTGAATCAGGTCCTCGAAATTAAGTGCGGGTTCGCCGAAAAACTTGTCCGCGCCCTGTGATTCGAGCGCGAGAAGACTGCGCTGGATTGCTCCGGCACTGGCGGAGGAGACGTTTCCATACTGAGTTTTAAATTGGTCTGCGTTGTCCGCGACGTACTGCAACATTGCGCGCAGATCCTTGAGATCGAGAAGGAGCAAACCATTATCATCCGCGATCTTGAAAACCATATTGAGCACGCCGGCCTGCGTCTCGTTCAGTTCGAGTAAACGACCGAGCAACAGCGGGCCCATTTCGGAAACGGTCGCGCGGACCGGGTGGCCTTGTTCGCCGAATACGTCCCAAAAAACCACAGGGCAGGCTTCGCCTTTGAAATCATCGATCTTAAGTTCTTTCGCCCGCTCGAGGATCTTCGGATTATTTGCCCCAGGCTGACTGAGTCCCGCCAGGTCGCCTTTAACATCCGCCATGAAAACCGGCACGCCTCGTGCACTGAAATTTTCAGCGAGCGTTTGCAGCGTGACCGTTTTTCCAGTGCCGGTAGCACCGGCGATCAAGCCGTGGCGGTTCGCCATCTTAGGCAGCAAGAAAATTGATTCGTTCGATTGCGCGACCAAAATGGGCTCGGCCATAATTTGAATTACGATTTTGCCAACAGCACTGCAATTGTCCAGCACTGACACGACAGTGCTGGTCAAACGAAATGAGCGACCGGACTAACGCGCATTCTGGCGCCAGGCGCCCAGGACCAAGCCGCTGATCGCAAAGTTCACGAATAGCCAGCCCATGTCGATCAAGACGAGCGGCCACGGGTTCGTTTCAAAAGAGGAGAACACAGCGACGGTCGCATATTCGACGAAAACAAAGGCGAACCAGCACAGCAGCGCAACTTTCAAACCGGCAACTGCGTTCGTCGCATTCATGCGAGCGATCAGCCAAGCCAGCGCGTAATTGACAATAATCGCGGTAACAATCGCCAGAAGGTAAGCGCCTACGCTGTGAGTGCGCTCGATGTCGGTCATTGTGCGGGCGTGAAGGTTAAGCCACTTCTCGCCAAACATTGCGTACCAGGCCCAACCAACGAGCTGGTGCACGATAACCAAAACCCAAACGGCGAGATGATTGATCTTGTTGGTCATTCGCGTCAATAGATGTACGGCTTCGAGAGCGGAAATGCGTTTTTGATCAGTTCTACACGTGGTCTTGCGTCGTCCGCAACGATTACTTCCGCGACATCGAAACGGAAAAGAATATCGGGGTTGTCCAGCATTCGCAGCCACGCGAGAGCGCCGCGTGAGATTCGTTTCCGTTTCTCTCGATCTACCGCTTCGAATGGACGTCCGAAATCTTCGCTTGCCCGCGTTTTCACCTCAATAAACACGAGCGTGTCGTTATCGCGACAAACGACATCGATTTCGCCCCCGGTACGACCGCGAAAATTGCGAAAGAGGATTTTGTACCCGTTACGCTTCAGGTATCGGCAGGCTAATTTCTCTCCGCGCGCGCCGCGCCGGAGATGACCGGATTTGTACGACTTCCTCCAAGGCGAGAAGCGGTTGCGCCACTGGCTCGAAAGATCGGCGATGGATCGGGCAAGGGCCGAATTCATGAAGTTTCAAAAGATGCAGTTCTGTTCCATAGCCCTTGTGCCGGCTGAAGCAATACTGCGGGAACTGCGCGCAAAAGTCACGCATGATCCCGTCGCGTGTGACCTTGGCGAGGACGCTGGCCGCAGCGATGCTCAAGCTGATGCAATCGCCATCGATAATTGCCGTCTGCGGAAGCGGAAACGGAATCACCGGCAGACCATCGATCAAGACGTGGTCCGGTGGTTCGAGCAACGCTCCGATTGCCAGGCGCATGGCACGATGACTCGCACGCAGAATGTTGATTCGATCGATCTCTGCAGAATCGACAATGCCAACCGCCCATCGGATCTCGGGATTCGAAACGAGCTCGCAATGGATTTCCTCGCGTAATTCCGGCGCCAGCTGTTTGGAATCGTTCAGACGACGATGTCGGAATTTTTCGGGAAGAATTGCCGCAGCCGCGACGACTGGCCCGGCTAATGCACCTCGACCAGCTTCATCAATTCCCGCAATGCGTGAGACTCCTGCAACGCGAAGTTTTTTCTCGTAACGAAATCCGCAGCGCCGGTACATCTGCAGAAGTTATCCGCAGATTTCGCAGATTCTCACAGATTTTTTAAGAGCAGCTTTTCCTCTGGAAATCTGCGAAATCTGTCGGCGAGAGTAAACTCGCGTTATTCCCGAACTGCAGTTGCTTCCTTGCCCTTGCGAGTACGAAGGTAATTGAGTCTCGCCCGACGAGCCCGGCCTTGTTTCTCGACTTCCAGTTTTGCAATGCGTGGTGAATGCAACGGAAATACTCGCTCCACCCCTTCTCCGTACGAGATCCGTCGCACAGTGAAGCTTTCGTTAAGGCCACGGCCTTTGCGGCCAATCACGACCCCGGAAAAGACCTGGATCCGTTCCTTGTCGCCTTCCACAACCCGCGTGTGCACGCGTACGCTGTCGCCAACAGAAAACGGCGTGACATCACCCTTCTGTTGCTCTTTCTCAATAATGTCGATGAGCTGGTTCATAAATTCGTTGCCAGCCGCGCGTGCGACTGCGGGCGCACACTTTCATTCGAATGCACCGATTTTGCAACTTGAATTCGTTCTGCTGCGCGGACGCCAGCACAACCAAGAGACTGCTCACAAATTGTCTGTGAAAATGTGCGGATTTTATGGCTAATTCTGAATCTCATCGCGCCCGTAGCTCAACTGGATAGAGCGTTGGCCTCCGGAGCCAAAGGTTGTGGGTTCGACCCCCGCCGGGCGCATGGCTTCCCCGATTACAGGTGGCTAACTAGCTCTTCGCTAGAATTTTCGCACCGCGGAAATTCTCCTACCCGAGCGCTTGGAGCCGGTCGACCAAGTCCTTTTTGCTCGTGACTCCGATCACCTGATCCCTTAGCTGGCCGTTCTTGAAAAAAAGCAGCGCCGGAATCGCCCGAATATTGTACTTAAGTGAGAGACTTTGGCTTTCGTCTACGTTCACTTTCGCGACCTTGACTGCACCCGCTTTTTCGCGCGCAATCTCGTCCAGCAGCGGTGTGATCATTTTACATGGACCGCACCATTCCGCCCAAAAATCGACAATCATTGGCTTGTCGTCCTGCGTCAGTTCGCGGTCAAAATTGGATTCGTTCAGATTGATGATGGCAGAATTTTCCATGGTTAAGAAAAATAAGTCCAAATCTGGATAATCAAAATCAATGCTGAAACGCCGAGAAGCACCCAATATAGCAGCATTGAACTTCTCTCGGTCGGTGCCGATGCGATCGGCGGATTCTGTGGAGCGATCTGGGGCATGGCGATCAGCGGCTGAGTTTTCCTTTGAGCCGAGCGCAACGGCTCCGGCATGAGTGGAATGCGTACCGTCTCCTTTTTCGGTCCCGGAGGGGGGAAACAGGCGCCGGACGCAAAGAACCTGACAAGGGCTTCGGGGCAGATGCCAGCTCCGGCGACGGGAAAAAGTTCGTGGATGAAATGTCCTCAGTGGCAGAGCCTGTGCCAGCCGAGGATGATGAGGGAATCGGCTGGTTGCCAGTCTCCCCAACCGGCAACTGAATTCGCACAGTCTCGCGTGGCTTTACCGTTGCCTCCGGCGGGTTGGGCGCAGGCGGAAGCGGCAACTCGATGCGAACCGTCTCTTTTTTTGGTGGGTCGGATTCGGCCATTCGCCTTGGAGCAATTGATCAGAAATCGCCGGATTGTCACTAGCCAATCTCGCGACTCAGGAAATCGCGCCCGGCGCTATGCCAGCAGATCGTAGCCACGGCTCCCGTTGATGCTCCGCCAAATGAACTCGCCAACAGGCGCAGGTTTGGACAACACCACACGCGTGTCGACATCCGGAGCGTCGCCTTCACTGCGCGCCATGTGCGGGTGATCCACGATCAGTTTCAGTTCACTGCCAATTTTCTCACGGGCAACATCGTGGGCAATCGTTTGCTGCACGGACATCGCCGCGCGATACCGTGCGTTCTTGATCTTTTCAGGAATCTGGCCCGACATCTTCGCGGCACGCGAACCCTCTTCCTGCGAGTATTTGAATATCCCGAGCCGTTCAAACCGGCGTGCGCCGAATAAAATCAAGCAACACGTCGAATTCGGCATCGGTTTCTCCTGGAAAGCCCACGATGAAAGTGGTTCGCAGCGTTACGCCAGGAATTCCGGCGCGCAGTTTGTCGAATCAAATCTTCGATGTGTGCGCGCGATGTTTCGCGACGCATGCGGCTCAGCATCGATTCGTCAATATGCTGTAGCGGAATGTCGATGTAGCGCGCGACCTTGTCGCATTCTGCGATAGTCTCAATCAGCTCATCACCCCAATGCGCCGGATGCGTGTAAAGCAGGCGCACCCAAAATTCGCCGTCGACTTTCTGAATTTCGCGAAGCAGTGCTGCGAGCGTCGGCCCGCGACTGGAATCAACCGGCTGTCGCGGTCCCGCTTTGGCCTGCCAAAGATCCATTCCGTAATAGGTCGTGTCCTGGCTTATCAAGTTGATCTCGCGCACGCCTTCGCTGACGAGCGCACGAATTTCCGCCAGCACGGAATCCGGTTTGCGGCTGCGATGTTTTCCGCGCATTTGCGGGATCACACAAAAACTACATGGATGATTGCAGCCTTCGGCAATCTTCACATAAGCGAAATGCGCCGGAGTAAGCCTGAAATCGCGGCGTGTCGTAATCAGGGATGTAAGTCGGGCGCGTATCTGCGAAGAGCAAGATCGACATTGTCCGCCATCCGACGTTGAATCGCCTGCATCGTCGACAGGCTTTCGGAGTTCAGCGTTTGCGTTACAGATTTGCTCACGATAGATCCAAGCTCACTGACCTGATCGAGTCCGATGAACGCATCCACCTCTGGTAACTCGTTTCGCAGCTCCTTTGCAAATCGCTGCGACATGCAGCCGCTGACGATCAATTTTTGGTCAGGCCGTTTGTTCAAACCACGCTGCTGATGCGCCTCAAAATCGCTTCGATCGATTCTTCCTTGGCTGAATCGATGAAAGCGCAGGTGTTAACGACGAGCACATCGGCGTCCTCCGCGCACGCCGTGATTTCCATCCCGCGTTGCAACACGCTTCCAAGCATGATCTCAGCATCGACAAGGTTCTTGGCGCAACCGAGACTGATCATACCGACTTTGACGCGGCTCCTCTTGGGCGACCTCCGATCATTTGCAGTCCGGCTCGGTTACACCAATACCTGGCGGTTCATGAGCGACGCTAGTTGACCGTCACGTCCTGGTCGTTCTGCCTGCAGCGCCTGGCCATTCTTGGTGATCGCGACGGCTTCAGGATCGAGCAACCCGAATCGAAACATGCTTCCCGCGAAATTCGACCGGCCCGTCAGTCGGGCGAAACCCATCGCTCGAACGCGGGTTTTCCTTCATCGCCCACCGTCACTCGTACATACGTTCGTTTGAGCGGGCGGATGGCCACCCGGTTTTGTTCGGCTGATTCCGCCGGAGGACGAATTCGCTGCCACTGGTGGTTTTCCAGGTCCTCGTGACTTACGGGCTCAGCCCGACGAACTTCCGGCTCGCCCGGCGAAGATGGAGTAACGCGGCAACGGCCTTCGAGTTTCTGGTGTCCCGAGTGTCGCGACCGGCGGCACTGTTGGAGCAGCCGATGGAGCGGCCGCAACATTACATGGCGAACCCGGGGCCGATGCAGTTGCGACAGGCGAGTGGGGCCGACGACACCTGCGCGGTGGACGCCTCTCGCCCGGGCGCGAGCCGCTGCACATTAAGAAGAAATTTCATCACCGAAAAAGCCGATCACCAAAACCAGCACACCAAAAATGAGCGGCATCGGCGAAACGCGGTTGTTACCGCTACTAGCAGCAGGACGGCGCCGAACCACCGGCGCAGAAACCGGTTTTGCGCGCTCGCTCTCCTGGAGATAAGAATAGCCGTCCACAGTGACGCTCTCGGAATCCTCAAAGGCATCGAGGTAAGGCGTGACGTCGACATCCAAAAATTTCCCGTAGATAAGCAGGAAACCTTTCGCGTACGCCAGGCTCGGGAACTGCGAAAAATCGTCCGCCTCAATTTCTGCCAGGCGCTGCGGGCGAATCTTGGTCATCCGCGCGGCTTCATCGAGCGTGAGATTTCTCGCAAGTCTTGCTTCCTGAAATTTCTTACCGAGGCCTTCTATTGTCATGAGCGAAAAGCCGGCTAAACGGCAGCATCGAGATCGACGAGAATCTCGCGTGGTTTGGCGCCTTCGCCGGGACCCAAAATACCGCGCTGCTCCAGAATATCAACGATGCGCGCTGCGCGCGTGTAACCGAGGCGCAGCCGGCGTTGAAGCAGCGAAGTGGATGCGCGTTTTTCCTGGCGAATAATCTCGATGCATTTTTCGACCAGCTCTTCATCTTCCGCCGTTACTTCTTCTTCCGGCGCAGCGGCGGATTGGAGCTTCTCGTGCATGGCCGTATCGAATGCGGGCGGACTTTTCGCTGAACAAATTCCACCAATCGATGAATTTCTTCGTCTGTCACCAGCACGCCCTGGGCACGGATGAGACGCGAAGCGCTCGGCGGGAGATACAGCATGTCGCCTTGCCCGAGCAAACGTTCCGCACCGTTTTCATCGAGAATGACGCGACTGTCGATTTTGCTCGCGACCTGGAACGCGATGCGGCAGGGAATATTCGCTTTAATCACACCCGTGATAACGTCCGCACGCGGCGTTTGGGTGGCAACGATGACGTGAATGCCGGCCGCACGCGCCATCTGCGTAATGCGCGCGATCGCGCATCTCAACGTCCGCAGGCGCCGTTTGCATCAGATCGGCAAGTTCATCGATGATCACGACGACATAGGGAATTTTGTCGGGAATTTGCTCTTCGTCATCGCGCGGCACTTTGATTATAGCTCCGCGGTCTGCGCGGACCGCTTCCTCCCGGTGAGACAGGCGATCTACCGCATCCCGTCCAGTTCTTTTGTTTCTTTGCCGGTCGCCCATTAAACCCCACGATGTTCCGCACGCCTACGCCGGCAAACAGTTTGTAGCGGCGTTCCATCGTGTCGATCACCGACCGCAAGGCCAGCAGCACTTTTTTTGGATCGGTGACGATGGGTAAGGCGAGATGCGGCAGCGATTGGTAGGCCTGCATTTCGACCATCTTCGGATCGATAATGACAAACCGCAGTTCTTCCGGCGTGAAGCGAAAGAGCATGCTGGCAATCAGCGCATTGATACAGACGCTCTTCCGGCTACCGGTGGTCCCGGCGACAAGCAGATGCGGCATTTGCGCGAGGTCCGCAATGATTGTCTTGCCGTAAACGTCCTTGCCCAACGCGAGCGGGATTTTTGCGTGTTCCTTCGCTGCCTCCCAGTCGGACGATTGCAAAAGCTCGCGCAGTTTCACCGTGACTTTGCGAGTATTAGCCAGCTCAATTCCTACTGTGTCTTTCCCAGGAATTGGCGCGAGAATATTGATTCGCTCGGCGCGGGTTGCCCGTGCGAGGTCGCGCTCTAAACTTACAATTTTATCCACGCGAACGCCTTTGGCCGGATACACTTCATAGCGCGTGATGGTCGGACCCTTGGTGATGTCGCCCGGCGCGACGGCAATGCCAAATTGGGCCAACGTTTCAATCAGAACTTGTTGGACTCTTGTAGCTCGGAAGGATCGGTGGCCGTACGCGCTTCAAGACTGTGCTCCTCGAGCAGATCGAGTCCAGGCAAGACGTAATCTTCCCATGTCGACGCTGCGCTTGCCGGACTGGGAGCGGCCTTCGCTTTTCGTTCGGTCGCGCGCAACTCGGCCAGAGACGGTCTGCGCCGAGTCACCACCGGTTCATTGAACGGCACTGTCGTATCAACGACTTTCGGCGCCGGCCGATTTGCCAATTCTTCCGTCGAAATCAGCGTCCGCCACAGGTTCAGGCACAGGAACACCTTTCTTTTTGAGTTGCTTCTGTAGCGCTTCGAGCGCGCCAATCCTTTTCGGTCTTAAGTTTTTCTTTGAGATCCGACTTCCGAATTCTCCGGCGTACGCGCCATTCGTGCAGCGTCGCCACGCTCCGGCGCGTGAGGTTGACCATCTCTCGAACAAGATGAATCGGGCGCAGGCCCGTCACCAAAATCAGCGTGGTCAAATAAACTCCGACGAGAAGAAGAACCGAGCCCATCGGGCCGAGAGCCGCGGGGAGCAGCCCGCGAGTTCATCGGACAAACGATAACCGATGAGGCCGCCGGGCCCTTGAATGTCCACCGGCACTCTCCTGCCGAGCAAATGGCTGATACCCCAGGCTTCATCGAGACATGCACCAGAGATGAGGAACAGCACGATCCACGGGATTCGGAACGCCACACTCAACCGCGGGTAAAATAATTTAGCAGCGCCGAAGCCGAGCAGGACGGCTGCCAACAACAGCGAAGCGAAAACGCCAATCAATTGATAGCAAATGCCCGCCACGATCGCTCCAAGCGGACCGATGAAATTTTGGGCAGGATGATTTGCCGGGGAAACGTGGCTGAACCAGAGCCAGGACGGTATATCCTTCGGCGTATACGAAATCAGAGCAAAAAAGACCAACGTGCCGGCAAAGAGCAGAACGAGAGCGAACACTTCGTTCCAAGCGCTAAGTCTGTCTTTGCGGCCCACCGCGTGTGATAGTAGTCCTGCGACGGCTTGTTTCAATCACAAGTAGCACAGGCATCTTGCCTGTGGCGGTTCGGGCATGTCGTCTAAACATTTGCTTTGGGCGGGCCTCGCGCATTGCATTACCTCCTGAACTCTCAGCGATAGAGCTATCGCGAATCATTCCCCTGCCGGAAGCCCACCGGCTCCGCAAGCGAGATGCCTGCGCTACCGACACGCTTTCATCCTTGCGCGCACCAGCGGAGACTGATAACTGTGCCAGCGCATTATGGCTTCTTTCGTTCGCCAGGGCGTCGTCGTTGTTTCGCTCGCGATTGTCCTGTTTTCAACATCTTGCGAAAAACATCCGCTCGGCCAGATGCCGGAAGTTCAACGGGAACAACCCGATCCGGCGAAGCACTGGTCCAACGGGGACGAGCAACACCCTGACGAATCGTCCAAGTCAGCAACGCCCACCGAGGTCTCACACCAAGATCGTTAGGCAAGGGAGATCACATGGCCAGACATAAATATTTAACTTCGCCGCCGAACCTCACCGGCATGCCGCCGGGCGTTCCCTACATCATCGGCAACGAAGCAGCCGAGCGCTTCTCCTATTACGGCATGAAATCGGTGCTGACCGTTTTCATGGCCCATTACATTTTGAACCAGTCCGGCCTTCTTGCGCCAATGCAGGAAAACGAAGCCTACATGTACACGCATTATTTCGTTTTCGGCGTCTATTTCCTTCCAATTCTTGGCGCGATTCTGGCCGATGGTTGGATCGGGCAAATATTGGACGATTCTGTCGCTTTCGATCGTTTACTGCCTGGGCAACCTCACGCTCGCGTGCATGGCCACGACTTGTGGGGAATCGCGATCGGGCAACGCACAATGCTCGCGATCGGATTGTTTCTGATCTGTTTGGGTGCGGGCGGGATCAAGCCATGCGTGTCGGCGAACGTCGGCGATCAATTCGGCGAATCGAACAAACATCTGCTCTCGAAAATGTTTGGCTGGTTCTATTTGTCGATTAACGCTGGCTCGTTCATTTCTTCCCTTTGTCCATGGCTCTTGGCAAATCCGAAATACGGGGCCAGGCTGGGCGTTTGGAATTCCCGGCATCGCAATGCTAATCGCTACTTTGTTTTTCTGGGGCGGTCGCAAGAAAATGGTGCACGTGCCGCCGGCCGGCCTTGGTTATTTGAAAGAAACATTCAGCAAAGAAGGTCTGATCACTCTCGCTCAGGATCGCGATGGTTTACGTTTTTATTTTGGTTTTCTGGGCGCTTTGGGGAATGAGCAATGGCGTCGAATGGACTTTGCAAGCCGAGAAAATGGATCTGCACGTTTCGTGGCTGCCGTGGATCAGCATGAGTTTTGCGCCATTCTATCTTTCCGCGGGTTGGGGGCTGGACTTGCTCGCGGCCCAGGTGCAAACGGCGAACCCAATTCTCATTTTGCTTTTCGTTCCGATTGTGAATTACGTGATCTATCCGGCCATCGACAAATTTTTTCCGCTCACGCCGCTGCGCAAAATCGGGATCGGCCTTTTTATTACTGCGTCTCTCGTTTGTCGTGATCGTTTGGATCCAGGGACAGATCGATTCGGGATCAAAGCCGAGCATCAACTGGCAGTTGCTCGCCTACATCATTCTCACTCTCGGTGAAGCGATGGTTTCGATCACCGGCTTGGAATTTTCCTACACCCAGGCGCCAAACACGATGAAGAGTTCGGTCATGGCGCTTGTGGCTTCTCATGGTTGCCTCAGGCGAACTCTTCGTCGGCCTGGTCAATAGATGGATCTTGGGCGCAGGCGGCTCACACAAGCTTGACGACTTATCAGTACTTTACGTTTTTCACCTGGTTGATGTTCGGCGCCGCTGTCGTTTTCGTGATCGTATCCTGTTTTTACAAGGGCCGCACTTACCTGCAATCGCAGCTCACGCCGGACGAAATTGCCACGGAGCCGATTCTTCACGGCGGCACACCGAGCTGACACGAAATGAAAATAGTTATCGCCGCCGCGTCTTATTGTCGTTATCGATTTTTGACGCGATCGGCGAATCCGCAGGACGACGAGTTCCAGAAGATCGCGAAGGATTACATCGAGCGATATTTGCGCTTGGCATCCGGAATACGCGACCGAACTGGGCGACCATCGTTTTGATGGCAATACTGACCGATTATTCCGTCGAGAAGCGCAACGAAAGATCTGCCGCCGCGAAAAAGAATTTCGCGAAGCGCTAAAGCCATCGAGGATTTTCGCAGCTCACCGGCGCCAACCAAGTCGATTTGCGCATTCTGCAAGGAGAACATCGACTATGAAATCTTTGAACTGGAAGAATTGAGAGAACCGGAATGGAATCCGCTGGTTTACAATGCAGAGCCTCGCCAACAGCCTCTATCTTTTGGTTGCGCGCGATTTCGCGCCGCCGGAAAAAATTATGCCGGATCTGCGCCAGCGGATGAAAAAATTCCCCAGCGTGATCGCTCAGGCGAAAGCCAATCTGCAACATCCGCCGCGGATTCACACCGAAACGGCGATTGAGCAGACGCAGGGCGCAATCAATCTCGTGCGCGCAGGTCTCGCGCCTCTGCTCGATCACGTCCCGCAAATAAAGAAGGATCTGGCGCCGTTACAGGAAAAAACCGCCGCGGCGCTGGAGAATTATAAGAAATGGCTCCAGAAAGATCTGTTGCCGCGCTCTGACGGCGATTTCCGACTCGGCGCGGAGAAGTACCGAAAAAAGCTGCGGTTCGCGCTCGCGTCGGACTTGTCGATGGAGGAAATCATGAAGCGCGCACAGGCGGATCTCGCAGACCCAAACCGCCATCTACGAAACCGCGCTGCCGCTTTACAAAAAATATTTTCCCAGCGCGGACGACGAGACAATCGCGGACAAACATAAGGTCATCAGCCGCAGTGCTCGACAAACTGGCGGAGCAGCACCCGGACGACGCCACCGTCGTCGATTATCGCGAAAAGGTCGTCACTGAAGCGACCGAATTCGTTAGGCAACACGATCTGGTCACGATCCCAGATATGCCGCTGGATGTGATTGCGATGCCGGAATTCAAACGCGGCGTCGCAATCGCGTATTGCGATGCGCCGGGGCCGCTCGAGAAAGACGGCAAAACGTTTTTCGCCGTCGCGCCGACGCCGAAGGATTGGTCGAAAGAGCGAAAGGAATCGTTCTTTCGCGAATACAACAACTATATGATTCGCGATTTGACCGTCCATGAGGCGATGCCGGGCCATTTTCTTCAACTCGCGCGCGCCAATGAATTCCGCGCGCCCACGCTCGTTCGCGCAATCTTCCAAAGCGGGCCTTTCATCGAGGGTTGGGCCGTTTATTGCGAGCAAGTGATGGCGGAACAGGGATACGGCGGACCCGAAGTAAAAATGCAGCAGCTAAAGATGCGACTCCGCGCGATCTGCAACGCTATTCTCGATCAAAGCATTCACGCCGGGAAAATGACCGAAAAACAAGCGATGGATTTGATGACGAAAGAAGGGTATCAGCAGGAGGGCGAAGCGGTGGCCAAATGGAAACGCGCCCGGCTTACATCAGCTCAGCTCTCGACCTACTTCGTCGGTGCCACGGAGCATCTCGATTTGCGCGCTGCCGAACAGAAAAAACTCGGCAATCAATTTCAATCTCAAAAAATACAACGACCAGGTAATATCTTACGGCAGCCCGCCTGTAAAATACGTGGGGAAATTGATGCTTCAAGGAACGAAGGCGTCCCGTCCGTGAGTTAGGCGTGACGAGTGGAAAGCCGTCACCCCTTGCGCTTTTTGCTGCGACGCTTTTGGGCAGACTTGCGTTTGCGTGGTGCTAGAGTTGGATTTTTTGCCGTCGATAATCGCACTAGTTCGTCGAGATTGAATCTCCTGCGTCGTTTCGTTCTCACCTCTCGAAACTCGACCTCATACCAACCGTTCATTCGGTCGACGATGTAACGTTTCTGTCCGATGTGGACCGGTTCGCGCGCGATCAGGCGATGGATGACTTTTTCGTATTTGGATCGTGACCAGCGTCGCATCCTGCGGCGGCCCCAATCGATCCGATGTCCAACATCGTCATACGAGGCGGGGCGCTTCTCGAAGTCGAGAAGCGAACGCGCGTCTCCGGCGAAAACCGCGGCGATGTGGTCCAGCGTATTCGAATCGCTGATCTGCCGAATTCGCCCGCGAAATGGTCGCAAAGTTTCTCCTGCGATTGCGCGCAGGCTCTGCATTCGGCCGTCGCGCAATTTCCAAAGCGGCTCATTGATGTCACAGACAAACGGATTTCGGCCTAACGAATCGGCGGTAATACGCCAGCCGCGTCTCGACGAATGTTTTCGCAGACGAAATCGGGCCATGCGACAGAGTTGGTGGCGCTCAAGTTGTCTCAAGCCAAAATCTTTCCATCGGACTACGGTTTCCACTGCGCCAGCGATGAAAGCGCATGTCGCCAGCATCAATGCGGGGTCGGGCGTGAAATCCACCGTGACTTCGATCCGGTTTCCCCGCGGACGAAGGCCCACAGCGCTGCTCTGCCTATTCGTTGCGAGCAAAATTACCGGCGCGGGCAAAATGTGTGCCAACAGATACGCGAGCTTCGTTGCGTTTCGCAGTTTCGATCGCCGCACGTTCGGAAAAGAAAGGTTGTAATGTGCGCTAAAGCCTTGCAGCCGGCCCTGGCACTTATGTTTCCTCGCCCAATGATCCAGTTCCACTCGCACATACCGGATTTGTTCCCACAACAAACGCGTCGCGCGGTAGCAACAACCTGGCTCGAGCTCAATGATTGGCGTGGCGACTTCGATTACTCCGGTATCGAAATAAATTGCACCGCCCGCGGGCAACTGAAACGATTTGCCGGTGCGCGGGATCATGCGGCGTCGCACCAAGCGGCTGGGATCACCAAATACTTTTTCCGGACGCCGTCTGTGTCCATCCACGATCAGATTAAATTCGGCTTCCAAACCGATCACCGCCCGGGGCGGGGTTGCACCAGGCTCACGATGGCGAAGAAGATAGGCGTTGCGTTCTGTTCGGTAGTCCTTCATCTGCTCAATCGGCGATCAACTCGCGTCGCTGCATTCGCGTGGAGTTAAACTCGCGTACCCGAAATCGACATGGAGATGATCGTCGGTCTGCCCTTTTTCGCGACCGAATGGCCGGACAAAAACAGCCGGACTAAGCGACGCCGCAATTGCGCGGTATTTTTCGATAGATCTCGCGTCGGAAAGAAACGTGTCGCCGAACCGATAAATGTTTGCTGCGGTGCCCCATGCATGAATGCTTTTTGCACCGCCAATCTGGTGCGCCGGCGAGCGATAGCCGCCATTTGCGCCGATGAACACCGGCGCGTCAACTTCGCGTCGCAAATTTTCCAGCAATGTCGCGAGCAAAACGATGGCGCACGGCACATAATGAGGAAACTCGCTGAGAAGCAGCCTGGCCTCGCGACAGTCGACCAGCATCAATTCCGCCAGCGTAAAGTGAGGCGCCAGACGGATCTCCTGTGCTTGCTGCCAGCTGGTGATTTCATAGAAGAAGCGCGGCAGACGGCGAACATTGCCAATAGGATCTGTTTCTGTTTCGCTGGGGCGGAGCAGTGCACGGTACTCTTGAGATAGACGCAAACCGTCAACCGGCCGCAAAGGCTTAGTCTTCACTTGACGTGAATTTCCTTCCCCAGCAGGAAGCGATAAATAGTTTCGGAAATCGCTGCGACCGTTTCGCGCCGTCCGTCCTTGTCCGGCTCAAATTCAGTCAAAATCGCGGCGATGTAGGGTTCGCGTTCGGGCAGATAGACAATTCCTATGTCATGGCAGGCCGTCGAAATCTCGCCGGTCTTATGCGCCACCGTGGCATGCTTTGGGAGACCTGCAGGAATCATAGAATTGAATCGTTGCTCCAGCAGAATGCGGATCACCTCTCGCTTACTCTCGTTCGTCAGAAAATCGCCGCGAATTGCAGACATCAGTTTTAGTAATCCATTCGCAGTGGCCTCGTTATTTACTCCTCGGTCATAGGCCAGATGGTCTTCAACACCTCGCCTCACCTCTACCCCATCCACTCCCGCGTCCGATAGAACTTTTCGCGCGTATTCCACACCTACGAAGTCCAGCAGCAAATTGGTCGCCAAATTACTGCTTCCGGAGATCATTGCGTGCGCGAGAGTGGCGATCCTCGCCGTCCTTCCAATCGACTGATACAGCTCCGGCGTCGCGTCCCGGTCGGCGCTAACGCGAAAGACAGAGCCATCTGCCGCGCTGAAAAAGCGATTCCGCACGTGAAGCGAGTCATCCAGCCGGGAACGGCCTTCGTCTGCCGCACGGAAAATCGCGAGCAGCACCGCAACCTTAATGGTACTCGCAGCATGAAACGGCCGATCGCCCAATAGTGAAAATCGAAACCCGGTCTGCAGGTCGTGTAGGGCTACGGCAATCGCGCGCGACTTGCTTTGCTCACGTATCGTCTCGAGCTGTTCACGCAAATTCGCTGACGCCTCGTTAACATACGACATGGGAACTGCTCTTTACATGCACGTCGCGAAGTCGCAAATTTCCCGATGCCAAACCTCGCGACATGGATTCGAGCTAAGGATGCCAGGTCGTTTCGGCCGATTTTCACGAAGCATCCTGAGATCAAAATCTGGAACGCTCGCACTCGAAATTTCCCACTCGGAAAGATGGATGGCCTTTTACTCTCCGGTGGTTCCGACATTTCACCGGAGTTTTTGCGCCAGGAAGTTCACGATCCTTCGGTGCTGGACGAGGATGCTGACCCGGAACGCGACCGTTGGGAATTTGGTGCTGTTCAGGAAGCGCTTTCACGCGGTTTGCCAATGCTGGCAATTTGCAAAGGACTTCAGGTGTTCAATGTCGCGCTCGGCGGCACACTAAAGCTCGACATTCCGGGTCATAATCTTCCCCACCAAAAACAGCGTGACGTTCAGCAGCTGCGTCACGATACAGGCGTCTCACACCGTTTTTCAAAGGTGAACAGCGCGCATCACCAGGCGATCGACCAACTTGGCGACGATTTGGAAGTCGAAGCCTGGGCTGCGCACGATGGCATCATCGAGCAGGTTCGGCTTCGCAAATACCCATTCGGACTCGCTGTGCAGTACCATCCCGAGCGCAGCCGGATTTACGACTCGCTGTTCGAAGATTTCTTCACGCGGCTGGAACCGGCGAAACGCTAGCTTTCAATCCTCCAACCCTTCAACGGCATACTAGCGGCGCCACCTCGTAGGAATGCGGCTCGCCGCAGCAGCACTGCGAGAAGCGCTGCGATAATCGCACACGCTGCGAGCAGCAAAAACGCTGGCACATGCGTGCCGAAGTGGTCTTTCATCACGCCGATGATCGTGGGACCCAGAAAGCCACCCACATTGGCGATGGTCACGACCAACGCAATCCCAGCTGCTGCAGGCGCTCCAGTGAGAAACCGCGTCGGTATCGACCAAAACGGACCATACGCCGCGCAGTGCCCAATGGGAATCAGCGACAGCGAGAGAACGGCCAAAATCGGTTCGTGCAACAAGGCACAACCAAGAAATCCAACACCCGAGATGAACAATGGGACGGCGACATGCAGAGGACGCTCGTCGACATGATCTGAATGAGCACCGTTCAATACCATGAAAATGATCGTCCCCGTGCTGATCGCGCCCAGGATAAGTCCTACGTCAAGATCACTACTCTTTGTCAGAGACTTGATGACGAGCGGCGCCCAAAACGAATAACCGTAAAAACCAACTGCGGCCAAAAGAAAAATGATGCCAAGCTGCCAGATTTTCGGTTCAGTTAATGCCTCTAAAATATTGTTCGCGTGCTCTGTGCCAACAGCGGCTCGCTCGGTCGCGAGCCTGCTAATCAGCCAGTCTCTCTCCGCCGGAGCCAGCCAATTTGCTGTTTCTGGCCCGTCCGTGAGATAGATCAGTACGATTGCGCCCAGCAATATCGCGGGGAGACCCTCGACCAAAAACAGCCACTGCCATCCGGCGAGTCCCAGCGTGCCGTTTAACTGTAGTAACGCGCCAGACAACGGGCCACCGATGACACCGCTCACCGGCACGGCCGCCATGAACGCCGCGATGGCGCGTGCACGTTGCGCCTCCGGGTACCAGCGACTCAAATAATAGACCATTCCGGGGAAGAACCCCGCCTCGGCAGCGCCCAGGAGAAATCTTAAAACGTAAAACGCCGGCGCGCTCCGAACAAACAACATGGCGACAGAGATAGCACCCCAGCTCATCATGATCCGCGCAATCCAAAGGCGTGCCCCAACGCGATATAACACGAGATTGCTCGGCACTTC
Organism: uncultured Verrucomicrobiae bacterium; assembly: GCA_963728955.1. Classification (GTDB taxonomy): domain Bacteria; phylum Verrucomicrobiota; class Verrucomicrobiia; order Chthoniobacterales; family UBA10450; genus Udaeobacter. The sequence goes on from CAVSMG010000001.1 coordinate 488,871, forward strand.
GAACAAGCAATAACCGACAAAGAACACGCCGGAGCCAAAACCAAACGCGACCGAACTAAATCCAAGGTCGGAGTTCATTTGCAGCGCTGCGAAACCTACGTTCACGCGATCGAGCCACGCGACGATATAAAGAATAAACAGGAACGGGATCAGCCGAAGCGTGACTTTGCGCAGAGTCACGCCGGCGGTGTCGGGCAACTCGGCTGATCGCGAATTCATCTGTGCTTCGTCATCATTACACCGCGAAGCATCGTATCCGAGAAATGACGAAGCAAGAGTGACGATTGACGGACTAATGACGAAATCCGAATGCTGTAGAGTGCGCTGTTCTCAGCGCATTTCTTCGGCAGCAGCCAAGCATCACACCGATCATCCACTGAGGACAGCGGACGCTACAATCGCGTTCAACGCTTTAACCGCTTTCGGGCTTTGTAGCCTGTGGCGAAGCCGGATCATTCTTCACCACCACTTCCATCGTGATCTCCTGGAACGCCAGTTGATCGTGGATGAGACCGAGCAACTCTAGCGCGCGGGTGTCAGGCATGTGTGCGCAACACAATTCGATGCGCGCCGGTTTACCGGCGAGTTCCGGATGCGCCTCCGCCATTTCGCCATCGAGCAAAAATGAAACGTAAGCATTGAACCGCTCCTGCAACGCAAGCAATTGTTCGTCTGAGCTGTCCCACTCGTTAGGCTCATTCATGACTAGAACGACTTCATTCGTTTTTGGATCGTGCGCGACTACATCGATCACGCCCAGTCGATTTTTGATTTTTGAAGTTTGAGGTTCGAGGTCCATTAGCCGATTCGATGCCTGCTCGCGAATCCTTTCGGAGTTGGACGTTCGATGTTCGACGTTCGATGTTCAAACTCGAATGACCAATGATTTGAGTGCCGAAGAGGTTCGCGCGCTGCTCAAGCTCGAGCCGCACGCCACATGCGGATTCGTGCACGTAACATTTATCAGTAAACAACGAATTGCACCCGGTGGGTCCAGCCACCGTTCATTGATGGCCGGCCAGCCGGCTCCGCACTCTGCTTCATGGTAACGCCGGATGCGCCCGTACGCCTGCATCGTATCCGCAACGATCAGCTTTATCACCATTATTTGGGTGATCCAATCGAAACTCTAATGCTTCACGAAAATGGAACAACCGAGCGCGCCGTAGTGGGTCCGGATCCTGCGCGCGGGTCAATACGTGCAGCTTTTGATTCCGGGAAACACGTTTCACACCGCGCGGGTAGTTGGACAACGGCGCTGGTTCCTCGGTGCGAGCACAGAATGGCCAGGTGTAGAGAAAGTCGATGTAGAGATCGGCGATGGCGAAGCACTCGCGGCAAAATATCCCGATGTCGCTGCGGATCTGCGCGCGTTCCAAAAGGCGTAGGCGTTTGACACAAACGCCTCTACACGATTTCGCGAGTTGAATGCCACGCCAGTGACGCGTTAATTCATTTCGATGGCAAAAGTCAAAACGTCCAAACTAACGCTCCTCGGACGCAGCGGTGCGAAAATGCCCGCTTCGCCCGCTGAGGCGCGACTGGAGACTTTTCCGAATCCGACGCGCAACCGCAATTATCGGATTCACTTTGAAACGAACGATTTCACTTCCGTCTGTCCGGTAACTGGTCAACCCGATTTTGCGAGAATCGACATCGATTACGTGCCCGATCGCCTCTGCGTTGAAAGTAAGTCACTAAAATTTTACCTGGCGTCCTATCGCAACGAACGCGCCTTCAACGAGGCGGCCACAAATCGGATCCTGGGTGATTTCGTAAAGGCATGCGCGCCGCGCGAAGCGATCGTGACCGCGCAATTCTCCGCACGCGGCGGAATCGCGTTGACAGTCCGCGCCGAGTATCCAGACGAACGCATTGGAAGAGAGGCTCGCACAGAGGACACAACGGTCACAACGCGGTTACAATTGAGACCTGTTAGTATCCTTGGTGGACTTAGTGCGAAATCGGTCAAGGCAAGAAGAAAATGAAACGCGCGGTCGTTCTTTTAAGTGGCGGAATCGATTCAACCACGACACTGGCGATTGCAATCGCCGAAGGTTACGATGCGTACGCATTGTCGTTTGATTACGGCCAGCGTCATCAAATCGAAACCGAAGCCGCTTGCCGTGTTGCTGTTTCGTTAGGCGCAAAAGCGCAACGCATCGCAAAAATCGACCTGCGCGTCTTCGGCGGCTCCGCGCTCACGGACGATGTCGCCGTGCCGAAGCAGCGTTCCGAAGCAGAAATCGCGCAGGAAATTCCAGTCACATACGTGCCTGCGCGCAACACCATCTTTCTCGCGTACGCGCTCGCTTGGGCGGAAGTGCTCCACGCCAGTGACATTTTCATCGGTGTAAACGCAATCGACTACAGCGGCTATCCGGATTGCCGGCCAGAATTCATCGAAGCGTTCGAGCGCCTCGCCAATCTAGGAACCAAAGCCGGGATGGAAGGCAGACATTTCCAACTTCACACGCCGCTAATCAGACTCTCCAAAGCCGACCTCATTCGCAAAGCCCTCAACCTCGGTGTCGATCTGTCGCTCACGCACAGTTGTTACGATCCGACTCCTAAAGGTCTCGCCTGCGGCGAATGCGATTCCTGTCTCCTTCGGCTCAAAGGTTTTCGCGAAGCAGGAATGAAGGATCCGATTCGATACGTGAAGAAATGAAACGCCTGTTGCGGATTTTTGAACTCACGAGAAACGAACAACGAGTCGTGCTCATCGTGATGCTCATCCTCATCGCGATCGCATTCCTTGGATATGAACGCCGTATTCATCGTCCTCAAGCGCGACCACTGTCAGCGCCGGAACTGACGCACTCTCCAAGTCCTGCAAAAATCGAGAACTGAACAACTGATTCAATTATTCGTTAGGCCAGGAATTAGGCCATAACCCACAAAAACCGGACTGATTTTAGCGTCGCCGCTTTTCGGTGGGGGCGGCAGTTTGAAATCGAAAACGCTGACGCCCCAGCGTTGTTTGCCGTCGTACGTGCGGCCGTCGCTTGATCCGATCATGACACGCTTGTTGGTTCGTATTTCGCGCCCAAGATAAATCATGGTGTGCGTGATCGGCGGATCGCGATCAATTTTGTAGGTGCCGCTCCAGAAGAGCAGGTCCCCGGGCTTAAGATTATCGAGTTCGAATGAATCCTCCTTGCGACTCAGGACTGCGTTGAAATCTCCCGCTTTGCGCACCCAGACGTATTGCTGGCTCGAATCGCGCGGCACGTCGGGAAAACCATTTTGCTGAAGGACGTAATAGATGAAACCCGAGCAATCCATGCCACCGTTTTTTGGATCGGCAGACCCGTAGGTGTAGCCCAGGTTTTGTTTTGTCAGCGCGAGGCCGGCGTCCAGGATCTGGCGAACCTTCGCCGGGTATTTCTCGTAACCAACGATTTCATCAGGCGAAAGACTAACGTTGGGCCAGCCTTTTTTTCCTGAAGCAGATCGTTCAGAAGAACGCGCGGGCGTTTCAGCAGGAGTTGGCGATGGACTTTCTTCGATTGAAGGGCTTGGCGATGGACTCGCGTTTTTCCGCGTTGATTTACGTTTCGGGGTCTCGCTGGGAGATGGAGTCGGAGAAACCTTCTTGTGTTTTGGCGACGGGCTGGGTGTCGGCTTACTCGACGAGCGCTTTCGATGTTTGCGAGTCGGAGTCGGAGTTGGATCAGCCTCGAAGACTTTCTTGATTTTGGTGCCTAACGATTCTTCAGCGGAATTCGCAGCGTGGACTGTGCCGACTAGCATCGCGGCGATGAGAAACCATCGAAATGTTTTTTGGAAGAGCATTAATCTTGTAGGGCGTTTCTGTGAAACGCCGTCTTGCCCGGCGTCTGACACAGACGCCCTACAATTCGCGACCTGGATTCTGATCGGATCAATCTTAATCGCGGGAGGCAATCAGCGCGCGAGCTCTTGGAGGACTGCTTTGTTCAGAAGAATGCCTCCTTCGAAATTTTCGAGCGGAAAATTCTCATTGGGCGAATGCGCGCGGCAATCGGGCAACGCCAGACCCAGGAGCAACGTTTCAATCCCAAGAATTTCCCGGAACTGTGACACGATCGGGATGCTGCCGCCTTCCCGGATGAGCGCCGGCTCGCCATTGAAAGCTTTGCGCAATGCGCGTTGGGCCGCCTCGCCCAGCGCCGATTGCGGGTCGGTGAGATACCACGGGCCACTGTGGCCTCTGGTAACTTCCAGCGTCACACCTTTGGGCAGATTTTTCCGCAGATGCGTCGCCGCAAGTTCCAGAATTTCATCGCCCTCCTGTTCCGGAACGAGACGGAACGTTAGTTTCGCAAAAGCGTGACTGGGGATCACCGTCTTGGTCCCCTGCCCTTGATAACCGCCGCCAATTCCGTTGATCTCGGCAGTCGGTCGCGCCCAGATACGTTCCACCGAATTGTAGCCGGCTTCGCCGAAAAGTTCCGGCACACCGGTTTCGTCGAGAATCAGTTTGTCGCCATCGACAGGGAGTTTGCGCCACGCATCTCGCTCCCAATCTTCGAGCGGCTTCACACGATCGTAGAATCCCGCAATCGCCACGCGACCGTCGCGATCGTGGAGCGTGGCCAGCAATTGCGCCAGCGCCGTGATCGGATTCGCGACCGCACCGCCGAAAACACCGGAGTGCAAATCCATTTTCGGACCAGTCACTTTGACCTCGAGAGCCGTTACGCCACGCAATCCATAACTTAGCGTCGGCACGCCGCGCGCGATCATCCCGGTATCGGAGACGACCGCTACGTCGCACTTCAGAGCGTCACGGTTTTTGTTCAGAAAAGGACCGAGACTACCGCTCCCGATTTCCTCTTCGCCTTCGATCACCAGATGCAAATTCACGGGCAGCTCACGGTGCTCCTCGATCGTCTCCTGAATTCCGAGAATATGCGCAAGGATTTGTCCTTTGTTGTCCGTGGCACCCCGTGCAAACACGTAGCCGTTCTTCAAGACGGGCTCGAATGGCGGCGAATCCCAAAGCTCCAAAGGATCGGGCGGCTGCACATCGTAATGGCCGTAAATCAAAACTGTCCGGCGCCCGGGCTGATGTTCATTGCGCGCCCAGACAATAGGATGACGTTTCGTAGGTACGAGCTGCGTTTGCAGACCCATGCTATTGAGCTTGTGCACCAGCCAGTCTGCGCATTGCACCAATTTCTCCTTGAACTGATCATCCGTCGAAACACTCGGAAACCGCAGGAACGAATAATACTCTTCGAGATACTTATCGCGCATGGCCAGAAGCTAATCGGTTTTCGCCGTTTGCCTACGATTTCCGACGAAACACAGTGCGCGCAAAATAGAGAACTGACGCAAGCACCAGCACGATTCCAGTTACTGCAAATTCACGAACCGTGGCGTGGGCAAGAATCCAGATAATCGCGACAATCGCCAGCGCGGGCACAATTTTCATCCCCGAAAAATTGAAGGGCTTGCCATCCAAACGCACATCGCGTTGCACCAACACCCAGCATGCGGCGCAACAGAGCAGATACATCAATAAGACGGCAACGTTCGAAAGCACTGCCAGCCGTTCAAACGTGCCGCTGATTGAAAGCGCAAAGGCCAGCGTAGCGTAGGTGACAATCGCGACATCGGGCGATCGATAGCGCGGATGTACGTGCGCAAAGAATTGCGGCAATGCGCCATCACGACCGAACGCAAAGATCATTCGCGGTGAACTAAGGATGTCGCTGGTTACGAATCCAAACGCGGAGATACTGGCTCCGGCCAGAAGTATCATGCGCCCCGCGTTGCCGAGAAATTGTGCTGCCGATTCGGCAAGCGGCGAATCGGGATGATTCCCAAGATCGGCGCCTAACGTGCCCTGTGCAACGAGTTGGATCATGAGATAGATGGTTGTCGTCAGGACGAGTGCCAGATAAGCCGAACGGGGAACCGTCCGCGCCGGATTCTTCACTTCGCCGCTTGGAATCAACGCCACCTCGATTCCAACGAAAGCGAAAATTAAAAGGATCACGGCATCGCCTAGCGACTTGCTGCCGGGCCAGCCGCTCCAGACAAGGTTCGGCGGGTGAATGAAAAATATTCCGACGCAAATGAATAATAGCAGCGGCAGAAGCTTTGCGACTGTGATCACCGTCACCGCGCCCGCGCCCTCGCGCACGCCCCGGATGTTGATGAACACGAGCACGCCGTAGACCGCAAGCATCACGATGACGCGTATCACGGGGCCGCCGAGAAAGGGAACCACCAGCGCAACAGAGTTTGCGAACACGTTCACAACGCCAGCGACCGCGCCGAGCGCCGTTAGAAAATAAAGGATGCCTGCGAGAAATCCGACGTAACGGCCAAACGCCACTTCGACGTAGGCGTAAAGACCGCCCGTCAGCGATACGCGGCTACCAGCGATTGCGAAACAGGTTACGAACAACACCATCGCAAGCGCACAACAAACAAATGCGAGGGGCGCTGCAGATCCAAGTCCCTTTGCCACTATTGCGGGGATTACGAAAATTCCCGCACCGATTGTCGAGCTGACAATATTCGCAGTGAGAGCCGGAACTCCAATGCCGCGGACCAACTGATGATCGATGCGTTCTTCCTGCTGTATCCATACCGGCGATTCATCGGCCATTGACGCATCCTCAGTGATCGAATTGCTCAAGGCAAGAGTGAGCGTTAAGCTGCGGGGCCACCGGGTCTTGGTTTCAATGACGGGTTGTCGCAGTTTTGGCGTGTTTAGTGGTCGCCTTTTCCTTTGTCAGGGACAGTCGAAAGATAACCGTCGATTCCGAAGCTCCCGCTGGCTTGCTCGCACGCCTCGCTCACGCCTCTTGGCCAGTGAGAAAGATGCACACAGGTTCCCGCCGAACCCCAATATTCTGTGGCACGGCCACCCGAGGACCACTGTAAATGGTATATTTTTCGCTTGTAACCCATAAAACCTTACTGTATTGACGCGGCTGAGGCCAAACGTTAGGCCTAACATGCATTTACAATCGCTCGAGCTATTCGGTTTCAAATCGTTTGCGAATAGAACCGTCTTCAATTTTCACGAGGGCGTTACCGCGATAGTCGGCCCCAACGGGTGCGGAAAATCGAATGTGCTCGATGCCGTGCGCTGGGCACTCGGCGAGCAATCCGCGAAGTCGCTTCGGGGTGAAGAGATGGCAGATGTCATCTTCAACGGCGCGGAGACACGCAAGCCCGTGGGCTTTGCGGAGGTTTCGCTGACATTTACCGATTGTGCTGAAGAGCTCGGAATCGATTGGCACGATGTGCGGGTGACGCGGCGAGTGTATCGGGATGGGAATTCCGAATATTTGCTGAACAAAACGACCTGCCGCCTTCGCGACATTCAAAGCCTTTTCGCCGACACCGGGATCGCGCGGACCGCTTACTCGATGATGGAGCAAGGCAGGATCGACATGATTCTGAGCTCGCGTCCCGAGGATCGTCGTACGGTTTTCGAAGAAGCTGCCGGCATCACGAAATACAAAACGCAAAAACGCGAGGCGCTCCGGAAATTGGAGGCCACCGAGGCGAACCTTTTGCGCATCGGCGACGTCATTAAGGAAGTGAAACGCCAGATCGGGTCGCTGCAGCGGCAGGCCGGGAAAGCCCGCCGTTATCAGGCGTTGCACTCGGATCTCCGCGTGCTTGAGACGCATCATGCGCGCAAAGAACTCAATTCACTCGAGCGTGAGTTTGGCGCGTGCCGGGAAGAGATTGACCGCCTCACACAATCCGAACACTCCACACGCGGAAAAATAGACAACAACGAAAGCGGTCTCGGCGACGAACGCCGTGCGCTGGACAAAATCGATGCAGAGATCGCGGATTCACACGCGGCAGTTCAGCAACTGGACAGCGAAATCGCAGCACACCGCAACCGCATCGAATTCAATAGACAGCGCACGGAAGAGTTGGCGGGGTTTACGGAACGTGCGCGGCGGGACATCGCCGAAGCGGAAACAAAACGAGAAAGACACGCGGCTGAAATCGAGCAAACCAACAGCTCAATCGCAGAAATCGGGCGGCATTTGAAAGAAAACGAAGCCGAGCTCGCCAAGGTGTCCACTTTGGCCGGAGAAATTCACCAACATCGAACCGAGCGCAACACGCGATTGCAAGCGTTGCAACTCGCGTTGTCGAAATCCGAGAACCGAATCTCCGCGCTGAATGAGGAACTTTCTGGAACGAAAGCGCGCCGTGAATTGACGGGCGCACAAATCGAACAAATTGCCAAAGAGATTAAAGGATCGAGCGAAGCCCGAGGGAAATTGGTCGAGCAAATCGTTGTCTCACTAAACGGAACCAAGCGCGAACGAGGCGACGCTGAGACGAGCCTGCGCGAAAGAGAAAAACTGCTCGCCGAAACGGAACAGCAACTTGCAGTGCTTGAGCGTACGCTCGCCGAAAAACGATCACGGCTCGACGTGTTGCGTCAACTAAATCAACAAGGCGAAGGGCTCGCCCAAGGTTCTCAAGCTCTGCTCAAAGGCGTACACGGTTCGGTAAAAATCCGCGAGGCCATTGCCGGTTCGCTCGTTGCGCAACTTGATGTTGATCCCAGATTCATCCAAGCGATCGAAGCTGCGCTGGGCCGGAACCTGCACGCCATCATCTTAAAAGATGCAAAACTTGCTTCGGAAATCATCGAGAGCCTGAAGAAGAACAAGCTCGGGCAGGCAGCACTGCTGGTTCCGGAGCTCGCGGCATCCGCGCAAGAACCACCCGGGAGAGTTTTGCCGAAAGGGGCGCTTGGCTGGGCTATCGACAAACTGACAGTATCGCAACCGCTTGAACCGCTGGTCAGGCAGTTGCTCGGTAACGTCGCCATTTTTCCGGATCTGGAACACGCCATCGAGTGCAGACAGAGCGAGCCTGCGCTGGCGGTGGCCACACTCGCCGGCGAATACCTTTCCGCAGAAGGAATCGTGTTTGGGGGCAGCATCGAAGTGCGTGCAGCCTCTTTGCTCGAGCGCAAGGCGGAGATTGCCGAACTCGTGAAACAAGAGACTGCTCTGGTGAAAAAGCGCGATTCAATGTGCGTCGAACGCGATCAAGCGAAAACCGCGGTCGAGGTGGCGTCGCGAATTCAGCGCGAATTCAGCGAGACCGGGCGTAAAATCGATAATTTGCAATCGGAAAAAACGGCGCTGGACCGGCAGGTAGCGACGGCGGACGAGCGGATAGCGCATCTGGAGCGGGCACTTCAGTCAGTGCGCGATGAGCTCGCGAAGCAGAAAACTGAATTCAGCGAATTGGAAGCCGCGCAAAAACAGACCATCTCCCGCGAACAGGAGTTGACCGAGGAATTCAACCAGCTGCGTCTCGCCATGGCAACGGATCGTCAGCGCAACGAACACCTCATCGCGCAGCGCGAGCCGATGAGCGCACGCGACGCCGAGTTGGTCGAATTGATCACATTACGGAACGCAGACATCGGGATGTACGAACGGAAACTAGCTACGCACGCTAAGGAGTCGCGGGAATCCGAAACGCTAATCCATGGTCACACGGCACAGCGCGAGGCGGGAGAAGCGAATCGGGCGAAAATCGCCAGCCAGCGTGCTACACGACTCGCCGGGATTTCTGATCGCGAGAAAGAACTGCGCCAGCTGCGAGATTCGTTAGGCGAATTACAAGATCGTCGCGCACAGCGGCAGGTGCGCGAATCGCAATTGCAAATGAAGATCGACAACCTCGTCCAGCACATTTCGCGCCGTTACCAAATTGATCTTCGCGGGTTTACGGAGGATCACCCCGCGTTCGAAAAAGTTTTGCGTGCGCAGTTCAAGCGTAACGAAAAACTGGATAGCGGAGCTCCTGCGACCCCGGACTCGCCAGAGATCGCCCCGCCAAATCTGGAAAAACTTATCGCCGACCTTGGAACGCAACTCGATAATATGGGCCCTGTTAATTTGGATGCTGTCCACGAGTACGACGAACTCGAAGAGCGTTTCAAATTTCTCGAAGGGCAAAATACCGATCTCACAAATTCGCGACACGAGGTGCTCGACGTGATCGCCCGAATCAATTTCACCACAAGGAAACTATTTGCCGAAACCTTCGAGCAGATCCGGACGAATTTTCGTGAAATGTTTGGAGAGCTATTCCGTGGCGGGCGCGCCGATTTATCGCTGTTGGACGAAAATGACCCGCTTAACTGCGGTATCGAGATCACCGCCAAGCCGCCGGGAAAGCAACTGCAAAGCGTGTCGCTATTGAGCGGTGGTGAACGCGCCATGACAGCGGTTGCGCTGCTATTTGCGATCTACATGGTGCGCCCAAGTCCGTTCTGCATTCTCGACGAAGTGGATGCGCCACTAGATGAGAATAACATTAACTGTTTCATAGGCGTGCTTGACCGATTTGTGAAGCAAAGCCAGTTCATCATCATCACGCACAACAAACGTACGATTGCGAAAGCCGATATCCTGTATGGCGTTACGATGGAAGAACGCGGCGTGAGCAAATTGGTCGGTGTGAAACTCACTGCACCGGCGCAACCTGTCGCTGAAGCAGCTTCAAACGGCGGCGAACAAACACCAAGACAGCGCCACCTCGCGCTGGCGATGCGCTAAGGATAGGCGCGCTCTAGTCCGCCGTTTCATCGACCGATTGGAAACCCGTCCGTCGCCATATTTACTTGGCAAGCGAGACGCCTGCCCGCCACAGGCAAGATGCCCGTGCCACAAAAAACTTTGCGCGGAATTGCCGATCCTGGTTAAGATGATTCGATGCTTCAGACGGCGCGGCAGACCGCAAAATCAAAAAGAAAAAAAGGCACGCCTGCACCGCCAGCCAAAGCTCCTACGGACAACACCGCGCCTCCCCACAAACGGTTTCTGGAGGCATTTCGCTGGATGCTACTGACACGCACACTTGAGGAGAAGCTCGTCAGTCTGTACCGCGGCGGCCAAATCACAGGCGGCGTGTACATAGGCAAAGGTCAGGAAGCCGTGAGCGTCGCATCCGGTTTGTTTTTAGAAAAGGGGGACATCTTCGCGCCTTTGATTCGCGACCAGGCTGGACGATCCGCCTTTGGCGAACCGCTGATCGACGTCACGCGCACGTATCTCGGCTCACGCCTCGGTCCGATGCGCGGGCGTGACGGCAATATTCATCGAGGTCATCCGCGCAACAACGAACTGGCGATGATCAGTCATCTCGGTGCGATGATCTCCGTCACAGTTGGCGCATTGATGGCGAAACGTTTTAATGGAGAGAAAAATTTCGTTGGCCTTGCATGCATCGGCGAGGGCGGGATGCAAACCGGCTCGTTTCATGAAGGAATGAACATTGCCGCAGTGGAAAAGGTGCCACTCGTGATCGTGGCGACAAACAATCATTACGCCTATTCAACGCCTAACGACCGCGAATTTGCATGCGACGATTTGGTCGATCGGGCGATTGGCTACGGATTCGAAGGCTACAGCCTCGACGGAACCGATCTCGCGGCGTGTCTCGACGTAATTGGCGGGGCCGTGAAACGGGCGCGCTCCGGGCATCCGCCACAGTTAGTGGTCGCTTCGGTGCTGCGGCTTTCGGGTCATGGCGAACACGACGATGCCAGCTACGTGCCCGAAGAAGTGAAAAGTCAGCCCTTCGCACGTGATTGTCTGAAGGTTGCCGAGCACGCTATTGTCGATCTTAAGCTCGTCTCCCCAGAGACATTGGCCGAGTGGCGGAAAGACGCCTCCGCACAGGTGGATGAGGCAATTGCCACCGCGCAAAAGGAGCCCGTGCCCGAAGCCGACAAAGAAGATTGGTGCGCGTTATTCACACGCGACCTCGTCGATCACTTGAACGAGGAATGACGATGAAAAAGTTGGGTGATTCGTTGAATCGTTACAACGTTACATCGGGTTTCCGAATCAACGGCTCAATGGTTCAACGATTCGATCTGTTGCACCCATGAGCCTCACGTACCTCGAAGCGATCCGTGAGGCGCAGGCGAAACTGCTCCGCGACGACGAACGCGTTTTCATCTACGGACAGGACGTCGGCGGGACATTTGGCGGCGCGTTTAAAGCAACCAAAGGTTTGGCGAAAGAATTTCCCGGGCGCGTATTGAACACGCCGATCAGTGAGGATGCTATCGCCGGAGCTGCGATCGGCGCGGCCATGCAGGGCATGCGACCGATCATTGAAATGCAGTTCGCGGATTTTTCGAGCATAGCCCTCAATCAAATCCTGAACAATGCGGGTACGCACTACTGGCGAACAGGCGTCCCGGTGCCGATCACTGTGCGTTTGCCGTCCGGAGGAACAAAAGGGAGCGGTCCGTTTCACAGTCAATCAATGGAATCGCTCTACGCGCATTATCCGGGGCTCATCGTGATGACACCAGCCACGGTGGAAGATGCTTACACCATGCTGATAGAAGCTGTGGCGATCGATGATCCGGTTGTTTACTGCGAGCACAAATATCTTTATTACCATCTCAAGTCCGACAAACTGCCGGACAAAGGTTTGCCAACCGGGCGCGCACGTATTGTGCGCGAGGGACGCGACCTCACGATTGTTAGCTACAGCGCCATGACACAGGAATCCCTGGCTGCGGCGGAAGAGCTCGCCCGTGATGGATTTGAGATTGAAGTGGTCGATTTGCGCACGGTGAAACCGCTCGATACTGACACGGTGCTTGCGTCTGTTGCGCGCACGGGACGTTTGCTCTGCGTCGGCGAATCCTTTCCTTGGGGCGGTGCGACCGCGGAAGTGATCGCTCGCGTCACGAGCCTCGGCTTTCACCTGCTTGATGCTCCACCCCAACGTCTCAACGCGAAAGACACACCAATTCCCTATCATCCAAACCTTTGGAGTGCGCACCGGCCGAACGCAAAAAATATCGTCGCAAAAGCGCGCGCGTTGCTTCGAGAATAAATCTATGCCGCAAGTCCCGATTATCATGCCGCAGCTTGGCGAATCGATCGCCGAAGCCACCATTGTCGACATCAAGGTCAAACCGGGCGATGAAGTTGTAGACGATCAAGAAATCATCGAGGTCGAGACGAACAAAGCCGTCATGGGTGTGACCACGCCATGCAAAGGCAAGATCGACAGGATCGCTGTGCAATCGAAGGAGACCTATCCCGTCGGCGCGGTGCTCGGTTACGTGGAAGCGAGCGAGGAGGACGCCGCGCGATTCGTAAAGCACGCGCCGCCTCCGCAGAAGGAAGTCGCGGAGGAAATCCCTGCACGCGCTGATCAGGAAGTCGCCCCAGCGCATGAGAAAAAAATCGCCGCGCGCGATGGCGATGGTGAACGGGTTGGTGGGTTGCCCGTTCCCGCAGTAACGAAAGGCGCGACTTTCATGTCACCGCGCGTGCGCGCGCGCATGGCTGAATTGCAGCTAAGCACAGCAGATCTCGCTGGGATCATTGGAACGGGCGCCGGCAATCGTGTAACGATCAAAGACCTCGAAACTTTTCTCCAAAAGATAGATAACCAAACAGCGCATGAGGCGTCCAAGATCCGCATGGGAGTGGCCGATGCCATGCGCCGGAGCTGGACCCGGCCTCTTTCAACGATCGGTTCCTCCGTGAATCTGGATCCAGTGTTGCAAGATCGGAAGTCGCGCGATCCGAAGCCCGGCCTCGGACTTTATGCACTACGCGCCCTCGCGCTTGCGCTCGCTGAAGACCCAAGCAGAGCGGCGAAATTCATCGGGATCCGCGTTATACAATCCGATTCGATAGATCTTGGCATCGCCGTAGAAGCCGAAGATGGAATCATGGTGCCGGTGATTCGCAGCGCAGACAAAATCTCACTCACCGATCTTACGGCAAAATACAAAGAACTGATCGAGCTTGCGCGACAGCGGCGGATTTCCCCGGACATGCAGGCTGGCGGCATCGCCACGGTTTCCAATTTCGGCATTTTCGGAATGGAATGGGGCACGCCGATTCCCCTACCTGATCAAACGCTACTGCTCGGCCTCGGCGCCGGCAAAAAAGCTCCTGTATGGGAAGAAGCGAAAAACGCATTCGTACCCAAAACCGAAGCGCAGATCACCTTAAGTTTCGATCATCGAAGCATCGACGGTGGCGGCGCCAGTCGTTTGCTCAAGCGCGTGATCGAACTACTGGAGGATCCGACAAGACTGTGATTTTTCGCTGCGGCCATCGTCTTCCCAACCAATGTTGGACAGAATGACAGATGTTAGACTTCTGCTAAGAAAAGAATTCACGCTCGGGGCTAAGTCCACCGACATGTCTGGTGTCGGTTTATCTCTATCGCACTAATGGTAGGTGGCCGGGAAATGCTGCCTCCGAAGGGATTCAAGCCTCTGGACGTACAGCAAGCCCTCGGCATTTAGTTACTGGATTTGATGCACTGGCGGCTTGTCGGGTGACTCTCGCGAAAAGCCTTCCCATGGTCGCATAGAGCAGGTAACTGAATTGTTACTATCCTTTATTGGGAAGTGCTCGCTTCTCATGTTACAGCTCAGTAGAAACAAAAGGACATCTATGACAATCGTTAGGTCAAAACTCTATTATTATTCAATTCTTTGCCGCGGAATCGTTACCGCGGTGACCGTGCTGACTTGTTTCATTAGTTCACACGTGGCGCAAGCGGCGGCTGGTGATCTCGATCCAACATTCGGGACTGGTGGCATGGTAACGACCGACATTAATCGCAGCACCGACATCGCCAACGCGGTGGCGGTCCAGGCTGATGGCAAATTGGTAGTCGTCGGACAAACCTATAAACAGAATGACTTCTCAGGCGAAGACTTTGTCGTCACCCGCTACAATACAGATGGTACACTCGACAGCACCTTCGGCTCTGGTGGCAGAGTGCGAACCGATTTTCCCGGCCTGGCGGCGGTACCCTCCTCGGTGGTCATACAACCTGACGGCAAAATCGTGGTTGCGGGCGGCGCCTTTCCGCTCTTTACGTTTCTCGGCAATTTTGAACTAGTCCGCTACAACCCGAACGGATCGCTAGATCGGTCCTTTGGTAATGGCGGCATCGTGACGACGACTTTTCCCGCAGGTAGTTACGCGTTCGCCGCCGCTTTGCAACCTGACGGCAAGATCATTGCCGCCGGGACCGTCTTCGTAGACTTCATTCCTGGCGAATCTTCCAATACCGATTTTGCGCTGGCGCGTTACAACCCGGATGGAAGTGCGGACGCCACGTTTGGCAATGGCGGCCAGGTCTCAACCGATTTTCTTGGTTTGGAAGACGATGCCTTTTCGGTCTTGATCCAACTCGACGGAAAGATTGTCGCTGTCGGCTCCGCCAATGACCCTGCGACTTACTACGACTTCGCCGCTGTGCGCTATCTCAGTAACGGCACTCTCGACACGACCTTCGGCGTCGCAGGCAAAGTGCATACCGACTTCGGCGTTGGTGGGTTCGATCGGGCGCACTCGGCCGCACTTCAACCCGATGGCCGGATCGTCGCTGCTGGATTCGCTATCTCCCAAAACGGGGGAGTCCAGAATTTTGCTGTCGCACGCTATACCTCAAACGGTGTTCTCGACACCACCTTTAGTGGCGATGGCAAAAACCAAATCGACTTCGGCAGCTGCTGCCAGAGCGCCTACCAAGTCCTCCTGCAAAGCAATGGCAAAATCGTCACCGTCGGTTATGCGAACACCGAATCATCCGATTCCGACTTCTTGTTGGCGCGTTTAAATCCGCGCGGCTCACTGGATGCGAGCTTTGGTGTCGGCGGCAAGGTGCGCACGTCATTTGGCGATCTGAATGGGGGCGCCAACGGGGCCGCTCTTCAGTCCGATGGAAAAATTGTGGCCGTGGGATTTCAAGCCACCTTTAGTAATCAATGGGCCAACTTTGCCTTGGCACGCTACCTTGGCCAGTAATTCCCTTCCGCCTGAAGTAAAAAGAGAATCTATCTTCAGTTTGCCTGGCCGTTTCTCGCGCTCGGGGATTTTCCAGGCGGCGCTTGCATCAAAAAGCTAATGGTCGGCACGGGCGAAAACGAGTCATGAGCGGGGCGACACACCCCTAACGTCGGCCCTAAATCGACGATCGCGACTCGCGCGGCGCGAGGCATTCTTCGTCGCCATTCTACTTCGCCGTTGCATACGAAAGTTTATGGCGTCAGGCTTACCCCCGCAACGTGACGGGACGGATTATAATTCATGCGGGATTTGCAAAGTGCGGAAGCGCGAGCATCCGGACGGCGCTTTTCAATAATTTCCGTAAGCTAAGGCAGGACAACGTTTTTGTTTTCGACAAAGATTTGAGAATTGCTCGAACGGCTACCGACCTCATCGGAACACCGATTTGGTTTCTAGAGCGGGCCAGGCAGAAATCCGAAAACCTCACGCAAAGCGTCGGAAAAGAGATTTCAGCGGTGTCCAGGCACACGGGCGATTATGTTGCAATTCTGAGCGCCGAAAATCTGGCAAACCCGGGAATGGCTGAGCTGTTCGCTGGGCTCGACAATCATTTAGACATGCATGTGGTCTTCTACTTAAGACCGCAACTTCAATGGATTCCATCGGCCTGGAAACAATGGGGCTTGAAAACGGGAGTGCCACTCAGCGATTTTGTTTCCCGGTGCATCGATAACCATACACCAACGTTCAAGCAGGGCATCGAAACTTGGAAGGCCGCACTACCTATCGCAAAAATCCATGTTCGATTCCTCATCCCGGAATTACTGGCCGGCGGAAATCCTCCTCAGGATTTTTTCAATATGCTCGGGCTTTCCGGCAAAGGGTACGAGTTCGAAAGTGATGCCCGAAATCCCAGCCTCGACGTCTCGGTTCTCCACGCGCTGTCGAAAAATCCACATCTCTTCTCCGACATTCACGACAATAACTTGACGCTTGCATTGACGCGCACGCTCTCGAAAAAGTTTCGATCGACAAACATTGAAATGCTTTCCCCGGAGCAGGAAGCCAAAATCGAGGAATGTTTTCGCGACGAAAACTTATGCTTGCTGCGAGCGTATTGTGGCGGCAGCGACGTGGAGCGAATTTACCGGACGCATTTCATGCCGCGCAAAGCTGACGCTAGATATTCCGAAATGACCGACCTCGAGTTGATATACCGTTGTCTCGGAATCATCCTGGAATCGATTGCATTAACCGGAGCCCAAGCCGATCGGGGAAAAAAGAAAAATCAGACGCCAGATTCTCTTGCGGTCGAAGAATAGTAGCGACTCGCGGCAATTAAACCGAGCAGGACGATGAGTCCGCAACCGGCGGCCAAACTGCCTCCCCACACCAGCCAAGACGGCCGATAGATGAGCGTCAGCCGCCCATGAGCACCGGCCGGAATTTCGACAGTGGGGAATAATCCACGATACGTCGTGACCGCAAGTTTCTTATTATCCAAACGCGCCTTGTATCCACGGAAATATGGCCGCGAAAACGTCAACAGCGCGGGTCGATTACCAGTCGGGACATCAATGTCCGCTTCAACGAAATCCGGGGAGTCGTGGATCCGCGAGATTGTCGCAGAAACAAATTGCTCGTTAGGCCGCGAATCCATAGCGATAATCGAGCGTACTCGCGCAAACGGGGGGCTACGCCGATGGAATATGTTTCCTTCATTCGTCGAAACGACCATTTCCCATTCGGTGTCTGGCTGGGGAAGCATGTTTACTTCTCGCGCAACGACAATTCCGTCCACGCCCATCAACTCCAGCTCGCCCCCTTTTCCGGCCTGATGACTTAACAGGTAGCTTCCCACGTCAGGATTGATTTCACCGTGAATCGTGGTTTCGAATTCCCGCGCTACACCTGCAGCCCGGATAGGGCTGTAGCCGTTGATGAATCGCAATCCAGCCCACATCGACGTACTCCCCGGACGCAACGTTTGGCCAACCGGCTGCGGCTTGTTTGCCATACAATAAGTAAGCTCAGCCCACGGATAGACGCTGAGATAGAGCCGCTGTGGATCGAGCGGAGCGGGTTTAAGCAGTTCTTGAGAGAAATTATACCTGGGAACTCCGTAGTTCGTCGGGATGCAAACATATGTGGCAAGGAAGGCGCAAAAGGTGATTGCGACCGGTAGCCACTGTCGAAATTCGGAATTGTGTAGCAGGAATTCCAAGCAAAACCAAACCGCAGCGAGTCCAAAAAGAATCCAACTCAGTGGAGTAGCGTAGGAGCCGCCGTCTGAAAGATCAATGCTGCCAAGCCTGTCAAAACGACGAGCACAAGGGCCGCTAAAGCCGGGGTCGGTGACCCCGGCTTTAGGCGCAAAACCTCCGCCGCACAAATCGCCAGAACCAGATGGAAAAACGGCAACCACCGAAAACTCCACCGAAACAGACCGGCTGTTGGTGTCATGCAAACCAAGAGCACAATTAAAAGCAAGATGAGCTCCCATTTGATTCGATCGGTAAGCATTCGCGGACGCCAGAGAAATCCGGCAATAAGTGCCGTAGGAGCGACTAAGCCGCAAGCTAGTTCGGTCGCAGCATGCGGTTGATTGCGCGAGGAAAAATCCGTCCAGTTCGCTGTCCACGATGGCAGAATCAATCCTGGAAGTGCCGCAGGCGGAACGCGCCACTGCCAGTGTGCCGCTGCCGATTGCAACTCCCGCGCTGAACCCTGAACCAGATCGAGGAGCGCAAGCCATGCTGGCGCGGAAAGGCCGAAACCGAGCGCTACGCCAAAGAACATCGCTAGAATCGAGATAATGCTCCGGGTTTTGACTAACGACTTGATTGACAGCCAGGCGATTAGAAGCTGCAGCATCAAAACCGTGTAGGGAAATCCGCCCGTGACGAGCAGATAAACGAACGGCGCCGGCCAGATGAACCGCCATTTCGTCCGTCGCGAATCGAGCGCGCGTTCGGCTCCCCACCATACCCATGGCAGCCAGGTGAACGCGCCGAGCGCGCCGAACCAATCGGCCGCGCCCCAGCAAATGATCCAACCGTTGAGTGACGCGATCAGAGCAACGAACACCGATAGCGGAATCGCAAAATCCGCGATCACGGGCGAGCAAATATGCGCCAACCGCCAGAACAATAAGGTGCGCGATCGAAACAGAAGCGGCTTGTTGTGGAAACGTCAGCGGAAATTTCCAAATCAGAATGACCGCCGCATTGACGAAAACCGAAAACGTGCCGTACTGAAATTCGCCTGCGAGATTGCCGCAGACCCACGAATACGGACTCAGGATCGGCCAATGGCCTTCGGACCAACTGCGCGCCATATCGGCGAAGACAGGCAACACCGACAACTCATAATCATCATTCCAAAAAACCAGCGGATTGTGCCAGAGGAGGATGAAGCAAAAAACGATCACCGCGCAGCCGGCGACGGACGCTCCGATTAAATCGTCGCGGATATGGGAACGCACAACAGTTTCACAATCTTTTAGCGCGGAGGACTTCAAAAAGATTGTAGAGTCCACTCTTGCCGCGGATTTCCCAAGGCGGACACTGATTGACCTCTGCCTCGTTCGCGACCTGCAAATAAGCGGCCTCTGACATGAGAAAGTTGGTACCGGCATTCTTGTTCGCAACTTCGATCCGGCTGGCAAAATTAACGGCGTCACCAACGATCGTCCGTTGTTTATCCGCGCCCGATCCTACCGTGCCGACGATTACTTCGCCGTAATTAAGCCCAATTCCGACGTCGAAGCTCTTGCCGTGCACACTCTCGAAATAAGGTCTCAATTTTTCGACCGCTTCGATCATTTCCAAACCGGCGTTCATCGCATTTGAAACCAAATGCGGCTTGGAAGCAGAAGCGTCAGGCTTTTCCCGCTTTGAGGAGGAGTCAAGACCGAACACAGCCAAGACGCCATCGCCCATGTAATTATTAATCACGCCACCGTGCCGCTGAATGATGGACCCTATCTCGCGGTAATATCGATTAAGCGCATGAATCACGTCATAAGGCAGCAGGCTTTCGGCAAAGGCAGTAAAGCCACGGATGTCGACAAACAGAATGGCCACCGATTTCTCTTCGCCGGCTGCGTCGATGCAAGGCTTGCGTAATTCGTCCTCGACGAGTGCCTCGTCTTGTTCATCGAGAACGAGCCGTCGTACTGTCACGGATCCAGTGAGACGCGTCTGGCAAGCGAGCCGAACGTTGGGATCAAATTGCAAACGAGCGGCCAGCAGTTGCTCGGCCTCGGTTCGCGGCCAGCAATTTTCGACCCCTTCCAAAACAATCACACGACAAGTAGAACAACGCGCATTGCCGCCACAAACATGGGTGTGAGGAATTCCAGCACGCAGGCTGGCCGCCAGGATCGTCTCTCCCGCGGCGGCTTCCACCTCGCATTCGTCGGGTAAGTAGCGAATTCGGGCGATCACAAAACGACCGGTTTGCCCTCGGTCATGACGAGCACCTTTTCCTCGATTCCGTGCGTGCGCGCCGCTGCGAGCAATCGTTGCGGCGGTTCGTGGAGCGGCTCGAAGCCGAGCCGGAAACTACCGTAATGCATCGGGATTAAAGTATTGGCACGCAGTTCGAGAAAAGCTTTTACTGCCTCTTCAGGGTTCATGTGAACTTCGCGGCCAGTGGGTGCGTCATATGCCCCTATGGGAAGCAACGCCAATTCGATGTCAAAGCGATCGCCTATTTCTCTGAACCCGGGAAAATAAGCGGTGTCGCCGCAGTGAAAAATCGTGCGACCATTTGTAGCGACGAAAAATCCGCCGAAATCGCGGTGTGAATCCGCCAGAAAACGCGCGCCCCAATGGTGACATGGAGTGAGCGAAATTTTGAGTGGGCCAAGCTCGACCGTCTGCCAGTAATCGAGTTCGTGTACGATATGGAATCCCAGATCGTGCACGAGATTTCCCACGCCTATCGGAACGACAATCGGCTGGTTCGCAGCAACGCGACGCAACGTGCCTCGGTCCAGGTGGTCAAAGTGCGCATGGGTCACGAGAACATAATCAATGGAGGGCAAATGATGAATTTCGAACCCGGGCCGTTTCAACCGTTTGATCACTTTGAGCCATTTCGACCAGATCGGATCGATCAAGATGTTGACCTCGTGCGTTTGAACCAGAAATGAGGCGTGCCCAATCCAGGTGATGCAGATCTCGCCTTCGCGGACCTTCGGAAACCGAGGCGATGTCTCCTCTCCAGATCGCTTTACAAAAAGCGACGGAATCAAAACACTGGTCAGGAAGTTGCGCTTGTGCCAATCCGCTTGCGGTCGCAGCCGGACACGGGTCGAATGTCGCCCGTGTGGCGCAGGATCTTCATCACGCGGTAATTGGCGAACAATATTTCGCCGGCTTTTTTTTGGAAAGCGAATTGGCACAACTGTCGAAGGATATAGATGGGCGTCTGGTAAGCAAACCCTTCGCGTTGGTTCAAGCTTGGGTGATCAGGTTACACCTGACGTGAATGACAACTGCTCTGTTTTAGCTTTTTGACCTTGTTACCTTGTAAGTTTCTTGGTTTCGCGTTCAGTTGAGCCAGGGCGTATGTGGATCTGGAAAGTTTTCATTCCGGTATTTCTATTTTGCTCGGTGGCAATCGGATCCGAGTCGCGATTGCCGTTTAGTACCGTGTTCAAAGGACCGGACCAATTCAACCGGCTGGCCGCAAAGGCAAAAGCCGAAAATTGGAAATCATTACCAATCGGCGATCGGACTGCGGCTGTCGGAAAAGCCCTCGCCGGCACCCGCTACAAGCATTTCACACTCGAGATCGATAACCGGATTGAGTCGCCGTCGGTGAATTTCACCGGAATGGATTGCTGGACGTTTTTCGAAACGGCCCTTGGTTTTGCGCGAATGCTAAACGAACCGGAATCAAACTGGACTCCCGAGCGATTGTTGTATTACGTCGAAATGGACCGATATCGCGGCGGCCAATGCACCGGCGATTACCTTTCGAGGCTGCATTATCTGGAAGACTGGCTTTACGATAACGATCGCCGCGGTTTGGTTAATGACATGACGCGTCAGCTTGGCGGGCGCAGCGTCCCGCATTCCGCGCGCGAGATGAGCGTTGGCTGGCGGCATTATCGTTATCTTGCTGCAAACCGGTCGTTGCTCGGGCCCCTCGCACGCATGGAAGCGAATGTGTCGTCGCGGCCGCTCTATGAAATTCCAAAAAGCCAGGTTGCCAACATCGAGCCGAAATTGCGCAGCGGCGATATTATCGGAGTGATTTCGCGCGAGCGAAACGGACTCCATTCGACGGCGCATGTCGGGCTGGCACTGCGCACAAGTGACGGCGTTTTGCATTTCATGCATGCTTCTTCGCCCAGCAATTACGGCAAAGTCGTCGTGGACGACCAGCTCTCGAAATATCTTTATCGGTATCGTTCCGACAGCGGAATCCTGGTCGCCAGGCCACTGCGATAAAGCCGATTATGTCTATTTCGGCGAGTGATTTCTCGCGCTGATCGGGCGCCCCGGGAGCGAATCCAGACGTATCGTGTTCAGGCAATGTAGCCGAATCGCCGATCGAGTTCTGTCATTGCGTCTGCAGCAAATTGTTGGTCCTCTTCCGACAGGTATTCGCGATAACCGCCTACCTTGCCGCGGCGCACCTTGAACGATTCCGGATCGCGCACATTGCCCGGGTGCAGGATTTTTGAATCAAATGCCCCGGCTGCCTCGAGCTTTTGCATATTCTCGAAGCGCGAAAACTCGAGCGCCTGCTGAAAGATCGTATCGTCCGGCTCTGCTTCACCAAGGACGGCGAGCAGATCCCGGAAATGTTCAGTTGGGGAGGCGCGCAGTGCTTCATAGCGGACCAGAGTGAAATTGTTGCGTCCGGAGAATTCATTGATCCAATCGTTCATCGCGTTGATGATGGCGGGCACGCCGAATCTTCTGTCGCGTAGCATTTCACTCACTGTCTTGTGCCTGAATTGAAGCGGCGCGTTTGGATCGCGTCTTGTCAGCTGCAAATAGAGAGAAACGAAACAATCCCGCGGATCGCGTGCGAGCAGAACGATCTTCGCCCGGTTAAGCTCGCTTCGCGGAAC
This sequence comes from uncultured Verrucomicrobiae bacterium, assembly GCA_963728955.1. GTDB lineage: Bacteria > Verrucomicrobiota > Verrucomicrobiia > Chthoniobacterales > UBA10450 > Udaeobacter. Next base: position 511,761 of record CAVSMG010000001.1, read on the forward strand.
CAGATACTTGCCCCGGAATCTATCCCACTGATCACCTTTAGTGCGGTGCTCGAATAGATCGTGCGAAAAGATTAGACGAGGAATACGCTGTTCGTGATAACGATCCGGCCGCAACGTAAATTCAAGACCAAAGCGTTTGCAGAAATACGCACAAAGGAACGCACGCAGCCAGGTGCGTCCACTCTTCGGGACGGAAAGGATAATCGCCTCGCCCCCCGAAAGTTCACGGGCGCGGCTGCTGAAATTGCGGCGCGTCCACCGCGAATTCGCTACTCGAGATCGCCAACGTGAGCTGGGCTTGTCTGTAGTCGAGAAGCCCGAGAAGGGGGAGGGCTGGCTTTCCTTGTAAACAGCCGTCGGTTTCGGCTGCGTTCCAGCCAAAGATTCAGATGTGATTTCGATCGCCATTCAGTTCGCCCGGATGACCCTCGGGCTGTTTGCATAAGACCGCAAAAAAGGGTATTAGTTCAAGCACAATTATTTGGGGGCGTACTGGCTTCGACTCATCGTTGGAAGCACAGACGGCATGTCGAGGATGGTTCGTTGGCCTCGTTAAAAACCGGACCAAAACAAATAAACGCAGACAACGAAGGTCTCGCTCTCGCGGCTTAATTGACCGCGACGTTTTCGCGGTGACGCCTGCTAGCGGCGAAAACGTGGACAGCAGGCTGGCAAATCGGCGGAGCGACCGCGCCGGTTTGTGAATCGATTTTGTGGACGCTCGGGAGCCGGCAGTGTGCCGATGCAACGTTCGGCTCCTTAAAATTTTCACCGGATAAACATGTAGATGTTTGCGTCGATAGCGGCGAGGACAGGGGTTCAACTCCCCTCGCCTCCAGCCTTCTTCGCTCGTGATCGAGCTTCAAAAGCGCAACGGATGAATTTCAACTATGTTTACATACTCGTCAGTGAGGTGGATGAGATCGTCCCCTCTGGTCTTCATGTGATTTTTGAGTGTCAATGTGATTCGTTTCTTCTTTCTCAAGAGGGGTAGTGTCCGTCAATTTTCAGTTGGATTTGAAACATGAAGGCCACAGCTTTGCTGCGCGCCAATCGGACTTCGCGCTGCTCAATCTGATTCCGGCTTTAGCCATTGGCTCCAAAGTTGCGGCCGGCCATTGGGATTTGTGCGGGCGTATTCGTAGAATTTTCGGATAAATGCGGCGCGGTCTGCTGCATAAGGCGCCTTCCAGTTCCCAGGTTCATCCGGTTGAAGCACGTCATAGCCATGACTCAGAATTCTTTGGCGACGAACGAGGTCCTCCAACGACACTTGAGTGGCGTTTCGCAGCATGTCGTAAAGCACCATGAATGTTGTCGTTCGCCCAAGCCCGGCTTCACAGTGAAAGTGTGCCCATGCATTGTCTGGGAGCGCGCGGACAGCGAGAACGAACCGGTCCACCTCGTCATCGAGCGGTCGCGCATGATCCGTCACGGTGATGCGCACGTAGTTAACGCCGGCTCGACTTACGACGTCTCGCTCTGTACCGGCGCTCTTTACCGTCACCTGCTGCGGCATGACAGACGCGGCCTGTCCATGTTTAACCGGATGGCCAGGCCGAATAGCGATTTCGCTCCCAGGCTTAAGCAATTCCACCCAGTCGGTTTCACCCGCTACAATTGCGCTTTGATTTCGACCGACATTGGCCCAATCGCGTGACGCATACCAGCTAACAGGCAGGTCATTTACGAAGATATGTGTCTCCTGCCGGAGATCGAACACAGTGACCGGACCGCGAGTTCGCGAGAGCACAAGCTTTAAACCTTCAGGAGTGAATTCGCCACTGCCTGATGCTCGCAGGTCACCCAAACCAGTCGTTGCAGGAGAAGCTTCTCCATTGCTTGGGTGTAGGGGTTCGTCAGTCGTACGGAAGTTTCGCGGAAGAGCATTCGCCAGCTTCGCATCGATGTCCCAGATCAACACCGGTGAATCCGCGTCGGGAGGGCGACCCGGTGGATTTTTCGCTACAAGAGTGAACGCCAAGAGACCTGCCGGCCAAAGAAGCAGAGCGAACGCGAAAAGTCTCTTGGGAGACGAACGGTCAAGAAAATTCATCAAATGCACAGACGCCCGTTCAGGCCGCTTGAACCGACTCGTTAAGATCGTCGCGCAACGGGGCTGCTTGCGGTTGTGGCTTGTTGAATTACTTCGCGCCGGAGCGAGCTTGTAGTGTGTCCGCGCGCGCGCGACCACCAGAGCACAATCGGCGAGGCGATAAAGATCGACGAATAAGTGCCGACAACCACGCCAATGATGATGGCAAGCGAAAAGTCGCGTAACACTGCGCCGCCAAAGAAGAACAAACAGAGAATCGGAATAAGCGTAACTGTGCTGGTTAGAATCGTGCGGCTGAGCGTCTGGTTAATGCTCGAGTTCATGATCTCCTCGATGGTCCCGCGTCGTCCGCTTGCCAAGCCTTCGCGGATCCGGTCGTAAACGACAATCGTGTCGTTGATCGAATAACCGGCAATAGTCAGCACCGCGCCGACCATGGTCAGCGTCAGTTCGCGGCCGAGGAGCGCAAATATCCCGACCGTCATAAGCACATCGTGCAACAGCGCGACGATCGCGCCTACAGCAAAGGAAAGTTCAAAGCGGAAGGTTACAAAAATCAAAATTCCCAGAATACCAAGGCCCAGTGCGATCAATGAGCTCTTGGCCAGTTCACCGCCAACGAGTGCTCCCACGCGCTCAGAACCTTCCACATTAAATCCCGCGTTGGGCATCGACTGCATGATCTGTTTTTCCACGTTATCACTGGTGTTCAAAGGCGTACGGATGGTGATGTAACTCTTTCCGCCCTGTGCTGATTCCTGAATGGACGCATCGGCAAGTCCGAGCGGCTGCAGCGCGTGCCGAACCTGTCCGATATCGATCGCCCGGGGCGCGCTTAACGTGATGAGGTCACCGCCACGAAAATCGACACCGAAATTTTTCTCCCCGCGAAGGTAGAAGGCTGCCGCTCCGGCAACCAGGAGCGCGAGCGAGCACATGCACGCGATAAAACCTTTTCCGAGGAAATTGATCTTTTGCGCCGGAATCAGATGCAGCATCGAGATGCGTTTCAGCCGACCGGTGTCGACGAACCACCCGAGGCAGTTACGCCCAACGATTAGGGCCGTAAATAGCGAGGCCAAGATGCCAAGTGAGAGCGAGATAGCAAAGCCTTTCACCGGGCCTGTTGCCTTCCAAAACAGAATCGCCGCGGTAATGAGCGTTGTTACGTTCGCGTCGAATATGGAGCTGAACGCTTTCTCGTACGCTGTGTTCAACGCGACCTTGAGCGACTTCCCAAGCGCCATTTCTTCGCGCAGTCGCTCGAAAATCAGCACGTTCGCATCGACCGACAGACCAATCGTCAAAATGATGCCGGCAATACCCGGTAACGTGAGCACGAAGTGAAACATGGTAAGCGCACCGAGCAGCAGGATGAGGTTGATGATAAGCGCGAGATTCGCGACCAGCCCCGGAATTTTGTAGTAAATAGCCACGCAAACGATCGTGATGGCCAACCCAACTAATCCTGCTAGAATGCTCGCCCGGATCGAGTCCAGTCCAAGAGTCGGCGAGACACTGCGTTCCTCTTCAATACTTACTGGAGTTTGGAGGGGATTCTCCAGCACGCTGGCCAGGCTTCGTGCTTCTTCTTCAGCGAATCTCCCGGTGATCTGTGCGTCACCGCCATAAATCGCATCCTGAATGACAGGAGCAGATTGAATGACACCATCCAGCACAATGGCGAAGCGATGATGGACGTTGGCGGCTGTGATCCTGCCGAATTCTTTGGCGCCTTCAGCATCAAATCGCAAGTGAACGACCCAGCCGTCTTTTTCATAAGAAGCTCCGGCATTCGAAACATGCTCGCCGGAAAGATCGGCTTTCTTCTTTATAAGAAGTCGCTCTTCGATCGGCTTTTCGCCCTCGCGCTGGATCTTGTGACTTTCAATGCGGTATTCGGGAGGAATAACGTCCTTGCCTTCGTCGATCGCTTTCAGTTTTTCCCCGTTATCGTGGTAAACCAGGCGGAACTCCAGTTTGGCGACTCGCGAGAGTTGGTCCCGGGCTTCTTGAATCTTCGCGGTGTCCAGCCCTGGAATCTGGACCAGAATCCGATCGCTGCCGACTGGACTGATTATCGGTTCGCCTCCACCAAAGTAATCGACGCGTTTCCGAATCACTTCGACAGCCTGGTCGAGCATTCCCTTCGTGATCGGTTTGTCACCTGGCTTCAGCCGGATGAGAAATGAGGTACCACCTTGAATGTCAAGACCAAGCGCGATCTTCTTCTCCGGAGGCCAGATTGTGGCGATGCTGAACACGACCAGCAATAGCATCAGCGTCATCGCCAGTAGACGTTTCCGCTGCCCATGATCGGTCGCGAAATACGATCCAAAGAGGACCAGCATGGCAAGGCCGATGAAAAATGTAAGCGCGGGGGTCATTGGATTTTCGATCTTCGAGGTTCGAGTTTCGAGTTGCTCATCAATTCATCGCTTCGTCAACGTGCCGTAGTTTTGGCGAATGCAGAAGCATTTGTAATTTACGTCTCTTTCAGCACGTTGGTAACGGCCGACTTGTCGATCTCAATTTTTACGTTGTCAGCCACTTTCAGCAGCACTGTGTTCTCTTTCACATTCGAAATGAGGCCGTGAATACCGGCATTGGTCACCACTCGGTCACCCGTCTTCAAACTCGCAGTCAGCTGCTGCTGCTGTTGCTGTCGTTTTTTTTGCGGCCGGATCATCACAAAATACATGATGATGAAAATGAAAATTAACGGCACGAAAAACGAACCGATGCCACCACCCGGAATCGGTGCAGGCGGCCCCGTTTGAGCCTGAGCGAGAATCATGCAAAGCATATCGAGAATTGGAGAGCGCACCTTAAGCACGAACGCGCCCGCTGCAATCGTTCTTTCGCCCCCACTCGTGTTTTCGCGGGCATCAAATTTGGCAATTCCTTGAAATTTTGAACTTCGAACGCCGTGGAAGAACGTCTGACGCAGTTTGCCACCGCACTCGCATTACTCGCATTCGTAAGGCGCTTTTCACGCAGATACGGTACTCGAAACAATTCACTAAACAGAAGAAGCTGGTTCAGTACATCTTGGAGTCGCTGGACAGACATTACCAAGATGGCGTGCCAGTCGATTATAGTCAGATGACAATCGAACACATTGCGCCAGAGAAAAGCTCAACCGACCCGGACGTAATCGCACAGTTGGGCAACTTGATTTTTCTCAACACAGAGGATCGGCAACAAGAGCTTCTTGGATAAACAGCGCGTACTTACTAGATCGAAAGCTTGGGTCGACCCGATGATTGCAAATGCTAATTCTTGGGATGAAGAAGATATCAAAAAACGAACGCGAAAACTCGCGAAGCTTGCCTACAACACGATCAGGAAGATCTGACGCTAAAGTGATTGAATCCCGCCAAAACCAAACACCTAGTCAGCTTTTCTACCCAGTGGAGTTCTCCGATTGAGCCTTCTCCTTGCTTCGAACAGACCTCCGTCAAACCCAATAATTGCAAAAAATATGTTCGATAAAAGCACCGCCTCCATTTTGCCAGCCGAGTAGAACAGAGCGGAAAAAATGATCACCACTAGCAAGAGCAACGAACTTGTAGCGAATCTACCGAGTCTTCCAGTGTCACTGGAGGAACTCCAGTCATTGCACGGTGTTTTGGCTGTCCAAGCTTTCGCGCCGTGACAATTTTTTGAGTCACTTTCGAATCGTCAGTTCGAATCCGAAACACGCGGCTCTCCTAGTGAAATACACCAGCGGAACGGGCAGGCATAAGCGAGGAGCTAGCGATTAGGAGCCGGTGAGGACGTACCCCGCAGCTCAGGTCCTTCACCATGCGACTCAGCCTTCCCCTGCAACAGCGAATCGAACCGCTCGTGATCGCCGATGCCCTTCGCATTGACCTCGTGCACTTCGGTTCGAGGGAAACGCTGACCTACACCGCAGTAGCGATTAACGGTGATTGTAACGGTGGCCGTCGTCGATTCGTCAATGCTGTCGGGCGGTGTTAGCGTGTTGACAAGCACCCCCATATCGAGGAGCATCGCCCCATGGCGGATCCCGACGATCGGCCGTTGGAGCGACGCCTCTTCTTCCTCGACAGCGCCGGGCTGACCGAGCAGGCGCACGACGCCATCGATCTCTCGTTGCCGTCCGCCGCTCGCGCCGATTTCCGGCTGCGGCGCTACGGTCTGGCGACGCGGCCGCCACGCGGCCGGGCCGCCGCGAACAAGTCGCCCAGATCCACGCGAAGGCGTTCGCCGACCTGCGAAATGCCACGCCCACGCCCAGGTGGCGCTCCATCGGGCCCGACACGATCGCTGGCGTCAATGGCTCCAACGCCTCCGGCAACGTGTCCGCAATCGCCGTCGACCCGTCCGATCACGAGCACCTGCTTGTCGCCGGCAGCGCCGGCGGCACGTGGGAGAGCCACGACGCCGGTGCGAGCTGGACGCCGCGCGGCGACAACGAGGCGACGACATCGATCGGCGCGCTCGCATTCCACCCGACTGACCCAAAGGTCGTTTACTGCGCGACCGGCGACGGCCAGGGCCTTCACTACCTCGGCATGGGGCTGTTGCGCTCGACCGACGGCGGCCGCTCATGGAGCACCCTTTGCACCACGCCATTCGAGGGAATCGGCTTCTTCGACCTGAAAGTCCTTCCCAGCGGTCACATGTTCGCCGGCACTACGAACGGCCTCTACGTGTCCGACGACGGCGGCGTCACGTGGCAGCAGCGGCGCACGCCGACGACATGGTCGCTGACGGTCGTCGCCGGCCCCGGTCGGCCGCAGTTGCTCGCGGGCTGCGAGGACGGCGTGTTCGAGTCCACGGACGGCGGCGCCCACTGGACGCAAGTCGACCTGCCCATTGCGCCGCCGTTCTGGCGCGTCGCGGTCGCGATCGCCCCATCCGACGTAAGCGTCGCCTACGTTTGGGCCGCCTACAAAAAGGACTCCGACGGCTCCGACGGCTTTCACCGGCTCTGCAAGCGCGTGCGTGGGACCTGGACGCGCCAGCAAGAGTTTACGTACCCGAAGTTGCGGGCCGGCCACAACTGGGTGCTCGCCGTCTCGCCGACACAGCCGGGCCGAATCTACTGCGGTGCCATCCACCTCTGGCGTGGCGACATCGGTGCGGAAACCCACTGGACGCCGCTGACCTACGTCAACGGCCAGTACCGCATCCATCCCGACTTCCACGCCCTCGCGTTCGACCCGCGCAACTCCGACATCGTCTACGCCGGCTGCGACGGCGGTCTGTTCCGCTCCCGCAATGCCGGCGTCACGTGGGAGCACCTCAACCACGGCCTTGTGATCTCCGACTTCAGGGGGCTCGCGCACGATCTCGGCTCCCCGACGCTGCTCGCCGGCCTCCAGGACAACGGCAGCATCCGCCGTGTCGGCAGAAGCGCCTGGGAGCACGTGAACAGTGGCGACGGTGGCGACTGCGCGATCAAGCGAGCCGATCCGCGGGTGATGGTGGTGACCAATTTCAACATCACGCCGGCGTGGTCAGAGAGCGGCGGCACAGCGAACTCCTTCGAACGCCGCATCCCGCCCGGTGCGGACGACGAGGCCAGCGCGTTCTACGCACCGCTTGAGTACACAGCCGACAACGGCTTGACCTTCGCGATCGCGGGCGTCGCGCTCCACATCACGCGCGATGACGGGAAGACATGGGACCAGCGCAGCTACCCGGGCCCGGTGGCAGTCAAGGCCACGGCCATGCACATCCCTGCCTTCAACACGATTTACGTGGGGCTCAAGGATGGGCGCGTGATACGGACGCACTGGGCAGCCGGCTTCGGCTGGGGCGCCTGTGTCGCGCTCGCGTCGCACCGCGCCGGCGCCGTGGTCAGCGACCTTTTTGTTCACGTCGACTCGATCTGGCTGACGTCAAACAAGGACGGCGTCGGACGCGTGTTCCACTCCGGGGACGGCGGCCATACGTGGGCGGATCGCTCGGCGGGACTGCCCGACGTCGCCGTCTACTCAATCGCGCTCGACCTGCGCCATCCACGCATGTGGGTGGGAACCGACTGTGGCGTGTGGGAAAGCCGCGACCACGGTGCCACCTGGACGCCGTTCAACACCGGTCTGCCCAACGTCGTGGTGACGCAGGTCCTCTTCCACGCGCCCATGGGACTGCTGCGCGCCGGAACACGCAGCCGCGGGGCCTGGGAAGTTGCCGTCGACGGCTGGCCCACCCGCTAGCCGGCGGTTCCTCGTTCTGCTTGTATTCGCTCCCCTCACGCCAGTCTTGCTCGCGATGCTCTTACTGAGCGCACTGGTCGCCGTTACGCTTACCGCAGTATGGTTGCTGGTTCCGTCGCTACCGCCAAATGGCTGTGGTATGGCGGGCAAAACGCAATCGCCTACGCAAAACATTGCAGCCGCTCACATGAAGCCGTCGACAAACGGAATTTTTAGGGATAGACTCCTAGCCGTTTTTTATAGGTAAACGGGGGTATAGCTCAGTTGGTAGAGCGTCTCGTTCGCAATGAGAAGGCCAGGGGTTCGAATCCCCTTACCTCCAGTCTTCGCTCGCGTCGGCGGCGAGAGCGGAGACTGTCGCGCCTGAGACTCTAGCGAAGGCGGACATCTTTTGACTTCCATACATCAACGCGGCGAGCTACGACTCGGCAAGCCAGCGTTTAAAAATGGCAAGGTTCTTCTATGTTTACGTTCTTCAAAGTCAACTCAATGCTAAGCGGTTCTATACAGGCTTGACTGACGACTTGCGTCTGAGGCTAAAGCGCCATAATTCGGGGCAAGTCCTTCACACAGCGAAATGGAAACCCTGGGCTCTGAAAACTTACGTTGCATTTTCTGACCGATCTCGGGCAGCGCAATTCGAGCGGTATTTGAAATCGTCGTCCGGTCGGGCATTTCTCAAAAAGCGGCTTTAAAAAGGCGTATATGCTGCAGTTCAACGAATCTCCCAGTCTCCGCTCGCGTGGCTGAAAGAGAGCGGAGACTGTCGCACCGAAGCTTTAGCGAAGATGGACATCTTTTGACCTTCCTGTATCAGCGCGGCAAGCTCGACTCGGCAAGTCAGCCAAAAACGATCACTGACGCAGCGGACCGGGTGACCCCCCCAACGGCTGAAAGTCAGCGGGCGCAAAACCCTGCGCTTGCGCGGTTCGCGGCGCCGCGCCAAAGCGTTTTGAGGTCCAAATCTCGATCAGACGAACAAAACAGTACGCGAATACAACAGGCCAGAGTACCAGAAGAGTGATGTCTCGGCCAAGGTTAAACGTAAGGCCAGCCCCAAGCATGAATAGCATCAGACGCGGCAGGGAACTTCTTTGCTGCCACCAGCGGATCAGCAGACCAGTCCAAAGCGCCATGATGATGCCGGCTGCAAGTGGCCCAAAGAATGGCCCAAAGTTCAAAACGCCGCCGCCGATTACTCCAGTAGAAATTGTGGCGACTACGCCGAGCTCAGAGTTTGCGTCTCCCAAACCGCGCCATTTCGCGTAGTCAATTCCAATCAACGGCTTCGAAGGCCAAACCACGCGCGGAATTACATTAAGTAACTCGTTCAAATATCTTCCACCATACGAAGGAGACGCGGCGCCGGATCCGACGTAAGCATTCGCAAAGCAAAGCTCCTGAATCATGTTCAGCCCGCTCTGTCGCAAATCTTCATCGACAAGCTCATACGGATGCTCCGCAGACAACAAATCTCTGAAACCGGTACCTCGGAACACAGTTACTAATTTGAACCCCTGATCCAAACAGATGAACGCAACTCCCAGAATCGCGACCTTTATGATGAGCAAATGCCGGCCATAAAGCAGATATGTGATGATAAAAGGCAGAATCGCCGCAAGAAAATGACTGCGTGCTCCTTCCAGAAGGAAATACGGGAGTGAAATGACGAACATCGCGCCAGTAGCCAACCGCCAGAAAGTAGTGCGTTGGAAAAATATCAGGACCCCAAGAAACGCCGTGATTGCGTTGAACATGTAGCCTGCAGAGGCAACTAGAAATCCGGTCGCCGAGGTTTCGATTGCCCCCCTGCCCCACATCGTTGCCCCTGCGCGCGAATCGATCGGAAATAATGCACCAGCTACATCACCACCCATCCGAGCAATACCTATGAACAACAACACCAGCCACATCGCCCCGGTGGCGATTAAGATTTGCTCGGGCCCGAAATGTAACATCGCGAATATCCCGGTACTTCGCCGCCATAATCCAACGCACCGCAAACGGCATGAAAAAGCGAAAGGCAATAAGAAAAAGCAGTACCTGGCCGTAGCTTTGGTTAATTAAAAACGGAGGAATGTAGTCGTACTGCTCGGGGTTTAGAAAAGGATCGACAAAATACCATGCGAATACCGTGACATAAACGGCGAGCGTGATGGAAAAGCTATCTCGATTCAGCAGTTTCACGCCGCTTTCGACCGTCAGTACCAGCAAGGCGGCGGCAGCGAGATAGAACATTAGAACATTCGTGACCATGAACTCAGGCGAGGCGCACAGTATAAAACACAAATTTCAACCTCAAAAGCGTCGTTGACTATAGCGCCGAGCCAAGCTTTTGCAGCCGCTGAGCAAGCGCGTCGATTGTGAATTCATCCGACAGACGTGACGCTGTAGCAAACTGTTGTAGCCGGTTTGGATTAGCGATGCAGTCGCGGATCGCAGTTGCAATGGACGCGGCATTCGGTTCCTCGAGAATAATGCCGTTGCGGCCGCTCTCAACCACTCCGCCGCAAAATCTCGACGAGATCACCGGCAAACCGTACGCTTGTGCTTCCAGTTGGGTGATTGCGAACCCATCCGAGAGCGTCGGAAGAATGAAGACATCAGCGGTTTTGTAATGTTCCGCAGCCTGGCTCCGCATCACATGGCCAAACCATTTTATCCGCACGTCTTTCTCTAGCGTGGCTGCATTTGCCATCTGGACAGGGCCCACCATCCAAAATTCGACGGGCGCATCGCGCAAGGTTCGAGCGGCCTCAAGCAATCTTGCCATGCCTTTACGTAAATTCACTTGACCGAGAAAAAGCACACGCATCGGTCGCTCTTGCGTGAACCGCGCAGGATACGGTTCCGCGCGTCTGATTTCTGACTGCTGACATCCGACATCTGGCGTTTCATAGGCCAGCGGAATAACTGTCAATTTTTCAGGCGGAATTCCGCTGCGTAGCAATCCTTCTCGCGACCATTCGGAGTTAACGACAATGGCGTCCGCAAGCCCGCACTCCTCCCGCCAGGAAGCCCAGTACTCCGCAGGTGCGGGTTGCCACCCGCCAACCAATTCAGGCACTCGCGCAACCTCTTCTGTCACAATCCTCTCTTCCTCAGGACCAGGGTCAATCTGGATAAGCACCGTTTTCCATCCTCGCGATTTCGCATATCGAAATGGTTCGAGGGCGGTGTAGCTGTAACTCAGAAGAATAGTTCGAGGGTCGATGGTTAAGAGTTGAGAGCGAAGAACTGCGAGGACCTTGCGTTTAAACCAGCGATTACGCGCGATTATTACTTCCCATTCATGAAGCCGACGCGCGCGCGCAAGCATCTCAAATACAATTAGTGATGAGTTGAACGCTTTAACGGGCGCGTCGCGCAGTTCATCGTGGAACCGGTCTCCGAGCTTTGACCCGCGACCACAGATTCTTGCAAATAAAGACGAAGGCGGAATCCATGCGTCCGTTACGAGCGAGGCGAGCGCACCCAGGTGAAACAAAGCGCGAGGAATCGCGTAATGTTCCCGCGCGCCAAGCTGACAACAGAACCACTTCATTGCCTTTGGTAGTGCTCGTGATCTTCGCCTGTAGTAGGCGCGGTTCTCAACGCATACGCCGCCGGGTTAGCAGCGTGCGATTGTCCGCGGGGACAACTCGTGCTACGGCAGTTGAGGCGAAAGGCCACGATTTCTGAAGAGCGCCTTCTATGGCAGTTTCAGCCAGCGTTTGTAACCGGCCCATGAAACAGGTCGGCGTTTTCGAAGGCAATAGGGAATTCCAGCCAGGGCCTGAAACCACCAAGCGGGCTCGCGAACCAACCACGACCATCCACGCTTGCACGCATATCGAAGCTGCGAGAAAACACGCCACGTAACCATTCCAGGTGCAAAGAGCCAAGGACAGCGCATTAAGGTGCTCCAAAACTCGTTGCGCGCATGACGGTGATGGATGCGGATTTCATCACGTCCCTGGCCCGAGTAGCGGTGACGTATGGTAACAATAGGAGAAAAAAACACGTCATACCCAGCGGCTACACATTGCAATGCGTAATCCGGTTCCTCGTACATGTGATAAAACCTGGGTTCAAAGCCAGGTAGCTGCAGATAAGTCGATCGGCGCAGTACCGCTCCAGAGTTGGCAAACGAACGAGTCAAATGCTCTTCCGAGCCGAACGTTGCGAGTGTCTCGGGATATTCGTCCGTGCGCTGGGGGAAGTGTAGCACCGCCAGTTCGGCTCGCTCTTTAAAGAACGGAATGATGCGGTCGATGCAATCCGCTTGCTCGGGATAACTGTCGTCATCCAGCGCCAGCACTAAGTCTCCTTTTGTTTCGCGCATCATACGATCTCGCGAAGCCGCAGAACCAGTTGCTGGCTGATTCAAAATCAATTTGACGTTCGGCATCGCTGAAACGAACTCAGCCGTGCCATCTGTACAACCGTCAGCCGTTATTAGAATTTCGTCCGGCGATGGATCGAGTTTTCTCAACATCTGCATGGTTCGCCGGAGCTCGCCCAGGCGATTGCTGGTGGTGATCATGATACTGACGCGCATGGTCTTGCACTTTGTGAGTGCCTACGTGACGTGAGGCTGCTTATTACGAGGCGAAGCACGGGTCAGTCGAGCATGAATTCTTTCCGCAGCTTCGGTGTTATCAGCCGTGTCCTCCGAACGCGTCCCAAAAACATCCGCGCGGTCTGCCTCCGGGACTGAATCCCGGCATTGTTACCGTGGCCCACACGACAAACGGCAGCGCTAAACGGAACCGTCGCCAATCCGTGCCCCAGGTAGGCGAATTGTGCGGAATAACGTTGGTGACAATCGTTTAATAGCAATGTGCCCGTTCCCGCACCGGGAACGAGCGAGTACTGGTCTGCAGCGGCAAATCGAGAGCCGGCTTCGTCGAGCACGGCGCCTTCGACGTCGGTCAAAAACGGACCGGTTTTATCCGCCAAGTCGCTTCGAATGATCAGGCAGGAACCACAAACCCGGTCGAAGTGTTCCGTGCGCTGGACGAAATCCCGGGCGCTTTCGCGCCAGATCCAGCCATATTTAATGAGATAACCAGCTTCATCTTTCGCTGAAAGAATCCAGTCCACCAGCTTGGAACTGATAAGATCGTCCCAATCCAACTTCATCACGTAATCCGGATTCCACACTGATTTTGCATAGTCCCAAGCAGCCGCCAGTTTGATCATCTTGTCCTTGACGGCCGCAAACCAATATCCGCGTTCCAGCGATGGCAGAGCATGATCGAGCGATAAGAATTTGAATGTAGGATGTTGCCGCAGCTGAAAATCTGGAGGCTCGTGGCCAGCCACCACTACACAATAATTTTGAACAGTTGAATTGAAGACGGATGACAGTGTTTGCCCAAATAACGCGCAGGCCAGACCCCAGTCTTTTGCCCTCCGAGCAGAAGCCATTGGAATCAAAAAGGCGATTCGCGGTTGAGTTCTCATTCGCCAAATTCGAATGCAAATTCTCTTCTCAGATTTTTCGTCATCAATCTGGACCGCCGGATTGTTCCTAAAATCATTCGCAGAGTTGGCCGCTCTGTTTTAAGGCCGGCTGAGTTACTCTCAGGATTGCCTGTGCGGTAAACGACCGCCTTAAATGGTACGCGTGAGAGTTTGTATCCCAGAAAAGCAAATTGGGCTGCGTAGCGTTGATGGCTGTCGTTTAGCAGAAGAGTGCTGGTCCCAGACCCGGGAATCAGCGAGTAATGGTCAGTCGCTGCGAAACTTGAGCTTAGCGGATCGAAACGCATGCCTTCTACCCCGGTACGAAAAGGACCTTCCCGATCCGCAATATCACTTCTGATAACCAAACACGATGCGCATACTCGGTCTAAATACTCGGTGAATTGGATGACATGGCGCGCTCCTGACCGCCAAACCCAGCCGTGTTTTACGAGGTACCCGGGTTCGCCACCTGAACACTCCAACCACTGAACAAGCCTTGAGCTGATCAGGTCGTCTGCATCAAGTTTCATCAGATAATGTGGATTCCACTTTGATTTCGCGTAATTCCAGGCTGCGGCAATTTTAGCCAATTTATCTATTCTCCCACTGACTACTGCGTCTTCGTGACGCGGAATGTCATGATCAACTGACAGGAAGCAAACCTTTGCATTCGATTCGATATTGAAATCAGGCGCTTCGTGGCCGGCCACAACCGCGCAGTAGCTTTCACTGGTCGAGTTTTGCACCGATTTGAGTGTCTGCCGAAGGTGCGCACAGGCTATGTCCCATCTGGATTTAGTCCTTCGGGACGCGAATGGGATTAAGAAAGCTACCGTGGGTCTGCCATCGATATTCATTCGGGGACCAGATTGCCAATCCGCCGCTTAACTTTCGCAGCAAACCTTTGACAATCCTCTTGTAACACGGCGAACCACGCGCCGGCCTTCCCCTGTCGCCTTCGATGATGTTCCAGTCGGGCGATCGTGAACGGCCGGCAATACGCTTTGCGATCGAACAAGAACGGTTTGCGCCCGCAAAAGTGCGCTATTCGCGGACGGTCAATCGTTTTGGGGAAATGCCAAGCAGAACCACGGCAATCTTGGACTAGTTCCTGTTTTCCGTGATGTTCCCAGATGTGCTGCAAGTTGGACGTCGCAGTCTTGATTTCTCCGCGCTGCGTCATGGAGTGAACGTGATAATTCAGCATCCCCATTTCTCCCCATGCGAAGAGACCCGGAACCTTTTTTCCCCAAGATTCCACTTCGATCCACCTCCGAAACGGTATTGCGTTGCGCCGGCATGCGAACGCGCCGGCAGAAAAGTAGGCGTGTCCGCGCCAGTCAAAATCGGCGTCAAACTGTTGGAGTTTTCGCGGGTCAAAATAAAAATGCGGCAGCCAGGGTGGAATTTCTGTCGCATCTTTCGGGGTGGAAATTTCACTCCAGAAAATCTGGAAATCGAGGTCGGTGCGGACTTGTGAGGTGAAGTCCCCCCAGACAATCGCGTCGGAATCGAGCCAAACGTAAAATTCAAAAGGACCTTCCCATAACGCGGCCTGCTTTGCGCGATAATTTCCGAACATCAAGTCGCGCATCTCCTTTGACGGCAATTCCGGAACACGCAAAACGATTAAATTGTATTCGTTCCGCAAATCCGAGACGTCAAAATTGCCATCGACCGTCAGGCAAATTGGGACGTCGGGGCAATAATGCCTCATGCTCGCCAGAGTAGCCTGGACGAGCAACCTGTCTCCGGCATGGCAACCGGTCACAAACCCAAACGGAGCCTGAACTTTCACGTCACTATGTGGCGGGCGTATTAGCCGGAATCGCCCCCTTGAGACCAAAACATTCTCTATAGAGCTGGGCGAACCTGCCAGCAAAGGAACTGGCGGCGTTGCGACCGTGCGCCGTTTCATGGGCAATGCGGCCTAGCTTTCCGCGAAGCTCCGGCGACTCACGTAAGGTGGTAACAGCTTGAAGTAACGCCGCGCCATCTTGGGCTTCACACAGGATGGCCCCTTGCCCATCAGGCGCAGCTTCGGGAATTCCGCCTACGCGAAATGCTACAACCGGCGTCCCACAAGCCATCGCTTCCACCAGAGTAAGTCCGTAGGTTTCCATTAATGAAGCACTGACAAAGACGTCTGCAGCACTGAAAAAGATTGCCCGCGTCCGTTGATCAGCGATCCCACCCATCAACCGAACATTGAGCTCCACGGGTATTTGCACAGCACCTTCGCCCGCCAGCAGCACTATCCCGTTCTTAAAGTCCGATAGTCTTGCAAGTTGTTCCAATAACCAGCGAATGTTCTTATTCTTGTCTGTTAGCGAAGCCGCTCCAGTCGCGATCACGAAAGCGTCTGGGGCAATTCCAAGCTTCGCCCGGCACTCTATCTTGCTCTGCACGGCGAAGATATCAGTCTTAATTCCAGGAGTGATCACTAGTACCCCGCCGCATGCCCTAACAACTGGACTTTGCTCAGCCAAATCCGCCAGCCATTGACTATTTGCGACAAACTTCACCCGGCGACTTTGGTACGCCTGCAACTTTCGTCTATGTTCGTCTTTGGCCAGCACTCGGTTCAACGGCGGCTTTAAGATAGGACAAGGCGTACAGGTATCGCGATATCGATCACACCCGCGGTAAAGAAAGCACCCCCCTGTGATATGCCACATATCGTGAATACTGATCACAACACCTATTCTGTATGGCAAGATTTCCAACCAATGAGGAACGTCAAACCAGTCAGCCACAGTGTGAAGGTGCACCACGTCAATTTGATCCAGTTGCTCAGGCGAGGGCGGAGACAACAGACGCCGCGTTCCATGCCATGGCTCAGTCGATAGCGAAACATACGAGCGGCGAATGATGCGATCTAACAAATGTCTGCGGGCTTCTGGCGGCTGCGAATTTCCAGACAAGACGCCGCTTTCAATTCCCCGCTCCGCCAATGCGGTACTAAGAAGCGCCGCATATTCATAGCTGCCGCCAGACGCACGAGTGTTGAGATGCAATACCCTCATGAAATAACCGATGCACGAACATCAAACGTCATCCTGCTAATTTCCTCGTTGCGCTGGCGATAAAGCCGCCGGCGATGCGGCGCCTTGCGAACATAATCGAGCCAGTACTGCGCGACTTTTTGATAAGCAGCCGACTTGTCGTTTTTGCCAATTAGTCGGTAGCACAGCGCGACGACCGGAAAAGCAAGCGCTCGCAGTGGGGCCATTGCATTTAGGCAAAGTCCCTGGAACCCGGACAATCGGTGGTTGACTGACACTCCCACCTGGGCAGCGAATCGTTCGAACAATACTTGCCCCGGACCCGGCCTTCTTCGGAGCCACGGGGCCGATGTCGTATAGTGAAGTACGCAATCCAGATCATTGTTCTGCTGCGCATCAAAGCGCCAGGACGCACGATTCCAATGTTCGGGCAAGTCGTCGATCTGTCTGTGCAGAAGAAAGTTGATAGCCGATTGGTCCCAGAATCGGTATTTCCCGCTCCATCGATTCAAAAAATCAACAGCGGATTCGAGGAAATGTTGTTTCCTGAGTTCGTCGAGATTCATCAACATTACACCGCAGTTAAAGTAAGCGCCTTCCGCAGGAAGATTCATAGCCTTTGCCAGCGCTAGCGAGTCTTGCGAAAGCGACAACGTTTCCGAGTCACGAACTGCGGCAACGACCTTGCGAGGCACCAATTCAAGATCAAAAAGCGCCGATAGATCGCGGAAGACTAAAGTGTCGCAGTCCAAATAGATCAAACGCGGCACATTCACCAAGTGCGGCAGCAGTATTCGGCAATAAGTCATATGCGATTGGCCTGGTCCGAGTGTTGCCGCGCCAAATACCGATGCATCGGCCGTCACAAACTCGAGTCCTACGTCTCGGCCCGGTACGGTCAGTCAATCTCGAAAGGGTGTCTCTGGACGACAGCGACAGACCGCCATCGAGCACTTTCACATCCAATTTCCGCGCCGGATTCAGATGGCTCAATGTGCTCGCAACCGCGCAGCACAGCCCGGTGACGTAGCGGTCGTCACTAGCCAGAGCAATAACAACTGGTTCCATTTATCTCACGCACGCGCGTGGGTAGGCGCGCGCACGGTGAAAAAGCGTAAGACTGATGTGGCGCGAGTCGAGGCAGGCATGAACTACGAACTATAACCGCTCCCGAAGATTGTTCGACGGACGACGAATAAGATATTAACTACCGCGACACGGCAGCGAATCGCGATTCGTTTGACCGCGGGAACGCTCTTCAGGTTCACAAACAAGACGTCATCAACCTTGGGCCAGTTTGCCATTACGATGCCGTACCCCTCAGCCCGCATGCGGCGGCAGACGCGATCCACGTCGCGCCGCGTGAACGGCGGCCTCTTATCGTGGAATTCCACGGTCAATTGGGCGCAACTAGCCAGATCAGATACGCTCGCGCTTTCTAAAATTCCGATTTCAGCGCCTTCCACATCCATCTTTATCAAATCTATTCGCCCCCCCAAGCGCCTGAAGGCGTCCGAGAATTCCACCGCCGGAACTGTCACCTGATCAGCTATCCCATAAGGCGCCGACCATTCCCTAAAAACACTTGAAGACTCAGGTTCGATCGATCGGGTGAACGTAACTGGCCCCTGTTTGCTTTCTGCGACGACCGCAGCGTGAACAACATTCGCTTCACCACCAAAGCTTTGTTTCAGGGATTCCGCCAATGCTGGGTCCGCCTCGATGAGAAGCGCACGAGAGATCGGATGCCCGGATTTTAAAGCGGTAAAGAATTCTCCACGATGCGCGCCAAAGTCCGCCACCACCGCTGGTCGCGCCATAACTGTCGCAAAAAACGAATGCTCTCTAAGACGTCGAATTCCCAGCCAGCCGAGAAGGCAATGAAACATGCGTCTAAGCACGCTTCGGACGTGCGCGCGAAACCGATTTTTGAGACCGGAAACTCCGGCAGAAAAACTTTTACCAGACGGTTTTTTCAATCGACGGAACTTTAAAACGTGTGGGCATGCTTGGCACGATTCACCTGAATCGCCCGCGTCAATGCAGCAATGAATTGGGCCTGTATACGTTCGTGATTGAAATCAGTTGCAGCAGCCTCGCGGGATGATTCTGCCAGACGTTCTTGTTCCGAGTGCGAACCAGCAAGTTCTTCGAGGGCTCGGCGAATC
The DNA here is from genome assembly GCA_963728955.1 of uncultured Verrucomicrobiae bacterium. Taxonomy (GTDB): domain Bacteria; phylum Verrucomicrobiota; class Verrucomicrobiia; order Chthoniobacterales; family UBA10450; genus Udaeobacter. The sequence continues at coordinate 530,632 of CAVSMG010000001.1, forward strand.
GCTGACGGATTCGCGTCTGTGACGCATAATGCTCGTTCTCCCCGGCGAGCCCATTTCACGGCAGAACAGTATTCCGGGCCCCAAATGACGACTGGAAAACCAAGCTGCATCGCATCAATCATTTTGGAGGGAAAACTGGTCGCCATTCGCCGGCGATGCGACGACGCAAAGCTCATGACCACTAATGCAGACTGGAAATTTTGAAGCGATTCCGCCAACTCGCCCGGTGCGATGAATCCGCGGTAAACTCCACGGGAACGAAACTCATCCACGGTGCCTAACGTCCAAAGCGGCTTTGGGCCAAACACTTCCAACCGCACACGGTCAGAGCCGTTGAGCACCCGCAGCGCGCTTTCGATCAGCGAACCGTATTCCGCAAGATTTCCAAAATAGGCAACTCGCAATGGAAGCTCCACGTCATGCGCAGGCTTTGGCCACCTGGCTAAAGACGGCGCGTCATGGAGCACCACAGCGTTTTCGGGCTCACCCAGCTCACGACGCATGTCATCACTTACGCAGATTGCGACGTCGCTCTCCGCGCAAGTCTTACGAAATTCGTGTTCAACTCGTGCACGGAATGAGGCAGGAACTTCCTGAAAATCGGGCCACCAGTCCTGAAAGAAACTAACAAGTGGCAATTTGAACTGCCTTGCGATTCTCCTCGCCTGTATGTGCCACCACCCATGGGCAACGGTCACAAGAACGTCGGGACGAAACAAGTGGAGTTGGTCGTGAATCATTTGGCTTGATGGCAAAACAGGAAACAGGCATTCCCAACCCCGAGAGACAGACCGGAAACCAAGTTGTCGCAGCTTACCGATGACCTTTAAACGAAACGGAAATCGGTGCCAAGACACTACCTCGGACTCGATCCGCGGGTTCAATTTCAGATGGCGATGTAAAACAAGTTCACCGCCTGAACCGAGCCCGTTCGGAGCGACAGAAGATAGGACCAGCACCTTTATTCGATCCATGGAAGAAAGCGCAAAGTTTAGTTATGCGGTCCGTCTGTTGCCGACAAGTTTTTCAATCTCGCCGACGAAAATTTCCTGGAGCCGGTCAGGATTGAATAATGTTTGATGCAGACGTTTAGCCTCTTGTGAAAACTGTTCACGCCACACCTTGTCGCCGGCGATTTGACGGCAGGCGGAAATAATCTCTTCGCCGTCATCCTGGTTTACGACAACTGCCCCACCGTGTTTGCGCGCTACGCGAACAGGCGTGCAATAGTCGGGGCCCCAAACAATCACCGGTTTTCCAAACGCGACATAGTCCAGAAATTTCGTCGTGAAACTCGTGCGCATAAAGAGTTCGTGCTCGCTCTCAAAGCTCATCACTACAAGCAACGCGTCCGCGTCGGCCATTACGCCCGCCGCTTCTTCAGGCGATTTAAGTCCGAGATAAGTTCCGTTCGCTTTAGCACGCTTCAGGACTTCCACCGGCCAGTCGGCGTTTGGTCCAACTACAATAATTTCCAGATCCTTCGTCGCTTCGATTTTTTCGATGAGCGAGCACAGCATTCTTCCGTAAAAATTTTGCACCGATCCGACATAGACCAGCCGAAATTTTCCAACGGAAGGCAGCGATGACTTTTCCGGCACACGATATTTGCCCGGCATCGGATAAATCACGTGGCTGTTGGGATGCGGGCCGAGCACTTCCTGCATGCCGTCGCTGGTGCAAAAGGCCAGATCACATGCAGCATAAAGCTCGCGGTAACGTCGGCTCAAAATTGGCCGCGTCGACTTATGACCATAATGGCCCTTCATCGTAGGAAACCAATCGAGAAAGAGTCCGATCAGCGGCAAACGGTGCCGTTGTGCCGTCTTTCGCGCAACATGACACAACCCACATTCCGCCAACGTAAGGACCACGTGCGGTTTGAAATTCTCGACCGCCGCTTCCAATGCGGTGTTAGTCGTCAGCGGCCAGACAAGGTTTTCGTAATCCGCAATCCATGCGGAGAGATGCGGCCCAACCCTGCTCTTTCTCAATCGATGAATCAGGTATGGCAGCCTCATCGGGGTATGCACTAAAAGGTCGTCGGCAAAATGCGCGCTGCTGGCAACGTGCAATTCAAACGGATTACGTTCCACCAGTTGCCGATGCAACACGATGCGCACACCGCAATCATTGCGCGGTGGCACGACGCTTGTGAGTAACACCCTGACCTTCTCGTGAGACATCAAAGACGCCGGAAACGGAGCTTAAGCGCGTCACGGTAAAGCATGTGCCGCATCCAGTTGACGTAGTGGCGCGAGTAATAGCCCTCACTCCTCGCTTCATGGGAGCGGAATCGGTAAGCGTCATCGAAGCCCACGAAGCACAATTCGTCCGGAAAGACCTGGCCGCCAAGTTTTACGGCGGTGGCGACGATGGTTTGCTCGCACCGGCTGTCCCAAGCCTGCGGCAGCGCTTCTTGCACCATGCTGCGCAAAAGCTCCGGCGCGATGAGCTCTCCATGCAAGGCTACGATTCCACTATTGACAAATGGTGGCTCCAACACCTGCGCACAATATTGCAGCGCCATATCTCGGCTTTGATGGCAGTTGCTTTCTCGCAGCGCTCGAGGTTTGCCCCACGATAAGGGATCGCCCAAAAGCAACATTGGATCTCTGAACCAAAGAATATCAGCGTCCACAAAAAGCACCGGTTGTTCGATTGCTTGAGTTACAATCGCTGAAAGTTTGAGGCCGTATGGACTCTCCCCCGCGTACTTCGCCAACTCTGGAAAACCGGCAGACGAGGCCGCCTGGGAAACTTCGTCGCGCTGCAATACCGTAATCGGCGCAGGCCACCAGGCAAAGACTTCTGCGAACTCCTCCGAGGTCCAGCTACCGTCAGACACAACAGTAAGCTTTGGCAACGAACTCGAAGACCGATACAACGACAACAGACTTTCACGCAGCATTAGCCAGTTCCCCCGATCGCACAGTGTGAGATAGCGAAAATTCGCAGTCGGTTTCGGTGATTCAGTAGGCACTGGCCAACGAGAAAGGATGCTCCGCGCAATCTCACCTAGTCGCACAGAGACATTCAATCCGCTGAATGGCCGTAAAAGACCTAGCGCAAATTTTCTAGTAAGCGCCTTGCGCTGTGCGCGAGCAGTCGATTCTGTGTTGTGGTCACCGCCCCGCGAAACGCCAATTTCGGTTGCGGCATCAGGTGCAGGATAGCGTACAGCGCCGCGGTTCCAACCTGCCACGTCTGGCACGCCGCAACGGGTCACGGGAGCACAGCAAAACCACCGCATCGGTCCCGGCCGGAATTCGTCTGCGTATTGCTTCAGATAAGGCAGCAACCAGAGCCTTAGCCAGAGAGCCCGCGGTTCCTGAAAATCCGCAAATCTCCGCCTCTGCGTGTGCACTTCTTCGATCGTATGGCTCGACTTCAGTTGTGACACGACTGTTTGGCCTAGCCGATCGTCAACAAAGTCGTGAATCTCCACGATAATGTGTGCGTCCACCAACCCGGGAATATTATCAGGATCTAGCAGTTGCCCTTCCGCGCCTTCTACGTCCGCAATGACGAGGGCCTGCTGGCCATCAGAGATTGCAGCCTGGAGAAGTTTCCGCCCACAATGGCCCATAATCCTTACACGCGATTGCAACCCATTGAGATCTACATTGCGAGCGAGGAGTGCTCGTCCCTCTTCGCCGGTTTCGAACGCCGTAATGGTTGCGCGCGGCCACAACCTCGCGCACCCAACCGCGTAGTATCCTTCCCCTGCTCCGATATTGATGATGCGTTGGAAAGGAATCGCAGACCATTTCAAAAGAAAGGGAGCCAGCTCGTACTCATAAACGCCCATGGCCTTTGGAAGAGCTGCGCCGCAAACGCTCTTACCATGATAGCGCATGCCCTTGAACGGACCGCCAACGACAGTCTGTGATTGCTTCAATCGCTCGATAAATCGAGGCGCGATCACCGAGCGCCTGAATCGCGCGGGGACATAGCGTGAGATTACTGTCACGATCTTGGTCTCGATTTTCCGTCGATAAGTTCTAAGCCGTTTTCGCGGCAGCGGTCATTTCGGCTAGATCGATGAGTCGATCACACTGCGCTACAGCACTCAGGCGGTGAGCGGCCACTACTATCGTGAGCTTGCCCACAAGACTTCGCAACGCGTCCAGCAGCTTCGCTTCTGTCGCTACATCCAACGCGCTGGTTGCTTCATCCAGAACCAACAGCGAGGGCCGATGATACAAAGCGCGCGCAAGACCGATGCGCTGGCGTTGACCGCCGGAAAGCCGAATGCCGCGTTCCCCCACTTTCGTGTCGAAACCATCGGGCAATTCCGCTTCGATGAAGTCGAGTATCTGCGCCATGGCACAAGCTTCGCGCAAGCACGCGGGATCGATCTCATTGTCCGGCAGCCCAAGCGCGATGTTGCGCGCGATCGTGTCGTCAGTGAGAAAAATATCCTGTGGGACGTAACCGATCGAAGCCTGCCATGAAGGCACATGTGCGGGTGTAAGCGGCTGACCATCGATGAGAATCTCGCCTGCGGTTGGCTGGAAGAGGCCAAGCAACAAATCAACCAGGGTCGATTTCCCCGAACCCGTTGGACCGATTACACCAAGCGAAGTGTTTTTGGCGATGGTGAGACAAATCCCATCCAGCACCGGTCGCAATGCGCCGGGATAGCGAAAAGTGACGTCGCGCAGAGTGATGGCATCATTCCAACGAAAAGGCGTCGTTAGCACAAGAGCGTCGCTACGGGTTCCCGCCAACGCCGACCTGTCAATCTCGGCAGCAACAAACTCGTCGTAAACTTCGTCAACTGCGTGGCGCATTGAGCTTACCTGCGTGAGCTGAGCGTAAAGCAACTGGAGCGAAGGCAGCAACCGATAACCCGCCAGTGCCATGACGCCGAGGTTCGGGAGAATATCGGAAAAATCGCGTCCCCTTGCCGCTAGCAGCAAGACCGCCACGACCAGACCGCCGAAAGCGAGCGGTTCTACGAAATACCGGGCGCTATTGGCAAAAATTGGAAGCCGCGCGTACATCTGAGCGAGAACCGCTGAATGACGAGAGAAGCGGCTGAGGAAATGTTCCTCGGCGCGATGAACTTTAACGGGTTTGATTCCGCCGAGCATCTGTTGCGCTTCGCGATAAGAACCGGCGATAGACGTCCTTAGTCCTTCGTCCATTTCTCGACGTTTCCGCGCGAGAAGTCGAAAGATGATAACGTAGTAGGCGCCGAGCACGATTGCGGCCGAGAGAGCGATCACCGGCTGGACTAAAAATAGCGTGACCAGTAAAAGCACTGCGGTAAACACGCGCGCAACCGTATCCAGCAAGGGCAGCAGCACGCCGGCGGTGTAGTTGTTTACGTCGCCCAGAACTTTCTTGAGCAGATCGCCAGTGTTACGCTGAAGAAAATAGCTATATCGCTGTGATGCCATTCGGCGCAGCAACCTCACACGCAACCAGTGAGCAAAGTTTTGGGCATAACGAGTGCGCGCATACTCCGATAGCAGATTCACCGCGTTCGATAAGAGCAGCGCGACAATGGCAATGATGCCGGCAACCAGAAGCAATTGCCGGTTCTCCATCGGCGGGAACAGGCTGAGGAAACGCGTGCCAAAGTGAGAGCGGCGAAGGCGCTCGGGATCGGCGGCAATCGCCAGGAACGGAAAAATTGATGTGATGCCGATCACCTGGAAAAGCGCCTGCGCAAGCGAGAGCGAAAAAATGGCGCCGAGCTTCGCCCTCCCGTATGGCCGCGCGAGAAAAAGAACGCGACGAATCAGGTCGGCAACGTTATGAATAAACCGGGACAAAGCGGTTCCGAGTTACACGTTCAAGAATAATGGCACATTGCATCTCGCAACGGCGGGACGCCGAATTATCTGGGTGAAAGACTCCAATGTCAAAACTTACATAACGTTAGAGCGCGCTTGGCGAGGCGATCATGCGGCGACGGCAACGATCTCACAACCACGGTCGTTCCATAGCGTTCGATACTTGTTTCGTCTTTACGTCGACGGCAAAGTGCACCTGTAAGAGTTGGCTATGAAAACTCTGCATTCCACCTCGATCATCGGCCCGGCAATAGCGGAGTAGATTGGAGAACTACGGAAGCTTCATCAACGAAAACTGAATCAACAGGACAGAAAGAAACAACCTCTATGAAAACAGAATGCACCTCTAGATTACGCTTCCTCAATTCACGCGTGTTAATCGGCTTTGCTCTTTACGCAGCTGGCTTGGTTGCGCCCTTCACCCCAATGAGCAGCGCTGTCGCCGGAAACAACGGCGCCGCCGAATTGAGTGAATCGATCCCGGCGCACGCGCCCGGTAGGTGGAGAGCCACCGGCGACCTTGTCACTGCACGCATATACCACACGGCGACGTTGCTGCCGAATGGACACGTGTTAGTGACCGGCGGCATCGGCAGCGATGGCAACACCGCTTTGGCAAGCGCGGAACTATACGATCCGGCGACTGGGATGTGGACGGCGACCGGCAGCATGTCCCAGGCACGCTACTATCACACGATGACGTTGCTGCCTAATGGGCAAGTGCTGGTGGTTAGTGGTTTTAGCGCGGAGCTATACGATCCGGCTACTGGCGTGTGGACGGCAACTGGCGGCCCTACCACGTCGCGCATTCTACACACAGCGACGTTGCTGCCGAACGGGCGGGTACTGGTGGCCGGCGGTTTCGACGCTGGCAGAAGCTTAGCGAGTGCGGAATTATACGACCCGGCAACCGGTCTTTGGACGGCGACCGGCAGCATGAACCTCGGACACCAGGAACACACAGCGACGTTGCTGCCTAATGGGCAGGTACTAGTGGCCGGCGGCTTCGATGACCACAACGATGTAAGCGCAGATCTATACGATCCGGCGACCGGGCTATGGACGCGGACCGGCGACATGCCCAAAGGACGTCATGAGCACACGGCGACGTTGCTGCCTAATGGGCAGGTGCTGGTGCTCGGCGGCAGGGACATCGGCATCTTGGCAAGCGCGGACCTGTACGATCCGGCGACTGGGCTGTGGACGGCGACTGGCAGCATGACCGTTGAACGGGTCTATCACACGGCGACATTGCTGCCGGACGGACAGGTGTTGGTAGCCGGCGGCCTGCGTGAAGGCAGCAGCCTCGTAGGAAGGACGGAACTATACAATCCGGCGACCGGGAGCTGGACGCGCACCAACCTTCTTAGCCCCGCACGCTATCGTCATACGGCGACATTGCTGCTTAACGGTCAGGTGCTTGTCTCGGGAGGAGAAGCATCCTTCCGGCATGGCGTCCTTACGCGATCGCAACTCTACAAAACGGCGCCAGAAGTGCTCGACATTCAATAACGCGCTATTCGAATTTCGCCGGCAACAGCGAATTAGATTGGAGAACCTACAGAACCGCCTCAACAACGAAAACTGAATCAACAAGACAGAAAGAAAAGAACCTCTTATGAAAACAGCATGCACTTCTCCAGTCGCCTTCCTCCATCCATGCGTCTTAACCTGCTTTGCTCTTTACGCGGCAGGCCTCGTTTTAGCTTTGGCTCCTATGAGCAGCGCGGTCGCCGGAGACAACGCCGCCGCCGAATTGAGTGAATCGATCCCGGCGCACGCGCCCGGTAGGTGGAGAGCCACCGGCGACCTTTTCACTGCACGTGCCTATCACACGGCAACCTTGCTGTTGAATGGAGAAGTATTAGTGACCGGCGGCATCGGCAGCGATGGCACCACGGCCCTAGCAAGCGCGGAACTATACGATCCGGCAACCGCGAGCTGGACTGCGACGGGCAGCCTGGCCGATTCACGCATCCTACACACGGCAACGCTACTACCCAGCGGGAAGGTGCTGGTGGCGGGCGGCTTCGGTGGTGCATTCGGCTTGACCAGCGCGGAACTATACGACCCGGCGACTGGCCTATGGACGGCGACCGGCAGTATGAACGTCGGGCGCGATGCTCACACAGCGACCTTGCTGCCAAATGGTCAGGTGTTGGTGGCCGGCGGATTCGACAACCACGGCGATCTAAGTGCGGAACTATACGATCCGGTAACCAGGCTATGGACGGCGACCGCTAGTCTCATTACCGGACGCGTACTACACACAGCGACGTTGCTGCCAAATGGGCAAGTACTGGTGACCGGCGGCGCTAACGGCAACAGCAACGGCTTGACCAGCGCGGAACTATACGACCCGGCGACTGGCCTATGGACGGCGACCGGCAGTATGAACGTCGGGCGCGATAATCACACAGCGACGTTGTTGCCGAATGGGCAAGTGCTGGTGACCGGCGGTAACACGGACTCGGGTAGCGCCGAACTCTACGATCCGGCGAGCGGAACCTGGATGCGGACCAATGATCTTACCCCCTCGCGGGCGCGTCATACCGCGACTTTACAGCTCAACGGTCAGGTGCTTGTCTCAGGAGGACAAGGATTAGGACGGTATGGCATCCTTGCGCGCGCGCAACTCTACAAATCAGCGCCGTAAGGGCTCAACATTCAATAGGCGGAGCAACAGAAAGAGAATGCGTTCATGCGAGCGATGTTGAAGGAGCAGGAGGCGCAACTTTGAACCGGGAAACCGTGCTGGCCTTGATCAGTAACACATCCGCTAATCCTATCAACGGCACCTTTAGTAATCCGCCCGATGGCGGCATTGTTACAATTAACAGCAACAACTTCCAAGCCACTTACTCCGAAGGCGACGGAAACGATCTCACGCTCACAGTCGTGCCGTAGTCATCACGAATTCGCTTGCCTTTCAAAAGGCGCCATAGGCATGATCGCCGTCATGAAATCTCCCATTCTCTCCTGCGCCATCATTCTAACGCTTTCACTCGGTGCGCTGACCGCGGTTTACGCCGATAGCGCCACCTGGAGCATCAATCCGATCAGCAGCGATTGGAACACCGCTGCGAACTGGACGCCCGCGACGGTGCCTAACGGACCGGCGGACATAGCCACTCTTTCCACCAGCTCGAGATCCACGGTTTCGGTTTCCAATGTTCAGATAGAAGTGGCGAGCCTAATCTTCGACACCGATGCAACCAACTACATCATCACCGTCGGGGGACACAACAACCTCGGCGGCGAGTTGACCATCGGCGACGCAGGCATTCTGAATAACTCCGGAAAGCTGCAGACGTTTGTCGCCGATGTCGCCGGCTTCGGCACTTCGGGCGACATCAATTTTATCGGCAATGCCCACGCCGGCAGCCTGACCCAGTTTACGATGCGAGGCGGGCGCGGTTCCGACGCCGATGGTGGCATAACGTTTTTCAACGACCAAAGTAGTGCGGACAACGCCGCCTTCATCATCGACGGCGCGGAAGGGAACGGTGCCTTCAGCGGAGAGGTTCGATTTTTCGATAGCTCCACGGCCGGGAGTGCAACCTTTTTGGTGCAGGCCGCAACCGCCGCGAGGAGAAATAACGGCGCCGTGAGTTTCTTTGCCACTTCGAGCAGCGGCAATGCCGTGATGACTGCGGAAGGAGCGGCAGTAAAAGATGCTTCCGGTGGCGCTATCCTGTTCTGGCAGAGTTCTACGGCTGCCAACGCCACTTGTCTCGCCAACGGCGGAAGCGCAGACGGAGCGCGCGGTGGTGAGATCGGATTTTTAAGCGGAGATGCCGGACAGGCTACGTTTATCGCCAATGGCGGCACCAACGGAGGTTTGGGTGCTTTCATATCCTTCGAGCTCAGTTCCGATGGAGGCGAGGCCCAGGTCGAGGTTTACGATAATGGTTATCTCGACCTTAGCTATCATGACGCACCTGGAATGACCATCGGTTCTCTCACTGGCAGTGGTTTCGTCTATACCGGCTCACGAAATCTGACCATTGGCAGCAATAACTTGAGCACAGCGTTCTCCGGTATCATCCAAGAGAACGGTGGAATCGTTGGTGGTAACAACGGGTCGATCACAAAGCTCGGAACCGGCACCTTGACTCTCAGCGGCGCCAGCATTTATACGGGTGGCACGACCGTTATAGGCGGCGAGCTGAAAGTGGCCAATACGACCGGCTCAGCAACGGGGACCGGCCCAGTAAATGTTGACATCGGAACACTAAGTGGAAGCGGAATCATAGGAGGTGCCGTCGCGCTTGGCACTGGCGCCGGTGCGGGTGCCGTGATCGCCCCCAGTGGACAGACAAACGCACAGCGGGGGACCCTTACCATTGACGGTAATCTTACCTTTAACTCCGATGCAACCTACACTTGCACGTTTAAGGCGAAGCCGAACAGGGCTAGGACCGACCAGGTGATTGCCAACGGCATCACCATCAACAGTGGGGCCATGATTGCGTTGAGGGGCCACACCATGGGAGCCTTGAACCAGGGAATGGTGCTGACCTTGATCAGTAACACCTCAGCTAATCCGATCAACGGCACTTTTAGCAATCTGCCCGATGGCAGCATTGTCACAATTAACAGAAACAACCTCCAGGCCAGCTACGAAGGCGGCGATGGCAATGATCTGACCCTCACGGTAGTCCCTTAGCAGAAAAGCAAGGCCGCACTTTTCCGTTCAAAATGAATTTGGTGATCTCGATTTTTTTGGCAGCGATTGTCGGAGCGCTCGCCACGGCTCTCGCGGGCACACTGTTTATCTGCTTGAACAGAAGTCGCCGCTTCTTGGCAATGATGACAAGTCGAAAAGATCGTTTCGCCGGATGATGTTTTGTTTTTGGGTAACCTCTGCGTTGCTTTGTCTCGTGCTAATGTCTCAGTGTTCGGCGTCAAACTAGCACACTACCTGAAAATAGGCTCGACAGAAGCTTTGCTACAAAGTAAGAAACTAAACGATCTCGTCTCAACTTGCCTTCTCCAAACTATTTTGCGGGCTAGATCGCAGAAGAAACTGAAACGAATAAACAACGTGGCCACAAACTATGAAACCATTGCATTCCTTGGGTGTTCGCCGAGCTACTTCAATGCTTGCGGGGCGGATTGCGTTTCCGCTGTTTTTCTTGGGTGCTGGGCTGGTGCTCGCGCAACCGTGTGCGGGCGCTCCCTTTGCTTTTGAGAACACCGGCAGCCTAGCCATCGGACGCTTTTCTCACACGGCCACTTTGTTGTCCAACGGGACAGTGCTCGTTGCAGGTGGCGGCGACTTCGCCAGTACGAGCGCGGAACTTTATGACCCAGCCATCGGCACCTGGACAACCACCGGCAGTCTCATCCACGGACACGTTGGTGCCACGGCGACGTTGCTGCCCAACGGCAAGGTGCTCATCGTCGGCGGCTACGACGGCAATTTTCCTCGCCCCTACGCGGAACTCTATGATCCAGCAAGCGGAACCTGGACTGCTACTGGCAGCCTCGCCACGCCACGCTCTTATCACACTGCGACGTTGCTACCTACCGGAAAGGTGTTAGTCGTTGGCGGAAGCGCCCCCAGGCCTCTCACGAGCGCTGAACTCTACGATCCAGTCAGCGGAACCTGGACAGCTACCGGCAGCATGACCACCAAACGTTATATGCACACGGCGACATTGCTACCTAACGGCAAGGTACTCGTGGCAGGCGGATACAACACTACCCAAGGAGACGTCGTCGCGAGCGCGGAACTCTACGATCCAGCGAGCGGGATCTGGACAGTGACAGGACCGCTCGCAAACGCGCGAGCTGACCACACAGCTACGCTGTTGCCCAATGGCAAAGTGCTTGTCGCAGCCGGCAGTCGGTTCAGCGGCGGACCTCTCGCGAGCGCGGAACTCTACGATCCGGCGAGCGGGATCTGGACTGCCACCGGCAGCCTCGCCACAGGGCGTAGTCTTCACAACGGAACGCTGCTGCCCGACGGCAAGGTCCTCGTCGAAGGTGGCCTTAACTTTAACGCTCTCGCGAGCGCAGAACTCTATGATTCGGACACGGAGACTTGGACAGTCACCGAGAGCCTCGCACAGGCACGCCGCAGCCACACGGCCACGTTACTGCCAAATGGAAAAGTACTTGTCGCAGCCGGCTCTAACGGTAGCAACTTTCTCGCGAGCGCGGAACTCTACGATTCGACGAGTGGGAGCTGGAACTCTACCCGCAACCTCAATACGGCGCGCGCTGTTCACACGGCGACGTTGTTGCCCAACGGCAAAGTGCTAGCGGCAGGAGGCGACGCCTTCCACCCCGTTCACAGCTCAGAATTATATGACGCGGCCAGCGGAACGTGGGCTGGTACCGGGCAATCCGATCCCACAGCGCGCTGGTCACACGGCGACGTTGCTGCCCAACGGTAACGTGCTGATTGCAGCGGGAAGCAGCAAAGGGTCGCATGCGGAACTAAAGACTGCGCAACTGTACGACCCGGTCAGCGAAACCTGGACTACCACGGGCAGTTTAAGCCAAGCGCGCAGCAGTCACACGGCGACGTTACTGCCTAATGGTAAGGTGCTGGTTGCAGGGGGAATCAATGCCCTTGCCGTTACTCGTAGAAGCGCGGAACTGTACGACGCCGCCAGCGGGATTTGGGCTATTACCGGTCACCTCAACACCGCACGCTCCGAGCATACGGCGACACTGCTGCCCAACGGTAGAGTGCTGGTGGCAGGAGGACTTGATAGTAACCGCAATCCTTCTGCAAGTGCAGAATTGTACGACCCGGTTAGCGGAACCTGGACAACAACGGGTAGCCTTAACACAGGACGCTACGCTCACACGGCGACGTTGCTGCCCAACGGTAAGGTTTTGGTGGCAACGGGAGGTGATAGTCTTAACCATTATGTCGTGAGCGCGGAACTGTACGACCCAGCGACTGGGACTTGGACAATCACGGGTAGCCTCGGGCAAGCACGGTTTAAGCACACGGCCACATTGCTACCCAACGGCCTAGTCCTGGTAGCAGCGGGCAGTGATAGCGGTAATTCTATTGCGAGCGCGGAACTGTACGACCCGGCGAGTGGCAGCTGGAGTTTTGCTGGCAACCTCAACACCCCACGCGCTGGCCACACGGCCACATTACTGCCCAACGGCATGGTGCTGATAGCAGGTGGAGCTAATGATTCCACCGGTTCTCTTACCAGCGCGGAACTGTACGACGTTGGCCTCGGATTTGTCAGACCTGACTGGCAGCCGCAAATCGCGACCGCGACTTCGCTCGTGGCATTAGGCAGTAGCCTTGTGCTAACAGGCTCGCGTTTTCAAGGGATCTCACCAGCTTCCAATGGAACCTCTCAGGATTCGTCCACCAACTATCCAGTCGTCCAACTGCGCAGCATCGACAACAGCCAGATTTCCTTCCTCAAGGTAGATCCAATTGCAGAGTGGTCCGATACCGCCTTTACTTCGACGCCGGTGAACAATTTTCCTCCGGGCCCGGCTTTAGTGACCGTCTTTACCAACGGCATTCCGAGCGATTCGAAATCGTTGATGGTAGTAACGGTCACGGGCAATCCTTGAGCGCACTGACTGTCCACGGCCACCCCCTATTGGGAATGTTCTCGGCAATAACAAACTCATCACCGGTAGCAATGATCTTAGCACAACCTTTTCCGAAACAATTGAAGATAGCGACATTCCCCGTCATCCCGGTTCTCTTCAAAAGATCGGCAATGGCACCCTAACGCTCAGGGGCGAGAATACCTACCTGGGTAGCACCACGATTGAAGGCGGGAAGCTTGTTGTATTCAATCAGAGTGGGTCGGGCATGGCAGCGGCGCAGTGAGCGTCAATAGGGGTAAGCTCGGCGGTACCGGGATCATCGCTGGCGCGACAACGATTGGCACTGGCAGCGGGACCGCAGCGTTTCTTGCCCCGGCAGCCGCGCAGGCCACGTCTCAACCGGCCACGCTCACCATCCAAAGTGCACTCACTTTCAACGCCGATGCGACTTACAGTTGCACGTTCAAGGCGGAACAGCACGGAGACACGACTAGGACCAAAACCAGCATGGTGATTGCCAACGGAGTTACTATCAACAGTGGAGCCACGATTGGGTTGATCGGCCACATCACGGGAGCCTTGAGCCAGGGAACGGTGCTAATCTTTGATCAGTAACACCTCCGCTAATCCTATCAGCGGCACTTTTAACAATCTGCCCGATGGCAGCGTTGTTACAATCAACGGCAACAACTTCCAAATCAGCTATGAAGGCGGCGATGGAAACGATCTTACACTCACGGTCGTGCCATAATTCGCTTAAGCTTGCGCAGCGAGCCGGACGAGATTGAACTTTCCCGGGCGGTGGGCGGGTGCTTACCGCAACGGAAAGTATTTGGGCCTCAGTTCATCTTGACAGAACAGAATTGGACTGGTTCGAATACGCAAATGAAAACAACAGTTCGACCTCAGTCCATAATCCGGAGCGCAATCCTATCGGCAGTTCTGATGACTTTGAGTGTTGGAATCAGTCGCGCAGGCAGCGCGACGTGGAATCTTAATCCAACAAGCAACGATTGGAACACAGCTGCTAATTGGACACCGGCCACCGTGCCAAATGGTGCGCACGATATAGCGGCGTTCGATGTTTCGAATGTCACCGATGTCTTTGTCCAGGCTACCGATATCCTCAAGGGAATGACCTTCCACCCCAGGCCAGCCCATTCACCGTCTCGATTGGAGGTCCATTGCGGCTGGAAGTCTGAAGCTTGGGAGTGCGGGAATCGTAAATAACTCAGGCATGACTCAAAACCTTCTGATTGCTGGCCTGAGCACCGATCTTCAATCGAGTCTAACCTTTATCGGCACCGCCGCAGCGGGCAACAGAACGGTAATCACAAATAATCCCTATGGCACAACGACCTTCGCCGATTCCTCCAGTGCAGGCGATGCAACGTTTATCAACCAGAGCGAAGGAGGCTTGGGCATGACGGTATTTCGTGACAATTCAACCGCGGCCAATGGCATCTTTACCAATGAAGCAGGGGACGGCACGTTCGGCGGTCAAATCAACTTCGAAGACGACTCCACCGCTGGCGCTGGTTTTTTCACCAACAAAGGGCAAAGCCTTTCTAGTGGAGTTGGTGGAGTTATTTCGTTCGACCTTAATGCGAGAGCCGGGACAGCCACATTTATCAACGAGGCAAACAGTCACGGCGCAGGTGCGTCAATGCAGTTCGCTGGTAACTCGAGCGCCGACCATGGCACTTTCACCTTCGAAGGCGGCATAATCGGTAATTCGTCGAACGCATCGGTCGTTTTCGTGGACAACGCGACAGCTGATGAAGCTGTCATAACGTTGGAACCTACACTATCAAATCTGAATGCGGGCGGGTCGTTATCCTTCCTCGATTCCAGCACTGCCGGTAACAGCACTCTGATCGCTGAGGGCGGGACTATAGGAGACTCCGGAGGGACAATCTCTTTCCAGGGGAATTCGCAGGGTGGGACGGCCCAAGCTAAACTCTTGGGGCCCGCCTGTTGCGGTGGGACGCTCGCGATCGACGCTCACAATCCTCCGGGAGGTACGATTGGGTCAGTTGATGGCACCGGAATCATTATCTTGGGAGCAAACAACCTGACCGTCGGAACTAATAATCTGAGCACGACCTTCTCGGGGCTGATAGAAGGTGGACAAGGCGGGTCGCTGACCAAGGCAGGGACTGGTACGTTTACACTGATCGGCTCTAGCTCTGTCGACACTTATACCGGCGGTACAACAGTGAACGGCGGGACATTAATTGTTACCAACCGCCTTTATTCACCCACAGGGACCGGACCCGTTCAAGTGAATGCAGGAATCCTGGGCGGAACAGGAAAAATAGGGGGCGCAGTAACGGTCGGCACCGGGAGTGGGACCGGCGCGGTCCTCGCCCCGGCAGCTGGAACGACTGTGCAAGCCACGCTCATCATCCATAGTGCACTCGCTTTGAATGCCGATGCGACCTACACTTGCACATTCAGGGCGAAACCGAACAAGGCCAGGACCGACCAGGTGGTTGCCAACGGTGTCACCATTAACAGTGGTGCCATGATTGCCCTGAGCGGCCAGACGATGAGGGTCCTGCCACAAGGAATGGTGATGACCTTGATACATAACACTTCGGCTAATCCTATCAGCGGCACCTTTAACAACCTCCCCGATGGCAGCATTGTCACGATCAACGGCAACAACTTCCAAGCCAGCTACTCCGGCGGCGACGGGAACGACCTGACGCTCACGGTCGTGCCTTGAGTGAGGTTTGATGGCTGAGCGTTGACCACCGCTACAATCGCGGCTGCGTTTTATCCTTCGAGTGCGTCTCACGATTTGCGCGAAGACGCAGCGACAATGTTTCAGCTTCCTCAAGCCACTCTAGCTTTTCGCGGAACGTAGTTCGCAAACCGAGCACCAACAGCTCTTCTCTAGCGCCTTCAAAGGTGCATGATCGCCAGCCAGGGTGCGCGTACAATTCGTCTTCAGCCATCCTGACCAGCTTCCCTCAATTTCTGGACTTGCTCAAGCTCAGCGACGTCCGCGAGATCCTGCGGCCGCGCCGCGAAGCGCTTCATGGCAATGAGTGTTTCGCAGCGGACGACGGGCGCTTCAACGCCTTTGGTGATTTCCTCCCATTTAGCTGTCGCGTATTCTTCGGCAAAATGGAATGGCTCATAAACGAAAACGTCAACGGGTGTTCGTCGATGCAAATCGCTCCAGAGCCGGAGCACGGTCATGTTCTTCTCTGCCCGCCAAGTCTCTCTATTAGCCGCATCAGCAAACTGCTCTGGAGTGACGGGGATCGGCATACGATATCCAATTTCCGCCAATGCTTGTAGCCCACGCACGACGTTGTCTGGCGTCAACCTGATCACGAGATCGACATCCTGCGTCAAGCGCTCGTAACCATGTGCGTTGACCGCAAGTCCGCCTACGATCAGGTACTGCACGCTTGCTTCGTTCAGCGCGCCAACGATGCCCTCTACGCTGCGGACTTCCATTAGCAAGACGTAGCAGAAAGTCAGCCGACACGCCAGATTTCTGATGCCTGAAAACTGATCACGGATCACGGATCACTGCTCTCCCACTTCCCCGTCGCATCGGCGGCAGCCTCTGGCCGTATTTCCAGATCAGCCACGGCAATTCCAATCCACTGATCAGGCGCGGAACAAAGCGGTGCGGCTGAGTGATCAGTCGCAGAAGCCATCCCAAATACAACCGATCCGCCCAATCGGGAATCGGAATCTGCTCGCCTGTGACAAAACCAAGCGCGGCGCCAGTGCAATAGATCGCCGGCCGATATGACGAATTCTCGCGCAAATAATAACCAAGTTTTTCCTGTGCGCCGCTGCCAATCGCGATGATTACATGTGAAGGGCGATTCTGTTCCAGCAGCGAAAGGAGATTTCGGTCTTCGATTTCTAAGCTGTACCGCGGCGCGACATAGCAGTTCTTGCTGGCAGTTGAAAACCGTTCCCGGCGCGACCACTCGAACAGTTTTCGCCGCGCGCGTTCGCTGGGAAGTACCCAGAAGATTTCTTCGGCCCCCTCCCCTTTCACTTTGCGCAGCAGATGCGTCAGATATTTCAACCCGGAGATGCGGTCAATCTTCTCGCGCTGCAACAAGTGCCATAACAGAACCATCAAACCGCTGTCGGCAATCGCCAGGTCGGCTGCAAGCACAGCGCGCCGATATATCTCGTCTTCGCGCAGTCGCGCAAAACAAGTTCCCGGAAGGAGCAATGAGAAATCCCCCGCGTTGAAACATCAGTGGGACCGCTCCATCGACATTGCCGTTGAAGAAGCGAATGCCAAGAATTTGTACACTCGAGGCCATGAATGAACATCCAACATCGAACGCCGAATATCGAGACGAAACGAGTCGTTCAATCGGCCATTTGTGAGTGTTTGTTCGGTTGGGGTCTCAACCGCCACCGCTACCCGAAGAACATTGACAGTTCGCTTTGAGCGCAAATTTGCTAAGCTCTCGGCCAGTGCAAAAAGTCGTGACTGCACATACCCTCACCAGTGGCTCACCGCTGTCTCGCAGGGAGTTTCCGCTCGCACTTTCATTAAGCATTTTCTTCCTGACCGCACTCTGGTTTGGACTTTGCAGAGAACTCAGTGGCGAATGGTCGGTCAACGAGCAATACAACTTCGGCTGGTTCGTTCCTTTTTTCGCGCTCTACCTTTTCTGGCTCCGCTGGCAGGACCGGCCACTCGCACAGATTTCAAATCGCAAGTCGGAAATCGGAAATCCAACGGCACTTGCAATCGCGATTGCTGCGCAGTTGTTGTTACTGCCGGTTCGGCTTTTTGAAATTGCAAACCCGGAATGGCGACTCCTTGCCTGGGTTCATGCTGGAGTGGTCGTGACGTTAACGTTTCTGGTGATCTGGTGGGCAGGCGGCGAAGCATGGCTTCGCCACTTTGCTTTCCCGGTCGTATTCATTTTCGTTGCGGTTCCCTGGCCTACGACCTTGGAAACTCCAGTCATCCAGGGTCTGATGCGCGCCGTCGCCCGTGTGGCCGCCGAGACGGCGATGCTGCTCGGAACTCCCGCGCAGGTCGAAGGCAATCTGATCCGCGTGAGCAACGGCCTCGTCGGGGTAAACGAAGCGTGCAGCGGCATTCGTTCATTGCAGACGTCGCTGATGATCGGCCTGCTCTTTGGCGAATTGAAACGACTCTCGGTGTTGCGACGCGTGGCGCTCGTAGGGTGCGCTACTGCCATCGCGTTGTTGGCTAATTTTGTGCGCGCTGTTTTTCTGGTGCGCATTGCCGCGACCGAAACCCTCTTTGACGTCGGTCGCTGGCACGACATTGCCGGCTACAGCATCGTAGCGCTTGTTTTTCTAGCCACTTTGGCGCTGGCTCATTTGCTCGGCAAAACAGAAAGCAGACGTCAGAGATCAGTTCTCCGTAATCCGTGGTCCCCGATCGGTAGTCCGTACCTCGCGGCGGCCATTTGCTGGCTTTTGGTCGTGGAAATTGGAACAGCAAGCTGGTATCGCCTCCACGAACGCAACCTCGTCAGCGGCGTGCAATGGAGTGTCCATTGGCCGGAACAAGCGGCGAACTTCCGTAAATTAAAGATCGATGAAGAAATTCGCGCCGTGCTCCGGTTCGACGAAGTCCGGGCAGCGGGCTGGACAATCGGTTCGCCGACGAACAGGCCCGATACGATCTCCTGTCTTTTCTACGTTTTCCGGTGGAGTCCCGGTAAAAACAGCGCGCTTTTGGCGAACTTACACCGGCCCGATGTTTGTTTGCCCGCAAGTGGCTGGACCCAGGTGGGAGATCATGGTGCGCGCAGTTATCCGGTAGCCGGTTCGTTTGAATTGCCGTTTCGCCATTTCGAATTCCAACGCGGTTTCGAAGGTTCTCCGCCTCAGACGGCACACGCATTTTATTGTTTATTGGAGGATCGCGCTTCGGAAGCATCCACGTCACATCACGGCACAAGTTTGCCCGGAATGTTCGGAAGCCGCTCGGAATGGACGCGCGCGGAGCGTTTCCACGCGGTACTCGAAGGACGCCGCCATCTGGGACAGCAGGTGATAGAAGTAATATTTGTGAGCGCCGAGCCCTTGTCCGCAGCCGATGCGGAAACGCATTTGCGCGACCTCGTTGACGACGTTGTCGTTCTACGCGAACCGCAAAAATCCCTCTAGCCACGGCTTTGCGGGCCATCTCCGCGATGTAGCCACCCCTGCCGAGGCGCACCGCCCACAGGGCGGTGGCCTACAGCATTCTGCTCGCGTCGCAGCCGATGCGGCTTCCTCTCTGCTGCGGTGGCAGCACGGCTGGGGGAGAACAGCCTGCTTCTGGTCGCTTGCTTCGCTGCTTGTTCAAAACCCTTCGTGGTTTCTCGAATCTCTCACGCTGGTTAGAGTTTGAGAGGTTGCGGTTTGAGAGAGTAAAGAACCTGGCCGGCCACAGTCTTCCGCCTGGTTGAGATTCATTTATGGGCGCATTTACTTAAGTAATAATACTTAGGTCAAGCAAAATTTAAGGAATTTTTTATGGCAATCATGAAACTGCGCGCTGCGTCGTGTGGGTTTGGATAAAGTCCGGCGAACGATTTGAGTGGACACTGGGGCTTGAATCGGGCACCGCACCCGCCTCGGGTGCGGGTCTCGGTGCCTTCCGAACACATTCTGCCACCAGTTCCGTTGAAGGAAAACTTCCTGATCGCGAGGGCGCGATCACGAACATGCGAAGCGCGCGCTTCTACAAAAATGTAAAAAAAGTCTTGTCATGTCCGTGGGAATTGTTACAAGGGGCGTAATTCTTCGAGCCTTGGGGGAATACGTGCGAAAATCCAATATACGTCTGCCGCGCGCCTTACCGTTTCGTTTGTTCTTAGTTGTGGCGTCTGCGCTGATTTTGCTGGCCGCTTTCGTCCCGAGAGCGAATGCGGACTTAATAGTTTATTTTAATTTTGAACATTCTTTTGATGGGGGTCCACCAGATTTTACATCCGTCATTGTCCCAGCGAATCCCGGCGGTGGAGTGGTACTTACGATGATCACGACCGATTATAACAGCGGCGAGGCGCTCTCGAATCACCCCGGGACTAGCCTGAATCGCTCTGCCGGTGACATAGACGTCCCTCCGCTCACTCCAAATCTGGATGTGGAACTCACCAACCCCGGCAATAATAACAACCGCCATTTCGACTTTAATGTTTTCTCGTCACAAGGCTTCTATCAGGACATGACCTTGAGCTTCGCGGTCAAGACCAAATTTGGTGGTTTCACGGACGTAACGGTTCAGTACAGCATTAACGGAGGGGGTACGTGGACCACTTTCGGCATGGCCAGGCTCCAACCCAACGTTCGACTACTCGAAAGTTTCAGCGTCCCCGCCGCGGCTAACAACGCTCCAAACCTTGCGTTTCGATTCTTCTTCACCGGAGGAACGGCAACAGGCAACTTTCGATACACCCAGTTTGACAACCTCCAGTTGACCGGCACGATCGTTCCCGAGCCCACGACGGTCGCAGGTGGATTGCTGGGCGTTCTTGGGCTGTGTTGGTTTCAGCGGCGGCGATTGATTCGCTCAATGCGCTTCCGGCGTACATGACCGTTATGCTGTACTGGCAGGCATGCCGCCTGCGCAATCCAGTCTAAATCATCGCAGCCGGCACGGCTGCCTCTACAGTGCGTTGCATATTCAGCGACACGATAGTACACGTCTGTCGTGGGTAGCCGCTCGTCCAAACGTCTCGCGATCGGTCGAGATCAGATAGATCTTACTCCGCCGGAAGAAGTGCGCGCGCGGCGCCTCAGGCGATTGATTCTTCTCGGCGCATTGGTCGCTTTCTCGCTTGGTATCGCAATCTACTTCGCTGCCCCGCGGATCGGTGGAGCAATTAAGGGCTGGCAGTCGCGCCGGCTCACGCGTCAGGCGTTCGCCTTGATCGAGCAACGAAAATGGAGCGACGCTAATGCGAAAGCACGCGATGCCTACCTGCTGCGTCCCACCGAACCAGAATCCTGGCGGGCCATCGCGCAGCTGGCCTCTCGCACAAACCAATGGCAGCCGGCTCTGGAATGGTGGAAGAAAGTCGAGGACGCAGACCGACTCACGGTCGAGGACCGGCGCGACTATATTGCTGCAGCGCTCATAGCCGGTGAGGTGACGTCGGCGGCAAAACAAGCACAAGTCCTGATGGCACAACCCGCACCGGCGGCCGTCGATCTGCTGTGGGCCGGTCAAGTCGCGTCGCGTCAGAGCGATCCTGTGCTGGCACTCGATTATGCCCAACGCGTATTGGCGGATAAACGCGCTAAGCCGTATGACATTCTCTCAGCTGCAACGCTTGTTCTCTCGGTTACCAGCCCCTATTCGCAACCATACGCCGAAGCGTGGAAGCAAATTGAAGTCGTGGCGCGCGATCCAAAAAATCCTGCGTCGCTCGATGCGCTCGCTGTTCTTGCAAACGAACAGGCGCTCCCGCCCATGACTCCCATCGGCAGCGACGCTACGCTTTCATTCCCGAACGCTTCTGCACCCCAGCCAACACCTGCAACGGGCTCCTCGGACGCCATAGCCCCTGGCGCGTCCGTAGCCGCAGGCGAAGGCAGCAGTCCGCCGCCGGAAATCTCCTTCGGCTCCACGCCCCGACCAACATTTGCAACGGGCGCCGGCGACACGCGGGCTCTCGATCTCGCTTCCACGCCTCCGTCAGCTCCTCACGGACGGACGATGAGCCTGACGGAAGTGGCGGACGCTCTTGAACATCATCCCGATGCCGGACCTTATCACAAGCTCATGGCGCTGGAAGTTCGCACGCGGCAAGATCCCATCCTGACCGATCAATTCGTTGCAGACGCCATACAGCGCTTCGGAAACGGCGACGATGAAACGCTCGCAGCGCTGGCTGCGTGGCTGAACAAGATAGGCCGACCCGCGAAAACATTGGAAGTGCTGCCGCAGACGCATGCGGTGCAACGGCAGGACCTTTTTCTTCCATATTTGGATGCGCTTGCGGCGCTCCTACGCTGGAGCACCATCAAAGATCTGCTGAGTAGCGAACGTTTTCCGATCGATCCGGTGCTCCAACACATGTACCTTGCCGTCGCCCAGAGGCACCTCGGATCGGCAAGCGGAGCCACGAACGAATGGCAGCGCGCTCTGGAAGTCGCGAATACTCCCGAGAAGGCGTTGGCTCTCGCAAGTTATGCCGAGCAAAGCAATGCCAATGAGATCGCCGATGCGGCCTATTCCATTGTCATCAAAATTACACCCAGGAATCGTGAAGCGCACACGGGCCGCTTGCGTCTTGCATTGGCAGCAGGAGAAACGGCTCAGGCGCAGAGAATCGCCGCGCAGATTTCTCAGCTCTGGCCAGGGGACGCGAATGCGCGCATACAGGATGTTTATCTGCAACTGTTGCTCGGCGCTTCGCCTGACGTAGCGAACGCAGCGGAGCGCGATGCCGAGCTCCTTGTCGCAAAGGAGCCGCGGAATTGGTTAGCCCGGGCAACACTGGGACTTGCCCGCCTTCGCCTGAGTCGACCCAACGAGGCGCTGACGGCAATCCGCGAGCCGCGGATAACGGGCGCCGAGCCACCAGGCGCACTCGCCGTGCGCGCAGCCATTCTGGCAGCCAACGGCTATAAAGAAGGCGCACGAAATGATGCGCGCCTCGTCGGCGCCAAACCACTTTTACCTGAAGAACGCTCTCTCATCGCTCCGCTGTTAGTCGAACAGAAGAAATGACGCCGGCAGCGCGACCTGCGCTCATCCTAAATTATTGCTGTCGCGGCCTTGCTTGGGCCACGATGGAGATTTCGCGAATTACAAAGGTATTTCGCGCTTGAAGAAAAATTCGCGGTAGCAAATCAGACTCGGCTTGCGGTCGGCTCGCCGGATTTGAAGGGCGACCGCGCCTATTGCCCGCGTGTATACCAAACGCCACCCGGCCCGTCGTAGCTCGTGCCTTCGCCCCAAATCACGTGATTATCCCCCGTACCATCGACCGACAAACTAATGTAATCCCCGTAGGGAAAAAAATAACCCGCCCGCGTCTTGTAAGGCGCACCGGTCGCGCGATTGGAAAGTTTCACGATCGGGCTCCAGGTCACGCCGCCATCGGTCGTGCGTCGATAATAGGTATCCCAACCGCGCGGATCGCCGTTGCCGTTGCTTTGCCAGACGACGCGAAAATCGCCCGCCACGAGTCCGGCCGCGACGGAAGGAAAGCCATTACTCGCCTCATCGTTAGGCCGAGAAATCTGCAGCCGCGGCGTCCAATTGATTCCATCCTCCGAAGTCGTGATCCACATCTTTTGCGGCTCCTTCTCTTCGTTGCTCGCGTGATAAGCGAGAAGCAACTTGCCGTTCCTGTCGATCGCCAGCCCGGCAGTGGTGGAGAGAAAGCCATAGTCGCAACCCGGAGCGCCTGAGCAGCCCGGAGGCGGGGCGGAAGTATCGACCAGCGTATCCTGCCAGGTCGTTCCTCGGTCGTGCGAGGTTACCACATACACCTCGGCGATGCCGCGGTAGTTTAGAAAAAAATTGATTACCGAGAAGTAGGGCGTGCCGTCCGGCGCCATGGCCGCGCCGTTCGCATTCCACCAATGACCCGGTGTTGGCGCGTTCGTTTTGTAAGGCGTGCCGAAAGTTTGCCCGCCATCGTGCGAGGTAACGATATAGCTGTCATCCATGTTGAGCCCGACGTAGACATCGTTGCCATCGGGCGACACCAGTAGCCAAGGATGGTCCGTCCAGCGCAAAGCCGGCGCGACTACCACCGGCGCCGTCCACGTCGCACCGTGATCGTAGGACTTCACCAGCTTGCTCATCCAGTTCGGCCCATCGAGCCAGACGGCAAAGACCGTCCCGCCATCGGCCACCTGCACCTGCGGATCCGCCTGCCAGACATTGATTGGCGCGATCAGTTGATCCGCCAACCAGCTAGCATCGCCGTCGGCTGAGCGGCGGATAAAATGCCGGCCACCTGCGCATTGAAGCGCGTCACAATTTGATAGACGTAAGTCGACGACCGATCGGCGGCCAAGAACGGCTCCCAATCGTCATGCCCGCTCCAGACCCGCTCCGAGTCCCATCCGGGAGCGACGGCCGAGGAGATGGGACCCTTTTGCACATCCGTCTCAGCGAGAAACTCGCGGCCGGTCGAGCGCTTTTTCCGCTCGCCGTGACCTCGGGGTGGAATTGAGGCGGTGGGTCGGAGAAAAACAAAAACCACCGCCAGACTAACGATGAATGCCACAACTGCGGCCCAACTGGAGACGCCGTCATGGCGCAAGCGCGCGATCACGGCGAAATCTTCCGTCCGATCGTCATATCGTTGTTTCATAAACCAGCGAGCGACCATACCGCACTGCAGGCTCAACGGCCAGATTCGCCTCAAACCCATCCAGGGAACGCAACTCGGAAGTCGTCATATTGGCCTGCTAATTCCATAAAAGCGATCCGCATCGTAATCATCGCCAGGATCAGGCAGGAAACCAGTCGCGTTTCCCCCAGCTCATGACCGAAGATTTGTTAATGTCATTCCGAGCGCAGTCGAGAAATTTCTGAAACTTCGTCTGGATCCACTGAAGACGGGAACACTACAGCACCGCCCGGTTCACGGTTCAACTATTAACATTAACACTTCTACGATTCTAGTTGATTTTACGGCTCGATTTTCTGTCATTCTCAGCGATTATGCGGCTTTTAGTTGAGATTTTGATTGTTGCCACCGTAATTTATTTTGGCTGGAACAAACCTTTCAAAGAATACGCAGCCAAGGCGACCACAACGATAACAAAAAAAATCGACGGTCTCGGCTCAAACTTACAAAAACACGAGGACTCATCCGTACGGCGCTACTAGTTCGCCGCCAAGCCCTCGGCGACGACCATGCGATTTGCGCCGCAACTTTGCCGAACATTATCGGCTTTGGTTACACGAATTCGGCGGCCTGGCGCGTCATTTTTTACTTTCCTGATTCGATTCAGTCATAGTCTATCCAAGATCTGCGCCGGAGCAGGCGGCGGCTTACATCTTTGCATCCTCGCGTGGTAATCGTCTGCCCAGGCCCAATAAATCTTCCCATCGTTGGGGCGCCAGTAATAGCATCCGGCATGGTGTTCGAACGCTTCGTGTTGCCAGCGTAGGTCACGGCCATAAAGGGCAAAGACGGCAACGATCGCCGTAGCAACTACGCCCAGGAAAAAACCAAGAAACGAGCTGCGAATCTTCATTTAATTGCCGCCTATGCTTTCTGTGCCCTTCATCAGGATCGTCGTTCAGGATGAGATGAAGCGTCGCTAACCGGGCTCGCGATTGATGTGCATTCGCCAGAATGCAGAGCACGAATAAATAGCCTTGCTCCCGGTCGGGAATCGCTCGGAAGCAAGGCCAGAGGGTTCCATGATGGATAGTGCCCTACTTCGCCGGACAACCCCCTCTGGTAGGTCGTAATAGCGATGAGTATCAGGAAATAGGGGTTACTTAGCTACTACGGAATCTGGAGCGCGAAGTTTCAGAAAATGGGCGACAGCTTGAAATTTTCCCTAGTGGGATCTTTAGCCAGAAATCAGGCGCCCAAAAGGCTGTTAATTTATTTTGAAATTTAGTATTGACATCATTCGCAAAGATTGCGATAACGCGCGCTCAGCCTAGGCCAAAATGCCTAGGAATAATCAAAGCAACACCCCCCACTTCCCCCTAGAAAACCCCAGAACCCCCTTCTGAGACGCGCCTGCGCTGCGCCGCTGTGCGGCGGCAACTTTCAGGAATACCGCAAAAGAAAAAACGCGGATCCAAAATGAAAAAAATCACCGCCAGAACAAAAATCACTCTTACAATTGCAGGGTTACTATCGATGGCAGGAATTTTCTACGCTGCCAATCCAAGTCCCTTTGCCACTGTCAACGCGCCCATAGGCGTGGCTGCTTCGACGTCCGATTTGATCGTGACCGAATACTGCGGCCACAATATCGATACGGTCGACTGCCAGGGCAACGTCACGCTATTGGCGACGCTTCCGGGGATCGGTGACTGCAGAGAAGAATACGTGAGTATCGCTCCAGCCCAGTCTGTGATTGCCGGGTTCACCCCGCGCGACATTTTCGTCACACAAGGCCCGGACATCTATAAGATCACGGAGGGTACCGTCACGCTGTTTGCGACGATGCCAGACTGCGCAGAGGACCACACCGGCATTACCTTCGACCATGTGGGCACATTTGGCTACAACATGATCGTGACGTGCGAAAACGGCCCCGTCTGGCAGGTTGACGGGACCGGAAGTCCCACCTTCATCGCGGACGCCGCCACCCATCTTGAAGGACCAGCCATACCGCCGCTAAGCTTCGGGCCCTTTGGCGGCCAGATCCTGGCAGCCGACGAGTTCAGCGGTAGCGTCCACGCAATCTCGAACACTGGCGACGTTACTTATGATGTCTTCAGCAACTACGGTGCCGAAGGCGTTCTGGTCATTCCATCGGCTCCGTGCACCTTCTGCTCGGGTAGCGGCGCCTACTTCCAGGCGATAGAAAACTTTCAGACAGGTAACATTTATCAGTATCCGCCGACCGACTTTACAGGGCTGGGTGGCAACATCCTCGTTACGAGCGAGTTCGGTGCGGGCACCGCTCTCGTAACCTATGATGGGGCTAACTATAATACCACTTTCTTCGGTGACATCCCCGGCGGCGAATTCGAAGGTGGCTCTTTCGCTGACTGTGACGTTCCTCCACCTACCCCTACGCCTACGCCTACGTCGGAACCGACGTCTACCCCTACGGCGACAGCAACGGCCACAGCCACAGCCACAGCCACAGCGACATTTACGCCTACAGCTACCGCTACGGCGACGGCAACAGCTACCTTTACTCCAACTCCTACCGCTACAGCCACGTTTACGCCTACAGCGACCGCCACGGCCACGGCCACAGCTACCTTTACTCCAACTCCTACCGCTACAGCCACGTTCACGCCAACGCCGACGCCAACGCCAGAGGAAAGTCCAACGCCTACAGCGACCGCCACGGCCACCGCTACGGCTACCTTTACTCCAACTCCTACGGCAACGGCCACGTTCACCCCGACGCCAACGCCAGAGGAAAGTCCAACGCCTACAGCGACCGCCACGGCCACCGCAACAGCTACCTTTACTCCAACTCCTACCGCAACGGCCACGTTCACTCCGATACCAACAGCTACCGCGACATTCACGCCTACACCTACGGCAACGTTTACTCCAACCCCTACGGCTACCTATACTCCAACGCCAACACCTACACCAACAGCTTGCAACGGGCTTACCATAAGTCAGATAGGCGGCGCTATAGTGCCGGGCGACACGGACACCGGCAATCACGGAGAGGATCTCGTGACCAACGTCGCGCTTCCCTTCTCCTATATGGCCTGCGGAATGGCTCACACCAGCATCAATGTGTCCGCCAACGGCAATGCACAATTCACGACCAGTGATGTGGACTATCTGAGTAACACGTGTCTCCCATGGCCCGGTCACGACTGCACTATTTTCCCTTACTGGGATGATCTGCGTACCGATGACAACAGCGGTTGCACTGGTTACCCCGGGGACACCTGCGGCATTTATACTTCAGTGTCCGGCACCGCTCCCAATCGCATTTTCAACATTGAATGGCGCGCAGTTTATATGGATCAGCCGGACCAGAAGGCCAACTTCGAGTTGAGGTTATATGAGGGGCAGAACACGTTCGACGTAATTTACGGCACAGTGGAGCAGGGTAACAGCAGCGCCACGGCGGGAGTGCAGAGCTGCGATACCTGCTTTGCTGAGTACTTCTGCAACGGCTCAGGCAGTTCGGCTACTGGCGGCTGGACCTCAAGTGGCCCAGGAGGCGCATGTAGTCCTAGTCCGACGCCAACGGCTACAGCTACGGCGACCGCAACAGCTACCTTTACTCCCACTCCTACCGCCACAGCCACGTTCACCCCAACGCCGACACCAACGGCTACGGCTACCCCGAGCGCAACAGCTGCCTTCACGCCAACGCCAACACCAACAGCTACACGTACACCTACGCCCTCTCCCACTCCCACACCAACGCCGACACCTCAGGCCGGGAGCTTTGTTATTGGCGACCTCGACGCGATCGTCGGCGCGAAGATAACCTTCTGGGGCGCCCAGTGGCACAAGGCAAACGATCTCAGCGGCGGTTCAGCCCCCTCAAGTTTTAAGGGCTTTGCCAACGTATTGAACCCGAACCCGCCATCGTGCGGAGGTACTTGGCTAAGCGATCCAGGTAATAGCTGCAACCCGCCGGACAGCGTTCCTGCCTACATCACGGCTATTGCCGCAAGCTCAATC
This sequence comes from uncultured Verrucomicrobiae bacterium, assembly GCA_963728955.1. Lineage (GTDB taxonomy): Bacteria > Verrucomicrobiota > Verrucomicrobiia > Chthoniobacterales > UBA10450 > Udaeobacter. The sequence continues at coordinate 559,283 of CAVSMG010000001.1, forward strand.
ACCAAGAATGGCTCAATCATCAGTGGCAACAGCCGCAAGCTGGTCATTATCCAGACCAACCCAGGCTACGGACCCGCTCCCGGCCACACGGGCACAGGAACCGTTACAGCCGTGATCTGCTCCCAGTAGAAGGAGAATACTAGACCAACTATGAAACCTTCAGTTGTCGAGATGATCTAAAGCTGTGGGGCCGTTAAACGTGTCGCCTTGATTGGTTTCGCCGGTCTCATAACCTTTGGAGAATCAGCAGACCAGTTACACGGAAGTGCCACAAGGGAGTAAATCAGGCACCACATAGCCCCGGCTCTGGTGTCCCATGTTATCATCGCCTACCGCGCTTGCGGTCGCTCCGTTGCATTGGGCCGCGGTCTCCCACGACTTACTCTTTCACCACTTCGATCTGCTTGTCGATGACCTGGGCGGTGAAACGGTCGAGGGCAACATGAACCCAGTAGTGCTCTTCGCCTTCGACAATGAAATCGTTTTGCAGACTGGTAGCATTTGGCTTGAAGTGACCGGTCTGCGCGATCACGTCGATCAGCAGTCCCCAAGTCCTTGTTTGCGTCGTGTCGGCCAGAGCGCGTGCTACTGTTTCCTTTTGCTCCTCCGTACTGCCAATTGTTGTCCCGACGGCGGCTGCAAGGCGCGCAAGATCCTGCCTGCCGATGGCTGGCTGTCTGCCGGTTTCGTTCGCAATCAACGCAGCAGCGGTGGTCGCAGAGCTGGAAGGAACACCTGCTGTCTCTGGCGGTTCGTTTGGCAGCGCGCTCTTGAGAAGGGTAGCAATGATCGCGCTGTTTCGAGTATTAATATTCACCGGACCAGCGCGTAAGGGGTAGGGAAGCTTATAAGTACCTGTATTATTAGTTGTGTTGTGTGTAAAGAAATCCAGGATAGCAGCCTCGTTGCTGCCTGACGTATAGAAATCCAGTGTGACACCGCTTGCTGGGTTATACGCGTAACCCAGCTCCCCGACGTTTTGGAATGGCCGTTGAAGGACGAAATATCCAGAAATGGGCGTGGGCACCGGCGATGGGCTTGGGGAACCCATGGGGATGGGCGGATCCTGATCCTCCATCCCCCAGGCAACGCCGGGTGACCCTGCGTATTCGATCGCCGTGGTAACTTGATCCGCATCGTACTGATCAACTATACACGCACCAAGCGAGAGAACCTGAGCAATAGGCTGCCCCGAATAAGCGTAGTTTAGAATTTGAAAGAAATCCGGTGCCGGAGAGCCGCCCGGCGCTGGAGTCGGGATCGCCGATAGTAGGGTCGTACCTTGGGTCCCCCACGTATTGCCATCGGCCACTGGTGGTGGACCATTGTAATCCAAAAGCAGCTTTGATAGCTGGCGCGTTTCCGGGAGAAGGTGCGGGCGTCGGGCTGCTCCCTAGCAAGCTGATGTTATCCAACTGGAAACGCTGCCAGATCGGATTAGACGCAGATTGCCAGGTGGGGGCATTTAGTTCGCGTGAAAACGTACTGAGATATTGCAACAGGTTCGGGCTCGTCCCGATGGAGGACAGCACGAGTTGAATCAGTTCCGATCGCGTGGCGAACGCCTGGTCGGTGCGGCCTTGAGGATTAGGGGTAGGACTAACGGTGAGGAAATCACGACTGTTATCCAGAAAGTAAGTTACAAATGGCGACGGTGACGGTGAAAGGTCAGGGAAAGTCTGATTTGTTGGTATGCTCGTAGTGACATAATTCCGCCAGCCTACAACTCTGCTGATTGTCATAGGGTTCGGCGTATCCCCCCTGAAGTCAGAGGCAGGGCCGTAAGGTCGGCAAACGCGACCGTGCCCCTTCTCGAGATATAAGCCGTCCGGCTCGGAGAAGGCGACGCAATTGTCACCGGGCCCGGCGTCGGGGAAGGAAGACCCACTAAATTAGCATCCAGCAAACCCCCTTCATCATAAATTGCATACGCATATCGGCCGATAACATTAACAGGCGAAGGAGAAGGAGTCGGGCCTTGGTTCGTAACAAATACCCAGTCTGGCGTGGTAAAGGCTGGGATAGGTGACGAATCGTTAGTGACAGTGTTCCCCTTTGGGACCATATAGTGACTGTTCCACCGAGTGGAACTAACGGAGCGACCATTCAACGATATATCAGTCGAGGAATTCACATCTGATGCACGGCTACGGATGGTCAGATTCGTGTCGTTTGCCCAACTACGGCGCACCAGGTTCGGGATCGGATCGGGTGAGCCGCTCGGATTACCGCTACGCATCGGGAGCATGTTCGCACTGCTGTTAGGCGTGTAAATTGTCAAGCCGTTAACCGTGGTCAAACTAGAGCCGGCTGCGATTTCTTGTTTTAAGTCGCCGACGATGACATCCAGAGCACTGCGGCCCAGAAGATCGGCGAGGTATCATTATAGCTCGAGTGGGAAGTCGCCTTTCGCTGGTGGTGCGTGAGAAGTAAGTCAGGGACAACCCCGCCAAAAGCACAACGAATGCGAGAACAATGATAAGCGCCGCGGCCTTGTCAGATGATCGTCTGGGCAAATGAAAAGCTGGCATGGTCGGCCTCACCGATTAAGGTAAAAATAGCGTTCGTACAGCCGAACGCCGGCAACGGCCTGCCCGCGCGGCAAATTTGTAATTCTGTTAAGTCTAAGCTGCCATTGGTTAAGCACCTGACCCGGCCGATTCAGGTCGGTGTGGAAATCGGTCAGGAAGTTGCCAGTACCCAACTCCCGTTAAGATTTCCAATCTGCTGAGGACTGAGCAGCCCTTTGCTCCTGGGATCGATTACCGCGAGGTCCACCACAATCGCCGCGATCTCCCGCCAGTAGGCTCCGTGCAATTCTCTCCGTTAAAACATGGGCCGTCCCACAAGGCTCCATTCGTCAGCAGATAGTAGTATTCGAACCGGAAAACGTCCGGGCCGATCACCTCGTATGCGGAGGGTGGAATCTGGATCCGGAATCTGGCTGGTTGCATACGGCCACGTAGTGCTAATCAAAAAAGGCAGGAAAACCACTGGTGTATTAGCCGTGGAGACACCATTCCAAACGAGACCTTTGCCCAGTCGCTCCAGTTTATTGTATGACGGAGAACTCAAGTTGGAATTAACCCGATAAGCTACAAGTGAGACCGGGCTTGGGGCGCCGCTCGACGGATAATAGCCCGGCACAGCACTGTAGAAGGCTATTTGATCGTTTTGCTGTTGCTGCTGGTTAGCAAATTTCACATAATAATCGACGTCAGTGCGTTTCACCATCTGCGCGAAATCGATCGCCATACGGTCAAGGACTTGTCGCGCTTCTGAGTCCGCGTCCATTCGTTTGTGACTGAGAATGATAACAGTTGCCGCGCTATTGATGAGCTGGGTGAAAAGCAGAACAATCACCACGAGTACGCCAATGCTGACAAGAAGTTCCGCCAAGGTGAAACCGGCTGCGCCGTGACGCTGTAGCGGCAGGTGTGTCGCCTGCGTTTGTCCAAGTGTGGTAGCCGACGCGGCTGCCGCTACAGATGCAGGATTTCGCTTGTCACACATGGCGCTAGTTTCTGTCTAACGCGGCAAACATTTCTACCGAGCCGCCTGGCGTTATCGCGCAGGGATCGATCCGCGGCCATGTGACTTTTACGTTAACGTACGTCGCGCCGGTCGTGGCGGTGGCAGTCGTATTCTTCACAAAGGTTACAATCAGTCGGTAAAGCGAGGTCGAACTAAACGAACTAAAAGCTTGTCCCTGACTATCAAAGTAACGGATCTGGCTGGTGGCGGACGTTTGGCCACCTGAGCACGGCACAACGTTCGGCGGAACGAATTGCGGTGGGCTCGTCGGATCAGTCGGAATAATGATCCCAAGCAGTGGCGAGGCGCCCGTTGTTTTCGCACGCAAATCGGCGACAGCCAAGGCGGCGATGTTTGTGGTGGCCGTTTGAGACGTGGCGTTGCGATTTGTCAGCACTGCGACAGGCACCAAAGCGAAGACTGTAATCAAGCAAAAAGCGGCGGTACCGAGAGCGAGAGTCAACTCGACCAAGGAAAACGCAGCAGCCGAACGCAAAGGTGGTTCACATTCGATAGATTTTAACATTTCCGCTGAAGCCCGTTAGCTGAACCGCGCAGTTCTTGGGGTCAGCCAGTGCGGGAGCACTTGTTCCGTGCATTTGTTGAAGGCCTACTTCAATGACAGCTCTCATTTCGTAGTTGTCATTTTGTGACCGGCATTCGCCACGTGGGTTGAACTGGATCATTTTCTCGAACTTGTACTGCCTTGATCCTTCGGAACCGTTGGAGGATAGTGAAAATACCTGAGCGATGGGTCCGGGCTTGTATCTCCAATCTTGGCATTGTCCGGCGAACCTCCCGGGATTGCGGGCCTGGTTGGAAAGGTCTCGCCGGTACCCAAGCCATTTGCGAACGTGCGCAAATGCATGTTCTCGAGTTTAATCGGCTTTCCTACCTGCAGGAGCTTTGTCCCATTTGTATCCATGTCCGCCGCAGGGCTGCTCACTGAAGTGTACACCTCGCTCCCGTCCTTTGACGCCACGATCGAGATCACAACGCCGCCCGGGACCACCTGTAGCTGGACTCGTCGATCCTAGCGAAGCATCCTCCTCAAAGAATCCGACCCAGGTGTAGGTGTTGTTTGCTTTCGCGTAGGTGCGCGCTGTATCGAGCACGCCTTTGATGGTGTACGCGGCACTGGTGACGTCGGTCCCGCCTTTGATGGTTGTGAATGCCGGCGCCATCAGCACCAGCAACAGGCCGATGATGCCGACGACGATGAGCAATTCGAGAAGGGTGAAGCCTCGATCGAGGTTGAAGCGTTGAAGCCTTGAAGCGTTGAAGCGACCTGCCAGAGGCGCGCCGCACCAAGTGGCGATTTCCAATTCGCTCTTCCTGGCAGCGGACCAGGAATCGCTGCTCCCTGGCAGATAACGCACGCGGTTGTTCGCTTTCGTCATTCGTCAGTGTCGCCAGACTTTTTCTATGGAAAATGAGCGCGAAGTTTCTGCCGAACGCAATAGGTACTGTGCAAAAACTTTGAAGGGTTGACCCAACGCGCTCGCGGGCGTTGCGATTGCACGAGAATCCAACTGGGGATGCCTGGGGGGACAAACATCGGGGGAACGCACGATAGCAACAACGTGGCGCCTGGCAAGCCAAATTTCGAGAGGGCTGGGAACGCTGTTAACTGCGACGATACAAGTCAATGAAATGACGAAGACCGAATCACGAACACCGAAGGATGGCGGATGCGAAAGGAGCGGAAGTCAGCGCTCACGGATCAGGGGTCACCCAGCGGGACCGTCGGCGGTGATATCCGTGCCATCCGCGTAATCTGCGGTCTCCCGAAGGCCAAAAGGTCGAAAGAAAAGACTTCACAAATGCCAGAGCACAGACTATAAATGCGCCCATGAAGATCCGACCCCGTTGTATCCTCTTCGTCGCCCCAGTTGCACTCGCCTCGACGAGTTGGCTGCCAAACGCGGTGACCGCCGCAGATTTCGAGCAAGCGCAAGTCACTCAAGTTGTGAAGGATGTTAAAGTGCTTCCTTCAGGGGCTGCAGCGCGGTCGGCTGCGGTTAACGAGACTGTTCATAAGGGTTCCGCCGTGCAAACCGGTACGCAATCGCGAAGCGAGTTGACCTTTCAGGACAAGTCAATTACGCGCCTGGGCGAGAAAACAATTTTCAGCGTAGGGAAAGGCGGGCGAACGATCGATCTGGGCAGCGGACAGTTTCTGCTTTATGTGCCAAAGAATTCCGGCGGCGCAAAGGTCAAGATGGGCTCAGTGACAGCGGCGATCACCGGCACAACGGTGCTGGGGAATGTCAACCCGGACGGGATCGTCGAATTTACGGTGCTTGAGGGAACTGCGAACGTTCGGCTGGACAGCGTCGGGCAGTGTATGCGGATACGCGCCGGGCAAAAAGTGACTTACGACCCCATTTCCGGCAGGTTGGGCAATCCGGTGGACGTGGATATCCAGCAGCAACTGCGCTCTCCGCTGGTGGCCGATTTTGGCCAACTGCCGAGCGCGGCGTTGATTAATCAGGAAATTCAGCTTCGTGGGAGAGCCAATGACGATTTGGCTCGCGCGCTCAGCGCATCAGGCGCTACCATCGGGACGGCAACGCCCGAGCAATTTCTGGCTGCGTTCGATTCGCTCGTCGTCCGTGAAAGCCCGCGGGACGTATGCGCGCTCGTGGGCAGAGCGGCGCTGGCACGGCCCGATCTCGCCGCCCAGATCGCCGTGGCAGCTTTAACTGTGAGTCGACCAGTCCGCGGGTATTCCAGAGATTTCAAACAGGTCGCAGGCAAGGAACTTTCCTGCGAATTGGCGGAGTGTGTTATTGAAGCAGCCATCGCAGGCAATCCGGCGGCAGCCGGTGAAATTCGTGACGCGACGCTAGCGGCGGCGCCAATGCTGCGCGACTGCATTGTGGCGGCAACAAGCGCGCCATGCTCGACCCATAACGAGTTCGTCCAGCCATCCACAATAAGTCCGGTTAACCCCAAGGACGTTGGTCCTCCGGTTTCGCCCGAACAGCCGCCAACGACAAGCAACGGCGACTAAGAGCGGGCGTTGCGCAAACGTTCTTCTGAACGGTTTCCATAAACGCGTGGGAGTCGGCCATTCCCGACTTGCTTAGCTTCGGAATAGGGACGGATGCGACGCGCTAATCGCCCCGGGCGCGAGACGAAATCGCCAGCAGTCAATCACGCGATTGCAGCCACGGCCGTTCGGCATTGCTCAGGTCGGGGTTGCCGCTACAGTTGCCGCTTATGGCTTATAAAAATGTTGCTCCGCCCGGAGGCGAAAAGATTACCAGAACCGACAGACTGAATGTACCGGATCAACCGATTATCCCGTTTATCCGCGGAGACGGGACCGGGCCGGATATCTGGGCCGCCAGCGTTCGCGTCTTCGATGCGGCGGTGGACAAAGCATACGGCGGGAAAAAGAAAATTGCCTGGTTTGAAGTTTTCGCCGGACAAACAGCAAAAGACAAATTCGATGAATGGCTGCCGGACGATACGGTTGAAGCGTTTCGTGAGTATTTGATCGGTATCAAAGGACCACTGACCACGCCTGTCGGCGGCGGCATTCGCTCGCTTAACGTGGCGCTGCGGCAGTTGCTCGATCTTTTCGTCTGTCTTCGACCGGTGCAGTACTTCAAAGGCGTCCCCTCGCCAGTCAAGCATCCCGAGAAAGTAAACATGGTGATCTTCCGCGAAAACACGGAAGACATTTACGCCGGCATCGAGTACGCCGCCGGCACGCCCGAGGCGCAAAAGATTCTGGATTTTCTGCAAAAGGAATTTCCAAAGCAGTTCGACAAAATTCGTTTCGGGACAAAAGAAAAAGCAAAACAATTTTGGAAAATGGTCGGCGCACCGGAGAGCGATGAGGTTTGTGTGGGAATCGGGATCAAACCGGTCAGTTACTCCGGCAGTGTGCGCCTGATTCACAGCGCGATTTCCTACGCAATCCAAAACCGGCGCAAGAGCGTGACGCTCGTGCACAAGGGCAACATCATGAAATTTACCGAGGGCGCATTCCGCGACTGGGGCTTTGAAGTCGCAAAGAAATATTTCGGCGCGGAAGAGTTCGATGGCGGGCCATGGTGCCGAATTCCGATGGGTAAACCGGGCGCCGGAATTGTGATCAAAGACGCGATTGCGGACATAACACTTCAGCAAGTATTGACGCGGCCGGAAGATTTCGATGTGATCGCAACGCTAAATTTGAATGGGGATTACCTGAGCGATGCGCTGGCCGCGCAAGTAGGCGGAATTGGAATCGCGCCCGGAGGGAACATTAATTACATCACTGGCCATGCAGTTTTCGAGGCGACTCATGGCACCGCGCCGAAATACGCGAACCAGGACAAGGTAAACCCCGGCTCAGTAATTCTTTCCGGTGAAATGATGTTCCGCTACATGGGCTGGACTGAAGCTGCTGACCGGATTCTGAAAGGATTGAGCAGCGCAATCGCGAGCAAACGCGTGACGTACGATTTCGCTCGTTTGATGGAAGGCGCAACTGAGATCAAGTGTTCGCAGTTTGGCGACAACGTAATCGAGAATATGTGAACGCGGACCGTTCTGCGACCCGCGAACGAAAACGCACGAATGAAGAGAAACTGGAGTAATTCGTTACAACGTTACAACGTTACAACGTCTTCACCATTTAGCGGTTCGACAATTCAACGATTCAACGTGACGAAGTCATTCGTCATTTTTGTTCTTTTTGTCACTGCCGCCGCCAGTGCTTTCGCGCAGAAACGCGCCATCACGGAAAAGGATCTTTGGGATTTTGTCTGGATCGGTGACCCGCAGGTTTCGCCGGATGGATCGCGCATCGCATTCGTGCGAGTCACGGTGAACGAGAAGAAAGAAGGCTATAACACTTCCATTTGGTCCGTGCCTGAGGCCGGCGGCGAAGCCCCGCGTCAACTGACAAAAGGCGATCACGACAATACGCCGCGCTGGTCGTCGGACGGAAAATTTTTGCTATTCCTGCGTTCGACCGAAAAGGATGGCAAACCTGAACCGCCGCAACTTGCAATGCTGCCGATGGATGGCGGCGATTCCTTTGTATTTACTGAACTGCCAAAAGGCGTCGGCAGTCCTGTCTGGGCGCCCGACGAAAAAAACATCGCATTTACAAGCGAAACGAATCCAGAGGACGTCGCAAAGCAGCAAAGGAAAAAGCGCGACGAAAAGCCGGGGTCGCCGCCCCCGGCTACAGATGAGCACGAGAGCGATGTGCGCGTAGTCACGCGAGCCGTGTACCGGCAGGACAATGAAGGTTACATTGATCCCAAGCATCCGACGCATATCTGGATCGTAAGCGCTCCTCGCACCACAGAAGAAAAAGTTAAGCCACGTCAGCTTACGACCGGCCGCTTTGACGAAGAGAACGCGGTTTGGTCAAAGGACGGTTCGCAAATCTATTTCACCTCGAGCAGGATCGACGAACCGTATTATGAGCTGCCTAGGACAGATATTTACTCAGTCGCGGCAGGGGGTCCCGCTCAAGCGGGAGTAAAGATCACAACCATCGATCTCAACACGCAGGTCGGGCCAGGCGGAGGCGCGTTGTCGCTCAGCCCTGACGGCAAACAGGTCGCATTTGTCGCCGCGACGACGCAGCCGATCAATTCCTACACGGAACCAGACCTGTGGGTCCTCGATCTCTCTCCGAATGCGAAGCCACGAAATCTTACTGCCAATTTTGATTTCGATATCGATGGCTTCGTGATTGGGGACGGTGCGCCGCCGCGGGCTGGCGGAGCGAATAAGCCGATCTGGACCGCGGATGGAAAAGGCCTCATCGAAGTTTACGTAAAGGAAGGCAAAAGAAATCTCGCGTTATTCGACGTACCTGTAGCCGGGGTCGGTGACCCCGGCAGCAGTGGTGCGGTACACGATCTCACTTCCGGACACCAGGTCGTACTGAGCTTTCGCGCCACGCCCGATGCTTCGAAGCTTGTCTATGTCATTTCGTCGCCGACGCGCGTGAACGATCTTTTCGCCCTCGATCGCGCGACAGCGGGAGCATCACCGAAGCAGTTAACGAACATCAATGACGGACTGTTCTCGAAACTGAATCTCACCGAACCGGAAGAGATTTGGTACGAGAGTTTCGACGGCAAACGTATCCATGCGTGGTTGCAAAAGCCACCAGGGTTCGATGCGCATAAGAAATATCCGTTGATTCTGAATATCCATGGCGGGCCGCACGTCGCCTATGGTTTCATTTTCGATCACGAATTTCAGTGGATGGCGGCGAAGGGATACGTTGTGCTTTACCCCAACCCGCGCGGGAGCATCAGCTACGGCCAGGAATTTGGGAATGTGATTCAGTATCATTATCCGGGAGACGATTACAAAGACCTGATGGCCGGCCTGGATCAGACAATCAAGCGCGGTTACATCGATGATAAAAAGCTCGGCGTAACCGGCGGAAGCGGCGGCGGCTTGCTGACAAACTGGGTGGTGGGACAAACGGGCCGGTTTGCTGCAGCAGTGTCGCAGCGCGACATCGCCGACTGGGCGAATTGGTGGTACACAGCGGACTTCACACTTTTCCAACCCAATTGGTTTCGAGGTCCGCCGTTCGAAGATCCGGACGAATATGGCGCCCGGTCACCGATCAGTTACATCACCAACGTAAAGACACCGATGATGTTTATTTTGGGGGAAGCAGACTATCGCACGCCGCCGGGCGCAGGGGGCGAGCAAATGTTTCGGGCGTTGAAGTTCCGTAAGATTCCGACGGTGATGGTGCGTTTCCCTAACGAGTCGCACGAGCTTTCCCGTTCCGGCCAACCATGGCATCGTGTCGAGCGGTTGCAGCATATCGTCGGCTGGTTCGACCATTGGCTGATGGGCGTTCCGAAACCCGAATACGAAGTCGCACTGGAGGAAGAGGTGCCCGCGAAACCGAAGCAGGTTGCAAAACCTCCGAAGGATCCAAAACTGTAGGGCGTCTGTGTCAGACGCCATCCAACGTTAATGAAAATCGTGCGATTCACTCCCGACCAGTGATTCGTGAACAAGCGCCCTAATCTCACGTGCTTTGATCAAAACAACGCCGTCTGAATTCTGCACCTGCCCTTCAACGAGAAGAAAGGCTTCTTCTGTAATCACGAGCCGGAATCGTTCGAACAAGTCTGGATCGACGATTGCGTTGGAAACGCCGGTCTCATCTTCAAGACTGATAAAAACAAATCCTTTTGCCGTGCCCGGACGCTGGCGGCAAATCACGTTGCCACCGATCTGAATGGTCGAACCGTGTACGGCGTGAATGAGGTCAATCGCACACCAAATGTTCGGCAGATTTTTGCGCAACAGCTTCATGGGGTGCGGGCCGGTGGTCAGATTCATCGTTTCGTAATCCGCTTTCACCCGTTCGGGTAACGTCATCGATGAAAGGGGAGCACGGGCGCCCAGCCCGCTCTTTTCGGGGCTCTCGCCGAAAAGCTCCCGATGAATGTCCTGCGAGGCGCGTGACACAGTGGGCGGCGCGCCCGCGCTCCCCAGCAAATCATCATGCACAGTCTCCTCCACATGCCACATCGCAGCGCGGCGATGTTCGGCAAAACAATTGAGTGCACCGAGTTCCGCTAATTTTCGCAGTTCGTCTTTGGAGAGCGGGACGCGCCCCTTGAGATCGTTCAATGATTCAAATGCTCGATCCTGCCGTAGCCTGACAAGTTCTTCGGCATGTTCCTGCCGCAATCCATTCACGACGCAAAATCCGAGTCGCACCGTGTTGTCATCGACAACAATGCAACCCCAATCGGAATGCGTCACAGAAACTGGTTTGATCTGCAGACCGTGTCTCTGCGCATCTTTCACAATCGTGGCCGGCGTGTAGAAGCCCATCGGCTGATTGTTCAGCAAACTGGCGTAAAACTCCGGTGCGCGATGCATTTTTAAATACGCGCTGCCGTACGCCAGAATGGCGAAACTAATGGCGTGCGATTCTGGAAAACCGTACAGCGCAAACGACGAGATCGATTGAATGATTTTGTCGATCTTGTCGGGTGCAACGCCTTTGCCTTCCATGGCGACGCGGAGTTTTACGCTCACTTTGCGCATCCGTTCTTCGGAGCGATGAAAACTCAGCGCGCGGCGCAATTCCTCCGCTTCGTTACCGGAGAAATCCGCCATGATCATGGCGATCTTCAGCATTTGCTCCTGGAACAACGGAACGCCGAGGGTGCGTTCGAGCACCGGCTTCAAGCGATCGTCGAAATACATCACCGGCTCTTTACCAGCGCGGCGTGCCAGATAGGGATGCACCATATCGCCCTGAATCGGTCCCGGGCGGATGATCGCCACTTCGATGACCACGTCATAGAAACATTTCGGTTTCATACGCGGCAACGTGGCCATTTGCGCGCGGCTCTCGATTTGAAACACGCCGATGGTGTCGGCGTTTTGCATGATGTCGAACGTCTTCTCGTCGTTTTTCGGAATGTGAGCCAGATCGAGTGGTCGCCCGCGTTCGCGACACAATTCAAATGCATCCTGCATCACCGACATCATCCCAAGGCCTAACAAATCCACCTTCACGATGCCGAGGTCCTCGCAATCGTCCTTGTCCCATTGGGCAACGACACGCCCCGGCATGGAAGCATTTTCCAGCGGCACGAAAGAGCTGAGCTTGTTCTGACAGATAATCATGCCGCCGGAATGCTGGCCCAGATGGCGCGGCAAACCGTAAATTGCGCGATATAACCGGATGAATGCCGGCATCCGCGGATGCGCCTTTGGCAAACCAGCCTGCTCGATTTGCGATTCGAGCTCGAGTGTGTGCGGGAAATCGCCGCTGGCAAACAAGTGTGAAAAGCGATCGATGATGCTCGGGGAAAAATTCAGTGCTTTACCGATCTCGCGCGCGGCGCTGCGTCCGCGATAGGTGATCACGTTCGCGGTCATGGCTGCCCCGTGTTCGCCACCGCGAATCCGTCCTGTGGCGGATTTGCCGTAACGGCGATAAATTTCCTGGATCACCGCTTCCCGGCGATCGCCGCTGGGCAGATCGAGATCGATGTCGGGCCAGCCTTTCCGGCTCTCATTAAGGAAACGTTCAAAAACGAGATGATTTTCCACCGGATCGACCGGCGTGATCCCGAGGCAATAACAAACTGCGCTGTTAGCGGCGCTGCCCCGGCCCTGGACCATGATATTGTGTTCGCGGCAGAAATTGATGATGTCCCACACGATCAAAAAATAACCGGAAAACCCGAGCTTCATGATCAACGCAAGCTCTTCTTCGATTTGACGTTTTACTTTCGGACTGATCGCGGCGTAACGCTGTTGCGCGCCGAACCAGACGATCGTGCGCAAAAATGAGTCCATCGTGTGACCTGCGGGCACCGGATATTCGGGAAATTCATAACCGAGATTTTCGAGAAAAAATGTGAGCCGTTCAGTCAGGCGCGATGTGTTTTCGATGGCTTCGGGTAAATCCCGGAACAGTTCGCGCATTTCGCGATCGCTCTTCAGATGACGCTCGTCATTTTGTGATAAAAGTTTCCCCGCGGCATCGAGATGCGTGTGTTTGCGAATGCAGGTGAAAACATCCAGCACCTCGCGTCCGTACGGCTTCGCGTATTGCACACCGTTTGTGGCAAGGAGCGGCAATCGATGTGTGCGCGCAAACTCGATCAGTTCGCGGTTGATTCGTTCCTCCCCGCGAATGAAATGCCGCTGTAGTTCGACAAAAACGTTTTCGCAACCAAAGGCAGCGATTAGCATTTCCGTTGGTTTGTAGGGCGTTTCTGTGAAACGCCGGGAAAGATCGGCGTCTGACACAGACGCCCTACAGTGCACCATCGATGCGTTGAATAACACCACCAAGCCTTCGGCAAATTCCGGCAACTCATCCCAGCGCACTGCGCATTTGCCTTTTTCGCTGCGCAGATGCGCCTGGGTTAACAGTTCACATAAATTTTTGTAACCCGTGCGGTTCTCGACTAACGCCGGCAAAATGCTGTCGTCTTCCATCGACAATTCGGCGCCGACGATTGGACGCACGTTGTGTTCGCGCGCAGCCACGGAAAATCGTTGTGCCCCGTAAACGCCGTTGCGATCGAGCAACGCGATCGCAGGCATTTCCAGTTCGGCTGCAGTTTGGACTAATTGCTCGGGGAAGGACCCGCCACGTAAAAAGCTGAACGCGCTGCAGCAATGCAATTCGCAGTAGCTCATTGCAGTCCGTGAATCGATTAAATCGTTAATCGTTACATCGGCCGAATCGATTCACGGTTCACGAATCTCGAGTTACGATTTCCCTTAATCATAAATCCCATCCACCTTCCAAGTCCTTGCTCCGATTCGTGACACCGAACCAGTTCACCGCCTTCCAATTGCAAATCCCACTCGGCGCGTGCCCACGATTTTTCGTCCCACCAATTTCCGGAAAGAAAATACGGACCGCGTTCATTGATGATTTTTCCGTGAATATCCGAGCTGCGAACGTGTGCTGGGTTATCTTGATCCAACAGGACGGATGCAGAGACGGCCGGGCGAAAACGGCGCAGGGTTGCTTTAGCGTGCGCTGTCCTCAGCGCATGGGAATTCGAGCCGGACTGACGGTTTTGTCCTCCGGAAAGAGCGGACGCTACAACCCAAGAAAACGGCTCCATACAAAATGCATCCGGACGATGCGTCTCTTCCAAAACCGGTGTGCCGACCCGGTCGGCGCCCAGCAGAGCAGTCAAACGGGCAAGCGTTTCTGAGAGTTGATGCGGATTGCGTAATGTGGTCTCAAATAATCCGAATTGTTCCGCAGCAGGTTTGATCGGCTCCGCACTTAGCGCCACAGCAACAATAGGATGCTCGGATCGAAAATTCTCCAGATGCGTCTGGAGCATGCGAAAGAGAAGATCGACATCGTTGGTCGGTTGCGGAATTTTAAAAACACGTTCGTAACTCTGTTTGCCCGCCACGGCGGGTTCGTTTCGCCAATCGGACGAATCCGTCCCGTGGCGGACTTGGCGCGAATTTGCGAATGTGATGCGCAGAGTTAGTTCTTTTGCGACCAGATAGATCGCCGCTAAGCGCACCGCCAGTTGTTCCAAAAAACGTCGGAGGATGAACAGCAGAGGTTCAACCGTCTCAATTTCGTTTTCGAATTCGAAGTTCTCCTCGAACGACTCCGGCGGCCGAATCAGTTTGAGCACTCGATTGGATTGGCCGTTAGCGCGCTCCCACATTCGGATCGCTTCGGGCCCAAGTCGGGCGCCAAGCTGCTCCTTATCAAGCGCCGCCAACTGGCCAACGGTATGGATTCCCCATTTGTGGAGAATCCTGATGATCTCCTGCAACTCCATCTGTCCTTCCATACCGCCAATTTACAACAGCAGTAGGATATGTTCAAGTGAACATTTGAGACAAGCTTTCAAACAGAAGCCAAATCAGATTATTTCCACCGGGCATTTGGGCAGCGCCTGCATGAACGCACGCCCGTAGGGTCTGGTCATAATACGGTTATCGAGAATGACGACGAGCCCCTGGTCGGTCTTGGTTCGGATCAAACGGCCGACGCCTTGCCGCAGCTTCAGGACCGCCTCCGGCAACGAATATTCAGTAAACGGATCGCCGCCGCGCTCCTCGATAAGTTCCAGTTTTGCTTCGATAAGCGGATGATCCGGCACCGCAAACGGCAGTCGCGTGATAATCACATTTGAGAGCGCTTCGCCCGGAACATCGACGCCGCCCCAGAAACTGTCCGTGCCGAAAAGTACACTGCGCGGGGTTGATTTGAATTGCTCAAGGAGCTTGCTACGCGGCGCGCCCCCACCCTGAACAAAAAGCTTCATGTCGTTCGCCACAAAGAATCGCTCCATCGCTCCGGCAACGTGCTGCAGATCGCGATAACTCGTGAAAAGAACAAATGCACGCCCATCGGTTTTTTGGACAAAATGCGCGATCCAATGCTCCAGCTCTTTGTGATAAGCGGTGTCGCGCGGATCGGGCATTTTTTTTACGACGAAGATTTTCATTTGCCGTTGGAAATCGAACGGGCTGCCGAGTTGCAAGGGTTCGGCGTCTGTCGCGCCGATGCGCGTGCGAAAATAGAGCAGATCAGGGCGGCCCACTGAGAGCGTGGCGCTGGTCATCACGCAACAGCAGTTGTCGCGAAACAGCATCCGCCGCAGCACTGGCGCCGGATCGATGGGCGCGGCGTTCAACGCGAGGAACCGCTCTGTCTTGCCCGTGCGTTCGACCCAATACACATGCTCGGGCTTACTCTGCTCCAGGAAAACCGCAATACCGTCTCGCGCATCCCGAATACGCCGCCCGAACTCCTGCAGCTCCGCTTTCAAGATTTCGTCGTCGGCCCGTTTCACCACGTCGGCAACCCGCGCCTGAAGCGCGGTCAATCGGGCGGTGATCGTATCGGGCACCAGATCAACATCGCGGACGCGAAACTCGCGGCCCTTGCGAAAATTGGATTTCGATTCGACTGCAGCAAAGAACTTATCTACATCATCAACCAATTCCGCCGCGAGTCGTACGCCAGCCGCGTCGCGCATCACGGTGAAGAGTCCTTTGCGTGTGCGCGCATTATAAAGCCGCTGGATGCTCGAGCGGAGTCCGTACTGCGAAATACCGATGCCGATCTGCTTCGACGCGACTTGCTCGACGGTGTGCGCTTCATCGAAAATGATGAAATCATTCGGGAACAGGAACCCGCTTTCGCGTTCTTCCTGCGTGCCGGGCGATCCGAGTAGAATAAAGAGCAACGTGTGATTGAGCACGATGACGTCTGCAGCTAGCAGACGTTTCCGGGCTTGCTGATAAAAACAACGCGGGTCCTGGCCACAGGTTTTCTGCGTGCAGACATGCGCTTCACTGCATACCTGCATCCACACTTTCGGATCGGGCTCCACAGACAAATCGCTGAGCGATCCATCGCGGGTGGTACGCGCCCATTCTCCGAGCCGCTGAAGTTCGCTCCGCTCCGGGCCGCTGAAAAGTTCCTCCGCGTTCTGCAACGCCCGCTCGAGCCGGCGCGGGCAGAGATAATTCTGCCGGCCCTTCATCAGCGCCGCCTCAAACTCGACCGGCAGGACCTTTCTCAAGATCGGAATGTCCTTGTGAAGCAGTTGTTCCTGAAGATTGATTGTGTGCGTGGAAACGATGGCCTTTTGGTGCCGCTCAAGCGCAAACAGGACGGACGGAACCAGATAAGCCAGCGATTTGCCCACACCGGTGCCGGCCTCAACTATCAGAGGCTGTTCTTCTTCCAGCGCTCGCGCCACGCGCGCTGCCATTTCCTGCTGCTCTGGACGGAACTCGAAATTTTTTGCTTTCGAGAGCGGGCCGTTCTTAGAAAAAAATTCACGAACCCTTTCGACAAGTTCGCTTTCCAAACTGTTCTTCAACGCGATCATTAGGATTAAAAATGGACCTGGGGCTTTTACTGCCGCGTCCTGGTGGTGGAAATGCTATTGTAATTCGGCAATCGCAAATCGAAATTTGAAAATCTAATGCGACTTCTCGATCGGTACGTCATCCGAAATTTCGCGCAGGTTTACTTTTACTGCATTGCCGGATTCATCTCGATCTGGATGATTTTTGACGTTAGCGACAATATTTCGACTTTCATTGACGAACACGTTGGTCTCCTCCTTGTGGCTCGGTACTACGCGACGCAGATCCCACAGGTGCTCATCATCCTGCTGCCAGTTTCACTCCTGCTGTCGCTACTTTTTGCGCTCGGTCGAATGTCGCGCGCGAATGAAATTGTTTCCATGCTAACGGCGGGCGTAAGTCTTCCCCGCGTCCTGATGCCTTTGATCGGCATCGGCGTGCTCACGGTCGCAGCGAGCATGGCTTTGAACTATTCGCTGGCGCCACACGCGGAACTGGCGCGCAAAACATTTCTTTCCGAAGCGCAATCGCGTCCTGCGCGGAACATTCAGGGACAGGTTTTTCGCAATCGAACCGACTTGCGGACTTGGTTTATTCAGAATTTTCGCCAGGGGGACAACAAATTTAACAACGTGCAGGTCCTCCAACAGGACGCGAAGGATAACATCGTCATGAGTTATGTGGCCTCTCGAGCATCTTATCGCCCAGACACCAAAACCTGGGACTTGGAAAATGTGAGGCTGATCCATTACGATGCCGCTGGAAACATCACCAAGGAAGAATTCCTTCCCAGCCTGAAGATCGAGCATTGGAGCGAAACACCTTTCCGGCTTGGCAGCGCAAACGTGCAGGCCGAATTCCTTAGCCTGCCGGAACTAGGTGAGTACCTGCATTTCAATTCGGATTTCCCGCCGACGTTGCTGGCGCCGTTTCGCACTCATCTGCAGTATCGGCTGGCGCTCCCATGGACGTGCCTCGTGGTGGTTTGCATTGCCGCGCCGCTTGGAATTGGCTATTCTCGGCGCGGGGTGCTGTCGAGCGTCGCCGCGGCAGTCATCCTCGTTTTCTCCATGAACTTCCTTGTTCATTTTTTTCTCGCGCTCGGTGAAGGAGACCGCGTTCCAGCGTGGATCGCTGCGTGGACACCGAACATTCTTTTCACCGCGATTGGTCTCTATTTGCTCTACCTGCGGGCCTCCAATCGTGAGGCGCCTGGCTTTCATCTGTTCACCGCGCGGCGTATAGTTGCGCGATGAACCCCCTTCCAAACGAATGGGCAATCAAGAATCGCGCCGACTGCTGCGCCGTGACCAAGCGGTCATTTGCTCCGGGCGAATATTTTTACACGCTGCTCTATCACGGTGCGGATGGTTATCGGCGCGAGGATTTGAGCGAAGAAGCATGGCAAAACCGGAATGAAAACATTCGTCCGTTTTCGTTTTGGAAATCGCGTTACGAGGCGTTGCCGCCAAAGGCGGTTGAGTCCGTTCCTAAGGAAAATGCAGAGCAACTCTTTCGCCGTTTAATGGCGTCGGATTCACCTCCTGCAAACGCATGCTATGTTCTCGCCGCAATGCTCGAGCGAAAGCGAGTGTTGAAGCAAGTGAAGACAGAATCCCGCGATGCCGGGAGGCGCGTCCTGATTTATGAACAGGGCTCGACAGGCGACGCGTTTATCGTGCCAGACCCGCAATTGCGACTCGATGAACTCGAGAGCGTGCAAAACGAAGTCGCCGAGTTGCTCCGCGCGACCGGTCAAAACGTGATAAATCAAAAAGAACCTGCTGATCACCACTGAAACATCGACGATGAATTATAAAATTGGCAATGAGCGCCTGATAAGCGTGACCGAAGGAGCTGCGCAGAAATTAGCTTCGCTGCTTAAGGAAAAAGGCCAGTCCGACGGTGCATTGCGTCTGAAGGTCATCGGCGGCGGCTGCTCCGGTCTGCAATACGTGATGGACTTGGTGGATGGGCCGAAGGAACGCGACATTCTTGTTCCGACTCAAAACGTGAGACTCGTAGTCGATCCAAAGAGCGCGCTTTTCGTCAGCGGTTCTGTGCTCGATTACAGCGAAGATCTGCAAAAAGGCGGATTCAAAGTCACCAATCCCAACGCTGTCGCGCACTGCTCCTGCGGCGAAAGTTTCGCCGTCTAAACTCTTGGTCAATAACGCACTGCGGAGCCGTTCTGCACAAATGGACCAACTACACCTTCATGACCTCGGCTTCTTTGTGCTTGAGATGATCGTCGATCGATTCAACGAATCGATCGGTGAGTTTTTGCACATCTCCTTCCACATCGCGTAATTGATCCTCGGTCAATCCACCGGACGTTTTGAGCTTCTTCGCTTCATCCATGGCTGTGCGTCGGTTCGCGCGCACACGCACCCGCGCTTCCTCGGCCATTTTCCCAAGCGCACGCACTAACTCCTTTCGACGCTCCTCTGAAAGTTCCGGGATCGGCAGACGAATAATCTTTCCATCGACTGCTGGCGTGATGCCGATCTTCGATTCCTTTAGCGCTCTTTCGATGTCGGGCGTCGTGCCCACGTCGAAGGGTTGAACCACCAGCAGCCGCGGCTCGGGTGTGGTGATGAGCGCGAGCTGTTTCAGTTTCATGGCCGATCCGTACGCGTGCACATCGATATTCTCGACTAGCGCGGGCGAAGCTTTGCCTGTGCGCACGGCGGCGAATTCGTGCACCATGTAATCGACGCTTTTTTCCATCAACATCTCGGCCTCAAGAAGGATGTCATCTGTGCTCATATTGTTGAACGTTTACTTCGGTGGAGCTTCATCGCAAACCACAGTGCCAACGTTTCGCCCGAGGACGGCGTCACGCAGAATCCCAGGTTTGTACATGTTGAACACGACGATCGAGATTTTGTTGTCCATGCAGAGGCTGAACGCTGTTGAGTCCATGATTTTCAGCCGCTTGGTGAGTGCCTCGGTAAATGTGATCCGGTCATAGCGGCAGGCGTCCGGATATTTATTTGGATCACGATCGTAAACACCATCGACCTTTGTCGCCTTCAGAATGACGTCGGCACGAATCTCGCTCGCGCGCAAAGCCGCCGTTGTGTCGGTGGAAAAGTAGGGGTTGCCGGTGCCTGCGGCGAAAATGACCACTCTCCCTAACTCCAGATGACGAACGGCGCGACCGAGGATGAACGGCTCAGCCACATTTTTCATTTCAATCGCCGTTTGGACACGCGCCTCAACCCCGATTTGCTCCAGTGTGCTACGCAATGCGAGAGCATTGATCACAGTAGCGAGCATCCCCATATAATCCGCCGTGGTACGATCCATGCCGCGATCCGCTGCGGAAAGACCACGCCAGATGTTGCCGCCTCCGATCACCACTGCGACTTGCACGCCGAGATCGCGCACCTCCTTGATGCGCTCAGCAATATCGCGCACTACCGCAGGCGATATGTTGTCGCGCCCGCCGCGCTCCTGGACTGCTTCACCGCTGAGCTTCAGCACGATCCGTTCATAGACTGGAGCTTCTGTTTGCATGAGCAGTCCCCCATCAAACAGGAGCGAGCGATATTTGGAAAGCAAAATGCGCGGGGTGCGCGGGCGAGGCGCCCGCGTTGCCCAGAATTACCCTGCTCCGCGTATAAGCGAAGCGTGACCGCGCAAAAATTCCGCTGCGTGCATTCGCTGTTTTCCTTCCAACTGAACCTCGCCCACTGAAACGGCACCTTTGCCGGCGGCAATAACGAGCTCGTTTTCGCTGCGCAAAACTTCGCCGGATTTGCCGCCAAGATCGACAACAGACCCGGAAAACATCTTGAGATTTTGACCACCGAGTTTCATAAATGCGCCAGGCCACGGATTGAACGCGCGAATCTTTCTCTCAATCACTTCAGCTGATTCGGACCAATCAATTTGGCCGTGTTCGCGTTTTAACTTCGGGGCATAAGTCGCGCGTGCGTTATCCTGCGGAATGCGCGGAGCGTTTCCAGCCGCAACGAGTTGCAAAGATTCAAGCAACGCCTGAGGAGCGATCTGCGACAGGCGATCATGCAATGATCCGCCGGTGTCGCCCTGAAGTACGTTAATCTCGCGACTCAATAAGATATCGCCGGTGTCCAGGCCTTCATCCATGTACATCACGGTGATGCCGGTCTGACGATCGCCCGCCGCAATTGCGGCTTGAACCGGCGCAGCACCGCGCCAGCGCGGCAGAAGCGATGCGTGCAAATTTAGACGGGCCGTGCGGGGAAGCTCGAGCACTTCACGCGGCAGGATTTGTCCGTACGCCATCACAACAATCACGTCAGGCTCGAGTGCGCGGATTTCGCCAATCGCAGTTTCATCTTTGATTCGCGCCGGTTGGAGAATCGGAATTGCGGTCTCTTGGATCGCTTTTTTTATCGGCGTCGGCGCGATTTGTTGGTCACGCCCGATGGGTTTATCCGGTTGCGTCACGATGCCGACGACTTCGTGCTCCGAGTTGAGCGCCGCTTTCAGCGTCGGCACGCCGATTTCACCCGTGCCGATAAAAACAATGCGCATCCCTGCAGTGCCGACGTCAGGGTAGTAACGGAGGATCGACGGGGTCGCCGCGCGTTCATCGCTTGTGTAAGCATCTTGTCGCCAGCCGTGACTTCACGCCGGCCTACCGACGCTCCGCATCCCGTGCACAGATAATCGAAAATCTCGCGGTCAGGCAGGACCAAAAGCAGCCGCTCCCGCACCGGCATCGCGGCTTTGCATTTTTCGCAGTAGAGACTGGAGGCAGTGAAACTTTCAAACTGCTGCTGGTTCATACACGCCGTCGTTCACGCTCTTTAGGATATCGAGCAAAACCTTGGCGGGCGGCTGGGTGGCGTCAACCGCGCTAACCAGCTCCTGCGAATAATACGTCAACACCGGTCTCGATTCTTTTTCGTAGATATCGAGACGTCGCTGAATGACTTGTTCGTTTGCGTCGTCGAGCCGGTTGTCCTTCAAAGCTCGCTTCTTAAGTCGATAAAAGAGCGTCTCGCGATCGGGGCACGCGAGATGAAACACTTTTTTTACGTCGATCATTTCATCCATGATCTTGGCCTGACCGAGGTTTCGTGGAATTCCGTCCAACACCAGCGTGTCGATGTCCGGCTTGAATTTGTGCGCTTCTACAGCCGCATCAATTGCCTCCCGCCAAAGTTCCACCGTGATATCATCCGGGACGAGTTGGCCTCTACTCGAATATTCAAGAAATGCTTTGCCGACCTTCGTGCGCGTGTCGATGGAGCGAAATACATCGCCGCAAGCGCAATGATAGTAACGAGGGATCGTGCCGAGCGTTTTGCCTTGCGTGCCTTTGCCGCTACCCGGCGCGCCAAAAAGAATAAACGTGTTATATTTCATCGAGGAAATCGCTTATATCTCAAAAGCAACTGGCTCGACAAGCCCCGTCATCCCGAGCGAAGTCAACAACCCAGCGCTTACCATCAACCTTCCAACGGATCTACCGATCGGGCCTTGATTTACCTAGGACGAGGATGCCACGACGGGATCGACATTCACTCGCCGTCCGCCATGGTCGAAACGCACGCTGCCATTAACCAGCGCGAAAATGGTGTAATCCCGTCCAAGCCCGACGTTTTTTCCCGGTAAAAACTTCGTCCCGCGCTGACGCACAATGATGTTGCCAGCTACAACCACTTCGCTGCCAAATTTTTTCACACCCAGCCGTTTGCTAACGCTGTCGCGCCCGTTCTTAACGCTGCCTTGTCCTTTTTTGTGAGCCATTGGAAGTAGAGCTGGTAGGTTGAGAGTTGATCCGCTGATAGCGTGTACCGACTTTATTCCTCGGCCTTTTTCGTCGCTTCTTTTTTCGCTCCTAGATCAATGCTTTTGATTTTTACTCGCGTCAATTTACGTCGGTGACCGACTGTGCGGTGATACCCTTTGCGCCGCCTGTATTTGAACGCGATGACTTTCTTGTCTTTCCGCTGTTCGAGAACTTCAGCAGTCACCTTTGCTCCGGCAATGACGGGGTTGCCTTGCGTCACTTTCTTCCCGTCGGCAAACATCAGTACATCGCCGAAACTCGCATTTTTGCCAACCTTCACATCGAGAAGATCGACATCGACCGTGTCGCCTTCAGCGACGCGATACTGCCTGCCACCGGTTCTGATGATTGCGTAAGCCATAGTCTTTTCCGAGGAGAAAAAGCCGCCCAAACTTCCACAGATCAGCAGCCTTGGCAAACGGAAACCGGCGTTACAGAAAGCACTAGAATTACGCCGCAGCTTCGCCGGTGTCGCCGAGGAGCTCTCGATAAAGCTCTTCATAGCGCTGCGCCGACGCGTCCCAGGAAAAATTGCGTGCCATGGCGCGTTTCATCAGCTTCGTCCAGAGGCGCTGGTCGCGGAAGATTTGACGCGCGCGCTTTACTGCGTCCCAAAAGGCATCGCTTGAATATTCATAACACAGAAAACCATAACCGCTGTCCATAATTGGATCGTAATCCTCGATGATTTCCTGAATTCCACCGGTGACGCGTCCAACGGGCAGGGCGCCGTATTTCAAGTTGTACATCGCGTTTAGCGCGGCCGGCTCAAAACGCGACGGAATCAGACTTATGTCCATCCCTGCCTGGATCAAGTGCGCCATTTTTTCGTCGTAATGTTTTTGGTACGCAAATCGGGTTGGAAATTTTCTCGCTGCCAGAGCCAGCGCTGTTTCATATGATGGGTCGCCTTCTCCGAGAATGATCAAACAGACATCGTCCCACAGTAAACGATCGAGGAGCGGCACGAGGATTTCGAAACCTTTCTCGTGAACGACACGAGTGATCATGCCAAACACCGGTCCTGTCGGCGCAGGAGCGAGGTTCAGTTGTTGGAGGAGCGCCTCGCGACAGACTTGTTTGCCCGCAAGCCGTCTCGAGTCGTAGCGCGCCGGGAGTAGACGATCCGATGCGGGATTCCAGCGCGTGTAATCTACGCCGTCCAAAATCGCGCTGAGCCGGTGCGCATTTTCGCGCAACACTGCATCCAGGCCACAGCCGCCGGCGGGCGTGAGGATTTCTCGCCGGTAGTGTTCACTGACTGTGGTAATTCGGTCGGCGTACAAAATACCGCCCTTGAGAAAATTCAGCCGTCCGAAGAACTCCACACCAGCAAGCGTAAAGAACCGCTCCGGTAGATTCGTGAGTTGAAAATCGAGTCCCCAAAAACTGCCCTGGTCAGCGATGTGATGGATAGTCAGTACCGTGTTGAACGGTAGTCCCTGTGCATGCACGAAAACCGGCACCAACGCCGCCGCCCAATCGTGTACGTGCAAAATCTCTAATTGCGGCGTCAACCGCCGGGCTAACTCCACCGCCGCTTTGCAAAAGAAAACAAACCGCGCCGCATTATCTTCATACGGCTGGCCACGCTCGCCGTAGATTCCCGGGCGATCAAAGAATTCGTCGCAACGGATGAAGAACAACTGTACGCCGTTTGCGCTGCGGGCTTCGAAGTATCGAGCGGTGTAAATGGTATCGCCTAGCTGGACATCAACGGTTATCCCGCTGTCCCTTTTTTTAAGTGCACGATTCTCTCTTACCTCGCGATAGAACGGCAGCGCGACGCTGACCTCATGCCCACAAGCACGCAACTCGTGCGGCAATGCATTCAGAACGTCGACAAGTGCGCCCGTGCACTGCAACGGCGGTCCCTCCGCGCTTACCATCAAAATTCTCATTCGCCGTTGGTTGTTGGAGGTTGAACGTTCGGCGTTTTCTTCAATTCTTCTTGCCCGACAAAATACTCCTTGACCCACACAAACGCTTCATCCCGCGTCCGCAGGCTCCCCTCCAGTTGTCGCGTTTCAACGGCTTCAAGAATTTCGCCGAATTTGGGCCCGGGCTTAAGACCGAGCGCGATCAAGTCGTCGCCGCACACGAGCGGCGGCGGAATGATCGGTTCGTTGGCGAACTCTTCGCGTTTGCGCAGCAGGAATTCGTAATTGTCGAGCATTCGATGACTGCTTTCGCAATCGACGCGGTGAAGTTCCAGCTCCTCATCGAAGCTTGGTCGCGCCATGAATCGCTTCAATTTCGCAACTCGCATCTTCGGGGTGTCCTTGAAAACCATGTGTTGCCTGACCATTTCGACCGTTACTTCGATTTCGGCACCTGAGAACCGCAATCGTCGCATAATCGCCTCCGTCATTTCCGCGCCGATCCGATCGTGTTCGTTAAAACGGATACGACCCGTTTCATCCACACGCGCGGTGACCGGTTTCGCGACGTCGTGAAACAACACGGCGAAGACGAGCGGAACGGAAACCTTTTCAGGGAGCATCGACAACATCAAACGGGTGTGTACGAACACGTCGCCTTCCGGATGGAATTGCTCCGGCTGCAAAACACCCTTCATGGCATCGAGCTCCGGGAGAATCACGCGCATGAGGCCGCTGGCATCGAGCAGATTCCACCCGCGCACGCGATTCGACGACAGAAAGATCCGCACAAGCTCGTCTCGGATTCGTTCTGCGCTGATCTGATTAATCGAAGGCGCATTGGCCACAAGCGCATCCCAGGTTGCTTTATCGATCTCGTAATCCAGGACTGCGGCAAAGCGCACGGCGCGCAGCATGCGCAAGCGATCCTCGGCAAATCTCTTCCCCGGGTCGCCAATTGCGCGCACCAGTTTCGCAGCGAGATCGGCCTGGCCACCAACGAGGTCGATGACTTTATCCGCGACCGGATCGAAAAACATTCCGTTAATGGTGAAATCGCGCCGCTCCGCGTCCTTCTCCGGCGAGGAGAAATGCACCGCGCTGGGGTGCCTGCCATCAATGTAGGCGTCATCGGAACGAAAAGTGGCCACCTCGAATTGGAAACCGTCCTTCAGAACTATGATCACGCCGAAATGCGCCCCGACGGCGTAGGTGCGCGGGAAAAGCGTCTGCACAGTGTCCGGACGCGCGTCGGTAACGATGTCGTAATCCTTCGGAGCTAAACCGCGAACCATGTCGCGCACGCAACCACCTGCGAAGTACGCGATGTGCCCCTGCTCACGCAACCGCGCCGCGACTCTGCGCGCGGCCTGTTCCATCGGAGAAGGATTCACCCGACCACTGTAGCCGCTTCACTGAGTGAAGCGCAACGCGTCGTACCTACTCAGCGCTCTTAGGCCTCCAAAACGAGTGAATGATAAAAAGCACCACCGCAATTGAGATGCAGGAGTCGGCCACATTGAAGGCCGGCCAGGGATCGGCATATCGAATGTGCAGATTGAAAAGCAGAAAATCGATCACGTGCCCGTGGAGGAGCCGATCGGTGAGATTGCCCAGAATTCCAGCGAGAAGAAGCGCCAGCGACATGTCACGCCATGGATCAGACCGGTGGCGTCGCACGAGCAGAACGGTCACGACCACCAGTGCGATAATTGAAATGATGACGAAAAAACTGTTGTTGCCCTTGAACGAACCAAACGCTGCGCCCGTATTCGGGACATTAACCAGAGTGAAAAAATCCGGCACGACGATGTTTGCGTCATACAGACGGATCGATCGCAGGACCAACTGCTTCGTCAGTTGATCGAGAGCGTAGAGCGGAAGCGAGAGGAAAAGGATCAATTTCATCGGGATGATCTAGCAAACCGAGCGCCGAGAATCCAAACTCTTGATGCTGTAGTGTCCGCTATCCTCAGCGGACTTGGTATCGTCGTTGCAGGAACCCTGCGCTGAGGACAGCGCACACTACACTGCGAACCACAGAAACGTATCATTGAGCTGCCGTTCCCAACGCTGTCACCACGCTCTCGCAGCGATCGCACAATTCCGGATGTGCTTTGCTCGCGCCGACCGTTGGCCGATGCCGCCAGCAGCGCGCACACTTCTTGTAGAACGTCTTCGTCACCGAAGCGCTTGCTTCCTTGGCCTGATGAATCGTCAGGTCGCTGACAATAAAAAATTCCTCAAGCTCGTCCGCCGGGATTATCTCTGTCACGTCCGAATCTGAGTTCAAAACGACCCGGGCTTCCAGCGAATTGCCGATCCGTTTCTCCTGCCGCGCCTGCTCAATCGCCTGCCCGATAACGCCGCGCAATTTCAAGAGTTCCTCAACCTGATCGCTGGCTCCCCGCCCCCGGTCCTGGGCTGGCGGAAATTCCTGCATATGCACCGACGTTGTAGCCGAGGTCAGGGACCGCCGTTGGCCGGCATCATCGATGCCGGCTATCGCCGAATGTCGCCATGCCTCCTCTGAGGTGAAAACTAGAACGGGCGCTAGCAACCGGCAGAGCGCATCGAAAACTTCGCGCATCGCCATTTGCGTCGCGTGGCGACGCGGCGAGTCGGGCGCATCGCAGTACATCCGGTCCTTAGTGATATCGATGTAAAGGCTGCTCAGATCCACAGCGCAAAACTGGTTGAGCGTGTGATAGACTTTGTGGAATTCGAAATTCTCGTAGGCAGATCGACAGATGCGGATCACCTGATCCAATCGCTCCAGAATCCATCGATCAACCAAAGTTGTAGTCGGGGTCGGAATCCCCTGCTGGCCGGCATCACCAATGCGGGCTACAGCGGGAGAACCGTAAAGATTGCCCAGCAAGATGCGTAGCGTATTTCGAATCCGGCGATAGGTGTCGCCAAGGCGCGTAAAAATTTCTTCCGAGAACGGCACGTCGGTGGTGTAATCGATGCTGCTGGCCCAAAGCCGCAGCAAATCCGCGCCATACTTACCTACGAAATGATCGGCAGCAGTCGGTTTTTCGTACGTGCCGGATTTGGAAATCTTTTTTCCGTCGACATCGACTACGAAACCATGTGTGACGCAAGTTCGGTACGGAGCGCGATTATTAAGCGCAATGCTTGTCATCAGCGATGACTGAAACCAGCCGCGATGCTGGTCGGTCGCTTCGAGATACATGTCGGCCGGGTCGCGCAACTCCGGATGCAAGGCGCACACGGCCTTATGCGAAACACCGCTATCAATCCAGACGTCGATTGTGTCGGTGCCTTTCCTTACATCCAGCGGCAATCCGAGTTCTTTCGCCAGAGCGGCATCGTCCAACTCAAACCAAATGTTCGAGCCGCGCTCGGCTACGAGATCAGCCAGACCACGAATAATTTTTGCGTCGAGGATTGTCTTGCCCTCTGCGGAATAGAAAACCGGCAACGGCACTCCCCAGCTTCGTTGTCGCGAAATCACCCAGTCGGGGCGCGATTCGACTGTGCCTGCGATGCGGTTCTCGCCCCAGGCCGGGATCCATTTCACTTCGTTGTGAATAGCGTTCAGCGCTTTGGCACGTAGCTCATCGATGCGAATGAAAAATTGCTCGACGTTGCGAAAGATGATCGGCGTTTTTGAGCGCCAGCAATACGGATATGAATGATGAAATTTTTCTTCTCCGAGCAGCATCCCGCGCTCCCGGAGCAACTCGACGATGTCACTATTGGCGTCGAAGACGTACT
Organism: uncultured Verrucomicrobiae bacterium; assembly: GCA_963728955.1. Lineage (GTDB taxonomy): Bacteria > Verrucomicrobiota > Verrucomicrobiia > Chthoniobacterales > UBA10450 > Udaeobacter. The sequence continues at coordinate 587,573 of CAVSMG010000001.1, forward strand.
TGCCAGTTAGCTTCGGCAAACCGGCTTCTTCGGTGTATCGGCCATGATCATCAACCGGCGAAAGGATCGGAAGATTGTGTTTAACTCCAAGAGCGTAATCGTCTGCGCCATGCCCGGGAGCGATGTGCACAGCGCCGGTGCCGCTATCTATGGTCACAAAGCCGGCTGTGAACACCTGCACTTCGCGATCCAGAAATGGATGTCGCGCTCTGACTCCCGCAAGCTTTGCTCCGGGCAATACTGCAAGCGGTTTGCCGACTGGCTGCAATCCTGTGGCTGCGGAAAACCGCGGAAGAAGTTTCTCAGCGAGAACTAAGGTAGCGCGACGTCCCTCAAGATCTAGCCCGCGGCGGATTGGTCAGGCGACGGTGGCATGCCCTAGAATTCCTGGACGACGTAAGTTCTCTTTTGAATCAACAGCGATCGCGAGATTCGCCGGCAACGTCCAGGGAGTTGTTGTCCATATAGCGATGCTCGCGTTTGCCAGCGCCTCTTGAGAACTCGATCCACTTTCGATTGGAAACTTCACGTAAACAGCCGTGTCGTCGCGCTCCTGATATTCTACTTCCGCTTCGGCCAGTGCCGTCTGTGCGCCGGTGCTCCAGAAGACCGGCTTCTGCGCCTGGTAAACCAGCCCTTCCTCAACGAAAACCGCGAACGCGCGCAAGATTTCCGCTTCGTATTTGGGATCCATCGTGAGATATGGATGTTCCCAGTCGCCGAACACGCCGAGCCGCTTGAACTGTTCGCGCTGAATGTTGATAAACTTTCGCGCGAACGCTTCGCACTTTCTGCGGACGTTCAGCGGAGAAAGCTCGCGCGATTCTTTAACCACTTTGTATTCGATGGGGAGACCATGACAATCCCAGCCGGGAACGAACGGTGCGCGCTTACCCAGCATGGTCTGCGATTTCACCACGAAATCCTTGAGGATCTTGTTAAGGGCAGTGCCCATGTGGACATCGCCGTTAGCGAATGGCGGACCGTCATGGAGAACAAATAGCTCCCGGCCCGCTCGCGATTGCTGAATTTTTTGGTAAAGCTGCGTCTGCTCCCACGCTTTGAGCATTTCTGGCTCGCGCGCGGCAAGGTTCGCCTTCATCGGAAACTCCGTGCGCGGCAGATTTAAGGTTTCTTTGTAATTCTGGCTCATGGCGAGCGGGCGACGCTAACATCCGTAACCCAGCGAAGCAACGCAGTGACGGGACGGTCTAAGCAACCGCAAGAGATCAATCAGTTCAAACTGAAAACGCGTCGGCGACCAGGCGAGCTTGCTCTCGTTTGTGCCGAGCGAGCGAGCCTACGGCGGGACTGGCGCTGGCTTCGCGGCCGGCGTAGGCGATTTCGGTGCAGAATAGAGTGCGCAAGCGCGGTTCGATAAAAGTCCAAGCGCCCATGTTTGCCGGCTCTTCCTGGCACCAGACAAACTTCGCGTTCTTCGGAAAGGGCTTGAGCATTTCGCGAAGTTTTTTCTCCGCGAGCGGATAGAGTTGTTCGATCCGGATAATGGCGGCATCGTCAATTTTCCGATCATTCCTGTACTTCAGCAGATCGTAATACACTTTGCCGGAACAAAAGATGATTCGTTTCACTTCCTCGACCGGACCGGCTTCGGGCGATTCGAGGATTTCTTCGAACCTGCCATCGATGAATTCTTCCACGGGTGAGGAAGCGTGCTTCGCGCGCAACAGACTTTTTGGTGTGGCGATGATGAGCGGCTTAATAAAGTCGCGTTTCATCTGGCGTCGCAATACATGAAAATATTGCGCAGCCGTCGTGAGATTGCAGACTTGGATGTTGTCCTCGGCACAGGCCTGAAGGAACCGCTCGATCCGGGCGCTGGAGTGTTCCGGCCCCTGGCCTTCATAGCCGTGCGGTAGCAGAAGGACGATTCCGCTGGGCCGTTGCCACTTTGATTCCGCCGAAACGATGAATTGGTCAATAATGGTCTGTGCACCGTTGACGAAATCGCCGAATTGCGCCTCCCACAGGCATAGCATATTTGGATAATCCAGCGAATACCCATAATCGAATCCGAGTACCGCAGCTTCCGATAGTGGGCTGTTGTAAATACAGATGCGCGCCTGCTTTTCAGTAAGGTGCATCAGCGGCACGTAAGGCTTGCCGGTTTTTGCGTCGTAAAGCACCGAGTGGCGTGTGCTAAATGTGCCGCGCGAACTGTCCTGACCCGATAATCGAATCGGAATTCCATCTAAAAGCAGTGAGCCGAACGCGAGAGCTTCTGCGTAATGCCACTCATAAGGACCACCATCCTCGAAGACCTTGCGCTGATGATCCAGCACGATGCGCTGGATTTTCGGCTGGACTTCGAAACCGTCCGGGACACGCGTGAGGCCGTCGACAATCGTTCGAAGTGTTTTCTCGCTGATCGCTGTCGGCTCGGACTCGCTTGTGTATTCCGGTTGAAAGATGGCCGTTGATTCTCTAAACCTTGCTTTCTGGCTGGCCTTCCGTCTTTCGATTGCGTTCACTTCATCTCGCGTCATCTCCAGCCGCAGACTGAACTCGGTCTCCAGCGACGCAGCGTCGTCTTCGCTCAATGTTCCTGCTTCGAGCAACTCGCGTTTATAAAGCTGTGTGACCGACGGGCGTTTCTCAATCTTTGCGTAGAGGTCGGGCTGAGTGAACGACGGTTCGTCGCCTTCGTTGTGACCGTAGCGACGATAGCAATACAAATCGATCACCACGTCGCGCCCGAACTGTTGACGAAAATCGAACGCCAAATCGCTAACAAATTTCACTGCGAGTGGATCGTCGCCATTTACATGAAAAATGGGCGCTTCGATCATCTTGGCGATATCCGTGGCATACTGCGACGAACGCGCATCTTTCGGGAGAGTGGTGAAACCGATCTGATTGTTCACGACGACGTGAATTGTGCCGCCGGTGCTGTAACCCGGTAACTGCGATAGATTCAGCGTCTCGGCCGCGATCCCCTGCGCGACAAAAGCCGCGTCACCGTGCACCAGCAGGGGTAAAACTTTTTTTCGGTGCTCTGCATCTCCGCGAATTCGCTGACGAGCGCGCGCTTTGCCTTCGACCACGGGATCGACCGCTTCCAGGTGGCTCGGGTTTGCGGACAACCGGATTTCGATTTCAGCGCCAGAAGCGGGTCTGCGTACAGCGCCATAGCCAAGGTGATATTTCACGTCGCCATCGCCGGCCACCAAATCCGGCACGTAATTCTCGCTGAACTCGGTGAAGATGACCTTGAGCGATTTACGCAGAAAATTCGCAAGCACATTGAGCCGGCCGCGATGCGCCATCCCCATGCAAATTTCTTCGACACCGCCCTCCGGGCATTTGCGCAGGATGGTATCCAAAGTCACCATGAGCGATTCCGCGCCTTGAAGTGAAAATCGCTTTTGTCCAACGAAGCGCGTATGCAGGAAAATCTCGAACGACTCCGCTTCGAGCAGTGCCCGCAACAAAGCGACCTGAACTGAACGCGGTGTCGAATGTTTGTGCGGCCGGGTTTCCAGTCGTCGCCGGATCCACTCGCGGATGCGCGAGTCCTGGATGTGCATGAACTCGGAGCCAATAGAGTCGGCGTAGATTCTCTCGAGACCCGCTATCATCTCGCGCAACGTCATCGCGCGGTTATCGAGGAAGAATTTCGACGAAACGCGCAGAGCGAGGTCTGATTTGCTAAACCCGAACTCGCTGAGACTCAGCAAAGGATTTTGTGGCCGCGTCTCTGCCAGCGGGTCAATTCGCGCAATGCTGTGACCCAGCAAACAATACGCGTAAACCAGCCCGTCGACACGCGTCTGCAGCGCCGCCTCACGGGCCTCTGCCTCGCGAACCGCAGCGCCATCCTGCTGCGGAAGGTTTCCAAGCTCAAATCCTTCGAAAAATGCGGACCACCCCGAATCGACTGATTCAGGATTTTCCTGCCAGCGCCGATAATTCTCCTCGATCAGGTTGAGATTTGCGCGAGCGTCAATTGATGTGCGCATAGCAAATTGAATGTCCGACGATTACGCCGTGCGGCAAGTTGACAGTGCCGCGTGATGCAGACAATCCTGTCTGCAAACATTCGGGGCACAGACAAGATTGTCCGGGTCACGACCAATCGCATATGACCGCTGCTGAAATCTACGAATCGGTAACAAACGGTGGAGCAAGCGATTTCGCTGAAGTCGTTACTGTATTGAACCGGAACAAGCCGTGGTGTCTGATTGGGGGATTGGCCGTGAACTGTTACGTCGAACCCGTTTACACAGTGGACGTTGATCTCGTCGTGGTGGCGGCGAATCTTGAACGGATCGGCCGCGAACTCGAACTCGCAGGCTTTGGTGTGAAAACATTCGATCATTCGATGAACGCGCAACGGCCCGGCAGCAAGCTAAACGTCCAATTCACAACCGATGCCCGCTACCAGGAGTTTCTCGATGGTGCGACAGAACATGAAGTTCTGGGCATCCGGGTTCCGGTGGCGAGTCTGGAAAACATTATAAGTGGCAAAGTGTGGGCGTGGCAGGATCCGACGCGGCGAGTGAGCAAGCGGAAAAAAGACGAGCTTGACCTCATGCGCATCGCCGAAACGCATCCTGAGTTGCGTTCACTGATTCCAGCAGAAATTGTGAAGCAATTATGAGCTTAGTATCGAGAATTCTGAGGAGCGTATTCTGCGTGTTGGCTGGAGTTGCGATGACCATCGTGGAATCTTCATCTTGCTTGGCACAGGCCGATCCCGCCTCGGAGCCAGCGGTTTTGGCTGTCGCGAAAGTGCTGCCCGCGGTGGTAAACATCAATACCGAGCGTGTAGTTCGACGCACAGTGCGGGATCCGATCGACGATTTTTACACGCAATTCTTCGGCTACAATCGGTTTCGGCCACGCGAAGTCCGCCAGACCTTACAAAGTCTTGGCTCTGGTTTCATCATCGATCCGGCCGGTTACATCGTGACGAACCAGCATGTGGTCGAACGCGCTGCGGACTTGAAAATTCATGTGACTACCAACGACGGCAAAACGTACCGCGCCCATTACATTGCCGGCGATGACAAGACCGATTTGGCGTTCATCAAAATCGATGCGCAAACCGATTTCCCCTTCGTCAATCTCGACAATATCTCTCCGAACTTGCTCGGTGAGACAGTAATTGTAGTCGGCAATGCGGTGGGCTACGGCAGTTCGATCAGCCGAGGCGTTTTAAGCGCAGTCAAACGGAACATCACCGTAGAGGACATTGATTACAAGGACCTGGTCCAGACCGACGCGGCAATTAATCCTGGCAATAGTGGCGGGCCAGTGATCGATCTGTCCGGTCGTTTGGTCGGCATCGCCTCGGCAAAAATGGCGTTTACGCCACAAGGGGTGCCCACACAGGGGCTCGGCTTTGCCATTCCAGCAGACGTGGTGCGTGACAGCGTTGGTCGCTTCAAGCAAGTGGCGGTTAAGCAGGGAAAGTTAAAGAGCTCGCCTGAGTCTGCCGAATCGAGCAGTGCCCGCACCGAGAAGTTGTTTGGAATGCAGCTACAAGACTTGACCCAGGAATTGAGCGATGCGCTCGGCTACCTGCGAGGCCGTGGCGTTTTAATTACCGCCGTGGAACGGGATAGTCCGGCAGACGACGCCGGAATCAAACGCGGACTGGTGATTTATCGCATAAACACATCGATAGTCTCTTCCGTGAGACAGGTCGAGGAGGCACTCCGAGCAGCCGAAAGCGGCGCAAAGGTGGAATTCACCGTCGGCGTGGTCCGAGCCCGTGGAGAAAATCATGAGCTCGCCACCTTGATGCTGACGGCGCGATAAAAATTGCCAACGCAATGGCGGTTCGGTTGTCTCATCGAATTGTTGCACAATGATTAAAGTTGAGAATCTGACGAAACGTTACGCTGGTCAGACTGCCATCCAGGATTTGAATTTCGAAGTCGCCCAAGGCGAGATCATGGGGTTTCTCGGCCCGAACGGCGCCGGCAAGACCACGACGATGCGGATTCTCGCCAGCTTTATGCCACCGACTTCAGGGCGCGCCAGCATTGCAGGATTCGATGTTTTCGAACAATCGCTTCAGGCGCGGGCGCACCTCGGCTACATGCCGGAAAATGTACCGCTCTATGGTGAGATGCGTGTGACGGAATACCTGAATTATCGCGCCGCGCTTAAGGGCGTGCCGCACCGTCGCGTCGCAGAGCGCGTTGGCGATGTGAAGGAACTTTGCGGTCTTAAGGATGTCGAAAGAAAGCTGATCGGCGCGCTGTCGAAAGGCTATCGTCAACGCGTCGGGTTGGCGGACGCACTGCTTGCCGAACCGGACCTTCTCATTCTCGATGAGCCGACGATCGGTCTGGATCCAAATCAAATCCGCCAGGTGCGCGAGCTAATCAAAAACCTCGGCACGCAGCACACCATCTTGCTTTCAACCCATATTTTACCAGAGGTGGAGATGACGTGCAGCCGGGTCATCATCGTTCATAAGGGGCGGATCGAGGCATGCGACACGCCGGAAAATTTGCTCGGGAAAATCAGGCAAGCCGGCGGCGTCGAGCTCGAAGCAAAAGTCGGGAAGGATGACGGCGCAGAGGAGCTGAAGAAGATTCAGGGTGTCCGAGAAGTGGTCATCGATGGTGAGCACGAGTGGAAAAGATTCTCGTTGCGAGTCGAATCGGGTGCGGATGTGCGCGAAGAGGTCTTCCGGCTCGCCGTTGAACGGCATTGGGCAGTGCGCGAACTTACGCAGCGCCGCGGCACGCTCGAGGACGTATTTGTTGAGCTGACGCATCCGGACCAAGTCTGATGGAGTAATGCAGCCCCATGCATAAGTTCTGGACCCTGCTCTCGCGCGAGGTGCGCGGTTATTTCTACTCCTCGATCGCTTACATCGTGATGATCTTTTTTCTGATCATCAGCGGGATCGATTTTTATTTTCAAGTCTCATTCATGAACCAGCGCCAGGTTCAATATACAATCCAGGAAGCGTTTTTTAATTCTATATTCTTCTGGTTCGCCTTCGTTCTCATTTTTCCTCTGATCACGATGCGGCTCTTTGCCGAAGAATTTAAGCTTGGCACCATTGAGCCGCTCACGACTGTGCCGGTGCGCGACTGGCACGTCGTGCTTTCGAAATTCCTTGGTGCGCTTGTCTTTTACGTGATCCTCTGGATCCCGACGCTGCTTTACTTCTGGATCTTCCTAAGAGTAACAAACCAGCCGGCGGCTCAGTCTACGGGAGCATACTTTGGTTCATATCTGATGCTTCTGCTGCTGGGGATGTTTTATCTCTCGATTGGTTGCCTGACATCAGTGCTGACCCGGAACCAGATCGTCGCGGCGATCATTTCGTTCTGCGCAATTACGCTGCTGTTTTTTCTCGGCCTGGTGCAGTTCATTCTGCTCGATGTAACTTCCACCACGCGCGATTTGTTAGGCTATTTTTCTGCCATCGAACACATGGGAACGTTCTCCCGAGGCATCATCGATACGCGACCGATCGTTCTTTACGTGAGCATGACGGTTGTGGTGCTCGTACTCACCCATCAGGCGTTCCAATCCCGGAAATGGAGGCTCTGATCCATGGCTGAGCAAACCAGGCCGCGTACGCGCAGGAGAATGAAAATTGGCCGGGTCCGGATCGGTCTCAATGTTCTGGTGCAGATCGTTCTGATTCTGTTTGTCGCTGCGATGGTGAATTCGTTCGCCTTCAGACACTACAGGCGCTGGGATTTCTCGCGTGACCAAAAATATGCATTATCAGACAAAACGAAACGTTTCCTTGACACGCTCAGGGGCAAGATGCGAATCACGGTTTTCTTTTCGCCGAGCGCGCCGATTACAGCGGACGTTCAAAATCTGCTAACCGAATATCAGTACGCCGGGAAAGGGAAAATCGATCTCGAACAAATCGATCCGGAACGGAATCTTTCCCGAGCGAAGGAGTTGTTCGACAAATACAAAGTCGTTACCGACGAAAGCCTCCTGGTGCTCGACTACGACGGTCGCAACAAGACTGTGAAGGCCTCTGAGATGGCCGATATCGACCAGAGCGGGATGGCCTTTGGCGAAGGGCCACGGGTCGCCGCGTTCAAAGGCGAGCAGGCCATAACCAGCGCGATAATCGATCTTGTCGAAGGGAAAAAGAAAACGCTGGGTTACGTCACCGGTCACAAGGAACCAGCGCTTTCAGCTCCCACCAGCCCGATCAGCTTGTTAAAGACATTCATCGAAAATGAAAACATCAAGTTTCAAGAGCTGAATCTTCTCGACCAGCCTGCAATCCCGGCAGACGTGAACGCAGTGATGATCGTCGGGTCGCAATACGATTTTTCCGATCACGAAATGAAATTGCTGCGCGATTTCTGGGACAAACAGGGACGAATATTGGTTCTGCTGGATCCCGCAGCCAATACCCCCAGGCTGCGCGCCTTTCTCGACGAGGTGGGCGTGAAGGTAAATAACGACAGACTGATGGTTTTCGTGCGCACGGGCATCGAGGAACTGGCGCTGACGAGAGACGTCCAGGCGCGTTTTCTCGGAGACAGTCCAGTCACAAAGCGGCTCGCCGATGTGCGGACAATTTTCGTCGGCGGCACGTCTTCGCTGACATTGGATCCCAACCGCGTCCGCGCCGCTAATATCCGGCTGGAGCCACTCATACATGCGGAAAAAGGTTATTTTGCCGAAACTGATTACAACACGGATAACCAGGTAAAGCTGCAGGAAGACGCCAAAAAAGCTGGTAATGTGCCGTTGACAATCGCTGCCTCGGCCGAAAAAGGCGGCAGCGCAGACGCTCGTGTGCAGGTGAACTCCTCACGCCTTGTGGTGGTCAGCAACGCTACGTTTGTTCAAGATAGCGCGATCATGCAGGATCAGGCGTCGCTCGATTTGGTCTCCGGTGCCGTCAACTGGCTTTTGAGCCGCGAACAACTGATCGGGATTGCGCCGAAAATCCCGAAACCCCTAACATTCAGCCTCGATCCGGAAGCGATGCGTCGGCTGCGCTGGATTCTTCTCGTACTTATGCCGTTGATTCCCGCTGCCATCGGAACCGTGGTGTGGTGGCAACGGCGCGTCTGATATGAATTGGAGGACTACCGTCATCCTGGCAATCATTGCGGTCGGCGGCGGCGCTTACTTCAGATTCTTCGAAATGAAGCGGCCCAGCACGGATGAAGCCCGGCGACAGGTGCAGAACATGGTGAATTTCGATCGAAGCAAGATCGACGGCATCATCATCCAAAACGGCGATCAGAGGATCGAGATACGACGTCGCGACAACAAATGGCGTCTGGAAACACCTATCAAGGACCAGGCAGATACTGCGTTGGTGGAGAGCTTCTTGTCGGACCTGGAGAACTGGCAGAAGGAGGGAACAATCCCCGCCAATGAGATCGACGCCGATAAAAGCAAACTCGCCGAGTACGGTCTGAATAATCCAAAGCTGAGACTCAAATTGCTCGGCCACGACCGACCACCTGAAATTCTGTTCGGCAAAGACGCCGCTATGGAAGGCAGGATGTATGTGCGATTCCAGAATTCAAAGGAGACGTTTGTCGCCGGTCAGTCGGTCAAGAAAGATATCGATAAAAAGCCGGAAGAATTCCGGGACAGAAAACTGACTGATCTGATTACTGCTCAGGTGCGCCGGGTGGTTTTGAAAACACCTGCCGGAGAGATGGAGTTGGAGAAGAAAGATGCGCACTGGGAGATTCTCAAACCTCTCCGGGCGCGCGCGGACGACCAGAAAGTGAACGATCTCATTTCACAAGTGACGTCCGCGCTCATTAGTGGATTTGTAGCCGATGATCGTGGCGACCTGCGCCCTTACGGATTGGCAGAACCGCGCGGATCAATCACCTTGTTCGATCAGGAGGAGAAAAAAGATCAGAAGATCGAGATCGGGGAATCGATGAAAGTCGCCGGTCGGGACCATAAAGGGCAGACGCTGCAAATCGGCAGTGTGCCGGAAAAAGAAAAGGAGCAGGTTTATGTGCGGTTCGCGCCTCGCGGATCGGTTTACACGTTGCCGAAGAAAATTGACGAGATCCTGAACGCGAAGCCGGCGACCCTGCGCGATAACCATTTGGTTCGGATCGACACCAACATCCTCGATCGGATTACGATCGAGGCACCGGGTAAGGCTAAAACCGTTCTTGTACGCAAAAACAACGAGTGGACGATCGTCACTCCAAAGAACGCCCCTGCAGATTCAGGTGCAGTCAAGCGGATGATCGACACGCTGCAAAATGAGCGGGTAACCAAGTTCGTTGAAGACGTCGCTTCCAATCTACCCAAATACGGCCTCGATAAACCGCAGTTGCAATTGACGTTCAGTTCATTCGCCTCGGAAAACACCGCCGAATCGAAAGCAGGCGAGCAGCCATTTGCCACCATCGCGTTTGGAAACGAAGACGGCGGCAACGTCTATGCGTGTCTCACCGATGAGCCATTTGTGGTGGCAGTGCGTCGTGGGTTTGTGGATCAGATTTCCGCCGATCCCCTGCGATGGCAGGATTTATCGATCTTCAAACTTAAACCGGAAGAAATTCATCAGGTAAATGTCACCACTGACAAAGAGCTTTCATTGGAACGCGATCAAAACAACCAGTGGCACTGGCTGAAAGGCGCCGGCGCGATCAATCAAGCCAATCTGCAATCACTGCTAAAAACGTTGTCGAATTTGTATGCAGTGCGCTGGCTCGGAGCGAGAACACTCCAGCACGGCTTCGATAAACCACAACTTATGGTCGCGTTCACGACTTCTCCTGATAACAAGAGAGCGCACAACTTGATCGTCGGCGCTCAAAACAACGACGGAACGTTGTGCGCGCGCGTGGACGGACGCGACGGCACATTTGTGATCAGCAATGCTGACTTCAACAATTTGAAGTTGCCGCTAGAGTCGCAAGCCACCGCGCCACCGTCGCCAACAGGCGCCGCCACAATAAGCCCCGCGCCATAAATTCCGCCGGTGCCTTAATGCACGCGAAGACAATTGGATCCTCGATTGTGTTTGGCTTGCCGCGCTAACGCTTGGTTTTTCCAAGCGATTTGGGCATAGGAGAGGGGCGAGCAGGAGCGCCGCCTGTGCGGCTAATCAATTTACCGGAGGCATCGAAGACGGAATATCCGGCCTGCTTTCCGGATGCATCGTAGCTGTAAACGATCTTGTGCAAAAGGGTGCCGTCTGCTGCGCTTTGCGCTTCTTCCAGAATGTGACCGGCATCGTCGTATTTATAGCGGCTCTTGAGGCGGATGCGCCCATCCGGTCCGGAAACTTCGCCGTTCGCGAAACGCCCCGCGTTATCCAATTGATAACGAATCGTCTCACGAACATTGCCATCGGCATCTGTGGTTGTTGCAACCGCCGTGTGCTGCGCGCCATCAACATTGTAAACAGTGCGCGAGCCATCTGGATGCATCGACATGGTCACTCTCACAGCGTCAGTCGGAGCCTGTTGAGCATGACTCAATTCGACGGCGGCGCCACAACCGAGAAGAGCGTATGCGAGCGCGCGTAGCGACCGGAAAGATTTCATCGCTCAAGGAGCTTACGGTCTGCGTCATGCGGCGCAAGAAATGATCACGCGTGAGACTTGATGTGAAATTGTAATTTGGCCTTCAGCCTCCCCTCTTTTCTCAAACGAGAAGCGACCGGGACACGCGGGGAATTGATCGAAGTTCATCGCACCAAATGAATTGAAAATTTTTATTGACCGCCCTCTCCCAAGGTGGTTAAAGGTGGGGTCAAGTGGAGTAAAGTGGGTCATTGCTCCACGCGACCATGGATGCCGATTCCGAATCCGAACGCTTCTACGCCGGAGAATTCCGGCATTCCATTGACGAGAAGAATCGGATCACTATCCCATCGCGCTGGCGGCGCAATCGTCCAGAGGAATTCATCCTTTTACCTGAGGCGACTCACCAATTTCTCCTCGTCATGTCGCCGATTGAGTTTGCGAAAATGAGCTCCGCCGCAGAAATGAACGACAAGGTTTCCGCGCGCGATCGCCGCGTTTTCCTGCGACAACTGCATTCTCGCGCTCAACATGCAGGCGCGGATCGGCAGGGTCGTTTGGTATTGCCGGACGATCTTTGTCAAAGAGTTGGATTGAAAAATGAGGTCGCTCTTGTAGGCAACCGCGGGCGTTTTGAAATTTGGAACTTGCAACGTTGGAAACGAGCGCACGAAGAGGAAACGCCTACTTACCAGCACGTGGCGAAGGAGATTGGGTTGTAAACGTATGTTGCACCAACACGTCATGAACCCATTTTGGATCGAGCCTAGGGCATGGCTCGCCATTGATCCGACAGCGTCAGAAGAAGCTGCGCAGCCCGCGGACGATGTTGTTTATCATCGTCCGGTGCTGCGGAGGGAAGCGGTTGAGTTCCTCAAGCCGAAGGCAGGCTCTTTCATCATGGATGCAACGTGCGGCGGCGGCGGCCACACCGAAGCTTTCCTTGAGAGAGGCGCCGATGTTCTGGCTTTGGATCAAGATCCTGATGCAGTCCGGCATGTGAGCGGGCATCTCGCGCGTTTTGGCCCGCGTATCATCGTGCGGCAGGCAAATTTCCGCCACGCGGATTGCGTTCTCGACGAACTCGGAATTCCCAGCATCGGCGGTGTGCTTCTTGATCTGGGCGTTTCATCCCGCCAACTCGAAAATGCGGAGCGCGGTTTCAGTTTCATGCGAAACGGCCCGCTGGACATGCGTATGGACCCGCGAGCGAGCCTCACCGCCGCGACTATCGTAAACGAATACAGCGAACAGGAATTAACCCAGCTGTTTCGCGAGCTGGGCGAAGAACCGGCCGCGCGCCGGATCGCAACCATGATTGTGAAGGTGCGTAAGACTTCGCCGTTTCGCGAAACTTTGCCGCTGGCGCGCACGATTGAAAAGCTGGTGGGCCGCCACGGGAGACAGCACCCGGCCACTCAGGTGTTCCAAGCGCTGCGGATGGAAGTGAACGATGAGCTTGGCGCGCTTGAACAAGGTCTGCGCGTCCTAACCAAGCGACTCGAGCCCGGCGGGCGCATTGCCGTGATCACCTTTCACTCACTGGAAGATCGGATCGTGAAAAACTTTTTTCGCGATCACAGCCGTGAATGGCTCGACAAACCTGAATGGCCTGAGCCGCGGCGCAATCTCGATTACGACCTGACATTGGTTACACCGAAACCCGTCGAGTCGACCGACGAAGAACAGCGCGCCAACCCGCGCTCGCGAAGCGCGAAGTTGCGCGTAGCCGAGAAGATCAAATGAACCGATCGCGTCGAAGAAATTGCAACACTGTGAACGCGGCTTCTCTGGCGCGCTGGATTGTGATGACTGCCTTTCTGGCGCTGGCGGGATTAACGTACGTCTATTTGACGTTGCAACTCTATCATCTTGGCGAGCGCAGAAAGGCAGTCGAGAACGAGCTCGTGTCGTTGCGCACTCAAAACGATGTCACCGCCGCGCAAATCGCGGCGCTTACCTCGCGCTCGGCGTTGCAGCGCCGGGTGAAAGAAGGCTACCTTAAAATGATTCCGGTTTCAGAGTCCAAAATCGTCCGGCTCACCATGCTCGCGCGATCGAGCGACGAAGAAGCGATTCAACCGGTGTCCAACCCTCTGGCGCTACATGAATCCAAATAGCCGAACTCGTTGCGCACTGGTGTGTGCCGCTTTCATCGCCCTTTTCAGTATTTTTTCGTTTCGGTTGATTTATCTGCAGGCGATCAAGCACAACGAATACGCAGGACTAGCTGCGGAAAAGCACGTTTACAAACAGATCATTCACACGGAGCGCGGCATGATCTTTGACGCAAACAACGAAGTTCTCGCGCACAATATTCCTGTGGAAACGGTCGTTGCCGACGCCACTCATCTTAACGATGTTCAAGCCACCGTTGAGGTCCTGACTACCGAGCTGGAAATTCCCTCCGACCAAGTCGCGGAGAAATTAAGTAGCGGGCGCCGCTACATCGTAATCAAGCGCGAATTACCCGCTGCACGGGCAAGCGCGCTTCGTGAAAAACTGGGCGCTGGCAATTTGCGTGGAATCTATTTCGAGCACGACGCGACGCGCATCTATCCGAATGGATCGATGCTTTGCCACGCAATTGGCTTTACCGACTTCGATCACCACGGCGTCCAGGGCGTGGAAGCCTCGATGGAAGAATATTTGCACGGACAGGATGGCTATCGTTTTATCGAACATAACCGCGCGGGCCAGGAAATCGTGCCTTATCGTGGCCAGGAGCGAGCGCCGCGGGACGGTTACCAGGTGCATCTGACAGTCGATCTTGGTCTGCAGAGCATCGTCGAGGACGAAATCGATGCCGCGATGAAGGAATATTCTCCGCAAAAGGCGACTATTATTCTGATGCGGCCGCAGACAGGTGAAATCCTGGCCATCGCCAACCGCCCGAACTTTGATCTAAACAACCGGTCAGAAGCGAAGCCCGAAGAGATGAAGAATCGCGCCATCATCGATATGATGGAACCGGGTTCAACTTTCAAGATTGTGGCCGCCGCGGCGGCTCTCAACGAGCATAAGATGCGACCTGATTCGGAAGTCTTCTGCGAGAACGGCCTCTGGAATTTCGGTGGCTCCGCTCTGCACGATCACCGCGCGTTTGGTTATCTGAGCGTGCGCGAGATTCTCATTAGATCCAGCAATATCGGCGCGGCAAAACTTGCCCTGAGCATCGGCGACCAAAAATTTTACGAATACATTCGTCGCTTCGGGTTTGGGGAGCGCACGGGAATTGAGCTGCCGGGCGAAATCAATGGAGTAATTCGGCCGCCGCAAACCTGGAGCAAGATTTCCATCACTCGCATACCGATGGGACACGAAATCGGCGTCACGCCATTACAGATGACATCAGCAATGGCAACAATCGCCAATGGAGGCAAACTGGTGACACCGCGGATCATCAAATCGGTAACCGCATTGGATGGGAAAATCATCAGTTCATTGTCGCCGGTTATACAGCGGCAGGTCGTCTCTCCGGAAACCGCCAAACAAATTGGCGAGGCGCTGCGGGGCGTGGTGAGCGATCAAGGAACGGCGGCTGCCGCTGCCGTGCCAGGCTTTACCATCGCCGGAAAAACCGGAACCGCCCAGAAGGTTAATCCGCACGGCGGATACGACCACGGGAAGTACGTCGTCTCATTCCTTGGTTATCTGCCGGCCGATCATCCCGAGTTTGTCGGATTAGTCGTACTGGACGATGCGCACACGAGCAAACCAGAGTTGAATTACGGCGGCCTTGTTGCGGGACCGATTTTCTCTCACGTCGCCGAGAAAGCCGCTCGTTATCTTGATCTTGAGCCGCATGAGGAGATTCGCAAAGCGATTCCCGTTCAGCGAGTCGAAAAAACGAAGCCGGCAGAGCGACTGCGCAAGACGCCGGCGGAACGAGTCGCCTTAACTGATGCTCCGCGACGTTGACTCCGAAATACATTCGCGAATCAAGTGTTTCGCCCCGGTTCGCCGCAGCACGTCTGTCTCCAGCCGGAGATGTTAAAGCCTCATGCAGCTCAAAACTCTTCTCGCCGCAACTCCAGTTCGCCAAATCCTCGGGTCAGTTGATCGCCCGGTGGAAAACATCGCGTATGACTCGAGGCGAGTGCAAAGGCACACCATGTTCGTGGCGCTGCGGGGTGAGAAAACCGACGGCCACCAATTCATCGGTCACGCTATCGACAAAGGCGCATCGGTGATCGTTGCCGAGCGCGAACAGAAAGATCCGCGCGTCACGTGTCTGCTAGTTGACAACACCCGCTCCGCGCTTGCGGATTTTTCGGCAGCTTTTTACGGACACCCGGCGCGGAAATTAAAACTGGTGGCCGTCACAGGAACGAATGGCAAGACTACGACGACTTTTCTGATCAAACATATCTGTGAAAACGCCGGGTTGCCTAGTGGATTGATCGGAACAGTTCGGTACGAAATCGGCGAGCGAATTTTGCCGGCTATTCGCACAACACCCGAATCGCTCGACTTACAAGAGCTGCTTGCGCAGATAGCTAACGCAGGCTGCAAAGCGGCGGCAATGGAAGTCTCTTCCCACGCGCTGGCGCAAGACCGCACACGCGGTCTCGAGTGGAACGTTGCCGTGTTCACTAATCTCACACAGGACCACCTCGATTTTCACGGCACCATGCAAAATTACTTTGAAGCCAAGGCGAAACTCTTCGTTGGGCTCGCCGGCCAGAAACAAAAGAAAAAACCTGTTGCGATTGTAAACGTCGACGACCGTTATGGCCAACTCCTGCTTGGCAAAATCGATAAAAGCGTTGCGGTGGTGACTTATGGGATGGGAATGCGCGCGGATTTCCGAGCCTCAAATTATCGCGCCGAATTCACCGGCACGTCGTACCAACTGGACGCGCGGGGCAAGAGTTACCTCGTTCGTCTTCCATTGATTGGCCGGTTTAACGTCACAAACTCGATAGCGGCGCTGGCTGCTGCCGACGGACTGGGAATTAACTTGCGAAATGCGGTGTTGAGTATTGCCAAGGCTCCGCAAGTTCCCGGACGCCTGGAACTTGTTCCCGCTAAGCGACAATTCCAAGTGTTCGTGGATTACGCTCACACGCCTGACGCCCTCGGCAACGTTCTGAAAACTCTGCGCGAACTTCAGCCGAATCGATTGATTGCGGTTTTTGGATGCGGTGGCGATCGCGACCGGCAAAAGCGCCCGTTGATGGCGGAGATGGTGGATCGGCTCGCCGATTATTCCATCATCACGTCCGATAATCCGCGTAAAGAAACCCCGGACGCGATCATCGGCGAGATCGAAAAAGGCTTTCGCTCGAATCGATACGAAAAAGTCGCCGATCGTACGGAAGCGATTAACCGCGCCGTTGCGCTCGCCGGTCCGCGGGACATTGTGTTGATCGCTGGCAAAGGACACGAACACTATCAGGAGTTCGCAGATTACACCATTCCGTTTGATGACATCCAAGTCGCGCGCCGGGCGATCGAAGATCATCCCGTGGAGCTTTAGCAATGACTCCGCTCACGCTATTTCAGATCGCGCAGTTTGCCGGAGCATCGCTTTCATCTCGTGACGGCGGTGTCGTGATCGATGGAATCGTTACCGATTCCCGCACCATCAGGCCCGGTGAATTATTTGTAGCGCTCCGCGGCGAAAATTTCGATGGACACGATTTCGTTGAATCCGTCGCAACATCCGGCGCCGCGGGCGCGCTCGTTGATCAGAGGTGGAATGGAAATATTCCAAATAATTTTTCGCTGATCCGGGCGGCCGACACGCTACTAGCCTATCAGAACATTGCCGCAAATTACCGGAGATCGCTCACGCTGAGAGTACTGGCGGTCACGGGAAGCAACGGAAAGACGAGCACAAAAGATTTCGCCGCATCGGTTCTCGCCCGAAAATTTCGCGTCACCAAGACGGAAGGCAATTTCAACAATCACGTTGGTTTGCCGCGCACAATTCTCAAAGCAACTTCCGAGGATGAAGCGGCTGTTTGGGAAATCGGGATGAATCATCCTGGCGAAATCGCGGCGTTGTCCAAAATCGCTGCTCCCGACGCGGCGATTATCACAAACATCGGCGCGGCACACATCGAGTTCATGGGTTCGCGTGAAGCAATCGCCAGAGAAAAGGGCGCGCTGGCTGAAGCGGTGGGCCCTCAAGGAACCGTGATTCTGAATGCCGACGACCCGTTCAGTATCGGAATCGCTGCGGGTAGCCGCGCAAAAGTGCTGTTTGCCGGAACCACAGATGGAACCGTACGTGCGACTGAAATTCGCCAGAGTGCCGATGGCTCCGAGTTCACAATTCTCGAGGGGGCGCATCGTTGCCGGGCCCAACTTCCCGTTCCCGGTTTGCACATGGTGCAGAATGCATTGCTCGCCGTCGCAGCCGGTCGGGCATTCGGATTATCAATCGAGGAGTGCGCCGCAGGTCTAGCCTTGGCACCACTGACGAAAGCGCGTTTGCAAATCAAGCAAGTCGGCGGCGTGGATTTTCTAGACGACAGTTACAACGCCAATCCCGACTCGATGAAAGCAGCGTTACGAACATTGGTTGAACTCGATACCGAAGGGAAACGCATCGCCGTCCTCGGCGAAATGCGGGAACTGGGCACGGAATCGGAACGCGGGCACCGGGAGGTGGGCGAAACCGCGGCTATGCTCAAGGTAGACCAACTAATCACCATCGGCGACACGGCTGAAACAATTGC
This sequence comes from uncultured Verrucomicrobiae bacterium, assembly GCA_963728955.1. Taxonomy (GTDB): domain Bacteria; phylum Verrucomicrobiota; class Verrucomicrobiia; order Chthoniobacterales; family UBA10450; genus Udaeobacter. Next base: position 605,751 of record CAVSMG010000001.1, read on the forward strand.
ACAAGGTGCGCGCGCTGCGGGCTTGAACAACGTCTCCTCTGTATCGTCAACACGCAAAGCTGCTGACCTGTTAGGCCAAATTGCCGCGCCGGGCGATCTAGTTCTGATCAAAGGCAGTCGCGCCGCGAAGACGGAAGAAGTGATTGAGCAATTCGGTCGTCGAAATTCGACGTTCGTGACTTCCCCATGATGTATTACCTCCATGACCTGAGCGGGCAATTCATCGGGTTCAATGTTTTCCTTTACGTCACTTTCCGGGCAATTGCCGCAGCGGTCACCGCTTTTTTGACTACTCTGTTTTTTGGAAACTTCATCATCGCAAAGTTGCGTGCGTTGAAAGTAGGACAGCCCATTCGCGGAGCGGATGAAGTCCATCGGCTCGCCGAGCTGCACGGAGTCAAGCAAGGCACGCCCACCATGGGCGGCGTGCTGGTTATCGGCGCCGTGTTTGTGTCGACTCTCCTCTGGGCGCGTCTCGATAACAAGTTCGTCTGGCTCACCCTGTTCAGCATGGTTTATCTCGGCGGTCTCGGGTTCGCCGATGATTACCTCAAGGTCACGAAGAAAAAATCGGAAGGGATTAGCGGGCGAATCAAACTTCTCTTTCAAATTGCTCTCGCGGCAATTATCACCGGTCTGTTTCTCACGGATCCCTTGCTGGAAGTGCAGGCGCGTGCGCTCTACGTGCCTTTTGTGAAGGCGCCGGCGATCGCCAACATGAGCTGGTTTACGTTCTTCTTTTTCGCGCTGGTAATCGTCGGCACGTCGAACGCGGTGAATCTCACTGACGGGCTGGATGGTTTGGCGACTGGTTGTACGATTACCGCGGCATTTGCGTATGCGTTGCTTTGTTACGCGGCCGGTAATTTCCGCGTGGCGGAATACTTGCAGGTGCCGTTTTATCCCTTTGCCGGGGAACTGACGGTTGTCTGCTCGGCGCTGATCGGCGCCGGCCTGGGCTTTCTATGGTTCAACTGCTATCCGGCCAAAGTTTTCATGGGTGACACTGGATCACTGGCCATTGGCGGCATGCTCGGTGTTGTTGCAATCTGTTGTAAACAGGAGCTGCTGTTGGTCGTAGTCGGTGGCGTTTTCGTGATCGAGGCCGTCTCAGTGATTTTGCAAGTGCTGAGCTTCAAACTCACAGGCAAGCGTTTTTTCGCAATGTCCCCGCTTCATCATCATTTCGAATTGACTGGCTGGAAAGAGACGACCGTGATCGTTCGTTTCTGGATCCTTTCGATCATCTTCGCTCTGCTCGGACTGGCCACGCTGAAACTGCGATGAAGAACGGACGCTACAAAAATCAAAAGGTTGCCGTGCTTGGAGCCGGGCTAAGCGGCAGCGCAGCGGCGCTGTTGCTGGCATCGGAAGGCGCACAGGTCACAGTGCTCGACAGTGCCCACGAGACGACTTTGCTGAAATCTACCATCGAAAATCTGCGGACACACGGGATTGAAGTAACTTGCGGGCCCGAAGCGGATAAACATCCGTCGACGTATCAGTGGGCCGTTCTAAGTCCCGGCATCGATCCGGCTTCTGCGTTGGCGCGCAATTTTTCCGACCGCGAAATCGAAATGATCAGTGAACTCGAGTTGGGCTGGCGCTCCTGCGAAATTCCCGTAATCGCCGTTACGGGCACGAACGGCAAAACCACGACGACAGAACTGCTCGCCCAAATGCTGAATGCCTGCGGGCAGCGAACAATCGCTTGCGGAAACATTGGCAAACCGCTTTCCGAGGTCGCGCGGGAGCATCAGCCGCTCGACGTCCTCACCGTTGAAGTGAGCTCGTTTCAACTCGAAGCGATCCGCACCTTTCGTCCGTCGATCAGTCTCTGGCTCAACTTTGCTCCGGATCATCTCGATCGCTATCGCTCGGTGTCGGAGTATCGCGCGGCCAAGCTGCGCATTTTCGATAATCAAACTGAGCAGGACGTTGCCGTCGTTAACATCGTGGAAGCGCTGCCGAAGATTCGACCGCGTCGAATCACCTTTAGCGCTTACTCCGATCGAGCTGATTTCCGGCTAACAGATGGCGCGATTGTTTACCAAAACCGGCCGGTTCTGCGTTTGTCTGAAACGAAACTGCGCGGGCTGCACAATATCGAGAATCTCATGGCAACGCTCGCTGCTGGTGTTGGCCGCGGATTGCTGTTCACCCAGATGGTGCCGGCACTTCGCGAGTACGAGCCGCGCCCGCATCGGTGCGAGTTTGTGCGCGAAATCCACGGCGTCGAATACGTGAACGATTCAAAGGCGACCAACCTGGACGCCCTTGCGAAGGCGCTGGCCGCTCAAACAAAATCGGTGGTGCTCATCGCCGGCGGCAAAGACAAAGGATTCAACTTCGATCCGTTGCGCTCTCTGGTGAAAGACAAAGTTAAATCGGCTGTCCTGATGGGCGAAATGGCCGGAAGCATCAAGGACTCGTGGAAGGGCGCCGTGACCTGTGAGATCGCTGCCTCGCTCGCCGACGCGGTCGAACGCGCCTGCGCTCTCGCCAGACCAGGTGACGTTGTACTCTTTTCTCCGGGCACATCATCTTTCGACATGTTCAAAAGTTACGTCGATCGCGGCGACCAATTCCGTGCTCTGGTGCAAGCGCTGCCGTCATGAAAACGATAAAAATCTCGCGGCTTTTCAAACCAAAAAAAATGCAGGCCGCGACTGCGCGTCGCGCGTCGGCCGCCTCTGCTGGAATGGAGTTTGAAGGCATTCCCGAGCCAAACATGAAATTGTCCCGGGCATTGCTCATTGTTTTGCTTTTGCACGTCGTCGCGGTGTCGGGAATCATTGCGTTCAACGCAATTAAAACGAGGGAAAATTCTTTCGTGCCAGCGAACCCGGCGCAAAAAGAAAAAACGCCGACCAGTACAGCTGGGACCCTAAATCACGCAGATACTAACAACGCACCGATCGTTGCGGCGCAAAAAGAAAAAACGCGGCAGGATGACCCAAGATCTTCTCATTCACCTGCCATTGAAGAACACGCGAAGACGCTTTCGTCTTCGGGAAAAACTTACATTGTCAAGAAGGGCGATAATCCCGTTGCGATCGCAAAGAAATTGAAAGTCTCCTACGGCGATCTGATGGCGCTGAATCACATTGAAGATGCCCGCAAGTTGCAGATCGGGCAGAAACTGCTGGTTCCTGAAACAGCGAATTCAAAAAACGCAACCGCAAAAGCTACGAGCAAAAGGAAGAAAACGAAATGAGCTGCGTAAACAGGAAAGTGATGCGGAGCCCCGTCGCTTTTCATCGCTTTAGACCGTCGGTTGGCGATTGGACGTGGCCCGAAAAATTTCTCAAACGAGACACACCGTCCCGAGCACGCAACCAGGGTTTGTCACCTTATGCGTCGTAAGAGTGCCTACATTCTGTTTTTGGCAGTGCTGGGACTGCTTGTCATCGGCATTGTGATCCTTTTCAGCACAAGCGCATACGCACGCGACAGCCACGGCGACGTTTACTTTTTCATCAAACGCCAGGCGGTTTGGGTCGGGATCGGGCTCGGGGGGTGCATTTTTGCAGCGCTGATGAACTATCACTTCTGGCAGAAAACCTGGTGGATTTGGTTTGGGTTGGCGCTGGTTGCTCTGACGCTTTGCTACATTCCGCACATCGGAATGCGCATCAATGGATCGCGACGCTGGGTCGGGTTCGGTCCAATTACCTTTCAGCCTTCCGAGCTGGCAAAGATAGGGATAATCTTTTTCCTTGCTGCCTGGTTTGCGCGACGTGAAAAACCAGACGGCAACTTGTTGTGGGAATTCATTCTTCCGCTGGCGATCGCCAGTATTCCCGCCGCACTCGTGCTCGGTGAAGTCGATCTCGGGACGACGGCTTTGATTGGAGCAACAACGTTCGTTCTCATGTTTGTTGCCGGCACGAATCCGCTTTTGCTTGGCGGGCTGGCGTTCGCGGGCTTGGGCGGGCTGCTCGTTGTCGCGACGCAAATCTCGGAGCGCATGGGGCGGCTCTCCGCTTTTCTTCATCCGCAAAACTACAAGGACGACGCCGGGTTGCAGCAGATGCAGGCGCTCATCGCCTGGGGCAGCGGCGGAATGGAGGGCCTCGGATTGGGCAACGGCCGGCAGAAGATGCTTTATCTCCCCTATGCGCACACTGATTTTATTTTTCCAATCATTGGCGAAGAACTCGGTCTGCGGTTCAGTCTGCTGGTGGTATTCCTTTTTATCGTGATAATTGTTTGCGGCGTCATGATTGCCCTGCACGCTCGTGATCGTTTCGGACTGCTGCTCGGGTGCGGGATTATTTCGCTCCTCGCACTGCAGGCGGCGGTCAACATCGGCGTGACCACTTCGCTTTTGCCTAACAAAGGGTTGCCGCTGCCGTTTATCAGCTACGGAGGTTCAAATTTGGCAGCATGTATGTTTGGGATAGGGCTATTGTTGAACATTTATCGCCAGGGCATTCTTGACCCGCCCCCGGTAAAACGCGCCACGATGCACGCCAGAATGACGCCACGCATCTGATGAAGTCGTAACTCACCATAACCCAATATGAATGCTGTAATCGCGTGCGGAGGAACCGGTGGACACCTTTTTCCCGGCATTGCCGTCGCGGAAGTACTGCAAGAGCGCGGACATGAAGTGATGCTGTTGATTTCCGAAAAGGACATCGACGCTGTGGCGCTTTCGGGCCGCACGAATTTTCTAGTCGAAAAATTGCCGACGGTGGGGCTGCCTTCGCCATTTTCGCCGGCGTTTTTTGGTTTTAGTCGCCGGTTTTTCGAAAGCCTGTCCCTATGCCGGTCGCTATATCGCAAGTTCAAACCTCATGCAGTGCTTGGCATGGGCGGGTTCACTTCCACTGCGCCAGTGTTGGCCGGGCGAATCCGCGGCATAGCGACCTTTATTCACGAATCAAACGCCGTCCCCGGAAAAGCAAACCGTTGGACCGCGCGCATGGTGAATGCGGTCATGCTCGGGTTCAAGGAATGCGCACCGTTTTTTCCAAAAACCCGCACCGAAATCACGGGCACGCCGGTTCGCACTGAGTTGGTGCATTTGGATCGTGCAGATGCACGGCGCAACCTGGGATTACACGAGAACCTTCCCACACTGCTTGTGATGGGCGGCAGCCAGGGCGCCAGCGGGATTAATCAGGCGCTGATCAAAGCGCTGCCGTTCTTGCAAGGTGTGCCGCTGCAAGTGATTCACCTCTCCGGCGTGCGGGATGAACGCCTTGTTACAGATAACTATCGCCGCGAAAATGTCCCTGCTTACATCGCGGCCTTTCACCATCGTATGGAAGAGGTTTACAGCGCCTCTGACCTTGTGGTTGCGCGAGCGGGCGCGGCCAGTCTGGCCGAGTTCGCCTCTTTTTCGTTGCCCGGCATCCTGATTCCCTTCCCTTACGCCGCGGATGATCACCAGACACGCAACGCGGAAATCTACGCTCACGCTGATGCGGCAATTCTTCTCAAGCAGTCAGAGATCTCCGGTGAGTCGCTCGCGCGCAAAATCCGCGAGCTGGTGCAAAGCTCCCAACGGCTGCAGCAAATGGCGGCAAATTGTACGCGCCTCGCGCCGAAAGATGCAGCTGGCCGCGTAGCGACCACGATGGAAAAATACACGACCGATGAAGCTCGCGTCTGAACCAACTGCCGCGCGTGCCGATCCTCCATGCGAAAAAGTTCGCAGTTGCGAAACGCTGTCAAACCTGGCGCGATTTATGACCAGCGAACAGCATCGGATTCATCTGGTCGGGGTGGCGGGAAGCGGTATGAGTGGTCTCGCAGGGCTTCTCATTGATCTCGGGCACACAGTCACCGGCTCCGATAAGGCCAGCACCACAGAGACGGATCGACTGCAACGCCTCGGTTTGCACTTTAGTAATCAGCACCGGCCGGAGCACGCAGACACGGCCGAGATCGTGGTTTTCTCCTCGGCAATCAAAGACGACAATCCAATTCTTCTGGCCGCCGGTGATTCCGGAAAGCCCTTGATCCGCCGGGCGGAAGCCGTCGCCGCAATCATGCAGGCCAAGCGCGGCATTGTGATCGCTGGAATGCATGGCAAAACAACCACGTCCGCAATGATGGCACACGTGCTTCGCGAAGGCGGACTGCATCCCTCGCACTATGTTGGCGCTGAAATTCCAATCCTCGGAACCAACGCGCATTGGGATCCGCGCGGCGAATATTTCGTCGCCGAAGGTGACGAAAGTGACGGGACATTGCGCTTCTTTCATCCCGAGCACGCACTGATTCTGAACATTGAGGAGGAGCACCTCGATTTTTATGTCGATCTTGCTGCGATCGAAAAAGTGTTTGCGCAATTGATCGATCAAACCAGTGGGACGGTTTTTTATAACGTGGATGATCCCAACACCGCGCGATTGTGCTCAAAACACAAACGCACGGCGTCGTACGGATTTTCCGAGCAGGCGGATTATCGTGGAATCGACGTCGAGTTGCGGCATTTTGGTTCGTCATTCTCGGTTCGGCGTCGCGCCGAAAAACTAGGGCGAGCGAGTCTGAATGTTCCAGGAGAACACAACGTGCATAACGCCCTTGGAGTTATCGCGCTTGCCTCCGAGCTTTCGATACCGTTCGACAAAATCACAGCATCGCTTCGGAGATTCGAACACGCGCGCCGCCGATTCGAGATCAAATATGCAAGCGACCGGTTCTTACTCGTGGACGATTATGCGCATCATCCGACTGAAATCCGTGCCACTCTCAGCACAGCGAAATCGATTGGCCGGCAGCGGCTGGTGACAATGTTTCAGCCACATCGTTTTTCGCGAACCAAAGCATTGTCTCACGAATTTGGGAGGGCCTTCGACGATGCAGACCGGGTCGTGATCACGGATGTCTACCCTGCCAGCGAGACCCCGATCCCCGGAATCAGCGGCGGAACAATTTCCAATGAAATCGAACGACGCGGACATCGCGGTATCAGCTATCAGCCGCATCTGGAATCGGTGCATCGGGACGTTGGAAATATGCTCGAATCGGGCGATCTGGTTCTGAGTTTGGGCGCTGGCAATATCCACGAACAACTGGAGATTCTTGCCGCCGATCTCGTCATCGCGGAGAGATTAAAAGGGATCGTCGGCGAAGAGGGTGATGTTCGTCTTTACGAGCCGCTGTCGAAGCATACGACGCTGCGGGTTGGCGGTCCGGCACAATTCTGGGTTGAGCCGCGAAGGGAGCAGAGTTTTGCGGAACTGATTCGTTTTTGCCGTGCTGAACATCTGCGCCTGTTCGCAATCGGACGCGGGTCGAATCTCCTTGTTCGCGACGGGGGGATTCGCGGAGTGGTCGTTCATCCGCGCGGCGGCGACTTCGAGAGAATCGACGTCGACGCCTGTGAAATCACTGCAGGCGCAGGCGTAAAATTGCGGCAAGTTGCGTACGCAGCGCGTGCGGCAGGTCTCGGCGGACTAGAATGGATGGAGGGAATCCCGGGCGAAGTAGGAGGGGCATTGCGGATGAACGCCGGCGCGATGGGCGCGCAAACTTTCGAGAGTGCAACGCGCATTCGTTATCTTGACGCCAAAGGGAACCCGCATGTCAAAACTCGCGATGAACTGGAAGTATTTTACCGCGGATTTCCATTGCTCGAAAAGAATTTTGCGGTTTCAGCAACATTCCACGGGCAACCCACCGACCGCGCACACATTGATGGCCGTTTGCGCGAATCACAGGAGAAACGGCGCACTACGCAACCCGTCGCCAAAAGCGCAGGCTGCATTTTCAAAAATCCCGCGAGTGTTCCGGCCGGAAAATTAGTGGATGAATTGGGCTTGAAGAACTCGCGCGTTGGAAATGCGCGCGTATCACAAGTGCACGGCAATTTTATCGTGAACGATGGCGACGCGACGGCAGCGGAAATACTTGAGTTGATTGACAACATCAAGAGAGTCGCGCGCAAAAAACGCGGGATCGAATTGGAGACCGAGGTGCAAATCGTGGGAGAGGCGGAGTGACAAAACGCGGGGAATTATCAAAGAAGATTGCGGTGCTAATGGGCGGTCCCGGGTCGGAACGCGAGGTTTCGCTTGCGACCGGGCGAGGTGTATCGAAAGCGCTTCGCTCGTTAGGCGCCGAGGTGACGGAAATTGATGTCCGCAACGAAGATTTTCAAGTGCCCGATGGCGTCGATCTTGCGTTCATTACGATCCACGGAACTTTTGGCGAAGACGGACAGATTCAGAGAATTCTGGAGCGCCGGGGAATTGCCTATACAGGCGATGGCATCAGCGCGAGTGAGATCGCTTTCGACAAAATTCGCACAAAAGAAAGGTTTCAGGAACGCGGGATAACCACTCCGCCCTGGGAAATCATCCACCCAGGGCAGCGACCGACGATACCGTTGCCGATCGTGGTCAAGGCGCCACGACAAGGCTCGACGGTCGGCGTGATTATCGTGAAGAACGAAAGCGAGATCGATTCGGCCATCGGCGAAGCCGCAAAATATGGTTCCGAATTATTAATAGAAAAGTTTGTGTCCGGCCGGGAATTGACGATAGGTATCCTCGGTGACCAGGCTTTGCCCATTCTCGAAATAATTCCAAAGGGCGGCTTTTACGATTTCAACAACAAGTATCCGTTTCTCAATCCGCAAGCTGGCGGTGGAGCGGAGCATGTCTGTCCGGCGAACATCGATGCCGAAAAAACAAAGGAGATTCAGACCCTGGCGCTTCGTGCGTTCCATGCGGCGGGTCTGCAAGTATACGCGCGTGTGGACGCGATCTTATCGGAGGACGGACAGCCCTTCATTTTAGAGATCAACACCATCCCCGGAATGACCGAGGCCAGTCTGCTGCCCGAGGCGGCAACTGCGGCGGGTATCAGATACGCTGATCTTTGCGCCCGGATCATTGCGCTTTCGCGCGGCAGAACAGAAAGCAAAGATGAGTTTTAGCCAAGGCCGTTCCCGAGTTCGCAATCGGCGACTGTCCAACACGCGGCAGCGACGGCAGCAACATCTCCTCGATGTGAAAGTCCGCTCCCGCAGAGCGACTCAGCACCGGATTCGCGGCGCCATGCGCGCGATATGGAAAGTGGTTGTGCTCGTAGCGTTGTGCGCGGGCGTTTACATCGGTGTGCGTCAAGGCGCAAAACGCCTTTTCTTCGAGAATCCAGATTACCAAGTCAAAACTATTGAATTGCAGACCGACGGCACCCTCCAGCGTGAGCAGGTGTTGCAAGCAGCCGATCTGCATGAAGGCGAGAATATCTTTAGTGTGAATCTGGCACAGGTCCGCGATCGCATACAACAGCTTCCCCAAGCCGACGAAGTTGGGGTCGTGCGCAAATTACCGGGTGAAATCGACATTCGTATTGTGGAGCGAAGACCGGTCGCCTGGATCACAAGCGAAACGGAAATTACCGACCCATTTACGTCAGATAATGCGTTTCTGGTCGGCCAACGGGGCGTCTTGATGAAACAAAAGAAGCTGTTGCCCGAATATCTGGGATTGCCATTGATACTAGGATGCATCAGCGAATCCCTTAAATCTGGAAAGGTGATCGAGTCTCCCGAAGCAAAGGCAGCACTTGAGTTGCTGAGTCTCACCGAACGCAGCGTCTTACAAACACGGTTTCAGATTCGCGAAATCGACATTTCCAAAAGTTATTGTCTCGTAGTGACAGAAAAAGACCACGGCCGCGTCATGTTTGGGTTGAGCGATCTGGAAGATCAACTGCGGCGGCTGCGAGTGTTCCTTGATTATTGCGATAACACGAAGCAGGAACTGGAGACTCTGAACCTGGTGGCGCAACGAAACATTCCCGTAACGTTTACCAGTCCGGCGGCCGCGGTGATCAACGACACAATCGAGCCCGCCATGGAGCCGCGGATCATGAAGGCAATTCCGGTGCATCCTACCGAGGCGCGGACTCACCCGGATTCCGGCGCACAGCAATCTGGATCCTCATCGCAGAAATCCCGCGTCAGTGCCCAAGCCAATTCGCAACCAACAGAAGAAAGCCGAGCAAAAAAATGGCTAACAACAATTTGATGATTGGTCTTGAGATTGGCACCTCGAAGATCTGTGTCGTAGTCGGGGAGAGCCGACCCGATGGCACGCTCAAAATCCTCGGAGTAGGCCAGGCGCCGTCTCGCGGCGTGCGGAAGGGCGAGATCGTCGATTTTGAAACGGCCATGAAATGTGTGCACGAAGCAGTTGTCGATGCCGAACAGAAAAGCGACGTCATGATTAAGAGTGTTTACGTCGCTGTCGCCGGGTCACATCTCCAGAGCTTTAACAATCGCGGATGCGTCATGCTGCCTGAGGACCGCGATGAAATTGATGAGCAGGATGTGGAGGACGTAAAAATCAACGCGCGCGAGGTGAGCATCCCCGCGCAAAACGCGTTTCTGCACACCGTCATTCAGCATTATCAGGTGGATGGCCAGCAGGGCATTCTGAACCCCGTCGGGATGCTTGGCCAGAAATTGGAAGCGGATTTTCACATTGTCCATGGCGTGCGCACACGTATTCAAAACACGATTCGATGCGTGAAAGAATTGCCTCTGGACGTGGAAGACGTTGTGTTTAGCGGGCTCGCTTCTGCACAGGTTGTGCTCACCCAGCAAGAGAAGGACCTCGGCGCGCTCGTGATTGATATGGGCGGCGGAACAACTGACTACGTCTTGTATTCCGAGGGCGCGGTGAGACAAAGCGGATGTCTGGCCGTCGGCGGCGACCACATCACCAATGATATCTCCATGGGCCTGCGCATCCCAATGGCGCGCGCGGAGAAATTGAAGACCGACGAGGGCAGTTGCATCCTCGGAAATTGTCTCCCCGGCGAAGCGATTTTACTCAAGGACGATTCCGGCTTTGCAGGAAAAGAGATCGAACGCGAAACGCTGAACACGATCATTCACCTGCGCCTGCGCGAAGCGTTTGAGTTGCTCAAACGCAGACTCGACGAAGAACCGTATCTCGGTTATCTGGGCGCGGGCATTTTCATTACTGGTGGCTGCAGCCTTTTAAACGGGATCGATCATCTCGCAGCGGAAATCTTCGAGATTCCGGCAAACCTGACGCACGCACAGACGGCATGGGGCGTAACGTCTGCGGTGGAAAACCCACAGTTCTCCACGGCGATTGGCCTGGTCAAGTTCGCGCAAATCATGCACACGGACCGGCCTGCTCGAGGGTTTGGCCGAATTCTTAAACTTTTCAGCGGAAAACGATGAAGGTTCAACCGGAGCGCACGGCCAAATTGTCATCCCGAGTGGAGCGAAAAGGAAATCGAGGGACCCCGTGGCAGAACTTCGCGGTAACGCAGCGGGATTCCTCGACTTCGCTCGGAATGACGGCCGCGACCGATGCAGCCCCAAAATTAGCAACGGAAAAAATATGATTCAGCTTAACAAGAATTACAATCTCCCAGAACGGTTGGCAGAGTTCATTCCGATCAAAATCGTCAGCGTGGGCGGCGCCGGTTTAAACGCGCTCGATCGAATTGTGCTTGACGGATTGGAGAGAGCCGATGTCGTGGCGATCAATAGCGATGTGCAATCGCTGACAAGTTCAGTCGCGACGCGCAAAGTGCAGCTGGGCCGCAGTGTGTCGCGTGGGTTGGGCGCAGGCGGCGATCCAGAAGTCGGCTACCAGGCGGCGTTGGAATCCGCAGACGAAATCCGCGAAGCGCTGACGGACTCGCGCGTCATTTTTATTTGCTCAGGCCTCGGTGGCGGCACGGGTTCGGGTGCGGCGCCTTACGTTGCGCAAGCGGCTCGCGAATCCGGCGCGCTGGTGATCGCGTTTGTGACTCTTCCGTTCGCATTCGAGGGCAAACGGAGGAACGCGCAGGCGCGAGAGGCGCTGGTGCGACTCAGTGAGTTTGCTCATGCAGTCGTCTGCTTTGAGAACGACCGAATGGGCGATCTGACCTCACCGCAGGCGGGAATTCATCAGGCGTTCGCAATGGCCGATATCACCATTAGCCAAAGCGTGCGATCGCTCGTCAACCTCATTCAAAGACCCGGACTCATTCGCATCGGCTTCGATGATATACTCGCGGCTTTGCACAACCGGAACAGCCGATGCTTGTTTGGCTACGGCGAATCCGATTCGGACAATCGCGCGCACGATGCGCTTACGCAGGGGTTGAAAAATCCACTGATGGATCGCGGACGAATGTTGGCAGACGCAACACACCTGCTCGTGCAAGTAGCTGGCGGGCCGGGAATGACGCTGTCGGAGGTCGAAATCCTCATGCAGGAACTCGGGCGTCACGTTAGCGATCAGACGCAGATCTTTTTTGGCGCCGTCGTGGACGGACGCTTGGGAAACCGATTGAGCGTGACCATTATCAGTTCGCTCTGCGCAGAAGAGAACGCAAATTTGCTGCAGACACCTGCGATACCAATCACTGCTTCCGCAGGCTCGCCAGTTCGGCAGCCGTACCATCCCCCGGAGCCGCAGCTGCAAATCCCAGCAGAACAACCGGAGATCGAACCTGCGCCTGTCGAGGAGGCCATTCCGTTTGAAGAGCCTGTTGCGGTTGAATCAACACCCACCTCCATCGAAGCGTCCGCTAGCCAGATTCACAACGGAGAGCCCGAGCGCACCATGATTCAGACTCACCACAAGTCGATCCCATCGAAGGAGGAAAAAGCGTTCGCGGTAAAAACAGAGGCACAGGCAAAGCAGGAAGTCCTGCAATTTGAACCCGTCACACGCGGTCGTTTTGAAAAAAGCGAACCGACCATCATCGAGGGCGAAGACCTCGATGTCCCGACTTACCTGCGGAAGCACATCAAGGTGAAGTAACATCGCCCAGCGGGCGATGTCATCACGAGCGAAGCGAAGCGCAGTCGAGGGATCCCGCGGAGTTACGGAATCCCTGTTTGCCGCGGGATTCCTCGACTTCGCTCGGAATGACCGGCTTTAATTATTTCTTCATCACATCCAGCACCGCTGCCGTCATTGCTACAATTCCTGTACGAATAGTCGGATCGGGGACCGGCGCGAACTTGCTGGAATGCAGACTGGGCAGTGGGATCCCGGTCTTTTTGCTCTCTGCGATTTTTTCCGGCGCCACCGCGCCGACATGAAAGTCGACTGCCGGGATGGAATAGTCTGGCAAGCTGTATTCGGAAAAGTCCTCGCCGCCCATGGTCGGGTCCACCAGCTCCACGTTTTTCTGGCCTAACGACTTCTTCCATACAGCCACGAGGCGCTTGGTGAGTTCCGGATTGTTGTACGTCGCGGGGGTGAACTCGTCTTTCAAAACAGTTACGATGGGCGCGCGTTCGGGCGGTACGCCGGCAGCCGCGGCGATCCCGTTTGCGATGCGATCGATCGCAGCCAGCACGTGCTCACGCACGTCAGGCTTATATGTGCGCACCGTCAACTGCATCTTTACTTCATCAGGAATGATGTTGTGCTTTGTGCCGCCGTGAATCGACCCGACTGTGATGACAATCGGATTGAGCGGATTGTTTTCGCGGCTCGCAATGGTCTGCCAGGCGTTGATCATCTCCGCCGCAAGCACGACCGGGTCCTTGGTAGTGTAGGGATACGCGCCGTGCCCGCCTATGCCGCGCACGGTGACATCCACTGAATCGACATTCGCGTACGTGTAACCTTCCGTGACTCCGATGTGACCGGTCTGCATATCAGCCTTGTCGTGAAACCCAAGAGCGAAGTCCGGTTTGCCGAATTTTTCGTAAAGACCGGCCTTGAGCAACGCGCGGGCGCCACTGCCCAATTCCTCCGCCGGTTGAGCGACAAAGATGATCGTGCCGTGCCATTGATCCTTTAACTTTGCCAGCGCGCGGGCAACACCAATAAACATGGAGATATGCGCGTCATGTCCGCACGCATGCATGACGTGAACCTCTTTACCTTCATTGCTCTTCGCGACCACTTTGCTGGCGTATGGCAGCCCAGTTTGCTCTTCGACAGGCAGAGCGTCCATGTCAGTGCGCACCAGAACTTTTGGACCGTCGCCGTTCTTCATGACTCCGATCACGCCGTAACTTTTTGATTTTGCGTCATCGTATTTGCCGAAATCCTCAGTAACCTGGCAACCGGCCGCTCGCAGTTCCTTGGCAACAATTGCGGCCGTACGCTGCTCCTGGGTGGATAATTCGGGGTGACTGTGTATGTCCTTGTAGATCGTGAGCAGCGACGGAAGCTCCGCGTTCGCGAGCGATTGCGGCGTTTGCTGGGCCGGGAGTTTTGCTGTCGCGCCGATGAGCAGAATCGAGATTAGCAGGCGTGTGTGCATGCACGAGGTTATAGCAGATCGCGTCACTTGGTGCACGCAATGCTTGATTGTGCTGCGATTTAAGCGAGCATCAACACCGATCATGCACACGCAGAGTAAATCGGCTGTTTCCCTGCCGCGAGGCGTCGAACTGCTCGGACACGTTACTCCCGAGTTTAAGGAGGTTCTTACGCCGGATGCGCTCGCCTTTGTGGCAAAGCTGCATCGGGCCGTTCGCGATCAGCGCGCAAAATGCCTGGCGCGTCGACAGGACCGACAACGCGCGCTCGACGCCGGCGGTTCGTTGGACTTTTTGCCAGACACGAAAGACATCCGCGAGGGCGACTGGACTTGCGCGCCGATTCCGCCCGACCTGCGCGACCGTCGGGTCGAGATTACCGGGCCGACCGATCGCAAGATGGTGATCAATGCGCTCAATTCCGGCGCCAAAATGTACATGGCCGATTTCGAAGACGCGAACTCGCCCACGTGGCGGAACATGGTCGAAGGCCAGTTGAATCTGCAGCACGCGGTGCGGCGCACGATCACGTTTAGCAACCCGGCGGGCAAAGAGTATCGACTCGGAGAAAAGCTGGCCGTATTGCTGGTGCGGCCGCGTGGGTGGCATTTGCCGGAAAAACATTTGATGGTCGACGGTGAACCGATTGCGGGCGGGCTATTCGATTTCGGCCTCTTCTTTTTTCACAACGCTCAGGAACTGATCGACCGTGGCACAGGTCCCTATTTTTATCTGCCGAAGATCGAGAGTCACTTGGAAGCGCGCATCTGGAACGAAGTGTTCAATCTTGCGCAGGACGAGCTCGGCATCCCGCGCGGCACAATCCGCGCCACGGTGCTCATCGAGACGATTCCCGCTGCGTTCGAAATGGACGAGATCCTTTACGAATTGCGCGAGCACTCGGCCGGACTGAACTGCGGTCGCTGGGATTACATTTTTTCCTGTATCAAGCGGTTCCGGAACAAACCGGACTTCATCCTAGCCGATCGTGCGCTGATCACGATGACGACCCATTTCATGCATTCGTATTCGTTGCTCTGTATCAAGACGTGCCACAGGCGGAACACGTTCGCGATGGGTGGAATGGCGGCGCAGATCCCGGTGAAGAACCACCCGGCCGCGAACGAGGAAGCGTTCGCGAAAGTGCGCGCCGACAAAGAACGCGAAGCTCGGGACGGGCACGACGGGACATGGGTAGCCCATCCTGGGATGGTGGAACTGGCGACGGAGGCATTCGACGCGGTGATGCCTCAGTCGAACCAGATCGATCGGAAACGCGACGATGTCGATGTCACGGCTAAGGACTTGCTGGCGTTTAGCCCTAACGAACCAATCACCGAAAAAGGCCTGCGAACAAACATCAGCGTCGGCATGCAATACCTCGAGGCGTGGCTGCGCGGCCACGGCGCGGTACCGCTATTCCATCTAATGGAGGACGCCGCCACGGCGGAGATTTCGCGGGCGCAAGTGTGGCAATGGATTCGCCATCGGCGCGGCGTGCTGGACGACGGACGGAAAGTCACCAAAGAACTGTTTCGCTCAGTCTTAGATGAGGAGTTGTCAAAGGTGAAACGGTTTGATCATGACAAGTTCGATAGCGCTCGCGAGCTGTTCGACAGCATCACGACTGCGGACGACTTCGTCGAATTCTTGACTCTTGCTGGTTATGAATATCTCGACTGACGGACGGGAAGCGGCGGATTTGCGCGGCGCGAGTCGCTGGCAAGGTATCCAGCGCACGTATTCGCCCGCGGACGTGGCGCGATTGCAGGGCAGCATCGTTCCCGAGCACACGTTCGCACGGCGTGGCGCGGAAAAATTGTGGAACCTTCTCCACAACGAGCCGTTCGTCGAGCACTGGGCGCGTTAACAGGCAACCAGGCTATCCAGCAGGTCCGCGCCGGTTTGAAAGCACTTTACGTCAGCGGTTGGCAGATCGCGGCCGACGCAAACCTCACCGGCCACATGTATCCTGACCAAAGTTTGTACCCGGCAACAGCGCGCCGCATCTGGTAAAGCGCATCAATCAGGCGCTGCAACGGGCGGACCAGATCGATCATGTCGAGAATGAGAGCGACTCGCTCGGAAGGCTCGCTGAAACACGCAATCGACTGGTTTGCGCCAATCGTCGCCGATGCGGAAGCCGGCTTTGGCGGGCCCCTAAACGTTTTCGAGTTGATCAAGATGATGATCGAAGCTGGCGCAGCCGGCGTTCACCTTGAAGACCAACTCTCGACCGAAAAAAAATGCGGCCACATGGGCGGCAAAGTTTTGCTGCCGACTGGCGCCTCAATTCGAAATCTGATCGCGGCGCGCCTCGCGGCTGATGTTTGTAATGTGCCAACAATCCTGATAGCGCGCA
Organism: uncultured Verrucomicrobiae bacterium; assembly: GCA_963728955.1. Taxonomy (GTDB): domain Bacteria; phylum Verrucomicrobiota; class Verrucomicrobiia; order Chthoniobacterales; family UBA10450; genus Udaeobacter. The sequence goes on from CAVSMG010000001.1 coordinate 622,340, forward strand.
CCGACGCGGCAGTGGGGCGAAATTAATGACCAGCGACATTGACGAGCGTGATGGGGAATTCCTTACCGGCGAACGAACCGCAGAAGGGTTTTTTCGCCTTCGCGGCGGCATTGACCAGGCTATCGCACGCGCGATCAGCTACGCGCCCTACGCCGATATGCTCTGGTTTGAAACATCAAAGCCGGACTTGGACGAGGCGAAAAAGTTCGCGGAGAACGTGCACACGGAATACCCGGGCAAACTGCTGGCCTATAACTGTTCGCCGTCATTCAATTGGAAGGCGGAACTTGAACCCCGAACGATCGCGAAATTTCAGCGCGAGCTCGGCACGATGGGCTACAAGTTTCAGTTCGTCACAGTGGCGGGGTTCCACGCACTTAACTACAGCATGTTCACGCTGGCGAGCGCGTACCGCGACCGCGGAATGGCCGCATATGCGGAATTGCAGGAAGCCGAATTTGTCGCCGAGAAGCGCGGCTACACCGCCACGAAACATCAGCACGAGGTTGGCACCGGCTATTTCGACGAAGTAGCGCGCGTGGTCGCCGGAGGCGAATGCTCAACCTTCGCGCTCGCCGGCTCGACCGAAGCAGAGCAGTTCCGGTGAGTTCGCTGCTTTTGCCGGCTCCCCGCCGTTAACAGATAGTCGGCTGGCCGCGCTTTGCGCCGAAGAAACTTGCACCGCGTTTTGCCGATATGAACAGCGCTTCGAAGAAATCACCCGCCGCGCGCGCGAGCGGTTTTTAGCACGCGATTGGCGCGGCAGTTTTGATGACGCTGCGGAGCGGCTGCGCGTTTACTCGGAAACGCTCGACGAAATCGTCGCCCGCATTGTGGGTCTTATGCAAGATCGACTGTATGAGCGGCAAATCTGGAGCGCCATGAAGGCGGTGTATTCGTCGCTCATCGGCCGGCTCGTGCGATGGGAAATCGCGGAGAGTTTTTTTAATTCCTTAACACGCCGGGTGTTCGCAACCGAAGGTGTCGAGCAGGCAATCGAATTTGTGGACAGCGATTTCGATACGCCGCCGCAAGAGGGGATCCAACACGTTCGTCACAGTTATTCCGGCCGCGATTTGCGCGAGCTGATCTGCCAGCTGCTCACCGACGAAACCGCCGCCGGATTTGCGCATCGGCGCTGGAACGACTTGGAACGCGCCGCCGGAATCGCTGCCGAACGGATTCAAAAAATGTTGTCTCGATCGGAGGAATACCGAGTCGAGATTATCGCCGCCGTTTTTTATCGTGGGCGCGGCGCATACATCGTGGGCGCCGCGGAATCGGATGGATTGACAATTCCAATCGCGCTTTGTTTGTGTCATCCGGACGAGCGCGGAATCACGCTGGATGCGCTCCTGCACGGCGAAGCCGATCTGGCGATTCTGTTTTCCTATACGCGCGCCTATTTTCGCGTGGAAGTGTCGTCGTCATCCGAGCTCGTTCGGCGTCTGCGCGAATTGATGCCGAACAAACGGCTGGCGGATCTTTACAACGCGATTGGATTCAATCGACATGCCAAGACCGAATTCTACCGCGATTTCGTTCGGCATCTTCAGAATTCGACTGATCAGTTCGTCCCCGCTGAAGGGGCACGCGGCATGGTCATGCTTGTTTTCACGCTGCCGAGTTACGACGCGGTTTTCAAAGCGATCCGCGACCGTTTCGAGCCGCCGAAGGAGAACGATCGCGCCGATGTGATGCGGCGTTACCGGATCGTTTTCGAGCACGATCGCGCCGGACGGCTGGTGGAAGCACATGAATTCGAGCATCTGCGGATCAGACGCGAGCGATTCGATCCGGCGCTGCTCAAGGAATTGCTCCGCGAAGCGCGCGATACAGTCAGGGTCGACAATCACGACGTGATCATCAATCACGCGTATGTTGAACGACGCATCCGGCCATTGAATATTTTTCTGGCCGAGGCGCAGGCGGATTCCGCGATCTCGGCGACATGCGATTACGCGCAAGCCATCAAGGATCTTGCCGCTTCGAACATTTTCCCCGGCGATCTGCTCACCAAGAATTTCGGCGTCACGCGCCGCGGCCGCGTGGTGTTCTATGATTACGATGAACTCTGCTTTTTGACGGAGTGCAATTTTCGCGATCTGCCGCAGCCGAAAAACTATGAAGAAGAAATCGCAGCCGAGCCATGGTTTAGTGTGCGTGACAACGACATTTTTCCCGAGGAATTCCTGAACTTCCTCGCGTTCCCGAAAACTGCTCGCCAGGTTTTACTGCATCAACATGGCGAGCTGTTTCGGCCTGATTTTTGGCGCGCAATCCAACAGAAGCTCCGGGCCGGCGAGCTGCCGGAAATTTTTCCATACGCGCAGGAACGCCGGCTGGCGGCTTGAACATTTGTCACTCGGATCGGAGTTGAGGAATCACTATTTTGGTTCAGTAGGAGATGTCGCGACTTCGCTCGACACGACAGAATGTTGTAACGATGGAATTTGAGAAAAACACGTTGCTGTTTGGTGCGGATCCGACGCCGCGGATCGTGGCCGTTGAACTCGGCGAAAGCGGCACCGTTCGGGTGCATCGCCGGGAAACAGATGGGTCCACAATCACCGATGTGGAGCCGTTCCACCCGTTTGTGTGGGCCGACTCGGACGTTGTCGATCTTGGTATCGAGACGGAAAAACTCCGGGGCGATCTGAAGTACGCCTGGCTGATCACAGTCGATAGCTGGAAGGAATTGATTGCGCTCCGCAACGGACTCAAAAATGCCGGGCGCGATTTCTTCGCATTCACCGATCCGGTTCAGCATTACCTCATCGCGGCGGGACGCACGTTGTTCAAAGATCTAGCGTTCGAAGAACTCAAACGAATGCAGATCGAAGTCCTTTCTGTAGCCGGGGGCGCTGACCCCGGCAATAACGATCACCTCATGAGCATCGCGCTCTCCGATAACACCGGTTGGGAAGAATTGATCGTGGTCAATCTGAACAAGCTCGAGGGGTCGGAACGCGCCGCGCTAAAACGCCTGACTAATCTGATTAAGGAACGCGATCCGGACATAATCGAAGGTCACGATTTGTTTCGCGTGCATCTGCCGTTGCTCGTTGACCGGGCGAAGAAATTGAAAACGAAACTTGATTGGGGACGCAACGGCGGCTTTCTACGCTCGCGTCCCTCCCGACTGCAAATCGCGGAGAAGACCATCGATTATCCGAAATTCACAATCGATGGCCGGCATTTCGTCGACACATTTTTGCTGGCGCAATTCTATGACGTTGGAATGCGCTCTCTTGCGGGCTTCGAACGAACGGATGTCGCCCGGCATTTCGACCTGTGCGATAGCTCGCAAATTTCAGGGCTCACCGGAAAGGAATTACATCGCGCCTACTTGGGCGATTCGGAAATGTTCCAGCAACGCGCGTTATGTGGTGTTCGGGAAACACGAGCCTTATCGGACCTGTTGAGCCAGAGTTATTTCATCCAGGCACAAATTTTCCCTTACAATTACCAGGACGTCATTGTCCGCGGCAACGCCACGCGCATCAATGCACTCTTCCTGCGCGAGTATTTTCGCGAGAGACATTCCATTCCCGAACTGCCAATGCCCCGCGCGTTCGAAGGCGGTTACACCGACATCTTCTTCACCGGTGTGACGCACAACGTGTGGCACTGCGACGTCGCGTCGCTTTATCCGTCGATAATGCTGCAATTCGACTGCTTTCCCGCAACTGACGAACTCCAAATCTTTCGGCATCTGCTTACCGATCTGCGCACCTTCCGGCTCGAGGCCAAAGCCAGGATGCGAGCAGAACAAAATCCAGCCAAACAGCATCATTTCCAGGCGCTGCACAATACCTTCAAAATCCTGCTAAACAGTTTCTACGGGTATCTCGGGTTCGCGCAGGGACATTTCGCCGACTTCGACGCCGCCGCGCGCGTCACGCAGATCGGGCGCGATCTGCTTAAGAAAATGATCGACTGGCTCAACGCGCATGGCGCGCAGGTGATCGAAGTCGATACCGACGGAATTTATTTCGTGCCGCCATCTACTGTAGCCGGCGGCGCTGACGCCGGCCACAGCCACGCCCAGCCTCAGCCGGGGTCAACGCCCCCGGCTACAATTATCGAACAATTACAAAAAGGTTTGGCAGCGGAATTGCCGGCCGGGATTGATGTCGAAATCGATGAGCAATTCGACGCGATGTTCAGTTACAAGGCCAAGAATTACGCGCTGCTTACGAGAGACGGCGACGTAATCATCAAAGGCGGTGCGCTCAAATCGCGTGGCCTCGAAAAATTCCAGCGCGTTTTCCTCGAGGAAATGATTAAGCTCATCATGCAGGAAAAACCGGAAGCGATTGGCGACCTCAGAAACGACTTCGAGCGAAAAATTCGCAACCGCGAATGGAACATCGACATGCTGATGAAAACCGACACGCTCCAGGATTCACTCGATAAATATCGAGCGAAGATCGCCGGCTCAGCGCGTAATCGCGCCGCCGCCTACGAACTCGCTCTCGCCAGTGGCCAGAACTACAGACCGGGCCATCAGATCAGGGTACTACATCAAAGCCACTCCAAAAAAAGTTGCCGCCTACGAAGCCGCCAAACTCGCCAGCGAATTCGATCCACAAAACCGCGACGAGAATATTGATTACTACATCGCGAAACTGGACGACCTGATGAAGAAGTTCAGTGGCTTGACCAAGACAGCATCAACACCAAAACAGGAAAACCTCGCATTATAGTCATGAACAGACACCTCTTCGTACTCTTAACGGCACTCACGGTTGCGGCGCATTGCGGCGCCACAGCGACCGATGATCACGCGGACATCAAAGCCGAAATCACGAAGCGACATGATGAGTCGGTGAAACGATTGCAGGATTGGATTGGCCAGGTGTCGATCGCGGCGGAGAATCGCGGTTATCCGGAGGGCGCGGAGTACATGGCCAAGCTCGCGCGGGAGGCGGGATTTCAGCGGGCGACGGTGATCAACACGGACGGCAAGCCGGGCGTGTTCGCCACGCTTGATGCGGGCGCGCCAAAAACAGTCGGGCTTTATTTCATGTACGACGTAAAACAGTTCGACCCGTCCGAGTGGTCGTCGCCGCCGACCGAAGCTCGCATCGTTGACAAGCCGCCGCTTGGCAAAGTGATGATTGGTCGTGGCGCGGTGAACCAGAAGGGGCCCGAAGCGGCGTTCCTTGCGGCACTGCATGCAATTCGCGGCGCCGGGAAGAAGATGCCGGTGAACCTGGTGCTGGTGGCCGAAGGCGAAGAGGAGATCGGTTCGCCGCACATCCCGCAACTAGTTAGGCGACCCGAGGTAATTGCGGCGCTCAAGAAATGTGTCGGTGTGTTCATGCCCTTTGCGGCGCAGGACTTGGACGGAATCGTCACGGTGAACCTGGGGTCGAAAGGCGTTATCGAGCTCGAGCTGGTGTCCAGTGGCCAAAAATGGGGACGCGGCCCGGCAAAAGACATTCACTCGTCGCTCAAGGCGATGGTAGATAGCCCGGCGTGGCATTTGGTCAAGGCGCTCAACAGGCTTGTCTCGGAAGACGGCAATGAGATTGCGATCTTCAATTATCCGAGACCGCGTCCGCTCAGTCCTGAAGAGAAAGCGATGATTGAGAAAGTGTCGAAAGTGCGGAGCGAAGCGCAGGCGAAGAAGTTATTTAGCGTTCAGCATTGGATCGACGATCTGCCTTGGGAGCAAGCAAACGAACGGCTCGAATCGCAGCCGACAGTAAACATTGAAGGACTCGTGGGCGGGTACACCGGGGCTGGGGGGAAAACAATCTTGCCGCATCGGGCCGTCGCGAAGATCGACATGCGTTTGGTGCCCGATATGAAAGCCGCCGACGCCCTCGCCGCGTTGAAGGCGTATCTCGCGCAGCGCGGCTTTGGCGATATCGAAGTGAACATGACCGGCGGTTACGATCCCACGGCAACGTCGAAGGATTCGGCATTGATCCAGGCGCAGCTGGAAACTTATAAAAAGTTTGAAATCGACGCGCTGCTGTGGCCGCGCAATGCCGGTTCGTACCCAGGTTACGTCTTTACAGGCGAACCGCTCAAGCTGGCAGCAGGTCATTTCGGGCTGGGTCATGGCAGCGGTGCGCACGCGCCTGACGAGTATTACATCATCGAATCGGCGAATCCGAAGATTCAAGGCTTCGATGGCGCAGCAATGTCGTTCGTCGAATATCTCTACGAACTGGCAAAGCAAAAGACCTCTAGCGAACCAGCCTCGCCTCCAGATTAATCTGCGTGCCCGAAAGGGCGACGGAAACTGGGCAGGTCTTTTTGGTCAGCTCGGCTTCCTCGCGAAATTTTGCTTCGTCGATTCCTGGAACTTCGGCTTCGGTTTTCAAGTCGATGGCCGTGATCTTTGGTCCGCCGCTGGCCATTTCGAGTTTCACGGTTGCAGTGGTGCTGATGCGTTTGGCGGGATGGCCGGCCTTTTCGAGGTTGGCCGAGAGCGCCATCGAATAGCAGCCAGCCTCGGCGGCGCCAATGAGCTCCTCGGGATTTGTCCCCTTTCCTTCCTCAAAGCGGGATGAAAATGAGTAAGGACCATCGAATGCGCCGCTGCCGAGTTTCATCGTTCCCCTACCCTCCTTGAGATTGCCTTCCCATACCGCCGATCCAGTTCGTGTTGCCATTGTTTTGTCTCCTTTAGTTGTTGATTGATTACGAGTCGCGTCACACGCCGGTAGGCGCAATCGATTTCAGTCTGACAACGTTGATTGCGCAGCTCACGCTGCCTCAGGCGCGGCAGCACCGGGCAAAGGCCCGGTCTGATCGACCTTTACTTCAGCGAGTTGGCGTTGTTTGCGCCCGAGCCAGATGCTAAGAACGCACCAGATCGCTCCAAGCGGAACTGCCACCCATGAAATACCGACCAGGCCCAGGCCAAACCACCGCATCAACGGATAGGACCACGCACCGATTTGATCGCCAATGCGGTAGCCGAATGTGTCGATGAGGCTCTTGGCTTTGTATTTGTCTTCTCTCCGCAAGACAGTGAAGAGAACTTCGCGCGCTGGTCGAAGCAGGGCGAAGCCTGCGGCCCGTCGCATAATCTGGAACGTGGCAAGCACGGTGAGAATCGGTGCGAAACCGATTGCGGCAAATCCGACCGCGCTCAAAAGCGGCATGAGCACTAATGTGATTCCAACTCCAAACCATTTCATTAGACGGCCGGTTAGGAAAATTTGAATCAGCACCGTAATCGTGTTCACCGCGATATCGATGTTCGCCAGGAACGACGTACGCGCAGCGCGGTCCTGCAGGTGATGTTGAGTAAGGTCGGCTTGCTGAAAATACGCCCATGTGTTGGTGAGCGTATAGATCATGAGAAACGCTGCGAGACCAAGTAAGTATGGAGATCGAGCAATGTGCGTCGCGCCTTCCCACAATTTGCCGCCGATCGGTTGCTCCTCGGTTTTTGTAGGGCGTTTCTGTGAAACGCCGGCGTCTGACACAGACGCCCTACAGCGATCATCGAAATCGGTGGGAAATCGGCCTACGCATTGCGCGGCAATCTCCAACATGACCGCTGTGATGAGGAGGAAGAGTCCGGTGCTCAGCTTTCCCGCGAGCGAACTCGTGACAAAACCACCAGCGATTCCGCCAATCGATCCGCCGACAGCAATAAATCCGAAAAGCCGTTTGCCTTGCTCTGGTGTGAAAACGTCAGCCATTAACGACCAAAACATTGTTGTGGCGAAAAGATTGAAAACGCTGACCCAGATGAAAAATATGGGCGCAAGGACCGCGCGCGCCTGCGCGGCTGGCATCCAGCGCATGAGGAGGAAGAAAAGAAAAAGGTTCGCGATGGCGAAACGGTACGCGATCGGGATAAACCGCCTCCGCGACATGCGCGTAACCAGAGCGGCATAAAGCGCATTTGCGATTAGCATGCCAATCAGCGTGCCTGTGTACATCCACGGCAGATTTTCGACGCCGCGGTCGGCGCCGATCTCGTCACGGATCGGCCGGATGACGTAATAACCGCCGAGAACGACAAAGTTGAAAACGAACGCCAGCAGCAACGCGCGGATCTCGTTCGGCTTTACATCAACGATTTTCGAGAAAATGCGTTTCAACAAAATTCAATCTGGAATCCAGGAGACCGTGAATTCATTTTCCTGAGTTCCTCGATTCCTGATTCGATTTATTGGCTTGTTGGTGCCACGCGGCAAGGACTTCCGCTTCACGCTCTGGCGACAGGCCTGCTTTCGGATGGGATTGTCGCTCCTGCGGAAGCGATTTAAACCACGCGAGTGTGTCGCGTGCCGTGACTCCGAGTGGTCGAAACGTCAGGCCCTTACTCAACGCGCGTTTGATGTTCGTCCGCAAAAATCCCCCCCCTTTCCCGGTCCACACAGGCATGTCCGACCACGGCTGCACTTTTTGCTCAGTCAAGAATTCCTCGCTCACCCAGGTAAACTTCGCGTTCGACTTCAACGCGCTCTTAATGCCGTCGAGCATCCCGCCAATCCCAAGCGGTGTGGCGGGGCCAGTTGCGTTGTAAATTCCGGTCGCCCGGTTTTCGACCATGCGAATGGTCCACTCCGCAAGATCACGCGCATCGATGAACTGAACCGGATCATCCGGCGTTCCAGGCGCGAGCATATCCCCGCCGCGATCGATCCGCACCGGCCAGTACGTGAAGCGATCAGTCTCGTCGTGGGGACCGACAATGAGGCCGGGCCGGATGACCAACGTTTTACCGGGAAACCATTTCTCGGCTTCGCGTTCCGAGAGCGCCTTCAGCGGCCCGTACGTTTTAAAGCCGGATGCGCGCACCGCCTCAATCGTTTCCTTGTACGGGTCAGGCCCATCGTATTTTTCTGTCGGCGCGTTTTCATCGGGCCCCTGCGTCGGCTCGCCATAAACGGAGATCGTCGAAATGAAAACGTAGCGATCAACATTTCCTTTGAGCACCTGCGCCGCGTCGCGCACCCATGCTGGCAGCGTAGTGGGATTATCAATCACCACGTCCCATTGCCGGTTTTTCAGCGCGTCAAGGTTCCCGTTACGATCGCCGATAAGCTGCTCGACTTCGCCTGGCAATTCGCCGGGATGCGTTTTGCCTCGATTGAACGTGGTGACCTTGTGTCCGCGACTGAGCGCATATCGCACTTCATATGGGCCGATGAATCCGGTACCGCCGAGAATCAGAATGCGCATCGGTGCCGGCGTCTTCTCCGCAAACAAAGATGTCGGTGTAACTCGAGACGCAAGCGCGCCCGCAGCGGATAGTCTGATGAAACGACGGCGATTCATCGGGTTATATACCTGTTGTAGGGCGTCTGTGCCAGACGCCATCGGCGTTTCGCAGAACGGCGCCAGCGGGAGCTGAGCGACATCGACGGGAAGGCCGGAAGGGTGAGCGAGTTGGCGCGAGCGAATCAAACGCCCTACAATGCAAAAGTGACGCGACGTCAAGCTGCGAAAATAATCGGAACCGCCACGACGAGTTTAATGTTGCCGATTGAAGCACCGAGCGGGCAAGCAAAACGCGAATCGTCAGCCATGCTGACACGCACCATTCCGTCCTCCAACGAGAAACTCCCAGTCATCGGGCTCGGAACATGGCAGGCGTTCGACGTTAGTCTTACTGCGGACATTCGAAAACAGCCGGAAGACGTTCTGTCGCTCTTTGTAAAACTCGGCGGCCGTGTCATCGACTCGTCGCCGATGTATGGTCGCGCCGAGGAGGTAATGGGCGAGCTCACCTCTGCGCTTGGTATTCGGGAGAAGCTGTTTCTCGCGACCAAAGTTTGGACTCGCGGTAAGCAGAGCGGAGTTCAGTCAATCGAACGTTCCTTGGCGCTTTTGCGTACGAACCGAATCGACCTGATGCAGGTACACAATCTAGTCGATGTGAATACGCAGCTTGCGACGCTCCGAGAATTCAAACAGCAGGGGCGCATTCGCTATATCGGAATCACGCATTATGAATCCGGAGCTTTGAGCGAGATTGAGAAGCTAATGCGGAGCGAAAAGTTCGACTTCCTCCAGATCAATTATTCGCTGATGGAGCGCGAAGCTGAGGAGCGCATTCTGCCGCTGGCGCAGGAGCGCGGGATCGCGGTGATCGCCAATCGTCCGTTTGGAGCCGGCGATCTCTTCGGCAAAGTGCGTTCGAAGCCGCTGCCCGATTGGGCAGCCAACCTTGATTGTCGCTCCTGGGCTCAATTTTTTTTGAAATGGATCGTGGCAAACCCGGCAATCACATGCGCCATCCCGGCAACGAATAAACCGCGCCATCTCGAGGACAATATGCAGGGCGGAGTCGGCCGGCTGCCCGATGCAGCAATGCGCCGACGTATGACGGAATTGGTGTCGTCGTTATAGCTCTGACGAGCCTTCGTGCATCCGGCGCATGTCAAATAAAAAAATTTCTTACTTCGGAAGAAATCGGTTGCGATTCCAGCCGATTTACCGGATAGAACGCGCGCTTTATGCGAAAACTTCTCACACTTACGCTTGTACTTTTCGGATGCGCGACGTTTTGTCCCCGTCCGGCTCTTGCGCTGAACTTTTCGGCGCCGAACCCGAAATTTAGTTACACTGATTCTTCGGGCAAAAAGCAATCGGTCGAAGTCGTGGATAAGTACTATCCCAAGAAGATCGTCCGACCGTTCGCGAAACTCGATGCGCAGATTGATCCAAAATTGCGCCGGGCCGCTACCATTGCCGAGGAGCGCGCACGCGCGCACTCGTTGTCCAAGTGCTGGCGTTTCGTTAAGGAAGCGCTCGTCGCTGCGGGCGTAGTGAAATCGCGGCCGCAAACGACTCTGGCGAAGCAAGCCGGCCGGGAGCTTGTAAATAATTACGGCTTCAAAAAGCTCCCCGTCTCAAATCCTTACGAGGCACCCGTCGGATCTGTGTTGGTCTATGGCGCCAAACGCGCGGCGGGGCACGTGGAGATTCGAACCGAGACTGGCTTCGTTAGCGATTTTCGCTCAAAGACCCCATCACGGCGTCCATTGATTGGCGTTTTTGCGAAGAGTTAGTTTGCTTTTTCGAGGATAAAAGCGGCGCAGCAACGCCGCACTCAAAAACCAAGCGCGAATTCGGCGCGGAAATCACGGCCCTTTTGGGGAGTGCGACTGTTCCCCGCCGTTTTTCCATGTGCCGTCACGCTTCTCGCTTTGGAGATAGCCATTTCGATTTCAAATGCGTTCAGCGCTCGCTACAATTGGCGGATGCCTGACACTAAGCTCGTCCGCATCGCCATGTGGTCTGGGCCGCGCAATATCTCGACCGCCATGATGCGCGCCTGGGGAAATCGAGATGACGCCACCGTCATCGACGAGCCGTTTTATGCGTTTTACTTGCAGGCGACTGGTATACAGCATCCCGTCGCGGATGAAGTGGTCGCGACCGGCGAAACGGATTGGCGGAAGGTCGTCGCTCATCTCACGGGACCGGTCCCGGATGGTAAACGGATTTTCTTTCAAAAGCAGATGACCCACCATCTGCTGCCAGAGGTTGATCGCGAATGGTTAGGCTCGGTGACGAATTGCTTTCTCATTCGCGATCCACGCGAAGTAATAGGTTCCTATGTCAAAAAGCGAGATGAGCCTGCACTCGAAGACCTCGGTTTCGTGCAGCAGGTAGAACTTTTTGATTTCGTGCGCGCGAAGACGAACAAGGTTCCACCCGTTGTCGATGCCAGGGACGTGCTTCAGAATCCTGAGCGGCTGCTGCAACAACTCTGTAGTGCGGTCAGAGCTCGAGTTTAACGAGTCAATGCTTTCCTGGCCGCCGGGTTTGCGTAACACGGACGGGATCTGGGCGAAGCATTGGTACGGTGAGGTGACCAAGACAAACTCTTTTCAACCGTATCGTACAACTCACAGCGAAGTGCCGGAGAGATTACGTGATATTTACCAGCGGTGCCGCGATTGTTACGAGCAACTTTATGAATACCGGCTGCGTTGAAGATCTCGCGCAAAGAAGACAACGGTGCACGACAGCATTGAAACGAGATTTTTTGTCCATAGCGGACGCTGTGTGAGGTAATTCTGATGCTTCAGAAATTTGACGAACGAAACCGGGACCTGATCGTGAATATCAATGGGGAATTGATGCACCGCGACAAGGCCGGTGTCAGTCCGTTCGACTCGGCGGTGCAAGGGGGTGACGCAGTGTGGGAAGGACTGCGACTCTACAACGGACGCATCTTCAAGCTCCCTGAGCACCTTGATCGATTGCAGCGCTCCGCCCACGCGCTCTCCTTCGCCGAGGTTCCGCCGCACGAAAAAATCATCGACGAAATCAAACGGACGCTGGCTGCAAACAAAATGCGCGACGGCGTGCATATTCGGCTCACGCTTACGCGGGGCGCGAAGGGCACGTCGGGAATGGACCCGCGGCTCAACCAGAACGGGCCAACCTTGATCGTGCTCGCCGAACACAAGCCACCGGTTTACGCGAGAACGGGATTGACCTTGATCACCAGCAAAATCCGCCGCCCACCCCCGGACGTCTTGGACGCGCGAATTCATCATGCCAACCTGTTGAACTCGATCTTGGCGAAAATCGAAGCGAACGATGTCGGCGCAGACGACGCGCTCATGCTCGACACACGCGGTTTCGTCGCTGAGACAAATGCGACGCACGTCTTTATCGTACGCAACCACGATCTGGCAACAAGCCGCGTTGTAGCATGTCCGGAAGGAATAACTCGTGCGACAGTGATCGAGATCTGTGCTTCCGAGAAGATTCGTTGTATCGAAACAGATCTGTCACTCGTGGATGTTTATGGCGCGGATGAAATGTTCTGCACGGGCACGATGGGTGAATTGGCCGGCGTAATCAGAATCGACAATCGCCAGATAGGAGACGGGAAAATCGGCCCGATGACAAAACGACTAAGCGACCTCTATGTACGACGCACCGCGACTGGAGGGGTGCTGGTCGTGGATGTGTAAGGAGCCTCAGTCGTTTTCCATCACAGCTGTTGCGCCGGCTTGATCAAGCCCAGCAAGATCGCGACGGGAATAGAGGTGTAGCCGATAAACAGAAGCCAGGCGAAGATTCGGCCGCCGAGCGCGAAACGAGGTGTGAGTTTTTTGTCATTCAATCCGAGTGATTGAAAAAAGCTTGATGAGCCGTGGCTCAAATGAAGAGCGAGCAGAAAGAGCCCGAGCATGTAAAAAGCAGACACATAGTAGTTTTGAAATCCGTACACCATCATCGAGTAGACGTCGTAATGACCAAGGGGATCTACCTTTAGCAGACCAAAACGCGGATCGGTGACTCGCACTGTGAAATGCGCCAGGTGATAGACGATAAAGGCAAGCACGATCAAACCGCTCGCCACCATATGCCGCGAGGCGAAGTCTGCTTTGACGTAATGCCTGTCGATGTAGCCCTCGGGGCGCGCGCGGCGGTTTTCAATCGCCAATCGAATCGTGACATAGATGTGAATGATCACGGTCGCGAGCAGGAAAAAGCGAACTGCCCAAAGCAATGGCCCAAGATCGCGCAAATGTTGCGAGTAACCGTTGATCCAATCCGGACCGAGAAAAATCTGCAAATTTCCGAGCAGATGTCCGACAACGAAAAGGATCAGAATAACGCCGGTGACGGCAACGATCATTTTTTTGCCCACGGACGAACGATAGAAAGCGGCGAAAATGTTCACGAGAAATTTGGCGCGCCGCGAAGCACGCCCCTGAGATTATAAACGCTGGTCAGAGCGTCAAGGCTGTAGCCATGATCAGACGATCCTGGTTCCGAAGTATTGCCCGATTATCGGCGCTCGAATAAGTAATCTTTCACTTCGGTTTACGTAGGATATAATGGACGACCTGATGCCGAATAGCCAAGAGCCTCAGACGGTTTTCCGGAATTTTCTTGGGCTTCGTGAGGAGCGTTCGACAGTAGCGAGCGAGCCGGCGGTCACGAGTGGCCGCCAGCCCGGCTTCTGGTCGCACTTTTTCAACCACGAATGGTCATCCGCTGCGCTGTATCTGTTTTTGGATGTCGTGATTTGGATCGCCACTTACCGAATAGTGGGCTGGTTCCGGCATGACGCTTTTTATGCCACGCCGTTCCAGTTCTTTATCATTAATCTTGTTCAACTCGGCGTGATCGTGGGGGCGCTGTACTTTGTGGGCGGCTATGACCGGGCAGTCGAGAAGCTGACCCTCGGCTATGCCGCCGAGCACATCCTTGCGATCACAGCAGCGGCTATGGTCAGTGCGATGCTGATTTATTCCGCTGCGACCTTTGACCAGACGATGAAGCCGAGCCGGGGCGTGCTCCTTTTGAGCTTTGCAATCTTTCTGCCGCTGTCGTTGGCCTATCGGCGGTGGATTCGACAATATGTTGTTGCCAGTAGCGCGAACCGGTCTTTTCTCATTATCGGCGGCGGCGCTACGGCAGCGCGCTTTTACGCGGCCTACAAGAAGTCTTCAAACGGCCAGCAACTGGAATTCGTGGATATAAGTGAAGAGCGCGTAGGCCAGCCCATCGCCGGCGAAGGATCTCCGATCGTACAGGGAGATCTCGCGTCGAAGTTAGATAATCTCGGCAACCGCTACTGCGGCATCATCCTGGCTGAAGGAGCCAACTCCCTCAATACGCGATTGCTGGAACGTCTTGTGCACGCGCAATTTCAGGAAACGCGCGTCTATACCTTGGAGGCCTTTTACGAAACTCAGTGGCGTTATCTGCCGCTGGGAATTGTCGATCCCTTCTGGCCGCTCCAGACCGGGTTCCAACTGGCGTGCACTTCTCCGTATCATTATCTAAAACGGCTTTTCGATATCGTTGCGTCGGCGACAGCGCTGGTCATTTGTTCGCCGCTCTTCGTTCTTGTTCCTCTGCTAATCTGGATCGAGGATGGCGCTCCGGTCTTGTTCAGGCAGGAACGAGTTGGTCGCAATGGGAAACGTTTCGTTCTTTTCAAATTTCGGACGATGCACCGACGGGCGGATCATGCGGAAGACGACATCTATACCCGCGAAGGCGATCGCAGAGTAACGCGCGTGGGAAGGTGGCTGCGAAAGCTTCGTTTCGATGAGTTGCCGCAGCTTTGCAACGCGCTGAAGGGCGACATTAGCCTGATTGGTCCGCGGGCTGAGTGGAGCAAGTGCGCCGAACGCTACGAGCAGAGCATCCCGTTTTATCATTTTCGGCACCTTGTTAAGCCGGGGATCACCGGATGGGCGCAGGTAAATTATCCCTATGGCGAGAGCGACGAGGACGCTGTCGAGAAATTAAAGTACGATCTTTACTATATCCGACATTACTCTTTGAAACTGGATGCCATGATCGTGTTGAAGACATTGTATACAATGTTCATCGGAAAAGGACGCTGAGGTAAGACGGGTGATCCGTTAACCGAATTTTTGAATTACGGCGTGTGATTCCTCGTATCTTCCGCAACACGTCTCGCTGGATTTTTTTTGCTGCGCTTGCCTACGCGCCATGGGCGTACGGCGCTACGACGTCCGCAAGTATCGAAACAACCAACTGGATTGTGCTCGCTGCGCTGGTGCTTTGGAGTGCCGAGTTGATCACCAGTAGGAGGCGACCGCAATTTCCAACTTTTCTCCTCGTGTGTGTCGCGGCGTTGATGTGTCTGGGAGGCTGGATGGCTTTAAATGCGAAGTCGATCTACGACTCCGAATTTTCTTTCTTCGTACCGGTGCAGAATTTTGTGCCGGCTTTGACCGGCTCCGTTGACTATGCAATTAGCGGCGCGTGGATCATCCGAGGCGGGTTGCTGCTGGGAACCATCTTATTTGTCTCGGACTTGTCCCAGAGTAGCCGGTGGTTGCTGCGACTATGGTATGTGATTGGATTGGTCGGCGGCTCGATAGCGTTTCTGGGCTTGCTTCAGAAAGCCACCGGGGCGCAGATGATCTTCTGGAAGCCGCCACCCCCGCCGGAGTTCGGCGTTACCACATTTTTCGCAACGTATTTTTACCATGGCAACGCCGGTGCGTTTTTGAACCTCGTGTGGCCTTTGAGCGCAGGTCTTGTTATTCGGGGGTTTACAAACCGATCTCAGCCGGGTCTGCGCGCGCTATGGGTCATTATTTTCATTTTAATGATAGCCGCGGTGATGGCGAACACTTCGCGCATGGCCCAACTGGTCGCCCTTCTGTTGCTGGGCGTCGTCGGCCTTCATTTTGGATCGGCGCTTTTGCGAAAACTCTCCGGTGCGCAGAGGAGCGTCGCGCTGTCCGGTGCGTTTGCGATTTTTTTGACGCTGATTGCGCTCGCTCAGGCGACGCACCTGGAACAGCCGCTTAGCCGCTGGCAATCTGTGAGCGAACGCATTCCTGCTGATGCACGCTGGCAGGCTTCACGTGTGGCACTGGGTGCGCTGCCTGGTGCCGGATTCCTCGGGTCTGGACCAGGAACATTTCGAGTCGTGTTTCCGGGCTACAACATCGGATCGGGGCACCCGGTGCCAGGCACCTGGAGGTTTTTACACGAGGATTACCTGCAGACTGTTCTGGAATGGGGCTGGCTGGGAAGTATTCTGTGGGGCTTGCTCTTCTTCGGCGGAATAGCAGTCGGAATTCGCAGTTACAACAGGTATGCCATAAGAGACTGGATGCCCAGAAGGCGCGGACTGCAGCCTCTTGTTATCGTAGCGCTCGCGGGAGTTGCACTGCATGCATTGGTCGACTTCCCATTTCAGATCGAGTCGATCCAACTGTATATCGCAACCTATCTGGGCCTATGTTGGGGCAGCAGCTTATGGTATCAACGGTCAGGCCCGCGACGTCACCCTTCAGAGGTTGCGGGTATTACTGAGCACCGCTGAATCTAGGCTCCGTTACCTTCGTGGTCAGAGCCGTGCGGCCGACCATCACTCCTGGAATACGCACCTTCTTCCCTACCATAACCGTGTGACGAATAATGATAATAGTAACCAACACCACCGCTGCGTCGCAATCGATTCAAGACCAGACCTGCGGGGCGAATCCCTGATTTTGCCAGCAATGAAATTGCCCGGCGGATTGCCTGGCGAGGTGTCTTTGCGGCTCGAACGACAATGCACAACGTCTGGACATGCGGAGTCATCAGAAGAGTATCGCTAACAGCCAGTATCGGAGCGCTGTCGATGACGACACGATCAAAGAGCGCGGAAGCCTCGTTAACCAAACGCCCAAAGAACGGACCGGCAAGAATTTCAGCCGGATTGGGCGAGCGCCGGCCACCCGCAAGGACAGAAAGCTGACCTCCGGTCGCTGTGAGAATGTTACCAGTGAGTGCAATGTTTTCATCGACGATCTGGATTTCACCTGCGGGAATCTGCCGCGCGGCTGACGCCACTTCGGCCTCACCGAGAAGGCAATCGATCACTCCGGGCTCACTGACCTCGTCAGAATTAGTTTTGACGGCCGGGAAACGGAATATCTTATGCATGGTTGGCCGACGCAGATCGCCATCAATGAGAAGCACGCGATAACCCTGCTGCGCCAGCGCAAGCGAATAATTGGCGCTGGTGAAGCTTTTTCCTTCATTCGGGACAGCGCTGGTGAAAAGGGACACTTTGCGCTCCGCTTCCGGTCCTAACAGGGCCAGGGCAGCGCGTAAATTTCGAAAGGCTTCAGCCGCCGGACTTTCAGGAGTTTCGACGACCACCCGGTAGGTTGAACTGCCAAGGGCTCTTTTGCTTCTCCGTTTCAAACGGCTCACGGGTCCCTCGTCAGTGGTCTCAGGGACTGCTGCGAACACCGGCAATCCAATTGTGCTTTCTGCCTGATCAACGGTTTTGATTGAGCTATCCAAGGCATCCGCGCCAAAAACGAATCCCAAGCCGACAACCAGACCTCCCAGCAGCCCGAGAAAGATTGTTCTCGTAGGTCGCGGACTAACAGGTGACTGCGGCAGCGGCGAATGCTCAATCACGCTAACTGCATTCGCTTTTACATCCTTGCTCAAACTCGTCTCCTTTATTTGACGAAGGACGCTCTCGTATAGCGCACGATCGGTTTCGGCTTGTCGCGCCAGCTCCTGCCACCCGATTGCTGTGCGATTGAGGGCGACCGCGACACCCTGCTGGTCTTGCAACGCTTCCTGCAGGCTGACCTCTGTGGACTTGGTCTGTTCGATTGCGTTACGTAGAATCGTTGGCTGGGCCAGCACGGCTTGGCGAAGCTTCTCTTTTGCATCGGCAAGCGAAGCCTTGGCAGCAATCATTTTGGGATGTTTATCCTTGTATCGCAGGGCATAAGTGGTAATCGCAGCTTCGATCTGAGTAACGGTGCGCCGCGCTTCCGTCACCATCTGGGCAGCGGAGATACTCGGGACCGCAAGCAAGGCGTCGATGTTATCGCCATCGTGCTGGATTTGATCGAGCTCGCCTTCGAGGCGAATCCGGTCGGCCTTTGCTGCCGTTAGTTTATTGTTCAGATCTTGAAGCTTGTCTTCCACCAGGCCGCCGCGTGGTCCACCCCCACCTGCGCCCGATCCTTGTTGTGACCCTGTAGCGGCTGTGCCGCCGCCAAGCTGCAATGCATCCGGATGACTCGCCTTGTAATCTGCTACGGCAGCTTCGCTTTTTTGCAGGTTCGTTTTCAACCGTTCTTCTTCTTCGATCAAATACCGCAACGCCTCCTCACTAAGCGAAGCCCGCCGCTCGATTGAGTTGCGGATGTATTCCCGACCGACCGCTTCGGCGAGACGCTGTGCCATCACCGGATCGGGATGCGTCACGTACAAATCGATCAGCCGGGTTCCGCGACGAATCGCTGGTCTTACCATGCCAGCCATTGCCCGGCCCAATCCTTCTTCTAGCGGAGTGAATGTTGTACCGCCACTTGCGCTCTGAGTTTTCGGGCCAGTCTCTGACGTTTCGGTGCGGGGTGTCGGGTTGGACTTCTTACCGGGCACGACGCTTTGACCCAAAAGCGCGCGTCCACCGTCTGCTGCAAGACCTTCGGAGCGCACCACTCTGGAAAGCAACGTTTGGTTTGTCAGATTCTGTTCAATAGTCCGCAACGCTTCCTGGCTGGCCAGAAACATCGATCTCATCCGCGTTGTGGAATCGTCCGTAGGAAGGAACGTTGGCTCTTGGAATTCTACCTCCAATACGGTGTGTCCTTGATAAAGCTTCGGCGTCCGCGCGAGATAACCGAGCGCGAGGAAAAGGCCGGCGAGAACGCAGATCGCCACGATCCAAATGCGTTCCACAAAAGAATGCCAGAACCGGCGGAAATCAAACCTCTGCAGTTCATCGGAGTAGTGTCCGGTCAAATCAGACAAAACCGGTTTTCCCGAATTTGTGGAAACGGTCGTGCCGATCGAAGATTGCGCGGGATCAATCACGGCGGAATATCGGCAGCAATCATACACCAGGAAGCGCGCTGGAAAAAGCGCACCCCGCGAAAAGTTTTGCGGTTAAAAGATGCTTTCCCCGACGGTGATAGTATCGCCTGGTTCGACGCGAAACCCTCCACCATTAGCCTTGTTAAATTTCTTGGCGTTTACTTTGAAAATTTGGTCTCCGTGTGCACTCTGCCGTCGCACTGTTATTCGTTCCGGTGCGGCGATGCGCGTATATCCACCGGCCAAGGCGATCGCTTCCAGTAGATCGATACCGCCAGGACTGGACTCAGGCATTTCGTAACTGCCGGGCCGACCCACCTGTCCAAGGATCGAGAACCGTCGCTTGGCGTAACCAAGCAGCATGACATTCACTTTGGGGTTTACCAGATAATCGTGGCCGTACAACTCAGTAAGTTTCGAAGCTGCCTGTGTCAGTGTTAAGCCCGCCAAATGCACCGAACCCAGCAGTGGCACGCTCAGGTTGCCTTCGGGATTCAATCGTCCGTTCGTGCGCAGATCGTCTTCGCCGAACACCTCGACTCCCACGTAATCGTTCGGACCCAACAGATAACCAGCTGGCGCACTCGCTCCACCGCCGGGTGGAAACGCCGATCTGGCGGCGGACGATGTATTGCCGGATCCGATCGCCTGCGATCCGCTAGTGCCGGGCGCGATTTGCCCCGGCAGGGAGCCTTGTAGCAACGACAACGCGAGCGCTATCGGTAACCACTGCCCCCGCGTTCCTGTTCGCAAACGGTTTAATTCTTCGTTAGAACCTGACCGTCGCCCGAACGCCCACCTGATTATCATAGAAACTGAAGGAACTGATTGAGCTGTCGTCGTCGCGATGCAGGTAGTATACCCCGGCGCTCAGCCACCTGGTAATCAGTACGTCAACGGACGGCTCGATAAACCAGTAATTATCATTCCGCGGCGCACTGACATTGTTGGCAGCAGCGAAGTAATCCGAGTTTTCATACCCGACCCCCAAGCCGACATAAAGGCGCTGGAATAGACGCTGCTGAAGCCGGCCCACAACGTATGTATCCGCAAAATCCTGATTGGGAAGGAACCCGGAATTGTAAATTCGACGACCGGCCGCCAGCGTGATGGTGGTGCCTTCGAATGGATGATCGACAACGCCCACTTCAAAAACGGGCGTCGTGTATGTACCCCGGTTGCCATCAAATTGACGAAACTCAGCACCGGCCGAAGCATACATACCCAACTTGGCCGTCGCCTGATAATTGAGACGCGCGTTTACCTGCTCAAAACCTTGGTTAGGCGTTGGGTTGTCCACCCAATTTAACCCGAAAGTGCCGCCAACACCTACGGAGATCTTTGGCAACCAATTGTAGTAAAGGTAAAGGCCGCCCGAAACAGTGTAGTCACTGATATTGTTCGGGTAAAAGTAGATGGAGGAATCGAATTCGCCCTGTAAGTAAAGTTTTCCAGTCAGGTCATACTCTGCCCGCAAACGCGTATTGAAAATGTTGAGCCGAGTGGGGGCGCTCGCGTCGAGGTTTGCCCATAGCCCGGTCGTATCGATTATGCTGCTGAGGTTTGCCGATTCGAGTATTGCTATGTCCTCGGTAAAGCTCAACCGCAGGCGGCCAGTGCTATATCCTCCCTCCAAATGAATCAGTTGGTTAAACCCGTCCTGGTCCGAGTGATCGACGAATAGAATAGCGCTCGGCATATAATCCAGGCGGAGGTAGCTTCTGCTGCGCCCCTCCATGTCGCCGACACCAATGGTGATCTCAGGCTCGATCGCGAAATAATAATCGGAAACGCGATTTGTGTGACTGATAAAGATGTTGTCATCCCAAACACCGCGCACTGTCAGCTGCAAGGCATAATGAAAACGACGCGGCTCGCTCGACTGTTGACCTTGATCTATCGCCACATCTTTGGTGCTAAACCCGCCGTAAGGGCCTCCTGCCGCAGGGGACGACATGACGTTTGTCTGCCCTGTCGTGTAGTTCGTTGAAGAAGACCACGGATCGGGCGACGACGGGAAGGCTTCCTCTGAGGAAGGCAAGGGGGCCGAGGAATACGGCAACGGCTCCGCCGGGGTAGAAGGTAAAGGTTCCTGTGCAGGCGGCATTGGCTCCACTTGCGCTGATGAGGTCGGTTCCGTGGACAGAAGCGTTGGCTCCGACCAAGGTGGCAAGGCCACCTCCTGAACCGATTCCTGCGCTCGCGCAGCAAAAACAAATGCGAAAAATATCGCTGCGACGACTGCCAGCGTTCGGCCGGTCATCACGTGGATGATCTCTGCGTCAGTTCCTGACACCGCGCGGGCTGAAAATGGTGCGAAGCGGTGAATGAACACAGCATAACCGGGGCGCATTGCCGCGAGACTAGAGTGTCGCAAAATGGGCGTCAATTGAAAAAAATCTTGTAAAGCTCGCACAATTAAGAGGCTTTTTTGCCTGGCTTGCGTCAATTAGTGCACTTGTAAAGACGTCCTTTCTTGGGGACGAAACTTGCGTTGTAATATTTGGCAGAAGACGTTTTACGATGCTTTAGCGAAAAAACGCTTACCGTTATGTCAAAGCGCGAGAAAACACTCAGGATCAACGAAATGTATTACTCCATCCAAGGTGAGAGTACCTGGGTTGGTTGGCCGTGTGTTTTTGTGCGTCTCACCTTCTGCAATTTGCGCTGCAACTACTGCGACACCGAATACGCTTTTTATGAGGGAAAAGACCGAACGCTGAGTGAAATTCTGGATGCCGTGGCGAAATTTCGGTGCAATTTGGTCGAGATCACGGGCGGCGAACCATTGCTCCAGAAGAACGTGCTTCCGCTGATGTCGATGCTGTGTGATTCGGGCCACACGGTCCTGCTGGAAACCAGTGGCGCGCATGATATATCGAAAGTCGATCCGCGCGTGCACCGGATTATGGATTTAAAGACTCCGGGAAGCGGCGAGGTGGACAAAAATCTTTGGTCGAACGTCCCCCATCTCACCCTGCGCGATGAAGTGAAATTCGTGATGGGTTCGCGCGAGGATTACGAATGGTCGCGGGATAGAGTGCAGCAGTACGATCTTCCCTCCCGCTGCCGCGCGGTGCTCTTCTCCCCAATTTTCGGCAGGATCGACCCGCGTCAGATCGTGGAATGGATTCTGGCAGACAAACTGGACGTCCGTTTCCAGCTTCAGATGCACAAATTCATCTGGAGCCCAACGCAGCGAAGCGTTTGAACGATGACAACGGATGTGCCCGGATGTTAATCTCGTCATTGTGAGAGCGCGCTTAACCAAGGACTTCACGTTCGAAGCGGCACAGATTTTGCCAGAAGCCCCAGAGGGTCACAAATGCCGCCGGCTGCATGGACACAGTTTTAAAGTCGAAGTGTCGATCGACGGGGACGTCGATCCGAAAACCGGATGGGTCTACGACCATGCGCAAATCAGCGAGGCCATGAAGCCACTTTTGAAAATACTCGACCACGCGTACCTCAACGACATCGAAGACTTGGAGAACCCAACGATCGAAAACATGGCAAAATGGTTCTGGAAAAAACTGGAGCGCCAGTGTCCAGGCCTCTGCGAGATCGTGGTGCACGAAACACCCACCGCGCGCTGCGTCTATTGCGGCCAATGAAAGCCGGACGCAGGCGTCGGTTTTGGCAACCTACAACTCAATCGCGTACCGCTTCAGCTTGTTATAGAGAGTTGGCCGCTGGATACCGAGCAGTTCGGCCGCTTTTTTCTTATTGCCGCGGCATTCGGCGAGCGCTTGCAGAATGGCTGTTCGCTCCATGTCATCGAGTGTTTGCACACCTTTTCGCGGCAATCCGCCAACCTCGGCTTGTTGCAGCGCCGCAGGCAACTGTATTTCTGCCGGTAACTCTTTTACCCCGATCACTCCCTGCCGCGCCAGCACCACTGCGTATTCGATCGCGTTTTGCAGTTCGCGAACATTTCCCGGCCACGCGTAATCAAGCAACTTTTGAAACGTATCTGGCGAAACTTCAGGCTCCGGCTTGCTGAGTTGCTGAGAAAACTGTCTAAGAAATTGCGTTATCAAAGGCGGAATATCTTCTTTTCGTTTCCGGAGAGCGGGCACTTCGATTTGGAAAGTATTTAGCCGGTAATACAAATCGGACCGCAGCCGATTTTTGGAGAGCGCCTCGTGAATCGGCATATTCGTCGCAGCGATCGCCCTGAAGTCCGCTTTCATTGTCTGTGTGCTGCCGAGAGGTCGAAACTCGCGTTCCTGCAGGACGCGCAAAAACCGCGTCTGCAAATCAGGCGGCATATCGGATATTTCGTCGAGGAACAGCGTGCCGCCATCAGCCGCGGCGATCATCCCCGGAAAGTCATGCATCGCTCCTGTGAACGCGCCTTTGACGTAGCCAAAAAGCTCTCCCTCGATCATCGTTTGCGGAAACGCCGCGCAATTGAGCTTCACCATCGGTTGTCCAGCGCGCCGGCTACGGGCGTGAATAGTGTTGGCGATTACCTCCTTGCCAACGCCGCTTTCGCCGATGATGAGGACATTGGCGTCCGACGGCGCCATCGCCTCGATCAGTTCTGCGATCTCCTGCATCGGTTTGCTGTTAAAAACCGGGGTGGGCCGCGCCTCTGCGATCTCCAGGCGCTTTTCGAGTTGCTCTGTCTTCTGCCTCAGCTTTTCAGCCTCTCGGACGAGGAACTGTTTCTCCAATGCCTTCTCGACCAGACTGAGCAGTTCCTCGGAAGCATAAGGTTTGCTAATAAAATGGTAAGCACCGCGTTTGATCGACTCGATGGCGTTATGCAGTGAGTCGTGCGCAGTCAGAATGATCACCTGCACATCGGGCAACTCCGCCTTAATCCGGTCCAGCATCTCCAACCCGTGAGCGTCGGGCAATTGCAAATCGAGGAGCACGAGAGACGGCGGATTTTGTTTGAGCGACTTAAGTCCCTGCGACGCTGTGGCGGCCGTGTCCACGCCGTAACCATGCCGCTTCAGTAACGCTTCGAGCGTCATCAGCACAGGGCGCTCGTCATCGATGATTAAGACGCGATGGTTCTCTGTTTTCATCACGTTGCGTTGCTGTGATACGCACCGGCAGTGGGCTGCAGTTGCTTAAACCGGGACAATGACATGAGGTTCAAACATGTTCGGAATGCCCTCTCGAGACGGGCAGTGCAACTGTCGAAACGAGCGCGGAAGCTTTCGCGTCGTGTTGCACCTGCAGCTTGCCGCCATGCGCTTCTACGATGGAGCGGATGCGGTTCAAGCCAAGCCCATAGTGACGCTGGCTGATATTCCGGAGCGGTTCGCGTCCCCAATTTTGTGTTGGCGAATCGAAACCAGCTTTTGGTTCATGGAGACTGAATAGCAAGCGGTCATTCTCGATCCTGGCGCTTGCGAGCAGCGACCCGTTGCCGCGATCGTGCCGCAGAGCATTGGCGAAAAGCTCGGCAAACACTTCCCGTAATAGTTGCGGATCAACATTCAGCATCCCATCAACTTGCACGTCCCACGTAATCTGGTCACCTTCATTTGGAAAATCGCGGCCGATTTCTGTGCGCATATCCGCTAAAAATTCAGCTGCCTGGTAGGGAATCATGGTCGGCGTAACCTCTCCGACTGCTCTGGAAAGCTTTTGCAGAGTCGAGCTCAAGCCTGAGACGACTTCGCGCAGACGTTTAACCTCACTTTGCAGGTCCTGATCTTGCGTCAGTTCACTGATGTACGCGGATTGCAGCTCGATGGCATTTAAATCATTCCGCAAATCATGACTCAGTTGCCGGACGAAACGAACCGTGTCGTCCCACGGCACACTCAATGAATCGGTTCGATTTTCGGAAGACTGATCCGCCATGAGAATTACGGCGATTGTCCGAGCGAAAAGCGGTCATCCGCTGCTTCTTCTCCCGGGATAACGTTGATCTGTGGATCGTTGCTCGCCAGATGCCGCAACAAGTGAAACACGTCTTCTGGATCGGCGTCGATTGAGCGTGCGATTTCTTCGGCACTCTTCCCTTCGCCGGAAAGCGTCTTACGCACTTCTGTCTGGAGCTGCAACAGTTTGCTCGCCGCCTTTTTGCCCGCTTCAACGCCGGGTTGGTCGTAGGCATTGATATTAACCAGCGAACCGTAATAGCCGACTGCTCGCTCAAAGAGCGCGATCAATAGCCCGATATTAAAGGGATCGACCTGAGGAATGCTCATCGTGATCGACTCCCGTCCTTTCTCGGTACAAAGCGCTGCGCGTGCCGCGCAAAAAACCCTGAAGATAATCGCCGCTCGTAATCCCAACCTCGACTTCAAACCGCGCGCCGCCACGATCGTTGCGCACTTCCACAAATGTCACAAAAAAATTCAAGACCCCGTCGCGCAATTGTTGCACGTACGAATGCTGGTCGGTCGAGCCTTTGTTCCCATAAACCGCGATCCCTTGATGCACAACTTCGCCGGCGAGATTCTTTTCTTTGCCTAACGATTCCATCACGAGCTGCTGGAGGTATTTGGTGAACAACGCCAGCCGATCCTTAAAGGGAAGAACCACCATGTCTTTTTCGCCTTTCCCGTCGCCGGCGTAGTACCACATCAGTGCCAGAAGCATCGCGGCATTTTGCCCAACGTCGGGTACTCGGGTGCGCGCGTCCATGGCTGCGCCGCCAGCGAGGAAACGATCGATATCAAATCCTTCCAGCGCCATTGGGACTAAACCCACCGCGCTCATCACCGAAGTGCGTCCGCCGACCCAATCGGACATCGGAAAACGCGCCAGCCATCCGTTTGCTTCGGCGTGTTTGTCCAACTCGCTTCCTACGCCCGTAACCGCGACAGCGTGCCTTGGAAACTGAAGTCCCTTCGCGACAAACTTCTCTTCCGCCTCCAGCATTCCGTTTCGTGTCTCTTTGGTGCCACCGGATTTGGAAACCACAACAATGAGCGTTTGCGAAAGCCTGTCGCCTAGCCTGTCGAACACGCGATCAAAACCCTCGGGATCCGTATTGTCGAAAAAAGAAATGCCCATCGGATCGTTTGGCGAACCGAGAGCGCTTGCTACGAATTCGGGCCCGAGCGCCGAACCCCCGATGCCAACGTGCAGCAAGTGCTCGAAGCGTTTTCCATTTTCAGCCGTGATTTTTCCAGTATGAACATCTTCGGCGAATTTCTTGATGCGCTGGATCGTGTCTTCGATTTCCGCCCGGATTTCCGGAGTTGGCGCAAGCTTGGGATCTCTGAGCCAGTAATGACCAACCATTCGCTTTTCGGTCGGATTTGCGATTGCTCCCGCCTCCAATTCCTGCATCGCGACAAACGCGTGCTCGATTCGCGGGTGCATTTTTTCGAATAAATCCTCCGGAAATTTCATCCGGCTGATATCCAGTGAGAAACCGAGTTCATGGTATTCCAGGAAATACCGTTGGAACCGCTGCCATAGTGATGAAGACGCCATTAGGTAGAATACCAAGTGAAATTCGATTGCGGCGTCAAGTCACGATCATAACTTCGTCTTGTCGTCCCGCCGAGCGACACGCCCTACGGCGAGTCCATCCTGGGGCGGACTCGTAGGCGGCAAGCCGCACGATGTTCGCTAAGTAATTGAACCGCCGATTACCGGATACGAACCCGCAGTGCCTTAGCCTTGCGGGTTTATCGGGAAATGCTTGTTCTTCAGATGCTCCGGCACGACTTTCGTTCGCTCCGCCTCGATCTGTTCGACCGCGGCGTTCAGTGAATCGTAAGCTTCTCGGCTTTTGGTAGCGCGACACATATAAGCGGTGGCGTGCGCCAGGGGAATCCGTGCCTCGGGCATCCCGACAAATTCCACCGCCTGCTGTGTAGCGATCGCCAACTGCAACGCTTCCGCGTCGGCCAGGCCAACGTCCTCACTTGCGAAAATCACAATCCGCCGTGCGATAAAGCGGAAATCCTCCCCGGCATGCAGCATTTTCGACAGCCAGTACATCGCGCCTTTTTCATCCGAAGCGCGCATGCTTTTGATGAACGCGCTGATGGTGTCGTAGTGCGCGTCGCCCACGCGATCGTAAACGACGGCCTTCTGTTGAATGCTTTCCTCGGCAACAGCGAGCGTGAAATGAATTATCCCAGTGCTGCTGTAGCCGGGGGCGTTAACCCCGGCCTCAGCCCGTTTCACGTCATGCTGCCGCTGGCCGGCCTCAGCGCGGCCGGCTACAGTCGGCGGCGTGGTCAGCACACCAATTTCGAGCGCATTTAAACATTTGCGCGCGTCGCCATCACTGAGCTTCGCCAAATGCCGGCGCGCGTCCTTGTCGATCTTTACGTTGTAATTACCGAGGCCGCGTTCTTTGCCGGTTAACGCGCGATCGATCAATTGCTCCAATTGCTCCACGCTGAGCGGCTCGAGCCGAAAAATCTGCGAACGCGACACGAGCGCGCTGTTTACATAGAAAAACGGATTGTATGTCGTTGCGCCGATCAGGCGAAGGTTTCCGGCTTCGACGTCGGGCAAAAGGATGTCCTGTTGCGCCTTGTTAAAATGATGAATCTCATCCACGAACAGGATGGTCTTTTGTCCCGATGTGCGGAGACGGTTGGTGGCCGCGGCGAGCACGCGCCGCATTTCTGCGACGTTGCTTTCTACACCGCTGATCCGAACAAATTTCGCACGCGTCATCTCCGCGATGACGCGCGACAGCGTGGTCTTACCGCTTCCGGGTGGCCCATAAAAAATCACTGATGGGAGACGATCGGCTTCGATGGCGCGACGCAAAAGTCTGCCCGGCGCGAGAATGTGTTCCTGGCCGACAAATTCTTCGAGTGAGCGCGGCCGCATGCGTGTAGCGAGCGGCATCGTGCTGTCTGTGGTGTCAATCCCCTGCTCTTCCTCGAATAGGTCCTGCACGAGAGAAATTACGGTGCGCTTCTTACGCAGGCAATTGGTCCGTGTCGCGCGTAGAGATTAGGTGCCGCGACAGCTTTGTTCGAGGGCACAACATGAAATGCATCCGGCGCTCACGGTGCCGGTTTCGCGGGTCGAGAATGCAGCTGTGCGTGATGCCGCGATTGCGGCTTGCGTTGCCGACAACGGGTGAGCGAAAACTGCAAATAGATGAAACTCCTCAGTGCGCCGCGCCAGCCATTCGTTGGGCTTGCACTGATGGCTGCGACGGGAATCATCGCAGCGGAGATCTTTCCGCTACGATCTACCGCACTGGTTGCCGGAGCGATAATTCTCTCGGCCTGCATTCTCATCGTAGGGTGCTGGCCAAAATTAGCGGTCACATATGTTCTCGTCGCTGCTGGTTTCTTCCTGCTGGACAATTTAGCGACGACCAACACGATGGGACAGCAGCTCGCGCTTGAGCTCGGCGAACGGCCGCGCGTGGTCACGGCGATCGGATGCGTGATCACTGAACCGAAAATTGGGCCGAGCGGATTCGCAACCTTCCTGCTTAACCTCCGATCAGTTGAATTTGAGGGAAAAAAAGAATCCACCGGCGCGGTCTGGCAGGTGCGTTGGAAAGGCGCACCCGAATTTGGCGATGAACTGAAGCTTTTTGGGACGGCCGAGCCGATCCCGCCGCCGCGAAACCCCGGCGAGTTCGACGTACACGCTTATCTTGCGCGCCATGATATCCTCCGAATGCTTTTCGTGCGATACGCAGAGGGCGGCACTCTGATTCGCCACGATGGCGGCAACCCAATCTTGCGCGCTGCGCAAACGTCACGCAGCTGGATGCAGAACGCGCTATGCCGCGGTCTGGAGGACACGCCCGAAGTACAAACTTTTCTCAGTGGCATTGTGCTCGGCTTAAGGCATCAAGCGCCTGAAGACATCGAAGAACCATTTCAGCAGACGGGCACCCTGCACCTGTTCGCAGTCGCGGGCCTGCACGTCGGAATTGTCGCGACTCTGCTTTGGATGCTGGCGACACTTGTTAGGCTGTCGCGCAAAACAGCGGCCGCGATCATTATTCCACTGCTTTTCTTTTACGCCGCGGTGACCGGATTGCATGTCTCTAGCGTTCGCGCGGCGACAATGGCTTCGATCCTGGTTGGCGGTTTGTTCTTCGAGCGAAAGGTTTTTCTGGCAAACAGTCTCGCCGCGGCGGCTTTTTTCATTCTCTGCTGGAACACCAACGAACTGTTTGCCACCGGGTTCCAGCTTTCCTTCGCAGTCGTTGGCGCGATTGTATTGTTCGCGGATCCGTTATTCAGATTTTTCCAACGCGGAGGCGCGGGCGATCCTTTTCTGCCGGAAAGCCTGCTGCGGGGTCCGCGTCGGTGGATGCACTCCGGTTATGAATGGGTTTGCGCTGGAGCATCCGTGTCGCTGATCGCGTGGGCTGGTTCATTGCCGCTAATCCTGTGGTATTTCCATCTCGTCACACCGATTTCTCTTTTGGCAAACCTTGTGGTTGTTCCGATCGCATTCTTTGTCCTGGCTATTGCGCTTCTTTCGTTGTTGGCCACGCCACTGCTCCCATGGGTGGCTCTTGTCTTCAATAATGCCAACTGGACTCTGGCCACTTTAGTTATCGGAATCGTTAATCTATTCGCGCAAATCCCTGGCGGACACTTTTACATTGATCCGTCCGACTGGGGCGAGCGCATCTCGGCGAAGATTACGGTGCTTGATTTGGGCGCAGGCGGGGCGGTTCATTTGGAAGCGCGCGGCGCCAATTGGTTATTTGATTGCGGGAGCAAACGCAGTTATGACCGGATCGTACGCCAGTATTTGCACTGGGCGGGCGTGAATCGGCTTGCGGGTCTGGTCCTAACCCACGGCGACTCACTGCATATCGGTGGCGCGACCGAATTGCTGCGCGACTATCCGCGGGTCCATCTGATCGACAATCCCAAACCCGACCGCTCCCTCGTTCATCGGCGCTTGTCCCGAATGCTTTCGGGATTGAACCGTCATGGACCCAAACCTGCTGCGTTGGTTGCCGGAGACAACTTTCATTTATCCCGCAACGTCACTGCACACGTTCTGTTCCCGCCGCGCCGGTTTGGAGGAGTAACTGCGGACGATCAAGCGCTCGTTATCCGATTATTGATCGCGCCCGACACGTTCGTTTTGTTCATGTCAGACAGCGGCGCGGAGACCGAGCGCGCCTTGTTGAGCACCGGCTGGGACCTGCAGAGTCAGATTCTCGTGAAGGGCCAACATTATACCGGTGTTTCAGGTTCTGGTGCGTTTCTCGATGCGGTTCGGCCTCGCTTAATCATTGCGACGTCGACGCCGTTTCCAGAGCGTGAACGGATCAGTGATGAATGGGCTGAGCAACTTCACGCTCGCGGAATCAAATTGTTTCGCCAGGACGAAACCGGAGCGGTGGAGCTGGAATTTTTTGGGAACGAATGGAGCGCGCGAGCTTATTTGACCGGCGAAGTTTTTCGAAGCGTGAACCGGTAAATCGACACGCCCTGTTCGCGGAATCGTCTTTCGAATTTTGTTGATGGAAGAACGGCGTCGTCCCGCAACCGCGGGACTGCTTCGAATCGCGAATCAGCGCGGCTTAGCCGTTCAATGTGCTGAAAATAATCGAACTGATCGGTCGCGATGTGCAAAATGCCGGTCTGCTTCAATGCCGTAGCGATTGCCTCCAGAAAACCGTGCGTGAAAATCCGGCGCTGCTGATGCCGCCGCTTCGGCCACGGGTCGGGAAACAAAAGATAAAAGGTTTCCACTGAATTTTCAGCCAACAGATACCGCACCGCGAACAACGTGTCAGTGCCGAGCACTCGCAGGTTATCGATCATCTCGCGCTTTACGGCGAACTTTCTCTACGCGCTTGGTTAAACGTTCTATGCCAAGGAAATTTTTGTCCGGGAACTGTTGCGCCAGATTACACAGAAACGATCCATCGCCGCAGCCGAGATCGACCTGCAAGGGCGCGCTGCGTCCGAAAAGTTGGACAAGATCGAGACAGGCGACATGCAGTTTGGGCAGCGGTTCGATCACACGCAAGAATGTCGTCTCGCTATCAACGCTGCAACCTCTGCTTTGCACTGAAACATCTTGAACAGCGGCGCGTCTGGAGCGAGATGAAAGAAGAATATGATTCAGTTTTTCATTCGCGCGTTTGGTTGGGCGGCGCTTACCACGTTCCTTGTTACTGCGAGTCATGGGCAAAGTTCGTCTCCGGCGACGACAAAGAGCACCGCGGTTTTCGCCGGCGGGTGCTTTTGGTGCATCCAGCCCGCATTCGACAAAGCGCCGGGCGTTATCAAAACCGTCGTTGGTTATTGCGGCGGAACCGAGCCGAATCCGACTTACAAGCTCGTGACATCGGAAAGAACCAATTATCGTGAATCGATCGAAATCACTTACGATCCCTCAAAAATTTCATACGAACAGCTTCTCGACATTTACTGGCGACAAATCGATCCCACCCAGGCAAATGGCCAGTTCACCGATATTGGGCTGAGTTATCGCGCCGCGATTTTCTATGGCGACTCCGAGGAAAAGAAAATCGCCGAGACGTCGAAAGAGAAGCTCGCACGCTCGGGAAAATTCAAAAAGCCGATTGTAACCGAAATTTTGGCGGCGATGAAGTTTTGGCCGGCCGAAGATTACCATCAGAAGTATTATCAGCAGAATCCGGAGCATTTTGAAGCCTTCGAGGCCGGATCAGGCCGCGTGTCATTCAAAAACGAAAAGTGGGGCGGCAAAAAATAGTTTGTGCTGCCTGCGCCGGAGCTTTGTCATTCTGAAGCATGATTGGAACACTGGATCCGAAAATTCCAACCGGCCCACTGGATAAAAAATGGCGCGGTCATCGGGATCATTCACGATTGGTAAGTCCGAACAACCGGCGAAAGTTTGAGATTGTTGTCGTAGGCAGCGGATTGGCGGGCGGATCGGCCGCGGCCACACTTGGTGAACTCGGGTACCGGGTAAAATGTTTTTGTTTTCAGGATTCGCCAAGACGCGCGCATTCGATTGCAGCCCAAGGCGGCATTAATGCGGCGAAAAATTACCAGAATGATGGCGATAGCGTTTACCGGTTGTTCTACGACACGATCAAGGGCGGCGATTTTCGTTCGCGCGAAGCGAACGTTTATCGGTTAGCCGAAATCGCCAACAACATTATCGACCAATGCGTCGCGCAAGGCGTGCCGTTTGCCCGCGAATACAGCGGCTACCTGGCCAACCGCTCCTTCGGCGGCGCACAGGTTTCACGGACCTTCTACGCGCGCGGGCAGACCGGGCAGCAGCTTTTGTTAGGCTGTTATCAGGCGCTCTGCCGCCAAATCGCCGCAGGCACGGTAAATATGTTCCCGCACACAGAAATGCTCGATCTGGTGATCGTGAATGGACAGGCCAAGGGAATCATTACTCGAAACTTGCGCTCGGGAAAAATGGAGCGGCACGCAGCGGACGCCGTCGTGCTCGCAAGCGGAGGATACGGCAACGTGTTCTATCTCTCGACGAATGCGCGCGGTAGCAATGTTACCGCGACTTATCGCGCTTACAAAAGAGGCGCCCTCTTTTCGAATCCATCCTTCACACAGATTCATCCGACATGCATTCCTGTCAGCGGCGACTATCAATCCAAGCTCACGCTGATGTCCGAGTCGCTGCGTAATGACGGACGGGTCTGGGTCCCGAAACTCAGCGAACATCGCTTTAAGCCACCAAGCGAGATTCCCGAGGCGGATCGCGATTATTATCTCGAGCGAAAATATCCCAGCTACGGCAACCTTGCGCCGCGCGACATTTCATCGCGCGCTGCGAAGGAAGTTTGCGACGAAGGCCGAGGTGTCGGTCCAGGTGGGCGCGGCGTTTATCTCGACTTTGCCGATGCCATCAAACGGCTCGGCCTGGAAACGATTCGCGAGCGCTACGGTAACTTGTTCGGCGTCTATAAAAAAATCACTGGCGAGGACGCTTACAAAGCCCCGATGCGCATTTACCCTGCCGTGCATTACACGATGGGCGGCCTTTGGGTCGATTACGATTTGATGAGCAACGTTCCCGGGTTGTTCGTGATCGGCGAGGCGAATTTTTCGGACCACGGTGCCAATCGGCTCGGGGCCAGCGCGTTGATGCAAGGGTTGGCCGATGGTTATTTCATTCTACCCAACACGCTACCGAATTATCTCGCTGGCCAGATGGGAAAACGGCCTTCGCCCGAGTCGCCGGAATTTCAGCAAGCCGAAGAGAGTGTCCGCGCCCGGCTTGAGAAACTCCTGAAGGTCAATGGCACGCGTTCGCTCGATTCGTTCCATCGCGAGCTCGGCCTGCTCCTCTGGGACAAATGCGGAATGTTGCGGAACGAAAAAGGATTGCGTGAAGCGCTCAGAAAAATTCCCGAACTGCGCGAGGAATTCTGGCGTGGCGTGTGCGTGCCAGGAGACGAAGAAGACTACAACCAATCACTGGAGCGCGCCGGCCGGGTTGCCGATTTTTTGGAATTCGCCGAGTTGATGTGCATCGATGCACTACAGCGGGACGAATCTGCAGGTGCGCATTTCCGCGAGGAACACCAAACGCCCGATGGCGAAGCACTCCGCGATGATGAGAACCACGCCGCCGTGTTCGCGTGGGAATTTCAAGGCGACGCCCAGCCCGCGAAACTACATCGCGAACCGTTGCATTTCGAAACGGTGCATTTAGCGCAAAGAAGTTACAAATGAATGGGGTCGCTAAAATCCGGGAATCAAACGCGAGGACGGGTGCGCTCCGCATTGCATTATGAACTTCAAACTCAAAATCTGGCGACAACGCAACGCAAAGTCATGCGGCAAACTGGTGAAGTATGATGTCCGCGACATTTCGCCAGACACGTCGTTTCTCGAGATGCTCGACATTCTCAATGAAAATCTGCTCCGCGGCGGCGAGGAACCTGTCGCGTTCGACTCTGATTGCCGCGAAGGGATTTGCGGCACCTGCTCGCTCACGGTGAACGGCGAAGCTCACGGCCCCGATCATCCAGGCGCAGTGTGCGAACTGTATATGCGGAAATTTCGCGACGGCGCAAGGATCACAATTGAGCCGTTTCGCGTCGGCGCGTTTCCAATCGTGAAAGATCTCGTAATCGATCGCAATGCGTTGGATCGGATTGTGCAAGCCGGCGGATTCATCTCCGCGCGCGCAGGTTCCGCGCCAGAAGCTAATTCAATTCCAGTTCCCAAACACGATTCCGATGTGGCAATGGAAGCAGCAGCCTGCATCGGCTGCGGAGCGTGCGCGGCAGCGTGCCCGAACGGATCGGCAATGCTTTTTACCGCTGCAAAAGTTTCGCACCTATCGTTCTTGCCGCAGGGTCGGCCGGAACGTGAGCGTCGAGTCTCGAAAATGGTGCAGGTAATGGACGCCCAGGGCTTCGGCAACTGCACCAACACCTACGAATGCGAAGCGGTGTGTCCTGCCGAGATTAGCGCCAGTTTCATCGCGAAACTGAATCGCGAATACGCACGCGCGCAGTTCAAACAACGTATGGGCGAATAAGCTGGATCGCGTTCCCCGAAGGCGATCTCCCGAGGCGCACGTCAGCACGTTTCGCACGCACATATCCACAGCTCCGGATCAAGCTCCGCTTTCGCGCGCTTCGTCAGGCGAACCGCATCTGCATGGTCGCGCAGCACGGCAAAAACGGTCGAACCCGACCCGGACATGAGCGCAGCGCCTACTTCCGGTTGCTTTAATAACCACATCTTCGTTTGCGCGAGAAAAATAAACTTTTCGAAAACGGGGCGCTCAAGATCATTCACGAACTTTTGTCCGGCGAATTCGTGAGCCGCGTAAGAGACGTCTGGAATTTCGCGTGAGTCTTTCCAACGAGAATAGGCCCAAGGCGTAGGCACGCAGAACTCAGGTTTCAGCAACAATAGCGAGAATTGTTCCCGCAATCTGGTTGGGCTGACCAATTCCCCGCGCCCTTTGCAAATCGCTGCGGATCGAAAAATAAAAAATGGAACGTCAGAGCCGATTCCCTTTGCCATTTCCGCGAGCGCTTCACGCGGCAATTTCGTCCCGAATAATTCGTTGAGTCCCAGCAGAGTGGAAGCCGCGTCGCTGCTTCCCCCGCCCAGACCCGCTGCGTGCGGAATCTTTTTTTTGAGTTCGATTGATACACTATCTTTGACGCTAGTTTCGTCGAAAAATAGCTTTGCTGCGCGCACCACGAGATTGTCGTCTCCTTTCGGCACCGACGGATTATCGCAATGAAACTCGATTCGCTTCTTGCCGTCGCGCGGCTCAATCCTAATCTCGTCGAAAAACGAAACCGGTGCGATGAGCGTCTCGATTTCGTGAAAGCGATCGGTGCGCCGGCCGAGAATCCTCAGCGAAAGATTGATCTTCGCCGGTGCTAGAACTTGCATAACCTGCAATTTGCTCTGTCATTGCGACCGAAGTCGAGGAATCTTCGCAAGGAATGACAAACCCTGCTGAAAAAATCATCGTCGCGCTCGACGTACCTGCGAAAGCAAAGGCACTAGAGCTGGTTGAACAGCTACGCGCCGACATTTCCTTTTTCAAAATCGGCCTCCAACTTTACACAGCGGAAGGCCCGGAAATTGTGCGCGCGGTTTTGTCCACCGGCGCCAGAGTCTGGCTCGATCTCAAACTCTACGATATCCCGAATACCGTCGCCCGAGCGGTCGAATCTGCTGGTGCTCTCGGGGTGCAGATGCTCACGATTCATTTGAGCGGCGGCAGCGAAATGATTCGCTGTGCGATGGCCGCTCGAGCCACCGACATGCTCCTGCTGGGAGTGACCGTGTTGACAAGCGCAACGGAACGAACGCTGCGCGAAATTGGAATCGTTGAGAATGTAGCAGATCAAGTGCTGCGCCTCGCCAGGGTGGGTGTCGAATCAGGAATCGATGGAGTCGTCGCCAGCCCGCATGAAATCGGCCGGTTGCGTGCCGAATTTGGAAACAGGATCAAAATCGCCGTTCAGGGAATTCGTCCGACGTGGGCAGAACCAGACGATCAGAAACGCTTCATGACTCCGCGCCAGGCAATCGAAGCCGGCCCAGACTACATCGGCATCGGCCGACCAATTACTGCGCATCGGAACCCGCGAGAAGCGGTGGCGAAAATTCTAGACGAACTCGGCTAATGGCGACTATTCCGAGCGAAGTCGAGAATGGAGCGGCCGGGCAAGCCGCGACATGGACGGGAAGGCCAAGGGCTGAGCGAGCGGGAAGCGAGCGAATAAAATCTCTCGATGCTTCTGAAAAAGCCAAAGATGTCTCCACTTCGCTCGACATGACAACACGGCTATTCGCTGCGCTTCATGTTCGCCACGACGCGACCCCACATTCGGCGGTAATGAACATGGCTATCGATGAAGCACTGCTTGAATGTGCGATCGTTCCATCCATCCGCTTCTATCGATGGCAATCTCCTGCTGTGTCCTTTGGTTATTTTGGAAAATTTTCCGACGTCGCCATTTACGCCCGCGAACATGATTTAGTTCGGCGCTGGACCGGTGGAGGAATTGTTTTTCACGGAGAAGACCTCACATACGCGATCATAATTCCGGCAAGCGATTCGGGTTTTCACGAATCATCGATGACGATCTACGAAAGAATTCATCGGGCTCTGGCAGAGGCGATGACAGAAATCGGTAAGCAGGCCGTTGTAGCCGGGGGCGCTGACCCCGGCGGAATTGCGACTGTGATGCAATCCGCCGTCATCGCGAGCGGCGACAGCTGTTTCTCTAATCCCGTTCGCGCCGACGTGATGATCGATGGTCGCAAAGTCGCAGGTGCGGCACAACGCCGAACCCGTTGCGGATTGCTGCAGCAAGGCAGCATTCAAGGAGTCAATCTGGGCAATCGTTTTGCGGATCGTTTTGCAAACGCTTTGTCGCTGAATTGCAGTCAGTTGACGATCGAGGATCAAATTTTCCAGCGAGCGCGAGAAATAGCTCTACAAAAATACGGAACTGATAGCTGGCTGCGTAAAAGATAACGAAGCGTTTCGTCCACCAGCGACGCATTTCCGGTAGCTAATTCGCAAAATCGTCCAGAAAGGAAGCTGCGAGCTTGCTCTACTGGGGCCGCCCCGTTATTCTCGCCTCGTGGAACTCTTCGCCGGCCCGCACCCAAGCATGACTCGTGGCGCAATTCCGCCGGCGAGCGGCTCTGCGGCACTTTGCCTGGCTGAAGTGGCCAAATTAGTTCAACCCCATCTCGAGAAAGTGGAGACGCGCATTGCGGAACAAGCAGCGGCATTCGATCCCGCGATCGAGGGTTACGTGGTGTACGCAGTCGGCAGCCGCGGTAAGCGTCTTCGGCCACTGTTGGCTCTGCTCGCAGGCGGCGCCACCGGCAGTATCAATTCGGGACATGTCGATCTCGCCGTGATCGTGGAGCTCATTCACATCGCCACGTTAGTGCACGACGACGTCATGGACGAAGCACAACAGCGGCGCGCACAACCTACGGCGAACGCGCGCTGGGGAAATTCGCTGAGCGTTTTGCTCGGTGACTGCCTTTTTGCACACGCGTTAACGTTATCGACAAATTTCCGGAATTCCGACATCAGTCGCGCCATCGCGCGCACTGCCGCGACAGTTTGCTCCGGCGAAATGATTCAGACGCAGCGCCGCTTCGATCTCAACCTGACCGTTGAGGATTATTTGCGGATCGTGGAAATGAAAACCGGCTCGCTCTTCTCTGCCGCAGCGGAATTGGCTGCCATGATTAGCGAAGCCGATCCCAAATTGATCGAGACCTTCAAGAATTTTGGGTTTCAAATCGGGACGGCGTATCAGATTTATGACGATTGCGTCGACCTTGCCGGGACCGAAAGCGTAACCGGCAAAACGCTCGGCACCGATTTGCGTAAGGGCAAATTTACACTGCCGGTTTTGATTTTCCTGCAGTCTGCTTCGGAGTTCGAACGCGAACGTTGTTGCCAGCTTGTACTGGACGAAAAAATCGAAGAGATGATTGAGCTGTTAAAGAACGGCGCAAACAATGGCGCATTAAACGAGTCAATCGCGGCGGGCAGCGATTTGATTCGCAACGCGCAACGTGCATTGGACGGGGCCGAGTCGAATTGTTACGCGGACGCATTGTTCTCTCTTGGTGACGCGGTGTGCGACATGTTCGATCAACTTCGCGTGTGAGACCGTGGCAAATGCAGGGTCGAGCTCTGCAAGATCCCGTATCTGGGGTGACAGGAGCTCCGCCCATCAGATTCTGATATGCCGCAGCTCAAGATCCGCGAAATGCCACAGGACGAGCGACCGCGGGAAAGGTTGCTCGCACGAGGGGCTGATGCTCTCAGCAACGCCGAACTGATTGCTATTCTGCTGCGCACGGGCCGGCGCGGCGTGAACGTGGTGGACGTCGCTCGTGAGTTGCTCGACAAATACAAATCGTTCGCGGAGTTGAGCCGCTGTTCCGTGAAGGAACTCAGAACAATTAAGGGAATCGGCCCGGCAAAAGCATTGGAGCTCGTGGCGGCATTTAATCTCGGGAAACGTTTCGCGCAGGAACCTCTCTCCCTGCAAAAACTCGATTCACCGGAATTGATTTACAAACTGCTCGGTGACGAGATGCGGATGCTGCGCACTGAATCGCTCCGCGTTGTTTTGCTCGACACACGATACCGTTTGATGCGCGTCGAATCGGTATCTCTCGGAAGCATGAACGAGAGCATCGCCCATCCTCGCGAGATTTTCCGGCCCGCCATCACTTACTCCGCGTACGCAGTAATCGTCGTACACAATCATCCGTCTGGCGATGCATCTCCGAGCCAGACTGACCACAGCTTGACCCGACGCCTTGCCGAAGCCGCCGACCTTTTGCAGATCAAATTGCTCGACCACATCATCATCGGCGCGCCATCGGAAGGGAGCCCCGGATATTTCAGCTTCAAGGAAGCTGGGGTGTTGTAGGCGCCGAAATCTGGAATTCGAATGTCAAAACCCGAAACATGACGGACACGAAGATTCACCCCACGGCAATCGTCGATTCGAACGCGAAAATCGGCAGCGATGTGCACCTCGGTCCATTTTCAATCATTGGACCGCATGTAACAATCGGCGATAAAACGGTCCTGCAATCGCACGTGGTGATCGAAGGCGAGGTCACAATTGGCCGCGGCAATTCTATCGGACACGGCGCCATTATCGGCGCGCCGCCGCAGGATGTTTCGTTTTCGCCAGAACGAAAGACGAAAGTCGAAATCGGGGACGGCAACATCATCCGCGAGTACTGCACCATTCACCGAGGCAGCCCCGATGGAAGCGCCACGAAAATCGGCGACAAAAATTTCCTGATGGCCGCGGCGCACATAGGTCACAATTGCGTCATCGGAAACAACGTCGTCATCGCAAACAATTGCTTGCTTGCCGGACATGTGCGCGTGGACGACGGCGCATTTCTGGGCGGCGGATCAACGTTTCAC
This sequence comes from uncultured Verrucomicrobiae bacterium, assembly GCA_963728955.1. Classification (GTDB taxonomy): domain Bacteria; phylum Verrucomicrobiota; class Verrucomicrobiia; order Chthoniobacterales; family UBA10450; genus Udaeobacter. The sequence continues at coordinate 661,952 of CAVSMG010000001.1, forward strand.
CAATTCATGCACATTGGACGCCTGGTGATGGTGCAAGGCAGTTCTGCCTTTGGAAAGGATCTGCCTCCGTTCGTGATCGCAGCGGAGCGCAATCATGTGTTCGGAGTGAATGTCGTTGGACTACGCCGCGCCGGACTCAGCGTAAACGATCGAGACGAAATCAGGGAGGCATTCAAACTTGTCTATCTGAGCGGACTAAATTCGTCGCAAGCGATTGAAAAAGCGGCGACGATGACCTTTGGTACGCTAGCCCGCGAATTCCTGAATTTTGTCGCCACCTCGAAGAAGCGCGGCATTTGCCCTTTGAAACGCGGCACTAGCGACGACATGTCGATCTGACGAAATACGTTGTTGGATCAGAGAGGCATATCGATCTTCATCACAGCGGCAAATGCCGCGCTTCCGAACCTCATCCGCCCTGCACGGGCGGCATGATGGCTATCTCCTCGTCGGGTTTCAGCTTGTAGTTGCGCTTCACAAATTCCAATCCTGCGCCAATCAAAATGCTTTTGTCATGCGCACGAAGCGCAGGTCGTTGCGCATAGATTTGGTCGAGCAAATCGAGAACAGTTGCCCCTTGCGGAAGCTCAACCTCCAACTCGCGGATTCCAACCAGATCGCGCAACTGCGCATAAAATTGCACCTGCACTTTCATTTACGCGGCTCCTCCACCAATTCCTTTCTGAGCACGCCGATGTAAGGAAGATTGCGATAGCGCTCCATGAAATCGAGCCCGTAACCAACCACAAATTCATCCTCGATTTCGAAACCGACATAATCCACGTCAATCTGGCGGGCACGCTGTTTCTTTTTGCTTAGCAGCACGGCCACCCGCATGCTGCTCGGCTTGGCCCTTTCCAGTTTCTCACGAACGGCCGCCAGGGTGTGACCGGTATCGAGGATGTCATCCATGACTAGGACATCGCGGCCGGCTACATCGGGAAGACCAACCTGTTTGAAAATCACCTCACCGCTCGTTTGCGCTTTTCCGTGATAACTCACCACAGCCAGACAATCCAATCGCAAAGGAAGTAGAATTCGCCGCAGCAGATCCGACATGAAGATAAGGCTCCCGGTCAGGACTGCGATCACCATCAGTTGCCGGTCACAATAGTCGCTTGAAATTTGCGCAGCCATTTCATCCAACCGCTTGTGAATTGCAGCCTCATCAAACAGAACGCGCTCGACATCACCCCCCATCAAGTTAATAGGCCATCAGCCGTGGCGGTGATCAATGGGCGGTCGCGATCAAGGAACGGCGGCCTAGAGATCAACGCTCCTTGTTTTGCTCTGATCGCCACACTGAAATAACGTGGCCTGGAATGCATGTGCATCACCAGGAGTTCGAGATTCGCACGAATGGGAAAGGCCTGTACGAGATCACAGACGAATTACAGTCAAATATCGGTACGCTCGGAATGCGAAGCGGAATCGTGACGGTCTTTGTTAGGCACACCAGTTGCAGCATTGTCATCATGGAAAACGCCGATCCGACCGCTCGTCGCGATCTGGAGGAGTTTTTCGACCGCCTCGTGCCTGAAGATGCCGATTACTTCAGCCACAACTCCGAAGGCAGCGACGATATGCCGTCGCACATCCGGATGGTCCTGACGCGCACCAGCGAGACCGTGCCGATTGTCGACGGAAAAATGCGGCTCGGCACGTGGCAGGGCATTTTTCTGTTTGAACATCGTCGCGGCACGCACCGGCGGAAAGTTTCCATCACCATGATCGGCGAATGACCGTATTGAACTGGCCTGATGCGCACGTTGAAGATGCACGAGAGCTTGGAAACCCTGAAACAAGCGCTGGCGCAAATTCCGCCCGGACCCATCGTGAATCCAAAAGTCAAAGTCCGCGCCATTATGGCGGGAAATTCACAGTCAGCTCATTAGAGCACGTATCGGTTGCAGTTTCGCACACTCGATACATGTATTGAGCCTGGCCGGTGTCGCCGGTGGAATCATCATACTGTCCGTTGTTCGGCGTTGTCACGATCAACACGTTATTGCGGTAGACGTCGACGTTGGCCGAGGTCGCCCCGCTCCACTTGAGCTGCACCGTATTTATTCCTCCCACCTTTTTCTGCTGAGCCCTGAGCTGGAGCGGTCCAGGTGTCGCCGTCGCAGTTGGCGTAGGAGTTGCCGTGGCTGCGGCAGTTGGCGTTGCGGTCGCGGTTGGGGTAGGCTTGGAGGAGAAATTCTCGTTGTGGCCGTTAGCCATGTCACAATTTCACCTTCTATAAGCGTTACGGTACTGGACAATAAGTTTTGACAAAAGCGATTGACTCGGTTGCTACCTCGTCTGGGTAACCAGGCTCAGGATTCCAGTAATGGAACGAGTGCCTTGTGCAGCTGCGTTGCGGGGTTTCGGTGAGCATCTGGGAATTAAACGGTGCTCCCACCGACGGCAGGTACACAACGATTAGTTGCCACTGGTTCGGTGGCATTTTGTCCTCGTTTGTGCTGAACATGTACACAGGCGAAGAGGTCGCGCTGAACCTCAGATACGGCGATGCAAGATCGAGGAAGCCGCCTGGATCAGTGCAGGCCGGATCGCTCTGGTCGCAGTTGACGTAGTTGCAGTATATTCCTAAAACGTTGTTTCCACAGCGTAGCGGCCAGGAGACCGGGTCAGCGAAGAAGTATGCTCCGCTCAAGCAAATCGCGCAATCGAGCTTATCCCCGCCATGGTACGCAGCGCCTGCGAACCACAATGCGTCCGTGGCACCGGAACTGCCGCCTACTGCGAATACTTTTCCGTTCACGCGTCCTGCCGTTTCAGGCGTTGTCCCGTTTCGGGCGGCGATAATTGCCTGCGATATGTCGTCTAATTGCTCGGGATAGTACCCGTGATCGTCTACTGGCTGATCGCCCATCGGCGGGTGCATTTCCCTGCCTGGATCGGCGAGACGATACGCAATGTAAGCCGCGTTGAACCCAGCATTATACAGATCTTGGGCGACGTATGCTGGCCCAGGATCAAGTGCGCGGAACTCACCGCCGTGAATCACCAGTCCCATCGGGCGCGGTCGATCGGTGTGCATGAACACTCTCCATTTCAACGTGGTATTGCCCGCCGCGTTCATGCCAGTGCCATATTGTTCCCACATTATCAAAGCCGGCGGGTACGGAGTTGGAGTTGCAGTCGGAGTCGCCGTTGGCGTAGCTGTCGCGGTTGCTGTCGCCGTTGCCGTTGCTGCGGCGGTTGCGGTGGACGTTGGTGTCGGTGTCGGCGTGGGAACGTTTTCAAAGCAGACATTCACATTCGTCGTTTGGCCGTTGGTGATCGTGAAGTTTCCTGCCTGGGTGCCGACACCTGTCTTTGAGATCGAATAGCTGTGTGACCCCGGCGATAAAGCCGCGTCGTAGGTGCCGTCGGAAAGTGTTGCCCCGTACGGTCTGCTGTCGATTGATACCAAGGCATTGGAAACTGGAACGCCTCCGGTACAACCAGTCACCACAAACTGCGCCTTGCCTTTCTGCGGCGCCGTGCACGCGGCAAATCTAAAGTAACCGATGCGCGTCTCCCAGATGCTCCCTGTCGCCGCGTAGTACTCGTTCGTGTAATAGAAGGTGCAATCGTCCACGGGATCGACGGTGAGATCGCTGTAGCCACCCCAACTATTCGAGGTGGAGTGGCTACCCGTGCCGTCGAAAAGATGTTGCTCGCCTGACAGTGTGTTCAACGGATCCGATGCCAGCCGGCCCGCGTAACGGATTTGCGGGTTAATTGAGCTGCTGGACGCGCTAAAGCCTAGCGCCAGGTTGCCCTGGTTATCCGATGCGATGCTGCCCATCCAGCGCCAGGTCGTGTCGGGTTGATAAGTGCTTTGTTGGAAGATGCTCCAGTTTCCCGATTGCGTGCGTTGCAGTTCGGACCAGCGTATTGCCGCCACTGAATTAGCACTCACGGTGTAATTATTGAGCAGCGATTCATGACCGTCGGAGAAGCGGCGATAAGCGTTACGGAACATCAATCTGTCGCCCATCGAGTCCTGTTTGGTACTGGTTCCCGCTTGAGGCACGCAGTTCCCCTGGCAGAGTGAAGTAAATGAGGCCGCTCGCACACTGGCCTCGCGCGTAAAGGTCGAGTTCGCCGGGTTGACGAAGTCCACATGGTACGCCCAGATCTTGTAACCAAGCGGGTGGCCTTGCGGAAATGCGACGAAATGGTTCGGATCGCCAGCCGGTGGCGGAAGGATCCCATCCAAGTCGGCCGGGAGAAAAGTCGCTTCAGTAGAACCGCCAATGATTCCCGGCGTCTGCGACGTGGCAGTAGGATCGCCGACCAGCATTTTGACCCGATCAAACACAAAAGGCTGCGGGCCGAGAAACATCGTGCCAGCGGTGTTAAAGATGTTTGCGGCCATGTAATAACCATCCGGCCAGACACCGAGCTTCGGATAATCAAGGAAGTTGCTGGTCAGATGAAAATCGTACCGATACCAGGCGCCAGTCGCGTCGCCTGTCTGTGAAAAGGCGAGGCACTCATCTTGCGGGGTAGTGGCACCGTCGGGAATGGCGAACTGGCTGATAATCCATCGGTCAGCGATCTGATCGTAGATCACCACCGGATCACCGCGGCCGCCATTCTCACAGGCGGAGCCAAAACCGGCCCAAATTGAACTGATCGCAACGGGGCCAAAAACCGATGTGCCAGTAAGCTTGTCAAAAACCTGGAGGCCTGCGTTGACCATCTGGACGTATTGAGTCTTTCCCACCTCGCCATTCGTGTCCGGCGGCGAGCAGTTGCAGCTGTTAGGAATGCCCGCCCATTGGAGAATTGGGCTGGGAATTGTCGGGAGGCCGATCAGTGTTCGCCAAAAACTGCTTTGGATAACCGGGTCGGGTCCGTCCTGGTGTTGATGCGGTATCTTAGGATTGAGATTCGCTTCATGCTCAGGTTCGGTCGGCGGCCAGACCAATGCCTGGTCACGCAGCGGCCGCGACAGATCGCTGTGCAACGCAGGGATGGCGGTCGTTGCGCCGAACTGTTGTGCTTTTGGTTCCTGAGCAGCGTTCGCCTGAGCGGAGGCATTCGAGAACGCGCCAAAACTCAGCAGCGCGATAAAAACGCTGGCTAGGACAACAAGTGAGGCAAGTAAGACGCGAAGGTTAAGGAATCCGCCTTCGCGCGAGGCTACGGCGCGGCGGAGCCCGCCTTCGCCGAGCCGTCTTCCTTTAAAGATTGTGGCAAGCCATGGGCTACGGCGGGCAGGGGCAGGTTGCGGACTGGATTTCTTTTTCATGGTGGAGGTTGCTGTGAGGAGTCATTTCTGGTTGTTCACTGGGTGCTACTGCAGCAAACTTTGTCCGAGGTTACGCGAGAAGTTGGCTTCGCCGGATTGAGTCGTGACCTAACGACTGAAGGCGAAAGGCCGCGGATTACTCGCTTTCGCCGAGCCGCCTTCGTCGCAACCCAACTCGCCGCGAGCAGCGGCGGAATGAAGAATCGCCGGGAAACGGGAGAGGCGAGTTTTCGTGCGCCAGCCACCCTAAAAGTTTAGTATTAAACTTTTACGTCTCAGGTCTGATTTGTAACGCTTTTAGAGGTTTGACGGGCTAATCTTATCGACCGTTTTGCTCCCGGACTTCACTACCCAGATACTCGTCCCATCAAAGCAGACACCCACCGGGTAGTCTTCGACACGGACCGTGCGTTTGCATGCACCGTTCCTGGCTGAGAGAATGCTCACGCTGTTGTCACCGTTGTTGGCAACCCACATATAGCGGCCATCGAACGCGATACCCAGCGGGAGACTCCCGACAGACATGGTGCCCTTTACCGTTCCATTGGAAGCGCTCACTGCGGTTACGGTATCGGACCAGGTATTTGTAACCCAGACTTTGGTGCCGTCGAATGCCAGGACGGAGGGGCTAAAGCCTACCTTCACCCTGCCGAGCACTGTGCCATCACGGGGCTCGATTTTCACCAGACTACCGCTGTTGCTATTGGCCACCCAGATGCTGGCTCCGTCGAAGAGAACGTCCACCGGCCCTGAATCAGAAAAACCAACCGAATAGACCCCGAGCACCACGCCATCGCTCGCCCGCAGTTTGGTGACGGTATTATCGTAATAGTTTGCCACCCAGATGTGGGCCCCGTCGTAGGCGATCCCCTCCGGATAGCCGAGGTTGCCGACATGGAATGTGCCAAGCACGACACCGTCACTTGCGCGCAGCTTGGTGATAGTAGCGTTCAAGGTGCTGTGGTGGATCACCCAGATGTTGGCCCCATCGAAGGTGATCTTATACGGATACGACCCCACAGGAAACGTCCCGAGGTTCGCGCCGTCACTGGCGCGCAGTTTGGTGACGGTATCGTCATAGTAGTTTGTCACCCAAATGTTGGCTCCGTCGAAGACCAGAAACTGTGGGTTGTTTCCTACCGGGAAACTCTCTTTCTCGATATCGGCAAAGTTGGTTCCCGGAATGTTCGCGCCATTTTTGCGCCATTGGAAGGCGAGCGCGGGGTAAGTAATATCGATTATTGTTGTCACCGGTTTATTCCTTTCGGGTCGTTCACAGGTGTATGCAGGAAATCTGGTGCGAGGTTACGCGGAAGGTCGGCTTCGCCGTGTTAGACCGTGATTCGTTGAACCGTCACAGCGTTGAAACGGGCAGAACCACGAATCCGCCTGTGCCACGGGCTATGGCGTGATGGGTCACGCGGATCCGTCTACTTCAAGCCACCTTCGTGTGAGAGCTGCCATCTCGGCTTAACTCCGACGTGACGGAACGGCGAGTCGATGAGGCTACGACGTGACAGCCTTATTCGGATTTCACGGGCGACCTGCCGAAAGAAAAAGACAGCGAAGACGCGCTTTGCTTCGCCCGCGAACGAAAGACTGTTTGTTATCTTTTGTTACTACCTGACAGAATTAACAAAGTTAACAGAATGGGATGACTATTCTGATTGCGAAAATCCATCTTGTTATTCTGTTCATTGTGTCGAAAGGAAGCTTGACGGCTTCTTTTCCGCGCAAAGCCGTTGCCGAGCGCGGCAAAGATTTCGCGCAACATTCTCGGCTGTTTTGTGTGGCTGGCCATCCGCTTCATCTCGGCTTGCAGTTCGTCAGCAGTAAGCGGCCATTGCCAGGAATCCTCCAGCGCCTGTGAGTTGCGCAGATACTCTGCGACCTTCTTTTCAAGCTGTGCCTGACACATCACCGCGTCCAGCGATGGCTTGGGATCGGGACGCTCTCTTTGCCAGATCCGGTGCTGCCAGTAAACGTCTTCGATTTCCCGCTGATACGCCACGCGATCCGCGAAGCTCAAGCTTCGGTTCTGGTGTCTATTCGCGCCGGAGCCGGCGTTATCCTGCGGAGGGAGAGCCTTGCGCTGTTGCTCAGGTAGATGGATCGCCGAGCAGAGGGCGACAACCACGCACGAGACGAGCAGCGCGCCCGTGCTGCCGCGAAGAATGTAAGCGCTAAGTTTGCTGTTCGTTTTCATAGTTACACTTCAGTTTCGGACTTCTAGGGTCGCGGTGCGGGCGTCGGCCGACTCTTGGTGTAGGAGCGATCCTTGGGGTTGGTGTAGGTCTGGCCGTAGCTGTTGGCGTAGCAGTTGGCGTAGCAGTTGCCGTTGCCGTCGCGGTAGGTGTGGCCGTAGGCGTTGCGTTTGCAGTCGCAGTCGCCGTTGCTGTAGCTGTGGCTGTGGCAGTTGGGGTTGGAGTAAACGTAGCCGTTGCAGTTGCCGTGGGCGTGGCTGTTGGTGTAGCGGTGGGCGTGTGAGTGGCGGTTGGTGTAGCTGTCGGAGTGTGAGTAGGCGTTGGAGTTGGTGTAGGTGTAAACGTAGCCGTAGGCGTTGCAGTCGCGGTTGGGGTCGGAGAAGCTGTTGGCGTGGGTGTCGCGCTCGGTGCAGCGGCGCAGTATCTGCTGCCTGTGCTGAGACATCGCGAGCAGTCGTTGAACTCCGCCCCGCCGCCCTCGCCGCCCTCGCCGCCCTCGCCGCCCCAGACGATCATTTCACTGCCGGTCCACACTGCTATTTGATAAAATCGGGCTTCGGGCGTGTCAGTAGTGCTGGTGGGAGCCCAACTCTCGGTGTTGCTGGGGTCGTATCTCCCGCCCGTATCGAACCGAACGTCGTCGGCCCTGCCGCCCCAGACGATCATTTCACTGCCGGTCCACACTGCTGTGTGATAAGCTCGACCAACCGGCGCTCCGGTCGTTGTGGTCGCTACCCAATTGTCCCGGCCAGGGTCATATCTCCCGCCCGTGTCAAAATAGAAGCAGCCGAAATCACAACTGGTTCCGCCCCACATAATCATTTCGCTGCCGGTCCAGACTGCTGTGTGCCGGTGTCGAGCATCCGGCGCGTTAGAGGTGCTCGTAGCCATCCAAGTATCGGTATTGGGATCATATCTGCCGCCGGTGTTCAAGTCGTTGAGTTGCCCCGCTATCCACCCCAGACGATCATTTCACTGCCGGTCCACACTGCTGTGTGTCCGAACCTCGGGCTTCGGGCGCGTTGGTGGTGCTGGTCGCTGTCCAACTGTCGGTGCCGGGGTGATATCGTCCGCCGGTGTTAACGTAGCCGCCGAACCCGATCGCGCCGCCCCAAACGATCATTTCGCTCCCAGTCCAAACTGCCGTGTGTGAGTTGCGCGGTTCGGGCGCGTTAGTGGTACTGGTAGCCGTCCAACTATCGGTGCTCGGATTATATCTGCCGCCCGTGTCCAAGCGAACGGCGCCGAAAGTCTCATCCTCCCCAGACGATCATTTCGGTGCCAGTCCAGACTGCCGTGTGAGACCGTCGGGCTTCGGGCGCGTTAGTGGTGCTGGTAGCCGTCCAACTATCGGTGCTCGGATCATATCGCCCCCCGGTGTTCAGACGTGACCTATTTTCACCTCCCCAGACGATCATTTCACTGCCAGTCCAAACTGCTGGGAAGTTGGCTCGGCCGTCTGGGCGCATTGGTGTTGGTCGTTGCAGTCCACGTGTTATCGTTGCACAAGCCACCCGACGGACTGGCTATCAAAGGAAGTTGGTAGGGGCGATTCACCTGAACCGCCTTGGCGATTGAGTGAATCGCTGCTACCTTCATCGGCACTTGCGCATCTTCGCTGTAGCCACGTGCCTGTGGCACTTTTTGCGTAACGCGCCGCAGGGGCATGGCTACAGGATCGCCGTTGACTAGGCGTTCCGCTAGGACCGGTCTAGCCAGACACTCAGCGATCACGAACGGATCGTTGCCGAGCGCGGCAAAGATTTCGCGCAACATCCTGGGGTGTTTTGTGTGGCTGGCCATCCGCTCCATCTCGGCTTGCAGTTGCTCGGCGGTGATCGGCTTTTGCCAGTCCTGTTCGAGCAACTCTGAATTGCGCAGGTAATCCTGGACCTTTTTCTCGATTGTTGCCTGCGACATCACCACATCGAGCGATGGCTTGGGATCAGGACGCTCCCCGCGGTTGCGGGGCCAGATCCGGTGACGCCAATAAACGTCTTCAATCGCTCGCTGATACGCGACGCGATCCGCGAAGCTCAAGCTCCGGCTCTGGTGTCCATTCGCGCCAAAGACGGAGTTATCCTGCGGAGGCGACGCCTTGGGAGGTTGCTCAGATAGATTGATTGCCGAGCAAAGGGCGACAACCACGCACGAGAAGAGTACCGCGGCTGCGCTGCCGCGAAGAATGTAAGCGCTAAGTTTGCTTTTCGTTTTCATAGTTACATCTCACTTTTGCGACGCGAGCCCTAGTCGCGATTGACCCTGCGCGAAGAGGGTCAGGTGGAGCTCTCGAGGAGACGCCTAACAAACTCGACGCGGCTGCATCTTGCCCGATTTCTGGGGAGCTTGGAAATACGCAGAATTGCGCACGAATGTTTCTCACGTCTGTGGCGTAGCCGGTCATGGCATTGACTTCCGGCCGATCTCTCCAGAAAGCCGTTTTATTTACTCTGCTCATCCTATCGGAAAAAATTTACGGCTTCTTTTCTTCGCACAGCTTTTGAAAAGCAGGATCTCTGCGCAAAGGATCCCAGGACGGATCGAGCCGAAGAAGGGCAGGCGTAACGGCGGTCGGGTCGTACCAGAAACTATTATAAGGTGTTTGTAAGAGCCACGTGAGAGCTGAGATCGCGCGGCCGTTCTCGCCAAACATCGTCTGAAGTAGCGCAAGAGTCTCGTCAAAGCTAGGTCCGAGAAGGGGATCTTTAGAGACGGGCATAAGCGTGATTGCATGCTCCACTAGCTTTATGGCCGAGTCCCTCTCACCCATCGCAGCATGTGCTTGAGACAACAATTCCACAAGAGGGGCGTCGTCTGGTCGATCTCTGTAGAGCGCCTCCAATGTATTGCGCGCCTGTTCACCGGTGGCCTTTGCCCCAGCGGTGTCGCCTGCAAGGCGTTGTATCCAAGCAAGCCTCACTTGATCATCAGCCTTGGTCTCCTCCGAATCAAAACGGAATTGAGCCAGTCGGGCTTCCATCAACCGAATGGCCTCGCCGTAATTTCGCTCAAGTCGCAACTGATTGACCTTAGTTAAAAAGACATTATTAGAAGGGGTCTGCCCGTTTATTTCTGGTAACAACCTGGAGGCTTCTGGCAGGTTACCCTGCGCTTGATAAATCGCAGCCTTTGCCGCCACGCTACTTAAATCGTTCGGCGTAATGTCCAGAATTCGTTCGTACAGCTTTAGCGCAGCCGGGAATTGTCGAAGCAGGGCGTAAGTCTCTGCCAAGTTCGTAAGTAACTCCAAATTACGTGGGTCCAGAGCGAGGGCTTGCTCGAAGTAGGCAACGCTTTGATCCCAGTGTCCCTGGCGACGGGCAACTCGGCCGAGAGCGAAAGGTACCTCGCTATTGCCTGATAATATTTTGCTCACGCGACTAAACGTGGTTTTCGCAGCGCCGTAATCGCGCAGCACCCGAGTACTGGTAGTAGCCGAGTGCAAGCAGGCTTTCGGGCGAGTTCGGTTCGAGTTTCTGTGCATTCTCCAAAGCTTTTGTTGCTGCATCACGGCGAGCATCGGTTCTGTCCAAATACCGGAAGTAAAGCTCCCCGTCCCCGCGACAAAGCCGTGCCCAAGCCAGCGCGAAACTCGGGTCAAGCTGCACCGCCCGCTCATAGAAACTGGTGGCTTGCGCTAGCAAATCCGCTTGGCGGCCGCTGCGTCCTCCAAAAGCCAGGCCGCGGAGGTATGCATCGTAAGCCTCCGGATTGTTTGTCGATTTAGCTGCTAAGGCCTGCTCCTCGCGACCGGTCAGCTTCGTCTGCAATGATTCCGCGATTCCTTTGGCGATCTCGCTCTCTATGCCAAGGATGTCAGTCAACTTACGATCAAAGGTTTCCGCCCAGAGGTGCGAATCGCTTTCGGCGTTAATCAACTGAACACTGACACGCACCTGGTCGCCAGCTTTTTGCACGCTACCCTCGAGAATGTTCGCCACACCAAGTTGCTCCGCGATCCTACGAAGATTCCTGGGCTTGCTCTGATATTGCTGCGTGGAGGTGTGTGAAATTACTTTCAAATCCGCGATGCTAGTCAGTCGCGTCAGGATCTCCTCCTGGAGACCATCAGCGAAGTACGAGTTATCCGGATCGGCACTGAGGTTTTCGAATGGAGGTACCGCGACGCTCTTTGGAACTAGAGCTGCGGGCCTCCGGTTCCAAACCGTCAGGCTTAGACCCACTGCGAGGGCGACCAGTAACGCGACCAGCACAGCCGTGCTTGGATTACGTCGCACCCATTTGCGGGTATGTGTGAAAACTCCACTTGGCTTTGCGCGGATCGGCTCGTGCTTTAGCCAATGTTCCAGGTCTTCGGCCAGCGCGAGAGCGGAAGAGTATCGCCGCTGCGGATCTTTCTCCAGACAGTTCAGGCAAATCGTGGATAGGTCCCGATTTATCTTAGAGTTCAACAGACGCGGTGATCGCGGGTCGGTATCCAAGAGTAGCCGGATGGTTTCGTAAGTTGTTCCTCCAGCGAAAGGCGGATGGCCGGTCAAAAGCTGGTAAAGCACGGCGCCAAGCCCATAGACATCTGTGGCGCTCGTGAGCTTTCCAGTTTCACCAAGCGCTTGTTCCGGGGCCATGTAACTCGGCGTTCCCAGAACTTCCTTCGTGCGCGTGATGGTATCTCTGTCTCAACCAGCCTTGCCAGTCCGAAGTCGGTAAGATGCGGTTCGCCGTTTACATCGAGCAGAATGTTACCGGGCTTGATGTCGCGATGGAGGATACCTTGCTCGTGTGCGTAATGCACAGTGCGAGCCACTTTTGCGATTAATTCCGCCGCTTTCCGGATCGACATCGGCGTGTGCTCAACTACTTCGTCAAGCTGACCGCCCTCGACGAACGTCATGCTGAAGTAGCAGGAGCCGTCGCGCTCGCCGACTTCGTAGATGGGAACAATGCGCGGATGATCGAGACTGGCAGCGGCTTCGGCCTCGCGGCGAAACCTTTTCAGGTGCGCTTCGGTGGCCCACTGGCCCAAGCCGATCACTTTGAGTGCCACGGTGCGGTTGAGGCTTTTTTGTCGCGCACGGTAAACCACGCCCTGGCCGCCCTGACCGATTTCTTCCAATAATTCGTAGTCGCCAAAGTCTCCAAGCATTTTTGACGGTCTGACGGTTTTCTTTCTCTCTGGCATTGGTGCGCCGTCATCCGCCCTCGCCGATCCAGCTTTCGCAGCTGCTTCGGCGGAGTACGCGGCTACGGCGGACAACCCGCCCCCGGCTACAGATTCATCCGCGAGTAGGCCAAGCCCGGTCTCGAGCAGGCAAGCCGGGCAGGCTCCCTGCCGTGCGTCAGTAGGAGTTTTCGCCCCGCACTTTCCGCAAACGCTAGTGGCGGTCTTCATTTGATGGATTGGCCAACACCCTGATCAATTAGATACTGCAAGAAATTTTCCGGTTGGTTACGCTCGCAAAACAGCAATCAAGTGGCGCAACTCATCTTCGATATCGCCCGGCAGAATCACCGTGTGAGCGATTTCTTCGCGCAACAACTCCCGATAGCGTTGACGCAACCTATGGAACGCTTGCTTCACGGCGTTCTCGGTCATGGCCAATTCAGCCGCAACCTCTGCCTGCGAAGGGCGATCTGATTCGTCGCTGAGTAATTTCTGGAGCTGATCAAACAATCCCGCAGACGCCGGACCAGATGCGCGATACTCGTTTCCCAAACGCGTCAGGACTTGGTCCAAAAGAGCCAGCGCCCAACTCCGCTCGTAAATTTGCTCGGCAGTCAAAGTATCGGTCGCCCCAAAGCCGACAGCCTCACGCTGGTGCAAATCCTCCAAAGGGATCAACCGCTGACCTTCACCGCGCTTAATGGCCATCGCACGGTTGCGTTCGTTTGCCAGGAAATGTTTCAGCGACGTGAGCAGATAAGAACGCAAGCGCCCTTTCTCCTTGCGCACCGCATTCAGATCCCGGCGTTCGAGCAGCAGCGCAAAAAAACTTTGAGTAAGATCCTCCGCCTCTTCCGGCCTAGCGCCCCGTCGCCGCACGAAACCATAAATCGGTTGCCAATACGTGCAGCAAAGTTTTTCCAATGCCTCTTGTGCTGCCGGTGTTGGACCTTGCGCCGCCAGTACGACGCTCCAATGCGTGGTAGTAAACGCGACCCGACCATCATCGGCGCTTCTGTCAATCACCCGCAGTGACGTCACATCGTCCTCAGTGGGGCTCACAGAGCAATCGAACAAAAAATCCGCCCCAAACGCAAGCCTATACTCTCGCGGGACACCGTTTATAGATAGCTATCCAAACGGCTGGTCGATTGAGAGCCTGCCCAGAGCGAAGCCGAATGGCTCAATCGCCCTCATTCATAAATCGCATCGACGAGTCGCAATGATTTTTCGGTAGGCAGCAGCGATTGCTCCATTTGGTTCATCACGTAAGCGAAGCCGATTTTGTTTTTGGGATCACAAAAAGCGTGAATACCGCCCGCACCCGGGTGGCCGAAGCCCGTTGCGCATGGTCCGAACATTTTTCGCGCAGCATGTCGTGAATCCTTCATGAATCCGGCAGAAAACGCCGTCGGTATTTGAAAAACGCGATCGATGCCGTCCGTCAAGATGGTTGTCATCCAGGCGATTGTTTTCGCTGAGAAAAAGCTCTTTCCATCGAGTCCTCCGCCGTTCGCCAGCATGGAATAAAATTTCGCCAATGCCGAGGCGGTGCCGATGCCACCGAATGATACAATGGATTGCGCGCGGACGTCCGGTTCATTCATCTTGCTAATGACATGCAGACCGTACGGTGACGTAAATGTTTTGCGGGCCAACGTGCCGGGTGTACCAAGATCGTGATAAAATTGCTTTGGCTCCGCCGGCTTCAAGCTCCTTGCAGCGTAAATCGTCGCGACACGCGGATTCTCCTTCTCTGGCAAACCGATCCAGAAATCGAGATCGAGGGGTCGGGCAAATTTTTCCTGCCAATACTCCGACAAAGTTTTTCCGGCGATCCGCCGCACGAGTTCATCGAGAAGAAATCCAAACGTGCGCGCATGATAACCGTGCGCAGTCCCCGGCGGCCACAGCGCTTCTTGCGCCTCCAGCGCTTGGATCACTGCATCGTAATCGAGCACATCGACGCGCTGATCCAAAGCGCAAAGCCCGGCCTGATGCGAGAGCAACTGCGCGAGTGTAATTTTTTCCTTGGCGGCCTGTGCGAATTCCGGCCAGAACTCTGCGACCCGTTGGTGGATGTCGATTTTGTGCTCCTGCAATGCATGCAACACACATGCGCTGCCAATCCCTTTCGTCGCGGACCAAACTAAAACAAGCGTATCGCTCGTCCATGGGTGTTCGCGATGCGTATCGCAAAATCCGCCGTGAAGATCGACGACTGGCTTTCCATTACGCCAAATCGAAACCGCAGCGCCTAATTCGCCGAATTTTTCGAAGTTTTCCTGAAAAAGTGGCTTTAGTCGCGCGCGAAGTTTTTCGGCATCGAGGTGCATATTGAAGGCTAAAACAAGGAGCGGCGTCTTTCCAAAGCGCCGTGTCCCTTTTATTCTCAGAGGTTAAGAAACCGCCGCTCGTTGGAAATGAGCGAGTTCCAATTCTTCAATCTCTACAACGACATCCGTTTTACAGCGAATCGTCTTCCGCACTGGCAGCAGAAAGGAGCAGTTTATTTCGTTACGTTCCGACTTGCCGACGCCGTGCCTCAACACCTGCGCGAGCAATGGGAGTCCGATCGCAAGGCGTGGCTGCGATTCCATCCGCAACCATGGGGTGCCGAAACCGAACGTGAGTATCACGAGCGTTTTTCTGGTGCCATTGAGCGCTGGCTTGATGTGGGTCACGGCTCGTGCGTTCTGCAACGTCCCCATTGCGCGGCAGTTGTTGCAGAAGCGCTACGCCACTTTGACGGCGACCGAGTTTCGCAAATCGCGTGGGTGGTGATGCCTAATCACGTGCACGCCGTTTTCGTGCTCAACCCAGCGTGGTCGTTGGAGAAGATTATTCTGAGTTGGAAGGGGTTTACGGCACGCAAAATCAATTGGTTGCTTGGACGCAAAGGCAATTTTTGGCAGCGTGACTATTTCGATCGGCTGGTTCGCGACACGAACCCCTTGGCCAACTGTGTTCGATACATCAGGCGCAATGCGGAAAAGGCGCGTCTGCGCAAAGGTGAGTTTGTTTTGTACGAAAGCGAGTTCGC
This sequence comes from uncultured Verrucomicrobiae bacterium, assembly GCA_963728955.1. Classification (GTDB taxonomy): domain Bacteria; phylum Verrucomicrobiota; class Verrucomicrobiia; order Chthoniobacterales; family UBA10450; genus Udaeobacter. Next base: position 677,572 of record CAVSMG010000001.1, read on the forward strand.
TAGAAGCATCAAGTGAAACGGCGCTTTGGAAAGACGCCGCTCCTTGAGGCGCTCCCTGGTTCACAGCAACAGCGCTTCCAATTCTGTAAGGCGGCGTTCGAACAACTCTAATGTGCTCTCAATAGGCGCCGGCGTGGCCATGTCCACACCGGCCGCCTTCAATGTCTCAAGCGGAAACCTGGAGCCGCCGGAGCGTAGGAAATTCATGTACGCGTCGACACTTCGCTGTTCGCCGGAAAGCACGCGCTGCGAAAGCGCGACTGCAGCGGAGATTCCGGTCGCATACTTATAAACATAGAACGCGTGATAGAAATGCGGTATACGCAAGCATTCGAGATCAAGTTCCGGATCCATCACAAAGTTTTTGGCGAAATACGTTTCGAGCAGTTTGTGATATTCCGATTTGAAAAGATCGAGTGTCAACGCGTCGCCATTTTCCTCAACGGCGTGGATAATCTTTTCGAACTCTGCAAACATGGTCTGGCGGAAAAGCGTGCCGCGCAGATCATCGATTTCGCGATTGATAATGTAGGCCCGCATCTTCGGATCGTTCGCGGTCCGGAGCAGATAATCTGTGAGTAATTCCTCGTTGAAGGTGGACGCGACCTCCGCGAGGAAAATCGGATACTCATAATCCTGAAACAGCTGGGAATTTTGCGAGAACCAACTGTGCATCGAATGACCGGCCTCGTGCGCAAGCGTGTATACATCGGCGAACACGTCCTCCTTGTAGTTCATCAGGATAAAAGGCGGTGCGCCGTAGCTTCCGGATGAAAACGCACCACTGCGTTTGCCTTTGTTTTCGTAACGATCGCACCACCGCCTGGAGCGCAAACCTTCGGCCAGAACATCGACGTATTTCTTTCCCAGCGGAGCCAGCGCATTGAGAACCGTTTCAACCGCCTGGTCAAAAGTGAACCGCGTCTCTATTTCCGGAACAAGCGGAACGTATGTGTCGTAATGGTGGATCTCATCCAGACCAAGAACCCGCCGCCGCAAATCGAAATACCGAAACAGCGGTTTCAGATTCGCGCGGACAGATTGAATCAAGCCGTCATACACGGCGACCGGCACGTCGTCGGGAAAGAGTGCTCCCTCGAGCGCAGATGGGTAATAACGGGCTCTCGCGTGAAAGACATCCGCCTTCACCGAATACGCCAGCGACGCGGCAAGTGTGTACTGATGATCGCGGAATTCGGAGTAGAATTGCTGAAAGGCGCGTTTGCGTAATTCAGGGTCGCGCTTCACTAAAAATGAGCTGAATGAACTTTGTGTGAGCGGTCGCTCGCCCCCAGTCTGGTCGATCAGGACACCGAACTTCATGTCCACATCGGTCAACTGCGAAAACGTGTCGTCATAACCGCTGAGCGCAACATTGCTCAGTGCCAGAAGCCGTTCCTCCGGCACGGAAAGCACATGCGATTTCATCCGCCGAATTTTGTGCAGTTTGATTCGCCATTCGTCCAGCAACGGGTCGGCCATTAATTTGGGAAATCGTTCGTCGTCGATCGCCAGAATTTCGGGCACAACAAAAACCGCCGCCTCGCTGACTCGTGTATGTAGATTTTGAACCTGGCCGATTCGTGCGAGGTATTCGTTGTTGGTGCTGTCCTCGGCCGCTTGCAGCGACGCGTAGTGATAGACGCGCTCCATTTTCAGCTCGAGCGATTTTTCGAACTCCAAAACCACGGATAAGGTCTGCGCCGATTCCCCCACTCTGCCTTTCCACTGCTCAAGTTTCGGATACTCCCGCTGCAGCCAAACAAAATCCTCCTGCCATTTGGTAGTGTTAGCGAACAAATGCGTCAGGTCCCATCTGTCCGATTCGGGAATATCAGCGCGCGTTGGAGTTGCAGAAGCCATTCGGAAAAAGATGAATCAGGAACCCGGGAAGCCAAGAAAAGAGTGAATAACTCTCCATGAAAATTCGTGAATTCCCAGCCTCCAGATTAATCCAGTAAACGGATCGCAGGATGTCGCGCAATCAATTTGAGAGCAGACGCTGTGAGACCGCGGCCGGGCGGGATCTTGTGCCATGGTGATGCGCCGGAGGGATGCGGTAATGGAATCAGATCGCAGCGATGTCCTGCATGTGTAACACGAAATTTGCGGCCAATTACCTCCTCCAATCTTATGCAATCGATAAACTGCGTGATCGCCAGCCGGCCGACCGGAATAATCAGGCGCGCCTGCAAGATTCGAATTTCATCGGCCATCCAGGACGAGCAATTGTGAATCTCATCCGGCGCTGGAACACGGTCGGTGCCGCTGGAATTCTTTCCGGGGAAACACCGGCAGACCGCCGCGAAATAAATTCTCGATCGAACGGCTGCTTCATTCATTCCGCAAAATTGTTCGAACCAGCGAAAAAGCGTTTTCCCAGCCGTGTGCGCGAACGGCCGTTTCAACGTCGGTTCCCGCGGACCGGGCGCTTGTCCGATGATCATCACGTTGCTCACGACCGCTTCGCCGGAGACCGGCGTCGATTGCATGCGCGGGCATTGTCGGCACTTCAGGAGTGCCCTCACATGCCGATCCAGTCGAGTTTGAATAGCTGTTGTAGCCACGGTCCTGTGGGCCGTTCGCACATAGTGCGACAACGCGCAAGACGAGCCAGGACGCAGGCTCGTGGCTATGGGATCGGCCGAAAGCCAACGTTAAAACTCGACTTCTTAAAGCAGTGGAGTTTCTTCCGCGGCCAATCACGTTCTGAAAACGGTCAGCGCCGAAAGATTGAAAGGAGAGACAAGAGTAAACTCAGCACGATGCTGATGACGATGCAGGTGACGATGGGAAAATAGAACGACGAATGATCGCGCTCGATCCGAATGTCGCCGGGGAGTCGGCCCAGCCATCTCGGCGCGATGCCGCTCCAAATGACCAACCCGACCAGTGTGGTGATCACGCCAATGATCACGATCAACTTTCCGAGTTCGCGCACCGTTCAAAAAGTTGCGCGAATCAAGCGGAGGCACAAGCTTGATAATCAATGCCAGTTCAATTTCGAGATTATTACGAAACGCTCGGTGTTCCAAAGACGGCCACGGACGATGAGATCCGCAGCGCCTTTCGCAAGCTGGCGCGTAAATATCATCCCGATGTGGCGAAGGACAAAAAAGCCGCCGAAGAGAAATTTAAGGAGATCAACGAAGCGTATGAGGTTCTGAGCGATCCCGAAAAGCGAAAGAAATACGATCAGCTCGGCGCAGATTGGAATCGACCCGGCGGTTTCCAGCCGCCGCCCCAGTGGGGAGGGCAGCAACCCGGCGGCAAATTTTATCAATGGGGTGGCGACGGCGGCGATGTGCAATTTGAATTCGGAGGTACCGGGTTCAGCGATTTCTTCGAGGCGTTTTTCGGCGGGGGACGCGGTCGTTCCGCATTCGGCGGATTCGGTGGACGCGCTGCAACCGCTGAGCGCGGCGCCGATGTGGAAGCGGACATTATGGTGACTCTTGAAGAAGCGCTGCACGGCTCCACGAGGACAGTGTCGCTAAGGCGAGCCGGGTCGGATAAGATCGAACAGTATCAGGTCAAGATTCCCCGCGGGGTACGCGAAGGACAGCGGATTCGTTTGCGCGGCCAGGGCGAAGCGGGTGTACGCGGCGGCAAAAGCGGCGATCTTTTCCTTCGCGTGCGTTTGGCCAAGCATCCGGATTTTTCAGTCGAGGGCAGCGATATGATTCATGAAGAGAGGATCGAACCGTGGCAGGCCGTGCTCGGGGCTGCGTTGCTCGTGCCCACGCTGGAAGGAAAGGTGCGCCTGAAAGTTCCGTCAGGCACGCAAGGCGGCCAGCGGTTTCGGTTGCGTGAGCGCGGGCTCCCAGGTGTTTCGGGGAAACGCGGCGATCTCTACGTCGTTGTGCAAATTAACGTGCCGAAAAAGCTAACGGAACGCGAACGCGAAATCTGGAGCGAGCTGGCGAAACTGCATGGCGGTTAATTGATTGACGCGTCGAAAGGTTGGAGCAGGTGGTAGGTCGGGGAGTCCTCTGCACACCGCCGGTCCACACTACTTCCCGCTGCGCAATGAGTAACGCGCCCTATCATTTCGTGCGAATTCGTGCAATGCGTGTCGCATGAAAATTTCAGTTGGCTCAGATCACGCCGGTTTTCGTTACAAAGGGAAAGTAAAAGAATTGCTCCAGTTACTGGGACACGAGGTAAAAGACTGCGGTACTTTCAGCGAAGATCCCGTGGACTATCCGCTGTTCATTCGCCCTGCAGCGGAAGTCGTGGCGAGCGGCGAATGCGAGCGGGGCATCGTGTTTGGCGGCTCCGGCAACGGCGAAGCGATGGTTGCAAATAAAGTCCACGGCATTCGCTGCGCGCTTTGCTGGAATGAAGAATCGGCTCGCCTGTCACGGCAGCACAATGATGCCAACGTGCTTTCGATGGGCGAGCGTCTGATCCCGGAAGATCTCGCACTCAAGATCGTCCGTATCTGGCTGGAGACAGGTTTCGATGGCGGTCGGCACGTGCGACGCGTAGCGATGTTAAACGCGATGTGAATCCGTCGCTGTAGCGTGCGCTGTCCTCAGCGCATCATTCCATCCTGCTACAAAATGTCCGGGCGAACAGCGGACACTACTAGTGCGAAACCGCTGTAGTCGGTTAAATCAATCGATCGGCACAAACGGCAAGCAAAAACACAGCGCTCACGAATGCGTTGCTCTGAAAAAATGCGCGATTGATTCCCATCAGGTCGCGTTTCTCAGTTTTGTGTTCGTAAACAAGCGCTGCCGCGATCAACAGCAGGGACCAAAAGTAGATCGCGCCGAGCTTTGCGGTGATGCCAAAACCAATCAGCGCTACAAACGTAAGCAGATGCAGCAACTGAGCCATTCGAAGACTCCGCGCAATTCCAAGTTTCACAACCAGCGAATGAATTCCTTCGCGCCGATCAAAATCGTAATCTTGCGTAGCATAAATCAGATCGAAACCTGCGACCCAGCAAATCACGCCCGTTGCGAGCACCAACGGGGCGAGATCGACACGTCCTGTCTGGGCAATCCAAGCGCCGACTGGGGCAATGGCTAACGCCAGTCCGAGAAAAAAATGCGTTGCGCTCGTGAATCGCTTCGTAACCGAATAAAAGAAAATCAGCGTCAGCGCGACCGGCGCGAGCATAAAAGTCAGCCGATTAATTGCGGAAGCGGCCAGTACGAAACCCGACAGAACTCAAAACGAGTAAAATCTGAGCGGCCAACTTTGATACGAGCTGATGACGCGGGGCAGTGCGCGGGTTGCGCTGATCAAGCGACCAATCAACGAGCCGGTTGAAAAGCATGGCGGCAGTGCGCGCGAACACCATGCAGGTGATCACCAGCAGCAGAATTCTTAATGACGGCCAGCCATTCGCAGCCACAATGAGAGCGCCAAGAGCAAACGGCAATGCGAAAATCGTGTGCGAGAATCGAATCAGTCGCAAGAAGCGACCGATCGGATCGCCAGGTATCACTCTCTCACTTGTCGATGTTTCAAGTCCACAAGTAGATTTCTGTCCATTCGTGTCCATTCGTGGTTAACTGCTTTGGCTGTCGAGCAAATGTTGCAGGAGTTCACTTGCGTCGGCCAAAATCGGCGTGCCGTGCGCAAAAAACATTCGCTCGGCTTTGTAATCCAAAAGCTTTCGCAGCGACCGCCGCATTTGCTTCTGGTTCGAGCAATATTTCGCAGGTAGAAACGTAAAGCCGTACGGTTCAGAATTAATCAGCGCGTCCCCAACAATCAGTGTTCCGCCATCAACCGCGAAATAAAGCACGATTTCGCCCAGCGGCCCTCCCGCAATGCCAATCACGCGCAATCCGTCGCAGATTTCATCGCCATCGGTAACAAGCGTTAGCTGACCAGTCTGGCCATCCGGAAACGTCTCTGGATGGGCAAAGATCGGGACGGAGAACTGTTGGGCGAATTGCGCAGCGCCACGATGATGATTCGAATTGGTCAGGACAATTCCCGCGACGGGGCCGGAACCCATCACTTCGTCGAATGCTTCGCGCTGCACAAGAATTGGATCGACCAAATACGTTCCGGCACTGGTGGCAAGGGAGGTCGAATAAAGCTCCGCTTTAACCTCCGGATTATAAGCGTGCCAGATCGCGATATTCGGAGCGATACGATCGAAATCAGACGCCGGTCGCATATGCGAAGACCGTCGATGTTGAGCGTCCACTGCTCAACCTTACAAAAGTAGTGACTTCTCGGTAGGGGCGGTTGAGCGCACCGCCCTACCGGTTTGCAGATATTTGCGGCGCAAGCGCATTCGACCTGAGCGCTCACCTTCTGGATTTGCGTCGCCTGCTCTTTCAGCTGTGCCTATATCCCAAGCAGCCTTGTCACTTTTGAAACAATGCCGATGATTTTGCTCCCCTGCGAAGTGATGGATTTTGTCAGGGTCGCATATTCGCTCTGATATTGCTTCAGTGTGGCCTTTTGCTCCCTCGATAATTTCTTCACTAGGGACGAAGCTACCCTCAAAGGTCCCACCGGTGGACCCACGGGACCGCCCCCGCCTACTGGACCATGAATGATGTGAATGCCATCGTCCTCGATGATGATTTGGAATCCACCGCCGGCAACATATTGCTTTAACTTTCCTAGATCAATCGGCGCTCCCGGGCGGGGAGATTGATAAAATGCAAACCAAATTTCTCCAGTTTCATTTTGAGCCATGTCAAAATCCTTTAAACTAAGGATCGATTCGGACGGTATAATCTTCTTCCATTCCAAAAAAGGAACGCCTCCGTCTATTGTGGCACTCGCCCTTATGTGCTCGGCACTTAGTGACGACACTTCGCCATCCGAGTTCGCGAAATTTGTCTTATCATTGTCAATAGTGTCCGGAGGAGTGGGCGGCGTAAGGATAGTGATGAAATGAAGATCATCAGAAAAGCTTCCGGTATTAACATTAAAGGCATCGACCCAGATTCCTGGACCTCCATCGACTCCAACGCCTCCTACGGGACCATAGACAACTAACACCTCTACATCGGACGCGCCTACCGGAAATGACTGATTGCCGGCAGAGGTATGGAGATGGTTACCATCAGCCGCACCATTAATTGACATAAAAGCAAATGGGAGATTATTCCCTCCAAAAGATAATGTGGGCCATCCATCGGCAATGCCTGAGCCGGGGTTATTGTCGGTGGTGCCGGGGTAATTTTCATCCGTTTCACTGGTGATGTTGTTTGAAGCATTGAAATGGTGATGCCTCACACCGGTTCCGTTGTGATTGTAGACGATGTACTTTGTGATTACGTGTGCCATAAAGTTGGGCCTCTGCCTAATTTAAGATCCCTTTAGCGACGGCAAGTCTGGAAAAAATCCTGTCCACTTGTCAAGATCAAAGCAAAGCGTATCGCCGGAAGGCCGTAGAGGCGTTTGTGCCAAACGCCTGTCCGTCAATGGGACGCGCGGGACATAACGCCGAAACAACACGCGAGCTACCGTTTACTCATTAACGAATCCTCACTCGCCCGCGTGATTCGGCTCGGGCATTTTCGGTTCCGCTGGTTTTTCCGGTGGCGCCTGATCCGCTTCGGTCCAATTCGTGTGAAATACACCGGGCTTATCAATGCGCTCGTAAGTGTGTGCACCGAAGAAATCTCGTTGCGCCTGCAAGAGATTCGCTGGCAGCCGGGCGGAGCGGTAACTATCGAAGTAAGCCAATGAGGCGGAAAGCGCAGGGACGGCTACGCCGTGCTTAACGGCTGTCGAGACTACCAGACGCCATCTCGACTGTGCTCTCTTGATAATCCTAGTGAAATACCGGTCGAGCAGAAGATTGTGTAACGCGCCGTCGCGCTTGTAGGCTTCAACGATACGGTTCAAGAATTTGGCGCGAATGATACAACCGCCCCGCCAAATGGTAGCAATGTCGCTGAGGTTCAAGTTCCATTTGTAATCCGAGCTCCCGGAGCGAAGAAGCTCCATTCCCTGTGCGTACGAAATAATCTTGGAGGCATAAAGCGCATCGCGCACGGCATTGATGAGACGATCGCGATTGCCTTTGAACTGTCGAACTTTGGGTTGCGGCAGAATGTTGGCGGCGGCAACGCGGTCCTCTTTCTCCGCCGAGATCACGCGTGCCTCGACAGCGGCGTTAATTGTGGAAATGACGACGTATTGCCGGATGGCGGCTTGAAGTGTCCAGATCCCGGTTCCCTTTTGACCGGCCTTGTCGAGGATCATGTCCACCAGCGGCTTGCCGGTGTCGGGATCGATCTTTCGAAAAATCTGGGACGTGATCTCGATGAGATAACTCTCGAGTTCGCCTTTGTTCCATTCCGCGAAAACGTCAGCAAGCTGGCCGGCGTCCATTTCGAGGATGTCCTTCAGAATAGCGTAGGCTTCGCAGATTAATTGGATGTCGCCGTACTCAATACCGTTGTGGACCATTTTCACGTAGTGACCGGCGCCGTCCGGGCCCATGTATCGGCAGCATGGTTCGCCGTCGACTTGCGCAGCAATCTTGCGGAAAATCGGCGCGATGATATCCCAAGCTTCTCGCGGGCCGCCGGGCATGAGGGACGGGCCCTTGAGGGCGCCTTCCTCGCCACCAGACACACCCATACCGACGAAATAAATACCTTTGCTCTCCAACGCCTGACCGCGACGCTGGGTGTCGGTGAAGAGAGAATTTCCGCCGTCGATGATCACATCACCTTTCTCGAGGAGCGGCGCGAGCTCGCCGATAACGGAATCCACGGGCGCGCCCGCTTTTACCATCATCATGGCAATGCGTGGTTTTTTGAGCGCCCCAACGAATTCCTCCAGCGTGCGAGTTGGCTGAATGTTTTTTCCTTTGGCGCGACCTGCCGCGAATTCTTCGGTAATTTCGGTCGTCCGATTGAACACGGCGACCGAAAATCCTTTCGAGTCCAAATTCAGGGCGAGACTTTCGCCCATGACACCGAGGCCAATCAGGCCAATATCACATTGATTCATGTTCATTTTGGTATCTCCTTTTGTGGCTACTCAACACAGAATAATCACTGTAGCGAGTAGTTGAAGCGCATGGCAAATGCCGTTTGTAAAATTCTAGTGACTGAAGCTCCACTTGAGGAACCGCCAAAAAACCACCATGGCGATGCAGGAGCGATGGTCGAGTTTTGGGGAGTGGTGCGCAGGCTCGAAGGTGGCCGCGAAATTGAGGGCATTGAGTATGAGGCGAATCGTGAAATGGCCAGGCACCAGTTGAAACGAATTGCAGAACACGCTTGTAAGAAATTTGGCCTTGGCCTGGTGATGGTTCACCACCGAATCGGGTTCATCGCCGTTGGAGAACCATCTCTCTTCCTGCGAGTGGCAAGTCCACATCGCAGCGATGGGTTTCGAGCGAGTCAATGGATTGTGGATGAATTAAAGAAGAGAGTGCCGATTTGGAAACGGCCGCGGTTTAAGGACGAAAGTCTCTGTCGAGCCTCGCAAAGCGAAGCGGCTACAGTATGAATTGGGCGAACCGAATTACTTTAAGCCGGCTTGCGCTGACTGTGCTTTTTGTCGTCGCACTGAGTTCAACGTGGCATTATGCGCGCACTGCCGCGCTCGTGATTTTTCTTATTGCGGGTATGAGCGATTTCATTGATGGCGAGATCGCGCGCCGCTACGGAGTCATCACCAATTTTGGCAAATTGATGGATCCGCTCGTGGACAAGATTATGGTGGCGGCAGCGTTTATTTCACTGGTCCCTCTGAAAGCCGTGCCGGCATGGGCAGCGACAACAGTTGTGGCGCGGGATTTTCTCATTACCGGTCTGCGGCTCATGGCCAGTGCCAAGGGGCGAATTCTTCCGGCAGAGTCGCTGGGCAAACAAAAAACATCATGGCAAATGGTCACAATCATCTTCTTCCTAGTGCTTCTTTCGATCGCAGAACTGCGTTATGCCGATGAAAAAGCGATATGGTGGGTGCGCGCCTGGAGCGAAGCCGGGCCGGTGCTAGTGTGGATTACCGTGATCCTGACGATCTACTCTGGCGTCGGCTATGCCTGGCGAAATCGCGATTTGATTGCTCCAAATCAATAGCGGGCAACTGGCATCGAACCCACTTTCGAAATTTCACGGCGAACCGTAATTTCACCACAAATGTGCGCCAGACTGCGTGTTACGACGGAAAATGCAAACCGCGCAGAATAATTCAGTTCGAGTGTCCGAACTTGTCCGAAAGGCTTAGCGGCATTAAGTGTTCGCCTCTCTCTCTGGTATCTAACGAGCCGACATTTCGTCGCGCTGCGGGCGTCTGAGGCGGCTCAACTCTCTTTGTTCAATCGCTCTGGCGTGGAATACCCGAAATCGCGCTTTCTCGAAGGTTGGCGCCGCTCGTCAGCAAAGCCGCGCAAAGTTGCCCAGAGTAAGCCCGCTACCCCGCCAACCAGCCAGAGCCATGCAAAGAAGTCGAACCAAATAGCTGCAAGCACGCTGCCGAAGATGACTATGCAGAGGAATATCTCGCGTCGTTGCCCATCAGCCATTCCCTAACTATACCACAATCGCGCGCGTGCATATCGTTCGTTTCCAGCACGGCCGCCGCCGCGGCGGTATTTGCTTATCTGTGCTCGCGCGTTTCGATCGCGTTGCCAGCCTGATTGATCTTTGGGGGCGCAATCTTGCGGGCTAGAGATCTCAAAATTCTCATCAAATCGAAATGCTCAAAAACTGCGACCTGACGTGGGACAAAACAGAGAGCGGGCAACGGGAATCGAACCCACTTTGACGTTTTCGCAGCTTTGCGCGATTCCGCCACAAATATGCAGTAGGCTGCGCGTTAGAGGGCAAAACGCAAATGAGGCCCTTTGCACGAATCGCGCAGAATTACGCAGTTCGAGTGTCCGAATTTGTCCGAAAAACAATTTGCCGGTTTTACGGCTCTTGTTTTGATGAGCCGTTCCAAAGCGCCAGAGGCCGCCAGAATCGTTTTTGATTGCCGGATGGCAAATGATGCGGTCCGTCGGATTTCGCTTCCTAAATGCCGAATGATTCGGCACAATTCGCGCCGTGCAGCCTTTTAATCGCTCTCCCCTGAGAACGGCAGGAAATAGATTGCAAGATGCAGTCTAATTTTCGTTAGGCCTAGACCCGTGAAGAAGCAAACAAAGGTCAAGAGCGCCCTTTGGCGTGGTGGTTCCGCGGTTGCGCTTCTCATAGCCATCGGATCTTGCAGCGGCAGCGTCGCAATTTCCGATGGCCTTGTGTCCTCCTATAGAGCGTGTGCAGACGGCTGGCCAAGTCACAGCATCGGATTTCAAGGCGCCTGCTCCCATCACGGCGGTGTGGTGACCCGTAAAGTTGATAATCGCACCGACACGCAACGCTATGCGTGCTACGCCCTGAATGCAGCCGGTATCGTCGGTCTGCTTACTACTTTGATTTTGTGGTCCGGAGGGCCGCCGCCAACGAAACATTGTGCTCGGCAAAGTCTCGCGGCGACTCCGCCAGTGGGCACTCCCGTATGTCCACGCTGTTCGCGATATATGGTCCCTCGCCGGGCTCGGCGCGGCCCACACGCCGGTCAGTTCTTTTGGGGCCGCTCAGACTATCCATCATGCCGCGGAACGCGGAAATGCAACGAGGCCAAACCACACGACGCAGCGAACCGCTTTACGCTGCGATGACTAACTCACAACACGTTTACGAAGTCCGCCCGCGTAAGGATAAACGCGGCGTCGATCTCATTTTCGATGCGCGACCAACCTGTTATCTGCGTTTGTTGACAGGCCCTCAACACGTGTGAAAACCATCATCGCGCTTCTCTTCTGCTTCCTGCTTGGCGGCATGGTAATAGCGCAAGGTTGGATTGCGCTCGTTTGGTTTCCACTCGGTTTCGTTATCAGCGTGTTTGTAACCGCACAGATCGCGCTGCCAATCATCCTCGGTTTCCCGCGTGCTATCCGCCTTGTCTCGCGTGGCGAGATGCGATCTGCCGTTTATGCTCGTTTGCTGATCGTGCCACTTCTCTGGGTCGTGATGCTGTTCGTCATTCCTTTTCTCATCGGCTTCTTCTGGCCATCAGCAGCAACGTGGTTGGAAGATAACGTCGCGTTGAATGTTGGCTCATGGCTCGGCATTATCGGTATCCTGTTATCGCCACTCTCGAAGAAATCGCGTGAGGATTTCCGGCAAGACTTCGATCGTTCTTATGGCCAGTTCTATACCAGCGTCCGCGCGTCAAGCGATTTGCCTGCAATGGCGCGCAGCGCGTTGAACGCTTTCAAAGCCGCGACTGATGACTACGATGCCGCCCTCAACGCAATCGAGACTTATACAACTCTCGCCAATCACCGCGCCGCTATCTTGGACGCCAAACGCGCAGTCGCAAAAGCGTCCGCCGACGAATTTGCAGACGCTGCTGCTGCATATGATGATGTTGTGGCCGCCTGCAAGAATCCCGTAGACCATGAACAGTATACAGCCGCCGAGCTACGCGCACATACGATTGCCATCGATGAGCTAGGCAAAGCTTTCGACCGCGTGACAACTGCTTTTGTCGTGCTCGACAGTGCTAGCGATCTCTACCCTTCGGCAGCAGCTCTTTATAAGGCACTCCGCGATAGTCACGCGTTCGCCACTCGCGCCTACGCCTACGCAGCCGACTGTGCCATGACCGCGAGCCTTGAGGGGCAACTCCAAGCTGCTAAAGACGAGTGGGAGCTCATGTTGCTTGAGGAAAGAGCCACTAATCCAGCAGAGCCTGACCCCGTAGCCATCAAAGCTAGGGCTGCCGCATTCAAGGTCAAGGTAGCCGAGAGCGCCACGGCGGCCAAGATGTTGCAAGAGCAGGCTAAGATTGCCGAAGCGAAAGCCGAAGTATTTCTCACTCAAGCCAATTCGGCCCAAGCTAGCGCACCGCCCAACTGATCTGGAGTAGGCTCGGCAAGATTAAATCCACCGCGAATTCGTAAATCGCCCTTTCCAGTTCAACGCAGTCACATCACGACTGTTGCTTTTTCGTGCCCTAGTATCGACTTCAGCCACCAGTAAAGACCAAAGACGATGATCCCAAACCCGATCACCGTAGGTATCTCGTCAAAAACATCGCCGCTCTCATCACGGTTGTGCTCGGGATTAGCTGGATTATAGCGCACCTCTAGGCTATCGCCGACCTCGTATTGGCGGTCTATTCTACCGGAGTAGGTTTTCCCATTTACTTCGAACCTGTAATCGCTCGTATATACTACCCCAGATTGTCCGGTGTCGGAGTCCACGTAATCTTCATCCACATTAAAAACCGTAGCGGTTGCACTCGCCCTGGCCAGCGCATACTTGCCATAGAGACGCACCGCTTCATCGGCGGTGCAATACGCGACCAATCCCGCAGCGATAAACCAAATTGCTGTTTGTCCAAACGGTTCCGATGCCGATGCCTGCGATGATTACCACGACGATGAGAGGAATGCGCGCGGTAAATGTCACCGCAATAATTGCCAGCGCAGCAAGAAGCAGTCCGCCAAACACAGTCTTTGCAATGTCAATCTCATCAGCAAGATGGCCGGACAGCAAGAATGAATCCGGTCGTGATGTCATCGATTTTTGCACGCTTTACGACCCGCGCTGCGTTGTGATTAAATCCCGCCGCGATGACACAGGACACGGGTAGCCCGGCGATTCTCTCACATCAGGATTTCGTGTCCGAAGTACAGCGGACTGGACTAATTCCCGTCACAGTCGAAACGTTCGTGGCCTATCGGTTTGCTGCGGCCTACAGCAATGCTCCCGTTTGGTGGATAACGTCGTGGATGCAGATGCTGTTCACATCCCCGGTTGTTTCTGTCGCAATCATCGTTCTCGCATTCGTTCTTCGGGATTGGCTAATCCTATTGGCGATACCAGCGGCAATTATCGGCCCACCCGGTATTTATGGGCTGCGGAGTTATAGACTACCGGATTTCCAAGCAAGATGGCAGCGTGACGATGCATCTCCGGAAGAACGCTATATGTGGCGGAGAACGCGCGGCGGCCGCATCAGAAACAAATTACATCAGGTTCTAGACTTCGTTGCTCTGGCAGGACTTTGCTTTACATGGTTTGCTTTTGGCTGGCGCTCTCCGTGGTTTCTGATTTGCGCGGCCTATCTCATCACCTTTTTCGAATGTGTGATCTACCACGCGCTTGTCTGGCACGCATTCATCCGAATGCTCGTTAACGATCCTAACTTTTACAACGGGGCGCTCGCGGCAGGCGTCATACGTTATGATTGAATCTCTGGCCCAATGAATGAACACGACCAAACGCAACTCGCAATCACGGCTACGGTCACCCTAATCTGGCTCGCATGCGTCATCGTCTGTTTCCTGAAATGGAAAACGTGGACTGCCATTTTCGGCATTATCGCCCCAATTCTTAGCAACATCCCGATAGGTGGAATGTATTTACATCACATCATCACCGAACCGTTCATCTATATCGGATTGCCAGCCGCCGCGGTAAGACTCGCCAAACCCGTCTCGTGGTGGGCGAAATGGTTCTATTGGGGGCCAATGGGCAGCGACCGACAGCTCCGGCAGCCCAGCCCGAAATTGGCAAGGGCGTTGGTTCGATTCCCGGAACAAACGGTGGATTTTGAAAAGCCGGAGTCACCGTCGCCGCCACCGCCAACGAGTGAGTGCGAAGAAATAGCGACCACAATCAATCGTTTCGTCAAAGCGGGATACATAGCCAAAGCGCAAGAACTTTTGGAATTATCTCTGGACGATTACTTCGTGTTGCAGTTGGCGATGTTCGCGGATAAAAAAGTGAACGCATACGCCACAATCGCGGCGTGGAAACAAGCTGGTCTGCGACTTCCCGCCGAAGACACACCCGAGTTCTACCCGTATGGAGACTCGCCATCCGTCACAAAAGAACAACTAAAAGCAGAAGTCGATAAACCCGAAACAAAAGCCCATGTTGCCATCGCTGAGAAATCAATAGGATCGGAAAACATCCGGCGAGGAAGTGACAAAATCAGCGAAGTGCCTCTCGAGGAACTCGACCGCGAAGTTGGCATTAAACCCGACGAACTTCTCGGGCTCTTCCAGATTTTGTCACAGATTAGCGCTGGAATAAACGACTGGTTAAATCCACCGTCCGGCGTGGTTCCAAAGCGTGGAATAGAAATGTGTGACAATCTGATCGCGCAATTGCCCAAGCTTTCGTCTGGACTTACGGCGTTGCACGACAGAATCCAGGAAATATGGGATAGAGCAGGATTCGACTACAAAATAATCGACTGCAAAGTCCCCAGCGACCAAATCCGAGTTAAATGCGGCGACCTTCTCAGTCTTGCCAAAGCGAGGTCACAAATTTCAAATGAACTCAATCAATGGGTGCATCCCGAAAGTGTTGTTCCGAATGAAGGGCAAGACACCCTCGGCCACCTTATAGATCGCCTTGACGCATTCGCGCCGGCACTAAGGTCGATGACAGCAACACTTGATGGAATAAGGGAGAGGAATTTTGGAGAAACTTCCGAATGACGCTGGCAACGTGATTAAAACGCACGAGCACGCGGGACAAGCGCCTAGCCTGCAGTCGCCGCTATGCCGACACCTTGAAGAATCGCCTTGAGATGATTACGCAACCCCGCCTCGACCTTCGTTCAGCCAAAAAACGATACCCGCCACCGCGATCACGCCGACTGTAAACCAATTCACACCGATCCAAGTGCTCCGATCCAAATGGACGCGAAAAATCGGATTGTATAACGCCGCTAATACGCCGAAAACCCAAACCCAGAGCACGCGATTCTTTTCATACGCTGCAAACGCTGAATACGCGAATACCGGGCAGCAAATCCATCGCAACAGCGTGTAGAAACTATACGGATGCCGCTGGGCGGCGGCGGAAACAAGTAATCCGGCAACAACCAACCACGCGATATACAGACCAGCACTGCGTTTCATTGTGTAGGGACGCGCCGGATTCTGCCTCTTTTGCTCTTCACACGGCAATTACAAAACGATATAAAACCACACTGTTTAAAAGAGTGGCGAAGCTTTTTATGCTCATCCGCAGCATAATCGAAGTCGTCTTAGCAATTGCGATGCTCTATCCCGCTTTTATGTTTTGGCAGCTTCGCAAGCGTAAGCGATTCCGGAGACAGGCGATTCACAATCGAGCATTGCTGCTAAGCGTATGAGATATTTGGTTGACGTAGTTATCGCCGTAGTCGGGGTAAGTTGGTTTGCGGCAGCCGTCGGCGCAGCAATCAAGAAGTGGCGAAGAGGTGAGAAGGAGGAAGCTTCTGGCATCATCTTTTTCTTTGTGCTGTTTCCCCTTGGAATTGCTGCATGGGCTTGGCTGCACTGAGAGCAAAGTCGGCTAATCCTTAGCGTGAAGTCGGGATAGGCGCTTCCCCCTCGCGCGCGCGTACGCAAGGCATGTAGTGAAACCAAGCAACGCTGTATCCCGAAAAATGCGCGACGTGCGACAAGCTCACTGCCAATTGAGCCTGTCCCCAACGGCGCGCAGATGCTTGGCAAAGCGCCCATCCAGTGCCAGTGCGCGATAAGCCGACGCCCGGTGTGCGCCGCTGATGGACTCCAACCTGTATGCAGCCTCGGCTTTCCTTAGTGCGCCGTCTTTGAAGATCGCGGCAACGTCAGCTTCCGTTATCACTTCGCGTCGATCTTTCTTTGTCCCCTCTATGGCTTCGGCGCGACCGCCGTAGCCATAATCCCCACGTTGCATCACCTCGCCACACCAGTTCAACTGCGGTTGCTTATTGCTTGTCATAATTCACACCCGCACACGCGACCCAACCGTCTGAGATTGCCCTGCACACCCAACGCACAAAGCCGCACCCTTGGCCGGTGCCGTGGCGGGGGTAGGCTCTCTTTTTAGGTTGAGCGTGGACTCCCGCACGGCGGTGCAACTCGTGCAAGACGTGCAAGACGATCTCGAATTGTGGCGAGTTGCACGAGTTACACGTCTTGCACAGGGCAATGGCAGCCATTTTCATTTCTGCGCTTTCGTAAAAATCCGCGTGACATGTCCGCCACTTTCGGGCTGTTCATCGCGCCCGGTCAATTCGCATTCCGCTTCCATGGTCGCAAGCAGCGCATGCGCTTCATCGGCATTGCGGACAATACGCGCCCGGTAAACGTCACTCGCCCGGATGCCTTCCGGCGTGTCTGCGAATAGGGAAAGCACTTCATCCCAAATCTCGCGCCGTGCTTTGTATCTGCTTGCCGGACAGAATTTCGAGTTGTTGCGCTAGCGAACCAGTCTGCCAGTTCGATTGCTCGTTTTGCCGTGTCGAGTTCGAGCGCGTGCTCATGTGCGTGCGCGCCATGCAAACCCGCGTGAAGGCAAACGGCAATTCGCCACGCTTGCTCATTCCAGCGCGCCACGTAGATCGTCACGTCGCGCAAATCAGCCCGTCGGCGCTTCACAATTGCGTTGTGATGCGCGTTCATCGCTTCCAACGCTTCCGATGTCGGCTCAATCGTGAAAGGCTCATCAGCGAGCCGGTAGGTTTCGAGCAGGGTGCGAATTAAATTCGTGTAATCCTTTTCGACGCTGGCGGAAATCTTTGGCGCGTCCTTGATGATTTCCCGCGCCTCGCAATGAGTGTGACAAACGAGGAAGCGTGGAATAAGTCCGCCGTCACTCAAGCTCCGCTCCGCAAGCAGTGATTCGAGCTTGTCGGGCTGCGTGAGCCACAACGCTGAAAGGCACGGCGACTCCAGCAACACAGGTTCGCTGATCTGCCGATCAACCTTGCAACAATCGCCTGTAAAAGCTTTCACATAAACGCCCTCGTCAGTGCGGTCTAGTTTGTTATACCGGCCAAGCAGAACGTTCACAATCTCGCCGGCATCCGCGCTCAGGCTCGCGAGCTGTTCGCCATTATGCGCGAGCATTCCGCAAGTTTCTCGCTAGTTACGTCTTCACAAGACAACACCGGTGCGCGCAGCTTGATCTCGATCTTTCCAAACGCTGCGCTTTTCTTTTGAAGTTGTGAACGGATTTCATCGCGTTCAACTGCGCCGTCTGCCTTACCCGCCGTTTTTTTAGCTCGGCGATTTCGCTTTCAAGAATTCCTGTTCCGCAAGCAGACCAGGTACGGTTTCGACTTTCCACGCTTCCAAACGCTCCGCTTCAAATTGCAGAAAGGGCTTCGCAAGATGCCGGAACGTTTCGCTCTTTCCGCTGCCGCTTTCTGCGCTGGAGAGGATGTAGAGATTTCCGCGTGTAACACGATTTGCGCCGGACGTAACTTGCAACCCGTGCCAATTGCCGCGCTTTGGATCCCAAGAATAGAGCAACCGGGAAGCGATTCCGCACGCGCACCGTTTCGCAGATCGCGTCGCCATTGCTTCACAAGCTGGCGGCAGACAATGAAGCGGAAAAGGCGGAGCCTCTGTTATCTCTGCGAGATTGGCCGATTCACTCTTGCCCTTTACTGCTTCGCGAATTACTCCCGCACTCTTCACCAACCCTAGCAACTCTGCGGTGATCTCCTCTGGCGTTCGCGCATCGCGTGCATCAAGCCAATCAACGCAATCGCCTTTTGCCCGCACGAAAAGCTTAACGATCCTAACGGCGGCCGGCGGCGACAGCCGATTGAGAATGGCCGCGCCGGTGTGCGCATAACCGCGCCCCTCCGCGTCATTGTCGGGCAAGATTACGACCTCACGCCCAGCGAGCGGCTGCCAATCGGTTTTGTGCGCAGAGTTTGCGCCGTGCGCGCTGGTGGTTACAAGCAATCCGAGCGTCGCCAATTCACACGCGCATTTCTCACCCTCGACGATGAAAACAAGCTCGCCTGGTCGCGCGATCAATTCCGGAAGCCGAAACAACGGCAGCTTGCCCGGTGGATCTGCTACAATCCAAGCCGATCCGTTTCGACAAAATGGGCGAAAGTCTTTCGTGTTGTCGCCGTCGAATCGCACGACAACAAAGTGTTCATTGCCGTTGCGATCGTGATACCAGTCGCGTCGCGTGGCCGGCATGTTGAGCCGTCGCTCCGTACTCACTATCGCGTCATCGAGGGTTCGAAATGTCGATGTTGAGCTTGTTGTCGATGCGGATTGCACGAGGCAATTTGGCCAGTTCAAGGATTGATCGAGCCATTCCGCTGCCTCGCGCAGCGCGGTCTTGAAATCGACATTGCGCGCGTGCATCCACAAATCGAGCAGGCTCCGGGAATGTTTTCCCGACTCGGCAAAGTCGCCCCACAAACCAGCTTTCTCGCCAGAAATGCAGATGTCGAAACTCTTGCCCGGTTCGCCTTCAATGTTCCCTACGCGCCAATGATTGCCCTCGCGATGGCCATTCGGGAGAAGATATTGCGCAAGCTCGGCGACACGCTGGCGTAACAGTTCTTTGATTTGTCGCGCGTCGCTCATTGGGGCGCCCTTCGCTGATGATTCCGCGTTGCAGAACGTGTTCACCGAACACTTGAAGATGTTTTCGATTGCCAGTACGCCAAAACTCTCAGAAACAGTCTTTCCGCCTCGCATTGCCAGACGGCCCGAACAGTCCTGGCTTGCAACACGTCGAGCCCGTGATACTCTCTCGACGCAACCAGTTTACGCCCGGTTAGCTCGCCAGCGCCGGGCGCTTTTTTTGGCGCTGCAAGCGCGCTCACTTCGCGCCCTCCATCTGCGAGCGCAGAAATGCGCGGACGCTATCAACTTTGAATAGCCGTTTGCCGCGAATCTGATTGCGCCTGCGCAGGCTAACGCCTTCGATCTTGCCATCCGCGAGTAGGGCGTAGGCAAGGGAGCGTTTAATTCCCCAGCCCGCTTCGAGCCCCCTACAATCGACAAATTCTGGATCGGGCCGTGAAGCATGAGCCGCTGCTTCACTTAGCGGAACAGTTGTTGCCGGATGTTCGCCGGGGTTAATTGATTTCATTGCGCGCGACCTTACACGCGCATTTTTGCCCAAAATTTCCTGTCCGCTTAAACCTGTCGCAGAGTCGATGTTTGTCCGCCGTTACGAGCAGAAAAGTGCGCTTTGTCCACACAAGACGATGCGCAATTGCGAGAGGATGTCCGCGCGTTTTAGGCTCCGCGCTTCATTCGATTTTATTTGACGGATTTTTTACGGCGCGCAGATCGCGCTCGTGATCGGCTTACACGTAAGCGAGAATGGCAAATCTTCCAAGACGGAAGGGTTAATTCTTTCTGGCAGGTGACCAAATTCTCGCTCAATCAACTTTACAAAAGCTGCGTGCGTTATGTTTTTCTCAGTCTTGGTAGTGGCAATCTTTCGGAAATGCGCGAGAGCCAGGCTGTTTGCTTCCGAATCTCCGATTGCCAAATCCTCACGTTCCCCTAATTCGATCAATGCTTTTTCGGGATAAAGTTCGAAAGCCTGGTCATCCAGCGACAATGATGCAAAGCGTTTTGCGTACTCGCACGCTGCGTTATAAAGCACGTTGGCTTTTCTCAATGCTTCCGTTTCATCGTCCCCGGTCATCATAAATTGCGCAGCAATTAGCGCTAGCGTTGGGATCGCATTTAAGATGCCCACCAGAGGCTTCGTCTCTCATGCGCAGGGCGTCTGTGCGTGGCTTTTTCTTGCCGTGGCTATCAGAATGGCGATCAGTCATACAAAATGGATTTTCGGAAGTGTGGAGATCGCCGCGCGCAGTGGCGCAAGTTCATGGTGCGTATAACGCGCATTCATTCCGCGCTGGCGTGGCCTGTTCATTTTGTCGGTAACCCTGGAAGACGCTGCGTTTGCCATTGCCGAATTGAACGAATGCCGCAGCGAGTGGAAGGAAAGATTTGAAGTTGCCCGCGCGCCCTCAGCATGGCGGATGATTTTCCCCTCGATTCCTGCCTTTTCCATGATTGCAGCGAACCGCCCGCTTAGGCCGTGTTTGCCGCCCGTACCTTTGCCGGCAAGAGATGGAAACAGGAATGCCTTGCCAATGCCCGGCTTTTTCAAAAGCTCGCGCTCCAGGTCCGGATGCAACGGAACCGTGACCGGCTTTTTCGTTTTGCTCGGCGTGAACCGGATAAGCTTGTTGGGCCAATCAATCGCGCTCCGATCGCATGTTCGCCACGTCGCCAAGGCGCGCCCAGTATAGTAGCCGAGCAGAATCGCGGCGCTGCCAGTCGCCTTTCGGCTGCGTGTAAGAAGCTTCGACACTTGCACCGGAGTGAACGTCGCCTTTTCTTCTGCCTTCACCGGCAGGCTTTCCAGCGCGGTAGCGGGATTACTTTCAATGATGTGTTGGCGAACCGCCGCATTGAACGCTGCGCTCACTACCTTCACGGGAAAGATTGGCCGTCCGCTGCGGTCTTGTCGCCGCGAGTGATCGAATTGCGATAAGTGAGAAAATCTTTCGACGTGATATGGGACAGCGCGAGATTTGCGCGGTTGCCAAGCGATACGATGAAGTCGCGAATCACTTGTCGATAACGAGCAGTCGTTTTGCTCGCCCGCACCTGGTCTTTCATTTCGAGCCAATGCGCGAGCCAGTCGCGGAACCTTGTAATTGTGTAACGGTTCGCCCGTAGTGCGTTCCAGAATTTCGCCGATGATCTTTTTCGCGGGTTGCTCTGTCAGCGTACCGTTTTTCGCGTGGTTTTCCGCGCGCTCGATCGCAAGGCAAACTTCCCACGCTTCTGCTCGCTTGTCCGAACAGTCTTAGGCGAGCCGTCCTTGCGCTTTTCTCCCTTGAACGGCTTGATTGTGATCTTCGTTGATTTCTGGAGCCGTTGACCGGTTGCGCTGGTGTAGCAGCAAATCCAGAACGGCGAGCATCCGCGGGAGTCTTTTCTGAGGCTTGGCATGAGTCACAACAAAATCACAACATTCGCCAATGTCAATGATGTTGTGACTTGTCTTCGTCGCGACTGGGACATAGATAGCTTCACAGTGGGTGAATCTATTCGCGGGTTCGATTCCCGCCCCCGCCTCTTTTGTCACCAGCAACGTTCGCATTACACGACCCGACGGAAGACCAATGCCATCACGTGGAGTCGGCGACCAGATTCAGTTTTGCGATTTAAGGTTTGCGATTATTTTTCCCCGCCGATGCCACAGTTTACTTATCGTGCACGTAACGTACAGGGCGGTCTGGTTGAAGGGGTTCTCGACTGCGCAGATCGCGCCGTTGCGATCCGGCAAATTGAATCCCAACATTGTATTCCGATTCGGATCGACTTGGTCGAGGCGGCAAAACCGGCCGAAACAAAATTACGTGCGGCGCCACCAGCTCAAAAAAAATTGCGGCTGTTAGGCGCTCCTGACGTTGCTACGCCGGCGAAAAACCTGAAAATTCCGCACGGCCAGTTGCTCATTTTCACAGAGCAGCTGGCGAATTTGCTGAAAGCTGGCATGACGCTCGACGAAGGGCTGTCGGTGTTGGAGAAACGGTTAAAACAGCCGCGCGTCCAGCAAATGACGCATACGCTGCATCAAGGGTTGGTCGATGGCCGCAGTTTTTCGCAGCGCTGAGCGAGATGCCCCGGATTTTCCCACCGCTCTATGTGAACCTGGTGGCTGCTGGTGAAGCCAGCGGGGCGTTACCGCAGATTCTACTGCGGTTGGTGAAACATCTGATGCAGGCTAAAGAATTGCGCGACCGCGTACAACAAGCGTTGATTTATCCGGCATTTCTCGCGTTGGCCGGCGCTATTCTCGTTACGATTTTCATTACGTTCATGGTGCCGCAGTTGACCGGGTTCATGGCGCAAACCGGCGGCGCGCTTCCATTGCCGACACGCATTTTGCTGCAGATTCATCACGCTATCACGGGTTACTGGTGGATGGGAGGGCTCATCGTTATTGGCGCAGTCATTGGTTTCCGTGCTATCGTTCGTACCAAGGAAGGCCGTGTTGGATGGGATCGCTTCCGGTTATTCATCCCCGGCTATGGGCGGGTAACTCGCCACAGCTACTACGCGCAGTTTGCGCGGACACTGGGAACTTTGATGGAAAACGGTGTGCCGCTATTGCGCTCACTTGATCTGGTGACTCAGATCGCCGGCAACCGGTTTCTCGAAGCGAAACTCGGCGAAGTGCGCAAGGCTGTGATTGACGGCGCAACCCTCTCCGCAGCTTTGCAACAGCAGAAGCTCTTCCCGGATTTGTTCACCGACATGATGGCCGTGGGCGAACAGACAGGCCATTTCGCCGAAACGATGCAGGCGATTGCCGATGTCTATGAGCGCGAACTGGACCGATCCGTTGGCGTGATTTCGCAATTGATCCCGCCAGTAATCATAGTGGTGATCGCCATGCTAGTGGGCCTGGTTGTATTCAGTATCCTGTCGGCAGTCTTTGAAATGACGCACAGCTTGCAATTCAGACCCCATTAAACTGAGAGCTTGCAAAGCAGGTGGGGTGTGAATAATCTCGCGGACTTGATGTTGGCTCGGGTTGCGTTTGCTATTTTCTTGATTGGAGCCTGCCGCGTGTGCGCGCAGGAAGCATTGACTGATGCTCTGCCCGCACCGACCGACGCGATTGCGCAGCCGATCCCATCAAGCGCTTGGCTGGATTTGCGGCAAACGATGTCGCGAAACTCAAAAACGCAAGACGCCCCAGCGTGGGTGGAAGCGCTCACGCTTCTACCGGCTGAGGTTACCGAAGGCGGGGGAGCGTCAAAGAGTGTTTTTCGCATCCGTGTAACGCAACCTGGCCCGGAATATCAGATCCTTTTCTTCCGATTGTTTTTTGACGATAAACCGAATCAGCAACCTGAATTGGTGGCGTGGGATGAATCTGGCAGCCATATTTTGCGTTCGGGCACGCTCGGGGTTGGAATGAATCTGCCAAGCTCGGATTCGGTCCTTATTCCGATGACTGGTGCCTCTGCAATCGATATCGAGGTTCCCGGCGACGGAAAAACAATTCGGGCAGCGTATCTCGATTGGATGGCAGCCAGTGAGGTCGCGCATCCGGTGAACGCGGAACATCGTGACGTAATTCCCGAGCCGTTCTCATCTGTCCCGGCGCTGCACCCGCCGCCCGAAGACGTCGAGAACTTCGGAACTGTGACCGCCACTCTTGCCGCCGAGGCCATTCGAATTGATACGCAGAGTCAACAGAGCGCCGTGTTCCAATTCCCCATTGAAGCGCAGCCGCTCGCTGCGCTGCTAACATTCGAAATCGAAAATCCTCGCATCGACGCGTCGCCGGAAGTTTATCTCAACGGGCAAGACATCGGTCCGGTGGCACTCACGTTGCCAGACCTTTGTGACCCTGGGTATCGCGGCGAATCCGAACCGCTGACGACTGAAATGCACTTCAACTATACCGGGTGGCTGCGTGCACAGAAAATTGTGCCGTCAACAATCTTGAAAGTGGGCGCAAACGATCTGGTTGTGACCAACGGAGCCGGCAGTGGACCTTCCGCAATTCGCGCGACGCAGATTCAGTTAAAGTATATTTGGAACAAATCGGATTACCTTCTGCGCACCGACCATTGAACTTATGTGATCGTGGAACTGTCACATTCAACGAGCCGAAAGATTTTCGGGGGTCGCTTCGGCGTTGATCCAAACCAGATGCGGGTAGCAATTGTTGAAGATCACATTACTGTAGTCGCGCAACGGGGCGGAGGGTCCCCCTTTGATTGAGATGAGAACAAAAAGAAAACAACAGGGCTTCACGCTCTTGGAGATCATGCTCGTGGTGAGCATCATTGTGATCATACTGGGAGTAGCGATTTCAAAACTTGGCAATACGACTGGCATCGCCAAAACCATGCGCGTTCAGGCGGACGTCCAGGCGATCAAGACGCAGTTGCAATTGTACGAGAGCATGAACGGCTTTTTTCCTACCACAGAGCAGGGTTTGCAGGCGCTGGTCACCCAGCCGCAAAATGATCCCCGACCCACGCGTTGGTACCAGTTGTTTAGGGAACTGCCCAAGGATCCGTGGGGCAGCGATTACATCTACCGCGATCCTGGTCTGAAAAACGCCAGCGGCTACGATCTGTATTCCGCAGGACCTGACCGGCAGCCTGATACCTCAGACGACGACTGGGGCGGTGGCTAACACGACTGTGTAATCGCGCTAGCGCCACCGGCGCTATCTGCTGTGCGCGATATTCGTTTTGCGTTATTGCCTGGCTGGCTCACGCTCCGCGGCGGACCCTTTGAACTTCTCGGGCTGCGTTGAATCAGGCCACGCGCACGCGGCTGAATCGACTCCCGAGAAGGAATCAGGGCTTGCAATTCCGGCGGTGCACCTGCCGGCAGTTTCGGTGAATGTCCATTGGGCACGCCTCCGGGATTGGGAATTGGGGCTCCAGGGGCCGCGACCGGCCGGGCCATACCACCCGCGCCTGGCGACGTCTGCGAGAGCAGCGCCTGATTGAACGTGAGCGTCGCAAAATTTCCGTCCTTGCTAATTGTCACTTTGGTCCCACCTACTTTGTCGGACCATTCGATATTTGCGATGCTGTAACCGTCCACCGGCTCCCTCGTAGTGAGATATTTCTTGAAATTGTGATCGGCAGTGGAAGCGAGGGTCACCATGTCGCCGTCCTGTGCACGAGCGGCGTTCGCGATGTAAAGGTCTTTCGCGAAATCGGGGGTGGCCTCGGGCGCAGCGACGGCAGTGGCAACTGCGAAGGGGGATTTGTCCATCATTTTTGAGTAGCGGTCGAAGTTATACTGTGGCGGAAGAACATCCTCAGCTTGACTGTAAGGCGCTCCAATCAGGACGAGAATCCATGCAAACGTAAGGGAGTATTTCATAACTTCAGTTGCAATTTATTTACTTTGACTTCTGCGCTGGTGCAAACCAGCGCGCGATCTTAAACTTGCCTCGCATCATGGTGGAATCGTTTCCATCGATTACGAGATTAACATTTTCGAATACCACGAATCTTTCCGGGTGTTGCACGTCGTAAAGGAAGTGCACCAGAGGCGGCCAGGGGCTTTTCGTTTCAATGGAGGCGAAAACCGTTTGATGATACGGCGTAGTCTCGCCTGTTCCGATGGCCGGGTTTTCAACTTCAATGTCATATTTGCCAGCGACCTCGCGGAGCTGATCCAGCAGCGCGGAAGCTTCCGCCGGATTCTTCAACACGGGTTGACGCTGGCGGAGCCACTCGTCGCGCTTCGTCCAGACATCGCGCTCCTTTACGTAAAGAGCTTGCTCCGCCAGCTGACTCCTGCGGGTCGCCAGCTCTTTTTGCGCGCTCCCGACCGCGCCCAATACCGAAGTCAAAATCCAAAGATTAAACAGCACCAACAACGTCCCACCCACAACACACGAAAGCAGACGCTCACGCGGATTCATTCGTTGATACCACGCCGGCATCATTTTGGTTTACCTTCCAATCGAAACTGCGCGTGGTTGTTCGGCAAAATCCGCGGTGCAGCCATATCAAATTGAAAGACTCTCAATTCCGGATTTTTCTTGATCTTGTCGATTAAGTCGTAGGCCAGTGCAGCCGTATTCGCTTCCCCGTCCACAGAAATCTGGCGCGCCGATTGGTTGTATGCAGTGATGCGCACATCTGCGGATGGCAGACTTTCGAAAAGATGCCTCGAGGACTTCGACCGGGTAGTAGTGTGGATCGATCGCTGGTGCAAGCGCTTTCCACTTCGCTTCCGTCGCACGCACGAACTCGGTTTCAGGCGCGTCGTGCGCAATGCGCCGATCAAAACGGCCTAGCTGAAAGCGCAGCAATCCGAGATAGGCAAACAAGAGAGCAACAACTCCAACGTAAGCGCCACTGATCCAGAAAAGCCGTTTTCGCCATTCTACCTGCCGCATCAGCTGCAAGCGGCGGCGGCGCCAGCTCTCGGGCAAAAGATTCAGTTTAACCGGGGCTGGAGGCAATTCGATACCAACGATCTCCGTGGGGCTGGCGAGAATCCCCTGCACGGTATCACGCAGTTCGTAGCACGTTTCGTCCAGTAACACATTTGGAGAGGAAGCATCTATCCCTTGAAGTTCGGCGCTCAATCGCAACCGTGGCAGTTCGAGTTGCAGCTGATCGCCATTGTGTTCGATTGCCCGCGCAAGGCTAAGCTTCCCATTTTCTGTCACGGCGTAAACGAGCATCTCGCCTTCCGGATAAATCAAAAGCGCATTGCCATTCGGGGCATGGGTACTCGCCCGTTGCGCGGCATACACGGTCACCTGCCGTGGAATGTAACCTTTGGCTAACAGAGGCGCAGCAACCTCGGAAAGTTGCTCGTTTCTGATCGCGATTGCAGAGATGACGCTTTCATTTTCGCTTTGTTCGATCAGTTCAAAATCGCTTGTAACTTCGTCGGCGGGGAATGGCAGCAACTTCTCGATCTGAAGACGAATCATCTCCGGGAACTCCGCCGGATCGACGCTCGGCAGGCGGAATCGTTGCGCGATCACCACAGACACAGGCAGGCCGAGGACAAACTCGTCGGCGGCGGAGAGCAGCGGCACCGCTTCTTCCAGCGTTTGCAATTTGCGCACCGTCCAAGAGCCGTTGTGCTGAGCTGAGCGGACGAAATTCCACCCGTTGGACGTCGGAAGAATGAAAATGGATGGCATCCCGGTCTGGATATTAAAGCTCCTTCCAACTGAACACTTGAGGACGGCCCACTCCTGCTGCCTGCTTGAGGACTACCATCTCAAGCGATCGCGTAACGTTGCCTGATTTTCCCATGCTCACGATGCGAAACACGGGATTGGGGCTTTTGAACACAATGAGGTTTTGGATTCCATTAGCCTGCGTTGATCTCCCAGTATTGACGCCTCCAAGGCCAAGGAGAGAAAATGCAGTCTGTTGATCCATCTGAGGGTCGTCTACTGTTCCATCGATTCCATCCGGCCCACGCCGCGCCTGGAGGAATCGATCGACAAAATCATCTGGAAGTCCGAAAGCGCGTAACACGTCCCGCGACGCATACGCTGCATCGATCTGCTGGCAACCGCCAACCACCGTGGTGAAATCGTCGTCCCATCCGGGATGCGAAGTGTATTTAGCCCACCCAAAGACTTTTTTGAGTTCGTTCACAGAAGTCAGCGGCGCATGCGGGGGACGATAATCGTCGCTTTCCTCCGGTGCATTCAAGTGCCGCAACCCTTTCGTCGGCGATATCCAGTCAAGCAGAGAATCCATCATCACATCGAGGTCGTTTAGCTCTACACCTTTTATGTTGAGATATTGGCGTAGAGCTTGCACCAGGACCGGATTCTCCGCACCCCCCGGCGCAAGCAAATTCAAATTGAAACGACCGCACTCACCTTTCATTTCGACATCGTATCTTTCATTGGCGCCCATTTTCATGTGCAGGTTTGCAGAGCTAGGTTTGATCGTCGGATTCAATGCAACCTCGGCACCCGAGGATGCCATTGCTTCCGCGGACAATACACGATTTGCATTTGCAGACACCGCAAGACGCGAATCGATGTTGAGCGCCCACGCCATCACGACGCCAGCCAGCAAAAATAACGCCCAAAGGGACAATAGCAGAGCGGCGCCCGAATCTGAATGACATCTTCGCGAAGGTGTTTTCACGACGTGATTCTACTAGTATGGCGTTCGCCGAAGCGGGATGATCGCTTCCCAGGGGTCGGCTGCATCGGGGCGGCCTACGCTGATCTTCACCAGAGACGGCAAACGAGTTCCGCCTGCCCATCGAGGCAACCACGTATTCGCGTTCGGATCGAAATAGGTGATTTCAAGGCTGGTCACGTTTCTAATCAACGGCACCCAGGTTTCTTGCGCTTCGTCAGTGTCGGAATCGTCCTGCTGCTGTCGCAAAAGGCCAAGGTCCAATTGGTCGCTCTTTTGGTTGTCTGGTTGCAAGCGGAGAACAACCGTAAACTCGCCGGGCGCATAGCGTGTAAGCAAACCGGGTCCGGCAGCTGAATTCCATCTTATCTCGTCGCGCTCGCGATCGTTTAACTTGAACGGCTCTCCCATCATCCTTGCTCGAAGCGGGCTCAAGCTTTGCCATTCGTTCGTGAGCAAATCACGCAGTCCGTCATATTGCGCATCGTTCGCGGCGGTGGCAGATGAAAACTGCAGGGCAGTCAGGTTCGATTGCACAAAGCGAAAAATCGCCATCGCCATCATTCCAAGGATCGCCACCGCTAACATAATCTCGAGCAGCGTGAAACCCCGGTGGCAACAGCGCCCTGTGGTCATCCGATTCCTCCGGAAATTCGTCAACCTAGCGGGCGCGATAAACATAAAACTGAATCTGCTTTGATTCTGGAACGCCGGCGTGTTCCCAATGGGCGGTCAAAGTAACGGTATTGATTCCGTTAATGATTGTATTATCAGGCTCGGTTAAAACGGCGGGAGAGGTATTTTGGGACAAGACGATCCTGCCATAAGCGGTTTTGATCTTGAATTCCTTTTCCGCTTCGGGAACGGCTGAAGCAGCTTGAACTTCGGCCATTCGATCGGACAAGATCTGTCGCACAACGTTCTCTTCTGCGCTGATGGTGCTGGCATTAATACAATTCTCCACGGCGCGTCCAAGCGCGATCACGCCCATAGCAAAAATTGCAACACCAAGCAGTACTTCGTACAGAGCAAAAGCCATCTGACCTCTGAGGGCCGACCTCTGATCTCTCGCTCTATCTTGCGGCATATTGAGTAAGCTCCGGCTGCGCGGTAAGTGGCGAGTAATTTGCCGTCCAAGTACCAGCGGGACCGTTGAATTGAACAATCGCGGGCTCACAGTTTCCCGACGGCCAGAATATCCATTCAGCCGGGTGTTTGCCCGACAGTGCTGCCGGAAGCAGGAGCTTAATCGAGGTTCCCTTGCCCAGACGAAAGACTGCGGTCGGTTTCGCTTCTTCATCTTCTGCAAAGACTTCCGGCCCGCAACAGGATGCTGTTCTTGCCCCACGCAAGCAGATACGGCCGGCGCTCAGTCACACTGCGCTCCTGCGCCTGGCGTACAAGCTGATTAAGACCATCGAGCGATTGCTTCAACCTCCTGTTAGCGATGACGCCGCTCAAACTGGGCACCGCTAATACAAGCAACAGCAACAATATGAAAATACTGAGCGCAATCTCGATCAGCGTAAACGCCCGAAAACGTTGCACTGACAAAGTTACTCGATCGACGCAAAATCACAACCGGCGCGCCGATGCCTGCCTGGATAGTGGGCGCACGGCCTGTGACTGCGGTGAAAGCAATCGTCTGAGTCCACCAAGCCGGGTCGCCGCAGTACCGCGAGAAAGATATCGACTAGGGCCTTATCCACTTTGCTTGAACTGATCAAATCATTGCAAAGGTCGGTAATCGTTTGAATCCAATAATCTGCCCAGCCCGAGCCGCCATTGTAAATCGCGGTTTCGGCGGTGCCACTGATCCCTGTCAGGCCGAGTGCTGCCAGTCGAGGCGCGAGCGTACGCCCGATTGTGTAATTGGTTCCTCGTGCGCGCGCCCAGGCAAGCCAGCCGTCCCAGAATGCTCGCACGTCTGGCGGCTCGGCGACGCTGACAGGAAGAAAATCAGGTTCGATTAAAAGAAGCGCGCCGCCTCGTCGAAGACTCGCAACCATGTTCGCCATTGCGGCTTGCGGATCGGGAACATGATGAAGCATCGCGCGTGCTCTCACCAGATCGAACGTTCCACGCTCCACAAGGCCCGCAGCGATATCGCCCTTGCGCAATTCAAGATTCGGCGCATGCACGTCGACTAAGGAGAGATCCAGATCGACGGCTACCGCTGTTCCGCCAGGCGCGACTCGTTCGGCGAGCCATACAGAAATCGATCCGTTACCACATCCAACGCAAGCGTGCGCGCTCCTGGCCTAACAACTCCGAGAGCGTCGATGCATCGCCGATGCATGGGATCCAATAAGTGCGACATCAACGCCAGTCGGGCCCCCTCGCCTTTCAAATCATGACGCAAAAGATATCCCAGCACGTGTTTGTGATCATAAATTAACGATACACAAGCGGCAAATCGGCCGTGCAACGAGCCGCTAAAAAAAGGCAATCGATCAGCAGCAGTCACATTGTCTGTGTGCTACGCTCTAAACGGAAATGAAGCTTGGTTTGCGCATCGGCGTCCTCACAGCCGCGACGTGCGTGGTTGCGATGCTGATCTGGCAGGGCGTCACCGCACAGGGTGCCCCTGATCCGCTGCGACCAAACACGAGTCCAACCGTGGCTTTTTTGGACATTGGAATTCTTGTCTTCCGTGAAGGGCTGGAGTGCATCCTCGTGCTGGCAGCTATCACGGCGAGCATGACCGGGCCAAAACGCGGCCATCGCCGGCCAGTGGCATTCGGCGCGTCTTTCGCTTTTGTCGCCACGTTAATCACGTGGTTCGTCGCCGTGCGAATCGTGGGATCGCTTAGCGACAACATGTCAGCGCTCGATCTACAAGCCGCCACCGGATTGGTGGCCATCGTTGTTTTGCTGGTGATCATGAATTGGTTTTTCCATAAAATTTACTGGGGCGGCTGGATTCGCGCACACAATCGCCGGCGTAAAACTCTATTCGAAAACGCGCGCATGGCTGAAATTTCACAGAGACGCCTGTGGTGGGGATTGATCTTGCTCGGATTCACGTCGTTGTACCGGGAAGGTTTTGAAGTCGTGCTTTTCTTGCAAAGTTACCATTTGCGACTCGGCGGCGGGGTTGTGCTCAAAGGCGCGTTGCTGGGTCTCGTGCTGACCGGAATGGTGGCAGTGCTCACATTCGTTCTCCAGCAGCGTCTGCCCTATCGCAAAATGCTAATCACCACCGGCATTCTGCTGGGTGTGGTGCTGCTGGTAATGGTCGGCGAGCAGGCACAGGAAATGCAATTAGCACACTGGATCCCCACCACGCCCATCAGTTTTCTTGAAACATGCATCCCGCCGTGGATGGGACTCTGGTTTGCTGTTTTTCCGACTGTTGAAACGCTCGTTGCCCAAGGAATCGCGGCAGTGCTAGTAATCGGATCGTATTTTGCAGCGCAGCGCTTTGGCAGTGGTCCAGCCGGTGGAAACACAGTCGAAGCTCACGCATCCGAAATGGCTGCCATCAATGCTTAGAAACTCGCTTCGTGGAGATCGGCGCGCCCGGCGGTCGCGTCCTAGCAAGATCTCGTATTCGAACTAAGAAATCGCGTTTCGCGCAATTCCAGTTGAAGCGAAGCGCCACCTTTACACCTTAGGCGGATGATTGTGTCGAGTTACCGTCTTTTCGCACTGGTTGGGGCCGTTTTTGCTACTTCAATTTTGCCCGTTCCAGTTCGATCCGCCCCAACGCGGTCCACAACGATCGATGAAAAGTTGTTCAAAGACATGCGCTGGCGACAAATCGGGCCGTTTCGCGGAGGACGCGGACTTGCGATCGAAGGTGTTGTGGGTGAGCCGAACACATATTATTTCGGTGCGGTCGGTGGTGGTGTGTGGAAGACGATTGACGGGGGCGCAAATTGGACCCCGCTTTTCGACAAAGCGCCGATTTCTTCCATCGGCGCTATCGCGGTCGCGCCATCCGATCACAACGTCATTTATGTTGGCACCGGCGAGGCGGCCATCCGCGGCAACACCACGTACGGCACCGGGGTCTTTAAATCGATCGACGGCGGCAAAACATGGGACAACATTGGGTTGAAAGATACGAGGCAGATCGGCGCGCTCATAGTCGACCCGAGAAATGAGAACGTGGTTCTTGTAGCAGCGCTGGGACACGCGTTTGGTCCCAATCAAGAGCGCGGGATTTTTCGGACAACCGACGGCGGCAAAACATGGACGAAAGTCTTATCCAAAGATGAAAACACCGGCGGGATCGATGTTTTATTCGATCCGCACAACCCAAACATTGTGTTCGCGTCGCTTTGGCAGGCGCGCCGGCAGCCGTGGTTTTTTTCCAGCGGCGGCCCGGGCAGCGGCCTTTATCGCTCGGAGGACAATGGCGCCACCTGGAAACGCCTTGAAGGTAACGGTCTTCCCCACGGAATTCTCGGAAGAATTGGCATCGCCGTTTCCGGTGCGGATTCGAATCGCGTCTATGCAATCATCGAGGCGAAGGAGGGTGGTTTATTTCGATCTGACGACGCGGGACAGCATTGGACGCGAATAAATGACGATGGGCGGTTTCGGCAGCGCGCCTGGTACTTCAGCAAAGTTTATGCGGATCCAAAATCGGCAGACACCGTTTATGTTTTAAACACCGGACTGTTTAAGTCTGTCGACGGCGGAAAGACGTTCAATCTCATGCCGGCGCGTCATGGAGATCATCACGGGCTGTGGATTGATCCTACAAATCCATCCCGTATCGCGAATGCGAGTGACGGCGGCGCAAGCATCTCGACGGACGGAGGCAAGAATTGGACTACTCAAGACAACCAGCCGACTGCGCAATTTTATCATGTCGCTGTAGACAACGCATTCCCGTACCACATTTACGGGGCGCAACAGGACAATTCGAATATCGGTATCGCAAGCCGTTCTGATTCGGGAGTAATCGGCCGTGAAAATTGGTTCGTAACCGGCAGCGGCGAATGTGGCTTCGTCGTGCCTGACCCGCGGGACTGGCACATCATTTATTCAAACAACGAAGGCCTCATCAATCGTTACGACAAGAAAAAGGAGGAAGTGCAGGACGTCAGTCCAGTGCCGCTCGATAATTCCGGTCACGGAGCCGTAGATCTCACCCATCGTTTTCAGTGGGTCTCGCCTTTGATGCTTTCGCCGCATAACCCGGACGTGCTTTACACCGCGGCGGAATGCGTTTTCAAATCGACCGACCACGGGCAAAGCTGGGCGCAAATCAGTAGCGATCTCACGCGCAACGACAAATCCAAACAACAGGCAAGCGGCGGTCCGCTAACCAATGACATCACGTCAGTAGAGTACTACGACACCGTGTTCGCGCTGGCTGAATCGCCGGTGAGCAAGGGAACGCTTTGGGTGGGCACAGACGATGGGCTGCTTCACGTTACGACAGACGACGGCCAGCATTGGTCAAAGGTCACGCCGAAGATGCCCGAGTGGAGCACAGTCAGCATCATTGACGCTTCGCCACACGACGGCAACACCGCCTACGTTGCGGTGGATCGACACAAGCTGGACGATTTCAAACCCTATATTTTCAAGACAACCGACCTCGGAAAAAATTGGAGCGCAATTACAATCGGAATTCCAGAAGGCGCATATGTCCACGCGGTGCGCGAAGACCCCAAACGCAAAGGTCTGCTTTACGCGGGAACTGAGCTCGGTGTGTTCGTATCGTTTGATGACGGCGCGCATTGGCAGCCGCTGCAGTTGAATCTTCCGGTAACACCGATCCACGATCTCGTGATCAAAGATGACGATCTGGTGGTAGGAACGCACGGGCGCTCCTTCTGGGTGTTGGACGATTTGACTCCCCTTCGTCAGCTAAACGAGCAATCAGGCGCCGCGGACATTATTCTCTATCAGCCGCAGACCGCATGGCGTTTACATTACCCGGAGGAATTCGACAAACGGCAACCAGTAGGCGATAACCCGCCCCCTGGGGCGATCATCGATTATTATTTCAAGACCGTGCCGAAAGAGGAAGTTACACTCGACATCCTCGACTCTTCGGGAAATGTCGTCCGGCACCTTTCCAGCAAGGAAAAGAAAGAAAACGAGCAGCCGCCTGAATGGCCGGACCGCGTAGAGCGCGTGAAGACCATTCCAGCTAACGAAGGAATGAACCGGTTCGCGTGGGATCTGCGTTACGATGATCCGATTCAAATTCCGGGTGCATTCTATTCAAGCACGGGACCAAAAGGGCCGTTGGCCTTGCCAGGTGATTACCAGGTGAAACTGACTGTTGGCGGTAAATCGCAAACTGCACCGCTCCATTTGGCAACCGATCCACGGACAAAAGGACAGGAAGCGGCGTTGCAAAAGCAATTCACTTTAGCCACGCAGGTGAACGATCGGATTTCGCAACTGCACCAAGCCGTAAATGAAATCCGCGATCTCAGAGCCCAACTTCAAGATCTGTACAAACGTTTCGGAGACGATCAGCGATTGAAGCCAGCGCTTGCGGCGGCGGACGATTTCGATCACAAAATGTCCGACGTCGAGCAGAAGCTGATCCAGATAAACATGAAAGGCTCGGAAGCCAACCTCGCTTTTCCAAACATGTTGAACGAGCGATTCGATACATTCAGCCATCTGATTGAGACCGGCGATACTGAGCCGACCAAACCGCAACTCGAGGTGTTCCAAATGTTGAGCAGCCAACTCGACGAGCAGCGAAAAAAATGGGCGCAACTCAAGGACCAAGATTTGCCGAAAGTGAGCAAAATGATCAAGCAGGCTAACCTGCCTGCGCTCATCATCACGGAGCCGAAGAAAAGCTAATCGCAGTTACAGGGCACCAACTTCTGCCATGCCGGCGCTGCTCAAATTGGCCTCTCCATTGCTCGATGATGACAATCAATAAGGCGGTGATACTCGCAGCGGGCCGCGGCACACGGATGCGCGAACTTACCGCTGATCTGCCCAAGCCGATGATCGAAGTGCGCAAGAAGCCAGTGCTACAGCACATCGTGGAAGGTTTGCGCGACGCAGGCATCGGAAAGCTGGTTCTGGTCGTTGGATATCGCGCCGAGGCAGTGCGGAAGTTTTTTGGGGACGGTTCACGCTGCAATGTCTCCATTCAGTACACGACACAGACAGTACAGGATGGGACGGGGCGCGTTGTCGATCTCGTTCGCGATTTCGTTGGCAATAGTCCATTCATTTTGGCCTATGGTGACATTTTAGTTGATCCGGGGAACTACAAACGACTGATCGATCTACCCGACAATGTTGAGGCGATACTAACAGTCAAGCGCGGCGAAGATGTCAGCAAAGGCGGCGCCGTTTTCCTAAGTGGCGAGATGGATTTGCTCGACCTCCGCGAAAAGCCAAGACTTGGCGAGCCCACGAGCCCGTGGTACAACGCTGGTCTTTACGCGTTTCGCCCAAGTATTTTTTATTTCACCGCAAAACTGAAACCGTCCCCGCGCGGCGAATACGAACTGACCGATGCGATTCGCGATCTCGCTCATTCTGGTAAAAAAGTGACAGCGCTCGAGCTCACCGGTGAATGGGCAGATGTGCGCGATCCTGAAATCCTCGCGCGACTAAACCAATGAGTGCCGAGAATTGCGCGCAGTCATCCAATTTCGATTTGTATCGGTGCGTGATTCGCCACCAACCTCACCGCGTTTGCCCATCCGTCTCGGTCGGTGATTCTTCGCCGATTTCTTCTTCGATTTCGCGTCGCCACTCGCGGGAGAGCCAGGAACGAAGCACTCCATAGAGTAGATATGCCAGGAAAAGGACAGCCGGCATCCACTCGTAATTCAGCACTGTGAAAATGAGAACAAGGATGATGATGAGAAAACGCGGGATCGACTTCTTCGTCTTCCAATTGATCGCCTTGAAGCTCGGATACTGGAAGCGGCTGAACATCATAAAAGAGAGAAAGAGCAGCAACGGCGGTAGCACGAAGCGCCAGTTGCCGATACGATGTTCACCTTCAGCGAGCCAAAGCAGGAACAACGTAATGGACGCAATTAGACCGGCCGCAGCTGGGATGGGAAAACCTGTGAACGTGTTTGCGTGATTGGCTACGTCATTCTTCGCGCCCGCAGCATTGAAACGGGCCAACCGCAGCGCGCCGCAAGCGAGGTAAACGAACGCGATAATCCAACACGCGCGAGGGAACTCCTGCAACACGACCCGATAAACCATCAATGCAGGGGCAAGCCCAAACGAGACAATATCTGCAAGCGAATCGAATTCGCGCCCAAACGGGCTCTCATGTCCGCCAAGCCGCGCCAGGCGTCCATCGAGGAAATCAAAAACGAACGCGCCAAGGATACACCAGATGGCGGTATGAAAAAGATCGGACGCGGCATCTGGGTTAGAAGCTTGCAGTAAGGCGCCTTCCAATATCTTAAGCGTGGCGGTAAATCCGCAAAACAGATTTCCCGCCGTCATCAAATTCGGTAGAAGATAGATTTTGGAAGGCTGTTCGTTCACTGGTCGGGTAGCCGCGCGATGATTGTCGATCCGCCGAGAACGTGATCGCCCGTTTTTACGAGCAGTTCAGCGTTCAAGGGCAAATATAATTCTGTTCGTGACCCGAAGCGAATCATGCCGAAACGCTCGCCCTTTTTTAATTCGCCGCCGACTTCCGCCCACGCCACGATGCGTCTTGCGATAGCACCCGCGATCTGCCGCACTACAACTGTAACCTGCGAATTCTGGAACGCCCACGTCATAGATTCATTTTTCTCGGAACAATCCGCCCGACGCGCATCGAGAAAAAGTCCCGGCCGGTGCTGACGGTAAACGACGCGGCCATCAATCGGTGCGCGATTCGTGTGCACATCCAAAATCGACAAAAAGATTCCGACGCGGCGCGTCTTCGTTTTGAGCACCTCGTCTTCATTCAACTCCACGATATCCATCACAGTTCCATCAGCAGCAGCGACGATTGCCTTTCGATCCGACGGCACGGCGCGTTCTGGATCACGAAAAAACGCGAGAGCGCAAAAAAACAGCAGCAAAAAAAACCAAAATGCCCATGCCGAGAAGAACCCAAAAACCACTGCGAGTAGTGCAAGAAAAATCAAGATCCATCGTGCTTCCCAGAGGGCTTGGAGGCGCATAAAAGGAGCCTATTTTCGGAGTCTAACAACGGCTGGTCAAGACGCCAAAATTGGCAATAGCCTCGCGCGGGCCGCGACCACAAGATAATGTGGTTTGGGCGTACACGGCCTCCAATTAGTAGCGGAAATTACCCGGTGGAAACCAGAGATTATTTATTGTCTCGGGGTCGTTTCCGGCTATGCTGTTCGTTCGGGCCGTCGAGCCCCGATTTTATGGCACAAGTTCAAGAGGAAATTCCGGTCGAAAAAACAAGCTCCTCGACCGGAATTGCCGCAACACAAAAATACGATGCGGCGCAAATCGACAAGCTGGAAGGCCTCGAAGCGGTACGGAAACGGCCCGGGATGTTCATTGGCGATCCGGACGAACGTGGATTGCATCATCTGGTTTACGAAGTCCTCGACAATTCCATCGACGAACATCTCGCGGGGTTTTGCACAAAGATCGAAGTAGTCATCCACGTCGACGGATCTATCTCGGTGCGCGATAACGGTCGCGGTATTCCAGTCGATATGCATCCGAAATGGAAGATGCCGGCGATTGAGCTCGTGCTGACGAATCTGCATGCGGGCGGAAAATTCGGACAAGGCGCATACAAGTATTCGGGAGGGTTACACGGCGTCGGCGCGAAGTGCACAAACGCTCTCTCGGAATGGTTCAAGGCCGAAGTCTCGCGAGAGGGCAAAGTCTATCACATGGCCTTCGCCAAGGGCAAAACGACTGACAAACTCACAGTCATTGGCGAGGTCAAAAACAAGAAGACTACTGGCACGCTTATTACGTTCTTGCCTGACCCGACGATTTTCACCATCACGAGCGAGTTCAAGTTTGAACGACTGGCCGCACGCTTGCGCGAGTTAACATTTCTTAATCCAGGTCTGGAGATCACGCTCACCGATGAACGCATCGACCCGCCAAAGAATGAGCGATTCTATTACAAACACGGCATCGAAGAATTCGTTAGGCAGCTCGGTGAGAACAAGCAGGTTTTACATCCGAAGCCGATCGTGATCGCCCGACAGCGCGACGAAGTTTTTGTCGATGTCGTGGTCCAATACAACGATAGCTACAACGATCAGATTTTGCCGTTTGCGAATTCCATTCCCAACCCTGACGGGGGCACGCATCTCACCGGCTTCCGCACGGCGTTGACGAGGGCAATCAACCAATACGCAAAGCAAAACAGCCTTCTCAAGGATAAGGACCCGTCCCTTTCCGGAGACGACGTGCGCGAAGGGCTGATTGCGGTTCTGAGTGTCAAACTTCCGAATCCGCGTTTCGAATCTCAAACCAAGGTGAAGCTCGTTAATACCGAGATTGACGGAATCGTGAACTCGACTGTGTACGACGGCTTGATGACCCATTTCGACAAGAACCCGCCAATCGCCCGCCGCATTTTCGACAAGGTGCTTACCGCCGCGCGAGCACGGGAAGCTGCACGCAAAGCACGGGAAACGATTCGCAAAGGTGCGCTGACCGGTGGCGGTTTGCCCGGGAAATTGGCCGACTGTTCCGAGCGCGATCCGGCATTAACGGAGCTCTACATCGTTGAGGGCGACTCAGCAGGCGGTTCGGCAAAACAGGGCCGCGACCGGCGCTACCAGGCGATCCTGCCGATTCGTGGCAAACTGATCAATGTCGAGAAAGCGCGCGAAGATCAGTTTCTCAAGAACACTGAGATCCAGGCGATGATCACAGCAATCGGTACGGGGATTGGCAAATCCAAGGAAGAAGGCAACGGCAAAGACGAAGGCGTTTTCAACATGGAAAGACTTCGTTACGGCCGTATTATTATCATGACGGACGCGGACGTGGATGGCTCACACATTCGCACTCTGTTGCTAACATTCTTTTTTCGGCAAATGACCGAGTTAGTCCGGGCCGGGAAAATTTACATCGCGCAACCGCCGCTTTATCAGATCAAGCGAAAAAAGCGCGAGGAATACGTCGCAGACGACGCGCGGCTGAACAAAATTCTTATTTCGCTCGGTGCCGAGGATACCCGGCTAAAGAATCTCGCCGATGAGAAAGAATTTACTGAGGTGCAGTTGAAGGACATCCTCGAATCGCTGGAGAAACTTGCAAAATTAAGCGAAGCCGTGCGCCGTCACGGCGGCGATTTTGAGACCTATCTTGGCCATCGCAATTCCAGATCGGGCAAACTCCCAAACTATCTCGTAAAGGTTCGCGACGGGAACGAGGAAAGCTCGCATT
Source organism: uncultured Verrucomicrobiae bacterium (assembly GCA_963728955.1). GTDB lineage: Bacteria > Verrucomicrobiota > Verrucomicrobiia > Chthoniobacterales > UBA10450 > Udaeobacter. The sequence goes on from CAVSMG010000001.1 coordinate 717,289, forward strand.
ATTTTCAAGACGAGAAAGCGGTTCGCAAATTTCATCATGAAAACCTCGATCTGAATCTGTTCGACACGCAAATCGACCAGGAGTTGCTCCCGCTAGGCGAGACGCCACCTCGCGCAGATGGAACACGGAGACGCGGCCGATTGGTGGAGTTACACGAATCGGCTACAATCGAAAAAATTATCGCCGAACTCGCTCGCAAAGGTTTAAAAGTCGATCATTACGCGACGAGCGATCGCCCGATCTTTGAGTTGATCGAAGGCGAAGGGGATAAAGCGATTTCGCATCCGTTGTTTTCCATTCCAGAAATCCACCAAAAGATCTTGGAGATTGGCCGTCGCGGAGTGCAGATCAAACGCTTCAAAGGTCTCGGCGAGATGAACGCCAAGGAGTTGTTCGAGACCACGATGAATCCCGAGAAACGCAAGCTGTTAAAGGTGGACTTGAACGAGGATAACGCTGTCGATGCCGACAAAATGTTCACGATCTTAATGGGCGACGTGGTTGAGCCTCGCCGTCAATTCATCGAGGACAACGCGCTAAACGTGCGCAATCTCGACGTATAAGCCAGATGGGAGGTTTGTTTCATAAGCTGCGTCATCCGCGGCGCTGTTACGTGGTCTGCACGATTCCTCGCTCCGGCAGCAATTTGCTGACAGACGGACTACGCGATACTCGCCGCGCAGGCATGCCGAAACAATTCTTTCTCCCGAAAGAAAGGCGCTATGCCGCTGAGTTCGGGATTGATCCAATCGCCGAGTACGCAGCGTATGTACGCGGTGTGGTGAATAGCAAAACAACACGCAACGAGGTCTTCGGTTTCAAATTGATGAGTTGGTATCTGGACGAGTTTCTTGCGCGGCTCAGAGAGACCCACAGTTTTGGAAATTCTACAACGAGCGACCTGGCAATGCTGCGCGAGGCCTTTCCATGTCTTCGTTTTGTCCACATCGTGCGGCGTCACAAGTTGCGCCAGGCATTGTCAATAGCTCGCGCACTTCAAACCGGGCTGTGGAAAGTACAGAAGGGTAAGACCAGCTCGCGAGAACCGGAATTTGACGCGGATCTCATCGAGCAATCACTCCATGAAGCCGAACGGCAGGATAAAATCTGGGACGATTTCTTTCAACGGATCGGCGTGAAACCATTCCAGGTCGATTACGAAAAACTTTGCCAGGACTACGAGGGGACGATCCGCGCGGTACTGAATTTCTTAAGAATCAAACTTCCGTCTGATACGCGGGTGGGTCCGCCAGCGACGACCCGGCAAGCCGATGAGATCTCTCGCGTCTGGGAAAAGCGCTTCATGGCGGAACGGCCTTCCGCGTACTCGTTAGCGTCTAGCTAAAGCGATCATGTTAAATCCGAACGAAAAAATAGAGCCGATAAACGTCGCCGATGAGGTATCGCGGTCGTTTCTCGATTACTCGATGTCCGTCATCATTTCTCGCGCGTTGCCGGATGCACGCGACGGACTCAAGCCATCGCAGCGAAGAATTCTCTACGCGATGCACGATCTCTCTCTTTTCCCGGGACGCCAGCACCGGAAATGTGCAAAGATCTGCGGCGATACCAGCGGTAATTATCACCCGCACGGTGAAGCGGTGATTTACCCCACGCTCGTCCACATGGCGCAGCCATGGGCAATGCGCGAACGGCTGGTCGACGGCCAGGGGAATTTCGGATCCGTGGAGGGCGATCCACCCGCAGCGATGCGCTATACCGAAGCGCGCATGACGCATCTCGGCGCGGCGCTCATGACCGACATGGACAAGGACACCGTCGATTTCGTACCGAACTATGACGAAACGCGCACCGAGCCGACCGTTTTCCCCGCTGCATTTCCGAACCTGCTCGTCAATGGCGGAACCGGTATCGCCGTCGGCATGGCTACCAATATTCCCCCACACAATCTAAGCGAAGTCATCGACGGTATCTGTGCGCAGATCGATAACCCCGAGATCACGCTCGACGAGCTGATGAAGTACGTGAAAGGACCGGATTTTCCGACCGGCTGCGTCATCTGCGGCGTGAGCGGAATTCGGCAGTATTTCGATACTGGCCGGGGCAGCGTGAAAGTGCGCGGCAAAGCGGGCGTGGAAGAACTCAAAGGCGGCCGCGAGCAAATCGTCATCACGCAAATTCCGTACGGCGTGAACCGTGCCACGTTGGTCGAGCGGATCGCCCATTTGGTAAACGATAAGGTGCTGACCGACATCAGCTACGTCGGTGATCAATCCGACGAAAACACGCGCGTGGTCATCGAGCTCAAACGCGACGCGAACCCGAAGGTAATTATCGCCAATCTCTACAAGCACACGGCGCTGGAAAGCTCGTTTGCGGCCACGATGTTGGCCATCGATCGCGGCCGGCCGAAGTTGCTGCCGCTTAAGGATGCCAATGCGGTATACATCGATCATCGCCGCGAAGTGGTGCTGCGCCGCGCGCGATACGAATTACGCAAGGCCGAAGAGCGCGCCGAAACACTTGAAGGTTATCTCATTGCCCTCGCCAACCTCGATGAATTCCTGCGCATCATCCGGGGATCAGCGAATCGCGACGAAGCCCGCGTGAAACTGCTCGCCTTCGAATTCACCAAACGCCAGGTTGAGCAACTCGGGATTCTCATTCGAAATCCTGCACGCCTCACCGATGGCCGCTACGCGTTCAGCGAACAGCAAACGGACGAAATTCTGAACCTTCGCTTATACCAGCTGACTGGGCTCGAGCGCGAAAAGATCGTCAGCGAATACAAGGACCTGATCGATACCATTAACGATTTGCGTGACATTCTCGCTAAGGAGCAGCGCGTCCTGACCATCATCAAAAAGGAATTGCGCGAAATTCGTGACAAGTACGGTTCGCCGCGCCTAACGGAAATTGCACCCGACGAAGCGGAAATCAACGTCGAGGACCTCATCGTAAATGAGGGTTGCATCATCAGCATCACTCATGGCGGCTTTATCAAGCGCACGGCAGTGAGTGCGTTTCGGGCGCAGCGGCGCGGCGGAAAAGGCGTGATCGGTATGCAGACGCGCGAAGGCGCCACCGAGGAGGAGGAAGGCGATTTCGTCGAGCATCTTTTCGCCGCCACCACGCACGATTACCTGATGTTTTTCACCGCTACAGGACGTGCTTATGTGGAAAAAGTTTACGAAATTCCCGAGATGGGACGCGCGGCGAAAGGCCGCTCGATCGCGAACATTCTCGAGCTCAAGCCCGACGAAAAAATCGCAGCCACGATTCGCGTGCAATCCAAAAAATCAGGTACGGCGCCGAATGTTGTCGATCAAACATGGGACGAAAATCTGCACATCGTTTTCGCAACGCAATCGGGCATCGTTAAAAAATCGAATTTGTCCGACTACGCGAACGTCCGCCGCGGCGGGATCATTGCCATTCAAATCGAAGACGGCGACCGCTTGATCGATGCGAAACTAACGAATGGCAACAACGAAATCGTGCTGATTACGAAAGACGGCATAAGCTTGCGCTTCCATGAAGAACAATTGCGCGATCAGGGCCGCAACACCGTCGGGGTCTGGGGAATTCGCCCGCGGAAAGGCGACCACGTCGTGGCAATCGCCATTGTTGATCCAGACGCAATGTTGCTGGTCGCAGGGGAAAACGGAATCGGTAAACGCACGTCGTTTGATGATTACCGGCGGCAGTCACGGGGCGGCAAAGGCATCATCACCATGAGAACCGGTGAAAAAACCGGCGAGGTCGTTGGCGCGCTCACAGTTCGCGAAGCAGACGAGATCATGTTGATCACGAACAAAGGCCAGATGGTGCGTACCCGTGTCAAAGAAATTCGCGAAACCGGTCGCAACACAATGGGCGTAAAACTGATGGACCTTCGCAACAGCGAAAAGCTCCAGGCGATCGCACCCGTTGTGAGTCAGATTAAAGAAGAGCAAACCCAAAGCGCAGAGCCAACGGCGGAAAAATCCTGACGTCGGATTCGGGACTGTAGCCGCCGACCGGCCTGTGGCCGGTCCCAGTTCAACTCTGCTTTGAACCCAGAAGACGCCCTGCGAGGCGGTGGCTAGAATAACCTGTTCGAAACCTCGAGTCAGGTTAATGGGTCAATAACCGCTTCCCGTGTGCGTCGTGGTCGTTGTCGTCTGCGACGCAGGAACCGGTGGCGGGACCGCGGTTGAAACCGTGGTTTGACGTGTCGTAGTCGTGGTGGTCTCAGGCTGGCTCGAGCAGGAAACCAGTGTCAACCCAACGACGGCTAAGGCAGCAGCTGATATCATTCCTTTTTTCATAGCATAAGTTGTTTGTTTACAAACCGATTCGTCACAACTTGCATCGGCAGATGTATTAGGACGAAGAATTCTTCTTTGGGGCATAGTCATAATAAGTTACTATTCGTAATGTGCGTCATATGGGTCGAGCTTTGATTCTTCTTATCGCGCTAGCTCTAAACCTCTCTGCATTGGAAATCGCATCTGCAGGTGATTGGCCCAAAGATTACGTCGTCAAGGAAAATTCGGAATCTCCCGATGGTCACTACGCAGTGCTAGTCCAATCGATGGACGCCGCAACCGGACAGGAGGACAACGAGAGTGGCGTTTACCTCGCCGACGTAAAGAGCCACACAGCCCTGGGAAACATCGACAAAGTCGATTATTTCGAACATCAAAACCATCGCGGTTTGGAAGTCTTTTGGGCACCGGATTCCAGCTATTGCGTGGTCGAGAACGACGGACGCTACGGCGCCGATACGATCTCAATTCTCGAAATAAAAGACTCGAGCTTCGTTCAAACGGAGATCGGCGACCGCATCCAAAAATTGCTCGATTCCGAAGTAGACGGAGATGTCTCTGCGTACTTTCGATTAGGAACCGATCGCAAGGTTCGGGTGCGAGCGCTTTCCAAAAATAATCCAAAACAATTCGAAGAGGTGAAGACATACTATGCGTTGTTTCAAGGGACATATGATCTTGCTGCCAAAAAATGGGCGGGGACGAATGTGCGATCGGTTACCGCCGATCAGAGCGGAGCATTAGAAATCGGCTACCAGAACCCAGACTTCGAGAACACGACGTACGCCAATGAGGACAACCGTGTTAAATCGCTCGACGAGGAAATGAATCAAGTCTACCAAGCTGCTAGGTTCATCCTGCCGCCTGCGCGCTTCGCCAAGCTTAAACGCAAGCAAACCGAATGGCTCAAAAAACGCGACGCGACATCTTCGATTAAGACGAGATGCGAACTGATGGAGAAACGCATCAGGGATTTGCAAGATGTTCTTTGGTAGGAATCAACTGTCGATCTTCGCCCGCTGTTTTTTTAGTTCGCCGCGTTTGCGCTTTGATTCCAAAATTTTTCTCTTGAGCGCTACCGGCCGCGGCGATTTTGTTCGACGCTCTTTTTCACGTTCGGCGATCTCCGCAGCTCGGCGTTTTTGTCGCGCGCTCTCTATCGCGTCAACCAAGCGTTGACGCGCGAGCTTTCGATTTACTGCTTGCGAACGCGAGTCCTGCACCGTGACGCTGATTCCACTAGGCCGATGCCGCAGCGTCACAGCGGTTGAAACTTTGTTGACGTTTTGACCACCCGGTCCGGAGGAGCGGGCAAAAATTTCCTCGAGATCGGATTCATAAATCCCGAGCTGCTTCATTCGATTCTTAATGTCGCTCTCAGCCATAGCGACGGAATTTTTTCCAGAACTCAGGCCAGGTTTCACGCAAATGCCGACAAAGGAGAATATCCCGATGATCGCTAGTCTCCTCGTTCGCAACGCCATATTTGTTGGTGACCCGACCGACCACTTCGCATGATTCGAAATACCGGTCACCAAACTCCCGAGACAATCCGATCACGATCAAGATCTCCGGCGGCGGATCGCCGTAGCCGCGCGCCCAAAATGAATTGGTTCCGCAAATGGCTTCTGGCAATCCATACTCTTTTCCATAAAGGTTGATCGCTCCAGCTTCACCGTAATTTCCAGCAAGAATTCCGAGTCGCGATCGCTCCGCCTGACCTAACGAGTCTCGAATCTGAGCGAGTTTTTGCACCAACTCCGGCCAGCCGATTTCCTCGCGGAAATCTTCGTTGACCTTGAACGCCTGCCGCGCCCAGCCCGAATCAACCGGAGCTATCGGAACGAAATACGCAGCAGCCAAGAAAATCGTCATCACAACTCCAGCCCAGGCAAGCCCCCGCAGTGAAATCCGCCAAACTGGATGCATGTTGCTGATCATTTCAGCTCCGTAAACCGCTCCGCCGGCATACAAGACCGGGTAAGCCGGAGCGAGATAATATCCGCGACCTTTTGCAGCCAGGAAGATAATCAGCGGAATCACGTACAAACATCCAACCGCGCGAAAGGGTCGTCCCGTTTGGGATGCAAAATAGAAACACAATCCAAGGATCGCCAAAGGCAACGTGAAGAGTGTGAGTCTCTAGTTGATCAGGCAGAAAATTTTTCGTCCGGCCAATACGCACATCTCTTTCATGGATGTGCCGGAGAAAATCGAGTGAAACGAAAGCGTTTTGAATTTGCCAAATTAAATTCGGCAAAAATATCAGCAACGAGGCTGCGACACCAAGCCATAGCCATTTGCTTCGAAGATAGGCGCGAAGATGTGTAAAAAGCACGCCTGCAGCAACGGCGAGCGCGCAAACCAGCATGCTGTATTTCGTTAGCATGCCAAAACCGATGCAGCCTCCGATTGCGAGCCACCAACGCGGATCGCGTGATTTACACAACAGAATGAAAAAATAGGAACAGGCGACCCATGCAAAATAATCGAATGAAACATATTGCATGAGACTTCCGGCACCGAGTGCGAATGGAATCGCGGCGGAGGCGGCAAGCGCTTGCGCTCCGGTCTTGCCGCCCAGCTCGCGCGCCATCAAGCCCGTCAAAACTACTGCCACCGAAACCGCCGCGAAGAATCGGAATCCAGTTAACGACACTCCGAATAATCTCAGCGATAGCCACCCGAAGAACGGAGTTACCGGCGGATACGCCACGTAACCCCACGCGAGATGCCGGGCATCGTCCAGTGTCGCCAGCTCGTCGCGGTGAAAACCGTAACGATCACCGGCCAGCAAATGAACGAACAAAACAGCCGCACCAAGCGCCAGTAAAATTGCCAGACCTCGATCATTCCTGCGACTGTGAGTGTCGACCGACATGTTAACAAAAAGGAACTTCTCCCACATCATCCTGATGACGCGACATGGAGGGGAATTGCCGATGGCCGGACTCGAACCGGCACGGGCCTTTCATGGCCCAACGGATTTTAAGTCCGTTGCGTCTACCATTCCGCCACATCGGCTTTTCGCATTTTACGAGAGAACAATCGACTTGTCCCCTTTACGATCAGCCGTTATGTGCTCCGCGGTGTGCTACGTCTAGGAGCATTAAACACATTTAGACAACGACTGAACATAGATGAACACGACTATCCTTTCTCGCTCACGCGCCTCAAGATTTGAGGCCGTTCTAGATTCACGCAAGCGAAAAGTCGCTCGCCTCTGGCGTCGCGAAGATTGCTACAACGTCCAAATACGCGTCGATGTCGGAAATGGTTGCACGGCGCCGCGACGAATCCGTCTCGATGCAACAACGCTCGACGGAATCAGCTCTGCTGAGCGATCGAGCGTCGCTTGATCTGTCCGCTGTCTTCAGTCCGGACGAGGCGATGAGTTTTTGGAAACGCGGATCGGTTCGTAGCGGATCGAACATTGGATCGAGCCGGAGCAGCGCAGGAGTGAGCGGCACGCCCAAGCCCAGCGCGCTTCCGTACGGGAGTGAGACTAGTTTCTGCAACGCGGCGATGGCGCGATCCGGGTCCCCTGTCTGCGTGCCAATTAACCCGTTCAACTCCCGCATGAATGAGCATATTTACCATTAATTGCGCGATGTTTTTAGCCATGGGATTCTTTCAAGGAAGAGAAGGTTAACATCCGCGATGATTTCTCTATCTCTTGAAGGGATTTGGCGGAGGACATTTCAGAGAATCCCAATTTTTGCCGCCTTACTCGGTCCAGAGATAGATGAGCAGAATCACAAGAAAGGTAGTTAGAACACACCACGGAATTAGAACGACCTCGATCCTTAGTTTGCGAATGGGTTCAATATCCTCCGATATGTTTGCATCTTGATCGAAAAACCGGTGGTGATTTCGAAAGATATACGCGCCTCCAATTAATTGATGATCAAGAAGAACGTCACCCGATTCGCAGAGCGGGCAGAGATGCGGGGTTGATTAGCGACAGCATGACTTACTCCTATTCGCTTTCATTTCGATGGGGATGTAGAAGATGAAGCGGTGTCAGTCGCTTGATCCTGCGGACGAAGTGAACGTTTCCGTGTTGCCAGGAACGCAACCAGGGCGTCGAGCTCGCCCGGCTTGAGTGAAGGACCAAAGGCCGGCATGTTGGTTCCGCCATTGAGGATGCGGATAATCAGGTTGTCCCGTGTTAACGTGTCCGCGATGTAGGTCAAGTCGGGACCGCGCCGGCCTCCATAACCCTGAATGAGATGACAATTCAGACATCCCTTCTCATGAAACAATCGAGCACCGGTAAAGACCGGCCCACTTGTTGCTCCTACAACTTTCTCGCTCAGCGGCTGAGCGTCGAAGTTAGGCGACCATGGCGACTGTTGTCCTTCCCACCAAAGCGCACCAATCATAATTACGGAGAGGCACACCACCGCAATTGCCCAGGGGCGGCGGGATGCAGCGCGCTCGCCTTTGTGATTCCAAATAGGAACAAACAGCAGGAGAAGGCCGATCAGGATTGGGAATCCGATCATGACATAGCCTTCAATTCTATCCGGGATAAGCGAAAGCAGCGCGAAGTACCAAAGAAGATACCAGTCCGGTCGTGGATCGGCGGCCAGTATGCTCGGATCCGGCGGCTTATCCAACACCGGAGGCCCAATGAAGAATGCGGCGACGGCGATCGCGATGATCAAAAGGGTGGAGGCAATTACATCGCGCCAGGCCAAGTCGGGCCAAAAGGGCTTGCCACTCTTCTTGAGCAGCTCTTCATATTCGGCGCGATAGGTAGCTGGGTTTACTGGTTTACCTGCAACCGGTGGCTCCGAGATTCCGTGGCGAAGAACGAGCCACAGATGTAACCCGATAAAGCCAAACATGATCGCAGGCAGAACAAAGACATGGACGGCAAAGAACCGACTAAGTGTCGCGCCGCCGATAGTGTTACCACCAAGAATGAAGTGCGCCACCCAGTCCCCGATAATCGGAATCCGCCCCGCCTGTTCCGCCGCGACTACGACAGACCATGCCGCCGTTGAATCCCACCGAAGTAGCTGCCCGGTAAATCCCATTCCGAGAGTAAAAGTCAGCAATAGGATTCCAGTGGTCCAAGTCATCTCACGCGGAAATTTGTAGGCGCCAAACAAGAACGTCTGCGCCATATGCGCTCCGATCATCAACACCATTGCGGACGCGCCGTAGTAATGAAGTCCACGCAGAAAACGCCCAAACGGTGCGTTGTTAGTTATAAATAGAAGCGTCTGGTACGCTTGTGAAGACGAAGGTATGTATGAAAACGCCAGCGCCACGCCGCTTGCGACCTGAACGATAAACGCGACTAGCGTGGCGCTGCCAAAGACGTACCACCATTTCGAATCCTGGGGCGCAATATGTTTCATCGGCGAGAGCAGGACGCTGATCCCGAGCCGATCGTCGAGCCAAAGCCAGATAGTCTTAAGGAGCTTGATCACAGCGTGGTGGAAATCGGAACGATCACCTGCTTCATTTTCACTTCGCCATTTTCGACCCGCACATCGAAACGAAAAAGCGGGCGCGGCGGCGGACCGGCAGCGACGGCGCCGTCATCATAGTAGACGCCGCCATGACAGGGGCACATAAACAATTCCGCGCCTTCGAGCCACCGCACCGGGCATCCGAGATGTGTGCAATTAACTGAGAAAGCAATGAAGCTGTCCTGGCTAACTCGACGCAACCAGACGGCGCTCTTCGCGGTCACACCAGCCCATGGCAGCGATGAAGGATCGGTCACCGTCACTGCTACGGTCTTGCCGATTTGAAAATCATCCGGCTTGCCGATCGTCACCCATTTCTCGGACCCCTTCCGAAAGAACGGCGCGACGAGAAATCCGATCAACGGCACTCCAACAATCGCAGTGCACAATCCTACGAGCGCGATGGAGAGTTTTTCAAAAAATCGCCGGCGGCTAATTTCCTCGGGAGGTTCAGCTGGCGGCGCAGACGACGACTCAGTGAGATTTGTATTCATGGCGAATCTCCGTGATCCAACCTGCCAGCGCTGCCGCGAAGAGAGCAACACCGACCAGCCAAACAACCCAAGTGGTGATCAATCCCCAAAAGAGAAAGGCGATTCCCATGGCTAGCCCAGCAGGGAAATAGGTTGGGTGCGGCAGTGGCACATCGGGTAGCACCTGCCAACCGGGCGGCACCGCTTCAGAATATTGCATACTTGATTGTTCCTCAGGCATTTGATTTCTCCGTTTGTGGCGCCGGGCACGAATGCCAGCGAGCAAGCTGAGCGAGAATTGCAGTCATATAAATCGCACACATGGGAACCCACATCAGCAGTCCGCCAACCTGTTGGTCCCTGTCACTAGTTAGGCCCCAATCGCCGCGGATCGTACTGAGCATCCCCAATCGATCGACCGGGTGTTGGTAGACTGGACAAATCGAAACTGGCGCAAAGGTCAGTATCATGCCGAGCACGCTGCAGGCGGTGCAGGCGGTAAAAAGGTAGACAATCCCGGCGAGCGGTGAAAGCCGTTGCTCTTCGCGCGGCGCCAGGACCTGCCACCAAAACACGCTTCCCATTAATAGAAGCGACGTTGTTTGAATCGCCGAGACAATCTTCGATGTGACCGCCGCGTTACAAAGCGTGGGCGCGTGCCAGAGCCACATCGCACCAACTCCGCCGACCCATCCGATCAGCGGATGACTAAAACAGGTAAAGGAAGGACGAAGCGAGAACGACCGGGGTAGACTTAACAACAAAAACGCCGGAACGACAAGCACGAGCAGGATATGTTGAACCATGTGCGCGCTGAAGAGATAACCGTTAGCCAGTGCACTAAAGGGTGAGATGAAGGCCAAAAGGAACAAAATGATCGCAGCCCCGAAATAGACCGGCCTGCCTCGTTGTCCGAAGGCGAGAAAGTAACCCGCGAACGCAAGCGCGCTGACAATTAGAACAGTATAATTCCATGTCCAGGCAGTAGTGAAGAATTGGTAGGTACGTCATCGAACAAGTGGAAGGATGTAAACAGTGAGCAGGACAAAGACCCAGACCACATCGACAAAGTGCCAGTAATAACCGGCAGCTTTAAAGGCGGAGCCGCGGCCAGAAGCAAAATCGCCCTCCCACGCTGCCCAGAGAAAGATCAGCAGCGCGATCAAACCAAGGAGCACGTGCAAACCGTGGAAGCCAGTGAGGGTGAAGAAGGTGGTTGAAAACATATTAGTACTGAGATCGACCCCAGTCTGAAACAGTTTCCAGTATTCCGTTCCCTGACCAACAAGGAAGATACCGCCAAGCAGAATGGTCAGCGCGAGCCAGCCAAGCATGGAGCCGCGGCGCTGTTTCGTTAAGGCCACCTCCGACCGCCAAAAGGTGAGACTGCTCGCGAAAAGACAGACGCTGAAGACGAGCGTGCGCGGAACATCCAGCTCTTTCGCCGCAGGACCGGCCTGCGGGTGCGCGTAGAAATACAAATAGGCAAGGATAAGTGCCGCGAAGAATCCGGTTTCGGAAATAATGAAGCTTAGGATTCCAACCTTATCATGATTGGGAAGCGTTACGGCGGCATTGTTCTCGCCTACGACCGGATCCGGTCGGTCAAAATTCGCAATATCCCAGAGCGGACGCCGGCTGCGAACAGGCGGCAAGGCGTGAAAGTTTTCGTGCGGCGGTGGTGAGGTTGTCGCCCATTCGAGGGTCCATGCATCCCAGGGATTATCGCCGGCGATTTTGCCGCGAAAAAGAGACCTGACCAAATTCCAAACCAGAATAAGCGCAGCTGCGCTCATGAAGAACACTCCGCAGGTCGAGAGCATGTTCATCCAACCCCAGTTAGGAAGATCGGGATAGGTATAGATACGGCGGGGCATACCTAACAACCCGAGAACATGCTGGATGAGGAAGGTCATGTTAAAGCCGATGACCATGAGCCAAAAGCTCCACTTGCCAAGACGTTCTGACATCATGCGACCGCTCATCTTGGGGAACCAATATTGAAGGCCGCCGAAGATTGCGAAGACGATCGCGCCTACGGCGACAAAGTGGAAATGCGCGACGAGATAGTAACTGTTCTTGGTCTGCCAATCGAGCGCTGGACTGGCATGACTTACACCGGTAAGACCCGCAACGAGGAATTGAATGAGAAACGCGATGCAACATAACATCGGCACTTGAAAGCGAATCCGACCGCCGATCATAGTTGCCGTCCAGTTCAAGACCTTTACGCCCGTTGGAATGGCGATAAGCATAGAGGAAATGGCGAAGAACACGTCAAGTGGGCGCCCCATTCCCACCGTGAACATGTGGTGTCCCCAGACCCCCATGCTTAGAACCGCAATAGCTACACTGGACGCAGCTACCATTTCATAGCCAAAGATTGGCTTCCGCGAAAACACCGGAATGATTTCGGAGACGATGGCGAAGGCGGGGAAAACCATGATGTAGACCTCCGGGTGGCCGAAGGCCCAAAAGACGTGTTGCCACAAAATCGGTGAACCTCCACCGATAGGGAGGAAGAAATGGCCCTGAAGCTGGCGATCGACCAGGATCATGGCCAGGCCTGCGTTCAAGACTGGCAGAGCCAGGATAATCATGAACGCGTTGACGAAGTTGATCCAGGTAAAGAGCGGAAGACGACGCATCGTCATTCCCGGACCGCGGCAGCAGATCACGGTCGCGATGGTGTTGATGCCGAAACTAATCGTGCCGATACCCATGACGAAGATGGCTATTGCCCAATAGTCGATGCCGGGACTTGAAGAATAGGGGGTCTCGCTCAAAGGCGCATAGGAGAACCAGCCGACCGCAGGAGCCCCGCCCGCGAGCACGCTAAAGTGCAGAAGAAGCCCTCCAAAGAGCAGGCACCAGAAACCAAAGGCATTGAGACGCGGGAACGCCATGTCGCGCGCGCCGATCTGCAAAGGAAGGACATAGTTAACGAAACCAAACATCACCGGCATGACGACGAGAAAGATCATCGTCGTGCCGTGCATGGTGAAGAGTTGGTTGTACGTGTCGGGCTGGAGGAAGTGATTGTTAGGTACTGCCAGCTGCAGGCGCATAAAAAGCGCTTCGATGCCGGCGACGACGAAGAAGAACAATGCGGTCACCATGTAGAGAACGGCGATGCGCTTGTGGTCGACGGTGGAAATCCACGCCAGTCGGTAGTGCGCACGCTTGGCCGGATCCATGACTGCGTTCCGAAACTCCGCGGTGGTCGTGATCCCGTTCATCTTAGCGAGGAGAGATATGCGCTAAGCTCGTCGAGCTGCTCGTCGGTGAAGTTGAAGTCTGGCATGAGCGCGCCGGGCTTGACGTGCTGCGGGCTTTTGAGCCAAAGCCGCATGTTCGCTGGCGTATTCTCCAGAATACCCGCGCCAAGTTGTCTGCGGCTGCCAACGTGCGTGAGATCCGGCGCGACCCGCAAATCCGCTCCAGCGACTCCGCGAATAGCATGGCAGTTGATGCAAGTTGATGTCTGAAACAGCGCCAATCCTTTTGCGGTAGCATCGCTTGTCGCCGCCTGGCCTGGCTGTAACTGCGCACGTTGCCATTCTTCGAACTTCGAAGGTTCGTCGGCCACGACCAGGATGCGCATCCAGGCATGTTGCGTCCCGCAAAATTCCGAGCACTGGCCGATGTAAGTGCCCGGTTTGTCGGCTTGTAACCAGATGTGGTTAGGCTGGCCGGGCACATTGGTCATTTTGCGGGTCAACTCCGGCACCCAGAATTCGTGTAACACATCCTGCGATTCCAAGCGCACGGACAGAGGTTTGCCGGCGGGAATATGGATTTCATTCGCCGCGATGACGCCTGAGCCCGGATATTCGACCTGCCACCAGAATTGGTGTCCAGTCACCACCAAATCGGGTGAGGGCGCTGGCGGCGGATCAGAGCGATTCATTGCGCCAAGCGTCATCGCCAAGAGAAAGATAACGATCAGGAACGGAATAATTGTCCACGCAATTTCCACCTTCCTGTTACCCGGGATTTGCTTCGGGTCGGGCTCACCCGCGCGCGCGCGAAAACGAAGAACCGCGTAGATGATCGCGCCCGTGACGGTGACGAAAATCAGCGCGAAGATGATCGTCGAATGGATTGCCAAATCGTAAATCGCGCGCGACTGCGGCGACTGCGGATCCAGAGCGTTTGACGTCTGCATCACAACCTCTTTTCTAAAATCCCGGAGATCCAAACAAGCAAATTCGTGATCACATCGCGCCGATTGGTTTCGTACAACATTTCGTGCCGACCGCCGGAGTAAAAATCGAGTGTGATCGAAACGAGACCTGCGCTTCGATAGCGGTCGATCAGCACACGCACGCCTTCCAGCCGCTGTCCGACAGGATCGTCACGGCCGGAGAAGATGTAGATGGGAAAATCGTCTCTCACCCTGCGAATCTCGCGCGGAGCCGCGAGTCGCGGGAAGGCATTGATGAAAGATTGCATCGACTCTGGCTTGAGGGTTGTAAAGCAAGTGGATCGTTAATAAAGGCATCTACTTCGGCGTTGTCTCGGCTAAGCCAATCGAAGGGCGTGCGAGACGGCTAAAACGGAGCATTCATCAATTTCATCGGATCCTCTTCCGGCGGCACCGATTGAGCAGCGCGCGCCAAGCCGTCGAGTATGCCAGACCCTGACAGCGCAAGGCCATCAATTGAATGACCGTGATAGAGAACAAATTGCTGCGCTGCAAACGAACCCAGGCTGTGCCCCAGCAGAATGTACGGCTTTCCCGGGTGTTCGTCCTCGCTTTAACGAATCCTCGGAGATTTGATTGACCAAGCACTTCTTGGCGCTGTGCTACATTTTGTACTACAGCGAGGCGTTTTTTTGCATATCGTTGGCGAATTCTGATGAAAGTCGGGAAAACCTCGTTTTCATAGGCAAATCGCGACGGTTTTTGAACGCGTCTGAACTGGCTTAAATCGCACAAATTTCAATTGTAAAGTCCGTTGCGTCTACCATTCCGCCACATCGGCGTTGCGCGCTGTACATTGTAAGCTTGTTGCCTAGCCCCGTGAAATGAATTCGCGATAGCCTACACATTCGACTCCCTCCCAAACAAGTCTTGAACGTCAGTTACCTAATTGTTAAACCAGGGACATGACGGTCGCGGGTTTGAAACCACTGCGGCACGGGACCAGATGAGAAAAATCGCTACAATCGACGGAATTGACATCATTGAACTGGATGATGGAAGCGTGAGGTTCTTCGCAGGTGCGACACTCGATGGTGACGGAGCAAACGGTCAATTCGGTCAGCCGCCATGCTACGCTCCCGACTCCTATGATGAGCCGACCCTAGATATTCTCGCAAATGCAGGTGAACCAGGCGACTGGTACGGAGTCATTACGAATACGGGAACTAAAAAGGGTAAGCCCATTGTCCAGAAGAAAACTGATCCGTGTCCTGGAGCCTACATCTCGGCTACCTCGCTATACCTGCCGGGCGAGAATGGGAAGCCACTCCCGGATTCTTCTCCCCTCAAATATGTAGACTCCGCGACGGTTCCTTTCGTCGCCGTGCCGCCGATCATCGTTAAGGCAGTCGCCGCTTCTGTGCTCGGCTGTCACTGTCTCGTGACAAATTCGCAAACTGGAAGAACTACCGAAGCCGTTGTCGCAGACATCGGGCCGTCGAATCATCTTGGCGAAATTAGCATTGCCTGCGCTAGAGCCCTCGGCGTTTCGACTGGAACAACCCACCCTGCAAACGGAGGAGGCGCTTCATCGCCGACCATTCGCTACCAGCTGTTTCCGGGAAAAGCGGCGGTCATTAATGGCATAACCTATCCTTTGCAACGCGGATAACTTCGCTGGAAAATTCAAGCCGTGCAAGATTCCTGCGTGCTGCACAGATCGCTGATGACCTTTCTGGTTCTGTCGTGTAACGCTTTCTTCCTTTACTATCCGGCGTTTGCAGGTGAGCCGTCCTGTTTGCTTCCACCTTTCGCTTGCGAAGTTCGTTACCATTTTCGTGAGCATTTTCCAGATGCGAGATCCGGAGAGAAAAGCGTCTCAGCGCCATCATTTCAACGTGAAGGTCTGCCAATCTCGCGCGTTGCGATTTTTGACGGCGTCGCGGAGCGAATTGTAGAAGGATGTGTGACACATTTGCCTTTTCAATTTTTGGTAATGATCAGCCAACGGGACGATAGGGACACCGGAACTCTCGAAGTAAATGTCTTGAATAGCTCGGGAAAGTCTCTCGCTGGCTTTCCGCAAGTCATGCCCAACCCTCTTAAGAAGACGGGAGACTCAAGCCGCACGGAATTCGAGCTACCTGTCGGGTCAGTCTTAAAGGAGAAGATTGAGAAGTCGCTTTTGACCAAAAACCAATTCATCACCTATGTCGATTTAATAATTGGCATGGACGATGATTTCGTGTCGGCGTATTTTCCCTAATGACTGAACCGCACGAGATTTGTGGTCTGACAATCGCATTCGCGGCGACTAAAGACTCAATTATGAACGGACTCAGAGAAACGGCATCTGTGCAGTATGCTTTACCGATTTTCAATCATGTAGACGAAGCAAATTAAGTGACAAACCTTATGGCAAAAAAGAAACAACCGTTAAAACGTCGGGGCGTGACCTCGGCCGATTCCAGAAAAGCAAAACGAAACAAATCAGCGAAGACGAAGCCGACTCTGAAGGAACGCTTAACGCATGCCAGAAAGCTGGAGGAGCTGGATGCAGGGAAACCTATTGCCAAGGTTTCTCGAGGAAAGGCGCTGGCAGCTCGGCTACAGACTCGAGCAGCTCATCCGTTACGGAATGATGATTTTTCGCGGACGTACATAAAGCAGATTTCGGTGAGCCTGGATGATCCCAATCACTGGCTCACGCTTACTTGGACAGGCCCCAAAGCTGATAGCCAGGAAACGGGGCCGTTCAGGACATCACCGGGTGCAGGATTAAGAGGTTTCAATTGCGATCATGACACCACAAGTCGCCGATCGGGATCCAAATGTACGCCGAAAGGGACCTATCCGGTGCAGGGCTTCCAACGGCGTCTTAACAGCGATTCTCGCGCTACGTACGTTACGTGGTTTATGCAACGGAGGGGAATTGCTCTTCATTATTTTCCAATTGTACCGAGGTACGCAGCCTCTCACGGTTGTGTACGTATTCAGTCAGTGCATGTCGCACAGCTTATCCAGGATAACTCACTCGTGGATGATACGCGGGTGATCGTGGCTGGCACTTGGACGAAGCCGCCGAGGCAATGGCCCTAACTTCTGTTTCACTCCTAAGCTGCGCGAAGCAGAATTCTTCGTTTAACCGCCCGCAGCCTGCAGGAGTGCCTGCCACGTCTGACTGCCGGGCTCAATTAGTCCATCAATCGACAGGCTGGAACGGCTCTGAAAAGCTTCAATCGCAGCCACCGTGTTCGACGTTCGTGGCGGCCGCGCAATCTTTCCATCAACACCCTGCGGATCGAGTTGAGGAGCTTGTAATTTTTTCGCCGCCGTTTGCAAAAGGCGCTGCACAGTTTCCACATCCACTGTTAGATTGCCCGCGTTTTTCTCCCAGCGGCCGACGGAGCCGGTAATCCTTATCAGCGGAGTGGTGCCGACATTATCAGACTCATTTGTCGTTTCGGCCTCCTGTTCCTGGGCTTCAGCCCCGAGGGCTACGTTAACATTAGCATCCAGAAAAAGGCCTTTGTCCTTGCGGCTACTCAAGATAGCTACGGCCTGATCCACGTTATTCCTCATAGTGTTGAAGTCACCGGTGGTAAATAGAAGCTCCGTTTGATACCACTGAGCGACTTCTGGTTTTTGCAGTTCTTTTTGCAGATCAAAAAGCCGATTATAAGTTTTGGAATCCATGTGACTGACTTTTTCCAGTAGGTGATAAGTCTTGGCCGAATTTCCGCTAATCAAACCGGCGTCGTTGTCTTTCATAACCATTCGATTGACCAGAACAGCTCCGGGCGGGATCTGCTTCAACTGTTCCGCAGCCTTCACAGGATCGCTTTTCTTGCTTTGGCTCTTCACAACGCCGTTTTCAACCCACATGTAGACTTTCTCAGAATGCATATTGCCGCTGAAGCGATCAGCCTGGCTCATGACAAAGTCCATGAGTATCATGTCGGAAAGGTCTCTTATTTGCACGAGCTGCTGAACAGCTGCCTGATTGAGTTTACCGCTGGCATCTTTGCAGTTTAACTTAAGTGGCTTCGGGCTACTTACGTTGCTAAATTCACCCGACGCCGCAAAAGCAGCGGCGCCATTTAAATCACTCAGATGAGGATAACTTTGTTCGCCCGTAGGGTTCGCCTGCAAAGCACCGTAAAGCTGCTTCCCGTCTTTTGTATAGAGGCTTGGGTTGCTGTGAGCTTCGTCCAAAGCTCTTAGCTCCGTCCATTGTTTTTGGTTATTCGAGCCGGTTGCCTTTGTCTTGCCCAAATCAGCCAGCGGCTTATGTGCAGCGACGTCCATCGTACGGACAATGGCAGGCTCGACATGGCCTGCACCAAGAAACCGCGACAAATGGTAATAACCGAGGATTGACGGGCTATAGGTGAAGTGACCCGGCATGGACTGCTTATACTTAGCGATGACTTTGTCTTCGCTCGAATGGGCTTTCCCTGTATGCGCCGTAGCGTAACTGAGACGGTTCACTCCCGCCGGTAATTTGATAGCGTGAATATTTAGTCCAGGCGAAGTACTGTAGGTCTTTGGAATTAAGACAACATCCAGTCCCCCTTCCGTTTTGCCGTTATAAAAGTCTATTCCAGCGAGTTCCTTCTCCTGCTCGATGTCTTTTTTGCTATAAATCTCGGGGCGCCCGGGAAAACTCGCTGGTCGAATAGCGCGTTCGAGTGTTCCGTTTGGAGCGGTGTGTTCGGTGATTTCTTGAGCGCGAGGTTTGTTGAGATCAGACTCCTGCTGGGTGGGAACCGTTGTGGCGGTATTTGGAGGCGGCAAGGTCACAGCGGGTTCCGCACTGTTAGACTGCTCCCCCTGAGCGGCCTCTACCTCCTTTGCGTAAAGCGCCTTCATCGTTCCCTCAAAATTCAAGTCGAGGTGAACATCCCCAGAGTCCACGCGGCTTTTGAGCGCCGCTGTTTGCTTAATCAAGCTAGCCTTCAACTTATCGTAGTTGCCTTCCGAGATGTGTACAACGTTCAGAAAGTAGTCCTTTATCTTCGCGTCTGAACCTGGTTCGCTGTCTTGCATTAAGCCTGCCAACCATTGCAACCTGTCGTAGATCGTTTTGTCGATGTGATGCGTTTCACTGAGAATCGGACTAACGGAAATCGAACTCATCCCCCACATCATTCCGTCGTCGTTATCTTTGTACATGATTCGCTTCAATGCCTGAATGGGACTGACCGCTTCAGCCTTATCTTTCTCACTCACCTTGTCAGTCCATCTGACCTTACCTTTCTTGGTAACGTAATGCTGAAACACAGCAATGCTGATGTTACCCAGGCGATCAACTTGTCGAAAGATTGAATCTAGGATCACGCCTCGCGTCATGTCCTGTGCAAGAGCTAAATCTTGAAGACACTTGGCGTCGTTCAAGTTCAATGCATTTGCCACTGGCGACTTTGAAGACAGCGCCTTGTAAAAGCTGTGACCTCTGATGCTATTGACCGTCCAATAATCTTCGGGGCTGCTGTTCTCTCCGCGCGGATTCTCTGCCAGGGATCCAAAGACAAGTTTTCCACCCGGAAGAACTACTTTCGAACTGCCGGACTTTACCATCGCTCGTAGATTAGCCCACGCTTCAGTGCAACTCGGGTGACCGGTGGTCCGCGCCTGATCACCCACTTTCTGGAACTCTTGAACACTCATCGTCCGGTAGGTCGCAGTCGGCACCTCGACGAGATGCCCTAGAAGTCGCGACACGTGAAAGCAGGCGAGACCAGATTCGGCCATGTTACCCACCTTGAACTTGGCAACTTTTTTGCCGGACCTTTTGTTACTATACTTTTTGGTCGTCCCTGGCCGGTACGGGCCTTCAGTTTTCTCAAACGTCTCTTTGGTAATTGTGGAAGGGAGCTGATAAATCTCTATGCCGGCTGAAGTATTATGAAGCTTCGGGACCACACCCACGCTTTGGGGTCCGCTCGATGCGTGGAAATCGAGACTGCCGAGCTCATCGATCGCATTTTTATCGTGCTTGGTGAACCAGTCCTTCGAGGTCGAAAGAGCGTTTTCCTCTTTGAGCGTCACATCAGGAGGAGCAAACGGAAAGGGGCCAAGCCGTTGGGCGATTTCGGTAACCGCATCAGGCGTGGGATGTTCTGTAAATGGAGGATCTCCAAGTGGCAGCGACTCATCCGATACAGAGCTCATATCGTAATCCCCCTGAAAGATTGTTCACGAAAAAATCCAAAAAGAAAAGTAAAAATGTCAACAAAATAGGGGCGACTAAGTCGTGCGCAGCAATGACATTCTGTTTTGCTTATTGTTTTGTCGCCGACATGTGCCGGAAGTCCCTAAGATTTTGAGGAAGAATCGATTTACTCCGAGAAGCAACGGTTGCAGATTTTAATGATTTGCTGTGCCGATGAAATGCGCGGCCAAGTAAGAGGATCGTTATGGCGAAGGAATGGTACGTCAGCTTTCACGGCGGTGAAGAGGAGGCCTCGCTAAACAATATTCACGTCTACTCGACTGACGGGGAGAATTTGCGGAAGGCTTTAAACAAAAAAAGTCTTCCCCATGGTATGAAACTTCGTGAGCTTCGCGGATTCGTATTCGGACCGGATGGGAATCTGTATGTGGTCAACGCCTATTTCGAATACAGCGAAGTTCTAAAGTTCAAGGGCGCGCTGAATGAAAATGGACAACACGATTTCGTCGACGTCTTCGTAAAACACCACGGCGAGATGAATCCCGGCATCGATCACCCCTTCAACATCGTGTTTGATTCGGAGGGCGATCTGTACGTTTCCAGTCAAAACACGAATCTCATTGCGAGATATCACGGTCCCTCCAGCAAAAAAGGTAAGCCCGGAACACCGATGCCCCTTCCTGATAGCCTGCATCTGGAAAAAGCCGATTTTCCGCCCGGAACCTTCATTCCGCCGGCCAAGCTTGCGTCGACCGGTCTCCTGGAGGTCAGAGCAGTAATCTTCGCACCGAATAACGATTTGTATGTCGCGGATCGAGCTGCCGATTGTGTACGAATCTACGAGGGTCGCACCGGGCGCCATTTGAGGAATCTTATTTCGCGAAGCGATCAACTCGAAAGGCCGATCCATTTGTTGCTTAGTCCGGATAACCGTTACCTTCTTATTGGGAGCGGCGGGAACGATTCAATTCTGCGGCATGACCTTAGGCAGGGCTCCACGACCTTTTTTATCGCGTCAAAGTCCGCAGGACTTAATGGCCCCGCAGGAATGGCATTCGGCGACGACGGCTTCCTTTACGTGGCCAGTCGTAATACAAAGGAGATCATTCGTTACGATGCGAAAGACGGCAGACCATCGCGCAAGGCATTCATCAAGAATCTGGCCGACAACCCGGAGTTTTTGATGCTGGTAGATTCGCGCACTCTCGGCAGATAAATAATCCAGTCCTGGTCATTCGCTTGAACCCGGCACTTCTGGAGGATTCACTTTCCGATCCAAATTTGGCATCAACGAATGCACCTATGAAGAAGTACTTCACAATAGCCTCTGTAGTGACTTCAGTAATTCTATCCGGTTGCGCCTCACTAAACACCGCGCACACGCCGCCAGATGGCAGCGCGGAAAGAAACGCAATCCTGCAAGCAACTCAGGACGCATTGGCCCGCCAGGGAAGAAAGAACCTCGTGCTGGATGTTCCGTATCTGAAGGTTCATAACGGCTGGGCTTGGATACAGATCAATCCGCGTTCGGCAAACGGGACACAACATTACGAATCGCAGTCCGGACTCCTGCAAGAGCAGGCGAACAAATGGAAGCTACTGGAATGGATGCCCGCCGAGGAAGGAACCGATTACAAGAATTATTTCAAAAACCTTAAGGCCAAATACCCAGCAGCCCCGCCTGACGTTTTTCCCCAGTGACTAAGCGTTTTCAGAAGATCTTCTTCATCAAAACGACTGGCACGTCAGCTAATTTCTTACAGTCTCGCCGTCGCTAATACCGATCTGTCAACAGTGTTTCAACGAGCTCAGGCCGGTGGCAGATTTTCTCGCCATTGATTGAGCTTCAAGGTTGGATCAATCAGATCTCTGCGTCGCATGAAAGGCACACCGTTCCTCACGGCCGAACCAGAACCCCTGGCGACAGTCAGAGGGCCCGACGCGGTCTTGTCGTACAGTTCGAAGTGCAGCATATCGCTCGGCACCCGAATTCCGACCAAATGGCCGACTTTCGCTATCTTTTGCCCGGCTCGAACTGTATCTCCAGCAGTTACTTCTGCCTTGCTTTGGATCTCGCCGTAACGAGCGAGGACAGATCCATGATCAATCTCCAGAGCAAAAGTCTCGCAGTAAAATGGATAGGGTCCGCGAAGGACGACACCATCGGCGATCGCATGGATCGGTGTGCCCTTGGGAAAGTAAAGATCACAGCCAGCGTGTAAGCGAGCACCACCTGCCCGCGAGGATGCGAAGGCCAGAGGGGGGTTTTCCCAACTTTCGGCTGGAACAGTGGTAAAAGGAAAAAACCATTGAGAACCAGCCGAAAGATTTTCCGTGCTATCTGGCATTTTCGCCGTAGCTCCCAGCAGGGCCGCCCACGTCTGGCCGCCTGGCGCAATGACTCCGTCCACAGCGCCGGTGAAGCGGCTTTGGAAGGCTTCGATCGCGTTTACAGTGTCCGACATCGCAGGCGGTCGTGAGATTTTTCCGTCCACACCTTTCGGATCAATTTCTGGAGCTTGCAACGCTTTCCCAGCTGCTTGCAGTAGGCATTGTACCGTCCTCACATCCGCCCGGAGGTTTCGCGCACATTTTTCCCAACGTCCAACTGAAGCCGAGATTTCTGAACTCATCGTCAACGCGCCAAGTGCGGAGGCTAGCTCTCCATTCGGCAAAAGTCGAGCCTTATGGTTGGTCCGTTTCGTGTGGGCTCATAATTTACAGAAAAGCGCTATCTTACGAACACTGGCGAACTAGTCAGCCTTCCTGGATCAGTGGTTCCTGCGGTGCCGCTTTTCGGAAAATCATCCACACGCCGACAAGAACCAATGCTGCCCCCAGCAAGGAGGAAAGCGGAAACGTTTCTCCGCCTAACAACCAACCGAGCATGACGGCTCCTGGGGGAGTGATGAGGGAAATGCTTTGCAGCTGCGCCACGGTCAATCGCGGTAGCAGCCAGTAAAGAAGCAGAAACGTCAGTGCCGAGCCGATAACCGCGAGATACAGCAGGCAAAACACCGATGTTGCCGTCCAGTGGAAACGTGCCGGGTTACCATCAACGACAAGCCCAAGCAGTAATAACGGCGCAATTCCGAAAATCATCTGCCACGCAGCCAGCATTGCGGGCGCAAGCTGCATTGCGCGCGCCTTGACGAGCACGTTGGCGAATGCCGCGCTCGCGGCACCAACAACAACTCCCACGCCAGCCCAGAAAGCCAGTGGCCCGTTGAACCCGAGGAGTCGGGCACAAATCACCGTCACGCCGCCGATTGCGGTGATTGCGCCGGCGAACCTCTGTAAGCGAAGAGGTTCATCGGGCAACATCCAGTGGGCAAAGACCATGCCGGAAATTGGAATGGTTGCCTGCAACACCGCCGCCAGTCCGGATGAAACGTGCAGCTCCGCCCAGAACAAGAGAGTATAATTCACAGCGAACATGAGAATTCCTGTTACGGCTAAAATGGTATAATCGCTACGCCGTCGTGGGAGCAAATGCGTCCTCCCGATGGAGAGAGCCAGCAGCACCCCGATCGCGATGAGAAAACGAATCGCCACAAAGGAGATCGGCGGGAGATCGCGTAATCCGATTTTAATGGCAAGCCAGGTGGAACTCCAAACGATGCAAAGCGTCAGCCACGCCAGCGGGACCCCCCAACCGACTTTCGGTCGCCACTTTTTTTCCAGCGATACACTCGTGATTTTCACGCGCGCGCGAGCATCGCGTGTTCGCCGCGATTCGTAAAGTTGGGTCGTGCGGCGCTGCTCGGAAACGATTTCTTTGATCGACAGTCGTGAGGAAGGCGACTAGCCGAATCCTTCGTTGTTTTCGCACATCAATAGGTTTGGCCCACATCTTGCCAGTTCGGGCTCAGTACAGTATTTCTAGACGCATCCCGTTTGCGGCGCGTTCGTCTAGTGGTTAGGACACAGCCCTCTCAAGGCTGGTACACGGGTTCGACTCCCGTACGCGCTGCCACGGTAGTTGGATGGTTTCGGCGGATTTGAGCACGTTTTGAGCACAAAATGCTTGACAGGTTCCCGGAAACCTAGAAATCTCGAAGGTCATGAACTTTGTTGATCCAACTATTGTTGATTCTTTCGATCTAGAC
Organism: uncultured Verrucomicrobiae bacterium; assembly: GCA_963728955.1. GTDB lineage: Bacteria > Verrucomicrobiota > Verrucomicrobiia > Chthoniobacterales > UBA10450 > Udaeobacter. The sequence goes on from CAVSMG010000001.1 coordinate 741,950, forward strand.
GTGATGGAGGAAAGCGACTACGCGCTGCCTCCAAAGATTGCGGCCCTGGTGCGACAGATAGACCGCAGCCAATGCAGCAAGGTCCGGGTAGTGCAACTCGAAGAAGGAGATTTTTCCCTAAGGTGGCAAGAGCTGCATCCAGAGATGGTCTCTACGGAGGAGTATCTTGGGCCGACTCAGACTGTTTGGCGAGACGACGAAAAACTCGAAGAGTATAATCAAACCAAAGAGGTATTGCCCCCGAAAGAGTTTGAGCTGCCACTGTCGAGACAGCAGGCTTTTGCGCTCATAGCCGCGTGTTGGATGCCGGAGGAATTTGCCGAAGAAGTGGAGGCGCTCGCGGAGTCATGAACAAAAGCCCTTGAATGATCAAGGCCACGGGCGCAAGAATGAAGCCTGGCCGCTAAGGCCATGGCGCGCCGCACCCAGAATGGGAATCGGTGCTGCCCGAGCAGCAGTATCTGAAGCAGAATAACAGTGGCCCAGGCATTGAATTCGGGCAGCTGGAGATTCGGTTTCCGCTGTCGTAGATTCGCGAGGGCTATTTGATAGGCCCACCTACGTCCTTGCTTGCTCATCAACATTTTAGGGGAGCAAACCAAGGATGAAACCCCATCGCCATCATCATATATTGATGATGCTTGTGTTGCCGGCGATTTGTTGCAGTGTCAGTAGTTGCTGTTGCAGCAGGTCAATTTGAGTAGATAATTGTCGGATCTGGACGCCGGTGTTATCCTGACCGGGTATGGTGTTAAAGCTAGTGAACGGGGACGTTCCAAACAAACCTGTAAATGAGTTGTTAGCCGGTGGCGGGAGACCCGCTGCGATAGCCTCCCAATAATGAAGTTGATCTTGCTTGCTCTGTTCCGCCTGCTGCGTGGCTTGTTGTTGCTGTTGATGTGAAAACCATTGGACGAGTTTGTCCCTGTTAAGCTGCTCCTCCCATCCACGATTCTTGCCCTGAAGATTTCTAACCTGGTCTTCGGCTGAAATACGTTGCACCAGACGTTCGTATGCCAGCGTGCCAGGTTGAAGGTTTTCGGACGCCGCTACAGCCGCTGCGTAAACATCGGAAGTTGCACCCAAGCGCAGATTGCCCTGAGCGAGCGCGTTTATAGTTAATGGATTAGGGCCTTGCGATATTCTCTGGCGCTCTTGTTCCTGGCGTTGGCGCTCCCGATCCAACGTGGCTTGTTTTTCGGTTTCCAGTTGCTGAGCGAGCAGTTCGTTTTCTTCGGCCGTCAGCTCCAGCCCGTGGCTTCGGGCGATATTGGCGTCATCGATCGCCTTTTGAATTCTTTCCTCGTAATCCAGATTTATCGCGAGAAAATTAGCCTGATTCTGAAGAAGAAATGCGCCGTATACGTCGCCCTTATTCAGGGCATCACGTATTTCCAGGTCTAACTGGTCCAGCTCGACACGGCCCTGCGATTTCTGGATACGCAGATCGGCAGCTAACACTCCTTTTTGTTCTTCGAGCGAGAGTTGCTGTTGGAGGGGCAGTAGAATACCGTCGATCGTAGCGAGCTTCTTTTCCAGGCTATATCTGGATGCGGCGTGTTCGTCTCCTTGCTCGGCGTCGGAATTTAAGGCAGCAACGATGGATTCGCGTTCGTCGAGGAGCGCATTGATTTTTTGCTCGATATTTAATTGGTCGAGCTTGAGCTTTAGCTGGCCCAACGAGCCACCAAACCCACCGCCACCGGCGCCACCGGCGGAAATATCTTCGATCCCTACAGCAGCTGCGCCACCACCACTAATTCCTTTCGGTGTCCCGGCGGCGCCGGGGGGCGGATTGGAGCCAGGCATAAGCCCGGACTGCGATACTGCTATCGGAGCTATTAGGCCAAGGCCCGGGACAAGCGCGGTTGCTGCTGTCGTAGCCAATGCCCCGGCGCCGCCCTTGAAATTTCCTGTCAATAGATTCTTTAGACTGGCGAAATATCTACCCCATGAAACGATTGCTGATGCCAGAAGTCCGTCTAGGCTGGCGAAATATTTTTCTTCCTCGACCTTGATCGCGTGGAGGGTGTCGATCTCTTCGTTGCTCATTATGCGGAAGGCTTTGCCTTGCTCGATGATTTTCTGTGAGCCTTCGGCTAGCAATGGGATCAGCTCTGTGTTACGACGGCCTATGAGTTCCGCAACGTCGGCGTAAGCTTGTCCGTCCTGCGCGCTGTTTTTGTAGGCGTCGGCGAGTGCCAGTATTTTTTCTTCGGGATTAAGAGCGGCGAACGCTTTGGCGCTAATGCCGAGTTGTTCCATGGCCAGCGCTTGCTTGGTAGTAGGGTCCAACGCTTTCTGGGCGTTGATCTCCAGCAGGTTCATGCTGCGCGCCACGATACCCATATCGAGCCCGAGTTGTTTCGCGGCGTTGCTGACCAGCTGTAGTTGTTCGGCGTCCACTCCGAAGCGTTCGGATTCGCGATGGATCTCTTCGGCGGTCCGCAGCGATCTTTTGGAATTCGGCGGCGAGCGCGCCGGCAGTGAGCGAACCGCTCAGGACGCTCTGAATCGAGTGCGCGGTCTTACTAACCTGATTCTCGATAGCAGCCATGCCCGCGGCTACGCCGCTGGTATCGACTGCGGTAGATAAGGAAATATCGGCCATTTAGAGGGCGTGCTCTCGGAGAAACGCGAGGAGCCTGTCAGGCGTATCCAACCCACTGAGCATAGCCTCGAGGCGCGATACCGAGCTACGCGCGATACTTACAACCGGGTTTGTGTCCTGCCAGGCTTTTGAGGGTCCGGAAATTTGGTTTTCATGCGTTTGCCGCTGTGGATCGGCCGGAAGTTCGCAGCCGGTTGCGTCCTTAAAGTGCTTCCACTCGCTTGCAACCACTTCGGCCAGACGTGAGCGGGCGCCATCCAGCGCCCGGGCGATGATTGGGTTCGCGAAGTTTTGGATGCGGGCCTCACAAGACGCCAGCGCGTGGTCCACAATTGCGCGTAAAGTTGGCGATATTAGGCCACGCTCGACCATGGCTAACTCGATGTGGGCGGCCCGGAGCTTGTCCAGGTTGGAATCAGTTGGGGCGGATAGATAAGTGCATCTTAGCGCGTCCAGCGTGGCTTCAATATGGGGTGCACAGATTTCGACACATTGCCGGCGCAACGCCTTCAGCGCGTCGCGAAGTCTTCCGGCTTCACTAATTTCGGACGGCGTGACAAACGCTGCGATTGTTCCGGGCTTTGTTTTCATTTTTTTATGAGGTTGTGCCGGGCGCCAGATCCGGCGGCCGGAGGGGAAATTATCTGCAGGCCGGCTACATCGAAGCGGAGCGCCCGCAAGTAATTCGCCGTATCGCCAGAGATTTTTGGAATTTCCTCCAGCCGAAGCCGTGGCATTCTTAACGCCGCGCATTTAGCTCCAGACTCTAAGGCATCCGCGACCGGGGTCCGAAGGTGATTTGCCAGAACAAGAATCAGGCCGATGGCGCCAGAGACAGGATCGTCGCTCGGTTCGAAAGAAACGACGCAATCGCAGCGGGGCGGGTCACAATACTCGTGAAAAATGACTTTCATTCCCGAAAGAACTTCATGCGGATGGCGGAAATTTTTTCGTCGATGGATTCCTTCCCGATGCGAATCATCCGGGCAACGTCTGCCGGAATTGCATCGAGGAGTGCCGAGAGCTTACTCTCAGGTGTTGCGAGGCGATCATCAAGGATCGCAGACGCCCCACACGCGGCGCCGGCGACGACTCCTGTGGTTGTGATTGCCACATTCCGTTGCCCTATTTCTGCTGTCTTAATGTAATGGTTGCCGCCGGCCAGGAGCCTGTCCGTCATTTGCATTTCTATATCTCTTTGGGTCATCATATTTCTAATTCTGTTTTAAATTTCTCCGGCAGGCGGGCCGCAGCGGGCGCGGTTCCGCCTAGGTATGAACTGACTAGCCTTTCAGGCCGCCCCCTTCTACCAAATTTATGGTGCCGGAGTTACCCCTTTCGGTCGCATTTGGTAAACCACGATCGTGTGATTCCACCTTCTCTAAGCGCACCGTGCAGGAATCGAGCGCGGTTGGTTCCAAATCAAAAGACGAGATACACCGCGCATATTGCAAGGCGCTGAGCTGGCCCGCCAAATTATCCAGGACGCGTCTCAACGATGCGGTCCGAACAGAAAGATTCGTTCGCTGCGGGCATCTGGGATCAGCGAACCATTACGGACTGCTCTGTAGATCGACGTTGCGGGGACGTCGAGCGCCTTTGCTATATCTGCGCCGCTCCACTTAATTCTGGATGTTGTCTCGTTTTATCTCAGAATGGCGGGCTGTCAAAAACTGGCGGGGCAGTTTGCCGCACCAAGATGGGGTTCGGATGACTGGTCTGCCAGTTTTCGCATCTCGTATAAGAGAGCGAACACCTTCTCAGTCTCGTCACCTACCGCTGATTTCACGTGATCTCGCAACTCCCACGGCGCATCGGCGAGACGTTTATCAATGTTCGTTGCGAACATTTCGAGCACATATCGCACATGCTCCGCGATGTAAGCCACTTCGCGCTCGATATCCGCTCTACTGAAGAACTCGCCACCTTTGAGCCGCAGTTCGAACGACAAGCGTTCACATTTTACGAGAATATCCAGCGCATCGCCGTAGGATCTATTGCACGAAGCGATACGATGGACGTTGCCGTCAGCTCGCGCTGCCGCGAGTTCGGTTTTGCAGACTACAGCGTTTTTCCGCGCGTCGTCAGGGCAGTAGCAAATGACGGTGCGTTCTGAACTTCGTCCGCTGTGAGATGCTCGCCAAGCAGACCGCCGCCGCAGTAGCAAATTCTCGGGGAAATATTCGATAATGCCGCGTCCACCAGTCCGGCATCAGGGCCGGATTGTCCAACGGTGGGGGATCGTTTGCCAACCGGCCTCGACAAATCCATTTTCGTAATCCGCGCGGAGTAACCTTGTAAATTTCGGCAAGCTCAGAAAACGGCTTCGCGTATTTCGGCCGTTCGGCCATCGCCTGAGCTTCCCGCCCCTCTCAGTTGAATTTTGAATTGAAGCTACCATTGCAACGTCTTGCCTAAAAACCGGAACTGCGCGCCGGTTCCCAAACGTGCACGTCAAAGCGGAACACGATGGAACGGAGATTTTTGGAATGACCCGCATAAAAACACCTAACGAGATGGCTTCACCGATTTGAACTGACCAACAAGAGATTCCTTTAAAGATCGTGACTGACGATGACAGTCATCACATAGGTAAATGTAATGATTGCTATGGTTGGTAGTAGAGCTACGTGCGTGCGAGTATTCCGTATAGCACCCACTAGCCTGAGCAGAACCGTATCATTGCTATCAATGCACCGTTCACATAAACAATTGAAAGGTGCGGGATGCTTGTCATGGTCGCTCATGATTACGATTGCGAGTGACAATATACCGTCGCCCACGGCCTAATTCGCCATTGTCTACGAACCACAAACGACCGCCACTAACATCGAAGCACCTGCCCAGGAAATGGTCGCAGTATCGCTTGCCAAAGATAGAGCGCTCTTCGCGTTTATCCTTGTCGGAAAGACCTTCTTCGGTTTCAGCCAGCTCGAAGAAAAAAGGCCGGACGCGCGCGCGGCTTCGCGCAGTTCTCGGGGCGAGAATTGCCAGTCATTGTCAACATCATCGGCCAACAGCGGCATGAACTTTTCCCAGACAAGCAGCCGTTGATCGCGCTCCATTTTCGGAGCAGATAGCGGCGACTGCTTCTCGTGCAACACGCTTTCCACCATGGCGCCGATGATCCGGCCCCATTGCCAGAACGACGCGTTTTCATGTCCTGGCTCAAGTTGCATGTCGTAAGCCCAAAAGCGCACGATCGACCAGAGCGCGCCGAGGATTCGCCGCGAGCGTTGAGAATATCGTTTTCTTCAATTCGGCGCTTCACCGATCGCAGTTCTGGCCGCGCTTCCGACAGAAACAGATTGACGAAAAGCAGGCGGCGCCGCATGTCCGGCGAAACCGTCACGTTATTGCCAGTCAGATAAACCAGGCAACGTTTCTCAACATCGAACGTGTCCTTTTGACCAAGTGTCCGGCCGCCGAGTCGGCCCGCAGCAGAAAGGCCTCAAGCGCGGTATCGCTACACTCGCCCTTGATATTGTCGAGAAACAAATATGGCCGACCGTCCCTGGCGACCGCGTTAATGATTTCGGACATCTTGTCGCGCAAAGGAAAAGCCGTAACAGCTACAGGGCCGAACACTGGACCAAGCGCAAGTTTAACCAGGAGCGTCTTGCCACAACCTTCGCAGTTGCCCACCACCATAAACGCGGGCCTGTGCGCTTTGTCTCCGATCTGAGATCGCAGATGGCGTCAGCAGCTCGCGTGAATCACGGCGGCGGAACGCGGCTATCGGCAGGTCAATAGCCACTCACAAACCAGCGATCTAGTGTTGTTAAAGCTTCGAAAATATTTATCTCGCCGATGGAGCTTCGTCGACGTTACGTCGCCGTTTCCTCATCATAACCAGGAGCGAGCAACACGACGATACCGCCCTTTCGCGGCCTGTTTTTATCGTGGATCATAAAAATTCCATACCGGCAAACGCACGCGATTAATCCGGCGAATCTCCGGTAGCGATTGAATGAACTCGCGGCAGGCCAGTATCGCCTCGGCGCAGGTTTTGCTCATCGTCGTCTCGATCAACCGACTCTTCTTGCCCTGGGCGGTGAATTGCTGGCACACAACTCTTCCGCCGTCCAAACTCTCCAGCCAACTGATGAATTGAACTTCAGTGATCTCAGAGATCTCTCGCTTCTCATCATCAACTACGACGGCACGGCCATGCCGCCGGAAGATTTTTCCGCCTTGTGCAAGCTTCGCGCCAAGTTCAGCGGCACAGTCACTCAGCAAGCGACCGGGACCGGGAAGAATGATCCGCGCGCGCACGTCTGCAATTTTGCCGCGGCGCCGAAGGATTTTTGCGACTTCCGGGTCAAGCGACATCGCGAACTGTGATTTTTCATCGTCGTCGACCTCAATGGTTCCAGATTGAAGCACCGGCATTGCAACGACCAGCTCATTCAAATCCTTTGGCGGCTTTGCTGGCGCGCCGTTTTGACTTTCTTGGTTCATTGTGGGTTTGTAAAACGCGTGCGTTCACTTTTCGGGTAACGCACGCGTTTTTTTGTCGGCCTAGTCCTGGATCGCGCTATCCACGTCGTCTGCTGCCTCGCGTAACCACTTCGCGGCATCCTTCAGGCCTTCGACCTGCGGTCCGCCGGGGCGTGTTTCCAACTCGTATTTCAGAACGACAGCGGCGTTCAAGGTGTGCTCCGCCGCAATTTTAAGTTTAGATATATCAAAAGCGGGCATGTAATTTGCCTTTTCTGGCTTGAATTTTTTTAAACGCTTTCCACTCGGTGAGCCTCGATAAATCGATCTAGATCATAGGGAAGAAATCCGATGCGCCGGCCTATTTGAAGGAACGGAAGTTTCCCGGACTGGCGCATGTAGTCGAGGTTTCGCGTCGATATTCCCATGCGCATGGCAGCCTGTTCACGGCTCAATACGTTGGAGTCGGTGCTAGCAAATGATAGCTCTTTCATCACACTTGCGGAAATGTCAAATGACTGTTAACATTTAACATTTCCACGACGGTGACTTACCTCAGCACAACGAACATCGGTAATCTTTGCGGTTGCTCGCGTGTCTGGGCGTTTAGCAAAGCCCGCGACGGATTTTTCGATAATTAAGCTCGCCGGATGGAACGGTAAACATTATCGATTCAAAGACTCCCCTAAGCTGAGAGCGCAGTGCGCCGCAATCAAAGCAGACCGTGCTCGCGCTCGCTTGCCGAAGCCAAAACCGTCAAAGGTATTAATCGGGATCGCCAGCTGGCAAGCATTGTCAATAGACTTCGACCTACTCAAGGATCAGGTCGGAGACGTCTGGAAGGAGTGGACGGCTGAGGAGAAAGAGGAGGCCCTGAAAATACCTCGATCCGTTCGTTGAATTTGCCACCCGGCTATGCAGCGAAGGGAACGATCTTACGTGATCGGCGCGGCGGATCGATTACGAACCATTCCGGTGCGTGATTCTCGCGATCGAGTTCGCGGTAGTTTGTGAAAAGCTTTGCTGGACTGTTCCCCATCTCCAAGGCCACGCGCGCGGCGTCAGCCATGATCGACAAGCGATAGCTCGCATACGAGTGTCGAAGCACATTAGCGCTCCAAGGAATCCCGATTCGCTTCGCGAATTTGATCGCGCTGTCCACTGTGCGGCGGCTTTGGAATAATTTCCTGGGCGGCGATGGGGTGCCAGCCATTTCGCCAGATTGGATTGAAGCGGCACGAGACGGCGCGTTGCTGTTTTGGCTTTACGCGCTTTCACTTCGATGTGGCCTTTCTCGAAATTGATTTCGCTCCATTCAAGCCGAAGCAACTCGGCGGACCGGATGCCACTGAATGCTGCAAGCGCAAAATAAAGCTGATAGAGCGGCTTTGATTTTTTTAAAAGCTTCGACAATTCTGCCGGCGTTAGGATTGCGATTTCGCCCTCGTGATCGCGCACGGTTTCAACATCAGCGGCTTCCGTCGTCTCACCTTTCGGCAGATAGCCGCGGCGGCGGGCGAAATTAAACAACGTCACCACCGCCTGGCGCACGTTATTTCGCGAGCGCGGCCCGATTTTCAGACTATCCAGCCAGCGCCCGATCGCGCCCGTGTTAATGCTTCCGATGTTGGTCTGAAATGAATCTGCGAATCGAAGCAGATAAGTCCGCAGTGTTTCAATGTAGCGATCAGACAATCCGGCGTTCTGTTTGGCGGCTAGCAGTTCGGCGACAACATCCCCTGCCCGCTTTTCGATTACCCTCTTGCGCTTCCGGTGGCGACATATTCCTCGAGCGCCCTCGTGAAGGGGAATTTGAAACGGCCGGAGCAAACTCTTCGCGCGAAGGTAGCTTTGCCAGTCGGCGGCGCTGAGCCGCAAAATTTCACGCTCGCCTCTTTCGAGCCTTGTTGCCGTTTCGGATGCGGCGGCCCAGGCGCGGCGCCACTGCCTGAAATTCTTTAAGACGCGGCGGCCATCCTCTCGATAGGCCACCGTGAAAAGATCATAGTGCTTGCCCTTATAGCGGCCGGCTTTGCGTCGGTAAATCTTGACCGTAGTATTGCCCCGACGAATCGCGGTGATCTTTTTTCGCCCGCTTGGTGGATTTTTTTTGAGCACGTTTGAGCACAGCGAAAATGCTCAGAATGCCATTCGGTGCAACTCAAAAGGCTAAATTTACCTAGGAAGCTAGGTGAATCCCGTTTTTTCGACTCCTGTACACGCTGCCAAAGCACGAACGCGTTTCAAGCAATCGTGAGAAGTTGCTTGTTTAGAACTGGCGAAAATCCACTCTATGCGTACAATGTATCTCATGAACTCAAAATACAGGTTCGCGCGGAACGTTTTTCTGATTTGTATCTTTGCGTGCGCAATTTTTATCAGCACTCTTGCGCAGGGAGGTCCTTCGTCTCGTTATCTCCGGTCTAGTCACATTCCACCTGGTCACCTGACCGTGGACAGGGTGCCAAACTTCGGATGGAATCTGGCTTTCAATCTCCAGATTGATGGTCGGTCCATCGGGAACATCGTACAGGGCCGAAGCTATAGCACCTGGTTGTCAGCTGGGCCTCATGTCTTGACCGTGCACAAGGTGCCACTCGTCGGCTATACCGCGCCGACTTCGACAACAGTGAACATTCAACCCGGAGCTGACCATCTGTACACTGCCATGTGGAGTTCAGGTCTGGTTTATCTTCAACCGGCAGGAGTTTCGCTGACACCCGGCGGGTTCTGGCAAAATCACGGAGATGGTGTTCCATAACGGCGTTACTGACAATTCAAGACCGTTCGCGGCTTACCTCTTGCCGAGCTTAATTCGGTGTAATTGTCTTTTCTGCCCCGGAGTGCCACTCTTTGGAACTCAAAAGCGGAAATCTACTTCGGAAGCTAGGTAGATCCTGTTTTTTTAGCTCCCATACGCGCTGCCAATCGCGAAGAGTTCCAACGCGTTTTGCTTTATTTAGCAGCGTCTTCGTCCTCTGTTTTTGCTTCTTAGGAGCGGGCTGCTCCAGAGATGTGACTCGCGCGACAGCGGCGACCGTGTTTTTCGTAAACGGCGAGGTCGTCTTCGGAAACGCGGAACGAAATCAGTTTCAACGGGTCACGTCCACGAGCAAAATTCAAGATGACGACACGGTCCGGACATCGGGCGGGGCCGCAATCAATCTGGCATTGGTTCCGGGCGCATTTGTTCAATTGTCCGGCAATTCCGAAATAAAAATCGAAGAGTTCCGGCTGACGAAAGACGGCAACGAGACTGCGGGAGGCATGCTCGATCGACGTGCGCGCATACGATTGAACCGTGGGAAGGTGAGCATTCTGTTTAGCCGAGCTGACCGAAGCGCGTCTTATTTAGCCGTTACGACGAGCCAGTCGACGATCGCGCCGGACTCCAGTTGTCTGTTCAGTGTTTGGACTGATGGCGCAATTACCAGAGTAACGTGCGGGCGAGGTGAAGTGATTGCCTCGGGCAATGGGCAATCGACGGTTAAGATTGCCGCGGGCTACTTTCACCAATGGCCAATGGTGTCTAAGGAGCCGATTGCCGCAACTGCCGATGCTAATGCGCAAGTAGACATCAGAACATCGCTCGCAGCAGAAAAGGAATTACTGGATCAAGCAGCCGGCTGGCAAAACCGCCGCATATTTTAGGGACTATCGCGCTACAGAACTCGAGATTGCTGCGACCAGTCTTGAAATCGTTTGCAGTCGCGTGACGAATTTTGGATGATCGACCTAAATGATCCAGTCAGCTCTCGATCTCGTCATCGCAGCATTGGAGGCGATTCGAGAGACAACTAATCACGCGCCGCGTGCATCAAAAAGTGCACTCGCGAGACTGCAAGCTGGCGGGCCTATGGTTGTATCCCCGGTTCTCACGCCGGAGGCGAGCGAAAGTGCTTCGACGACAGGCCAACGGCCACATAAGCCTGAGAAAATCCATTCGCTTAATTTGATTCGCGAGCGCGTTCGCGCCTGCACGAAATGCGCTCACCTCGCCTGCTCGCGCACGCAGACTGTTTTCGGTGTAGGAAATCCGGACGCCAACTTGATGTTCATCGGGGAAGCGCCCGGCGCCGACGAAGACCAGCAAGGCGAACCGTTCGTCGGACGCGCCGGACAATTGCTTACGAAAATTTTGAAAGCGATGAATTTCGAACGCGAAGACGTTTATATCGCGAACATTCTCAAATGCCGGCCGGACACGCCGCCGAGCAGTTTTGGCAATCGCCCGCCAACCCCGACGGAGATGCAGACCTGCCGCCGTATCTCGTGGAACAGATCGACATCATTCAGCCAAACGTCTTAGTGGCGCTTGGCGGGGTCGCGGTGGAGGGTTTGCTCGGGATGCGCGGGGCGATGCGCGGATTGCGCGGCCGCTGGCACACTTACAATGGCATCCCGCTAATGATCACATATCACCCTGCCTACTTGCTCCGAAACCAGGCGCCTTCGGAAAAACGCAAAGTCTGGGAAGACATGCTCCAGGTGCTGGATCGCCTCGACCAACCGATTAGCGAACGGCAGCGAAATTATTTTCTATAGCAGCCATTTATGCGAATCAAAACAACGCAGATCGCCGACGCAGACCGCTGCTATGGATTTACGCGGTAAAAGATCGCGTTGATCACTCTGCGCGATCCAAAAGTACTAGCCAGCGATAAAATCATCGCCCGAACTTCGCTGCGCGGGATTTTCACAGTCCCATGCAAAGCGATGGGATCAGCGGTCTGCAAAAGCGAAAGCGTGCGTGCACCGATCAATGCCGGCAGAACAGTGGCAGCACGCACCCGACAATTATTGATCGCGCGCGAGTATTCCATTCCAGACTCAAGTCCCGCTTTTGCCTTCTCCAGCCACCTTCGATAAACCGGCCGGAAGCGCTCTGGTTCAGAGAGGATTTGCGATGGACTCAGATGCGCGGCGTTCAATTCATATTCGGGAAAATAACATCTGCCTGCTCGAAGATCGGAGCCAGCGTCGCGGAGCACATTGATCAATTGAAGCGCCATACCGTAACGTTTCCCCAGAGCCAGCATCTCGTCTTCGCTCCGGTTCGCGAAGTTTCGAACATGCCGGAAACAGAGTCGCGTCCAAAATTCACCGACACAGCCGGCAACAAGATAGGTGTATTCATCCAGATCGGTCGCGGTGTCGAGCGCGCGAACTTCCCGCGGATTATCGAAGCGTTGTAGGTCGAGCATCTGGCCGCGCGTAATGTTCTTGAGCACGACTCGAATGTCATTGCAGTCCGCATGCTCAATCCGGTCTAGCCAGGCGAGGCACGCCGGCAACGATTCGAGGAGCCGTCGCTCTCTTGCGTTCTCCTGAAGCGGAACAAATCCCGCAGCAAGTTCGGCACTGATGTCGCGCGATGCTGCGCCTTGGATTGCGTCAGAAAGCAGCTTGAGAGTTTCCATTCGCACGGTCGTGGGGATTTGTGAAGTATCGGCGACGGTGTCTGTCGTTCGAGCGAGCAGATAGGCAAGCGCAATCGGTTCGCGTAATTGTGCAGGTAAAAATCGGATCGACAGGTAAAACGAGCGCGAGACCGAGCGCAGGAGTGCTATCTCTAACCGCCGTCGTCTACGGCCGGGGTCAGCGCCCCCGGCTACAGCAGGAGAGGTCATCGCCCAATGTTCCTGACCTCGATCCGGTTGGTAGCTGAATTACCGAGGCCGAGCTGACTGGCAAAATCGATATAGCCGGCCACTGGACCGACGGGACGAAGACTCCCGCGCTTCCGCCATTCTTCCAATCGTTTCAACGCGGTGGCATCCAAAGCCACGGGGTCCCTGCTGGCATACAGCATGCCATGATGAACCGCGTAATTCGGCTGCGGCTGCGGACCGCCCGCATATTGCGCGATGAGGCCGTCCATCAAGTTAAACACGACCTTTTTTGCGATCAGTGGGTTGGCATAAATTTCCGCGAGACTTTCCGCGCCGAACCGGGAGCCCTGCGCGAAACGGCGCCAATTGTCGATGTTCGGAATCGTCATGTTGTAAATGCAACCGGCAATCCCGTTCGTTTCACTAACACTCATCACGGGAACATTGATGACTTTGTCCACTTCATTGGAGATGATTTTGGAAAAATGACTCACGTTGCTGGTAGCTTCCGCATCGGCGAAAAGCGGCATTTTGCCCAGATCGCCAACATACTCGAAGTCGCCCCATACCAGTTTTCCTACCAACGGAGCCGACACGACAGCTTTCGCGTCATAGCCGTCGCGCGGCGCAATTGCTTTTAGCTGGAAACCATCAACCGCCGGACGATATCCGGCCTCTTTACTTCCACCGAGAGATCGGTCCCAAACGATGATGCCGCTCCGGGGATGACCTGCCGCCGCGAGCCCGTCCACGATAGCGTTCACGATCGCATGATGTGTCGTGAAAAGCTCACCGCCCGCCGCGCAAATCTTGATTCCAACCCTGTCGTTAGGCGACACGAGAGAAGCCCAGGCCTTTCCCACGTCGGACTGTCCGGTCACGGCTAGCACAAGCCGATTCACCATTTCGCGCACCAAACGCGAATTCGCCTCGTAATCCTTGATTGAATCAGAATTGTGCACCGTGTAGACGATTGAGGGTGTTGGTACAGGCTGCTGCGCCTGCGCCAGGCCGGAAGAGATGGCGCAACACAGAACGATAGCTACCTTTCGCATCAGCATGAAGGCGTCGACGGCAGACGGATTCTATGAGTAACGACACAAAGCACAACTCTGGCGGTGTAACGCCGGCTGCGGCACAAACCATTACAGCAGGCGGCACGCCTGCCACCACAGAAGTGGTCCATCATCTGTACGTTCATATCCCGTTTTGCGCGCGCATCTGTCCGTATTGCGCGTTCTACAAAGATTTGCTCGATCGCTCACGGACCAGTCAATTTTGTGAGGCAATCCTGCGCGAACTGAAGCAATATCAGGAACCCGCAGTCCCCGCTTCACGGCAGCGAACTGGACACTACCGCTCCTTGCATGCTCCGTCGACGATCTATTTTGGTGGCGGCACACCGACGGCGCTTAGCATTGCGCAGCTGGAAATGTTGCTACGCGGGTTTCAGCAAAGGCTTGATTTGTCGCAGTTAGTCGAGTGGACCTTGGAAGCAAATCCGGGAAGCGTTTCCTCGCGAAAAGCCGCCGGTACTCAAAAAATTCGGTGTGAACCGGATCAGTCTCGGCGTGCAATCGTGGGACGACGAACTGCTGAAATTACTCGGACGCGAACACAATGCGCAGCAGGCAGAAGAATCGTTTCGGATTCTGCGCACAGCGGGGTTCACGAACATCAGCGTCGATCTTATGTTCGGTTTGCCGGGTCAAACCGTTGACCAGTGGCGAGCGAGCCTGAAGAAAACGATCGCTCTTCAACCCGAGCATATTTCTACTTATTGCCTGACTTACGAGGAGGACACAGAATTCTTCCTTCGCCACGCACGAGGCGAATTCCGGCAGGATGAAGACACGGAGGCCGAGTTTTTCGAAATGACCATGGGGATCCTGGCAAAGGCGGGCTACGAACATTACGAAATTTCGAACTACGCGCAGCCCGGCTTCGAATCAGTTCACAACAGCGCGTATTGGTTCAGCAAGGATTACCTTGGTATTGGCCCGAGCGCAGTTTCAACTATCGGTATGCTGCGTTGGCAGAATGTCTGTGATTATCGCGCCTACATCGACCGAGTGCGTTCCGATGAATCCCCGCGCGCATCGACCGAACATTTGACGGACGAAATGAAACGCACCGAACGAATCGCACTCTCACTGCGGACGCGCCGCGGAGTTCCTGCGTCGGACTTGAAGGGTTTTGCGCAACGAACGGATGAGTTTATCGGGCTCGGTTTGCTTCGAGAATCGGACGAAACAATCGTGCTGACTCGAAAAGGCAGAGCGCTGGCGGATTCAGTTACCGAAGCGTTTCTGTAGCCGGGGCCAACGATTTATTAGCGTTTACCACAAACGCCTCTGCAAGATGCATGATACAATTGCCGGAAGTCGCTCGCAGCCGGAACGGCTGTCTCTAAGCCTCAGTAGATATCGTTATCCGAGGTGTAGCCGGGATCTCCACGAATGGAACGCAAACGAGCGCGACTCCCCCATTTCGTCTCCGGTCGAGTAATCTGCCCCAATGTGATTTTCAGGAGCCACGGCGCGGCGGCTAGCGCGCCGATAGCCAATAATGCGATCGCTGTTGCCTGACGCAGCGGCGGTTTGATTTTGCCCGCCATCAAGATTCCCAAACCGAGTCCGATTGCCGTGCGCGTCAGCACGAGCAGAGGAGCAACGGGAAGTTCTTCGGAAGTTTTTGAAATGGATATAAGGGAAGACATCGCCTACCATTACACGCCTCGTTTCCAAAAAGAAATCGGAAATTTCTCAGGCCACAGATGAACACGGATTTGCTCAAATTTCTGATGTCCAAAGCTTTTGTCTGATCTTGTGTTTCTCCGCGCGTATGTGTGGCTAAATCTTCAACAAGCCGATGCCTGATTCCATCTACGCGCTTATCCTCGCTGGCGGCAGCGGTGAACGTTTTTGGCCTTTGAGCCGGCGGGCGCGTCCAAAACAACTGCTGCCGCTCGTCTCGGATAAAACTTTGCTGGAAGAAACGTTGGCGCGCCTTGAAGGGCTAATCCCACGGGAGCGCGTCTTGATTCTGACCAACGCAGAACAGGAGAAGGCAGTGCGAAAACTGCTTGGGAATTTTCCAGAGGAGAACATTTTGGCCGAGCCGGCAAAGCGCGACACCGCCGCGGCAATCGCGCTCGGAACCGGCTGGGTGGCGATGCGGGATCATTCGGCACTCATGGTTGTTCTCCCAGCCGATCACGTTATCGCAAATCGGGTTGCGTTTCAGGAAACGCTCGCCCTGGCTGCGGACGCGGCCCAAGAGACAAGCGAACTTGTCACTATCGGCATAAAACCAACCTGGGCGTGTCCCGGATTCGGTTACATCGAGCACGGCAAACCAGTCCGTTTGCGCAAGCACCCCGACATCGATGCAATTCATCGCGTTTTGCGTTTTCGTGAAAAGCCAAATCCTGATCTGGCAGAGACGTTTTTGCGCAGGGGAAATTTCCGTTGGAACGCTGGCATGTTCGTCTGGTCGGTGCCCATGGTGCTCCGCGAATTTAACCGTCACGCACCGGAGTTGGCCGATTTCATTTCACAACTACGGGCACCGGGAAACTTCAACGCGGCTTTGCGCGAGCGATTCAGCAAACTGCCGCGAATTTCATTCGATTATGCGATCATGGAAAAGGCCGATCGCGTGCTCGTCGTCGAGGCTGGCTTTGATTGGGATGACATCGGAAGCTGGCGAGCGGTGGCAAATTATTTTGAAAAGGACAAACGCGGAAACGCCGCCAACCGCGCTATCACTGCCCTCGATTCCAGCAATAACATTGTTTTCGAGGAAAACGGAACGACGATCGCGCTGCTTGGAGTACAAAATCTGATTATTGTCCGAACGCCAGATGCGCTTTTAGTGTGTCATCGACACGAAGCGGAACGGATCAAGGAATTAGTCGGAAAACTTCCGCCGGAATTGCAATGAAGTAACGGGCGATGAATCCGATTTTAGCTCTCGATTTTGGACGGGCGCGGATCGGAGTGGCCATATGCGATCAGCTACATTTGCTGGCACATCCGCTGGAGACGATTCCAGCAAATGAAAAACCGGCAGAGCGGATCGCGGAAATTGTTCGCGAGAAAAAAGTCGACCTTGTCGTGGCCGGACTCCCGATACGCATGAACGGTCAGATCGGCGAAGCTGCGACCGAAGTGCTGCAGTTTGTGGAGAAACTACGTGCGGTTCTGCCTTGCCCCGTTGTAACTTGGGACGAACGACTTACCACTGTGGCAGCCCAAAGGGCATTGCGTGACGCCGGAAAAAAAACGCGGAACACCCGCGGATATGTGGATCAGATCGCGGCGCAAATGATTTTGCAAAGCTATCTAGATCGCCAGGCACACGACAATGCGGCAGGTGGATTGTGATTGGTCATTTGCGGCCGGCAGTTCTGTTACTGATGACTAATACCCGATCACTAAAATCGGCATGGCGCGAAGACTGAAACTAATCGTCGCTTACGACGGCGCGCCGTTTGCTGGTTGGCAAAGCCAATCTCATCGCAACACTGTGCAGGACCATCTTGAACGCGCGTTTGAACGCGTCACTGGCAGAGCGGCGCGCGTCCACGGATCCGGACGAACGGACGCACGTGTTCATGCCCTCGCGCAATGCGCGCACGTTGACCTCGCGAACAAATTTTTGCCGGCTGGGCGTTGGGTCGAAGCGCTCAATGCGTTACTCCCATTAGAAATTCGCGTTCTCCGCTGCCGATACGTGTCCAACGACTTTCACGCACGTCTTTCGGCCAAGGGGAAAATCTATCGCTACAGAATCTGGAACGCGTCTGTTTTGCCTCCATTTGAGTATCGGCGTGCCTGGCATGTCGCGCGACCACTCGATCTGCAGGTTTTGAAATCGGCAGCGAAACATTTCGTCGGCACTCATGATTTTGCCGGCTTCGCCGTCAATCGTGGCAAGCCTGAACAGAGTACGGTCCGCACAATTAATTCCGTGCGGATTCTACAGAAAGGTGCTTGCCTCACGGTTGAGTTTGATGGCGACGGTTTCCTCTACAAGATGGTTCGGTTAATGGTCGGAGCGCTGGTGAAATGTGCGCTCGGCAAAATACGGATCGAGGCGATTAGCGCGCGACTGAAGTCGACCGAATTAAGTTCACCCCGCTTTGCCGCGCCAGCCGACGGATTATGCCTCGTGCGCGTCCGCTACTGACTCATTTCGGCTCTTATAAGTCAATAGACTTCTGGGGTAAGCAGCGGTTGGGTGAACCGCTGCGAACAACAAAGCTTGTCCTCTTTTATTTCTTCCAGCCGTTGCCGTTCCCGTCTGGCGCGAGGGCGGGGGCCATTTCGGGCGTAAGATCCTCGTCTTCGGGCGTGTCGTCCCAGCCGACGTCCATCAGAGATTTTTCGTGATGCTCCTTCGCTAGGAGCATGTAGAGCGACGGAACGATGAACAACGTGAAGATTGTGCCGACCGTCATGCCACCCACGAGAACAAGACCGATCGAATTTCGCGCGGCAGCGCCGGCGCCAGTTACGAGCGTCAGCGGGAAGTGACCGGCAACAGTTGCTGCGCTCGTCATCATGATTGGTCGCAACCGAATCCGCGCCGCTTGCGCGACCGCGGTCAGTTTATCCATGCCTTTGCGTTGCATTTCATTCGCGAACTGCACAATCAGAATGCCGTTTCTCGAGACCAGACCGACTAGCGTGACCAAACCGACCTGCGAGTAAATATTTAACGAAGTGGTCCAGCCGTTGGTGAAAAAAGTGCCGAACGGCATTTTCAAAAACATGAAGATCACCGCGCCGAAGAGCGCCAGCGGCACGGACCCCAAAAGAACGATGAACGGATCGCGGAAACTGTTGAACTGCGCGGCCAGGACCAAAAAGATCAAGACGATCGCCAGCACAAACACTGGAATAAATTTGTCGCCTTCATTGCGCAACTGCCGCGACTCGCCGGTGTAATCGATGACGTAACCTTTGGGCAGAATCTTGCGCGCTTCGTCTTCGAGAAATTTCAATGCCGCGTCGATTGATCGTGTAGGAACGCCACTGATTGTGACGGCGTTGAGTTGCTGCATCCGATTGAGCGAACGCGCTACGGTCTTGTGCTTGATTCCAGCCACGGTGCTTAGCGGGATAAGCTTGTTGTTAGGCCCAGTGACATAAATGTTTTCCAACTGCTGCGGATTCAGACGATCGACGCGCTTGATCTGCGGAATGACTTTGTAACTGCGTCCGGCGATGTTGAACCGATTGACATAATTGCCGCCAATGGCTGCTGTTAGATCAGCGCCTACTTGCTGCATGTCCAACCCGAGCGCAGCTACTTTGTCGTGATCGAAATCAATCTCCGCCTGCGGCTGATCAATCTTTGTATCGATGTCTGCGAATCGAAATACGCCGGCCTGCATCGCTTTCGCCTGAAGTTGTTGCGCCAATTCCAGAATTCGCTCGGGATCGGCAGTAGAAGCGATGACGAAACTTACGGGGAAATTATCGCCGCCCGGGAGCGCGGGAGGCATCACCGGAAACATTTGGATGCCGGGGATCGCACCAAGTTTGTGCTGAACCACCGGAAGATAATCTGCGGTACGTGTATTGTGTACTCCCCACGGCTTTAGCACCATTCCGCCAAAGCCACGGTCTGGAAATGTCACTTGAAATGTGAAACGCGTATCCGGGATGTCCTGGAAAACTTTTCCAGCTGCATCCGCATATCGAATTGTATCGTCAATCGTCGCGTTCGCAGGCGCAGTGACAAATCCAAAGATCACGCCCTGATCTTCCGTCGGGGCTAATTCCTTCGTCGCGACCTTCGGAATCATGACGAACATCAACAGCGAAATCACCGATACGCCGGCCCAAACCAGATACACCGCCGGACGTGAATTAAGCGTCCGATCGAGATGACTCCCATACCACTCGCGGAATCGATCAAACGTGCGATTAACCCACCCGCTAAATCCATGATCGACGTGCCCAGGACGGAGCAAGTGCGCGGACATCATGGGCGAAAGTGTGAGCGCGACGATGCCTGAGATGAATACTGCGCCGGCCAGTGTCAAAGCAAACTCGCGGAAGAGCGCCCCTGTCAATCCGCCCTGGAGCGCGATCGGCGTGTAAACAGTGGCGAGGGTGAGAGTCATCGCGATGATCGGGCCGACGAGTTCACGCGCGCCTTTGAGCGCCGCGTTCATGCGCGACACGCCTTCGCGCATGTGTCGCTCCACGTTCTCGACAACAACAATCGCGTCGTCCACGACTAATCCGACCGAAAGCACAATCGCCAGTAGCGTCAGCAGGTTCAGACTGAACCCGAACACCTGCATCAGAAACATCGTGCCGATGAGCGAGATCGGGATCGCCACCACCGGCACGATTACCGATCGGAAGGAACCCAGGAACAGGAAGATCACCACCATCACGATGAGCAACGTGTCGATCAGCGTCTTCACGACTTCATGGATCGCGTCGTTGATGTAGGCGGTCGAGTCATAGGCGATTTCAGCAGTCAGACCTGAGGGGAGTTCGCGTTTGATCTGGTCCATCTCCACGCGTACTCGCTTGATCACGTCAACGGAATTAGCATTCGGCAGAACGTAGATACCCATGAACACCGCCTTTTGTCCGGAGAACCGAACTTCGGCGTTATAGTCCTCCGCTCCGAGAACCACGTCCGCTATGTCCCCGAGCCTAACGAGCGTTCCCTTGTCCTCACGAACGACGAGTTTTTTGAAATCGTCCGCAGTGTGCAGATCGGTGTTGGCGGTAAGGTTTACTTGCAGCAGCGAACCTTTCGTGCTGCCAATCGCCGAGAGATAATTGTTTCGCGCGAGCGCGCTGCGCACCTGCGCGGGAGAAATGTTGAGCGACGCCATCCGATCGGGTTTCATCCAGATTCGCATCGCGAAATACCGGCCGCCGAGGATGTCTGCCTTCTGCACGCCGCCGACCGCTGTCAGCCGCGGCTGCACGAGTCGCACGAGATAGTCCGTGACTTCGTTCGGCTGAAGGATGTCCGAGGTAAAACTCAAATACGCCGCGGCTGTTTGCGTATCAGCCGATTGAATTTCGATTACCGGAATTTCAGATTCGGGTGGTAGATCGCGCCGAATGGCATCCACTTTGGAACTGATGTCGGATAATGCCTTGTTGGCGTCGTAGTTCAGTTTCAGGCGTGCAGTGATCACCGACTGTCCCTGTTTACTCTGCGACTGGATGTAATCGATGCCATCGGCGGCCGCGATTGCGCGCTCGAGCGGCGTTGTGATAAAACCACGCACCAATTCGGCGTCTGCGCCGACATAAACGGTAGTTACCGTAATCGACGCGATATCGCTGCGTGGATATTGCCGAACATTCAAACCGCCAAGCCCCGCCAGACTCGGGAACAGGATGGGCAATATCGCTTTCGATCCGGCGATAAGGATCACAAAGCTGACCACCATCGCCAGAACCGGCCTCTTAATGAAAAGATCCGTGAACGATTTCATCTACAAATTCGAAATTCGGTATTCGCGCTTCGAATGTTCCCTTTAGGTGTCTGCCGGGTTCGGGTTCAGTTCTGGTTTTGGCGCGAGATCGTTGTTCACGGTCACCGCCATTCCGTTGCGTAGCTTAAAAACTCCTGTGCTCACCACCGTTTGGCCGGCTTTTAGTCCTTGCGTGACTGCGACGAAATCGCCACGCGCATCACCGATCCGCACAAATTGCTGCCGAAGCACCTGCGATTCCTGTCCTGTCTTCGGGTCCTTCTGTTTCTCAATCACGAAAACCGAATCGCCATACGGGGCATAAGACACGGCTGATCCAGGGATCACGATTGTCTTTTTTGTTTCAGGGAGGGCCACTTCCACCTTTGCGAACATGCCCGGATGCAGCGCGTGATCGTGATTTTCCAACGTCGCCTGTAACGACACGTTTCGCGTGACCGGGTCCACCATGGAACTAATTGCAGTCAATTTCCCTTTGAACTCGTAGCCAGACCGCGCGTCGGCGCGCACAGTCACCTCCAACCCTTTCGCCGCTTTCGAGAGGTATTGTTCAGGCAACGCAAAATCGACATAGACCGGATCCAGTGACGTGAGCGCGACCACCTGCTGACCCGCGTTGATCATTTGGCCGACGTTCACCTGTCGAATGCCAAGCTGACCGTCGAACGGCGCGATAAGCGTCTTCTTCGCTATGCTGGAGTGCATCTGATCGACAACTGCATTCAGCCGTCTGAATTTTGATTGGGCAGAATCGAGTTCGGCGCTTGAAACGACGTTCTTCATGGCAAGATCGCGGGACCGTTCGAGGTCCGTCCGCGCCAGCTGCGCTTCGGCTTCTGCAGATCGCAAAAGTGCTTCCTCTTGCGACGCATCCAGTTTCATGAGCACCTCTCCCTTTTTTGCGTCCGCGCCGTTTTCGAAATTGATTTCGCTGACAATGCCAGCCAGCTCTGCGGAAACGACGGCACCTTCCACAGCGCTAACCGATCCTATTGCTGTCAGCCGCGGAGCCCAATCTTCCTCTTTCACCGACGTGCTGCTAACGGTGGTCGGCGGAATAGTTTGCGGCATGCTCATCATTTTGCCGATCTGCAGCGCTTTGATGCCGACAACAAAAACTATAATCGCTGCGAGCAGTCCGATTGCTACACCCAAGCCTCGTCGACTCTTTCTCACCTTTGTTTTCATCGAAACACCCTTTGCAACGTCATGCATAAACTAATTCGCCATCGGGTTTGAATAACAGCCGCCAGAGTCTGCTCGTCACTTCCAACTGCCGCGCCCGCCGCTCCGCCGCGGTCATTTCCTGCGGCCGCAACACGTCGAACATCAGCATACCACGCGCGACTGCGAAAATTAATTCCGCCAACTCGCGCGGAGAAAAGTCATCTACGGCATTTGGAGCTTCCGGCGCGCGCGAAATGAGCTCGGTTACGCCGTCCATTGCGGTGTTCAAAACGCCGCGCACCAGATCGGCTATCCGCGGATTTCGCGACGCTTCGGCATAGAGGGCGACCACGAATGCCGAGATAACTCGCGGCTCATTTTCACAGCAATGCGCAGTGAACAAAATCTCAAGCGATTCCAGCAACGTCGGCGCCTTTCGTGCCCGCTCCAGCATTTCGCTGATTTCCTTCTTGTGGCGGTCCGCCATTGCGGAGATAACCGCTTCTTTATTTTCGAAATAGCGATAGATGAGCCCGACGCTGATGCCGGCTTCAGCACTGATGTCGTGCATACTGGCCTGGTGGAAACCGTGCTTGGCGAAACAAATGACGGCGGCCTCAAGAATTTGGGACCGGCGATCGGGAACGGAGTCTGTCTGGGGCTGCGACATAAGTCTGGGAAGATGAATGAACGTTCATTCATTGTCAAATCGTAGCCTCACCATTTTGGTCACAGAGAGGCTCGATGCTCTTCGTTGCACCGTGCACTCGTCGCGGATTCCCGCTAAGAACGTCACGCCGTCCCGGAACATTCGGTACCCGACGCAGTGCGACGCCCCTGTCTAATCCCGGCGTATGTCGGCTGCAATGTGTCTCAGGACCTTGTGCCCCACGCTGCTCCTACGATGTGCGATACAACCGGAACAGGTTGCGCTGTCGAGGCGAAACCAGCGAAGGGATCTGGAGTGGGTTGACTGATGAATTGGAAGATGGCGGCGACCACGCTCAAAATGCAGGTGGCATAAACCGCTGTTTCCATTGCACTCCGGCCTTTTTCTTCCGAGCCGACCAGGAGCCCGTATAGTGATTGAGCTTCGTTTTCCATAATCTTAGGACGCCGCGGAATTCCCGCTTTGTCTGTTGTTTGTTGATTGTTCATGATTGGTTTTGAAAGTTGGATGCCTCGGTCTCGTGAATTGGATTCAAATAAAAACAAAATTGCTGCGAACTTTCGCGCCGGATGCGCGTTTTCTGGTCGGCGTGTCCGGCGGACGCGATTCCGTCGTGCTGCTGCACTGGCTAGTTAGTCTCGGCTACAAAAACCTCGTCGTTTGCCATCTAAATCATCAACTGCGGAGACGATCGAGCGATGCCGACGCGCGGTTTGTTCAGAAGTTGGTCTTGCACTACAAGCACCAATTTGTAGGGCAAACGCTCCGCCTGCGGGGCGCACGAACAGGCAAACGAAACGCCCGCCCTGCAACGACGGTTGCGCATCTCGATTTTGAGCTCGGCTCTGCAAACACTCAGGCGCTCGCGGGAAAACGAAAAATGTCGACCGAAACTGCGGCGCGCGAAGCCCGCTACGCATTCTTCGCCAAAACCGCGAGGCGCCGCCGTTGCCGCACGATTTTCCTTGCGCATCATGCTGACGATCTCGTCGAGACGTTCCTGTTTAACTTGATCAGAGGCGCCGGCCTGACGGGTCTGAGCACAATGCGCAACGTCTCGACGCGACGCGTTGACGGGACCGAGCTGACAATCGTGCGCCCCTTGCTTTCAATCTGGCGAAAAGAAATCGAGAACTACTTGCGCGAACATCGGCTCAAATTTCGGGAAGACGCAACAAATAAGAATCTTGAACCGCTGCGCAATCGGATTCGCTACCGTGTCATTCCGTATCTGGAGAAAACGCTTGACCGGAACATCCGTCAGAGCATTTGGCGAACGGCGACGATTGCCGCCGCAGAAGAAAAATGGATCGACAGCCAGCTACCCGATTCAATACATGCGGATCTTTCCGTGCCCGAGCTTCGCGCGTTACCAACCGCGCTTCAGCGTCGTGGGGTTTTGAAATGGTTGCGTGCACAAAACATCTCTGACATTGGTTTCGATCTGATTGAACGTGTTCGCCTGCTCGCCGATAGTGAAGCCGACACAGCGAAAGTGAATCTACCGCAAGATCGGCACGCGCGTCGGCGTGCCGGCAGAATCTTCATCGAGTGAGATGTAGAGCGCTCGCCGTGGCGAGCGCAGTCGCCGCTACAACATCTGTGAAAATCCGTGTAATCTGTGGCTAAATGAGCTCTGAGGTCCGTGTTCGTTTCGCCCCCTCGCCTACCGGCTATCTGCACATCGGCGGCGCGCGCACTGCGCTATTCAACTGGCTCTTTGCCCGGCATCACGGCGGGAAATTCGTGCTGCGAATCGAAGACACCGACATGAAACGCAACACCGAAGAAGCGATTTCCGCCATTTATCAAGGATTGGAATGGCTGGGCCTGAATTGGGATGAAGGTCCGCATGTCGGTGGCGACTTCGGACCGTACTTACAAAGTGAACGCACCGAACTCTACGAGCGATATCTGAGAAAACTTCAAGATGCCGGTCATATCTTCGAAGACCAGGGCGCATTGCGATTTCGGTCGCCGCGCGAGCATGTGATCGTAGACGACATCGTGTGCGGGAAAATCGACTTCGATCTCACCAATCCGGCAACGCATCCTGATATGACCATCCGCCGCCCCGACGGCTCATGGATCTTCCATTTCGTAAACGTGATCGATGATCTCGAAATGAAAATCTCTCACGTGATCCGTGGCGAAGATCATCTCTCGAATACGCCGAAGCATATCGAGATTATTCGCGCGCTCGGCGCGACGCCACCGCATTACGCGCACATCCCGCTCATCCTGAATCGCGACAGCTCCAAGATGAGCAAGCGCGACGAAGGCGCACGCGTCGAGTATTACATCCGGCGCGGTTATTTTCCGCAAGCCGTCCGTAACTATCTCTGTTTGCTCGGCTGGTCGCCGAAGGATAACCGCGAGAAACTCGACGTTGACGAGATCATCCGGATTTTCGATGTCAAAAACATCGGGCGGAACTCCGCTACCTTCGATCCCGCCAAACTCCACTGGCTAAACGGCGAATACGCGCGCGAGCTCGGGGAGGAGTTTTACGAATTGGGCGTAGCTAGATTGAAATCGAGTGGTGTGAAGCTCGACAATTATCCGGAGAAATATGTGCGTGCCGCGCTCCAAACGTGCAAAGGAAAAATCAACACGTTTGATGAATTGCCGGCTTACTGCGGGTTCTATTTCACTGACGATTTTGATTACAATCCGGAAGGCGTAGCGAAACATTTCACTCCTGAAAACAAGCATCCGCTCGAAGCAGTTCGCCAGACACTCAGCGGACTTGAGAAATTCAACGCCACTGAAATTGAAACGGCCTTCAAAAGCACCGCGGCAAAGCTCGGACTAAAAGTCGGGGCGATCATCCATCCCACGCGCCTCGCCACGACTGGTAGTAACGTTGGGCCGAGTCTGTATCACCTGCTCGAAGTGCTCGGAAAAGAAAAAGTCGTGGCGCGCATCGACCGCGCGCTGGCGAGGTTTTGACTCGGGGGAGCGCACGCCGCTGGCGTGCAGTTCACGGCGGCCCGCCGTGAACCTCTTACGGGCAACGCTTTCGAACGATAGAGCGCTATGCACGGGGAATGCAACTCCGGTTCCCAGAGTGTTCGGCCAGCGGCCGAACCCAGCACGCGAGCCGCGCGCGCTCCCCTACTTCTTCGTTTTCGCCCAAGTGTCCCTTAGGGTAACCGTCCGGTTCCACACCTGCCTCTCCGGCGTCGAGGCGGAATCCAGCGCGAAATAACCGAGGCGCTCAAATTGATAGCGCTCATCCCGCCGCGCGCCTGCAAGACCGGGCTCGCACTTTGCGTTCGTCACTTCCAGCGAATTAGGGTTTATGAAAGATTTGAAATCGCCACCGGTATCCGGTTCCGGAACAGTGAAAAGCCGATCGCAGAGGCGCACTTCCGCATCAATTGCATGCGCAGCGCTCACCCAATGAATCGTCCCTTTTACTCTACGGCCGGAAGTTGACCCACCTGATTTGCTGTCCAAATCGACAGTGCATCGTAGCTCGACAATCTTGCCGGCGTCATCTTTGACCACCTCTTCGCACTTGATGATGTAAGCGTATTTCAGTCGACCTTCGCCGCCAGGACGCAGCCGAAAATATTTTGACGGCGGCATTTCCATGAAATCGTCGCACTCGATGTAAAGCTCGCGACCGAATGGAATCTTGCGCGCTCCGGTGTTTGGATCCTCGGGATTGTTGATTGCATCGAGCTCTTCGGTTTTTTCTTCCGGATAATTTGTCAGCACCACTTTGATTGGTCGAAGTACGGCGAGGCGGCGCGGCGCGGTGCGATTCAGTTCGGTGCGCACGGCGTGTTCGAGCAGTGCCATATCCGTCATGCTTGGATACTTGGTGATCCCGATATTGTACGCTAGAGCGCGTAACGCCGTTGGCGTCACGCCGCGCCGACGCAAACCGGAAATGGTGGCCATCCGCGGGTCGTCCCAGCCGTTCACGAGTTTTTCGCTTACGAGCTGGATCATTTTACGCTTACTAATCACGGAATACGTCAGATTCAGTCTCGCGAATTCATACTGGTGCGGTCGCGGTTCCGGCACTTCAAGCGCGTCGAGAATCCAGTCGTAAAGCGGCCTGTGCACCTCGAACTCCAGTGTGCAAATCGAGTGGGTAATCCCTTCGATATAATCGCTGAGCGTGTGCGCCCAGTCGTACATCGGGTAAATGCACCAGTTGTCACCGGTGCGATGATGCGATGCGTGCCGAATCCGGTAGAGCACCGGATCGCGCAGCCAGACGTTTGCGGCGTTCACGTCGATTTTCGCGCGCAGCGTCCGGGCGCCCTCGGTAAATTCGCCGGCCTTCATTCGCGCAAATAGATCGAGATTCTCGTTTACCGAGCGATTACGGAAGTTGCTGGCCTGTCCGAGACGGCGATATGCGTCGGTTTCCTCCGGACTCATGTCGTCAACGTACGCCTTGCCTTTGCGAATGAGTTCCACTGCGTATTCGTAAAACTGGCCGAAATAATCCGACGCATAAAACGGCGCGCCGCCGAGTTGTTTGTCTGCCCAGCCGTCAATCAACCAATGCACATCTGTCATGATTGACTCGACATATTCCGCTTCCTCCTTGGTCGGATTAGTGTCGTCCATGCGAATGTTGCAAATCCCGTTAAACTCATGCGCGATCCCGAAATTAAGACAGATCGATTTCGCGTGACCGATATGGAGATAACCGTTCGGCTCCGGCGGAAAGCGCGTGATAATTTTGGTGTATTTTCCCGTGCGCAGATCCTCCGCGATTATGTCGCGAATAAAATCTGAAGGTCCTTGCCTTTCGCTCGTCATTAGAAGCCAACGTATCGGTGAAGGCACAGATCGACAACTTCACAGCTGCGGCGGACCGGGTAGCGCATTCGCTCTTGAGCAAGACAGTAGTATCATCAACGCGCTGCGATGAACGAGCAGTCAACTACCGAACGTTACACGCTCGCGGATCTGGAACATTGGGCGGAGGTAGCGCGCGATATTAAGCCGCCGATTCGCCTGGGTGTTTTCGGTGATCCCGTAGCGCATTCGCTTTCGCCGCAGATGCAAAACGCTGCCCTGGGCGCATGCGACATCAACATGGAATACGCCCGATTTCATATTCGTCCGAACGAGTTGCGTTCAGCGCTGATGTTTCTGCGCGAGCTCGACTTCGTTGGAATCAATCTCACCGTGCCGCATAAGCTCGCGGCGTTTAGTCAAATCGATGAGACGGATGAATCAGCGACTCGCGCGGGCGCTGTAAACACCATTCATATTCGCAATAAAAAATTGATTGCTTCAAATACCGATGGTGAAGGATTTCTGCGCGCGATTCGCGCTGAATTCTTGATGGACCTCCGCGATCTGCGAGTGATGATCCTCGGAGCGGGCGGTGGCACAGGCCGAGTCATAGCATGGCAATGTGCCCTGCAAAATTGCGAGCGTCTGGTTCTGGTCAGTCGCACTCCCGAAAAATCAAACGCCCTCGTCGATCGCTTGCGGTCTTTTTTTACTGAACCACGTGTGCTGGGCCCTGTCGCACGAATCGAAGCGATTGCGTGGGATGAAATGGCAATGCGCGCGCAACTAACAGACATCGACTTGATCGTCAATACCACGCCGTTGGGAACGAACCCGAGCGATCCTGCGCCAATTCCCTCGCGACTGCTCGCGCCTCATCATATGGTGTTCGATTGCGTCTATGGACCATCGAAAACGCCGTTGCTTCGCGCAGCGGATGAAGCCGGCGCCCGTGGCGCGAACGGTTTGTCGATGTTGCTCTATCAAGGCGCACTATCATTTTCGGTCTGGTTCAACCGCGACGCACCGATTGACGCGATGCGCGCTGCGCTCGCCCTGTAATTTGTCGACTGCTCCTTCACCCACGACGAACGCGCCGTTGCCTTGATCAAGGTAAACGGTTGAGGCGACGCGCGAAATCTGAAGCGATTGCCGCCACGTTCCTGATGGAAAATGTCTTGCAGCCTCAATTGTTTTCGTTTCGGCCTTTTGCGAAATCAGGCCTTCTCTGCGCTGGCCGATGCCGTTCCTGGAATCGGCGTCATTCATTGCTTCAAACAAAATCCTGCCGTTAACATCTGACGGCAGCGTGATTTTGAGAGTCCGCAAAATCGTCGGGGCTAGATCGACGTTTCCGCTCGCCAGATCATCCGTTTGGTCGTGCTTGAAATCGGGGCCGGCGGCGATCAAAGTGTTGTGCATGTCGAAGCGGCTGAGCGTGGCATGAGTCCCCTTCCCCGCCGCTCGTTGCCAATCGGCGTCGATCATTCCCGGGATATCGAATTGGTTTTTCGAATCGTACCATCGAAACGCCATCACGACGTCAGGGGCGGTAGTATTTTGAATGTTGACTTGCTCCAGCGCGAACGTCCCTTCCATCGGCTGTTTTGTAAAAATCACTCCGGCGAAGTCGGACTGTTGCAGGAACTCGACGAGGTGACGCGTAACGGTCGCATCGTGTCCGATCACATAGAAAAAAACGCCGCCGCCATTGCCGGCCAGCATGATATCTCCGCGCTTTGGTTCATCCTTGAATTCTGTCGTCGCCGTGAAGCCCGCCTCGTTTAAGATCTTCCGCAGGTCAATTGAGCGTCGGATGGTAGAAAACCCATGATCCGAAACGACGAACACGTCTGTTGTTCCACGCGCCTTGTGGCTATCTAATGCCGATAGGACGGCGGCGAGATTTTCATCGGAGGATTTGATCGCAGCGAGCGCCGCCGGTGCTCCCGGCGCGGTCTCATGTTGCGTAAGATCCGGCTCACCCAACCATAGAATCGTAAGATCCGGCACGCCGTCTTTCCAAAGAACGTCGGTCAATGCTTTGGTGGTCCAAGAATCGTCTTGCAGATGAGCCGACGGAAATGGACCCAACACTTCGGTAAGCCTGGCAAGTACCGCGCTCGGCAAGCATTGCCCCCTAAAGAGTGTCACGCGCTTAAGGCCTGCGGCAACGTCTCGACGCACTCCAAATTGCCGATCCAATAGAAGGCCGACAGTCTTTGCGGCTGCAATTATGCTGCGACCGCCTGCCCGTTGCACAAGTTCGGCAATGGTTGGAGCCGAAATGTATTTTCCGCCCGGAGCTCGTCGCCTTTCTTCACGATCGATGCCAGTTCAACGTCGATTGCATGGTGAGAATCGATGTCCGGCCGGTAAACATGGTTCGCAATGATGCCGTTTTTCCCGGGATAGATACCAGTCACCATGGCCGTTCCGTTTACCATGGTCGCGCTGGGATAAACCGCATGATGATTCCGGAAAATGACGCCCTCGCGCGCGAGCTTCCAAAGCGTCGGCGTGTTTTGCTCGCTCACAAAATCCGGCCGCATGCCATCCCAGACAACGAGTACCACGTGCCGCTCGGGTTTAATGGGCACAGCCACTGCGGCGAACGCGCAGACAATCCAAGACAGCACTGCAATCACTCGGAGCATAGACGAATCATAGAAAACGGACCGACAGTCTCCAGTCCGCCGTGCTGAGATCGACGATATTCGCCCTCTCGAGAAGCCAACGGTCTCCGCTGCGGATAGCGGACACTATCGCGATCCGCCAGCGCCATCCGTCAGGAACTCGTCGCTCAGCAAGCACCGGCTACAGTTTCTTCGGCCTAAGCAATGGGAACAGAATCACGTCGCGGATCGACTCGGCGCCGGTGAGCAGCATTATGAGCCTGTCCATTCCGATGCCGATACCGCCAGCCGGCGGCATACCGTGCTCGAGCGCGAGCAGAAATTCCTCATCGATCTTTTGTCTCTCTTCGCCTGCTTGCTCCAGCAAGCGCTGACGTTGCACAAGCGGATCGTTGAGCTCGCTATAGCCCGGTGCAATCTCGGAGCCATTGATGAGGAGTTCGAATACATCGACCAGCGAGCTGTCCGCTGCGTTTTGTTTTGCCAGCGGCACCAGCTCCTTCGGACAATGCGTCACGAACAGCGGATCGATGGCTTTCTCCTCGATTAGTTTTTCGAACACATGCTGCGTCACCTCGAAGTCTGCGAGCTGCGGCATGATATCGAGTTTGAATTCGTGCATAGCGCGTTCACGCCGCTGCTCAGGAGAAAGCTCAAACCAATCGTTGCCGGCGACTTCCCGTACCAAATCGCGGTAACGCGCGCGGCGCCACGGCCGTTTCAAATTGATCGTGCGGGTGATTTTCCCGTCAGAGTCCCTATGCTCAATCGTGAGTGAGTTGCAGATTTTCTCGGCGAGATAACAAACCAGTTCTTCCACAAGATTCGCCATCTTCTCGAAATCAGCGTACGCCCAGTACGCCTCGAGCATGGTGAATTCCGGATTGTGCTTTCTGGAAATGCCTTCATTGCGAAAGTTGCGATTGATTTCGAATACCTTGTTGAACCCGCCGACCAGTAAACGTTTTAGATAAAGCTCCAGCGCAATGCGCAGATAGAGATCGATGCCTAGTGCCTTGTGATGTGTTTTGAACGGTTCGGCCGCTGCACCTCCGGCGGTCGATTGCAAAATGGGCGTCTCCACTTCAACGAAGCCCCGTTCTTCGAAAAAGCGCCGGGTTTCACGAACAATGGCGATACGCTTTTCAAATACGACACGCGAGTGTTCGTTGGTGAGCAGATCAAGATAACGCTGCCGGTAACGCGCTTCGATGTCCTGTAGTCCATGCCATTTTTCCGGGAGCGGCCGCAATGTCTTGGCGAGCAATCGGAACGTGCGGACTTTTAGCGTCGGTTCCCCGCTTTTGGTAACGAAACATTCTCCCTCCACGCCAATGAAGTCACCGATGTCGAGTAAACGAAAAAGTTCGATCAGTTCAGGGCCAACTTCCTTTGCATGAATGTAAATTTGAATACGCCCTGTCGCGTCACACAGGTCAAGGAAGTGGCTTTTGCCCATATCGCGATGCGCGGTGATGCGGCCCGCGATACGCAGTGTTTCACCTTCTTTAAATTGCGCGCGCACCTCCGCGATCGAGCCGGTAACATCGAAGCTTGCGCCGAACGGTTCGATGCCCTTCGCGCGCAGCGTTTCAAGCTTCTTGCGTCTGAGCGCGATCAGCTCGTTTTCTTCTTCCATGTCGAGACAGCGAATGTAAGGCGTGGCCTGCCCTTCGCCACGTTAAATCGTACTGTTCTCGAGGTGCGTCGCTTCAACCATCCGCGTCAAGATATTAGATTTGCCAACGAAATGCCGACAATGAGATAGTTTGTCGGGCGCGTCCGCGGAGGTTCGCTGGCGCCCGCTATCCGAATGCTCTCTAATTTGGCACAAACCACTTCAAAACTGGAAGGACCGCTGGTGAAGCAGTTCTCGGTGTTCCTGCCGGCCAAGGTCGGGGCCTTGCTGGAGATTGTGAAACTGCTTAGCGCGAACCAAGCACACGTTGTTGCGCTCAGCGTCTCGGAATCGACGGACTCAGCGATTGCGCGGATCATCTCGAGCGATCCGCAAGGCGTGGAGAAATTATTTCGGGAAAACAATGTTGCTTTCGGAGTGAGCCAGGTCGTGGTGGTGGAGATGCGGGAAGTTGCAACACAACTCGTCAAACTGCTTGCCGCTTTGGTGATGGGAGAGATCAACGTTCATTTCGCTTATCCGTTGCTGATTCGTCCGCGCGGTTTTTCCGCGATCGCTTTGCACGTTGACGATACAGAATGCGCATCGTCAGTACTCATTGGCGAAGGGTTTAAACTGCTGGGCCAGGATGATATTTCGCGATAGGTGGTTGGAGAATAAAAGCGTTGAAGGGTAACCGGAATTCCGCGCCTGAGCGGTTCGACATCCCGACCTTGTTCCTGCCGTTCTAACTTTTTAGCGTTTCAGCGGTCAAATATCCCGCAGATTGTTGACAGGCTGGCAACAGCGCGCTTACAGGACTGGTTATTTCTCCCTATGCGGACTCTTTTCTCACGGCCTTTCCAAATCGATCCGAGTTTCCATGTAGCGCTGGGGCTCATCGTGAGTTTCGGTGTAGCCGAGATCTTCTTTGCGACGTCCTATTATGTCGGCCGTGCGCGCGCGACTCGCGTTTCGGCACAAGCAGTGGCAGCGGCGATTGCCCGTCCTCCGGCGGCTTCCCTGGCCACGGCATCTCCTCCAATGCCAGCCACAGCGCAGCCAAGCGTCCCACCGGCGGCAGCGGTTATTTCACCTGCTCCGTCACTTGTTAATCAGTTGCTCCGAGAAAGCAAAGAATTCAGGCAACGGGGCGATACGACAAACGCGCTGGCGCGTTTGCAGGAAGCATCGGACAGCGAACCGGACAACACCAGCGTCCTCGAGGAGATGGCCCAGACTTACGAGTCCATGCAATTGTTCGATCGCGCGAATGATACGTGGCGCAGAATCAAGCAAATCAGCCCAGCGGATAGCGCAACTTATGCCTTGGCGGATCGCCGATTGAAGGTCGGAGTCCCGGCTGCGGCTCCGTCCGAGCCGGCCAGCGCGAATCCAGAAAATGATACTGCACAACGCAAAGATATCGGCGGCAATCCGGACGGCCCAATCATGGGCATCTCTGAAGTCAAAACAAAGGAAACGCCCGACCCGGAAACCGAAACGAATTTCGCGCTCGAGATTGGAATAAAGAAACAGTCCGGCGCTGGTATCGACCACGACAAGGTGAAAATCCTGGTGTTCCTGTATGACATTGTGAACAACAAGGATATTAAGCTGACCGATGCGGAAGTGAGCAATGAATGGCTGACGCCGAAGCACGATTGGTCGGCTGCGAATCCGGAAGTACTCCTGCGTACGTTACGTGCGGCCGAAAACGAGTGGCGCTTTATCCGAGTCATCGCTTTCCGAGGCGGCGGCAAAAGTTCGGCCGGGCCAAAAAGGTCGCAGCTCAAAAGCTCCTGGCGACACCGGACAACGGAAATACCTCGGCTACATTGTCCGGGTTTACTACGGCGATAATTTGCAAGCTGTCCAGGCGGAACCGGCGCGGCTCTTACAGCAGTTTCCCTCTTTAGAGAGTCCCTCGGGCCGATGACACGATCGTTTCGAGGCTGTGTTGTGTGCGCCCGAACAGAACGGGGTGTCGCAAGATATATTATTACGAGACGCAGTCTTACAGCTTTGTGTTTTTTCGCTCTTGTCACCGCGGCAGACGCACAGATGCAGGTGGACCTGAAATTCAAGCGGTTGCAGTACATCGCTTACGAGCCAGTGGTGGCGAATGTCGCCATCACGAATCTGGCGGGACGCGATATTGAGCTTCATGACGCCAACGGCCAATCCTGGTTGGGATTCGAGATTGCCGGCAGTGAAGAACAACCGATTGCGCCGCTCGGCAGGTCAAATCGCGAGCCGCCGCTGAAGATTGCGGCCGGGCAAAGAGTCACACGTCAAATCGATCTTACGCCGCTTTATCCAGTCCAAGAATTTGGTGCTTATCATGTGCGGACGAATGTTTACTTCGCGGACTTGGGAAAATTCTTCTACTCCGCGACCCGGGTTTTCGAAGTCACCGACGCTCGACCGATCTGGCAGCAAACGGTTGGGATTCCTGACGGCCTCGCCGGGTCCGGCGAAGTGCGCACATATTCATTAATGACGAATCGTTTTCCGGATCACACTTCTTTGTATGTGCGGGTGCAGGACAAGGATACCAGCGTCGTTTATGCCACCTACTCGTTGGGACGCACTATCTCTTTCGAGCAACCACAAGCGGAGATTGATCGCGCCAATCAATTGCATGTTTTGCATTGCGCGGCGCCGCGCACGTGGTCGTATTCCCGCATCGGTTTAAACGGCGAGCTGTTGAAGCACTCGTCATTCATGGAAACGAAAACCCGGCCCCGTCTGGTTCATTCTGGGAACGGCGAAATAGCCGTCCGTGGCGGCATGATCGAAGCGCCTGCGCAAAGCTCGCGCAGCAAGGCACCAAAACTCTCGGCGCGCCCGCCCGAGGCGCCCACAAACGACCGGTGATGCGCAGTAAGTTTAGGCAGATCATTTTGTCAGTCGCCGGTTTGCTGCTCGCATTCCTCGCAGATAGTTCCTACGCCGCGAAGAGTAGTCGCAGCTCCGGCGGGGACGGGTCACCAATAACTGTAGTGATCGACGCAGGACACGGGGGGCACGATCGCGGTGGTATTCCCGGGCAACGGATTGCCGAGAAAGACATGACACTCGATGTTGCACTGCGCCTCAGGAAAGTCCTCTCAGCCAGAGGTTATCGGGTCGTGATGACCCGGAGCACTGACGTCTTCGTTCCGTTGGGAGGGCGAGTGGCAATCGCCAATTCATATCGAAACGCAGTCTTCGTGTGCATTCACTTTAACGCGACGGGACGAAGGGGCGCGAGCGGTATCGAAACATATTTTTATAATCGCGAGAGCCTGCCGCTCGCCTCGGCTATCCATCACTATGTCGCTGGGGGTGCGCCTTCAGAGAATCGCGGAGTACGTCGCCGCGGTTTTTACGTTTTGCGTAAGACCAACATTCCGGCCCGTGCTCGTGGAGTGCGGTTTCCTGACTAATCCCACCGAATCCGCGTACGCCCAGAGCGCCTCTTACCGTCAAAAGCTTGCCGAAGAGATCGCAGCCGGAGTCCGCGGACGCAATTCCGTTGGCGGCGGCTTCAGCACGACGAGAGTAGCGACGGATGAGAGCATTCCGCTGCAACCGTATATTGATCAGACCAAGGTTTCTAAATCGTCGCGTCACCGCTCGAAGCGCTCACACAAGAGAAGCGCCCGGAAAAAGAAAAGTTCATCGAAACGGTCAGGCTCAGAAGCACGTGAGGCGGCAAAAAATCGGGAGGGCTGATTGGACCTACCAGTTTTGACATCGGCGCAGATGCGAGCCGCAGAAGAGGCTGCTTTTGCACGCGGCGTGCGAGTGGAAACGCTGATGAACAAGGCTGGCGCCGGCGTCGCCCGAGCAGTCACGAAATTCTTCCAGAAACCTGGTCGCTGCATTGTGTTCGCCGGCAAAGGACATAACGCCGGGGACGCGTTATTCGCAGCGCAATGTTTGGCAAAGCAAGGATGGAAGATCGAAGTACGCCTCGCTTTCAAGGAAGCTGATTGCACCGAGCTAATGCGCAAAAAACTCGGTGAGTTACGGAGCACTGCGACCAGTGCGCCTGATTGGGCGGACGGAACAGAGCACGACATCGGCGTCAGCATCCTGGAGCTTTTTCCGTACGCAGTTGATCAATTTTCGTTTACAACCGAGACGTATGTTGGCGGCGCGGCACCGCTCATTATTCTCGATGGCCTGCTTGGCGTCGGTGCAAAGCCGCCGCTGCGCGAACCAATCCGCGCTGCTTGTCGCGCCATCAATCAATTGCGAACAAAAAAGGGCGCCTTTGTGTTTGCCGTCGATCTTCCAACCGGTCTCGGCACTGATTCAGGCAAAACGGATCGCGATTGCGTAGTTGCGGACTTCACGGTGACAATCGGTTACGCAAAGCAGGGTCTGCTGGCTGACGGCGCACCAAATTATGTCGGCAGACTTGAGCTTATTCCTCTGGATGAATTGCGTGCCGCCCGGAGCAAAACCGAAGGAAATTATCGCGAGCCCTCCGGCTTTCTGCAGATTGCTCCCCCGACGCAAATACAATTCGTACAAGAATCAGTTTGGTCGGATCGGCGTTGTGGCAGGTTCCAAAGGATTCATCGGCGCTGCGCTAATG
Organism: uncultured Verrucomicrobiae bacterium; assembly: GCA_963728955.1. GTDB lineage: Bacteria > Verrucomicrobiota > Verrucomicrobiia > Chthoniobacterales > UBA10450 > Udaeobacter. The sequence continues at coordinate 778,550 of CAVSMG010000001.1, forward strand.
ACATCACAGGGCGCATTGCGGGCGGGCGCAGGTCTCGTGGAGGTTTTTGTTCTGGAAGAAATCTACGAGATTGTTGCCGGGGCGGCTTTCATGGAAGCAATGGTGAAGCCGGTCGCATCATACCGTGATTTGGTCAAAGAGGAACCCGACGCTTGGGCTGTCGGCCCTGGTCTCGGGAAATCGCGGGCGGCAGAGATCCTCGAGATGGTTGAAAAAGCGAGGCAACCGATGGTGCTCGACGCCGACGGACTCAACATTGTTTCGGAAAAAACCTCGGTGCTGAGGCGTTGCAAAGGCGAACGGTTGCTCACGCCGCATCCGGGTGAAATGAAACGGCTTTTTCCGGGAGAAAAAGCTCCGCGCGCCAGAACAGCGACGCACTTCTGCAGTCGTTTTCCAGTAACACTTTTGCTCAAAGGTAGTCGCACCATCGTAGCTCAACGCGGTCGGCCGTTAAGCTACAACACGACGGGCAACCCGGGAATGGCCACCGGCGGAATGGGCGATGTTCTCACCGGGGTTTGCGCGGGTTTGCTCGGACAAGGTCTCTCGCTCTACGATGCGGCGCGAATCGGTGGATGGGTATGCGGGCGTGCAGCCGATATCGCGATTTTTAACAATGGCCAAAGCGAGCAATCGCTGTTGGCCCGTGACGTTCTGAATCACTTGGGCGACGCCTTCAAAGAACTGTAGGCCGTGCCTGCGCAACGCCGTGGGATAGATCGCCAAGTCACATCGGTCCTGCCGGCTTTTCCTGCTTTTCTGGCTTCCTGATTCGTAGATTCTAACCGAGTGGCAAGATTCGTTCTCATCGGCAGCGGTCTGGCGGGGGGATTGTTCGCGGCGTATTTGGGACGACGTGGGCACGAAGTAGATCTTTACGAAAGGCGGGCCGATCCGCGCGAAGGGAACATCGTCGGCGGACGCTCCATCAATCTGGCAATTTCGACGCGCGGCATTCACGCGCTGGAGCAGATCGGGATCGCCGCCGAAGCCCTGATACACGCAATCCCAATGCGCGGCCGGATGATTCACGATAAGTCCGGCGCTTTGCACTTCACGCCCTATGACGTCGATCCGAAAAAGTGCATCAACTCAATCGGACGTGCGACCCTGAACACGACGTTGATCGAAGCGGCACAGCGAAATCCAACTGTGCGCGTCCACTTCAATCACAAATGCACCGACGTCAATCTCGACTCTGCAATTGCCCATTTGGAAATGGCAAACGGCGGCGTCACCGCGCAAGGTGATGCGGTGATCGGCGTCGATGGTGCTTTCTCTGCGGTGCGAAGCTCAATGCAGCGCGAGATCGCCAATTTTCAATACGACGAAAGTTATCTCGCCCACGGCTATAAAGAATTAACCATTCCGCCCGGGCCGAACGACGCGTGGCAAATGGAAAAGAACGCGCTCCACATCTGGCCACGGAAAAGCTTTATGATGATCGCGCTGCCCAACCCGGACGGCTCGTTTACCTGTACGCTCTTTTGGGAATTCGAAGGTGCATGCAGCTTCGCCACTACAAAAACTGACGAGGATGTCCGCCGATTTTTCAATGAAGAATTCCCGGACGCCGTGCCGCTCATGCCAACCTTGCTCGACGATTTCCGCAATAATCCGACCGGCTCACTCGTGACCATTCGGTGCGCGCCGTGGTTTCATAGGGACAAGGTTTGCCTAGTCGGCGACGCCGCGCACGCAGTCGTGCCGTTCTACGGACAGGGCATGAACGCTGCCTTCGAAGATTGCGTCGTGCTTGACGAATGCCTGGAGAGATTCTCCGATAACCGTGAGCGTGCATTTGCCGAATACTTTTCCCGTCGAAAACAAAATGCCGACGCGCTTGCCGACCTCGCGATCGGCAATTTCATCGAGATGCGCGACAAGACTGCATCGAAAACATTCCGCGCAAAAAAGAAACTCGATCACGCCCTCGAAGCCGCGCTGCCGGGAATCTATCTGCCGCTCTATACGATGGTCACCTTCACACGTATTCCGTACGCAATCGCGGGACGTCGTGCCCGAATTCAAAACGCTATCGTCTATGGCGCACTCGGTGCTCTGGCAATTGCTCTTGTAGCGGTCGGAATTGTGCTTTGGCGAGCGCTCGTACGCTAAACCGTAGAACGACACCGGAAGTTTCTCCCAGACGTTTGCGAAAACTTGACGGCTTAAAGCCGTCGTGTTTCAGCTCGCGGGCCGCGTGATGCTATGGTAAGCGCGGCAACAGGACACGGGAACTTGCAATTCGCTTGAGGCGGGACTAACAAAAGCATTATGAGTGACGCATACGTTCCAATGATTAGTTCCGGCGTTGCAGGGCCCCTTGGCGTTCTGCATCTTCCACGTCTCTGGTTGAAGGTTTCCCTTGAGGAGCAGGGCAAACTCGCGTCCGGCTACCCGGGCATCGGTCGAGGGTTCGATGCCATGACTTGTGCGGCGCTCGGGCTAGAAGAGCAGGCGGTTAAAGATTACATCAAACAAGGCAAGCCGACATATCCGCAATTCGAAGCATGGGTAAAGAAGAACGCCAAGTCGCTCAATCGAGATGCGATCGAAGAGCACAACGCGGCGGTACGCGGTTACAATCACGACGATGAAACGCGAAAGGGGATTCTGGGTGCGGGCGGAATCGCAGATGACGCTTCTGCGCCAAAAGACGCGGTGAACCTGAACAATCTCGACGATTGGCACGAATTCCACCAGGCGGTACTAGCTTAGTCGAGTCGCCCGCGTGCACCTGACACATTGACGCAGACGCACGACTCGCGGAGTTTGCGCGATGGCAGTTACGCAGACGGAAACACCGCAAGTGTTTCGCAAAACGGTCGAAACTTTTCAGGCTGACGCCAGGACGCTGCCACAACGGCATTTTGTTTCACCGGAGATTTTTGCGGAGGAGCAGGAGAAGATTTTCTCCCGACAGTGGGTGTTGGCCGGCCACGAGAGTCAGATCGCAAAAGCCGGTGATTATTTTACCGCAGAGATCGCGGGCGAGAGGTTGATTATTGTCCGAGATAAGCGCGGAGCGATCCATGGGTTTTACAATGTGTGTCGCCATCGGGGAAGTCGGCTCGTCGAAAACAGAAACGGGCAGTGTGCCGCAATTCAATGTCCGTATCACGCGTGGACGTACGGGCTGGATGGTCGACTGCTCGGCGCACCGCACATGGACGAGACCCCGGGATTTAACAAGGCCAATTATTCACTGCAACAGGCGCAACTGAGCCTCTGGGAAGGTTTTATTTTCGTGAATCTGTCCGACGCCTCGACGCAGCGAGGCAGCTACAGGTCACCGCAGGAATGGTTTGCACCAGTGGCTGGCAAATTTGCGCGTTGGAATATGCCGACGCTACGCTCGGCGAAACGAACCGAGTATGACGTGCGCGCGAATTGGAAGCTCATGTTTCAAAATTATTCCGAGTGTTATCACTGCCTGGGAGTTCACCCGGAGCTTTCGAAAATTTCACCGTACGATTCGGCAGAGAATGATCTGACCGAGGGTCCATTCCTCGGCGGATTCATGCGAATCAATAAGAACAAGAGCCTGACCATGAGCGGGAATGCCTGCGCCTTGCCCGTGGGGGACTTCGGCAACGAGGATTTTCATTTCGTTTTCTACTACTCCATTTTTCCAAACATGCTGCTGAGCCTGCATCCCGATTACGTCATGGTGCATCAACTTCAGCCGCAATCACCGGAACGGACGCTAATCTTTTGCGATTGGTTCTTTAACCCCGAAGCGTTTAAGCGCAGCGATTTCGATCCGGATGACGCCATCAAGTTTTGGGACATGGTAAACAGGCAAGACTGGCACGTCTGCGAATTGAGCCAGCAAGGCATTGCTTCGCGCGCGTACCGAACCGGGCCCATACTCGGCACGCGAAAGTATCCCGGCAGCGTGGGATCGGGAGTATCTACGCCAGATGGGATAACATCAATCTGGAAGCCAGGAAGCCACGAATGGCTTTGATTAGCAAAGCGGGAACGCAGGAAACCAAGTCTCATACATCATTCCGATCAGAACTTCCTGGTTTCCTGATTTGTATTCTCTTCGTAATCTTCACACATGCCACCCCTCACCTACGCGAGCTATCTCGATCTGGAGAACCTGCTCTCACTTCAAAAACAGCGCTCGAGTCCGCCGGAACACGACGAGACGCTCTTCATCATCATCCATCAGACCTACGAGTTGTGGTTCAAGCAACTGCTGCATGAGTTTGAAAAAATAAAACGGGATTTTTCGGCGGGCGACCTGTTCGGCGCGATTCACACGTTCAAGCGCGCGCGCACAATCATGAAGGTTCTGGTAGCGCAGGTGGACATTCTTGAAACGATGACGCCATCCTCGTTCTCGAGTTTCCGTGACCGGCTCGAGACGGCGTCAGGATTTCAATCGGTGCAGTTTCGGGAGATTGAGTTCGCGCTTGGATATAAGCGCGCCTCGACCGTCAATTATTTGAAACCTGATTTCCCCGGCTACGATCGGCTTCAGCAGTTGCTGCATGAACGCACCGTAGTGGATCATTTCTATGATTTTCTCGAATCGCGCGGTGCAATGATTCCCGCTGATTTAAAGAATCGCGACGTGACGCAGCCGAATGGACCCGACGAACACATGCAAAAAGAAATTCTTCGGCTGTATAAAGGTTCGCCGGAATGCTCAATATTGTTCGAATTGATGACCGATTTCGACGAAGGCCTTCAGGAGTGGCGGTATCGACACGTCAAATTAGTGGAGCGCACAATTGGCGCGAAAAAAGGCACCGGCGGATCACCGGGCGTGCCGTTTTTAAAAGAGTCCCTGTTTAGGCCGGTGTTTCACGATCTGTGGGCAATCCGGCACGAACTGTGAGCTCTGTCACTCCGACCGAAGTGAGGGAATCTCTAATCTGATCTCTGATTTTTGCTCGGCCCCGAAACTGTCGAGAGATGTCTCGACTTCGCTCGACATGACAAGAGCGTTGAATGGACGGGACACCCCTCACGCTGCAACGCTTGAATGCTTTAATGGTTCAACGAATCACGATTTGAGAGCGAGAAATTCGCGGACTGTACCGGAAAACAGTTGCGCTTTTTGTTTATCGGGGATTTTCATCGAGTCTATTAGCTTGCCCGGCGTCGTTTCGCCTAAGGCAAACGGGTAATCGGAGCCGAATGCAATGCGTTCCGGGCCGAAGAGCTTGAGCAGCAGCCTCAGCGCGTCGACGTCATGAACAATTGAATCCACGTAAAACCGGGCCGGAATGCCGTCATGAGCGAGATAGTGGCGTGGACCGGTGCTGTTTTCCGCCGCCACTACATCGGGGCGCACACGAAATGCGTGATCGACGCGCCCGACAGTGAATGGAAACGCGCCGCCGCCGTGGGCAAAAGCGACACGGAGGCTCGGAAACCGCTCGAGAACGCCGCCAAAAATCATCGAACAAATCGCAAGCGACGTCTCTGCTGGCATGCCCACCAGCCAGGGCAGCCAGTATTTCGGCATTCGCTCGCTGCCCAGCATATCCCAGGGATGAACAAAGATCGCGGCGTTGAGTTTTTCGGCGGCGCTCCAAACTGGATGAAGCGATGCATCATCGAGGTTCATGGTGTCGACGCGTCCGAAATACGGATTTGCATCCACGTGTGTGCCGATCTGTGCGCCGCGCAGACCTAGTTCCCGGATACACCGTTCCAGTTCGCCCGCCGCGAGATCGGGATCCTGCATTGGAATGGTGCCCAGGCCGGTGAAACGCGTCGGATGATCGCGAACCACTTCTGCGATGTGGTCGTTTAGTTGCCGCGAAAGGTCGTGTGCATGGGCCGGTTTGGCCCAATAGCTGAACATCACCGGAACTGTGGAGAGCACTTGCATGGACACGTTGGCCTCGTCCATCTCTTCGATCCGACGCTTCGGCTCCCATACGTTATCGCTGATTTCTCGAAAGAAACGGTCACCGACCATCATGCGTGCACAGCACGGCTTGTGGTGATCGAGCCGGACAAAACCGCCGTAGCCGTATTGCGCGTCGAGATCAGGCCAGTCACGCGGCAAAATATGGGTGTGAAGATCGATCTTCATTAATATATAGCGTCCGCAGTTTCAGGGGAGTCAATGCGTTGCGGACAGCGCACACTACAGCGATTCTACCGGCCGGGCTTTTTCCACTTTCTGTCCGCACTTTTTGCATGTCCGGCGCGAATCGTCACTCCAGAATTCGAGCATCGCCTTGCTAAAATGGTCGACGATGTCTGCGCAATCGAAGTGAATGTCTTCTACCAGCGCTCCGCAATTTTCGCAGTAGAAGATGACGTGCTCCTTTTCTCCCGGTGGGCGGCGCCGCTCTACAACGACGCCGATTGTGTCAGGCGGTCGCTGGGGCGAGTGCGGCACCTTCGGCGGAATGAAAAACGTCTCGCCCTCATGAACAATACGATCAACGATACGATCGCCCTCGCGGATCCGCACCTTGATGTCGCCTTTGAGCTGATAGAAGTACTCTTCCGAATCGACCAAGTGAAAATCGTTCCGCGCGTTCGGGCCTTTAATGACCATCACAAAAAAATCCCGGCCATCGTAAAGATATTTGTTGCTTACCGGCGGTTTGAATTTGTCGGCATTCTCTTCGATCCAGTTTTTAAGATTGATCGGCGGTGGTACATCTGGTCATACACGTGAGGGTATTTCTGTCAGTGCAAAGCGTCAAACCTCCATCGAGAGCGACTAAAAACGCGTTTGTGTTGCGCTCGCCTTACCTGGATTCGATCGAATTGAACCCTATAGCGACAAACCAAATAGTGAGCGTTAGAGTTCAGCGTGCTGTTTAAGCCAAAGGCTCTGCCTCGTTGAGTCATTCCCCACGCGCCTTCTGGACCGAAGGCCGTTTCTCGTGAGAGACAGCCGCGAGGCAAGCTAAAACGACTTTAAAGTTGAACGAGTCACATGGCATTGAATAGTATCCGCCCCTTTGTGAATATTAGCCGAGTTTTACAAATTGCAGGAACGTTCCTCACGACGCTGATTGTTTGCAGCTGCGAGGAGTATCCGCCGTATGAGCCCGGCCTCTACCCGCGCGCGGCTCCCGCGGGCTGGTGGAATGACGATGGCGCTTCCGGAAAGCCAAAGATCATCGTGCACGTCGGGGAGCAAAAGGCTTACTTTTATAAAGGCAAACAGTTGGTCGGTGAAACGACTGTCTCCACGGGTAAACCCGGCTTTTCTACGCCGCCGGGCCATTACACGGTGGTTTCGAAAGATGTGGATCACGTCTCGACGGCGTTTGGCGATTATATTGATGACAGAGGCAATGTCATCAGGTCAAACATCGACTCACGAAAGGACACCCGTCCGAAAGGAACTCATTTCGATGGCGCACGAATGCCTTACGCGATGTTTTTTAGAGGCGGTTACGCAATGCATCAGGGTTATGTTCCACCCTTCGCCGCGTCGCACGGTTGCATCCGTTTGCCGGGACAGATGGCCGTGAGGTTTTTCGAGAACGCGCCCGTCGGCACTCCGGTGACGGTAACGGAGTAGGTAATCCCGAAAGTTATAGCCGACATCGGTGACGCCCGCCACGCTTGATGACAGGCGGGATCACCGATCCCGGCTACAGCCCTAACCTCTTATGCTACAATAGCGGGATAGAATGAAAGGTAGCATCATCGACGATCAACGCACCGACGCAGTGCATTTCAGCGCTGGAGAACTGCAACGCTATTCGCGGCACCTGATCATGCCCGAAATCACTACTGAAGGACAAAAACGACTTAAGGCAGCACGCGTTTTGTGCATTGGCGCCGGTGGTCTGGGCTCCCCTGCTGCGCTCTACCTGGCAGCAGCCGGCGTGGGAACGCTTGGGATCGTCGACTTCGACCGAGTCGATATCACCAATCTGCAACGGCAAATTCTTCACGGAACAAAGGACATCGGGCGCAGTAAATTGGAATCCGCGCGCGACCGGCTGCGCGATGTCAATCCGGAGATCGAGATTGAATTACACGAGTGCCGTTTCTCCAGCGAAACTGCGGAGCAAATCGTGGCTGGCTATGACATGGTGGTCGACGGCTCGGATAATTTCGCCACACGCTATCTATCGAACGACGTCTGTGTTTTTGCGCGGAAGCCAAATGTCTACGGCTCAGTATTTCGGTTCGAAGGCCAAACCACCGTGTTCGCATCGCATCTAGGCGGTCCGTGTTATCGGTGCCTTTTTCCCGAGCCGCCTCCGCCGGAGTCCGTCCCGAACTGCGCGCAAGCGGGCGTGCTAGGGGTCCTGCCCGGCATTATCGGCATGCTCCAGGCGATCGAGACAATCAAGCTGATCGTCGGCATCGGCGAACCGCTGATCGGACGCCTGCTGCACTTCGACGCGCTAAAGGTGCAGTTCCGCGAGCTAAAGCTGCGGCGCGACGCGCAGTGTCCCGTTTGCGGCAACAATCCGACAATTTTTGCGCCGATTGATTACGATCAGTTTTGCGGAGTGCGAGAAACCGAAGCCGTCCCCGCGATAGCCGTGCACGAGCTGAAACGGAAAATGAACGAGGGCGAAACCTTCGAGTTGATCGACGTGCGCGAGCCGTTCGAATACGAAATCGCGCGGATCGACGGCGCAAAGTTGATCCCCCTCGGGGAAATCGCCGAGCGAACAGACGAGTTGCAACGCGAGCAGCCGATCATTGTTCATTGCCACAGTGGCCTCCGCAGCGCTCAGGCGGTGCGATTACTACAGCAACGCGGTTTTCGCAATGTGTACAACCTTGAAGGCGGAATCGATGCGTGGTCGGATCAGATCGATTCCAGCGTGCCGAGGTACCGAGTGCATTTGGTACACCGCAGCTTCGGTTGGATGGCAAGAGCCAGCTCGGCAACTCGATTTGTTTTATCGTTTCTACGCGTCCGAAGCCGTTGAAACTTCTTTGTGTTTGCACCGATCGCGCCACACCGGCTGAACCGGTGTCGTTAATCTTGTTTCAGAGCGGCCGCCAATTGTGCGGTGCTGGGAACCCCCGGCCATTGTGCAAGCAATTCCCCAGTTCGCCCAAAGACAAAGACAGAAAAATCCGTCGCCCTTGCGGTCTTGCCTAATTGTGAAGCAGCTGTTCCGTCAAAATCGGTTACGACGAATATGTCGCCTTTGGCGTCACGCGAGAGTTTTTGTGAATCATATCGCGCCTGAAGCCGTTTTGCCTCTTCACGCACGCGATGCCGAATGAACCCCGTCGCGATCCGACGCCCGATGACGGTGTGTCTGCCGGTGAAATGAACGATCGTAATCATTCTGTAATTCGGGTTGGCCAGGCAATAATCCGGAACATGATCTCCCACAGCGCGCGTCTTTTCCCGGTCTGCCGTTGACGCCAGGACGACGATAGTCATATGTCCGTCAGAGATAGAAAGTCTGCTGCCATCAATATCGACGAAGCTCATCGAGTAGGTCGTGCCGGGTGAAAGCGTCCCACGCAAAAGCGTTGGCGGAAGGAGAAGACTCGTCGCTACGAACAAAAACATTTGAAGTGCACGCACCCTCACAAGTAAGCAAATTGACGCGAATGCGCTGCACTGCCAACTGCTGGCTCCAATCTGGTGCGATTTCTCTATCGCCGGCAAGCCCGAAGGTGGTGTGCGTTTGTCTCTCGATTTTTCTCCTCTGCGACTTGGCTGGCTGCGATCGGGTCGGCAGTTCGCGCCATGATCAGTTGATGCAGGATGCGGATAGTAGATCGGCCCAGGGTGATTACGAACGAGCCGTCAACCTCTATGAAGCCACACTTGATGACAGCCCGCGCGGTGCTGAGGTCCACTACAAACTGGCGCTTCTTTATGACGACAAGCTTAACGACCCCGTAGGCGCTTTACACCATTTCAAGCGTTATCTCTTGCTAAATCCAAACGGTCCGCATGCAAAAGAGGTCAAAGATTCAATCAAGCGCGACGAAATCGCCGCGCTGACCGCGTTGTCCGGCGATTCCGTTATCACCCGGGCGGAAGCGGCTCGGTTGCGCAACGAAAATCTGATGATGCACAACCAACTTGAAGCGCGGGCAGCGTCACGAACGGCACCAGAAAAGTCGCAGGCAAACGATACGAAGTCGAAGAAACCCGGGGCGAGGAAGTCAGGCAAAACCTATATTGTCCAGTCGGGCGACACTCTTTTTTCGATTTCGCGGAAGTTTTATAAATCGTCGAAACACTGGAAAGACATTCTCGATGCGAACAAAAAGAGTATTCGCAATCCGAAAGATCTCACCGTCGGCCAGACCTTGCTCATTCCCTAAAAGCAACCCTGTAGCGGGGATGGGTGCTCCCGGCCAGAAACGAGCTCTCCAACTTCACTCGTGGATCCCTAATAACTCGTGCTGCCACGGGACCAGCAAAGCCTTGGCCCGCGAAGGATCAGCTGCGACGGCTTCGAGAGCCCCGCGCGATGCAATGAATGATTGCTCCAAACCCAATTGCGCTGCCGATTTGTCGCGCCGTTCTCGCAGCTTCTCTGCGGCCCGCAGCGTGCCGGAAGTCGGTCGAATCCTTGAGCGAAGGCGCATTACGGGCCACTCCGATTGCGGTGACTGCAGTGCAATTTTCGCTGCTGCGCGGAATGTTTGCCGGCGGCGTTGCGAAAACTGTTTGTAATCAGGCACACCTCCTGACGCGAAATCGATTGCTGCTGTTAAGAGCTCGTGGTTTTGCAAAATATGGAATGGCGGTCGATCCGCCATTTCCGCTTCGCTCTCGCGCCATTGCCACAGCGCGCGTAGAACCGCGCCGGCATACGGGTCGAGCGCGCCAGCCCCGGAGACGCGCCAAAGTTCGTCCGGATTGCGTTCGCGCGAAGCAGCCGCCAACTCGATTGCATGATTACAAGACTGTCGGAACCAGTCACGCCGCCGAGATCGTTCAAGCTGTTCTTCAAATTTCAAAGCAAGCGGCAACAGATAACGCACATCGTTCAGCGCGTATTTCGTCATGCGCGGCGGCAGAGGCCGCACTGCCCAATTTGCCTTTTGGGAATGCTTGTGGAGCTCGACACCGAAGAAGCGCTTTACCAGCGCACCCAGACTAAACTCACGAATCCCAAGCAGCCGCGCCGCAATGACTGTGTCGAAGATTCTGGTCGCCGTTAACTGCAAGCCGCGCCGAAGCATCCGCAGATCGTAGTCTGCCCCGTGCAAAACAATTTCTCTGGGTTCCAGGGCTTGGCGCAGGGATTCCAAATCGAGATCACCCAGCGGATCGACTATGAAATCGTTGCAGCCTCCCCCGGGAGGCACGCTGATTTGAAGCAAACAAAGTTTCTCTCGATACGAATGCAGGCTATCCGCCTCGGTATCGAGCGCGACGCGATCGGCAGCCTGGACTTGACGAATCAAATCGGCCAGGTGCCGCTCCGACGCGATCACATCGCTTGAACCGATTTCGCATGTACCGCCTCCCATCACCGCAATCCACTCAAAAGCAATTCGGCGTTCGTTTTGGTCGCGTGCAGATTGTCGATCAGTTTTTCCATCGATTCGAGCGGCGGAAGCGCCGCCATCGTTTTACGCAGCATCAGCACGCGGTCCCATTCGTCGGGGTGATAAAGCAACTCCTCGCGCCTTGTTGCCGAGAGCAGCGGATGGATCGCGGGATATATCCTTTTCTCCTGTAACGCGCGATCAAGATGCAACTCCATGTTTCCCGTGCCTTTGAATTCCTCAAAAATCAATTCGTCCATGCGACTGCCGGTTTCGGTCAACGCTGTGGCCAGCACGGTGAGGCTGCCGCCTTCTTCGGCATTTCGCGCGGAGCCGAAAAATTTCTTCGGCTTAATGAGTGCCTTTGCTTCGACCCCGCCGGACATGATACGGCCTTTGCCCGGCTCAAGATTATTATATCCACGTGAGAGTCGCGTGAGGCTGTCCAGCAACAGCACCACATCGTGTTTCGTTTCCACCAGGCGTTTCGCGCGTTCCAGCACCATCTCGGCAACCTGCACGTGGCGTTGCACGCTTTCGTCAAAGTTTGAATGATAAATGTGACAGTCGATTTCCCGCTGCAAATCGGTCACTTCTTCAGGACGCTCGTCCACCAGTAGCAGGATCAGAACAATATCGGGATGATTCGCCCGAATCGCTTTCGCAATTTCCTTTAGTAAAATGGTTTTGCCCACTCGCGGCGGGGCAACGATCAGGCCGCGTTGCCCACGACCGAGCGGCGTCAGCAAATCGACCGCCCGAGCGCATATCGAACCGGTATTTGGATTTTCCAGGATAATTCTGCCCTGCGGAAACTGCGCTGTTAACTTGTCAAAGGCAGTTGGTTGTTTCCATTCTTGAGCCGGCTGCTCTTCGATCTTTGTAATCTTGTCGAGGGACAGAAACTTCTCGCGCTGGACAGGTAATTGCACCGTGCCGGCGAGCTTTTGTCCGGGCCGGAGATTGTGCTGCTCAACTAAGGTGCGCGGAACGGCAACATCTTCCGGAACGGGCAGAAAATTCAATTTGGGCCAGCGCAACATCGCAAACGAGGCGCTTACCTGATCGAGAAATCCTTCCGCAGTAACACTTGCGCCACTCGACCTTGCCGCGCGCACGATGTCCAGAATGTGTTGATGGCGTGAACGGGCGGGATGCAAATGCAAATCCAAATCGCGCGCCAATGCTCTTAGTTCTTTTTCCGGAAACTCCTGCAGCTCGTTTAGATCAAGAACGCGAACTGTAGCCGGGATCGTTGATCCCGGCATTTGGGCTTCCCTTTCAGCTTCGCCTTCGCGCTGCTCTGTGGCAGGCGGCACGCCTGCCACTACAGTTTCCATCTCGGAAACCGATGTCTCTACTTTCTCGTCCATTTTTGCCCGTGCCATAGTGCGACCGAAAGTCGCGCCTGCTCGATTAGCGCCGCGCGGTTGCCGTTGTTCCAAATAACGCGATCAGCGCGTCTGATTTTTTCTTCAAGTGGCATTTGCGATTTAATTATCTTTTTAGCTTCACTGATTTTGATCGACATCCGTTTCCTCAAGCGATCCAGCTGCACTTTCTCCGAGCAGACCACCACGAGGACTTGGTCGCACAATGTTTCACCGCCGGTCTCATAGAGGAGTGGAATATCAGCAAAGAAAAAGTTGGGGGAATTACGATGCCTTTTCGCCTCGGCCCTCCATTGACGGCGAATCCGTGGATGCAGGATGCGTTCAAGCGAAGCTTTTCTCTTCGCGTCGCCGAACACTATTGCTCGAAGTCTTGCTCGATTCAAGTCTCCATCCGCCAAAAAGATCCTGCTGCCAAAGGCGGCGCGAATTTGCTGTTTCACTTCTGGAACCTCGGCCAGAGCGTGCGCTGCTTGATCCGCACCGAAGAATTTCGCTCCGGGAAGGGCTCGCACAGGCATTTGCAAAACGTGCTTTTCCCGGTGGAAATGCCTCCGGTTATGCCTATGGCGGGCATGATGCGAACGTCACCGTGGCGTGATGCCTTCAGCAAGGTCAACGTGGAAACTTTGTTTCATTTTCGTGCTGCCGAAGGTTAGCTCGGCGGTGTAGTCACCTGCGGCGACAAACCGCTCCGGCTTTTCGCCGCCGTATTCTACCCTTACGTCTTTGGTCGGCCGTAGATCCCAATTCAAACGAGTAAAGCCTGGTGTCCCCTGCGCCTTTAGATTCGCCACTGGTTGCCCGCTTGCTGTGCTAACACCGATCTTGATTTCGTCGCCGGTAAATTCATGTACCCAAACCGTAAACAATGCGCCCTCAGCCGGGTTTTCACCGCGATAAATTCCTTTGCCGTTCGCGTCCACAAATCCAGGTTGTAGATACCTGGCAGTGACGGAACGCACACTGAATAAGTGAGCCGGTTTCGCCGCAATCTCTGAAGTGAACTCCCGAAACGGAACGCTGTCATCAAGAATGGCAATGCTGCGCCCGTGGGTCGCAATGACCAGATCCGATGTGCGCGGATGAATCTGGACATCGTCGACGCGCACCGAAGGGACGTCGCCAATGCGCACCCAGTGAGCGCCTTGATCAAAGGACGCAAACACTCCGAAATGCGTGCCGGCGTAAAGCAGTTTCGAATTGACCGGATCTTCGCGCACCACCTCGACCGGATCGCTCGGTGGAAGATCACCGGCGACCGATTGCCACGTCTCACCCAGATCGGTCGTGCGCAGGATCGAGGGACGATCATCACCCATTCGATAAGCATTGGTAGCGACATACGCCACACTGGCATCCAGATGAGACGGCTCGATGCGCGACACCCATTGGCCACGCGCCGACTCAGGCAAATTGTTCGTTAATTCGGTCCACTTACCGCCATCATTTTCTGTGACCCACAGCCGACCGTCATCTGTGCCTGCCCATAGCAGCCCCGCCCGCTTCGGTGATTCGGCGAGCGAAAAGACGGTGCCGTAATTTTCTGCGCCGCTCCCGGCGGCAGTTGAGCGCCCCGGCTCGTTGCGCGTCAGGTCGGGACTGATCACGGAATATTTTTCCATACGGTCGGCCAGCCGAAACACGTGGTTGCCGCCCAGATAAATTACGCCGGGTTTATGTTGGCTCATTATCATCGGCGAATTCCAGTTGAAGCGATAACGCGGCTGGCCCTCAGCCGGTTCGGGACGCAAACGCCGTATCTCGCCGTTCCGCAAATTGATCCGGTGCACTTCGCCTTGCTGGCTCTCGGCGTAAAACGTGTCGTGATCCGCCGGGTCGAACAGCACATAAAACCCATCGCCACCGGCGAGCGCCGTCCAGTCGCAATTACGAATCCCTTCCTTGCTTTGTACGCCGCTCGGTCCCACCCAGTTTTCGTTGTCTTGAAGCCCACCGGCGATTCGGAAGTACGGTTGCGCGTTGTCTAGCGAGATCCGATAAAACTCGCCCGCAGGAAATTTATTTAGATGATCCCAATTTTTCCCGCCGGCAAAGCTTTGATATACACCACCATCGGTTCCCAGTAGCACACGCTGGCAGACTTGTGGCTTTGGCGGCTTGTTTTTCTCTTCCGGTTTCGGTGGCTTCGGAGGGGGTACAGTGCCAGGCTGAATTGCCAACGCGTGATCATCGGGATGAGTTTTTTCAGTCAAATCTTCGCGAAAGTTCTTTCCACCATCATCCGACACAAACAACGCGAACCCGAGCAGGTAAACACGCTGGTTGTTCGACGGGTCGATACGAATCTGACTGAAGTAAAACGGGCGCGGATCAAGCGCGCTCGTGCGCTCCCATTTTTCGCCGCCATTCTCCGACCGGAAAACTCCGCCGCTCTTGCTGCGCAGATCATCGAGCGCACCAAGCCCGCCTTCATAACTCTGCACGACCGCCATGACGACTTTTGGATCGCTGGCGCTGATTGCCAGACCAATGCGGCCAGTTTGCCCGGGAAGACCGCCTCCAAGTTTTTTCCAAGTCGCGCCGCCATCGGAGTCTTGAAAATTCCGCCGACATCTTCACCACCGGTCACGCTCGGACCGGACGCGAAACTCCACGGCGTGCGCTGGCGGGCGTACAGCACGGCGTAAACAATCTGCGGATTCGCCGGGTCCAACATCACATCGCCACAGCCTGTGTTTGCATCATGCGGAGGCGCTGCATACAGGACTAATTTCCAACTTTTGCCCGCATCCGTTGTTGTAAATAATCCGCGTTCGCCGCCGTCTTTCCACAGATTCCCCATGGCTGCGACGTAAGCGATCTCCGGTTTTTTTGGATCGACAACGATGCGCGCAATGGTGCGGCTTTCCTTTAAGCCAACATTCTGCCACGCCTCGCCACCATCGGTCGATCGATACATACCGTCGCCCCAGTCGGATGTATTCCGATCGTTGGCTTCGCCCGTTCCGACCCAAACCACATCGGAATTAGAGGGCGCAACCGCAAGCGCACCGATGGAGAGCATCGGTTGTTTATCGAAGACCGGCTCGAACGTAACGCCGTTGTCCCTGGTTTTAAAAATGCCGCCATGCGCAAGGCCGACGTAGAAGACAAACGGATTATGCGGGTCAATCGCGATGTCGGTCACGCGGCCACCCATCACCGCCGGTCCAATCGAGCGCGCCTTAAGATTCTTAAAAAGCGCTTCGGTAAGCTGCAGGGGCTGCGGAGAAGCACTCGGTGTCGCAGAAGGCGACGAAGCTTCCTGTGCCGATAAAATTGAAATATTGCAGCTCGCAAATAAAAGCGCGCAGAAATATGCAAGTCGAGTGGTCATGAGAGGGCTACCATCGCGTTGTACAGTTGTAGGGCAAGCGCATCGATTGATCCGACACTGCACTCCCTGGCTTATCTTCTTCAGAACCGTTCTCTTGTTTTATATCGCCTCCTCTTCCTTCTCTTGACGCCTGTCGTCGGTTCCGTGTAATTGGGGACTGTCCACACAGGAGCTCCACATGATGATTCGTTTTAGACCGTCAAAGGCCACCGTTTTCACTTGCCTGCTTTCACTCATTGCGCTGGCCACCGCTTCGGCTCAGCTGGCACCGATACATAAGGGACCCCGAAATGAGCCACTTGAAAGGTACGATAATCCGCCGGCGCCTCCCCGAAAGATAGAGACTTCGCCCCGAATGATCTCGCGGTTTGGTGCATTCACCAGCCATCAGGTGAACGTCGATGCGAGTGGCAACAACATCCTCGGCGACGCCGCGAACGAGTGCTCCATTTCCGTTGACCCGACAAACGGCAACAAGATGACAATCGCCTGGAGGCAATTCAACAACGTAACCTCCAACTTCCGGCAGGCCGGCTGGGGATACACCTCCGACGGCGGCATCAACTGGACGTTCCCCGGTGTTCTGGAGAACAACGTCTTCCGCAGCGACCCGGTGACAAACTCCAATGAGATCGGGCAATTTTTCTACCTGAGTCTTCAGTCAGACGTTAACACGTCCTTTTTTTGCGACGATTTGTGGCGCTCCACAAACGGTGGGCAAGCCTGGACTTTACTCTCGGGCGAAAGAGGCGGCGGCGGCGGCGACAAGCAGTGGTTCACCATCGATAAGACCAACGGCCCGGGGCATGGATTCCAATACCAGGCAGACGACGGCATTAACTGTAGCGGCGGCGGAGTGCAATTCCAGCGCTCCACCAACGGTGGAGTCACATGGCAGTCGCCAATCAGTGTTCCTCACGGGCCTGTATACGGAACGCTCGATGTGGACACGAACGGCAATCTCTTTATCGGTGGAGAAGGGAGCACCTTTTACTGCCTGCGTTCGAGCAATGCCCAGATCGGAGGCCAGACACCGACCTTTGACCAGCAAGTCCCGGTTAACATGGGTGGCGACCTCGGTAGCGGCGGAATCAATGGAGTAGGATTGACTGGCATGTTATTCCTGGCGATTGATCGCTCCGGTGGAACCACTAACAATAACGTTTATTTGCTGGCCAGCGTGATCCCGCCCGGGCGAAGCACAACCGACGTAATGTTTGTGCGCAGCACCGACGGCGGATTGACGTTTAGCGTGCCCCGACGAATCAATGACGACCCGGTTAATCCTAACAAGTGGCACTGGTTCGGCACGTTTTCAGTAGCACCCAATGGCCGCCTCGACGCAGTCTGGTACGACACGCGAAACGCCGCTAACAACACCGATTCCCAGTTATTCTATTCCTGGAGCACAGACGGCGGCGTCACATGGTCGGCTAACGTGGCGGTCAGCAATGCGTTTAATCCATTCGAAGGCTATCCGAACCAAAGCAAGATAGGCGATTACATCACAATCTCTTCAGACAATACCGGAGGCAATGTCGCGTATGCCGCCACCTTCAACTTCAACGCGAGCCGGGGACAGCACGAAGAAGACGTTTATTACGTTCGGGTTGCTCCTACTACCTCTGGAGTCAATCTGCTCAGTGCGGCGTCCCGCCTGACTCATGGCGCGGCGGGCACATTCGATATCGCGATGCCGCTCACCGGTACCTCAGGCGTAGAAGATCGCAGCTCGAGCGCTTACAACGCTGTCTTCACCTTCGACGCGCCTGTCACCTCTGGCGAGGTTACGGTACTCAGCGGTACCGCCACAGTCGGTGCGATCTCTTTCAGTGGTAACACCATGACGGCGGAACTGACCGGCGTGACGAGTGCCGAAGTGGTCACGCTGCATGTGCAAAACATCAATGGTGACGGCTTGCCACATGGCGACGTTCCGTTTGGTTTCCTAACAGCCGATGTGAGCGCGAATCGCATCGTTGATAGACCGGACCAACAGCAAATTCAAACCGACAAAAACCAGCCAGTCACTGCGACGAACTTCCGCGACGATATCAACCTAAACGGTGTGGTGGATCGGCCAGACCAGCAATCGATTCAGACCAACCGGGGCCACTCGATCCCGTAACCGATCTGAAATGGCTATGGAACGGCCGTCAGTGTGCTGGATTGGTTTGTTAGAACGGTCCATTCGTCCGGACTGCCGAACATAGGAACCCCAAGATAGACAGACTTGCTCTAATCGTAGACCGGCGCCGCCTTAGCTGTTGATGACGCCGAGGCTGCCTTTAGCGTCGCGGGTGGAGCAGTTTGAGTTAAGGGTAGTTCCAGCGCGAGAAGTGTGGCCGAAAAAAGGGCGGTCAGATGTTTGGCATCAAGGCCGGTGCCGATAAATAAAAAGTTCCGCGCTCGACAATACTGTGCCAAAGACTCCGGTTCCGCCGGCGATAAGCACGCGCCCGTCTTGGAGCAGGGTGGTGGTGTGCTCGCTTCGAACCTCGTTAGGATGATGCACTTCCGACCACGCAAGTTGTGCCGGCATGAAGACATCAGCCACCCTAAACGGCCGTCCAGTAAGGGAGCCGCCGCCGACTGCCAATACTAAGTGGTTAGGCAGAAGAACCACGCCAGGAGTTTGGCGTGCTTCGGACATATTCCCTGCGCCAGTCCAGCTGTCTGTTCTCGGGTCATAAATTTCTGCGCTGCGCAGTGCGACCCGTTGACCCACGCCGCCTACCACCAAAACGCGTCCATCCGCGAGAGAGGTTCCGCTGTGGCCCTGGCGGGCCGCAAAAAGCGAAGCCGCAGGGTTCCACGTGCCGGTTGCAGGATCAAAGATTTCAGAACTGGCAAGAAGGGCGCGGTGCTGACCCTCGCCGCCCGCGACAATGACTCTGCCATCGCGAAGCAGTGCAGCGGTATGCGCCCAGCGGCCAGTGATGAGATTGCTGGTCAAAGTCCAAATTCCGGTGGTCGGGTCATAAATCTCCGCTGTTGGGAGTCCGCCCGAGAAATCCATGGTCCCGCCCACTACAAGCGCTCGTCCGTCGGAAAGCAAAGTTTGGGTATGGTACGCACGCGTTTCATTCATGCTGCCGGTTGCGCTCCACGTGCCGGTTGCCGGGTCATAAATCTCGGCAGTTCGAAGTGGCGGTTGGCCAGACCCGCCCGCAATCAAAACTCGACCGTCAAGTAACAACGTCGCCGTATGTCCGATATGCGGCTCCAGAGTCTGGCCGGTAAAACTCCACATGCCGGTTGCCGGATCGTAAAGCTCGGCAGACGCACCAACTCCGAATCCACCGCCCCCTGCGACGAGGACCTTTCCATCGGAAAGCAAGGTCGCAGTATGACCATAACGGGCCACATTTAGGGAACCCGTGTAGATAAAGTCTGGCTGGGTCGCAGTGAGTGGCTGCGAAAGAGCGAAACCGACGAAAAAGAGCGCCGCCAGATATAAAGGAGTAGCGGAAGATCCAGTCGTTCTCATACGCGAATTTTCGTAATCCTAACGGCCGATGTCAACGCCAATCAACTTCGGCGACGATATCAATCTAACCGGTGTGGTGGATCGGCCAGACCACCAACGGTTCAGACCAACCGGGGCCACTCAATCTCGTAACCGAAGTAACGTATCCTTCGGAATTTCAGTTCGGTCATCATCTGCGGGCGGTAGGAACATCCCAATCGCCCTGCGAAGCTTCGCAAGCGGTCAGATCATGCCTTGATCCGCTCTTGAATGACGCTGCCGAACTACTCAGGAAGGGAGGCTCCTCTACAGCCGGAATTTGAACGTGATGGTGCCCCCCGGCTTTATCGATTGTTGAGGACGACCGTTTGCGCTCCGCAGTTACTCGCTTCAAGTTCGCCATGGGACGGACTCGCTGCGGCCAGTTGTGCGTTCACCCTTTGTAAGCTCGCAGTCAGCGCGTCGATTTGTTTCTGCTGACGAGTTGCCGTCGCTCGCAATTGAGCCGTTAATTCCGTGATTGTTGCTTCTTGTTCCGAAACTTTGCGGTGCTCTTTGAGGAATTCGTTGAGCAACATCGCGTTCACTGCTTCGTAGCGAACGGTAAAAGGCTTGCCTTCGTCGTCGCGAGCCACCAGATCGGGATTCACCTTTTCCACGTCCTCGGCAACGAGGCCGAACTGCGGGATACCCTTGGGGTCAAGCTCATGCTTGTAGTGGAAGGTCACTGGTTTCAGCGCAAGAATCGCTTCGCTCGCCTTGTCCATCGGCTTGATTGCCTCCTTGAAGCGGGCAGAAGAAGCCCTGATCCCAAGTTGACCATTGGCGTTAACGGCCACTGGCTGGCCCCCGGCAACCGCCACCCCGCGAATCCCGGCGATAAAAGTGGCGGTCTGCGTCCCGCTCGTGCCGATGTGGATAGTGTTGGCCTCGGCAGCCACGCCACCATTGCCGATGTCGATATTGTTACTCCCAGTCGTGAGATTTCCTCCGCTGCCAGCACCTAGCGCGATATTGTTACTGCCGATCGTGTTGCTAAATAGGGCGTCAAGACCGTTCGCCGTATTGTTACTCCCGGTGGAATTGTTTAAGAGCGCCTGTAAACCATCGGCGGTGTTATAGTTTCCGGTGCTGTTCTGATTCAACGCCCCCCAGCCGTTGGCCGTGTTTTGGATGCCTGTCGTGTTCGTAGCGAGGGCGGCAGAACCCTGCGCAGTGTTGTAACTTCCGGTCGTGTTGCTATAGAGAGCGTTAACACCGCTGGCCGTATTATCGCCGCCGGTAATGTTGCTGTACAGGGCAGCCAAGCCGCTGGCCGTGTTGTCATTGCCGGTGGTGTTACTATAGAGTGCTCCCGAACCGTTGGCCGTATTGAAACTCCCGGTGCTGTTGAGGGAGAGTGCGCGATAACCGGTGGCTGAGTTGCTAGCGCCGGCCGTGTTCTCAAAGAGCGCCTGGTAACCGTCGGCCGTGTTGAAACTGGCCGACGTGTTGGACGCCAGCGCCTGCATACCGGTGGCCGTGTTGTCAGAGCCGGTCGTATTGTTATGGAGCGCGTCCGTCCCGGCGGCCGTGTTTTCGTGTCCACTCGTGTTGGCACTGAGAGCGACTGCGCCGATCGCAGTGTTGTTGCTCGCGGTCGTTAAGACTGCCAGGGTCGTAGCACCCAGAGCCGTGTTGAAGGTTCCAGTGGTCAGATCCAAAAGAGCACTTGCACCGTCGGATGTGTTACTGTTGCCCCTATCCGTTGCGCGGGCATTCGTTGAGAGCGCAAAGAGGGCGAGCGTGAGTGGGATGAGAAAGAAACCGAGTCGCAGAGGCGACCGGCCGATTGATTTTCTTATGTGTAGAGTTGTCATATTGTTTGAGGTTGGATGGTTGAACTGCATTAAGTGCATTCCAGTTCCGCGTGGAACCAGGAACCATCCTCACCAGGCGCTTTGAAAAGCGGCTTCACTTCGGCTGACTCGGGGGCTCCAGTTGGATCTGGCGATTCGCGTAAAGCGGCGGTCCTAGCGTAGGTCCAGCCCCATTCCCTATCCCTGCCGAAGATGCGTTGAAACGTCGGATGACGTAATCAAGCGCGTTTTTACCCACACAGCGAAAATTTGTCGAGCTTTATCTTTACAGGTTCAGCGCCCGTGTTTCGTTCGCAGAATCGCCGCCTGAAGTTCCCCAAACGCAATCAAGCTTTTGCACAACGAAACGCTTTCCGTCGCCGCGATGCGCATCAACGATCCAGATCGTTCGCGCGGATGAATGAATCGCTGAGACACAGCCCCAATTCCAACCGGCTTTCCTGAGCTTGTCAGCGACGATTTCCCAGTACTTCACTCGATCACTTTCCCGCTCGGTCCGCGGCGCAATCTCGTGAATCAAACTTTACTTGTGCCTACCGTGCGAGCCGCCGTGGCTACCGGTATGCCTGCCACCGCCGTGGTGCGACCTTCCCGCGTATGTCGACGCCGAGAACAGGAGAAGCAAAGTAAGGGCAGAAGTGACTAGGAGTAAGAAGGAACGTTTCATTAGCGGCATTAGACAGGTTTCTCACCCTGTTGTCAATCTCTCAAAGCTCTCCGCTCTTGTCTTCGCAATCCCGAATCGCTGATTCAACCTCCACAAAAGCAGTCAGCTTTCATCCGCACGCACAATGAAACGCTTTGCGTCGCCGCGATGCGCATCAACGATCCAAACTGTGCGCCCATCATCATCGAGGGCTGAGACCCAGCCCACGCGGCGGCTGGGAGCGGCTTACGGCCCGAGTGCGGGCATGCCGAAGTGCGGGAACAGGTCGCCACCCTTCCAATCGATCTTCGAGGCGATGGCATCCAGGTCGTGCACCCAATCGTCCGGTGCGCCCTCCACGTTCCCGCCATTGCGAGCGATCACGATAAAGCGATTGCCCGTGCTGCCGCTGAAGCCGGCGCCCACGCCCGGATTGCCGCCGGCCTTCGCGCACGCGACGCTCGGATAGGCCCCAGTTGCCCAGTCGAAGCCGTAATAGCCATGATCGCTGCCAGCGCTGTTGGCCGCGATGGCATCGCCCAGGAATGCGCTGAGGACTTTGTCCGTGAACAGCGGATTGCTGAACCGGCACGAAAGCATGGCGCAGATCCTGGCCATGTCCACGACCGCAGACGAGATGCCGGCGGCGCCACCGTAGACCTCATAATTCTCGTCGCCATATTGAACCGGGACGATGCGGCGGTCGTTGTGGACCGCGCTGGTGCCGGTCTCCAGCGCAGGCGTGTGGTGGAGCGCTTCGTGAGTCCCACGATCCTCGATCCGGCTCCGCGAGCCCCGCGTGCGAGTCATCTTCAGCGGATCCAGCACCAGCTTCTTGAGCGCGGCCTCGAAGCCCGTGACTCCGGCGAGTTTGGCCGCGACCAACCCGAGCAGGAAATAATCAGTGT
Source organism: uncultured Verrucomicrobiae bacterium (assembly GCA_963728955.1). Taxonomy (GTDB): domain Bacteria; phylum Verrucomicrobiota; class Verrucomicrobiia; order Chthoniobacterales; family UBA10450; genus Udaeobacter. Next base: position 801,602 of record CAVSMG010000001.1, read on the forward strand.
GCCCGTAATGGGTATCTTGTTTCCCGTTCGACAGTACGGCGCCCTGCGTGCCGGGCATGCTTCGCGCCGCGATCCGGCTGGCGACCTGCGGCGACGTCAACGGCTGCGTCTCGGAGAAATCGGCCTTCACCTCGCTGACAATCGTCCGAAGGCTGCCTTGGTCGATGCCGGAATTGCTTTCGAGCAGGTGCCGGACCGTGATATCGGCGAAATCGTCGTCTGCGGGCTTGGAGCCATCGGGTTGGGTCAGACCCAGGATCGCCTGCATCTTGCTGTTGTGCGACTTCTGCGGGTCGTCGGCGAGCGCCTTCCAGACGGACACCGCGCAGAAAGCCTTGGACACGCTCGCCATGCGGAACAATGTAGTCGGTTGGATGTCTTGATAATAGGGCTCGGGTTCGGCGAGGGTGTAGCCCTTGGCGTAGACCAGCCGCGTCCCCTGGACAATCGCCATCGCCGTGCCCCGAAAATTCTCGGCGCGACAGTAGTCCTTCATCCAATGGTCGAGCGCCTGCGTCTTGGCTTTATTGGCCGAATCGAGGCCCACCGGGTCAGGCCCGCGAATTCGCCAGACGCGTGGCACGATCTCGTCGCTCTCGGCAAAGATCGCCGAGGAGCTATTGACCGTCGCCGTGCCAATGCAGACCGGGAAACGGCGGATCTCCGGCAGGGACTCCTTGAGCGCGAGCGCCATCAGTTCGATGAGGGACAGGTTAGGCTGGGCGTGCCAGTTGTCGTCCTTCAGCCGGCTGTCGACGAACAGGCGCGTCAGGCCGCCGTCCGGTGTCATCGCTAACAGCGATTCCCGCGCACCGACGGAAACCACTGCGTCAAAACGCTGCTGGCGCGGCTCGTCTTTGTCGTTGGCCGATTCGGCGTTCCAGACGATCCGGTCGGGATTGGCGGCCCAGATCGCGCAATAGCGGGGGTCGTCGGACCTGCCGAAGGCGTCGACGGCGATCAGGATCCGGTCTTCGGCGCGCTGCCGCGCGTGCTCGCCCTGATATTGCGGAAGGGTCAGGTTCGGTTTGACGACTGGTGCTGCATCCATCTCGCGAAAGGCGGCGGCGTAGACCACGTTAGCCCCGCTTCCCGTCGCTGCGATGAGATAGGGACGCAGCGACTCCTCGCTCGCCATGCTGGCGATCGTCGCATCGAGGTCTGCCCGATCGAGCCGGCCCCAGGACTTGCCGCGGAACGGCGGTCGATATTTCACCATCACCGCGGTGTAGAACGTCTCCGAGGCCGTCCCCGCGAGCGACAACCAATGCGTACGGAAGCCGTCATCGTCGTTCCTGTCTCGCCACTGCTCGTAGTCGTGCAAGGTGAGGCCGACACAAAACTTCAGATTGTTGTTCGTAAAGGTCATGACCTGCACCTCCAAAAACAGAAAACCGACGGGCCGGTTGATTTTCTTAAGTGTAGAGTGGTCATATTTGTTTATTTCATTCTTTGTCGTCGAGGTTGGATTGTTGATTGTTTTAACTGCAATCCAACTCCGCGCGGTTCATTCCCTGGCCGCGATCAAGGCGTGTAAAGCTCAGCCGAGGCGGTCGGGGTATTAATGAAGTCTGTCACGCCGCCTGCCTCAAGCACCTGCCGATTCCGTAACAGCACGGCCTTTGCGCCGAAGCGCAGAGTGTTCATGCTGGCGGTGGCAGACCAAGTGCCCAGAGTAGGATCATACAATTCACATGCGGTCAGAATGCCCCCATTCACTCCATCGTAGTAGTCCCCCCCGGCGACTAACACCTGTCCATTTTGCAGGAGCGTAGCAGTGAACCTTTCACGGCCCTGGAGCATGCTCCCCGTTATTGTCCACGTCTCTGTCGCAGGATCGTATAACTCGGCAGAAGCGACTGTCACGCCATTGAAATCAACGGTAGTCCCACCCATCACGAGGAGCTGCCCGTTGGCGAGAAGCACGACCGAGTGATCCTCGCGGCTGATCGACATGGTGCCGGTTGCGGTCCACTTCTTTGTCGTCGGGTCGTAAAGATCGGCCCAGGCGATGGCATGATAGTCGAAGTAATCAGGCCCGGTGTGAATGCGACCGCCTACCGCCAGCACTTTGCCCGTGCTCAATAGCGTAGTCGTAAAAAACGAACGCGGGATCGTCATATCCCCTACTTTTTGCCACTGGCCGGTGGAGGGATTATATAGCTCCGACTCCGCGATCGTATTGACGCAAGCGGCCGCCGTGCAAGGGGCGCGGCCGATGTTACCGCCAGCCACCAGCACACTGCCATCGTTGAGAAGAACCACTGAATGCTGCTGGCGACTTTCCTTCATATTTCCAGTGGTGGACCATGTGCCCGTCGCAGGGTCATAAAGCTCAGCTGTTTTGAGCGCTACCTGAGTATCATTACCACCACCTGCGACTAAGACTTTGCCGTTCTGCAATCGCGTGGCCGAGAAACCAAGGCGCGCCTGGTGCATGCTGCCGGTGGCAGCGAATGTGCCCGTCGCCGAATCGTAGAGTTCGGCTGTGTTTGTGGTCAGGTTACCTAGTATAGCGCCGCCCGCTACCAGCACCTTGCCATTCTGAAGCGTCGTGGCCGTGAATGAAAAGCGACCGATGCTCATGCTGTCGGTCGGACTCCAAGTCCCCTGCGGAGCGGCCCAGGCATCACAAGCCGAGAGCGCCAGTGTGGTAATAATGATGGGTGCAAATGCGAGTTTGTAGAGCGGGCGCTTCGCCTGCCCTGCATTCCCTGTATTGTCTCTGAGCGACGTAATTGCGGTTTTAATTTGAGCTTGATTTTTCATAGTCAGTTTTCCTCTTGTTTAGATTAACGGCTTAATTTTTTCCGGGATCACTCACCATCACCGTCCGAACAGGTTTCGATAGTTCAATTTGATCGCTTACCCTTTGCAGACTTGCGGTCAAAACTTTGATTTGCTTCTGTTGTTCCACGATGGCTTGCTCCAGCGATTCCACCTTGCGATGCTCTTTGAGGAATTCGTTGAGCAACATCGCGTTCACCGCTTCATAGCGAACGGTGACGACTCTCCCTTCGGTGTCGCGAGCCACCAGAGCGGGATTTACCTTTTCTACGTCCTCCGCCACCAAGCCGAACTGCGTTACGCCCTCGGGATCAAGCTCCTTTTTGTACCGGAAGGTCACCGGCTTCAGCGCGAGGATCGCTTCGCTCGCTTTATCTATCGGTTTGACCTCTTCCTTGAAACGAGCCGACGAGACGACTGTCCCGAGATGACCCTGAGCGTCTATGATTACCCCTACACCTCCTGCAACCGTTGCCCCAGAGATCCCGGCGATATAGGTGTTCGTCTGGTTTTGTCTAGCGCCGATGCGAATTGTGTTGCTCTCGCCCGGAACACCTCGGTTGGCAATATCGACATTGTTACTTGCGGTGGTGAGATTTCCACCGGCTTCAGCGCCCAATGCGATGTTGAACGAACCTGTGGTATTACTCAGGAGTGCGTCGATACCGACGGCCGTGTTCTTATCGCCATTTATGTTCGCAGAAAGCGCACTTACACCAGAGGCCGTGTTGCCGTTGCCGGCTCTATTATTTAGAAGCGCATTATAACCGTTGGCCGTGTTGTTCGCGCCAGTTGTACTGCTAAGAAGCGCCTGAAACCCGGTGGCCGCGTTGTCGCTGCCGGTTGTGTTGCTATAGAGCGCAAAAAGACCGTTGGCCGTGTTGGCGTAGCCGGTGGTGTTGCTATAGAGGGCAAGAAAACCGTTGGCCGTGTTGAAGTAGCCGGTTGTGTTGCTAAAGAGCGCTTGAAAACCGTTGGCCGTATTCGCGGAGCCGGTCGTGTTGTTAAAGAGCGCTTGAAAGCCGACTGCCGTGTTGTTTGCGCCACTGTTGTTCAAGAGCGCATCGTCACCGAGCACAGTGTTTCCGTTCGTTAAGCAGCCTTGTTGACAAGTCGCTTGTGTTTGCGTCGCAAGCGTAAAGCAGCCCAGCACGAACGGAATGAGAAGAAACGAGCGCAAAGGCGCTCGGTTATTAAAGTTTTTGATGGAAGCCGTCATTTTCATATTTCCAATCTTTCTTGCCTCCGACGAGTTAATTGTGCGACGGCAGATTTGTGGAAATTCCACAAAAATGCCACCAGCTTGGCAAGAACAAAATCAATCACGCGAGGTGCGCGCGCTCCCAAGACATTCGTGATACGATGGGTCTTTTGGTAGCCGCGATCCACTTCAATCGTCTCCGCGGTTCCGTGAACCGCCACTACCTCACTGTTGTTGAGCCCGATTTGCGATCAAGATTTCTTTGCCTTACACCCGCCACCTTACGGACTTGCTGCGGCGTTCTCGCCAGAGCTTTCTACCTCCGAGTTAAAGGTAAGCCTCGCTTACGATTTTCGAGACTCAGGGCCTAGACGCGAAGCCATCATTGAACCAGTTATTACAACACTCACCTAACCCACCCCATATAATCATTTCAGAGCCATCCCAGATCGCAGTCTGATTCGAGCGCGGCGCAGGAGCGCCAGTAGTTGTTATCGTTGTCCATTTGGTGGCGGATTATATTTCGCTCCGGTGCCGATCGGGTTTCCGTTCTCATCCGAGCCGCCCCAAACAATGAACTCTTTACCCGACCAGACAACGGTCGCGCCGAGTCGTGGCGTCGGAGCATTAGTCGTTGTAATGTTCTTCCAAACACCCGTTGACAGACCGGACCAGCAACAGATTCAGGCCGACAGGGGCCAAGCGGTTACCACCAGCAACTTTGGCGATGAATCAATCTGAGCGGTATAGTAGATAGGCCGGACTTGCAGTCGGTTCAGACCAACAGGCGCCACTCGATCCCGTAACTAGAGAAAAGATATCTTCTCTCCGGAAGTTCGTCCGACCGTCATTCCCAGGATGGGAATAGGCGGTGAGCCAAATCTTTCAGCGAAGAACTATTTACACGCCTCGACTGCCCCGATCCTGCAAGGTTCTTTCAAGAACTCAGCCGTTGTTTTCGTGAAGAAGAGTTTATTCGCGAATCTGGCCAGCACCACGGACGACATATTTATAGGTCGTTAGCTCTTCGAGGGCCATCGGCCCACGCGCATGAAGCTTGTCAGTGCTGATACCAATTTCCGCGCCGAAGCCAAATTCGCCGCCATCAGTAAATCGCGTCGATGCGTTCCAGTACACGGTGGCGGAATCGACCTCGTTGAGGAATTTCTCAGCCCGCGCGGTGTCGCGGGTGATGATGACATCGCTATGATGAGAGCCACATTTTTCCACGTGCGCAATCGCGTCTTCGATGTTGTCCACGGTGCGGGCAGCGAGGATGAGATCGAGGTATTCCGTTGTCCAGTCTTCGTCGCACGCGGAACGGAGTGGCTGATAGCTAAGAGCTGAGAGCTGACGGAAACTGTCGGGATCGGCGCGTATTTCTACTTTCTTTTCGGTCAGCATCGGTGCGATTTTTTTAAAGAAAGGAGCCGCGATTTCACGGTGCACAAGCACAGTCTCGATAGCATTGCATACACCCGGACGCTGCGTCTTTGCATTAACGACTATCCGCACCGCCATATCGAGGTCGGCTTCCCTATCCACATATGCGATGCAGAGCCCCACACAGTGTTTGATCACCGGCATCCGCGCATAACTAACGACCGTTTCGATCAAGGCCCGGCCGCCGCGCGGGACTATGAGATCGATGTACTGATCCATCCCGGCCATGTGCCGCACCGCATCGCGATCAGTTTTTGGAATCATCAAAATGCTGTCTTCGGGTAACCCGGCGCTGACTGCCCCGGCACGGAGCGCTTCGGCAATGGCGATGTTGGAGCGAATCGATTCCGAGCCGCCGCGCAGGATGACTGCGTTTCCCGTCTTTGTGCACAGCACCGCAGCGTCGCTGGTGACATTCGGGCGCGACTCGTAGATGATTCCGATCACCCCAATTGGGACACGCACTTTGGAAATGTGCAAGCCATTCGGGCGGGTCCATTCGACGATGACTTTTCCGACCGGATCCTCGAGCGCAGCGACCTGACGAATGTCGTCCGCGATCGCCTGAATGCGTTTTCCATCGAGTTTAAGCCGGTCGATGATCGGTAACGAAAGCTGGTCCGTTGTCGCTTTCTCGACGTCCTTGCCATTGGCTTGCAGGATTGTGTTGGCGCTGGCGCAAAGTTGATCTGCCATGGCGAGCAACCCGGCGTTCTTCCTCTCAGTGCTCATTTGCGCGAGCGCACGCGCGGCTACGCGAGCCCGTCTTCCGCAGCTGAGAACCTCGTTTCTTAGATCGTCCGTATCCATATCAGGGCAGGTGAAGAGTAATCACGCCAACTTCCCACTCTGGCCGCTCAAAGCGAGCTTGCGTCAGACTTTTTCAGCCCGCACAGGAAACAGTGTTCCGACTCGCTCGCCCGCCACGATCCGCGGGATGATTCCGGCGCGGCGGCCGTTTGCAATCACTGTTGGGATGCCGGCTGCGATCGCCAGTTTTACTGCCTCGAGTTTGGTGACCATGCCCCCCACCGAGAATCTGCTTTTTTCCGTACGAACGAAACTAGCTGCGTCTGCGACATCAACAATGATCGGAATCCGTTTGCCTGCATGATTCATCAGTCCGTCAACGCTTGTAAGCAGGATGAGTAATTCGGCTTCTGCCAGCACCGCGACCTCGGCAGAGAGACGGTCGTTGTCGCCAAAGCGCAGCTCTTCCACTGCAACCGAATCGTTTTCATTAATGACGGGCACGACATCCTTGCATTCGAGCAGGCGCTGGAGCGTGTTCTTCGCGTTCTGATGGCGCATGCGACTGTCGAGATCGGCATGCGTGAGCAAAAGTTGCGCAACGTTGAGGCGATGCTTTGCGAACATCGAGGCATAGAGATGCATCATCTTTGATTGACCCACCGCGGCGCATGCCTGTCCGGTCGTCAAGTCCAGTGGACGCTCCTTCAGTCCGACAACGCGCATCCCGGCTGCGACCGCACCACTGGAGACGATGATGCATTCGCATCCGTCACCAACGAGTTGCGCCACATCGGTAGTGAGACTGCGAAATTGTTTGTCATCGAGTGCGTTGGCGCGCGGCCGGGTAAGAATGCCGGAGCCGAACTTGAGGAGAATGCGCCTGGGTTTCCTGGACATGCGGAGCTGCTAAGCAAATCGCAAAACGAAAGCGCGCAAAGGCAATTTCCGCGATTCTATCAGACACTAGTTTTGCCTGCAACAGAAGTATCGGGGCCCGAAGCTCGGGGCGACTTCAACTGCGATCACAGTCCGACCCATCGCGATACCCGAGATTTCGGATCGACAAGATTAGAGAAGACGGGTAATCAAACAGCTCCAAGCATTCAATCAATCAAAGGACGCATCATGTTAAGACGACGGCATTTGTTTTTCGCACTTCTGGCTGGTCTTGTGGCTTCGCCCTGGACTTGCGCCTTCGCTGAGCAACCAGCGATCACAATCGATCTCCTCACCACGTTTGACTATCCGGGAGCCGGAAATTCGACGACCGGAGTTTCAATCAACGACCGCGGCGAGATTGCCGGATTTTACACTGACTCTGGCTCGATAACACACGGCTTTGTTCGCTTTAGCAACGGCAACTTCAGCGCACCGATTGACGAGCCAGACGGCAGCGCGACGTTCGGGTTCGGCATCAACAACTCTCGGACTGTTTCCGGTTACTTCATTGGCGTAGCCGACGGCGTTGATCACGGTTTTTTGTTGTCTGGCAACGTTTTCACACAATTCGACGTTGCTGGCGCAATCTCGACCCTCCTCGAAAGAGTGAACGATGCGGGAGACTTGGTCGGAGGATTTACCACCGCCACGCAACCGAGTTTCCAGGCCTTTGCGAACATTGACGGGAGCACAGTGGCCATCACTATCCCCGGGAGCACCACCAGCTTCGCATCGGCAATCAACACTTCGCGTGAGGTATCGGGGTATTACTCAGATAGCAACGGGATCGTCCATGGTTTCTTACGGAACGCAGTCGGCATGCTGAGATTTCCGATCGACTTTCCCGGCGGAACCATGGGTACCGTCTGCGAGGCGATTAACGACCGGGGTTGGATCGTGGGAAGATACACAGATAGCGCTGGAGTATTGCATGGGATGTTCTTTATCAGGCCAACCACTTTCGTGTCGTTCGATGTTGCCGGGGCCACGGCCGCATCCCTTAACGGAATCAACCGCCGGGGCATCATCACCGGACGTTATACCGACGGCGCTGGCATTCGCCACGGGATTATCGCCCGGGTTAGGCCTTAATGCGCGTGGGATACGAAGGATGCAGCGAACGCTGGCGTTGCGGATGGTGACAATTTGCGTCTTCAGCTATCCGTCCGACGGCACAACATTGGCTCCCGCCTTTATCTGACTCGCACGAGCGCGAGGCCAAGTTCTAGGGTGACTCCAGCGACTCCAGCACCAGGACCCAATCTGGATCCCCGTCGCCGTTATTGCCCGGTGTTGTGAAGTCCACGGTGGCGACGTTGGGGGGGTAAATAGCGATCTCTATGGTGTTGTCGCTGCTAGGGTCGAACCAGCTGGCCCTCTTTGAGCCGGTGATTTGCGTCATATCGACTGTGATTGTGGTGCTCACAGGGCAATAAGCCAATGCCAGTGAGCCATCCGGCACTCGAGGCAGCAGTAACATAGTCGTTGTCATGGATGCTCCCGCTATCCGAGAAGGTTCCGTACCCGGAAATGACCAAGGTATGCGTTTGATCCGGAACCAGGGCCCACCATTGCCGCGCTGAAAAGAAGTCCTTCATATACTGCAATTGCCTTATCCCCGGCATATTCAGGTTCTGTTGCCATCCACTTTCAAAGGTCCAGGTGTAATGATTGCCATACAGCTGGCCGGTCGCGCCGCTCAGCATGGTCCAGTATTCCTGCCTGCGCAGAGTCGCCGGGTCGCCGTAGTCCATCCCGGTGTTGTCTTCAAACTCGTAATTTGCCTCCTCCATGAACACGGGAACAAAATTCGCCGCGTTGTATTGATCGAGAACCTCCGCGTACGTTGGATAGTAAGTGTAAGCTCCAGCCAATCTCGTATAAGGCACCAGCAATGGATCATCGAGCGAGCCGCTCACCAGGTAGTTGAGTTCAGTGGTTTGCAGATGATTAGGGTCAGTCGATGCGATCCCTCGCATAATAGCGGCAACCAAGTTGTTGTCGGTTGAGCTGGTGTTCCAGGTTTGGAAGTCGTTTCCAGTGATCCAGATGATGTTATTGAAGTTCTTATAGTGGTTTCCAAGGAACTTTCCGTACTTCAATGCCTTTTGAATTCCATTTTGTTCCAGGACCGCCATCCAGCCCGCTGTCTCGAAGGCGTCCATCACAATCTGAATACCGTGATTAGCTGCCAGCCGGACCATCTGGTCCAAGCGCCTGAAATAGGCAGGGTTGGGTGTGGACATGTCCCCTGGCGTGGTAAATGGGATAATGCCGTCATAGGTGCTTCCATCCGAGCGCCCGGCGGTGTAGGTATTACACAACACCTCGACCCATAGCGCATTGATGCCGTACGAGGCGCGGTTCGCAAAGTAGGTATCGGCTTGTTGTGGGCTGAGATTGACGAACAACGAATGAGGCGAGTCTCCGACCAGCAGCGTGGGCGTCCCATTCTGATCCACCAAATACCGGCCATTGTCGCTGGCCTTTAGCGGATAAGCCGGAAAATCCGCCGGCCTGGCTGAAATTTGCAGGTGGCCAGCCCGCAAGTTGCCAGCGAAACAGAGAGTGAAAGTCAGAATTGCGGCTGGAACTAATGTTCGAATAGTGTTCATGGGGGTCTCCTAATGATCTTGATCTGGGATGTTCGTCGAAGTGATGACGCGCTGCAACCTAATTGGGCCGATGGCAGCTAACCGTGACGGAGAAACCCTCACGTTTTCCGGAACTCATTGGGAAATAAGCGTTCTTGAAGTGCTCCGGGGACACGCTTCTTCGTTCCCATTGAGAATCAACTTGCGGTGCCGCTTCACTGCGCCCGATCTGCCAGACTGTGATCGCCGCTTTTTGCGGTGCGTTAAAGCTGCGTATCTTTTCGGTCTATGACCGAACAACTTTTGGCAGGCAAGGTTGGGCTCGTTTTCGGCGTCGCGAACAAGCGCAGCATCGCGTGGGCAATCGCAAAAGCGTGGGCTGCCGCGGGTGCCCGCCTGATTTTCAATTACCAGGGCGAACGGCTAAAGGAAAATGTTGAGGAACTCGTCGGCGAGTTTGGCGAAAAGACTCCGCTGTTCCCGTGCGATGTTTCAAGCGACGACGAGATCAAAGGATTTTTCGAAAATGTGCGGAAGGAAACAGACCGCGTCGATTTGATGCTGCACTCGCTGGCGTATGCGCCGCGCGAAGCGTTGGAAGGCGATTTTATCAGCACGACTCGCGAAGCCTTTCGCGTCGCACAGGATGTTAGCGCCTACTCGCTGGTGGCGCTCGCGCGCGAAACGGCCCCTCTGATGACCAACGGCGGCAGCATCGTCGCGATGACCTATTATGGCTCTGAGAAAGTCGTGCCGCATTACAACGTGATGGGTGTTGCCAAGGCCAGCCTCGAAGCCAGCACGCGCTATCTTGCATACGATCTTGGTCCGAAAAGAATCCGGGTGAACTGCATTTCGGCGGGCCCCGTGCAAACGCTTGCGGCGCGTGGAATCAGCGGTTTCACCTCCATGCTAAAGCATTATCAGGAACGCGCACCGCTAAAACGCAGCTGCGATCCCGCCGAGCTAGGCGCTACCGGAGTCTTTCTCGCCAGCGACACGGCCGCAGCCATTACCGGTCAGGTCATTTACGTCGACGGGGGTTACCAAATAATGGGCATGTGATTGGCCTACTCTTACCCGTGCTCATGCTCTTGCTCGTAATTGAAACACGGGAACGGCGCGCACGGAGTGCGGCGCCCTACCATGCTGTTCGTAATGAAATATGATCGCGCGGATTTGGCACGGATGGACGAAACCAGCAGACGCAAAGGCGTACGAGGAATTGCTTCGCAACGAAATTTTTCCGAGCATTGTCGCTCGAAATATTAACGGCTATCACGGTGCGGAATTGTTCATTCGCGAAGATGACGATGAAGTGGAATTTGTTACGCTGCTTCGGTTTGATTCCATGGATGATGTGAAGCAATTCGCCGGCGCCGACGCGAGCAAGCCAGTAATTTTTCCGAAAGCCGAGTCGCTAATCACGCGAATGGAGCGCGCGAGGCATTATCGGGTGGCGACCGCCAGATGACCGTAGAGCAGGCGGATCGCCTGCACTCTTTGCTTTGAAAGCGGAGCGCTTGCCCTACTGGCCCTGTGCGCGACGTTGCTCGTGATGGAACTTGCTTCGCAGCTGCGAAAACTCCTGGGCAACGAGATTGTCGCCGACGACGCGGAAGCGCTTGCAGTGCATAGCGGCGATAAATGGTTTGCAGCGCATCCGCCAGAAGTTGTTGTGTTTGCGAGATCGACAGGTGACATAAGCAAGCTCCTTCAGTTTGCCTCACGCGAAAAAATCCCTGTGACGCCGCGCGGAGGCGGCTTTGGTTATGTGGGCGGATGTGTGCCCGCGCGGGGCGGCATCGCGCTCTCGCTTATACGCATGAATCGGATCAAAGAAATCAATTTTACCGATGCGGTTGCGATCATTGAACCGGGCGTTTTCACCGGCGAGCTGAAGGCTGCGGTGCGTGCGGAGAAATTATTTTACCCACCCGACCCGGCGAGCATGAAGGATTGCACCATCGGCGGTAACGTGGCTACGAACGCAGGTGGGCCGCGCTGTTTAAAATACGGCGTAACGCGGAACTACGTGATCGGCCTCGAGGTCGTGCTCGCAAATGGCGACATACTGCGGACCGGGGGCCGGGTGCACAAAAATAAAACGGGCTTCGACTTAATCGGTCTCTTTGTTGGATCGGAAGGAATGCTCGGTGTGGTCACCGAGATTACGCTCCGTTTACTTCCGCTTCCGCCGGCACGGGCGACATTGTCGGCCGCGTTCGCCACTGCAACGCAAGCCGCCGAAACCGTGCAGGCAATTTTTGCAGCAGGGTTTCTGCCGGCGGCACTGGAAATCGCTGATCATTTTACGCTCGAGGCGGCGCGGCGCGATTTAGGCGAGAAGATTGTACCCGGGGAAATGCGCATCTGCTCGTTGATTTGGATGGACAAAAGGAAAGTGTCCTTAGCGAATCCGCAGCCATCCGCGAGTTGATCGAGAAGAGAAAGCCAAACGCGGTCGAGATCGCCGACGGTGAAGCCGATTGCGAGAAGCTCTGGGCGTTGCGGCGTCAGTTCAGTAACTCGCTCCGCGCAACCGGCCTAACCAAATTGAACGAGGACGTGGTTGTGCCGCGAAGTCATCTCGTCGACCTGATAGAATTCGCGGAGAAACTGCAGACCAAGCATGGCTTTCCGATCGCCTGCTTTGGACACGCCGGGGACGGTAACATTCACGTCAATATCATGGCAGACTGTTACAATCGCGACGCGGCTGTCCGCGACAAGGTCGAGCGCGTGCTTGACGACCTTTTCGCCCAAGTGCTCGCTTGGGGCGGCGTCATTACCGGCGAACATGGAATCGGTCTGGCAAAAAAACGCTGGTGGCCGGAAGCAACGAGCACGGTTGCGCGTGAGCTTCACCGCCGTCTAAAGCACGCGCTCGACGCAGAAGGAATTTTGAATCCCGGAAAGTTTGTGTGAGTTCGAGGCTGGCCTGTAAGTGAGACGGCTGCGGAGCTCCGCCGCAGTTCACACCGCGAGCGAGAATGTGTGCTTGTTTGGAGGTTCGTTTCCGAGTGCGGCGGCGATGCGCCAATTCCATACTCAAAAATGGCGAGCGCGACCTCAAAAGTGAATCCGGCGGTGCGTGCTTTTTTAGGTTGACGAGGGCGGATTGGCACCAATATTAGCGCCACTTTAGGCGCATCCCAATTCGCCCCGACTGACGCGCATCCGCGTCCTCGTGCACGATCAAGTAATAGAGACGCGCTCCGTCTGTCTGCGCCGCCTTAAATACAAAAACGATGAAAATTAGGAAATTTACTCACGCGATTGCAGTTTTGCTTTCGTCCATCGCATCTGTTTTCGCGCACGAGACGGATTCGAAAGCGGAGCCTGCGAAAACCAAGTTCAGCAAGAAATCAGACAGATCAGGAGACAATCGTCTGCTTGATATCAGTTCGATCGCTTTTACGCCCGGCCAGCTGGCCGGGGATCGATCCGAGCCGGGACAGCGTTATCCGTGGAAAAGGGATATCGTAACGACCATTTTCTGGATCGGCGAAAAACCGGGAGGCAACAACCCAGTCCCCAATCGTGTAAGCTCCTGGGACAAGCAATGGGCGAAAAATTACGGCGGCATTGATGACCCGGATCCCTCCCATCGTAGCAACTATGTTCCGGTAAACTTTACGCCGGGGCTGAATCCGTTTTACTGCGCTCTCCCCTACAACGATAAGGCTCGTGAAGGTCACCGGCCCGAAGCGCCACGCGTTGTTCCTTGGTTTAGAGAAACTTACCAGGGACCCGCTGTCTCTACGTGCAAAGACCGGTGGGTCGCGGTCCGAAAAGGCAATCGGGTCGCATATGCGCAATGGGAAGACGCCGGACCATTCCGGACCGACCACTGGCAATACGTTTTCGGCAACGACCGGCCCAAACCTAACTTGAACAAAGGCGCAGGCCTCGATGTTTCGCCTGCTGTACGCGATTACCTCGGACTAAAACCAACCGACGTCACCGACTGGCGCTTTGTGGAATTCCGTGAAGTCCCGCGCGGTCCGTGGGCAACGGTTGGTGAAAACAACACGTTCGTGATCAAGGATCGCAAAAAGGACAAGGCACTGGCCGAAAGACTGGGCACGATCGCGCGCTAACTCCAAAGAACACACCGTTTGCGCGCGTCGCTGTGAGCCGCCGAAGGCGCCCGTAATATCGAAAGGTGGCCTTCACGTGTTTCGAGAACAACACGTAAGAAATCCAAAAGACTCCATGAATATTCGCAGTCGGCAGAATGTCTTTCCGTAGAAAGCCGACGATTCGATTTTGCCAACAGCCAGAGATCAGATGCCGAGGCCGGACAGTACCGCGGAATATTCCGTCACGAACGCAGTCAGGTCCGGATGAGAGGCCTCGAATTTTTCGACGGACTGTTTTAATCCGTGCAAGACTTTCTCAAGACCTTCCGGGTGTGTCTTCATGCGAGCGGCTTCGTGCGCTGAAGCTTCGACGTACCGGCTGATACGCTCAGCTTCCTCCTCGTGTGTTTTCGCAACCTTCGTAATAGCCGGTTTGAGCTTCGCGAGCACGGCCAGGAGTTCCGCCTTCTTCTCGGGCGAAATATGATCAGCGGCTTCAACCGCTGACTTAATTTTCTCAATGCGTTCGTCGGTCATTTCGAAATATGATCTCTTGCGCGACTTCCTACAATCTCCTATCGGCGAATCGGGAATCACGGTGGCCGATCCGTTGCGAAAGGTTTTCGCGTCGCTCGGTTTACATCGGAAAAGTATTGACGCCAAACAAAAATCTCGATTCGATGGCGGCCATGAAAACAAAAACTCTCGGGTTAACGCTCGCAGTTTCTTTGCTGACAGGCGTGGCATGTTTCGCAGCGAATCCGCAAATGGGCACTTGGAAACTGAACGAAGCCAAATCAAAGTTTAAACCGGGGACAACAAAGAACACCATGGTTGTTTACGAGGCAGCGGGAGACCAGGTGAAAGTGACCGTAAATGGCGTAAATGCGAAGGGTAAATCCACTCACAACCAATGGACGGGCAAGTTTGACGGTAAAAATTATCCCGTCACTGGCGATCCAAACTCAGACGCGAGGTCGTACAAAAAAATCGACGATCGCACGCTAGGGTTGACGATTTGGAATCACGGGAGAGTCACGGGCACCGGTCGAATTGTGGTTTCTGCCGATGGCAAGAGTCGCACTGTCACCGCAAGCGGAACCGACGCGAAAGGCAATGACTTTAAGAGCACTGCGGTGTACGACAAACAGTAAGGGAAGATGTGTGCTCTAGCGTCCACTGTCCTCAGCGGATATAGGCTTGGACCCCTACAGTCCCGACTGCGCTGAGACAGCACCACAGCAGTCGGATGCCTAATCTTCGTTGCAATCGCGCCACCTACCCGCTTTTTTGCCTGTCGCTCCTCATCGCCCAGGGCGCGCGAGGACGTGATCCGTCAGCTGATTGACTTAGCTTGCGCCACGTATCTTTTCACTTTGTCCTCATCGACACCGATTACAGTATCAACCAGACGGCCATTGCGGTCGTAAACATTCACGTGCGGAATCGAATGTATGTTGAATTGCTGCGCGACAGCGGTTCTCCAATCAACGATGTCGATTTTCCGAAGTGCGATCTCAGGGGATCCCTTCTCGCCATCGCTTGAGACTCAGTGGTCGTGTGCAAGGGCACACCAATCCGCGTAAAAATCGACGACGGTCACGCTGACGAGAGGGAAATGCTGGTTGATGTCCGTCTGCGCACCATGTGAAATGACTCCGACCACTTGGCCGCGACGCGCGCCTGCCATGGTCGCCTGATTGACTGTTTGTTGGGCAGAATACGCAGAGGCGATCGCGGCAGGGTTTCTTGAAGCAAAACACAAACCGGCACAAAACTTGATTAAACGCCGGTCGAGTGGCAGTAATATGGTGATTATTGTCATTGCTGCCATAAAACTGTGATCCGAAAATCGAACCATGAATGCACGATCACATACTATGAGTAGAATGGAGTTGGTTTACCGGCTAGCACGATTCGGCCTGCTGGTTGGACTGAGTGTGTTAGCACTCAGGGCACTTTTCGCCACCGCAGCTCCGATCAAAACTGATGAGCGTTCGAACCCAAACCAAGTCGCAACCGAATCAACTTCGCTAAAACCGCCGAACACGGGACAGATTCCGGTCGCATTCCTTATTTCCGACGGTGCGGTCGTCATCGATTTCACCGGCCCCTGGGAAGTTTTTCAGGACGTCATGATCCCGGGCCGCCAGGAAATGCCGTTCCGTCTGTACACGGTGGCCGAAACTAAAAAACCGATCCGCACCAGCGGTGGAATGCAGATCCTTCCCGATTACACAATTCAAAACGCCCCGGCGCCAAAGGTAATTGTTATTCCGGCGCAAAGTGCACCCACCTCGGCTTTGTTGGAGTGGATCAGGAAGTCTTCAAAAACCACGGATGTCACCCTGTCGGTTTGCACGGGCGCATTTGTTCTGGCAAAAACCGGACTACTGAACGGCAAATCCGCGACCACGTATCACGGCGCGTTCGGTCGTTTTGCCATGCAGTTCCCGGACATTGAACTGAAACGCGGCGCCCGCTACGTCGAAAATGGAAGTCTCGCAACCGCTGGCGGTCTCTCTTCCGGAATCGATCTCGCGTTGCACGTGGTCGAGCGCTATTACGGCCGAGAAGTTGCCCGCAAGACTGCTTACAACCTGGAATATCAGGGAGAAGGCTGGATGAATCCTGATTCCAATCGCGTATACGCAACATCACTTGTCTCGACTGCCGAGCACCCGGTTTGCACGGTGTGCGGAATGGACGTACACCCAAAAAGCGCGCCGAAATCTGTCTTTAAAGGCGCGACTTATTACTTCTGCTCGGAAAACGACAAGGAAACTTTCGATGGGGCTCCGGAGAAATTTATCACTGTTGCCGCGCCCGGATCAGCGCCAGCAGGTTCCCGAAATTGAAACTGAAACGCGCACTCAATAATAACAAACTTTCACTCGAGCCACCGACACGGCGGATCGTGTTCGTGGCAGCACCCGGCGTCGAGATTCTCGACTTGGTCGGACCGCTGCAAGTCTTTGCTCGTGCTTCGGAGATGTATACGCGGGCAAACGCTGGCTCGCCCCCGATTTATTCGGTCGAAGTCGTGACCATTTCTTCCCGTCGGTCGCTGATAGCCAACTGCGGCCTTCGCATCACCGCGCATAGAAGCTTTCGTGAAGTGCGCGGAAGGATCGACACCCTGCTCGTCGCCGGCGGCAACGCGATCGAACAGAATGAAATCGATCCGTCGGCTGCGCGCTGGTTGAAAAAAATCTCCGGACGAATCCGGCGAATCGGATCGGTGTGCACCGGCGCGATGCTATTGGCCCGCGCCGGCTTGCTCGACGGTCGTCGCGCCACGACTCACTGGAACTGGTGCCAGACTTTGATTAAACGCGCTCCGCACGCGGACGTTGATCCCGATCCAATATTCATCCGTGACGAAAACGTATATACATCCGCGGGTGTCACAGCCGGAATGGATCTGGCACTGGCATTGGTCGAAGAAGATCACGGGTCGCGGCTTGCTCTGCAGGTTGCTCGTAATCTCGTGCTCTATTTGCGCAGACCAGGTAGCCAATCGCAATTCAGCACTGCGTTATCGCTACAACTGACCGACCGAAAACCGTTGCGCGAATTGGAAGCATGGGTGCTGGATAACCTGGACAAACCGTTTACCGTGCCAATGCTCGCAGAACACCTGGCGATGAGTCCGCGCAATTTCGCCCGCGTCTTTACAAAAGAAATGAAAACAACGCCCGCAAAATTTGTGGAGCGCCTGCGGGTCGAAGCAGCTCGTCGCCGCCTGGAAGAAAGCCACAACAGCATGGAAACCATCGCAAGCGAATGCGGCTTCGGGAGCATCAACTCGATGCGCAACGTCTTTCAACGGACCCTGAAAATCGCACCGGGCCAATACCGTCGTCATTTTCGCCACGTGAAACAGCCGCCAAAAGCAAAATCAAAGAGTAACGCGATCACCTGAATCCACGGCCAGGTTCCGTTGCATCCAACAAAAAGATGCAAAACGTTGCAATCAGCTCGCAAGTTTCCTCGCGAAATTTCATTCTGACTGCCGGCTTGCTCCTTTATTGCAGCGCTTTGCCGTCCTTCTGCGGAACAAGAGCTTCGACGCTACCGGCGCCATAGTCTGTACTCATTGTGTTTGGAATTGCGTTCCCGCTTTTCGCATGGATCGCAACTCGGCGCGCTATTCCGCTCGCGATCTCTGTGCAGGGGAGTAATTACCAATTAATCATCCTAATCGGGTACATTGTTGTCCTGTCGGTTTACTTGATTGGCGGCGCACAATGGATTGACCAACATTTGCCTTCGGTTTGGATCGATTCCGCGCGGATCAAATTCTTTATCACGGTCGCAAAGAAGCTTGTGGTTTTCGTTGCCATTCCGTTCGCGATCTTTCGATTTGGCTTCGGTTATCGGATTCGCGATTTCGGCGTTCAGCGTGAGGGCTTGCGTGCACTCTGCGGGAGTCATCTGCCTGTTGTTCTTATAGTTGGCGGAGCGCTCGTAGCCTTTCAATATTTCCTTAGCGGCGGCGGCGCTGCGTTTCGCCGCGAACACTTTACGGCCTTTCAACTGCTACTTGGTTTGCCGCTTTGTTTTATATGGCTTTCGATCGAGGCAGGACTAGTCGAGGAATTTTTCTTTCGCGCTTTCGTCCAGTCGCAACTGGCCGCTGCGTTCAAATCCGAGATAAGCGGCATCGTGCTAATGTCTCTGATCTTTGGGTTAGCGCACGCGCCCGGTTTTATCTTTCGTCATGGCGGCGAATTGGGAGGACTCGGCCCGAATCCAGGTTCCCTGGACGCGATTGCGTATTCAATCGTCGTTCTCGCGGTGAGCGGAATCACGTTCGACGTAATCTGGGCGCGAACGAAAAATCTCTTCGCGCTCATGCTCATTCATGCTGCCGGCGACCTCCTTCCGAACTTCGGCAGCTTCGTCCGGACGTGGTTGTACTCAGAGATTATCTCCCGACGATTGATTCCAGCGGAAGATCTGGCTCGAGATGATTGGAAGCGAGCCAGTCGCGATTGAAAAGCAACGATTAGTTTCTATTCTGCAACAGCTATTTTGTGAAGTACTCCAGTGATCGTTGAATTGTGATTTCCTTAGGATCACAGCAGGTAGCAGATATCACTAGTTCGTCGTCGCCTCTCTTTCCGCCGCCGGTCCGTAGAGTAATCTTCGCGTTTTGCAAATCTTCGACGGTGAATCCGTTTCCGAGGAGGACTTGTTTGGCCAACGGAACCTCGTTAGTCTTGACCGCTATCATCAGCTGGTCTCGATCGTGTTTGTTGGCGTGAATCCGCGCCTGGGCTTCAGTGGCTTTTTTCTGCAGCGATGCGGCGTCAGCTCTTGAGGGCGCGTCGGCGAAATGGGCGTTTTGTTCTCCGCTGGTCACTTGCGCCCTCGAAGTGACCGGAATAGCCATGAGGCCTAGTGATGCGAGGATCGAGGGTATTAGGCATCTGCGCAGGAGATTCATAACGAGACAGACTAACGACCTATGCTTTCCGACTGCTGTCAATCGGAGAGGCGCAATAAGGCCCGAAGCCGATGTTCGAGAGTTAAAAACGTTACAACGTTAAACGGATGAGGCGAACTAAGAGATTAAAAAAGTTACCGGCGCTGAACGTTGAAGCGATGAAGGCGCTGCTTCACTCTGCCTGTGCTAAGGTGAGATGGATTTATTTACGACAATAAAAGTCCCGCCCCTCACGCCCTGAGAGGCATTGAAGATGGGCCGTGGTGTCTCATCCCGCGGCAAGCCAGCGAAGAAAATAAAATCAATTCAGCGGGCTGATCACAAAAGCGGATTGAACCTGAAGGCTTGAAGTCTCCGGGTAAAGATTCAGACACCCGAAGCGAATGTCCAGCACTGCCGCGTTGGTGGGCGCATTCGGGACGGTCCAATCGAAATGTTGCACCTGAGGGTTACGCTGACTTGTAATAAACATGTAGATCGTCTTGCCGCCATCGAGCGAAAGGAGAATTTCCGTCTCACACATCGTCAGGTCGACATTTGGAAAGTCCGCCGTCCATTCAATCCTCACAACTTGTCCAGGACTCAAGACCTGTCCCGCTCTCGGCGAAATCAGTTTGGCACGGTAAGTATCTTTCGTACGCTGCGCGAATGCGGTTGTAGGCGATTGGGGAGCTAAAGCAAATGTCAATGCAAGTGCCAGAATTAATCGTTGGGTTTTCATTTTTTCACTCCACCGGAGTGAGCGTCAATTGTCAACAGCAGTTTGCGCCGCAATACGTTCTTGATTTGTCGTTCGTCGCGCTGGAAAAATAAGCCCACTTTGCAGCCAAATAAGGCTCGACACTCGTTCGGAAATCCTTCAATAATCGCGTCCCTTGCGAGTTCTCTTCAATCCGATCTTACTCGCCGCATAAATAAGAACACACATATGAACGCACGCCTTTGCCTGACTATGCTCGCCGCCGTTTTCGCGTTGCTCACGCCTACCACATCCATGCTTCACGCGCAGGTGCTGGCGGCGACCGAGGGCATCGATGTCCCCGACGGTACCCGCAAATGCATAAAGCCCAGAGAGCGTGCACCGAAACCGATCCATCTGTTCACGCCGCTGACCTGCCTCGAGCCAGTGGTCAACGTCAGCGCCACGGCCGGCAACCAGGCCGAGAGTTTCGTGAACGTCAACCCGACCAACACAAACAACCTCGTAGCCACCTCGAACGACCCCGGCACAAACAGCATCTTCCGCGCGTACTCAACAGATGGGGGCGCGAGCTGGACACGCGGCACGGTTGCTACGGGTGTGGCATGCTGCGACGGACAGGCGGCTTGGGACACGTTCGGCAACCTGTTCCTCGTCTACCTCAACAATAGCGTCAACCAAGTCAACGTGATTTTGAGCACTGACGGTGGCGTCACATTCAGCGCACCGGTAACCGCGGGCACCGGCAGCGTCGACCAACCCTCGATCGCTGTGGGTAATGGTAGCGTGTGGGTCGACTGGAATCAGAGCGGAAGTATGGTTGCGCGTGGGGCGCCAGTGACGGGTCTCGGTACTTGGGGACCGTTCAACGCGCAACAGACGATCCCGTCAGCTGGTGGCAGCTTCGGTGGTATCGCCGTCGGCCCTGGCCCGGGCGGCGGGAAGGTCATCGTGACCTATCAGAGCCCCACTGGTGGGCAGGGTCCGGCGACCATCTACGCCAATGTAGATGCGGACGGTTTGGAAGCGGGCGGTTTCGGCGCGCGCGTAACCGTTTCGGCGACGAATGTGGGCGGCTTCGACTTTATCCCGGCGCAGAGCGAACGCTCGATCGACGCTGAGGCCGGAGTGGTATGGGACGCGACCGGTGGACAGTTCAACGACCGCATCTACCTGGTGTACACAGATGAGACGGTCAACGAGAACAACGACACCGAGATTTTGATGCGCACATCAACTGACGACGGAGCGACGTGGAGCGCGCCGGTGCGCGTAAACGACGACGCGACCACGCGCAGCCAGTTTTTGCCCTACGTCACGCTCGATCCCACCACCGGCACCGTGGCAGTGGGCTTTCACGATTGTCGCAATGATGACGGCGTGCCCGGTTCAGGCGGGACGAACACGATTCCTAACGACGATGCGGAATACTACGGCACCTTCAGCACCGATGGCGGCGTGACCTGGGCGCCAAACCAGCGCTTGAGCGGCGGCTTCTCGAACGCGACGGCGTCGGGCAACGGCATCGACTATGGTGACTACGTTGGTCTCACCGCGCTCGCTGGCAAGCTGTACACGCTATGGGCGGACAACGCGAACTGCGATGGCACGAACCCGAATGGCACGTTGAGTGCGTTTGATCTGTACACGAACCCGCTCATGCTTACGGGGGGAACTCCGACGCCAACGCCAACTGCAAGTCCAACCGCAACGGCAACCGCCACCCCGACTGCTACGGCTACGGCGACTCCGACTGCTACGGCTACGGCAACCCCGACTGTTACGGCTACGGCGACTCCGACTGCTACGGCAACCCCGACTGCTACGGCAACGCCAACTGCAACCGCAACGCCAACGGCGACACCGAGACCTACGCCTACACCGAGGCATGCGCCAACTCCAAGGCCGCGCCCGACGCCGGCGCCTCGCCTGTAACGGAAAACCCCCAAAGAAGTTTTTACGGCGGAACTCGGACGCAAAAATCTCGCGAGTTCCCAGCCCGAGAGCATGGGTGTTTTACCGATGCGGTATGATTCGCGAATCCCGCTGTTCCCAAACTCTCACAACCGCTTGGGTCGGACAGACCAAAGATCACAAATTACGCGCTGAGAATTGATTCCAGCGGAAGACTCGATTGCGATGATTGAATGTCAGCCAGTCGCGATTGAAAGGCGTTGATTAATATTTGCGGCCGCTTACGCAGCGACGTTTTCGCTGCCGTCTCTCAAGTCCCAACCATCAACTATCAACTGGTTCGATTAGACGAACCAGCCGGACTTACTTTTCGTCCCAGGAGAGGCCATCGGTAAAGATCTGAACCTGGCTCCCTCCGTTCTCGGGCTTCACGAAGATCGTAAGCTCAGCGTCTCCCCGCTTTCGCTTCAGTATTGAGGAGGCCGGCGTGATCAGATCGCTGCCGTCCTTGGTCCAGCCCTGTGCCTTCAGACTCGCGGTCAATTCCGCACAGACGCTCTTCACGTTTGCTTTGCTCTTAAAGAGAACATGCTCCATCAACTCCTTGTATTCGATGTCGGACGCATCTTTTGTAAGCGCCAGCTCCTTGACGTTGAGTTGATCCTTCGCCGGCTTGGACGCGGCTTTTTCGCTCAGCTCAGCCATTGGCTCGGTTGTTGGCGACTTGTCCGTTGCCTCTTCTTCGGGCCCTTTCGAAGCCGCCGGCTGAAACTCTTTTGGAATCTCTCCAAGCGGCGCGACAAACTTGAGGTTGACCTCCCATGTTTCGCCGAACACGTCGGTAGAGCCATCCGTAGTGAGTTCTCCCTGCACCTTGCCGTCCGCAAACTCGAAATCGTTTGTTTTGATCGTGCCGACAGAGCTAAAGTTCTTGTGCTGAAGGGCGGCGTGCGCCACCTCGCAGCCAAAGATGTCGCCGTCTTCATGGAGCGAGACGACCAATGCGCTGCCGAACTTGCCGAACCCGGCGTTAAAGTCGGGCTTCTTATCTTTGGAATGATCCTTTTCAGTGAATACCAGGACCATCGAGGGCTTGTCGCCAAAAGGCTCACGCCAATGCGCCGATACATAAGCCACCTTCGCCGCCTTGCCGTTCCCCTTGAAAACGCCGGTCACCGTAGGTTTCACGTTGGCGGCAGGGCCCGGTGGTTTGGAGGGCGGCAACGATTCTCCGGCACGGAGAAGTGGCAAATCGAAGCGAACATCCAGGCCCGAGGGAAACATCCCCTCGGTCTCATTCGGCTGGCTGGCTTTGCCAATCACCCGGCCGTCCTGCACCTTAAGTTCCCCGGTGGTATTGCCGCTACGCCCGCCCAGGGACGTGTCGCCGGCGCCGGCGCTCCAGAGCTTGAACGCCCCGGCCTTCGTGAACTCCAGCTTGAGGTAAGGCCGGCTAAAACTAGAGCTATCACCCTCCTTGTCCGCTTTCCTCGCCTCCTTGAGCTTCTCGCTTGAAATGGCCTGGCCGCTCACGACCACGGCAATCACTTCCTCCCCGTCGATCGTAGTCTCATAGGCCACGGCGTGTTTTAGCGGATAATTCTTACCCTTAACCATCAATGTCCCCTCGCCTACGTTTGCTGGCTTCGCTCCCTTTTCCGCGCAGAGCTTTGCCGAATCGCCGATGACGGCGATCACTGCCACTAACCAGATGAATTTCTTAGCCATAACAAATGCTCTTTCTTCCTGCGATGGCAGATCCATCAAAGGCGCTGCCGAAGGTCGACATTCCAGCAACAAAACGATGAAGTGCCAAGCACGAAGTCGAGAACCATGACGAGGTACACATGATCCACACGCATTCGATTGCGCAGATGATTCCATCACGGTTTTCCGAATCGATTCGACGCGTGAACGTTTGGCCATGATAATGCGCGACCGCGTTGAAAAGATTACTCCAATTTCTTGTCGTTAGTCTCGGCAGCATGTTGCTGCCGGGCGTCTGTTTTGGCGAAGACTTCACTCTTGAGCAGGTGCTGAGCGCACCATTTCCCTATGGCCTAACGAGCGCGCGGCATGCGCCCCGTGTGGCGTGGGTATTCGACGCCAAAGGCGAGCGCAACATCTGGGTCGCAGACGCGCCGGATTTCGCGCCGCGACAGGTAACGCATTACAAAAGCGACGATGGACAACCGATCGCGAGCTTGCGGCTGACACCGGATGGTAAAACGGCCGTGTACGCGCGCGGCAGCGAGGTGAACAAAGAGGGCACCTCGGCAAACCCGCAAAGCCTGACAAAAATGCCCAGGCAGCAGGCATGGGCCGCCGAAGTAAACGGTGGCCAGCCGCGTTTGCTTGGCGATATCGGGTGCACCGAGGAAGGCTGTGAGGATCTGCAGGTTTCGCCGGATGGCAGGAATGTGGTCTGGCCGGCGAAGAAACATCTCTGGATCGCGTCGATCGAGGGCAAGAAAAAGACAGAGCAACTCGAGGACTTACTCGGCGAGAGCGACACGCCGCGCTGGTCGCCGGATGGGAAGCGGATCGCGTTTCGCTCGAACCGCAAGGACCACTCGTTCATCGCCGTACTCGAGTTAGCGACAAAGAAGATCACTTATCTCGCGCCGACAACCAATCGTGATGCCGGTCCAGTTTGGTCGCCGGACAGCAAACAGGTCGCGTTTATTCGCCGGCCCGGACACGAGTTCAAACGGCCGCTCATTCCTGAGTTCCCGCGACGATGGGCGCTTTGGATTGCAGACGCGCAGAGCGGCGAAGGTCGCGAGATTTTTCACAGCGGCAACGCGATGGAAGATTCGCTGCCGCTGTTTGCGTTTCAATCGCTGCAATTCACGAATGCAGGCCGCATCATCTTCGCGAGTGAGAAGGACGGTCGCAACCACCTCTACTCGATCGCTGCTACCGGTGGAGCTCCGGAGCTCCTCACGCCGGGCAATTTCGATGTAGAAGACGTAACTTTGAGCGCGGACAAGCGCAGCATTCTCTATACTTCGAATCAGAACGACATCGATCGCCGGCACATCTGGCGCGTCAACGCGACGGGCGGCGAACCGAAGGCCCTAACGAGTGGCGAAACAATCGAGTGGAACCCGGTCGAGACAAGCGATGGAAAAACGCTGTTGTGTCTCGGCTCAACCGCGACTTCGCCTGCCATGCCTTATCGCGTCACGAGCAGCGGACGCGAGTTAATCGCGAAGAATATGCTTCCGGCTGATTTCCCGGAAGCGCAGTTAGTCACACCAAAACAGGTAGTGTTTAAAAGTACGGATGGCCTGGAAATTCACGGCCAGCTTTTTACTCCGAAGAACCAGAAGGAACACGGCCCCGCGCTCATCTTTACGCACGGCGGACCGATCCGGCAGATGCTGCTCGGCTTTCACTACATGCAGTATTACCACAACGCCTATGCGATGAATCAATATCTGGCGAGCAAAGGATACACCGTGCTCTCGGTGAATTACCGGCTGGGCATCATGTACGGGCGCGCCTTTCGCGAACCGCCGCACTCAGTGTGGCGCGGCGCGTCTGAATACCAGGACGTGGTCGCAGGCGCGAAATTTTTGCAAACGCTGAAGAACGTTGATCCACAGCGGATCGGTCTCTGGGGCGGATCCTACGGCGGGTTTCTCACCGCCATGGGACTGGCGCGCAACTCCGACATTTTCAAAGCCGGCGTCGATTTCCACGGTGTGCACGACTGGGCGATTTTCCTGCCGATGTGGGCCGCGGAGGTCGACGCCAGGAACGCCGATGTTGCGCCCGACATCAAAGAAGCCCGCGAGCTCGCGTTCAAATCATCGCCAGTCGCAAGCATCGCGAACTGGCGCTCCCCCGTACTGCTCATCCATGGTGACGACGATCGCAACGTGCCGTTCCAGCAAACCACTGATCTGGTCGAAAAACTGCGCGTCCAAAACGTCGTGTTCGAGGAGCTAATCATCCCCGACGAAATTCACGACATACTTCGCTGGAGCGATTGGGTGCGGGCCTACCGCGCCACTGCCGAATTCTTTGAACGCAGATTGCCTGTCTCGCGCGAACGCCAATAAGCGTGTCGCGAGAACGAAGAGGTCGGCTTCAGTGTTGATCTGAATCTCTTGTCGAAATGCGAAGCCAGTTCCCGCTCTGCGATAGCGAGTTTTTGCGGTGCGAAATGCCGCGGGAACAAAGCGCCAAGCGACGTGATTTTCTCTTGCAATCCCTTTCGCAGAGCGATACAAGCGCGTACCAGCCCCCACGATGCCAACCGATCCAAACTTGGTAAAACTGATCTGGATCTTCACGGCAATTCTGTTGCCGATCATTCCCGCGATCCTTCTATTTAAATTTTTGCCTTCGACTGGATCGGTATCGGGCCCTTTTCACGGCTTGGAGATAAAACTCGGAGGAGCGTTCGGAGGGTATTTCTTGCTTGTTCTTGTCATTTACCTCGGGCCGCGCCCTACGCCACCGTACGAAGTCTGGACGCTGAAGGGATATATCCAGGACGAGGACGGCACATATCTTCCGCCCGAGAAGATCAATATGAACATCCAACCGCGAAGCGTTGACTACCTAAATGACGGCTCGTTCGAAATGGATATTCTGGTCAAACGCAATCAGGCCGGCCAGGTAAAGTTACCTACGTTGATGGTGGATTGGCAGCCAGCTCAACTTTTCGGCAACGCGACGGTCCATCTCGATTCTGCCAGCCAACTTTTCGGAAAGAAATACAATCTCAAAGTCGACCAAGGCTCGCGAGAAATCACAGTTACTGAACCGATAAAACTGCAGAAAAAAATACAGGAACAAGGCTACGTCCCACCGCCCGGACCGGCGCCGCGACCAACGGTCCTCCCTCCGAGCGTCACACGTGATAGCACCCCTACTCATAACCCTACCCCATAGAAAATGAAAACGCGCACCGTCATTTTGATCGTGATCATCCTAACTGGATTCTGGTTTGCGTCCCAAAGCCACGCTCAGACCACCGTCCGAGGCCAGCTTCTCAAGAATGGGCAATTCCCAGCGGCCGGCATTCAGGTCACACTTGTTAGCCAGGCTACCGGCCGTTCCTCACCGTCATTCACGGGAAACGACGGAATGTCACTACCTCTACAACGTTCCGTTCGGTAACTATTATCTCGAGGTCTGGGTCTCTAATCCACCGCAAGCTTACCCGGTGCAGATTACTGGCTATCCATTTCACGATCTCCCTCGCCTATCGGTCCCGTAAGAAGACCATTTCGTTGAAATGGAGTGATATATAATGTCCATACACTCTCCATCGTAAGTAACTGTGTTGGTTTCAAGCGAGGATTGGTTCGGGTTTGAGGGAGTGATTGAGAGCGAGGAGGAGTTTCCGAATGACTGCTGTGAGAGCGAGTATGTGCGGTTGCCTTTGGCACGCAGACGTTGGTAAAAGCGCGACAGGATCGGATTGAAGCGAGCGGCCGAAAGTGCTGCCATGTAAAGTCCGCTGCGCAGAGCGCGGCGTCCACCGAAGATGGCGCGCTTGCCGCGGATTGATCCACTGTCGTGGTTAAATGGCGCCAGGCCGGCCAGAGCAGCGGCTTGACGACGATTGAGTTGGCCAAGCTCGGGCATTTGCGCAAGCAAGAGCGCAGCCGTGCGCGCACCGACGCCGCTGATTGCAGTGAGCTTTTGTGCTTTGACGCAGAGCGTTTGGTCCTGCGCGATGAGCTCGCCGATGCGTCGATCGAGTGTCTTAATTTGGTTTTTAATTTTGCTAATTAGGCTGCGACTTAAAGTCCGCAGCTCGGTGCAGCTAAGCTGGGCAAGACGATTTTCTTCTGCGACCAAGATCCTGCCCAGATGCCGGCGCTGTGCTTCGTACTGACGCAAACGCTTTTGCTCGGCAGAGAGTGGCGCAGTCATCTGGACGTGGCTTGGGCGGGAACATTTCGTCGCTTGCGTCCGGGCCTACCGCGCCACCGCCGAATTCTTCGACCAAAATTGGCTGCCTCGGGCGAACGGTAATAGCCCGGCAGTAAGGCAATGATTGCCCGAACAGGCTACTCGCAACGCAGAGCCACAACTGGATCGACATTCAACTTACGGCGCGAAGCGATCCAGCAAGCCACCAACGAAATCATTGCAAGCAACAGACTGACGATGGCAAAGCTCAAGGATCGTACTCGCTAATGCCATACATTTGGCTCGCCATCAGTCGCGCTAGAAGGAGCGCAGTCGCGAGACCGGCAGCAACCCCGGCTCCAAGTAGCAACGCGCCCTCTTTGAAAATCATTCCTAAAATGCAGCCACGCGTAGCGCCCAGCGCGAGTCGAACTCCGATCTCGCGCGTTCGTTGTTGAATTCCATAAGAGATGACCGCATACAACCCCGCTGCAGCGAGAAAAAGCGCCGCTCCGGCGAACGATCCGATGAGTAGTAGACTGAATCGGCGCGATGCAAGTGCTGCCGCCAGCACTTCGGTCATTGGCCGAACGTTTCCGACCGCAACGCTTGGGTCGACATTTCGGACAGCGGCGCGAAACTGACCAACATCGGAACCAACACCACCGGCGAGTGGGTTCGCCTTCGCTACGCAGTAAATGCTGTTGCGCAGAAATGGCACGCCGTCTTTGTGAAGCTGTCGAAGTGGAAGATAAATGTCAGACTGCGCTTGCGTTTCGAGATTGGATTGCTTGACCGGCCCAACTACTCCGACGATCTCCACCGGCCTCGGCTCCGCATCGTTGTCGTCAATCATCACCCGTTGCCCGATCGGCGAGCGGTCAGGAAAATGATTTTTTGCCAACACACTGCTCACGATCGCGACTGGCGCGCGATCGCCATTGTCTTCCTCGGTGAAATGCCGGCCTTCCAGCAGCGGAATTCCCATCGCGCGAAAGTAATCGGGAGTAATGATACGATAGTTGGTCGAAGGCGTGTTCTCAGGTTTCGATGGCGGCCGATCCGGTCGCGTGAAGTGAATAAACGAGATGCTTTTCGGAGCGAGCGGAAGAATCGACACCAGAGCGGCGTTTTGAATTCCGGGGAGCGCGGCTAAACGCGGCTGAAGCTTTTCGTAAAATTGAACAATGGCGGCGCGATCGATGTAAGTAACCTGAGGCAGCGAAAAGCGAACGGTCAGAACACTTGAGGAATCGAATCCCGGCTGCTCGCTGCTCAGTCGCGTGAAACTGTGAAATAGCAGTCCCGCGTTGGCCAGGAGCACCAGTGCGAGGGCGATCTGACTCGCGACCAGCATCGGTCGCAACCGCGATTGCACACCGCCCCCGGCGGAGCCGCGACCGCTCGAGACCATTGCGTCGAGAAGATCGGAGCGCGAAAGTAACCACGCCGGCGTAAGCCCGCAGGCTAACGTTGCAAGCACAGTTACAGCGCTTGCGAACAGGAATACTCTCCAATCGACTGCGAAACTGTCGACCCTGGGCAAATCAGTCGGCATAAGACGAAGCAGCGCCCCCCGCCCCAATATTTCCAAAATAAGCCCTAACGAACCGCCGATCGCCGCGACGATCGCGCTTTCTACCAACAGCAGACGCACCACCTGCTCCGCGTCGCACCCAGGGCCGTTCGCACGGCAAGCTCGCGCTGTCGCGCGCCAGCCCGCGACAACGATATCCCGGCCAGGTTAATGCAACCGACCAGGAGCACCGCGCCGGCGGCGCAAAAGATCGTCAACAAAACCGATCGGACGTTTGTGACAATCTCTTCAGTAATCGGAACGATCGTCAGGCCAATTTTTCCCGTATAAGTATCGGGATATTGCCGATGCAGATTCTGGCGGATCGAATCGAGCTCGGCGTGCGCTTGCTGCGCGGTAATTTGCGGCTTCAGACGTCCGACCATCCGCAGAAAATTGACGGAATTTCGCGCGTTGCGCCGCGGATCGGACTCTGGTTGCAACGGCACAATAATGTCTGTGTCGAGATTCGGAAGCGCGAAGCTGCCGGGTAAAACCCCGACGATCTGTCGCGATTCGCCATTGACGTTTACGGAACGACCAACCACATCCGGATTTTTCGCATACCGGCGCGCCCAAACGCCGTAGCTGAGCAGCACGACAGGTTCCGCACCGTTCTTGTCATCAGCGGCGATTAGCGTTCGACCGATCAATGGGCGTAACCCGAGAATTGAAAACAGGTTCGCCGACACTCGCACGCCTTGGACCCGCTCCGGTTCTCCCGAATCCGCCAGACTCGGGTTGAACGATGCGATCGCAGCCAGGCCGTCGAACGATGTGTTCTGGTCTCGATAATCGCAATACTCGGGCAGTGAAAAATTAGTGCGCGGATTGTCCGGGCGTTGCGAATAGATCCACAAAAGCCTTTCGGAATTGCTGAAGCCAAAAGGCCGGAGCAGAACGGCGTTCACAACCGAGAATGCCGCCACCGTCGCGCCGATACCCAACGCGAGCGTAATGACGGCAACCAGGAAGAACGCGGGCGATTTCCTCAATGTGCGCAAACTGAACCGCACATCCTGGATAAGGGTGTCGAGAAAATTTCCGCCGAGTTGTTCGCGACATTCTTCCTTGAATCGAGCCGTGCTTCCGAACTCGATCCGTGCGCGACGCTCAGCCTCAGCCCGCTCCAGTCCAGCGCGTTCCAGACGATCCGCGTGCAGCTGAATGTGTGCGCCAAGCTCCTCCTCCAGCTCGTTGTCGATCTTACCCCGGCGGAAAAACCTTAGGCTTAACGATCGCAAATAAGAAATGAAATTCATCTCCGCACTCCCTCTTCCCACTTGTCACATGTTGCCAGTCACTTCTGTTATGTTTCCTCCGGTCGCGCAGATAACACCGCCGCGATCGCTTTCGACGATCGATTCCACCAATCGGTTTCTTCCCGTAACCGTTTGCGGCCTTTCGCCGTCAGCTCGTCGTATTTCGCGCGCCGATTATTTTCCGATCTGTCCCATTCCGTTTTCAAAAGACCCTGGCGCACGAGACGGAACAATGCGGGATAAAGCGCGCCCTGTTCGATGAACAAGGTCTCTCCGGAAATCTGCTGGATACGCAAGAGAACGCCGTAGCCGTGAAGCGGACCGAGCGAAACCGCTTTCAAAATGAGCAGGTCCAATGTGCCCGGAAGAAGTTCGGCTTCGTTGTTCATGTGCTCCCTAAGTTAATTAGGAGTCTAGATGCTCTCCCCTAAGCTGTCAAGGAGAGAGAACGCACGTTCAAGCCGGTGCACATAAAAGCGCGACATTCGTTAGGACACGGGTTAAAAAGAAAGCCGATTACGTGATCCGACGTTTTCAACGCATCTTCGGCATGGCTGATTGTGTCAAAATGAGATTCGCCGCGGCTCAAGGAACGCGTGCAACGCTACGAAGGCTCACGAACGCGGCATCATAAACGGCTTACGCCCGGTAAATTCACAACTTGATAGCTTTTCGCCGTTATCTCGATGCAAACGGCTCGCGCGAACGATAAGCGACTTACCAATGAATATCGCAAGGTCGGCAGCTTAAGCCGAAAATAAGCCATCTAACTGCTCGTTGAGCACGTTCCGAATTTGATCTTCGGAAACAAACGCAGTAACCAGTCCTGGCAAGTCAGAGTCCATAACAACGGAGTCGTCGTTTACGCGGATGACGCCGGAAATCGTGGTGCCAAAGAAACCCTTCTTAGCCTTGAAAGAGAAATGCATTGCGTCATCGGACCAACTTTTTGAGGCTTCTTTAATCGTAACATCGCCCGGAAACTGGCGGCGCATTAAATCGTCAAGAAAAGTGTCGATCTTGTGGATTGCTTCTTTTTTGCCGACATTATGTCTTCGCTCGATGTGCATAGCTGAGTCGCCTGGTCAGGCGCCATTCGCATTACGGTTTTCCGGTCGCGTAGGTGGAAGCTGATTCTCACTTCGAGCTGTCGATGATCTGCTGCGCGTTCCTGATCGCGGACTCGTCCGGCGATTTGTCTTTCTTCAGGATATCGATCGCCTTTTGCGCCGAGACAGTAGCTTCTTTCTTGTTGCCAAGCTTCGCCTGAATCTGCGCCTTCTTGTAGTGCATAAAGTAGGCGTCCGGGTTCTTCTCCAACGCCTGGTCGATCCACTTCGCCGCCTGGTTCATGTCCTTGTTGTTGTCATAGTAAAAGGCCGCGGCCTGATAGGCGGTGCGCGGGTCGAGCGGAGTCCCTGCGCTAACGGCTGCATCGAGTTGCTTGCTTACCTGCTCGACATCGTCCGTGGTCAACTTCACCGGCACGCGCGTTTTATCCCAAAGGAAATTAAGCGTTGCGGAAGCGCCTTTCACATTAGCCAGCGAGATGGTGAACGTCTCGATTGTGTTCGGATTCGGTTCCGGCTTCGCCATGATACGCGCAGCATCGTTCTCCTGCTTATAATCGGCCGTGCTCTGAACCTTCGCGTCCTTCGAAACGATGATGGTCCACTCGTCCGCTGTCGGAATCGTGAAGAGTGCGTACTCACCGGCCGGGATCTCCTTGCCGCCAAGCGTTACCGCTTTGCTAAACTTAATTTTGGTGACCGCGTTGGCGCCCGGTGCGCCAGAGCTTACCGTAAGGCACAAGACCGCCGAATATCTCGCGGTCGTTCTTGTTTGGGCGCGAATAATCCACCTCGACATCGGTCAACCCGACACGCTGTTTTACCACCGAGTGCTGGCTGGCAGCGGGAAACTCTATTTTTTTCTCCTCGGCCGCCCGCAGACTGCCGGGTAGGAGCGGTTGCGCCACGAAGGGAAGTGCGAACAAAACGGAAAGGAGAAGCGAAGGAAGACGTAAGGATTGGATCATAATGTGCAGGGTATTTAGGATGTGCTGATTTAAGCGCAGAAGATACCGGGGGGCGGCAGGAGTCAAATCGGCTTGGCCCAGCCGTAGCCTATATCTTTTCGATCGGCTTCTTGATGAAACTTTGTAGGGTAGACCCGAGATGGTGAGGCTTCGGGGATGCATTCGAATCAACCGGTGCAACATAGATCGGCGAGCCGAAGGCCGAAAGCGTGGGAGCGACTGATCGTCGAGCTTGCCGACGCTGCGATCGAGCGCAACACGCTCGCGCGCTCAGTCGAAAATGACGACAACGCCCGTTGGCTCGCCCAGCGCCTCCACCGTTCGTTCGGCAGCTCGGTCGATGTGAACCCGAGGTTCCTCGGGTGGTTGTTCTCGTTATAGGTGCCGGGCCCGTAGAACTGTCCATAGCGCAGCACAACGCCGCCCTCGGCGAGAACGGAACGCTCTAGTTCTGCGACAGCCTGGGCATCGGGCCCATCAGGTAATTGCCAGGCGACGCTTTGAGCCAGGATTTTCGGCGACCCACTCTGCCGCGCGGCCTCGATCAGATTCTGGTTTCCCTCGGTTCGGATGCGAGCGTCCAGATCTGCGTGTTCGCTGATCTGCGCCGCATCATCCGGCAGATCGGTCAGCTCGTTCAGCATGACATCCGGTTTGAAGTCACGAACCGCCCGGATTAGTGCCTCCCGATCGAAGACATCACAAAGAATCGGTTCGGCACCGAGGTGGCTCAGTAACTCCGTTTTGCTGGGCGAACGCGTCAGTCCGCCGACTACGTGCCCAGCCTTAACCAACCGGGGGATCAGCCGCTGCCCAATCACGCCGGAGGCGCCGGCAAGAAATATTCTCATACCATCAATGTAGGCCTCACCTTGTGACGACGGCGAGCGCAAAAGCAGGCGCAACCGCGACGGAAACCGAGCTGCGCAATTACGCTTGTGATCATCTGGCGCACTTCAAGTGTGCCGCAGAAAATTCGCTTCGTACCGAGCTGCCAAAACAGCGACGGGCAAGGTCCAGAAGTATGTCCTTCGCGGCAAGCCCGCGATTTCGAAGCAGTAACAGGCCTAACGATGTAGCTATTTAAACGATTCACCCTCGCCGAAGGCAAATGTCAAATGCCCTGCTCGCGAAGACTTTCGGAGTTTAGATGCGACCCCATTTCTCCCGAATCGATGGCGAAAGCGCGCTTCGCAACAACGATGGGTTGGTCTTTCATCTTGGCGGGAAAAGGTAGGAAGCTAGAATAGATCGCCCAGACGAGCGGGTTCCATGACGATTGAAGCAAAACTAGAGCAGGCACGCCGGAACTTGCTCGAACTTTCAACCCGTAATCGCTTGATCAGCATGCCGGTCCGGCGAAGACGGGCGAAGATCATCGAAATCGCTGACGGACGTTCGGACGAAGTATTTCGAATTCTTGTTTCCGAAGGACGAGAAATGAGTTTTCTGCCGATTCCTGAGGAAGCTCGAAGGAACCGCTGACATGAATGGTTTGTTCGCGCAACCGACATCCGATGACGCAGATCGGCACAGCGATAAATATCTTCAAACAATGATGGATTCGAAAGCGCTGCAGAAAAGGCTTCTGACAATCTATTACGACGCGCGCACGTCACTCGAAGAAACGGGTATTAATATTCTTTATCTCGCGCTCGGGACGCTCAAATGGTTTGAAGCGGACAATGCTGCTGAGGAACGGTACGCCCCATTACTTTTGATTCCTGTCGAGCTGTCTCGCGAAAGTGCTGAGGAGCGATTCAAAGTGAAATGGTCGAGTGAAGACATCACTTCGAATCTTTCGCTCCTTGAAAAGATGGCCTCGAGTTCGGCCTCGATCTGCCAGCTGTGCCAGACAGCGAGGACATCATTCCTTCAAGTTATTTCAGAGAAACGCGAGATCGATGTGCCGGGATGCCGCGTTGGGAAGTGCTTCCCGACGATATGAGGATTGGATTCTTTTCCTTCGCCAAGCTGTTGATGTATCACGACCTTGATCCAAAGAGTTGGCCGACTGAGGGATCCCTGAAGGAGCAGGCGCTGGTGAGCTCCTTACTGATGGGCGGTTTTTCGAGCGAGGAGAGTTCTGTCTGCGGCGAGGACAAGATCGACGAATGTGTACCTGTCGAAACAGCAATTCATGTTGTCGATGCCGATAGTTCGCAGACGGCCGCGATTGAAGAAGTAAAAGCAGGTCGGAACCTTGTTATTCAGGGGCCACCCGGAACAGGTAAGTCACAGACTATTTCGAACCTTATCGCTGCGGCAGTTGTGCAAGGGAAGAAAGTCCTTTTTGTTGCAGAGAAGCTTGCGGCGTTGGAGGTCGTGAAGCGTCGACTGGATGCAATTGATTTAGGTAGTCTTTGTCTTGAACTACATAGCCGTAAGGCGAACAAAAAATCGATTCTCGAGGAGTTAAGGCGAACGCTCCAGCTCGCTGCGCCGCGCGTAAAATCGGACGACTCGCTCTTCGAAAAGCTCAAGAACGTGCGCGGTTCGCTAAACGAATTTTGCGCGACGATGCACAAGGTTCAGCAGCCATCGGGAATGACGGCTTACCGGGTTCTCGGCGAACTGGTAAGCGCGTATGGAACAGATCCCAGTGTTCCGGATTTCGAATTGCCTGAAGCAAGTAGATGGAGCCTGAAAGATCACAGAGAAAATTGCGCGATCGTTGGAGAACTAGCCGCACGCGCGGCACCGATATTCCCACCAAATCAACACGCGTGGCGCGGCGTCCAAATTGACGTGTTGATGCCGGCCGACAAACAACGCTTGCTTCAGCTCATTGAAGAAAACGTTAAATCTATGGATGCTTTGCTGCGAACAGCTGCGGCATTGTCGGCAGGTCTCGGCCAACCGATCTATAACACCAGTCGCGAAGTCGAGGTGCTAATCCAGCTTGGAGAGCATTTTGTGTTTATGCCGACGGTAGATCGCGATGCCATGAGTCGTGCGGTTTGGTCGGAAGATTTCACGAGTATCGAGAACACTGTGTCTGTCGGCGAACGATATGCCGCAATCGTCGGCCAGCTGCAAGGGAAGCTGACAGATTCGGCTTGGGTTGAAAATGTGCGCCCTTTGCGAGACGCATTCACGCGATATGGAGATTCATTCAAACGTTTCTTTAGCAAGGAATATCGGCACTCACTCAAACAACTGCGGTCATTGTTACGCGTACCACTTCCCAAAAATCGCAAGGAGCGGTTAAGAATTGTCGAAACGCTAATTGAGTTCCAAGAGCAATGGCACGTCATCGCGTCATTAACAGAAGTCGGGCAAACCGCATTTGGCTCTCTTTGGCGTGCACACGAGAGCGACTGGATCGGCCTTCGCGCGATTTTAGTATGGGTTTCTCGGTGTGGGACCTTCACTTCTGCGGACAAATTTTTCGCATCTTTGCCAGCAAAGACAGACAACTCTGAGATCAAGTTCCTAGTCGGAACAGCAAAAAACGCCTTGGACACCTATCAGTCCGCACTTCACCGACTGACTTCGACAGTAAAGCTAAATATAGCCGTCGCCTTTGAATGCGCAGATATCCAGGATGTTCCGATAGGCATCGCTGCGAAAAGATTGGCGTCATGGAAAAGTGAATTTGAAACGCTTCCTTCGTGGATTGCATTTAGGCATCAGTCAAAGCGGGCGAACGATGCGGGTTTAACAGAAATCTGCCTGCGCCTGTTTAACGGTCAGATCAATCCGCAAAGCGCTGCCGTTGTAATCGACAAGGTTCGATTGGAAGCAGTGCTGCAGCTCCATCATAGCGTCGCATTCAATCTTGCAAACTTTTAGCGGTGATGCGCATGAAAGACAGATCGCAGAGTTCCGCAAACTCGATCTCGCTCGGATTGATTTCGCTCGTTATGAGGTTGCGGCCGCTCATTACCGGGACATCCCCCACATGTCGACTACGGCCGGAGGCTTGGGCACCGTGCAGCATGAAATGCAAAAGAAACGCCGCCACTTGCCGATCCGGAAATTAATAGAGAAGGCCGGCGCTGCTGTTCAGAGCATCAAACCTGTTTTTATGATGAGTCCACTCTCCGTTGCGCAGTTTCTCGCGCCTGGATCTGTCCAGTTTGATTTGGTGCTGATCGACGAAGCTAGTCAGGTCGAACCTGTTGATGCTTTAGGTGCAATTGCCCGCGCAAGTCAAGTCGTGGTCGTTGGAGATGACCAGCAGCTTCCGCCCTCGCGCTTTTTCATGCGAGTACACGATGATGAAGCAGAAGACAAAGAAGACGAGGAAGACTTTCAGGCCAGTGACGTCGAAAGCATTTTGGGGTTATGCCTCGCTCAAGGAATGAGGCAAACGATGTTACGATGGCACTATCGCAGTCGCCACCATTCCTTGATCAAGGTTTCGAACGAGCATTTTTATGACAACAAGCTTCTTGTAATCCCATCGGCATTTGCAGACACTCCATCAGCGGGAGTCAAGTTTCGATTTATCCGCGATGGAATATTCGATCGTGGTGCCTCCAGAACGAACATCGTTGAAGCACGTTCGGTGGCGGGCGCTGTCATCGAGCATGCGCGAAAGTTTCCGAATATGACGTTAGGTGTCGGTGCATTTTCGCTTTCCCAGAAAGACGCCATCCTTGGTGAACTAGAGTTGCTCCGGAGAAACGAGGGCTCTGATGCGGAAGGCTTTTTCAACGCCCATCCTCACGAGCCGTTCTTTGTTAAGAACCTTGAGAACGTGCAAGGCGACGAACGTGATGTCATCTTTGTCTCTGTCGGTTATGGCAAAGACAAAAGCGGGTACATGGCAATGAGCTTTGGTCCGTTAGGCATCGATGGCGGTGAGCGGCGGCTAAACGTACTCATAACGCGCGCGCGGATTCGGTGCGAAGTATTCAGCTCGATTACCGCGGAAGACATTGACCTCGA
The DNA here is from genome assembly GCA_963728955.1 of uncultured Verrucomicrobiae bacterium. GTDB lineage: Bacteria > Verrucomicrobiota > Verrucomicrobiia > Chthoniobacterales > UBA10450 > Udaeobacter. The sequence goes on from CAVSMG010000001.1 coordinate 839,119, forward strand.
ACGTGGGCGTAGCAAAGGCGTGGCGGCATTTAAAAGCTACCTGCATTTCGCGCAGACCGGAAACGTGCCACTCGGAACTTCAAACGTAAGAGAATTCGACTCGCCTTTCGAAGAGGAAGTTTACCGCGCTCTCACTCAACTAGGATACGACGTCGTGGGTCAGGTCGGGATTGCCGGATTTTTTGTCGACTTGGCGATCCGCGATCCCAACAAACCGGGCCGCTTCATCATTGGGATCGAGTGTGACGGAGTTGCTTATCATAGTTGTCGATCTGCACGTGATCGCGATCGACTTCGGCAACAGGTCTTGGAGGATCAAGGTTGGTTTATACACCGCATATGGAGCACTGATTGGTTACGTTCGCCGGAGGAATCGCTACGTCGCACGATCGCAGCGATTGAACAGGCGCGGGGCCGATGGTCGGAACGCGATCAAGATCTATTCGGGTCTGCGCAACCCGACAGAACAACAAGCGGTACAATCACGCGCGTCGAACAACCACTGCAAAGCGGTTCGGTTGCCGATAGTTTGGCAACGCCATATCGCGAAGCACAACTCACTGTCGAAACTTACATTGAACCGCACCGAGTGGCACCGCAGCGGATGTCGGGTATTATCGAACAGATAGTTGCTCAAGAAGGGCCTATTCATCGGGACGAGATCTGCCGTCGAATAACCACTCTTTGGGGATTGCAGCGCACGGGCAATCGAATCACTGCCGCTGTTAAAGCAGCTTTGAATTGGTCGTTGCGAAAAGGCAAGCTGGAGTCATCTAGCGATTTCATCGATATTGCATTGCGGCCTGTGAGAACGGTGCGAAGCCGAGCTTCTGCTTCGCTTAGTCTCCGTCGACCGGAAATGCTACCTCCCTCCGAGATCCGCTATGCCCTGACGCGAGTAGTCGAAGTTCACTTTGGCATCACTGAGGATGAAGCCATCTTACAAGTGGCACGCGCGTTTGGTTTTTCATCAACCAGCGGACAGTTGCGGGAACTAATTTCGGAGCAAGTGCGACAAATGGTTGCTTCAAGCGATCTCCGATTGGATGCGGAAACTCTGCTGCCCCGTTCGAACTAGCCCGCTAGAGCGCGACCCGCCTTCACTTCGTTTCATGGCGTCCTTTTGCTCACATTGAGATCTGCTAAGCTCGTCTCAATGAACGTTCTCCGCGTAATTTACCTTGATCAGAACCTTGTCGTCGACGTCTGCGAGTGCGTGAGGCCTTCGAAACAGCAGGGGCGCGATGAGCAGCGGGCGCTACGCTCGGAAATTGAGCGATGCGCCGACGAGGGGTTAGCCATTTTCCCATACAGCGAGGTTCATCTCACGGAAGCTGCCAACGTCACTGATCCTGAGAGCAGGGCGGAACAAATACGTTTTTGGAAAAAGGTCTCAAAGCGGTACCGGTTTCATAACGCGCGAGCGATGGAGGCCATTCAACTGCGTGCTCTCCTAGAGGAACGCCCGATTCGATTTGGTCGTCAAATGGCCATCCATCGATCGCAGTTGAATTTCGACGAGGAGTTGCCGGACCCAGATCCTCAAGCAAAGAGCCGTGCGGAGTCATTCCGTGGTCTCGCGCAGCATTGGGCCAATAAGCACACCAGCCAACTACGCGGTAGCGTTCACCGGAAGGAAGTCGATGGTATGGTAAGCCTGATCTGGGAAGATTTTTACACGCTTCTAAGGACTGGAAACATACCACTCAACCGAATTTTCAGTAAGCATAACGATCTTCACTCAGAGGTCTGTGACTACCTACGCGAGCGAGGCTCTCGTACGGTATTTGAGGATGCGTGCGTGTGGTTAAAGCAAAATGCGCTAAGAATCCCATCATTGCTTATCAACTTCCTCGGCATCGAGTACATTGCCGAAGAGTTCGCGGCCGACCTCAAATCCAAAAAGAAAGTCGAGAACGCGGAGCTGGATCATGATTTAAATGATCTCGAAGCTTTAGCTCACTGGTTTCCGTACGTCGATTGCGCATTCACGGATACAAAAATGGCGAGCTGCGTGTTTCCCAGATTGCGTAAAGCACTTAGAACGAGGGCACGCTCCTTCAAATTAGCGGAAGAGAAGCCGCTTCTTTTCTCGTCGCGAGCGAAGTTTCTTCAATTTCTGCGAGACCTGCGACCGATCGAAACAGTAGCTTCGATCGACAGTGAATTGGGAGATGAGCGCGGATCCACAAAGACTTTGCTCTATGTGTTGCGAACCCCGGAACCTCTCATCTCAAGGGAAGCGTTAGAAGCGGGCGACAGGGTAATCGCGGAAATTTTGCCCGGCGGCGGATTAAGAATAGATGCGAGAAAAGGAGTGAGTTGGGACACGGTTGTCGCCACCTTTCGAAGGATTCAGCATTACGTTCCTAAAAACGGCAAGGCTGCAACGCTAGTAGCCGCGGAGTGGAAGAACCATCAGCCTTGTGTTAGCAGCATGTTTCTATCGTTCGGGACTTGTTTGTTAAAACTGGAGGGTCTTGCCGATCGGATTCGCGCTGCATTAGCCGGCAATGGTGACCATGTTCGTGAGATCGCTGATCGACCCATTCTTTCCGGCTCAGTTGCCTCACAGAAGAGCGCGTAAGATCGACAAGTGCGCCAATTGCTTCCTGATTGCGGGCTGCGCTTGAAATCGCAACCCGCGGCACCAGCCTTAGTCGATCTTATAATCTTCGAGAAGACGTTTTAGGCGAGTTGCGCGCCATGTCAGAAACTCGGCGGAATAGCCGGTCGCAGTTTCTTCAATGATGATCAAGTACCGGCTCATTTTAATCCTGCTTGTTTAAGGATACTATTAGATGTCGATCCTAAGATAAAGCGATGTCTGCTCGCACGACGCGAGTTGCGCTGATGGTTAAAGTTCTTCTAAAAAGGAACGTTAAATGAAGGTGACTCTCGAGACCGAGCGATTATTCCTGCGGGAGTATGTCGAAGAGGACGCGGAGGCGTTCTTTAAGCTGAATAGCGATCCGGAAGTGTTACGGTTCCTTCCCGATGAGCGGCTGTTCAATGTCGAACAGGCCCGGCAGATATTGCTCGATCATCCAATCGCCGACTACCGGAAATACGGCTTTGGCCGTGGCGCCTGCATTCTCAAAAGTACGGGCGAACAGATCGGCTTTGCGGGGTTGAAATATCTGGAAGAATTCGGCGAGGTCGACGTCGCATTCCGCCTGATGCGGGCTCACTGGGGCCTGGGATTGGCGACTGAAGCTGCGCTTGCCTCGGTGCGTTTCGGGTTCGTCGATCTCGGCCTCAAACGGATCATCGGCCTGGTGATGCCAGAGAACATCGCCTCGGTGCGGGTGCTGGAAAAAACCGGCCTGCGCTATGCCGATACAGTGATGTTTTGGGGAAGCCAATTCTCAAAATACGTTATCATTCCGTATTCTCAAGATTCGTGTTCATTCGTGGTTAACGAGTTGCGCCGGGCATCGAACGAGGCAACACTGCGCGCTTTCCGAAATGCTGACCGTTTCCCAACTTTCCAAATCTTTCGCTCCTTTTGGAAGTTCGTTTTGGCGAGAGCGGTATCAGGCGAGTTGTACCTTCGAATCGTTCTGAATTACGATGGTCGGATTTGGATTGGGCGTTGGGACTGGCAAGCCTTGCTCGCGCAAGGTCCGGGCATGATCGGCCATTCCCCAAACGCGCTTTGTACAGACAATCTTCAATCGAGTGACCGATACCGGTGAACCCATCCAGATCGGCAGAATGAAAGCCAAAAAACATCTGGATCTTCGGTAGCTTCGATAACGAGCGAGTAAGGCAGCGTGATCATCGGGTTATTTTTGTTTCAGACCAGCGGAGACTCCAATCTTTTGGCCCAATATCCTGGTTTTCGTTTCGCGTGAGCGAATGCGACGATCCAAAGTTTATCGGGATGTCGATGTAGTGAACGACAAATGGAAAACGGCTCATGACGTAACGTCTTGTGCCGAGCTTCCCTGTCGGCCAGCGTTCCGGTGCGGCGACGATGGTCTCCAATGCCTGTCGCGCTGCGGTTTCGAAATCTAATCCGAGGCCAGCTTTCCTTTCCTCGTAGAAAACGATTGACCCAACCAGTTCTAATTCCGCCTCCTCCTCGATAACGAGAGGCTTCACTTGTAGCACGAACGGATATCACGAAACACTTCATCAGCCGGTCGTCCCTTCGCGGTGCCTTCACGAATCTTTTGGACACGGTTTGCGATCTCTTGGTCCCAGGCTTCCTCCGCGCCTTCATCGGGAATACCATCGAGACTGACCAGAAGTTTGTGCGCAAGTTCCGCTCTTTCTCGATTGGAAAGAGTCAATGCGTCCTGCGCCAATTGGTCAACGGTGGCTGCCATAAAATAATTCTCGCATCCGGATCCTACGGGTCAAGGGACGATGATCATATCTCCATACGGCCCTTTTTTGCTGATCATTGTCGATCTTGATTCATGCCGGCTTGTTTCTTCTCGCGCTGCACCTGTTTGTTGTCGTTTAAAGGCGTTGGACGTTGGGGGGTTTGCGGCTGCCACTGCCGCCGCTACAACGTCGATTCGTGTTCATTCGTGTTGATTGAAACTCGTTCGGCTCCCGCTCTCACTCGCTGCTACCCTCGCAGCTTTTACGTTGATCACTCGCACGGCCCCGTGCTTGCGCCAGCTACCTAGCTGCGTTGCCGTCTACCCGCGCGATACCCGATCGCGACGTGTTCTATGTCGGAAATCCCTTTCCTCGATTCGTGGTTAACGAGTTGCGCCGGGCATCGAACAAGGGGACACTGCGCGCTTTCCGCAATGCTGACCGTTTCACAACTTTCAAAATCTTTCGCCGGCCGGGCGCTCTTCGACGACGTATCGCTCCAGGTCAATCGCGGCGATCGGATCGGATTGGTTGGCCCCAATGGCGCTGGCAAATCAACCTTGTTTGCGCTTCTCCTCGGTGAAATTTCGCCCGACAAGGGAACGATCGCGATCGAGAAGAACGCCACCATCGGATTTCTTCCGCAGGAAACCGCCGCCGCCGGAGAGGAAACCGTGCTCGAACTTGCCCTCACCGTTTCCCCGGCGCTGGTGCACGCGCAGAAAGTGATCAAGGAGCACGAAGCAGCTGTAACCGGGATCGCTGATCCCGGATCGAACGACGCGGCGTATCACCGTGCTCTCCACGTTTTTGATGAGCACGGCGGCTGGGAGCTCGAACCAAAAGCAAAACGGGTCCTCGCCGGACTCGCTTTTCGCGACACTGATTTCGATCGTCCGGCGCGCGCCTTAAGTGGTGGCTGGATCATGCGCGCGCATCTCGCGCGCTTGCTCGTGATGGAACCCGATCTCCTTCTGCTGGACGAACCGACCAACCATCTCGATCTCGAATCGCTGCAATGGTTCCAGGAATATCTGCGAACTTATCCGGGCGCGATTGTCATGATCTCGCACGACCGCGAATTTTTGAATCAGCTTGTCGGCAGCATCGTCGAGATCGCGCACTCGAAACTGGTGCGTTATCGGGGCGACTGGGACAATTATATCGAGCAGAAAGCAGCGCGCGAAGAACAACAGCTCGCCGCTTACAAAAATCAGCAGAAAGAAATCGCGTCGCTGCAATTGTTCGCCGATCGATTTCGCGCCAAGGCGAGCAAAGCATCGCAAGCACAGAGCAAGCTTAAACAGATCGATCGCATGAAAAAAATCGCGGCCCCGGTCGCGCGCGGAAAGACGATCAAGTTCCATTTTCCGCAACCGGTGCGCAGCGGCCTGCGCGTGATCACGTTGAAAGATGTCGATCATGCCTATGGCGACCTCGTTGTTTATCGCGGAATGCAATTTCATGCCGAGCGCGGTCAACGCACTGTGCTTGTCGGCCCGAATGGCGCGGGGAAATCGACTCTTCTCAAGTTGCTCGCCGGCGTGTTGCCCGTGCAGCATGGCGTGCGCGAGCTCGGCCATAATGTGCGCACGGGTTACTTCTCGCAGAACCGAATCGACGTGCTCAACGCGAGCCATACCGTTCTCGACAGTGCACGCGACATGCCCAATCCCGTGTCCGAACAAACCGCGCGCACTGTGCTCGGTTCTTTTTTGTTTCGCGGCGACGATGTTTTCAAGACCGTCGCGGTTTTGAGCGGTGGCGAAAAGTCGCGGCTGGCCCTTGTCAGGTTATTGCTCGATCCGCCGAACCTTCTGCTCATGGACGAGCCGACGACACATCTCGATGTCGGCTCAATCGATGCCCTTATCGGCGCGCTCAAGCAATATCACGGGACGCTCATCTTTATTAGTCACGACGTTCATTTTATCCGCGCCATCGCGACAAGCGTTCTGCACGTAACTGCGCCTGGGCGACCGGGTTCAGCGCCCCCGGCTACAGATGCGAACTGCACGGGTAGTAAACTGACGTTTTATCCCGGCGATTACGATTACTATCTGGACAAATCAAAAGCCGCGTCGGCGCGAACTGCCCTGACCGCGGGCCGCGATGCGCCAGAAGTCAACGGTTCTGCCGCGGCGAGTAAACTCCAACCGGAGATCGGAAAGCAAACTGGCTCCGGGTCAAGAAAACAAAAAGCGCAGAAGCGTTTGGAAGCGGAAGCGCGTAATGCGATTGCCAAAGCGCGACGCGAAAAAGAAAAGCGGGTGCACGAACTCGAGATGAAAATCGCGGCATTGGAAGGACAACAAAAAGAACTAGCCGCGGCGCTGGAAGATCCGGCGACTTACCAACAGGGCGGCAGCGCCACTGCGATCAATCGCGATCTCTCCGCTTTGACCCACGATCTCGCCCGCCTGACGGCGGAATGGGAAAGCGTCACCGCAACGGTGAGCGCCCCCTGACGAGGAAAAAAGTTGGGAATTGATGGTTGAGTGTTGAGTGTTGAGAGGCTTGCGAGCAACCAGCTTCGCGAAGAGGCTACGGCTCGGCGAGTCACGGCCGCCTCTACACCGGAGAGGCCGCGGTCAACGACCATGGCTACAGTTTTCCTCCGTCCTGATTAAAGAACGCGGGGAAAATGGATACGCAGCTTGATGCAAAGGTAGAGAACCAGGATCGCGCCAAGCGTGGAAAAAATGACGCCGGCGGGATGAAATCGTTCGTTTGCCGGGTGCGAAAACATGTGGGTGACCCCGCCCCCGATGATCGATCCGATGATACCGAGCACGATTGTCCAGAAAATCGTCATGTGCACATGCATCACCGATTTCGCAATAACGCCCGCGATTAACCCAACAATAATGTACCAGATTAAGTGCATGATAATTTTCCCTCCTTGTTTGCCTGCAGAAAGTTGCCGAGTATGACCAGGCGTTTCACAATTGACCAGATTTTTCTCGAAGGAAAGAAGGATTAGCTCATGTGATTCGAGCCGGCGGGGCGGTAGCGAAGGATGAAGGATGTATCTGCAAAAGGCGCGACAAGTAGAAAAGGTTCAGCAACGATTTGTGTTTCTTCCTAACGATTCGCGGTTAGGATGTTTCGCATGCACAAGATAAATCTCATGCGCCACACCATCGCCAAGGTGCGATCCACTAGAAATGAGTAACGATACGTCGGTTAGCGCCGCTGGTCGGAGCGGGAGCGGATGGTCGATGGCTTTGGGAATTCTCATGGTGATCTGCGGGATCCTCGCCATCGGTTTGCCCCTAGCTTCGTCAATTGGAGTTGTCCTTGTGGTCGGGTGGCTGATTCTGCTAGTCGGTGTCTGGCATTTAATTTTCGTTTTCCACTCGCACAGTTTCGGCGGCGTTCTGTGGCAATTGCTCCTGGCTGTCGTTTACGGGTTCGCCGGGGTTTACATGCTGATGCATCCGCTGCTCGGGCTCGTCACTCTTACGCTCGTGATTGCGATTTTCCTGCTGATCGAAGCCGGGCTCGAGACGGCGCTCTATTTCACAATTCGCCGGAAGACAAATGCGGGCTGGGTTTTATTAGATGCGATCGTCACGCTGGTGCTCGCAATTATGATCTGGTCCCAGTGGCCGTCCAGCTCCGCCTGGGTGCTTGGAATGCTGGTTGGCATCAGCCTCATCTTTAGCGGTATCTCGCGGCTAAGCCTTTCGGCAGCGACGCGTCGGCCAGCCGTCATGGCTCCGGCGGGCGGCTGAAAAAGTCGGATTGTCAGACAATCGAAGAAAGCGTGGGAAATTCATCCCATCCGCTGCTTCGTTCATTGAACGCCTGGTCTCCAAAAGAGAAGTACGAACAGAGTGAATGGGATTCGCGACATAGAAGTAAAGCTGCGGGTAGCCGGGAGCGACTGCGGGCAACAAGCGAGTTTCAATCAGAAATTAAGAAGAAGGAATCGCACCCGACACGGCCGCCGCGACATCGGTAATTCGTGTTCATTCGTGTAAATTCGTGGTTAGAGTGCGCTAAACAATTTATGGAGTTCAGTGGCGGGTGCGTTTGCGGCGAGACACGGTACGTGTTGAAGAGTCGGCCCTTGGCGGTGGTCGATTGTCATTGCATCGATTGCCAGAAAAGCGCGGGTGCGCCCTATGTGCAGTGGGGATCGGTACCGCGCAAAGGTCTCATCGTGACAAAGGGTGAACCGCGCAAGATTCCGCACGCAAATCGGATTCGTTCGTTTGCTGCCTGTTGTGGCACGCATCTGTTTTTCGAAGACAGCAAAGATTCCCACACGATCGATTTCACGATCGCGTCGCTTGACGATCCGACGCCGTTTGCGCCGCAGAAAGCGATCTGGCTCGAAGATAAATTGCCCTGGGTGGTGATCGACGAGTCGATCCCATCGTTTCAGAAAACCCCGCAGAGCAAGAGCTGACCACGGATTACACGGATGGCACAGATTTTGGAATTAAGCGCGGGACCACGCAGCAGAGCGCTTCAAATTGTGGGGACACAAATTGTTTATTACCGGGCATCAACGGTCCATGTGACATTCTATTGCAGTGATTCGGTTATTTTGACACATCCGAGGTAATCCGTGTAATCCGTGATTAATGAGTTTCTCAAATTCCGTTTCGGACTCGCAGCCTGTGCTCCCGAGAATATTTGAATTCGTACCCATTTGTGTTGATTCGTCGTTAAGATGGCGTTTGATCTTCAAGCACATCTGAAAGGCGAATTCATCGAGCTGCGCCCGCTCGCACCTGAAGATTGGGGCGATCTCTTTATTGTCGCATCTGATCCACTAATCTGGGAGCAGCACCCGGAGAGCGATCGTTACAAGGAAGGTGTATTTAAGGTCTTCTTCCGGGAAGCCCTGGAATCCGGTGGGGCATTTGCCATCGTCGATAACAAGAGTCAACAAATCATAGGATCGACGCGGTTTTACGGTTACGATCCGGACAAATCCGAGATCGAAATTGGGTGGACATTTCTGGCACGAAAATACTGGGGCGGGCGCTACAATCGGGAAATGAAAGAGCTACTGTTGGCGCATGCATTCAAGTTTGTTGAGCGTGTCGTGTTTTTAGTCGGAGAACACAATGTTCGCTCCCAAAAAGCCATGGAAAAAATTGGCGCAATCCGAGAAGGGATGGTGACAAGGGTGTACGGAAATCATCCGCCGGCTCTGAACGTGAAATACGTGATGGGGAAATCGTAGCTAGAAGAAAAACACGAATAAACACGAATTGTCCGCGCGGTAGCGGAGGTCTGCGACCGCCGATCTTTGAACGATTTATTCTCCGTGAATGGAGGTGACGGGATCAGCGACACAGAAGGCAAAGTTGCAAGGGTAAGCGACGAGGGAGATGAGAAGCGACCGAGTTGAAAATCTGTGTGAATCCGTTGCTGGAACGTCGCAGAAGTCTGTTTCGGCCGGTTGCGGAAACGCACAACGCGAGGGCGCGTGTGCTTCTCGGGATTACGTGGATCGAGTGGTAGTTTCGACGGCTGCAAAATCTTGAAATGTTTCTGTTGACGAAGGCTTCGTCAGTCATATGTTCTTTTTCCCGCGAAACAAGCGGACCAGCTTCATGCACGGAGTTGGTGTTCTTGCAGGCTCAGGGCGAGCCGGTTCTTGGTCAGATTGATGACGAAGTCAGGTTTTGCCTTGTACCTGAAAGAATTGGATCTTTGACAGTGTGGTCGCGGATTTCAGTCGGAAATCCGTCGATGGAAAGTCAGCAAACATTGAATTGTGCGTTATCTGTCGATCTTCTTTGAAATCAAAGATTTAGATCGGACAAACGCTGGATCTGGAAGAAACCGGCCGTGGGCCGGTGGCTACAGATTCAGAAATGAAAGTCAGATCGCAAACTTTCGGTTTCCCTCACGGGGAGCCGAGTCGTTTTTAACGGAGAGTTTGATTCTGGCTCAGAACGAACGCTGGCGGCGTGGATAAGACATGCAAGTCGGACGAGATTTTTTTCTGTAGCAATACGGAGAAACGTCTAGTGGCGAACGGGTGCTTAACACGTGGGCAACCTGCCGAGAAGTGGGGGATAGCTCGCCGAAAGGCGAATTAATACCGCATGTGATTAGAGTGGACATCCATTCAAAATTAAAGTCGGGGCAACCTGACGCTTCTTGTGGGGCCCGCGGCCTATCAGCTAGTTGGTGAGGTAACGGCCCACCAAGGCTTTGACGGGTAGCTGGTCTGAGAGGACGACCAGCCACACTGGGACTGAGACACGGCCCAGACACCTACGGGTGGCAGCAGTCGAGAATTTTTCTCAATGGGGGAAACCCTGAAGGAGCGACGCCGCGTGGAGGATGAAGGTCTTCGGATTGTAAACTCCTGTCATTTGAGAACAATGCGGAAGCGTTAACTGCGCTTCCGTTGATAGTATCAGAAGAGGAAGAGACGGCTAACTCTGTGCCAGCAGCCGCGGTAATACAGAGGTCTCAAGCGTTGTTCGGATTCATTGGGCGTAAAGGGTGCGTAGGCGGCGCGGTAAGTCGGGTGTGAAATCTCGGGGCTTAACTCCGAAACTGCATTCGATACTGCCGTGCTTGAGGACTGGAGAGGAGACTGGAATTTACGGTGTAGCGGTGAAATGCGTAGATATCGTAAGGAAGACCAGTGGCGAAGGCGGGTCTCTGGACAGTTCCTGACGCTGAGGCACGAAGGCCAGGGGAGCAAACGGGATTAGATACCCCGGTAGTCCTGGCAGTAAACGGTGCACGTTTGGTGTGGGAGGATTCGACCCCTTCTGCGCCGGAGCTAACGCGTTAAACGTGCCGCCTGGGGAGTACGGTCGCAAGATTAAAACTCAAAGAAATTGACGGGGGCCCGCACAAGCGGTGGAGTATGTGGCTCAATTCGATGCAACGCGAAGAACCTTACCAGGCCTTGACATGCATTGCTAAGTTGGTGAAAGCCAGCGACTGGAGCAATCCAGACCTTGCACAGGTGCTGCATGGCTGTCGTCAGCTCGTGTCGTGAGATGTTGGGTTAAGTCCCGCAACGAGCGCAACCCCTGTGAACTGTTGCCACCGAGCCGTGAGGCTCGAGCACTCTGTTCAGACTGCCCCGCTCTAACGGGGAGGAAGGTGGGGACGACGTCAAGTCAGTATGGCCCTTACGGCCTGGGCTGCACACGTACGTACAATGCCCAGGTACAGAACGATCCAAGACCGCGAGGTGGAGGAAATCACTAAAACTGGGCCCAGTTCAGATTGAAGTCTGCAACTCGACTTCATGAAGCCGGAATCGCTAGTAATGGCGCATCAGCTACGGCGCCGTGAATACGTTCCCGGGCCTTGTACACACCGCCCGTCACATCATGGAAGTCGCTTGTAGCCGAAGTCGGCGCGCTAACCGCAAGGAGGCAGCCGCCTACGCTATGAGCGGTAACTGGGATGAAGTCGTAACAAGGTAGCCGTAGGGGAACCTGCGGCTGGATCACCTCCTTTCTAAGGAGAAAATGCGCTTCGCGCAGAAACTCGAAATTCGAAATTCGAATTCGGGATTTGCGCCGAAGGCGTTTAGGTCGACGGCTAACTCCAAGAGCTTTCAATTGATAGTTCTTGGATATGCCGTGAAGACTTTGGAATCGAAAGAAACCAAAGCTTCAAAGGAGATCACGGTAACGCACAATTCAGTCTTTGCTGCACATCGACTGCAATGCCGGATGACGACTCGCAAGATCGACATCCGGCATTTTGTTGTACGATTCAGGAACGAGGAACAGCGAAAGCGCTATTTCTCAATCCGTGAAACATGTCCGGCGGCAAGCTGCCAACGACCGTTGCGCTTGATCAATGTGTCCGTGAACTGCACGACTCGGTCGAATGATTTGCCGTCCGCTGTTCCTTTCACGCGCGTTTTTCCGAGAACAATCGCCGTGTCATTGCCGTAAAGCCGCGCTAACATGTCGTAGTTCTCGAACACATCGTAGTGGACCTTCCCATTGCGTAGCTCGTTGATCTCATCCGCACGCGTGCTCACTTCGCCATTCGAGAGCGTGAGCGTGAAGTCAGCAGTAAGTACCCTTTCGAGTGCGGCAGGGTCCGCATCGAGAAATGCCTTGCACGCGTCACGCTCAAATTGGAGCACCTCTTTTTCTTGCGAGCTCTGCGCCTGCACAAACTGCGCGCACAAAATTCCGAACAAACCAATAACAATTGAACCTTTCATGTGTCCTTAGATTCGGGTTTCAGATGCGCTTTCATGAACTCAAGCGCGGCGCGAATGATTTCACGCGATCGATCGTCATTGTTTTGATTATCGAACCCGTGGACGCCTCTTGGATGGTTTACGAAATTTAACGAGATGTTGCGCGAAACCGCTTCCAGATAAATTATGGGAGAAAATCGTTCCAGTGTTTCGGCGTTCTCAGTTTTTTGAAACTCCGACTGACGTATGTCCATGAACAAATAGAAGGCGAGCAGACAACGCACGAAAGGCGTTTCTCCATGCATGGCTAGTGTCAATAGCGGTCCGCCAGCTGAAAAACTGATGAGCGCCATCCGATCGTTGTCAGCCTTGTATTTGCCAGCATTCGCCCGCACATAGTCGATCGCAGCGCGAACATCCTGTGCCGCAAGTTCCAGCGACTTTTCGGGTACCGAAGTCGATGAGTGAACGTGACGCCGACAAAACCGCATGCAGCGGCCAAACGTCCCCAGGTAGTGAACACGCCCCAGTCCTTCGGCGTGTATTCAGTTTTCGCGCCCCCATGAATAAAGATCACGACCGGATGTTTCTCGCCGGGCGTCGCATCCGGCGGGAGATAGAAATCCATTAGAACATTCGGATCATCGGTCTTCGTATACTTCAGATTTTGGATGACCTTCACTTTGTCCATGCCCGGCACTTGATAGACAACGGGCATCATCACCTTGCGCGCCATCTCACGCACGTTGGGCGGCAGATTATTCTGCGCGAAGGTTGATGTCGTTTGTGGCATCGCCGCAACACAGACGAAGGTGAAAATCAAATTTCGCCTAACGAGTCGCATTACATTGATCGAAATCGCGTGGTATTCATCGGCTTAGCTCACAAATCCAGTTTGTTTCCCAGGTTTTCCCGCCGTCGGCCGAGAAGGACTGTTCCATCCGTGAATGCAGGATGCTCAGCCAGTAAATCAAACGCGCGCTCATGGGTTGAAAGCAGATGGCGATAATAGCACTGACCACCTTAACAACTCTGGAGATAATGCGCCTCGGCCTCACGAGAAAGCTGGCGTTCTTCCTTCCTCCGCGTCATGCAGGTCCACCCAGGTTTGAATGTCATCGCGATCGCCGAAGCCCGCTTCCTTCTTCGACTCTGCCAGTTCCTCGCTTGCCTCATCGCGCCAACCGCGTTTCCTGAGAAAGGCATTCCAGATGGAAATTTCCTCTTTGCCGGGGTGCCGGCCACGCGCGAAACACCAATCAAGGATCTCATCATCGGATCCGCCTTGCAGCGTTCGCTCGACAAGCTCATCGTAGTTTACCCCGAGAAATCTGCTGCAACGGGCATCGAAGTGGGTTGGATCTTCGACACCGGTAAAATATCCGGACGGCAATTTTCCCGCTGCCTTCAACCGGATCTTGTCCAGCATTCGAGCAAAGTAAATCAGGCCTTTCGTTTCGACGTAATCGGTGCGCGGAGTTTGAGTCTGCATTGGAAGAAAAGCTTCTGACCTTGTGATAAGGTGTCAACAGTCCACTTGGCCTGAAGTGGCCAGACCACTTTGTTGAGAGCTTGCGATGAGCGGTGGTGTACGGGAGGAATCAAGCCGCTACGTAACCAACGAAATGAAATCTGCTATCGACAGAGCGGGCATCAAAAAGCGGCGTCGCCATTCGATCCTGGCTTTTGAAATGGTCCGCCTGGATCGCGCTGCGGCGGAACCCCTGCATCAACAACTCTACCGGCAGATTCGCGATGAATTGATCTCGGGAACTTTCAACCACAGTTCTTCCCGTCTTCCGTCCTCGCGGGCGCTGGCTACCGATCTTGGAATATCGCGATTCACAGTAAACCTTGCTCTCTCGAGACTTCATGGAGAAGGGTATCTTCAATCTCGAATTGGATCTGGTACGTTCGTCGCCGAGCGGTTACCGGAAAGTTTCCTAAGTGCACAAACGGCGAAAGCAGCGCGGCCCACAGAGCGCCCACCACGCCTTTCCGATCGGGTAAAAAATATTCCCGATCATCGGGCCGGAAAACAGTTCGATTTCGGAATTGCTGGTCCGCCCGGCGTTTCCTTTGTCCCCGCTGTCGCAGCGCTTGATGAATTTCCGATTGAGATTTGGGAGAGACTGAGAGCCCAAATTCTCGCGAAAAAAGGAGCGCACTTGCTGCAGTACGCCTCAAGCCGCGGCGACCTCGACCTACGCAAGGCATTGGCAACTTATTTGTGCGATTACAGGGGCGCACGCTGTCATCCAGACCAGATCATCATCACGGCTGGAACACAGCAGGCAATGATGATTAGCGCGATGGCGCTGGTGAATCAGGGTGAGGTTGCCTGGATCGAGGATCCGGGATTTTATCAGGCTCGCCGAGCCTTCGGTTTCGCCGGGGCGATTGTCGTGCCAAGACCTGTTGACCGGGAAGGAATCACGATCGGGCGGCCGTCAAAACGTCGCGCGCCCAAAATAATTTATGTAACTCCATCCCATCAATTCCCACTCGGCATGACGATGAGTCTCGCGCGGAGAACAGCTTTAATCGATTTTGCGCGCACGTGCGACGCCTACATTTTCGAGGATGATCACAATTCGGAATTTCGCTACACCGGCCCCCCACTCCCATGTTTGCAGGGACTCGACCACGTTGGTCGTGTTATTTACTCAGGCACGTTGAGCAAGATCCTGTACCCGTCCTTGCGACTCGGTTATATCCTCGCGCCAGAGCAACTGATCGAACCAATGATCAAGATCCGCGCTGTGATGGACCAGCATTCCCCCGCCATCGATCAGGCGACACTGGCCCGATTCCTGACCGAAGGATTTTTCCTGAGTCACATCAAGCGGATGCGACAATTATATTCAGACCGAAGAGAATTTTTTATCCAGCAATTCAATAATTTGCTAAGTAAGTACTTTGTTTTGGAGGTCCCCGAGGCTGGATTACACTTCGTCGCCTGGGTGCGGCAGAAAGAGCACATGCCGCTGATTAGGCACGCCTGTACTGAGATTGGTATCCGCCCATCGCCGTTGTCTTCGTGCTTTATGAAAGCGGAGCCAACGCCCGCCCTCACGTTTGGGTTTGCAGCGTGGTCACGCGCTCAAATCCGCGAAGGTCTCAGCAAATTCGCGGCGGCGCTTAATTCGAAATTGAATTAAGCAACTCGGGACCCGCCAGGCTATCGGGAGGATACTCTCCTATGAGTTGCCGATTGATCGCTTCCAAATGGCTCGTACCAAACCTGCGAAGTGGCTCTGGTGGTGATTCTCGGCCACTCCCTAATGTGTCGCCATGAAAACTCAACAAAGGGGACAAACATGACAACTCAATTCATAACCAAAAAAGGTAACCAAACTCTTCTCATTATTCTGATCGCCGTCTGTTGCGCGGCGATTCTGGCGCCCGTGCAGGCACAAAGGCCAGAAGCAACAGAGGCGAGAAGGCAATATCAGGTGTCAGATCTCCCTGGGCTTGGCGGAACGAGTAACGGGGGAAATAGTATCAATGACCGGGCCTGGGTGGCAGGCTATGCCAGACTGCCGGACAGGAACCGGCACGCTGGGCTATGGCGAAACAGTCTGCTCACCGACCTCGGCACACTTGGCGGACCCAATAGCAGTGTCACATGGAACGTGAAAAATACGGCGGGAATCATCGTGGGTATCTCGCAAACCGCCGATCCGGAGCCGCTTGGAGAAGCTTGGAGTAGCGCGGCTTTCTACAGTACGCCTAATAACGTCGGATATATCAATCTCGGGTTCGTCTGGGAAGATGGACAAGGCCCAATGAGGGGACTTCCTAACTTTCCGGGTGGCAACAACGGGTTTACCACAGGAGCCAACAACCTGCGTCAAGCAGTCGGATGGGCGGAAAATGATGTTCATGACCCGTTGTGCGTATCGCCTCAGGTCCTCCAGTTTCGTCCAGCCGTCTGGACTTTGGGACCACCGGACCAAATCCAGGATCTTCCTCTGATTACCGGTGACAGTTCAGGTGCTGCCACGGCAATCAACGATAATAGTCAAATCGTGGGCATCTCCGGTATCTGCGACCAAGCCGTTGGAAGACATACGGCCAAGCATGCCGTGCTTTGGGAAAATGGCACAGTGACGGATATTTATCCGAACGCGCCAGCCCCGTGGTGGAATACACCCACGGCAATCAATCAACGAGGAGATGTCGTCGGGTTTGCCGGCGACCCGGCGTTTGTTGAAGGCGAAATCCTACACGCATTCATGTGGACCAAAGAAGATGGCATTCGAAAACTGAAGCCTTTGAAAAACCGCACACCAGAACACGTCGACAGCGAAGCGTACGGTATCAATGAAGCCCGTCAGGTAGTCGGTGTCTCATGCGACGCGGATCTGGTTGATTGTCGTGCAGTTATTTGGGATCACAGCAACACACCAAGAGACCTAAACGATCTAAAAGCACCCGGCTATTCTGCAATCCTCGCAAGCGCGAAAGACATAAATAACGCGGGACAGATTACCGGTAGAGCCGTCGATCCAAATACGGGCGTGTTAACGGCGTATTTGGCGACTCCTCTCGGAGGTCACTAACAAAGCGCAAACGGCGCCGCTTTCTCTCAGCGGCAAGAGCATAGCCTTGCCGTTCAAAAGCGCACGAATGCCGGATGGCAAACAGCATAACCATCCGGCATTTTGCTTTTATTCCCTTGCAATCGAAAATGGGCAATCGACATTCGAAAACTCCGACATCGGTCGCGAGCACGCCAAAGCGTTCGGTGTTCCCGGGGGCATAGCTCAGTTGGTAGAGCGCCAGCTTTGCAAGCTGGAAGTCAGGGGTTCGAATCCCCTTGCCTCCAGTCTTCGCTCGCGTCGTAGAAGTGAGCGTAGACTGTCGCGCCGTAGCCTTGGCGAAGGCGGACCATTTGGCCTTGCCGATGTAGACGCGGCGAGCTACGACTCGGCAAGCCAACGAACATGGCAAAATTCGTCTACGTTTATATCTTGCAGAGCCAGCGCGATGAGCACCGTTATTACACTGGCTTAACGGATGACCTGCGTAAACGATTGACAAATCATAACGCAGGACGAATTCTTCATACCGCGAAATGGCGACCTTGGCGGTTGAAGATATATGTCGCGCTTTCCGACCGAGTTCGCGCTGCGGATTTCGAACGATATCTGAAATCCGCTTCAGGTCGTGCATTCGTAAAGCGACATTTGTAATAGACGACTCGGCCAGTCTGTTTCACTTTCGATTTGCGATTTGCGATTGTCGATTTAAGTACATGTCCGCGAAGCGCGCGCCGTGACAGGAATCGAAAATCGACGATCTGAATCTAAGATTTGGCGGCTCTGCCGCCGAGTGGGGCCTGTAGCTCAGTTGGTTAGAGCATGCGCTTGATAAGCGCAGGGTCACTGGTTCGAGCCCAGTCAGGCCCATTCTTTCAAAATTCCATTTTGCGGTGTCAAACACACCGCCGCGGATCAAAATTGGAAATAGACAAACGGCACCGGACCGGTGGCGGGAAACAGTTCCAGAGCGATAAACGCCAGAACGTACACAGGGATTTGAATCCGGGCCGGCTGCAACGCCAAACGATCGATAAATTGACTGCGTTCCTGCGCGACAGCCAGAAACAAAGAAATAAAAATCAGCACGATCGTCCCGGTCGTCAGCAGAAATTCTCCGCTCACATGCTGAAACCCAAGGAGCGCGCTCAACACATGTCCGCTGGTTTGGAGAGCCTTTGGGCGAAAGAAAGCGGCGCTAAACACAAAGGCGGTAAACATCGCCCCAATACTAAACGGCACGAACCAGCGCTTCTTCATGACCTTGTCGACCACCGTTCCTACAGTTGCACGATTGAAAAAGCGGTAGCCGATTAACAGGAGACCGTGGTAGGCGCCCCAGGCTACGAACGTCCAGTTCGCGCCGTGCCACAGGCCAACGAGCACCATCACAACAAACATGTTGCGATATAACATCAGGCGTCCTTTTCTGCCTCGACTGAACGGCATAAACACATAGTCCCGCACCCACGTGGAGAGGGTTATGTGCCACCTTTGCCATAGGTCCGGCGGGTTCCTGGCCAAAAATGGGCGCGCGAAATTAAGTGGAAACTCGAAACCGAGCAGCTTCGCACACCCGCGGGCAATGTCGGTATACCCGGAAAAATCGAAAAACACTTGCATGAAGAAGGCAAGACAGCCCGACCATGCAGCGAGCCAACCAGGATGCGCCGTCGGATCGTTGAAGTACGAGTCGGACACCACGGCGAAGCGATCGGCAAACACCATCTTCTTCAGCAGACCCGAGAGAACGAGGATGATTCCACTTTGGACCACAATTGCCGCCGGCCGCCGCCAGGACCAGATCTGAGTGATGAATTGCCGGGCGCGAATGATCGGACCGGCAATGAGGTGAGGAAAAAAGGCAATGAACAGCGCATAATCAACCGGGTTTCTGACGGCCTTCATCTTTCCCCAATAAACGTCAATCGTGTACGAGAGACTGGCGAAGGTGTAGAAGCTGACTCCGATAGGAAGAACAATCTGCAAGACCACTGATTGCTGCGGAATGTGAAGGAAGCCGGCAAGAGAGCCTGCAAAGAAATCGTAATACTTGAAGAACCCGAGTATTCCCAGGTTAACCACCAGGCTAACAATAAGTAAAAGCTTCTTACGGCGGCCGCTTGCAGTCTCCAGTACAATCCCCAGGTAATAGTCAATGATCGTGGAGGTCAAAATGAGCACGATAAACCGCGGATCCCACCACATGTAAAAGACGTAGCTGGCCAGCACCAGAACGACTTTTCCGAAACGAAACGGCACACTGTAGAACAGCACCGCCACGATAAGAAAAAAGATCCAATACTGAAAGCTGTTGAATAACATAACGAGCCGGTTCTGTTAGAACCTAGTTCACCTTAGTTTCAAACATTTGATTCAGCGCAACTTGAGGCTCACACTCGCAGCGCCGTTTCGACTTAGTCGATCGAACATGGCGCATAAGCTCCGACACTAGCGCTTCCGTGAACCGCCGCCGGCCTTTTGCGTTAAGGTGAAACACGTCAAAGTAGTATTCCGGCTTCTCCAAAAAATCGAACGTCCTTCCAGGCAGAGAAAAAGTCGTTTTCTGAATTACGGAGCTTGGAAGAACCGAATCATATCCTGGGGAAAATCCAGGAAGCTCCACGAAAGGACCGCGAGGCACAGGCGTAAGCACAATTGCGGTAGAACTATTTGAATAACGGTTCATTATTCTGGGTATCCACTCGCGTTGTAGTTTAATTGAGTATTCCGTGTCCGATTGAGAAGGTTGTATCAAGCTCTTCCGGAAAGCCAGTCTCTGAGGTTCTGTTAGCTTTGGCGCGAAACCTATCCGCCCTGTCGCAGCGTCATAGCTTGTGCCCACAAGATCGTAATCCCGGCCTTTGTACACCGCGCGAGAATGCATTGTGGTGCGTTCTTGTTTAAGACTCTTTATTCTCTTGATGGGATGTTCAAGAAGAGCAACAACGTCGTCCTGATAGGCTGAGCCTCGCAGTATACAGGCAGTAGATGCTCTGAAACGTCCGGACCAGCGTTGAAAACCAGAGGCAAAATTAAAGCAGTCTGAGTATCGCAACAGCGGAGCCGTCATGGAAATGCGCAGCGGATCAGCGCTGTTTGGTTCGTAACCGAGGCCGTATGGAATGACAATGGCCCAATAGCGTCTGGCGGTGGGATCGACTTCCCGGACCATGTAGTACCACGTGTTAGCGGAAGCCGCTGGTTCGGCTAGACTAACAAACTTAAACCCAGCAGGAGAACCAAGTTCATTCGCAAGCGTAGCCGAGAAACCCTCGGCGATTCGTGAATCGCCCAACACTAGTATCTCCTTCAAGTCTGATGGAGCCCGATCCTTTTCTGCTCGCGTGATTTCCGCAATCCGTCCAGCATACGAAGCCGGCGCTAAGATCGAGACATATAATCCGGAGTGAAAGATAATGGCATCGACGCAAATGAAGGCGGCGATCCCGAAAACAAGATTGCCTCCAACATGGAGCGGCTGCGGCGATTTAGTCGGCTCCGTCGGAAATGTCGTTCGCAGCGGCCCCGCTGAACTAAAGTAAAGGACGGAATACAAAACCGCTGCCAGTGCCAGAATCAGCGCCCAAAGCGCTACACGTTGCCAAAACACTCCACGCTGTGACGACCCGCGCTCAGCGGAGCCGGAAACCATTACTTTCGCGAGCAATGTCCGCCGTTGATTGTCGCCATATAGTTCAAAAATGTAACGATGCTTTCCAATCCAGGAAGCCACCTGGGTACCTCGCGGACCGTTTGCAAAAAGAACAGGTTTCCCGCTATCCGTGGTGACAAAGACAAACCCCGGCGATCCGTTTCCTGTATCCCATTGAATCTCGGTGCTGCCACTTTCGTTAGTCACCGGCACCTGCTGGAGTGTTGCTGTGACAACAGGTGTACCTGAAACCGGCGCCGAACTGCTGCCGGATGCATTTTGCCGGAGCGCGGCTCCTCGCACGGGCGCGGTTCCCGAATAAACGGCCACACACGCCACTAAAAGGGCGATTACCGAGCGAACTGAGCGATCTTTCGTTGGCGATGACGAGTTGTGCACTTCCCGCTGGGAACGGTTATCCGCTTCGTCTGTCCACTGCGGTGCCCCATTCATGCCTGATGACTTCGTTCAGTTTTATACACGCGCAACAAGAGCACCGCGCACGGATGCAAGCCTCATGGTTGTAAATCCATGAGCCGGGTCCGGGCGGGGCGCCGGATCTTCAGGGAAGCGCGGTGTGTGAAACTCGCCCCAATCAACAATCCGGCGAGTGCTCCCGCAACATCCAGAAAGACATCGCGAACTGACGGCGTGCGAGACTTAATGAATGTCTGGTGAAATTCGTCGCTCGCCGCAAAAACTGCGCACCCCAGCAACGCCGCGCCAAATAGGATCGATGGTTTCGTGCGGAAGACGGGAACGCTGGTCAGCGCACGCCACAGCAGAAGGGCCAAAATCGCATATTCGGTTACGTGCGCGCATTTGCGGACGACAACGAGGATGATCCAAATTGTCTTTGGCGACATTTCTGATTTCAACCGCAGCAAAAACGGAACAATGTACCGCGAGGTGTGCTCGGAAGACATAACGTTGGTCGAGCCGACAAACATCAGGCCAAGCCAGGCTACAAGTGGCAGCCAGTATTTGAGGAAAGATTTCATCCAGAGTCACAGATCACCGCGGAAACGCGAACATCGAACATTGAACATCGAACGTCCAATGGGGAAGAGATTTGCGGGCTTGGGCAGGTGAATTGAGCGTTGGACGTTGGACGTTGGGCATTGGACGTTTGCCGCGACCATGTGGCCAAAGGAAGTTAACAGTCCCCTCATCTTCGAACCGATTTTCGTGGAACGGATGTGGGGCGGGCGCCGCCTCGAATCCGAGTTCCATAAAAAGCTACCGCCCGACGTTCGGATTGGTGAGTCGTGGGAAATTGTCGATCGTCCAGAAGCACAGAGTGTCGTGGCCAAAGGGCCGCTGCGCGGAATGACGTTGCACGAACTCTGGACTAATTATCGAGAAGCGGTTTTCGGCGGGGCGCCGACAACCGGGTTGCTGCGACGATCGCTCTCCAGGTTTCCACTGCTGATCAAAATTCTCGATGCGCGCGAGAAACTTTCCTTGCAAGTGCACCCGCCCGAACATGTTGCCACCAGACTGGGAGGCGAACCCAAGACCGAATTTTGGTACGTCGCCGCCG
Organism: uncultured Verrucomicrobiae bacterium; assembly: GCA_963728955.1. GTDB lineage: Bacteria > Verrucomicrobiota > Verrucomicrobiia > Chthoniobacterales > UBA10450 > Udaeobacter. The sequence continues at coordinate 861,357 of CAVSMG010000001.1, forward strand.
CGGATCCGGGTGCAAAGCTTTCCGTTGGATTTCGTGCTCCGATCAAGAGGGATCGATTTGAAGAAACGTTACGCGATGGAACGGCCGTCAATCACCTTCACAGGATTCCTGTTCACGAAGGCGACGCCGTGTTTCTCCCTGCCGGACGGCTTCACGCTGTGGGCGCAGGCAATCTGTTAATCGAAATCCAACAGAATAGCGATACCACCTACCGCGTGTTCGATTGGAACCGCACCGATCCTACAACCGGAAAGCGACGGGCGTTGCACGTTGAGGAAGCGGTCCAATGCATCGATTTTGGAGAGGTTCAGCCGAAGCTGATTGAACCGGAAGGCGAATTACTTGTAAGCCACGGCCTGTTTGAAATCCGAAAATGGAATCTTAAGCAACCCCGCGAGGCAGCCCCGCCCGGGCAATTCGCAATCGTCTGTTGTCTCAGAGGAACTGTCGCCTGTGCGAATGTCGAACTCCTCTCAGGAGAAATGTTTCTCGTGCCGGCCCATTTGCAGGATCGCCAACTGAAACCGCTCGCATCCCAAACAACTCTGTTACGCGTGACAATCCCGTAGGGGTGCTCTCTCAACACCTGAGCAACCTAACGCGAATTGCAGACATGCGATACCAGCGCTAGACCTGAATCCAACTCCGCTGAACGAGCCGGTGATTTTTAATCGGCATCAGGTTTGTTCTCCGCTGTGATCTTTCGTCCCGCGGCGAGGAGACGAAGAACGTGCCCGCTCCGCATAAAGAAAAGCAGAGAACAACGATCGCAAGTTTCAACATTCGGTTCACAGACTAACGCCAAGCTTGTCGATTGATCTTCAGCCAACATCCTGGCCCAAACGGCGGAGGTAGGTAAAGCTGTAAATTCCGGTGTTGTGTCCATCCGCCCAGCGCGGCTGCAACGCATAACCGCCGACCAGATCGAACCCGACAAGCTCGAAGCTTTTGTCGGTGTAGCTCACGTGCGGACGGGCAATATGACCGAGCACATCGGGCTCGCCTCCGCACGCGGCGCAAGGACACGTGCGCCTCAGCATGTCAAGCTGTAGAAACGATTCGATGCCGTCGTTCCAGGCAATGGCCAGTTCTTCGCCGATTTGTTGGATATTCGTTGGCTCGAGTCGCATATGCGATCCTATCACCAAGGAGCGGCGGCTTTCTAGCCGCTGCGGCGATCTAAAGATCGCCCCTCCTTGCTTTTCGCTCCCCAAAAATAGCTGTGCCGACGCGCACCATCGTTGCGCCTTCTTCAATTGCGACTGGAAAATCCTGCGTCATACCCATTGAGAGTTGCGCGAGATCGACCCGAAACTCCGTTTGCCAGCGATCGCGCAACTCACGTAATTGAACGAAATATTTTCGGGACGCTTCCGCTTCTTCGGCGAGCGGTGGAATTGTCATCAGGCCCAGGATCGACAACCGCGGCAGTGCAAGAAGCTCTTCCATCTGTTGGCGCAGGTTGTCGGGGGAAAATCCAAACTTGCTCCCCTCGCCGGCCATGTTGACCTCGAGCAAGACGCGCGGATGCAACCCCTCCTCGTTGGCGATCCGGTTTATGTCTCCTGCAAGGGCGAGCGAATCGACGCTGTGAATCATTTCAAACAACGGCAATGCATGACGAATTTTGTTTTTCTGAAGATGCCCCACAAAATGCCACCGAACCGCCGAAGGCAGCTCGGGAATCTTAGCGCGCGCTTCCTGCACGCGACTTTCGCCAAACAACGCCTGCCCGGCTTCAATCGCTTCGCGCACTTTTTCGGCAGAATGAGTCTTCGTGATCGCGACCAGTTTAATGTCATCAGCCGATCGGCCTGATTTCGCCGCCGCGCTCGCGATCTGCTCCCGCACCCGCTCGAAATTTTCAGCGATCGAATCCATGCGGAATTGTAGGGCAGGCGCAGCGCCTGCCAATGAGAAATCAACCGGTCACTGGTTTCCTGGTCGCGCGCCGCCTCTGATGAAGGCGCAACTGCCGCATGATCCGTACGGCGGACTCGAGAACCGCCGCTCCTTGTCCCATGAATTATTTGCTGGCCAATCGGAACCCCCTGCGGCAAAAAGCAGTGGGATGAAATACTATTCACTTCTTCTCGCGGCTATGATTACAATGCTCGCAGCTTCTACGGTACTCTGCGCAGGAAAAAGCCAGCCTCGAACCAAATGCGGCCATCCTCAATATTCTTCAAGGGAACACCGGGAAAACAGTCGAGCTCCGCATGAGTTGTGGAGAAAAGATCGGCGGCAAAGTGGAACAGATTAACGACAAGCTCGTCCTTCTGTCCCATTTGGCAGGCGCGGAATATTTCGATGGCTTCGTTAACATCAAAGATATTTCAGCAGTGGTTATTCGGAGTGCGGGGAAATAACAATATGATTACAAAAAATATCGGAATGCTTCTGCTCGCGATCTATCTCATCGCAGTGGGAATTGTGACGCTCACAGGACTCGGCATCGGCATCATCACTGGCGTGCTGGCGCTTCTCGCTGGAATCTTCATCTTGATCGGTCGCTAGGCCGTTCAAGAATCCGCGAGTAATTCCATCATTTGCTGCGTCAGTTTTGGCCCAATCCCGCTTTCTTCGTGTTTTGAAGTAGACGAAGGTGTCAGTCCAATTCGCAGAAACAGTTTTCGAGAAGTGATGCGCCTGTTTGACTGGCGGCGCCATCCGCAAAAGATTGACGTCCCAGTCACGGGCGATCTCGAAGAGATTTCCTTGCTCGACGCAGCACGAGTCCACAGCTCGTCGATTTCCCGAAATTCCCTGGAAAGTTCCGCGCTTCCAGCCGCAATAATCGCGCGCCGCCGTTCAGATCGTTACGCAACCGGAGCGGCAGGTTGGCGATTGAATAGCCGGCGATAATATCTGGTCCAGAGCGCGATGCCCAACGACCCGACAATAGTCGGCCACAGCCAGCGCGTGACCGGCGGTAAAAAGCGAAAGTTTACGACTGAAAACGCGGTCACCGTTGCAATGTATGCGGAAAGCATTCTCGTCATGTGCGTGAACCACCAAGCCTGCTTTTCAGTCGGGGGATGAAGAAAACTGCGCATGTCGGTCACGCCAAAGAATACTCCGATTGCTCCAAAGACGATGGCAACGGTGCCGAGACTTGAAGTCAACACGAGATAGATGCCGTAGACAATCAAACTCAGGCTGCCGCCGAGCACGATTGAAATCGCCGTCCAGTCCATGGCCTTCGGGCGTTGTTGCGGCGTCTTGCGGTACAAGATTCGGTAACCGGTGAAGGCCAGATAAAAACTGAAAAGTGCGATGAGGAGAAAAAAGAGGCCGGAGCGAATGAGCGACAGAACCACCGCCGTTAAGGCGACGGCCGCCATCGACCAGAAATAGATTTTGCCCCAGCGTCGATGCCAGAGACCACCTTTGTGCGTGAGCATCGCGGCCGGCGCGACAAAGAGAGCGATGCTACCAAAGAAAATATGGATTCCGCGAACCACGCTGAAAACTAAAAGAGTGTTCATGATCAAGTTTCTCGTATATTTAGAATTAAATTATATCTGGTAGATATATACTGTCAAGATATGAAAGAAACCACAAGCAAATACGCCATTTTGGGCATGCTAAGCATGTGCCCGATGTCCGGCTACGACATCAAAAAGGAGATCGAGCGAAGCATCAGCAACTTCTGGAGTGAGAGCTACGGGCAAATTTATCCGATCCTCAAGCGCCTCGTGGCCGACGATCTGGTGACGAAAACGGTCGAGGCTCAAGTGGGCAAGCCCAACCGGCATGTTTACGAATTGACTGCGAAGGGACATCAGGAACTGCAACGTTGGTTGGGTGCTGGGATTGCGCCCAGAGTGCAGCGGAACGAGTTCCTCCTTAAGTTATTTTTTGGGAGGGAAGTTGGGGCATCTACAAATCTCAAACACGTCGAAAAATACCGGGAGATTCAACTTCAGTTGCTCGAAAGGTACCAAGCGCTGGAAAGAGAAATTAAATCCAAATATGCGGACGCCCCGGGTTTCTCGTATTGGTTGATGACGCTCCAGTACGGCACGTGCGTTAGCCATGCCCTCGTCGGATGGTGCGATAAAACGATTGTCGAGCTGAAGAAGATGGCAAGCACGAGATAAACTCCGATTTTCACAAGCTTATTGCTAACAAAGAAGAACTGAATGTTCTCCTTCTTTCCATGAAATTCGCGGTTGTACGTTTCCAAATCGCCGTTGGAAGGCTCTTGTACGGTCCGAACTGTCTGAAGCTAGCAACTTGCTTCTTGGTCATTCCAAATTGCCACGGCCGGAGTCCAGCGCTGTCGGCCAATTTTGGGACCAGAAGCGCGAAACTGATTGAGAGAACAGGACTGGAGTTTCATGAAGCCATCCCACCAAAAAACTTGCAATTATTCCAGTAATTCCATCATCTGTTTCGCCAACTTCGGCCCGATGCCGCGTTCTTCATGCTTGAAGTAGATGAAGGCGTCCTTCCAATTTGAGTCTTGTTGGCGGACGAAGTCAGCCCACCGTTTGACGTCCTCATTCGTGTAATCTTCGCGGCGGAGCCGGAGATAACCGTAATCAGCCGTGATTTTCTTCGGAGTCGCAATTGTGTCGGTGTCGGCGACGCAAAGCGCGATATTGCGCGATATAAGCAGCTCGAAGATTTCGTCGTCGAACCACGATTCGTGACGGAACTCGAACGCCGCGCGAATCGAGGGAAGCTCGCGAAGAAATGAACTAAACACGTCGGCATCTTTTTTGAAATTTGGCGGCAATTGAAAAAGAACCGGGCCCAGTCGTTCGCCCAAGCCGGCTGCGACCTTCAAAAAATACTCCAGTGTGTCCGCGCAATCGCGCAGCTTCGACCAGTGCGTAATTTTCTGTGGCGTCTTTAGAGCAAAGCGAAATTTCTCGGGCGTTTGCGCTTTCCAATTTTCGATCGTCTTCAGCGCAGGAATGCGGTGGAACGTGTAGTTGATCTCGGTCGTGCCGAATCGCTCGGCATAAAACGGCAGCATCTTCGCCGCGGCCAGATCCTCAGGATAAAAGCTCCCCTTCCACTCCGAGTATTGGAATCCAGAGGTGCCGATCCAGATGTTCATGTCCAGAGTTCACGCTAACCCTTCCGTTGCACGAAACCAGGAATCAAGTAACGCAAAACGTCTTGCACAAACATCTGCAGCAAAAACCGAATAAAACCGGCCGCCGTCTGATATGCGTATTGTTTGTATTATGAAGCTACAATTGGAAGGAAAATGGAACGAAATAAAGGGGAAACTTAAGCAGAAGTACGGTCAGTTAACTGATCAAGACCTTACCTTTGCCGAAGGCAAAGAAGACGAGCTTTTGGGTCGTCTCCAGCAGAAACTTGGCAGATCGAAAGACGACCTTCGAGCTGAGATTGAGAAGATGTGATTCGAAGTTGAGCGCGCGGCCTCTCATTGGACGAGACAGGCTTCGCGGTGAACCATCGTCAAGGCCGAGGCAACCGGACTGCAGTTAGATTCGATTCAAGGGGTATGAAAAAATGCATTTTACCTGCTGGCGATCTTGGGTTTGCTCACGGCGTGCGAGCAAAAGGAAACAACTGTAAATCCGCCCGCGGAGAAAAAGGAAAGTAATACGACGGTCATAAATCCACCGTCAGAGAGAAAGGAAACCACTACGACAGTTATAAACTCTTCTCCAGCAGCCAAGGAGGAGAAGACTGACATTAACATCAACACTTCACCGAGTCCGTAGCTTTGGCTGCTGAGTTCGAGACAAAACTTAGAAAAATTTAATTATGCGTTTTATCCTGCTTTTGGTCCTGCTTTTGTTGGTGATCGGTGCGCTGCCCGCCTGGCCGTATAGCGCCGGGTGGGGATATTATCCCAGCGGATTAGGGTTGGTTTTAGTAATTGTGTTGCTAGTCGTCCTGCTTCGGTAGCGAAGCACCGAGAGCAAATCACACTCGGAACAGCAGCGCGCCCCGGGGGGACTCACACCTTGTGCCGCATGGGTTTGAGCGCGTGCGTCAATTTTTGCAGGCCCAGTTCCAGTCGCGTCTTAACCGTCCCGAGCGGGGCACCGGTAACAGTGGCAATTTCCCTGTGACTAAGTCCCTTAAAAAAAGCTAGCTCCACAGCTTCGCGTTGCAACCGAGGCAAGGCTCGGATGTTTTTTTTCAAAAACTTGCGGAGATCGTTTAACACGAGTGCTTGAGCTGCGTCGCGGCGCGAGCTTTGTGATTCCTGGCTCACGCGTTCTTCGTATCGATCTCGCGCTCGAGAATACGCCTGACGCCGTCGCAATCGGTCGATAGCGCGGCGTCGCGCTATCGTAACCATCCACCCGAGTGGTTTCCCGGCTTTGGGTGAATACCTGCCGGCTTCTTCCCAGATCTGGATAAAGATTTCCTGCAAGACATCATCTGCTTCCGCCTCTTCATGAACCACCCCGTCGATCGTGGCCCGCAGCCGCTTGCTATGCCGGCCATACAACTCAGCGAGGGCTTCATGACGGCGACGGGAAATATGTTTCATTAGCACCTCATCCGGCGCCGATGCTACTCCAGGCAGATCAAGAGTGGCCCCGATCATACGCGACAAACCTGCATTCGCAGCATCGATTCAGGCACGCGACGTTGGCGTCTCTTCGCCAGGTTGCGCGGCCAACGCTTTTTAACTGGACCAGAGGGAGGCAGCGGCGTTGGGTAACGCCACTGATGCGGCGCAGAGGGGCACCCGAACGTGGGACAGCACAGCTTGAATTTACCTCCAGGCAAACGGCGAATGTCCACTTGCCTCCCCTTAAATCTCCTTCTGCAAAGAATGCAGATCCGCTTGTCGTCGAGCGAATTCCAGCCCCTGAACACATCGCCTGCGCGCAAGATCGAGAACCGATCATCGAGATTGAAGTGAGCAATCATATGCAATGCACTCTGCCCATTGCATCAAGGCACACAATCGGAGCGCGGGATGATTGTGTGGTCGGAGAAAACCTTACAATTCGCTGTAACAGCGGGACCTACAACGCAGACTAAATCCAGAAACCCGCTGGGATAACCGCGTTTTTTGGAATCACCACGATGCCGTCACGGATGTAGTAATTGTCTGAATCCAAGTTTGGCAATTTGCCTTCCGGCGTGATTACGACGCCATCGGCAATGCGCGCATTCTTGTCGATGATTGCGCGATCGATCACGCAATTCTTCCCAATTCCCATGGGTGGCTGCGATGAACCAGTCTGATCCAATTCAAAGTAATCCGCGCCCATCACGATGCTGTTGCGAATCGTGGCGCCGCTTTGAATAACGCTGCGTATCCCGACGACGCTTCGCTCCAGATGCGCATCCGAGATGATGCAGCCGTCGGAAATAATCGCCTGCCGCAGCGTTGCGCCGTTGATTTTGCTGCCCGGCAAAAAACGGGGGATGCGTGTAGATCGGAGAATCGGGTTCAAAGAAACTGTATTCCGGGACCACATCAGTGAGGTCGAGGTTTGCCTCGTAAAATGCGCGGATCGTTCCGATGTCCTCCCAATAACCTTTGAAGATAAACGCGCTGACGTGCCGATCTTTGATCGACGTCGGAATGATGTGTTTGCCGAAATCAACGAGATCGTTTTCCAGCAATTCAATAAGCACGTCGCGATTGAAAACATAGATACCCATCGATGCCTGAAATAATTCGTCGCCTTCATTGGAACCGATGGTGCGGAGCAATTCCCGACTCATCCTCATTTCCAGCAAACCAGATTCGTCCGACGGTTTTTCGATGAAGCCTGTGATCCGGCGATCGACGCCGCTTTGCATGATGCCGAACTCAACGACCTGGTGGCGCGCCACTGGTTTGGTCGCCAACGTGATGTCTGCGCCGAAGCGGATGTGCTGATGCAGAATTTCCCGAAAGTCCATCCGGTAAAGTTGGTCGCCGCTTAAGATCAGGTAGTAATCGTACGGTCGCTCGAGGAAGTACCGCATATTCTGCCTCACTGCGTCAGCAGTTCCCTGGTACCATTGCGAACCCTCAGGCGTTTGTTGCGCGGCGAGAATGTCCACGAAGCTGCGCGAAAAATTATCGAATTTGTAGCCCGCCTGAATGTGCCGGTGCAGCGACATACTGTTGAACTGCGTAAGCACATAGATCGATCGCAACCCGGAGTTCAGGCAATTGCTAATGGGTACATCGACGATGCGATACTTGCCGCCGAGTGGCACGGCAGGCTTGGCGCGGTCCTTCGTCAAAGGAAACAATCGTGAGCCGGCGCCACCGCCCATGATGATGGCAAGCGTTCGCTGTAATGTGCCCGGGGGCAGCGCCCCGCTCGTTTTCTCCGCGAAAGGCTGCTGAACTGACTCGCTCCGGGGCTGGGTTTTCATTGCGTCCAATCAAGCCCGAACCTTCTCGGGGTCAATGATCTTGCAAACACCTGCTGCAGGAATGTGATGCGATTAGGATAGACCAAGAACGCCAGAGCACTGGCGTGGTTTGCTACGGCGCTTTCGCAACCGACCGGCCCCGGAATGTTGCGGCTATGGAGAGGCGCAATTACAGTCCACGATCATGTGTGGAATTGTTGGCTACATCGGCCGCGCGCAGGCAACGCCAATTTTACTCGACGGACTTCGCCGTCTTGAATATCGCGGCTACGATTCAGCCGGGCTCGTGGTTGTAGACGGAGGAAAGCTCGACACACGCAAATGTGCGGGACGCATTGCAGCACTCGCAAAATTGGTTCGAAAGCAACCTGTGTCAGGCTCGCTGGGCATCAGCCACACACGCTGGGCCACGCATGGCAAGGTGAATGACGAGAACGCCCATCCGCATTTCGATGCGAGCGGCAAACTGGCGCTGGTTCACAACGGCGTGATCGAAAATTATCAGGCGCTCAAAGATGAACTCATCCGCAACGGCGATACGAATTTTCGCTCCGATACCGACACCGAAGTGCTCGCGCACCTCATCGGCAAACTCTATTACGATTCCTGCGCCAGCACGGTAGACGCTACCGGAAAAAAGGCCCGACTGTTCGACGCTGTTCGCACCGCGCTCCGGCAAGTGATCGGCACGTACGGCATCGCTCTGATTCACGCTGATCTGCCGGATTTCATGATCGGGGCGCGTCGAGGAAGTCCACTCGTGCTTGGAGTAGGCAACGGCGAGAATTTCCTGGCCAGTGATGTGAGCGCCATCGTCGCGTACACGCGCGACGCGGTTTACTTGAACGACTTCGATGTCGTCGCGGCTGGACCGGACAAATTTGAGATCACTTCGCTCGCCGGCGATATCACGGAGCATCCGGTCAGCAAAGTCGAGTTCACAGCGGAGGATATCGGCAAGGGAGATTATCCCCACTACATGCTCAAGGAAATCTTTGAGCAGCCGAACACGGTGCGCGACGCGATGCGCGGCCGCCTCAACCCGGACGAATGCACGGCAAAGCTGGGCGGTCTGAACATGGCGGCACCGCAATTGCGCGATGTCGGGCGAATCGCGCTAACCGGATGCGGTACCGCGCTGCACGCGGCAAGAGTCGGCGAATATTTGATTGAGCGACTGGCGAACATTCCCACCGAAGTCGATTACGCCAGCGAGTTTCGCCATCGCAACACACCGATGACACCTGAGACGCTGGTGTTCGCCATCAGCCAGAGCGGTGAAACTGCGGACACGCTGGGCGCTTTGCGCGAAAGCCGGCGCAAAGGTTTTCGCACCCTGGGAATTTGCAACAACGTCGCGAGCACGATCGCGCGTGAGAGCGACGGCGGCGTTTACATGCATGCCGGGCCCGAGATTGGCGTGGCGGCCACCAAATCGTTTACCTCGCAGCTTGTTATTCTTACGCTTCTCGGATTGCTCTTCGGCCGGATGCGCAATCTTTCGACCGCGGAAGGGACGCGCGTCATCGAAGCGCTACAGGCGCTGCCCGAACAGATCGAGGCAGTCCTGCAGTTGAACGATCACATCAAGGAAATCGCCGGACGATATTCCGATGCCAACGGTTTTCTGTTCTTCGGACGGCAGTTCAATTTCCCGATCGCGCTTGAAGGCGCTCTCAAAATGAAGGAGATCACATACCTATTTGCGGAAGGCCACCCGAGCGCGGAGCTCAAGCATGGCGTCATCGCGCTGGTCCGTCCCGATTTGCCATCGGTTTTCATCGCGCCGGATGATTCGGTCTTTTCAAAAAACGTGAACAACATCGAGCAGGTGAAAGCTCGCAAAGGTCCGATCATCGCCCTAACGAGCGGCAATTGCGCGAAGCATTTGAAGGGAATCGCAAATGATATCGTTGTGCTGCCGGAAGCGCCCGATTACGTAATGCCGATTCTGAGCGTCATCCCGCTCCAGTTGCTCGCATATCATCTCGCCGTAAAGCTCCGTCGCGATGTGGATAAACCACGCAATCTCGCCAAGAGCGTGACCGTGGAGTAATTCGCGCTCGCGAGCGCGCCAATGACGTCGGATTCACCGTCGCATGATGTGAATGACAAGAATACGGCTCTGATGACGCGCCAGCAGATAATCGACAAAATCCCCGATAATTGAGTTTTGTTTGTTGCCAAGCTTTGTCACGACGCGACAAATCAGGGTTCTACTGCGCGCGTGCCACTCCAAGTTAATCGCTCCATGAACATCCCGGGCGCTGTGTATTTTGGCCCAGCCACGCGGCCGTCCCGGCTGTTTGTGCCAGACCTTTATGAAGCCAAATTTCTTTTCCAGTTGTGGATCGCTCATGATTTTGTTCCGCAACGATCCGGCCCCGGTCGCGATTACTTGAATCACGGTTTGCATTCCACTGCTTAGGTTTCAGCAGAAAAGCAGTTCTTTTGCAATGCTTGTTTGGAGCCTGTCTCGAACGCTGTAGCCATGCCCCTGTGGGGCGTTCGTCGTTTCGACTCCGCTTAAGAGACGGCACACAGCGGCGTGGCTACATCGCGCCAGGCAGAGCGGGCGGCTACAGCAGTGAGCGATACATCACATACACGTCTACGTATCCCTGTTCGGGATGGCGAAAAGCGCCGGCCAACGTACCGACGGTTTTGAAACCGAGTTCCTGCCAGAGACGAATCGCCGCCGTGTTCGTGGACACGACGAAGTTGAATTGCATCGCGCGAAAACCGAGCCGCAGTGCTTCGCTCAAACTATGCTTCGCCATTGCGCGGCCGATTCCCTGCCCGCGCGCGCGCGCCGCGACCATGAATCCTGCATTCGCGACGTGCGACCCGGCACCGCACTGGTTAGGCCGCAAAACATAAGTGCCCGCAACCTCGATCCCCGGGTGTTCCGCGACGTACGTGTGCGCATGAGGCGCAAACCAGTAAGCCAGCGCATCCTCGCGAGGCATGTTCGAATCCAATGCGTATGTATCCCCTGTTGCCACGACCTCTTGAAAAATCTTCCAGATGGCGTCGCGATCCGCGTCGGTAGCAAGGCGAATCTTCATGGCTACTGAACCATTCCGGCTGACGTCTGAGAGGTGCGGAGAAAGCGTAATCTCGTAAGGAGTGCAAATGCCGCGCGATCGGACGTTATTCGAAATCCGGGAGCGGCAGTTTGCCGCTTCCTCATCTTGTTCGAAATGTCACTGGGACCGTCGCTTGCCATCCCTGGCTGGGAGCAGATTTCCATTGGTGAAGCGTTTTCACTGCCGCTTGGTCGAGGTACGGGTTTCCCGTGGATGTGACGATTTGGACGTTGGTAACGTTTCCCCGCACATCAAATGTTAAAAGGAAACGGCCGGTCCCTGATTGTCCAGGCAGAGACTGCCCGGGCGGAAACGACGGTGCTGGGGCATAGATTAATCGCGGCCGTGCCGTCGCTTGCGGCGTCGGTCGCGCTTCGGCTAATTCCGGCCAGCGTGCCTGAGTATCGGCCGTAACTCGAGACAACACAGAGTCGAGTGCGGAAGTTGGACGAGCAATGGTTTTTTCCATGGCGGATATGATCACACCAACAACTTCGCCGTTCTCATTAACAACCGGCGATCCAACCGAACTCGCAGGTGTTGCTCCTGCAATATCCAATCGATCCGAGGATTGCGCGGTCATCGTCGTCTCGCGGGCGACGCCTTCATTCCCAGCCAGAGCACTGCCAACGACCGTCACCCTTGCGCCCGCTGAGAGATCGCCGGTTTTATTCACATCAAGAAATCTTAATAGCTTTCGGGGTTTTACATCAGCCTGTAGAACCGCAAGACCCGAAACCTTAGAAGCCGTAAGAATTCCACTAACGTTGTAGATGCCGCCGTCGCCGGTCTTCGCGACGGCATTGGCGGCGCCTTCAACTGCGTGCTCTGTCGTGACAAATCTGCCGTCTGCGGAAACAAGAAATCCGCTCTCCGTCCGCAACAAATTCCCTTTTGAATCGAATGTGGTGACCCAAATCACTGCAGGCCGGACCTTGGCTTCGAGGCCACCTAATACGGACGATGGACTTTGGCCGGCGTTTGCTAAAGGCGACTGACTCGCAGGTGCGGGGGCCCGTGATTGCACGGTCGTCGTAATCGGTGGCGGCGATTGCGTTTGCTGCGCTAGTAATGATTCGCCGACAGCCTGAGTTGTCGTCTGTTCAACAGTCAGAAAAGCCGCTATCCAAAATGCGAGGCGAATCTGAGTCATCACGACTTACAGAGTATAACCTCAGGCAAGCTCGTTTAATCAAGCCGAAAACCAGGTTCAGTCTCATGCGATACCGCGACTTGCATCACCGTGTCGAAAACGCCGGAGCGCCGGAGGGCTTCAAAGCGCAAGTGCGCGTAATCTATGTGCGCCATCGCGGTCACCTTTGGATTGCGGCCAGTTGTGCCGCTTTCCGAACAGCAGTTGACGCTTCCCTGTTAGTGAACTGTTCGCCTCCCCGCAAATGCGAAAGAAAGTGTTACGAGCGCAGCAAGGATTGCAAGGTTCGTCGCCAAATGCGAGGGGAAACTCCAGTGTTGGCTGGCGTGACCGAAACAGCCGCAGGTGATATCGAGTCCTCGGACTTTTGCAGCAATCGTCGCGAGGGTGAAGACGACGACCAGAGCGGTCAAAATTGACAGCGCGCCGCGATACAAAAACCGGAAGAGAAGCGCGAGAGCGCAGAAAATTTCCAGCCAGGGAAGATAAAACGCCAGCGCGACACTGACCGTCCACGGCAGAATTTTGTAGTTATCGATATCGCTGGCGAATTGAACTGGATCGAACGCCTTGAGCGCTCCGGCGTAAATGAAAATGCCGGCAAGAACAAAATCGAGAATGCGCCAAAGGATGTTTGATGTTCGATTTTCGATGTTTGATGTGGTCTCGCCAGCTGAGACTTCGACGTTGAGCGTTGTGCGTTGAGCGCTCTGCTCGCGAATAATTTCGGAGTTCGGAGTTCGCTTCATCTGTTCTTTTTCAGCCAAGCTTCCCACCCCCCATCGAGTACGAACACGTCCGGAAGCTGTGCTTCCTTGCGCAGACGGCGGGCAACTTCCCGACTGGCATTGCAACTCAGGCTGCTGCAATAGACGACGATTTTCTTTCCAGGCGACCACACCGCCAGAAACTGCGGAAGCAATTCGTTCCAGTGATCTTCATTCAACGAGATCGCACCGTGAACATGATCGCGGGAAAATTCATCGTCCGGCCGGGCATCAATCCAGATGGCGTTGCCGCCCCATGCGCGCGCCTGCTCGACAGTCACCATTTCCGACGGCGCAATGGCGGAGCGCCACGAAATCTTGTCGCGAAAATAAATCGCCTCGCCGGCCGCCGGGAGAAGCGCCAGCGCTGCCACTACGGCAGCCTGGCGTGCCAGTGAAAATTTCAATGTGTTTGACCAGTCGGAGCAGTCGGTCGAGCCGGCGCAGTCGGACCACCTGGAGCGACTGGAGCAGTTGGCGCGTTGGTGATCCGCGCAGTGGCGTAGAACACTTTCTGTGAATCCTCCGGCTGAATTGTCAGCATCGAAGCGAGCGGCTTGTTCGTGTCCTGCGGTTTCACGTCGATCTTGAACTGACCATTCCCGGCTTGCTCGACCTTGGTCTGAAAATCCGGCGTGGATGAAGTGACCTTGATGTGTTTCACACTGAAATCTTTGCCCACTTTTACGTTAATCGTCTTCGTTTCCGGTTTGTCACCCTGTTTCCAAAACACGAAGTTCGGCGTGATCTCGAGTTGCTGTGGGATTTCCGCCTTGAGCGTTAACACGGTTTTTTGATTTGTCGCCTCGTCAGTTTCCACCGTCACCGTCTTAATCTGGGTGCCGGTGCGATCGCCGATGTTAAACGTCGCCGTGATCTCGCCTTTATCGCCCGGCGGCACTTCTTCCTTCTGGCTTTGCGCGGTAGTGCAACCACAGGAAGCGTGAACGGACTTAAAGTGGACCGGTGTCTTGCCGGTATTCTGATATTTGAAATGGCCGATCGCCTGTTTATCGCTGGCAGCCGGGTGCAATTCAATCGCGGTCTGCTCCCATTTCAGTTCGGCGCGGGCGGTCAGGCAAGCGATCATCGACAGGGTGAGAGTGAAGATTGGTGTTTTCATTTTTTGGAATAGAAACGCGTAATATAATCAGCAACTGCTTCTCGCCAAGCCCGAGGTGGTGTGTGGGTTAGTTCCGTGTATTTCGCCGTGGAAAGCACTGAGTAAACCGGACGGCGCGCGACCCAGTTCTTCATGTCATTTAACTCAAGCGCGCCGACTTCTCTTGTTTTCAATGAAACCCCTGTCTGGCCACAGCAATCCAGCGCCCATTGCGCGTATTCCTGCCAGTTGCATTTACCGGCATTTGCGAAATGCAAAATGCCGCCGTAGTCGCTCGCGTTGTAGCCGGGGGCGGTGACCCCGGCTTCTGTGGTGGCAGGCGTGTCGCCCGCAAACTCCGTGCCTTGGAGTTTTTTTCCGGGGTCACCGCCCCCGGCTACAGGAGTCTCGGCGAAAAAGCGCGGGAGCATTTCAGCAATGTCCTGCGTGTATGTGGGTGTGGAAAATTTGTCGGCTATCGCGTCGACCTTTTCATTTTCTTGTGCGCGGTTGATCATGGCGTCGATAAAGCTTGGACGATCAGGCCCGAAGACCCAGGAGACACGCACAACAAGATGCCGATTTCCAGCGGCGAGCACGTTCTTTTCGCCGGCCAGCTTGGATTCGCCGTAAACGCTGATCGGATTCGCTTCGTCTTCTTCGGTGTACGGTGCGCATTTCTCGCCGTCGAAAACGTAATCCGTGCTGAAGTGGACGAGCTTCGCGCCTTTCTCACCGCAAAGATTCGCGAGAACCCGCGGCGCTTCGGCGTTTATTAAAAACGCGTGATCTCGCTCGGTTTCGCAACGATCGACGTTGGTGAAGGCCGCAGTATTAATCAGCACATCGAAACTCATCGCACGGAGTTTCGCGCGGACATCGTTCAGATTCGATAGATCGAACTCCGCGTGATTGAAGCCCGCGACCTCGAATTTGTCGCGAAATTCGCGCATCAGCGCCGCGCCGAGTCGCCCGCCTGTGCCTATCACTACAAGTTTCATATTGCCGTCATGCCACCCTGGTCATCCGCCTTCGACCGTGAAGTTCATGGTTCGTCGGTTCGCCGCGCGAGAGCAACATGATCTCGCCAACTCACCGACTCGAGCGCGTTGAGGATGACCTTGGTCACGGCTTCGGGCTGGGAAATCATGACCACATGTGAGCCGTCGATTTCAATGATATCCGCGCCGGCGCGCTGCGCCATCGCGCGCACCTGGTCGGCGCCGATCGCCTTGTCTCCATTCCCAATCGCCGCCCATGAAGGCAGATTTTTCCACGCTGGAGGACCATTCTTGTCACTAAAGGCCGAAGCGGCAATCGGCCGCTGCGAATAGGCCAGCACATCGGACTGTTTTTGCGACAAATCCGCCGTGAAAACTTCGTGAAATTTCTTCGGATCAATCACTACTTCGGGCGCAGTCTCGTTGCCACTACCGGTCGGAAATTGCACCTGTTGGATTGCCGGAAGAAGAAGACCTCCTTCGACTTGCCGACGACATCCCCGAGCAGTTCGCCTTCATCGGGCGCGAAAGCCGCCACGTAAACCAGACCTACTACATTTTTGGTCTGCGGAACGGCATTCGTGATCACCGCGCCGCCACAGGAATGTCCCACGGCCAGGACGGCGCTTTTAGCTTTCTTCGCCCACTGCGCCCATGGCTGCAGTTTCCAAGGGTGCATTTCGTATACAAAAATTCCTGACTCTACTGCAGCGTCGTTGGCCGCCAGCGCCTTCGCTGCTGCCTCGTCGGAAACTTCCAACACGACGGCACCACCTGCATTGTCGGTAAGAGGACCCGCTAGTTTCATGGAACCTTTAATGTAAAGCTCAGCATGTACTTTCCGTGTTCCTTGAGCGGCTGCTCCATTACAGACTTTCCAGCCAAC
This sequence comes from uncultured Verrucomicrobiae bacterium, assembly GCA_963728955.1. Taxonomy (GTDB): domain Bacteria; phylum Verrucomicrobiota; class Verrucomicrobiia; order Chthoniobacterales; family UBA10450; genus Udaeobacter. Next base: position 877,686 of record CAVSMG010000001.1, read on the forward strand.
CACGAGGAACCCGACCGATAGATGACAAGGTACGTCGCTTTCGTTGTCGCTTCCTATGGATTGACGGTTTCACCGAGGCCCTGTGGCGAGGTAGAACGCCGACGCAAAACCGAACACGAAGTACAGAGCGGTCAGTCTCATCTGCAAACCTCCAGAGTGCTGTGGCAAATATGTTGAGCTCGTTGCAAGGCAGGCCGTCGGCTTGATCGATTAGTTAAATGCAGCAACTCGAAACCCACTGACTCTACGGGCGCGGTAGCGGCGTAGGACGGGGCCTCGACGCTGGCGGAACCCTTGGCGTCGGCGTCATCCTGGGTGTTGCCGAAGGGGTCGATGTCACAGTTGCTGTAGGCGTCGGGCTTGCCGTAGGGGTCGATGTCACAGTTGCCGTAGGCGTCGGGCTTGCCGTAGGCGTCGATGTCACAGTTGCCGTAGGCGTCGGGCTTGGCGCGACGGTTGGAGTTGGTGTAGCGCCGCCTGACGGGATTGCCGCGCTAATCCAGGGTATCACCTCGCCTTTCACCTGGTCCCAGTAGTCAAATGAGTGAGCGTGAACGCTGACGGGCACGATTGTTGCCTTAAACGAGTCAACCTCCGGCACGGTCGCAGTCGATTCTCTTAATCCGATTGCCAAAGCTGTTGGCACAATGCCGTTTTCGCCGTTCTCAAGGACGCCGGGCATGTTATTTGGTCGGTATGAGCGAATGTTAAATCCGGTTGCTGTTGGAATGCCCAGGGAGTCTCTGCTTGAACACATGGCCCAAAATGGACACATGCCGACGTGCATCCAGTGAGTTGGCGAAGCCTCCTGTGCAAGCACCAGGTCGTTTCCCACTGGCGGAAATGGTGCGGGATCAGAAATGTGCAGATAATTTGATAAGGCATCGTGCGGGCAGGCTTCGCCCGCGATGCATTCGAGCGTGTACTCATTCGGGTCTGCGAAATTCGAGACACCGCATGAAAGAAGCACTGCAAGGTCCGGCATGTCATCTCCCAGTGTGCCTTTAGCGGCCAGGTAAAGAGCGTGCGATCCTCCCGCGCTGCCGCCGACTACCACGACTTCGCCATTACTGCGCGGATCGTTCCGGTAATGAATAATGGCGTCCCCCACGTCATCGGTCTGTTCAGGATAATAACCGTCATCGTGGATGTTGTTTTGCCCTGGAAAGGGATGCGCTGGAGTGTTCATTTCAAGATGAGCCGGCGCCAAACGATATTCAATCGCTACACCCATGAATCCATACTGTGAAAGTTCCTGCGCAATATCTGCTTCCATCACCCCGGAGCTAAAGCCACCCCCGTGAATCACGATCGCAACGCGATGTCTTTGCCCGTCCTCGACGTTGAATACGGTCGCGCGAATGTTCAGGCCATTAACGACCTTGTAGGTCTCAAATACTCCGAGTGGCCGCGTTGGTGTTGCGATTGCAGTTGGCTCGAGGGGATACATTACTTGCCCTCTCCCGGTTGATGCCCCGACGGCGAGATTCGCCAGCAGGCCAATTAAAATTGCTGATAAGGTTTTCATTTTTTCCCTGCTTATTTGGTTTGGGTCTGCGTTCTCCCTTTCATCCATGCCTTAAGGTAACTCGAGGGATCACTGCCCGGTTGCCAGACTCGTTTCGGAATCAGTCCTGATGTCTTCGCGATGCGCGTCCACAGTCCAACCGGGCTTCTTTTAGATTATCGGCGATAACGTTTCTATACTTCATCCGCCCGATTCTGACTATTTCCTCTTCACACGGCGGGGGATGATCTTGGTCATATACATATATCTTTTTCGCATCTAGCCTGAAGCGTAGCACGAGAAGCGACAAGTCTCCATCAGAGGATGGTAACAATGCTGTTACTGGCCCGTGTACCACCCCTGCATGGGCGAAATTGGGGTCAAATCTTTCAAAGATCTGCCCCGCTCGACTACGAAACAGGCGGACGCCTCCGCGAACAGCGAGATTACTACTGTCGTTTTAGTTTTCAATGAATTGGTTCGGCCACCGCGCCGATTCGTATCAGTTTGTCATTGTGGGGGGGAGTAAAACAGGCAGAATCCAGCAGCATGAAATGCTGCGCAACTGCGCTCGCAATTTTGGCAGTCCTGTCAGCGTCACTCGCGCTGGCTGAGGACTTCAAAACCATCAAGGGCAAGGTTTACAAAGACGCCACGATCAGCCGTGTCGAGGCGGATGGGATCGTCCTCAGAACCAAAACGGGAATTGCTAAGGTCTATTTCACGGAGCTTCCCAAAGACGTTCAGGAGCGGTTTCATCCCATTCCTGCGGAGACCGTCGCAGAGCAGCGCCAGAGCGAGTCGATCAAGTCAAAGGCCTGGAAGGTGGCGATGGTAAATCCGATTGCTTTTATAACATTCGCCGTCGCCGCGGCAATTATCATTGCCGTCGTGACGTTTACTACCGTCCGTAGTCGTCTTCAACGACGACCAACGATGCGAGCAAAGTCTAAATGAATACTGAGAGATAATCGCCGATACTCTCAGCAAAGCCGGATGGAGCGGGGCTGTATCACTAGCGTGGACTCACAGGTCAAGATATCTTTGTTGTTGACGCTCTCCGTAACAAAAAGCGCTTAATTGTGCGCGCCGCTGAAATTCATTCAAATTGCGATGCGCCAAATTGACGTTGTCAACTTTGTCGCTAGCAATATGAACTACCGACGTTTGAGCTGCGCAGGAAGCTAAACTAGAGGTAATTGATGTCTGGTCTTGAACGAATTTGGTTTGCATCAATCCTTATTTTGTCCTCAGGCTTGAGCGTTTTTGGACAATGGTCCCCAGTCAATTCAGGGACGACGAGGAACCTGAATGGTGTTTATCTCCTCAACTCGGGGATAGGCTTCGGCGTGGGAGACACGGGCACAATTCTGAAAACTACAGATTTCGGAGCGACATGGGCGCCACTTTCACCGGGAACAACACGAGCTCTGTATGATGTTTACTTCTTTGATCCCGATCAGGGAGTTGCTGTTGGTGAGCGGGGACTGATCCTTCGCACCACGGACGGAGGGACTGGATGGCAAAGGGTCGCCAGCGGTGTGAGCGATTCCCTTAGATCCATCTCTTTTAGCGGGGTAAACGGAATTTGCGGCGGCGATTCGCAAACCATTCTTTACTCAACCGATTCAGGCGCTTCGTGGCAGATCGATCAAGGTCATTTTTTTGGCGGCGGTTTTTTGGGCGCTCAGATGCTGAGCTCGACCACCGGGTTTGTTGCCGGACAAAATTCCATCTTCCAACCTTTGGTTGGCAACACAACTGACAGCGGAGTCAGTTGGACTTTTCAGAATTTCTATTTCGATGGAAATGAAGGCGGCTGTAATAACGTGTTCTTCTTCGATCAAAACACCGGTCTCGTGTCAGGGAGCGTTTTCGACGGGCGCGGCACCATAGCAAGAACAACAGATGGCGGTTTGAATTGGTCAACCGCCTTTTACGATCAGGCGATAGAAGGCGTGACCTTTCCAACAACGGGCAGTGGATTTGCGGTTGGCTCTGGCGGCAGAATCCTGCACACGACGGATGCAGGAACTACGTGGACCGACCAAACGAGCGGAACCTCCGCAAATCTCAACGATGTCTCCTTCCTTAGTGACGCAGTGACAGGTATCGTAGCCGGCGAAGGCGGTATTATCCTTCGGACCACGAATGGTGGTGTGTCATCACCTACTCCAACTCCCACGCCCACCTTTACGCCTGCTCCGAGCGCTACATCTACTCCCAGCGCCACAGCTACTGCCACGGCAACTGTGACAGCTACTGCTACTCCAATAGCTACGGCTACACCCACACCGACGGCAACGCCAACCCCTACCTCAATTCCCACGGCGACTCCGACACCAAGATCTACTCCGGCACCCAGGTCTCGTCCGACGCCGGCGCCTCGCCCAACTCCGTGAGTTAACCCACCTTTGCACCGTGGGTCGACGATCCCCCGGCGACTCTAATTGGCATCATTCACGGCGGCGCACAGCGGTTTTCGCAATCTCAATTTGCGAGAGAGGGGAGCCTGCTTCTGGGTCATCTGGGTCAGAGCTTACTATCGACACTGCCAAGCAAATTGGAAACATAGCTGGCGCTGCCCATTCTTAGCCGATCGGCAATCCATTGACGATTCATGGGAGTTTTCGTCCGCAGTTGTTGAGCAATCTTTACTTTCAGATGATGTCCCTTCGGCCGCGTCGCAAGGTCGATCTCGCGCCAGCGCGCCTTTGCCAGTGCTTCACGCACCATGCTCTCCGCTAAACACGCGTCCGTTTCCCGCCGTTCGCTGGCTCGCTCCCCTTTGCGCCCGCGACGCGCCAGCTTGCCCGCCAACCAGTCGCGAAAATCTTCTGCTCCCACCTTCCACCCCCTTCGCATTAACTCCTGATCTCTGGGCTCTAATCGCGCTTGCTTCATCCGCCGCTGGAATTCCCGCCGACTTGCAGCGGTGTCTTTCTCTAAACCGTGTTCACCCAACAGGCGATCCACCCGCAGCCACGGCGGTCGCAATTTCGGCTGACGATAGGCCGAATAACTGCTCCATCGAAAGGCCTCCAACTTCTTGTTCCTCGACACAACCCCGGCCCGCACCGGATTTAAATGCACATAATCACAAGCGCACCGCAAATAGCCGGGCTTTCGCCCGTCAATCAATTGCGCCTTGTAGCGGCCGCCGAAGAGGTGGCCCCAGTGCCGGTGCCGCCGGTTAAATCGTTGGGTGTAGGTGCCCAGCAACCATTTCATTCCTGCTCCAAGGTTGGGCTGGGGCGTCTCGATCACCAGATGAAAATGATTGCTCATCAAGCAATAAGCATGCACTTGCCATCCAGTCTTTAGACAAACTTGGCCTAAAGTCCGCAAAAACTCCATCCTGTCCGCGTCATCGTAGAAAATCGATTCTCGCCGGTCGCCCCGGCTCATCACATGATAACGCGCTCCAGCGTATTGAATGCGCAGCGGTCTCGACATGAATTGCTAGTCATTACCACCAGCTGCATCGAGTGTCAATAGTAAGCTCTGACCCCATTTTATGACCATTTTATTTGAAGATTAGAACCCCTTTTTTGCCCCTCACTTCGGCTGTCCTCGGTGGTTAGGGTTTCAAGCCCCATGTAAGAGCAGTTCTACCGTGATATAGTATCACTGTGATGGCGGCGCTTCCTGTTGGACGGTAATTACATCTTTTAGTCTGCCATTCTGAAGCGCATAGTGAATACTAAGTTGTAACTTGCGCGCTTTAACGCCCGTGTCCGGCATCGCATCGAGCATTGAGACGACGCGAACTCCGGAGTCTATGCAAGTAACACTTTCCACGCCCGCGACGGTGAATGGTAAACGCCAAACATGCTGTTGAAGATCGCCTGCTGACGAATCGTTTGTTGCGACGAAATAAAGAATGATTGAGTTAACTCCTACTGTCGCGCTTCCGTTAGCTTCAATCACCCGCACTCGAAAAACGCTATTCGGCCTGGTGACATCGTGAAACCCGGTGATCGTGGCAAGCACTGCCCACTCGCGATCCAAGGCCGAAACAACATCGGCAATCGCAAGATTGGCTGTTCCTAACTCCCAAAGTGCCAAGACAAAAAGAAATACTCGAGGTTTGATAGTCATACGGGTTTTTAAAGTGTTTGCTCAAAATCCAACAGTGAAATGCATTGGGTCACGTACAGCCCACGGTAAAACCCATGTTCCTCCGTCGACAAAACCTGCGCGCATAAACGATGTCCTAAGCTGCAATGGTTGAAGTGCCCGCGACCCTCTCGGCGCCGTGTCAGCATTTATGTCTAACGCAAGGCCGTAAGCGTGGGCACTGACTTGGCCGCTGCCGCGCGTGTTCCGTCCCGCAAAAGCGCCATCAAACGTGTGCAAATCGCCAAGATGCCCAGCTCGTTGGAGATTATTCAATGCTGTAGTGACTGCTCCGACGATATCTCGATTGACGGAAAAATGTGTAACCATCATACCGCCTAACCCCGTTGCCCAACGCCAATTATAATCTGGATCGTTTATGATATGACTTGGAACATGATAGTCGGTGATCCATCGACTCTCGTTAGTCCATCTTCCACTGCCACTGTACGGGCCATATTTTTTGATCGCAGCCGAGCGAAGCATAAAGACGCTTTGCGCCTGTTGGACTTGACCCATGGATAGGCTCTGGCTGGCAGCGAACTGGGCAAAGTTTCCTTGAAGAACATTTGAGCGATCGAACCATTTGGTCATCTCCCAAAGCCGCTCCAATGACGTTTGCCGCGGTGAATACGTCGGCGCGGTGTCCTGCAGCCCCATGGGATCAGTAAAATCGAGGGGATCATTGTGGCAATAGCGGAAGAGGTTGTAATCGCCGGCGTCGAAGAGCTTCGGGTCCTCGCTCATAAACCGCCCAAGAATCGGATTGTACGCGCGGGCGCGATACTCGTAGAAATTAAACGCTGAGGTCGTGTAGGTGGAACGATACGTGGCTGCGTATTCTCTTCCGGTGAACAGGAAACGGTTATCGTAAATGGTGTTTGAGCGTGTAGCCCAGGTGGACGTGTAGATAGTTGGCGCGCCGAAGGCGTCGTAGCGATACCGCTCAATCACATTGCCGCTGGTATCAGTCAGCAGCGTCACGCTGCCTTCATGATTCTGTTGGGGATAATACACGTACCAATTACTGTCGGAACCGATGGCGACCCGCTCCAGGATCTCGTCGATCCCTTTCCCATACAGGTTAACCCCGGCCAGAGTGGGAGGAGGCTGAGGCGTCGGGCTCGGCCTAGGCGTCGGCGTTGGCCGTGACGGCCCACCTCCCCGCGAACCGGCGTCATACTCCAGTATCGGTTTCTCCCCGTCGTATATATAATAGGTTGTCGGACCGTCAATGAGCGAGCGTGTCACGCAACGCCCAAGCGCATCATACACCATCGAATAAGTCTGTACTCCCATTCGTGACGGATGTTAGATGTTCGTCGTTAATGTAGCTGTAGGTAACGCCATTGTAGGCACTAATCTCATGCTCGGCTCCATTACTGATGCTGCTTCCAGATACCGAAGTGTATTGGTCAATCGTGTTGGGCGAGTAGGTGCTCGTTACGTTGTTATCCACGACACTCGTGCGATTGCCATTGTTGTCCAGGTTATAAGTGATGGTGTGGCTGGGATTACCCACTGTCGCCTGCTTCAGTTCGCCGTCCAGATAGTAGGAAAACGAATCATTGGGAGCAGTCGCATAGCTCACCAGAGTAATCCTATTCATCGCATCGTAGGTGTAGCCCTCGTGGGCGAGTGTGCCGCCTTTTATTACGTCCATAGACTGCATACGATTCAGCGCGTCACGAGGATAAAGCTGGTTGACTCCGTTGTAAAGATTATCGCGCTCGGTCTCGTTGGAGGCCGCGTCGTAATGATATTGAAACAATTGGCTGGAGTTGGTGAGGAATATCTTCTCAAAGCGGCCCATCGCGTCGTAGGAATAAGTGAAGTCGTAGCCCGACACGCCGAATGCGTACATACGGGTCAATCTGCCGTCGTCATCATATTCATAATTGACGCTCTTGGGGAGCAGGAAGCCGGTCACATGTTGCTGGTCGAGGGTGAGATGGCCGACGGCATCGTACTGACGAGTAACAGCCGAGTTCACATTCGTGGCACTGGTTAACCGGCTGGCATTATCGTAACCGAAGTCCGCCCAATCCGCGCTGTTGCTCCAAGTCATGCCGACTTTGCGGTTTCGGATGTCATACGAGAAATTCTGCGCCTCCCGTGGATTTACAGGGTTGACCGTGGTACGGCTCGACAAGTTGCCAGCGTCATCGTACGTCCACTGCTGCGTGCTGCCATCGTGGTAGGTCATCTGCGTCTTTCGATCCGACGCGTCATAGTATAACCAGGTGTAGTGGACGTTCGGATCGGTGATTTTTTGGATGGTACCCGACGGGTTGTACGTAAAAAAAGTAGTGAGGTTCACAACGGGACTGCTGGTTTTGGGCACAGTATCGCTGAGCACCCTGTTCATTGCATCATAAGTCTTCGTTTCAGTAGTAGTGTCAGGACGAATGATCCTGGTGACGTTGATGCCATCGTCGTAGTAGAACTGGGTGGTGTGGCCCAGCGGCTCTCGCACCTGCCATTTGCGGTTGCGAGTGTCGTAATCCGTATAAGTGATATAATTGCGCGGATCAGTGACGTAATCCTGGTTACCAACGGCATCGTAGTGGAACCAGGTGGTCGCGGCCGCCGTCGTGCTGGAAGTCTTGCGGAAGTTCGCATCGTAAACACTGTTGGTCACGATCCCTGCGGGCGTAGTGACTGTGTCCGGGTTGCTGGTGGTATGCTTGTAAGACGAGCCGCCACCGCCGTTGGTCGGGACGTACGTGTAAGTAGTGGTTTTATTGAGCGGATCTTTAACCGTAAGCAGCCGCTTGTAATCGTCGTACGTATAGTTGGCGCGCTGTCGCAGCTCGTTTTCCTCCCAGCGTTTGTTGCCGTAAGCGTCGTATCCGAGGCTCTGATAGGTATTGTCTCCGTGGGTGATTTTGGTGATTAGTCCCCGTCCAGCGACCGTTGCCCCTGTCGGGTTTGTCGTCCCGTCGGTGCCCAGCGCCCGGTCGTACTCGTAGGTCTCAGATGCCTGGAGGCCATTCCCGTTCGCAGGCAACGTCATCTTCAGAACCCGGTCCGTCCACGGGCCTGATGTATAATAGGAATAATGTGTGTGGGGATCGCTACCGCCCGGGACACCACTCTGTAGATCCTGTTTAGGATTGTACTTGTCGGTAAGCAAGCCGCGACCGTCGTAAACAAAGCTCTCCCACGCGCCATTTCTCAGGTGGTGGGTGAGGACTTGGCCGAAACCGTTATACGTGAATTCTTCGTATGAGGCGGGGGTAGTTGTGTCCGATGGATAATCGATCCGGGTAACAAAGTGCTTAATCGAATCGCGTGTGTAGGTGGTTATCTTCTGACGCTCGTTGCTGACTGTTGCCACGTAATGTCCGCCGATCGCTCCAGATTCAGTCTGGTAGGTGTAATCGATGTGAGTCTGATCGTGGTGCGTGATTTTGAGTATTTGCCCAACGCCTTTCGAGCCAGAGACGGGATATGGAGGCGGGCCGCGCGTGTAGGTGGTGGTGTGAAGATTAGCATCTCTGACCGAATTGACATACCGGTTGGTGTCGTATCCCAACACGGTGTGGTGATTTTGGAAATCCGTATAGTCCTCAAGGAATTGCTGAGGGGCGGGACCAAATGTGAGCGTCGGGCATGTGTCCCCGTCAATCCGATGCAGGTGCAGATCGGTGTAGGTGAATGTTCGACTTGGGCCATCACCGCGGTATTCGGTGTACAGGGTATCGAAGTTTGGGTAGCTAATGATCGGGGAAGGCGAAGGTGGATCGATTCTCGATACCATTTCACCATTATTCTCGTGCCCTGGGATTCCGTCCCAGTATCGCTCCTTCAAGATCGCGCCGTGCGGTCCTTGATCCTGATAGTCGTAGGCAATCCGGCGCATCGCTCCCTGGTAACGCGCATCATCGCAGCCGTTTACCAGCGGCCAAACTTTGATAGACCCGCTGTTAATGTCCTCGGGTACGTTATCTTGTTCGTAGGTGTAATAAGCGTGCGTACCGTCGCTATAATCAACGGAAGTGAGGCACTGAACTGACGGGTGCCCGCCTCCAGGGTCCGTTGCGGTGTAATGATAAACGACATAGTCGATACGGTTTCCACGACCATCATACGCATTTACCTGAGTCAAAAGATAAGATCCGTTGTACGTGAACTGCAAGTACCTGCCACCCGGTTCAGTCACCTTGGTGAGCAGCCCTGTGTTTACATCATAGGTAAGCGTTGTCGTCTGGCCATAGGGGTCGATAATCGAACTCGCATGATGATTTTGGAAAACTACGGTGCCGCCGTCAGCCAGCCGAAAATTACCATACCCGTACGAGGGGTGAGTTTCCCATCCATCGGAAACTCCAAGAGGGCCGGGCAGTCCCCACTCTCCTGTGCAAGTGCTATCCTGCACGCTGCCGTTTGGGTAGTAGACCTTGTCGTCATAAGTTGATGTGTACCACCCGTACTCATGGCTCCAGCCATCGCCGTACCCGGCCCGGCTGCTGAAGTAGCGTGTCATCTTCAGGCCGTATTTTCCGATCGCGCCCGGCACAACAATGTCGTCGATCTGCCGCGTGGCACTGTGATTTCAGTACATTGTATGCGCCACCGGTGGTGATCACGCCTTCAAAAGCGCCGGTGACGCCGATGGGGTTGTGATCCTCAAGAGCCAGCAATCGCGGAGTCGCGAATATGAGTGCGATTGCGAACACAACCGCGATTCGTGCAACAGCAGTTTTTGAGTTCATAATGTTGTCCGTTGGGCGGGTGTTTTCATCTCGCGTAAAGAATAGGCAGGCTGCTGCCAATCTGTCTGTCGGGGTGAATCCCTGAATTTTTGTCTTGGCCTCTGTCGGCTTTTACCCTACAAAACAGCTGCACCCCCCCCACGATGTCCGGACATCAGCATACGCAGCAACGCAAGCGGCTTGCTGCACGCGCGTTTAATCGGCAGTCAATGAAATCCCTGACAGAAGAGCCCTATGGCGTATCAGGGAAACGACCGACAAAAGCAAAAGTCCTCATTGTTTACCGAACAGGTTTCGTTCGATCCGGCGTGCTCTCGCTGATTGCGCAAAGCATGCAATTTGTGGTGTGCGGCGAAACGGGTGAAGCGCCTTTGGCCCGCGAGTTATTCCTGCGCCATAAACCGGATCTGGTTCTGGTTGGGCTGAGGCTCTGCGGTGGTGACGGGATACAATTGATTAAAGAATTCCGGAGCCTCAATCCAGTCGCTGCAATACTCGCCCTTTCTGAAGACGCCGGTGCATTCTCGGCTCAACGCGTGTTCCGGGCGGGTGCGCGGGGGTACTTGGGTATCGAGGACGCAACGGAACTGCTCAAGGCGCTTGGCGAAATCTCGGCCGGCCATCCGTACGTGGGTGCGAGCGTCCTTCCTCTAATCCTACGCAATTTCGCAGGCGGCACTAGAAACTCACGAAGCTCTGATATTAGTATCTTGAGCGATCGTGAGCTGGAGATTTTCTCATTTATTGGGAGAGGGGTGAGCGTTTCGGAATTAGCGAGTGAATTGCATGTGAGCGTCAAAACGATTGAGACACACCAGATGCGCATCAAGGAGAAGCTCGCATTGCGCAATGCGGCTGAGTTGCGACAAAAAGCTCGCGAGTGGCTAGCCAGATCTGCCGTGAACCGAATACGCGAAGATCCAGAACCAGAGGCAACGAATGGAGCACGCTTTTTCGACGGTCTCTAGTGGAACCGCGGTCGACGGTCGCGGGTACAAGCGACTTTGAGAACACGATTTGCTCCTATACGTTTGCTAGATGCGCACGCTGTTATCCTTGGCTCTTATTTTCGTGGTAATCATGTGCATTGCGAACGTCGCGCCGCTTTCAGAAGCTGACTCAAAAATCTTCTTGCGGCGGTCCGGCAGAACCGGACGACACAGGCCGATTTTCAGGAAGAAAGAGTGATTCGGTTGATGAAAAAGCCGGTCCTGAGTTCCGGAACAGTTTGGTTTCAGCCGCCGAACAAGTTCCGACGCGAAGTGAAAGGCAATTCGCCGAGCACTTCGGTGAGCAACGGCCGCGACCTGTGGATTTATTATCCCAACTTTAAATCAGCAGAGCGTTACCCGCTGGGCAAAGGATCGCCGCTGGATGCCACCGTAGCAGCGATCAATTCCGCGTTGAATCTGGAAAACATCGAAATCAAATTCAACATCACTGCGACAAAGAACGGGAACGGATACGAGTTGCAATTGCAGCCCCGCACCGCGGTGATGAAGCGCGCGTTCCAAAAGCTCGATCTGGGGATCAACAATGAGTTCCGAGTCGAGCGCACCGACATGCTGCTGCCGAGCGGCGACCGAATCGTCACAACCTATTCAAACGAGACACGCACGCCGATTCCTCCATCAACATTCGAGTTTAAGCCGCCGCCAGGCACGGAGGTTACGACGCCACTTGGACAGTAGCGGGAATCCTCACCCTCCCCTCTCCCTTACCAAAGGAGAGGCGCCCCGTTAGCAGTGATGGCTACATCTATTCTCGACCGAGTGCGGCTTCTCCTCTAGAAGAGAGCTACAGTGGTACGAACTTTAGTGGTCTCTTACATCTCAATTGTCGCGGTCGCCGTTGCATCGGCGGAGCCGTCACCGACACCAAATCGAGTCGTTTCTCACATTCCACGCCAGCCCGTTGAATCGACTGCTATTGCAAAGATCGGCTACAGCAAGCGCCGGCACATTCTCGAAATCGAATTCGTAAACGGCGCTGCCTATCGTTACCTCGATGTGCCGCCCACGGTGTATCGCAACCTGATGTCCGCGGAATCAAAGGCACGCTTCTACGATTCAAGTATCAGGGGGCGCTATCGCTCGGTTTTGGTTCGGTCGCAGCGAAAGGAACGGGTCACGAAGTAAATGAATGGACACGCACAATTACCGCGCATCATCGTGCGGAATATTCAACGAAAAATTTCGGTGAACGTCGCAGAACTGGAAAAGTTCGCAGGCAGCGCCGCGGAACATTGTTTCAAAATGCGAAAAGGCAAACGAACTGAGCTGCGCAACTTGCGCGAGGTCTTTATCTGGCTCGTTTCCGATAGGCGGATCGCGTTTCTGCATCGGAAATTCATGCGAGAATCGGGGCCTACTGACGTGCTCACATTTCAACACGGCGAAATTTTTATCAGTGTCGAGACCGCACGGCGCCAGACCCGGGCATTCGAAAATTCGCTAATGCGCGAGCTCAAACTGTACATTACCCATGGACTTCTGCATCTGCACGGGTTCGACGATCAAACGCCAACAGGGGCGCGCAAGATGAAAATGGCACAGGAGAAAATTCTTCGCCGTGCGCTGTAGCCAAGATCATGATCGACGGAGAGCGAATAATCCGAGTTCCGGCATCATCGATGCCCGCCACAGGTTTGAACTGACGGCGGGCTATGTTAGCATTTTTCCCATGACCGTAGAGCCACTTTGGCCGAAAGTGGCAGGCCTTCTAATCGCCGGAACAACAATCCTTCCGGAGGATGGCACGCAATCCACTGTTGGCGCGCCAACGATTGAAAAAGAAACAGACACAGAGGAAGCGTTCGATGTTCCGTGGCAGGTGGTGGTGCACAATGATCCGGTCAATTTGATGAGTTACGTGACCATGGTTTTTCAACGCGTCTTCGGTTACCCACGCGACAAAGCGGAGAGACACATGTTGGAAGTGCACCAAAAAGGGCGTTCTATTTTGTGGAGCGGCATGCGGGAGCGAGCCGAACTTTACGTGCAGCAACTGCATGGATATCTGCTGCTCGCTACACTGGAGAAGACTCGTTAGTCATGGAGATTCGACGCCGCAATAACCAGATCGAAATCGCCGAACTCGACCCGTTTCTTGCCGAACTGCTCCGGCAAATACCTGCAAGCTCCAATCCGGAAGGCGTGTCTGCTGCCGAAGAACGCATCTTCAGTCCGCCATCGAATGGATCAGACACGGAACTTTGCGCCGAGTGGAAAACGTATGTCGAACCTGAGTTGCGCCGTCTTTTTCAAACCGCGACGCAAACTGTGGCCGGTGATTTGGAGCAACTGAACGGAAATGAAAAAAATCTCGCGAACCGTACCCTGCGCATTCCCACCAAACATACCGATGCATGGTTGAGCGCGTTAAACCAGGCCCGTCTGGTGATCGCCGCAAAAAACAATTTCACCGAGACTGAACTGAACGACCACCTTCACTCCCCCATCGGGTCGCGGCGGGACTTAAGCTTGTTCCAGGTAAACTTCTACGGTTTCCTGCAGGAATGTATCCTACGCGAATTCGAGTGGTGAGAGGATAACCGCAGGGATCAAGTTTCCTTCTTGGCTTTTACCATGGCCATGAGCCGTTCTTTGATCGCGGCGGAGGATTTCGCGGGACGCAGGCTTAGAGCAAATGCTTCGTGCAAGGCGTAGCATTTAGTGATGAAATCTTCGCCTTTCTTTCCGAATTTTATTCGGGCCTTCTCAAATTCCGCCAGCTCTTCATCCTCAAGCGCGCCGATCACGTACAACCGCGCCTGATTTTGAAACCGCTCAAAGTTCATCTTTTAAGTCCTTGAGGCCGTCATGTATTTTTTTTAGTCCTAATTCAAGCCGTGTTTTTACCGTTCCCAATGGTGTATTCGTATTGGATGCGATTTCGCGCTGGCTCATGCCCCTAAAAAATGCGAGGTCGATTGCCTGTTGCTGGGCCGGCGGCAGGCGACTGATGACCTTTTGGATGAGCGTGCGCGTGTCGCTCAACACGATTTCCTCTTCGGTGGCATTGTGAACCCATGCGTCGGGCTGCTGTTCAGTCTCGTTTTGCAGGCGTTCCTCCGCGCGCGCGTAAGCCTGCTTCTTGCGCAGCCCATCGATCGCCCGTCTCCGGGCCAGCGTAACCATCCAGCCGAGTGGTTTGCCCTTTTGGGCCGAGAAATTCTTCGCCTGGTTCCAGATCTCCACGAAAATCTCCTGCAGAAGATCGTCGGCCTCAGCTTCATTGTGAATCACCCGCAGGATTAGCGCCTTCAGAATGCCGTTGTAACGATCGTAGAGCTGAGACAGCGCATCAGCGTCCCGCGCCTGGATGCGTTTCATCAGTTCGAAGTCGCTCGGCGTCCCCGGTTCGAGTCGCGGGGCAATTGTCAACGATTGCGCGCGTGCCCTTTTTGCACCCGCGAGTTTTTTTGGTTTGCGCTGGGTTGAAGAAATTGGTTCGGAACGTGCCATGTATTTAGCAAAATTAGTCAAACACGAATCGAGCGCCGAGACATGACCGGCTCTCTTATGCCAGCCATGCGGGCGCGTCCAGCGATTTCAACGGGAAATGAGCGTGATTGCGTGTCGCGTTCGATGTGTCAAAAGTTAGTTCTATGGGAGAGGGATCCAGCAACACATCGGTCGACCCGCTTTGGTACAAGGACGCCATCATTTACGAGCTGCATGTTAAGACGTTTTGCGACAGCGACGGCAATGGCATGGGCGACTTTCGCGGTCTCATCGAGAAGCTCGATTATCTGCAGGAACTCGGCGTCACTGCGCTCTGGTTGCTGCCGTTCTATCCGTCTCCGCTGCGAGACGACGGCTACGACATTGCCGATTACTTCGACGTCAATCCGATTTTCGGGACGCTCGACGATTTCCGCGCGTTTCTAGACGCCGCGCACGAACGCAATCTGCGTGTTATCACCGAACTCGTAATCAATCACACCTCGGATCAAAATCCGTGGTTCCAAAAGTCGCGGCGCGCGGTCGCGGCAGCCGGGGTCGGTGACACCGGCAGGGACGATTCGACGTCACGCGCAGCCGGGGTCGCCGCCCCCGGCTACAGGGACGACGACCTCGCCTACAAGGATTTCTACGTCTGGAGCAACACGCCGGAAAAATATGCGGACGCCCGGATCATTTTCAAAGATTTCGAGACTTCGAACTGGGCGTGGGACCCGGTGGCGAAAGCATATTATTGGCATCGGTTCTATTCGCATCAGCCGGATCTGAATTTCGATAATCCAGACGTGCACGACACCGTGAAGAAGGTCTGCGATTTCTGGTTGTCGATGGGTGTGGATGGACTTCGGCTCGATGCCGTGCCCTATCTGTACGAACGCGAAGACACGAACTGCGAGAATTTGCCTGAAACGCATAAATTTCTCCGCGAACTGCGGGCTCACGTCGAGACGAAATTCTCGAATCGCATGTTGCTTTCGGAAGCAAATCAATGGCCGGAGGACGCGGCTGCGTATTTTGGCGAGGGAAACGAAACCCACATGAATTTTCATTTCCCGCTTATGCCCCGCATGTTCATGGCGCTGCAGATGGAGGACCGGTTCCCCATCATCGACATCATGGAGCAGACCCCGGCGATCCCGGAGAATTGCCAGTGGGCAATGTTTCTCCGTAACCACGATGAGCTCACACTGGAAATGGTGACGGACGAGGAGCGCGACTACATGTATCGAGTTTACGCGACGGATCCGCACGCGCGCATCAACCTCGGCATCCGGCGCCGGCTCTCGCCGCTCCTCGCGAATAACCGCCGCAAAATCGAGTTACTTAACACGCTGCTGTTATCCATGCCGGGTACACCGATTTTCTACTACGGCGATGAGATCGGGATGGGAGACAATTTTTACCTCGGCGATCGCAACGGTTGCCGCACACCGATGCAGTGGAGCCCGGACCGCAACGCGGGATTTTCAAGAGCAAATCCGCAACAGCTTTATCTGCCTGTCACCATTGATCCCGAATATCACTTCGAAGCCGTTAATGTAGAGAACCAGCAGAAAAATCTTTCCTCTCTGCTGTGGTGGACGCGTCGCGTGATCGCCATGCGTAAGAATTTCAAGGCATTTTCGCGCGGCTCCTTCGAATTCCTGAACCTGGACAATCCGAAGGTGCTGGCGTTCCTTCGCCGCTGGAAACACGAGACCATCGTGGTGGTGGCAAATCTTTCGCGGTTCTCGCAGTCGGCCGAATTGAATCTTTCGCGTTTTGCAGGCTGCGTGCCGATGGAGGTTTTCAGCCGGAATCTGTTTCGGCCGATCAGGAAATCGAATTACGTCATTACACTCGGCCCACACGCGTATTACTGGTTTGCCTTGCACGCGCCGACCGATAGCCGCCGTGCATCGAAGAAACGCATTGTGCCAAGGATCAAGGCGCCAGCTCAATTGGACGTCCTGCTTGGCAATAATGAGCGAGACCACCTCGAGCGCGAGGTTCTTCCCAATCATATCCGTAATTCCCGTTGGTTTGGTTCGAAGGCCAGGACTTTCCGGAATCTCAAAGTGATTGAGCAGCTTGCTTTTTCCTCTGATGCCGACGGCGCGCGACTTTGGTTCGTTGAGGTCAACTACCTGGATGCTCCGACGGAAACGTACGCCATTCCGGTAAAGATTGCCTCCTCCGAAATGGCGCACTCGATTAAGCAGAACGCGCCTCAGGCGGTTGTAGCGCATTTCACCCGTGGCAATGGCGCCATTCTGTGCGATGCGATTTGGGACGCGACGTTTCGTTCAGAGCTGTTCGAGACCATCGTGCGACAGCACACGCTCCGTGCTCAGGCAGGACAATTTGTAGGCTTCGCGACCGCGGGCCTGGGATCGCAGGATTTTGATTGCTCCGCTAGATCACAGGTTTTGAGCGCGGAACAGAGCAATTCTTCAATGCTCTTCGACAATAGATTTTTCCTGAAACTCTATCGCAAACTCGAAGACGGGATAAACCCTGACGTGGAAATCACGCGCTTCCTTACCGAGCAAACCGATTTTCCAAATGTGCCGGCCTTTTTCGGAGCACTTGAATATCGCCGGGCAAAGGCAGAGCCGACTGTTGTTTGTCTCCTGCAACAGGCGGTGGCGAATGAAGGCGACGTCTGGACACTGACTGTGGATGCGATCGGCCGCTATTACGACCGCGTGCTGGAGCGCAAGGCCGATCTTCAGAATGAAACAGCACCGCCCGGTGCTCTTCTCGAAGAACTGATCGGCGGCGTTTACCCCGAAAAAGTAAAGCTCATGGCACAGCGCACGGGCGAATTGCATCTTGCACTCGCGTCAAGAACTGACAATCCCGCGTTCGCGCCGGAGCCATTCAATGCCATGGCACAACGCTCCGTTTACCAAAGCATGCGCACATCATTGCGCCGTGCGTTTACATCCTTGGAGAAAAAGTTGCAGGATGTCCCTGCAACATTTCGAGATGAAGCGAAGGAAGTGCTCGCAGCGGAAAAAGAAATTCTGGCGCGCGAAAAACGATTGCTCGACCGCCGCACCAATGGCGCAAAAATTCGGATTCACGGCGACTACCATCTGGGGCAATTGCTTTATACCGGGAAAGATTTTGTCATTCTCGATTTCGAAGGCGAACCGGCGCGTCCCTTGAGCGATCGGAAAATGAAACGCTCCGCGCTGCGCGACGTCGCCGGCATGATGCGCTCATTCCAATATGCCGCTTACGCCGCACTGTGGCAGCGGTCCATGCGCCAGCAAGACATGCCTTTTCTGGAGCGTTGGGCCGATCTTTGGTATCGCCAGATGAGCAGCGTCTTTCTCCAAAGCTATCTCAACACCACTGCCAATGCGGTTTTCATCCCCAAAAACAGCAACGACCTTCAAATCATAGTGGAATCCTATTTGCTTGATAAAGCTGTATACGAAATTGGCTACGAATTGAACCATCGCCCAAGCTGGGTCCTCATCCCCGTCCGCGGCATCAAACAAATTTTGCAAGCGGCCTGATGGCGTGAGGATTTTCGGCGACTTTATAGCACAGCGTTTTCAGCGCCGGTGTCACATGGCGCGATTCCCCAAGCTGAGAACTCGATCACTCGATGTCCCAGCGAAGGATGGGACTTTGATTGCAGTCGAATGCGCGGGCACGGGTCCGAGCCTCGTCATTGTTCATGGAGGCATCGGTGACCGCAGCCGTTGGAAGCCTTTGTTACAAATTTTTGACTCCGAATTACGATCGTTGGTGCGATGGACCGTCGTGGCCATGGTACCGAAAGTGATGATGCGACCGATTAGACGTTGCGAAAAAGGGGCTGAAGATGTAGCGGCTGTCGCGAACGCGCAACCGGGGCGCGTATCCTTCCTAGGGCATTCCATTGGAGGCGTCTGAACTCTGGAAGAGGCTTTTCTCACGGATGAAATCTCCAGGATGAATTGCCTTTGAGGAGTTGCCAGCGCCTTGGATACGCGACAACAGTTGCTGTCGCGAGCGAAATCAGTGTGTGCACATGATTCGCGCCGCCTCCGATAGCGAGGAAGCTTTCATGATTTATTCTGCACGAAATCGCGATACTCTCCCGAAAGAAATTGGCACGATGAAAGCCGATCTTCGAAGATCTGGACGCAAGGATGGCACGCGGATATCAGATTCGTGAGACTCGAGCGATAGATCGACATCAATCGACACAGCAGGATACGTGAGTTGAAAGTGCCAATGCATAGCTTCTTACCGGTAGCAAGACGGCATCGCCGGACCTCAAACGAGCAATCAGCTCGTTGACGGATTGCCTACCGAATCACAGCTTAACGGTTTTCCAAGCGGTAGGAGCAAAACGCAATGGGCATGATTATCGAGACATTTGCAGAGGCTGTTACAAAGTTCTTGCTGGATGCAAAGATCAAAGCCGATTAGCAGTGCGAAGCGTGAAACTCACGTCATAACCAATTCGGAATCGGAAAGAACTTTATGAACAAATATCTCGACCAAATCGATAATCGACATCGCAGCGAAACATCTCTTGAAACATCCCTTTTATCTCGCGTGGACACGCGGGCGAGCTGAGCAAGGAGGCGCTCGCTGGATTACGCGCGTCAATATTATCATCATGTTGCCGCGTTTCCGACATATCTGTCGGCGGTGCACGCGAAATGCGATGATCTCACGACGCGCAAAACGTTGCTCAACAATTTAATCGACGAGGAAGCTGGATCGCCGAATCATCCACAGCTTTGGCTCCAATTTGCCGAAGGCTTGGGCATTGGTGCATCTGACGTGCGCAAATCGGAAAAGTGGCCGGAAACAAAAAACTTGATCGACACTTTCCGATCGGTTTGTCGCGATGGATCAACCGCCGAAGGTTTGGCGGCGCTGTACGCGTACGAAAGTCAAATCCCCGAAATCTGCGAGTCCAAGATCGACGGACTGAAAAAACATTACAGCTTCGGTGATCCCAACCATTACGAATACTTCACTGTGCATATTGAAGCGGACCGTGAACACTCCGCCGGTGAGCGAAAGTTGCTGGGCACGCACACTGCGAAACAGAACTTTGAATCTGTGAGAGCATCAGTGAACCGCGTGCTTGACGCGCTCCAGGAAATGCTCTCCGGCGTCTGCCGACGGCACGCGATTGCGTGCTGAGGTTAGGCCGTGCTCGGTCGCAGGTTGTAGCCACGGCGCTCTGTCGCCGTGCAAATCAGCAGTCACCGAAGCGCCTCGACACAGCGAGGCGGCTACAGCCAGCATCATCGCGGTCGCAACACCAGGAACGAGCGCGCTCGATGGCGGCAAACTGATAGTACTTGTGGCTGACTTGGGTCAAGCGACGCAGCGATTTTGTTGTACTCGGAAACGGACGTAACCGGTTGCTGGTTGATTTCTTCAATTACGTCGCCTTTCTGTAATTCCGCTACTCCGCTGTCGGGATCGACTGCTGTTACCAACACGCCTTGTACGTTTGGAGGCAGGTCGAGTTGGCGCGCTTTTTCAGGAGTCAATTCGTCCACCTGAATGGATGCTAGCGGACCGTCAACGGTCTGCTGATTGTCGGCTGTCGCGGAGGTTGTAATTGCGGCTGATTTCCCCGAGGGCGAACCCGCGCGGTTTCGTAATCAACCGGTTGCTCTCTGATCTGTGCTTTCAGCGTCAAAGGTTTTCCGTCCCGGAGGATTTGCAGCTCTACTTGTTTGTTCAACGGCGCGCCGGCGACGAGCGTGCGAAGCATACTGAAATTCTTCACGTCGCGTCCGTCGAATTTGCGGATGACATCGCCAGGTTGCACGCCCGCCTGTTCTGCAGGCGACCCGGAGATTACACCGCCCACAGTGACGCCTTCAGTATCCGACCCGCCAGCGCCCCGCTGCAACGGTCCCGTCTCGATACCAAGGTATCCGCGAATGATGCGTCCCTGTTTTAACAAGCTCTCCAGCGCGCTACGAACCGTGTTCGAAGGAATCGCGAAACCGAGTCCCTGCGAACCGCCAGTGGTCGAGGCGATCACCGTGTTGATCCCAATCACCTCGCCGCGGAGATTGATCAGAGGGCCGCCGCTGTTACCCGGGTTAATTGCCGCATTGGTCTGCAGCAGCTCAGCGAAAAAATCGCTGCGATTCGGCCGACCTTTTGAACTGATGATTCCGTCGGTCACGGTTTCGTCAAACCCAAGCGGATTACCGATAGCCAGAACAGAATCTCCCGGCTGGACCGAGTCGGAGTCAGCAAGCTTGAGCGGTTTGAGGCCGGGCTCGTCAATCTTAAGCACCGCGAGATCCACTTGTTCATCCGCGCCCACCAGACGCGCTTTCTTGGTTCGACCATCGCTCAGTTGCACTTCAATCTCATCAACCGGACGGCCTTGTCTGTCGGTCACGACGTGATTGTTGGTGATAATGTGACCTTCATTCGTCACGATCACGCCGGAACCAAGTGAATTCTGCACCAGCTCTTCGTCGCGTGGATTGCGGTTTCTCCGCTGATTCGGAAAGAAAAATTCGAACGGATCAATTCCATATTCGCGCCGAACAACCATCTTGGTCGATGTCTTCACCGCCACCACTGATGGAACGACACTCTTCACCAACGCACGCCGCTCCTGATTCAACGATTCAAGCGATGCAACTTGTTTTGGATTGACCGCCGGCTCGGAGGCAAACGTGTATTTTTCCGCTGTGCGCCCTGACGAAAACGTCAACGCCTCCATGTTTGAGACGGTAATCGTAAAGCAGCGAAATTCCTGCACTTAACAGCAGCACAAAAAGCAAAAACTTTGCGAGATTTTTCATCAACTAACGTGCGAGAAACTTTGTCCCTGTTGTTCGACAATAAACCGTCGAAAACGTTGATTTTCAGGTAGCTCCAGGCGCGGGTCTATTTCGAAGATCGACATCGCTGCTGCGCGGGCGCGTCGCATCAGGTCTGCGTCACGTTTCAAATCCCCAATCTTCAGCGCCGGCAAGCCGCTCTGCGCTGTGCCGAGCAGATCGCCAGGCCCGCGTAATTCCCAGTCTGCTTCCGCCACTTCGAAGCCGTTGGTCGTTCGTTCCAAAACCGCAAGCTTTGCTGCCGCCTCCTCCCCCGGATTGGGGCCCAATAAAATGCAATACGACTTGTGCTCGCCGCGACCGATCCGTCCCCGAAGCTGGTGCAACTGCGCGAGACCGAAACGCTCCGGGTTTTCAATCAGCATCACCGTCGCATTCGGCACATCGACACCGACCTCGAGCACGGTCGTACTAATCAGCGCGTTCGTGTCGCCGCGTCGAAAACGATCCATGATCTGCTGTTTCTCCGGCGCCGGAATCCGGCCGTGAAGCAGTTCGCAGCGGAATGGATGCAGGCGTTCGCGCCACAATTCGTATTCCGCCGCGGCGGCTTTCGCGTCCAGCTTCTCGCTTTCATCAATCAACGGGTAGATCACATAAAGCTGACGTCCCTTCTCCAATTCCGATCGCAAAAAACTGAGTACCTCGCCAAACTTCGAAGTATCGCGCACCGCAGTGACGATTTTTCCACGGTTCCCCGGCATCTCATCAATCGTCGATACGTCGAGGTCGCCATAGATGGTCATGGTCAGCGTGCGCGGGATCGGCGTCGCCGTCATGACGAGCACATCTGGCGCCGGATCGCCCGCAGTTAGTCGGGCGCGTTGCGCGACACCGAACTTGTGCTGTTCATCAATGACCGCCAGCCCCAGCTTTGAGAACGAAACTTATTCGTAAAGCAACGCGTGCGTTCCGACGACGATTTGGGGCTGGTCAGCCGCCGGACTTTGCAGCGTGCTGGTCGCCGCATTTTGCGGCGACGAACTTCTGGAGACGCGCATTTCATCTTTTTCATTCCGTGCAAAGAGCGGCAGCGGAGCGCCGTCTTCCTGCCTTGCGGCTGTTCGCAACAATACGGGCACGCCCAACGGTTTCAGCCAGCGGCGCAGCACATCGTAATGTTGCTCGGCCAAAATTTGCGTTGGCGCCATGAACGCCGCCTCAAATCCGGCTTCAACCGCGAGCAGTATCGCCGCAATGGCAACGACGGTTTTTCCCGAGCCGACGTCTCCCTGCAACAAACGGTTCATCGGATAATTCGCCGCCAGATCACGGCGGATTTCCGAGATCACTTTTTTCTGCGCACCCGTCAATTCGAAGGGAAGCGCCTTCAGAAATTTGTCCAGCAGCGCGCCTGACCCGCAGTGCGATTGGCCGAGCCGGGAGGATGATTCGAAGCGATGCGACACGATCAGCATTTGCATGGTGAAAAATTCCGAGAGCACCAGATGCTCGCGTGAGGCGTCGCGTGCTTCCCAATTCTCCGGAAAATGAATCGCGCGAACCGCCTGCGACCGCTTACCTTGCACCAAACTACTCGGTGCGACCGGTTCCCATGCTGCGTCTGAAACTTCCTCCAAGACGCGATAAATAATCCCGCGCAAGACGCGTTGTGAAAGACCTTCGGTCGCTGGATAAATCGGCGTGATGCGCCGGAAATGGATCGACATCTCTTCGTCGTTCTCGATCACCTCAAACTCCGGATGATCCATGCAAATCCGCTTTCCGCGAAGTCGCGGTTTACCAAAAACAACGATGCGCTGGCCCGTAGCGATCATTTTCTGCACGTAATGCAGATTGAACCAACGGCACACGAGCGGTTCGCTCAGAGCATTTGGCTGCGATTCGTGCAGCGTTGCTTCAAAGATTTTCTTCCATCCGCCAAACCGGCGCAGCGAAGTGTTAATAACCTCGCCGCAAAGACACATTGGAACGTCGCTTTCTTCGCGGGGGAAATGAGGAAACTCTGTGCGATCCTCGTGCCGTCGGGGAAAATGCGTCAGCAAGTCGTCTACGGTCACAATGCCGAGGCGTCGCAGCGCAAGCAGGCGTGGCCGTTGGATCCAGGTTAATTCCTCAAGATTTGCTGAAAAATCGATCATGTTTGTTCGGCCATTCTGAGGAGGTCAAAGAACCCGGTGGCACTACAGTACGGTAGCACAGCGGGATCCTTCGACTTCGCTCCGCTCGGGTTGACAATCCAGCGTAACGTATTTCGGTCTTTCAAATCGCTTCCGCTGCGCGAACCGCCTCGATACGCATGCCAACCAAAGTTTCGCCGTCATACTCATCCACTCCAATTCGGAATGCCACGTCCCACGGCGGAGCCGGCAATTCAGTTGCCGCACCATCAAAATAGACAGCCCGGCGGTTTCGGCCGCCCTGACGCAACCGAAAGATAAGATGTTTTTCGTTTACGACTCGCGGTGGCGTGACCGGTTCGACGGCGCGCGCAAAGAAAATCGGCTGCGGATTTCCACTTCCGAATGGCTGCAACAGTTCGTGCCAGCGCAAAAACTCAACATCGATCTCCGTGAATGGCAATTCATGATCGAGACGCAGACGAGGTCGCAGAGCCTCTTCGGAAAGCCTGTGTCGCACGGCGGAGCGAAATGCCTCGGTAAATCGAGCGAAATTTTCTTCATTCAGCGTCAAACCCGCCGCCATTTCGTGGCCACCGAATTTCTCGAGTGTGGCCGCGCAACGCGTCAACGCTTCCACGAGATCCAGACCGTCGATGCTTCGTCCGCTTCCCTTTCCAACGCCGTTCTCGTCGAAAGCCATCACAATCGTGGGTCGATGATATTTTCGAGCGATCCGGGACGCTACGATGCCCAACACGCCCGGATGCCAGCCGCGGGCGCCTGCCACGATGACGATATCTCGCGAGGCATCGAATTGTTTGTCAATCTGCGCAACGGCCGCGGCAAGAATTTCCTTTTCGACTTCCTGGCGTTGGCGGTTTTCGCGGTCCAGCGCGGTGGCGAGCGCCGCCGCTTCGCCTTTATCCAGCGTCAGCAACAGCCGCAAAGATTTTTCTGCAGTGCTCAAACGCCCCGCAGCATTCAGTCGCGGGCCAAGCCGATAACCGATATCATCGGGCAAGATTGGCGGACGTACTCCGGCAACTTGCATTAATTTCTTCAAACCGATGCGCGACGTTCTCGCAATTTCGATGGCGCCGCGATGAACCAGCAGACGGTTTTCGTCGACAAGCGGTACGATGTCAGCGACCGTGCCGAGCGCGACAAGATCGAGTTTCGATTTCAAATCAAAGCCGGGCAGCGGCCATTTCTTTAGCAAGGCATGACAAAGCTTGAAGACGATTCCCACGCTGCAGAGATAATGAAACAGCGATGCAGGATCAGTCTTCGGATTTACAAGCGCGACACAATCGGGCAGAACGGACTTTGCCTCGTGATGATCGAGGACAATGACGTCCACACCGCGTTTTTTTAACTCGGCGATTTCGCCGGTTGAAGCAGTGCCGCAGTCGACAGCGATAAGCAATTGCGGCCGGTGTTGCTCGAGACAGCGCTCGACACTTTCCCGGGTCAAGCCATAGCCCTCCTCCATGCGCAGCGGTAGAAACAGATCCGGCGATGCCCCGTAACCGCGCAGCATTTCGTCGAGTAACGCCAGAGAAGTCACGCCATCTACATCGTAATCCCCAAAGAGCACAATGCGTTCGTGCAGATCCAATGCGGCAAGAATCCGGGTGGCGGCCGCCTCCATTTGCGGAAGCAAAAATGGATCGCTAAGTAAGCTGAGACGCGGCCGTAGAAAATTTTGAACTTCGTCCACGGTGCGGAACCCTTTTCGAAAAAGCAATCGCGCGATGCATTCCGAGCCGCAAATTTCGCCCCACGAAATAGCGCGGCCATTAAGATTTTCGCATGTCGGGAGAATCCATAGATGCTCCATCGTTCAGCTTATTCGCTCCAGATTGCGTGACAACACGGCGATGCATGCCGCAATGGGCTCAGCTTCACGCGCTTGCGTTTTGGAATGCGCCGGTGTGAGCGCTTCGTGCGAAATCGCTCCTGCCTACACGATACTGAACACGCGATCGCGGCTCGGAAGTAACCCGTTCTTTACACATAAAGTTGCGAAACGTTGCAAGCCTTGCCTTTCTCTTTGTCCGAAACTGAATCGAATGTGCTTGCGGTAATAACGAGTCACGAATTCGCGGGTCATTTTGCGTTTGCCGGGGTCACCGACCCCGGCTACAGCTTCCGCGATCAAATCGGCAAGGTTTGTCAGGTTTTCATCTCGCAATTCGCGCAGGCGTAACGCGATTGATTCGGCATTCACGACTTCGGGGCGAATCAGCCAAAGGGCATAAACGAACGGAAGACCAACCAGTTTTTCCCATGCGTCTCCAAGATCCCAGAATTGGATTTCATCCGCACCCTCTTGCCGAAAACGAATCGCTTGATCGCCGATCAGCAGCCGCCCACGATGCACGTCGAACATGGACGTTTTGCCTATGTTCCGGCTCAGGCGCGGTGTTAGCCTTCGTTCGGCGAGCAAGCAGCGCAGAAGGTTTGCGGATGTTTCCGATGCCGGATCGAGCTCAATTTCCTCAATCTCTGAAATCGCCGCACGATGCGCAACCACGACGCTATAAACGGGGCCATTCGACGAAATCGAAACGTCGTCAACGATGCGGTAAATTGAGCTGCGTAGAAACTCGAAGCTCGAAACAAGCGCGACGTCCAGTTCGCCGTTTGCCAGTCGGTTGCATAGTACTGATGGATGATCGAATTCGACTCCGCCTGGCCATCCGCGGATGAGCGGGCGTGCGTTGAGATATTTTACGCAGCCGATGCGGAGCGAGTTCAACGTGAGACGTAATTAGTGACTAATGAAAAGTGGCCGGCGAATCGTGACGTTCGCTGCCAACTTCTCACATCTCATTTCTCACCTGACATTACGCGCACGCAAGCTCGGCTGGCGCAGAAACCGGAGTTGTTGCAGGAGCACGCGACGAAATATGCCGGTAATGGCTATCGCGCTGGATCGGCTCCCGGCCGGCTTCGCGAATGGCGTACTCGAGCGCGGCAATACTCTGTTGCTGTGGTGTCGTTGCGCCGGCCATGTGGAAAATTCTTTCTTCCAAGATTGTTCCGTGCAGATCGTCTACGCCGTAACTGAGGGAGACCTGCGCCAGCGGCAATCCAAGGCTGACCCAATAGGCGGTCAGGTGGTCGACGTTATCGAGGTAAATCCGGCTTACGGCGAGATTGCGCAACTGTTCAAATGCAGAGGCGCGTTTTATGTTGGTGAGGATCCCGTGGGATTGTGTGGGTTCAAATGCGAAGGGAACAAATCCGGTAAACCCGCCGGTTTCATCCTGCAGTTGACGCAGATGACGTAAATGATCAGTCCGATGTGCCACTGTTTCGATGTGTCCATAGAGCATCGTGCAGGTGCTGCGGCCGCCCATCGAATGCCAGGTGCGATGCACATCGAGCCATTCGGCGGCCGATTCCTTGCCCCGGCAGATTTGGTCGCGCACAACCGGATCGAAAATTTCCGCGCCACCCCCGGTGATCGAACCCAATCCGGTTTCACGCAAAATTTCCAGTGTGTCGCGGATCGGCATCTTAAAAACTCGCTGGGCTAAATGACGAACCTCGATGGCGGTGAATGCCTTAATGTGCAGCTGCGGATCGAGGGCGCGTAGTTGGCATAAAAGATCGAGATACCAATCTTTCTTTAAGCTTGGATGCAGCCCACCCACCATGTGCACTTCCGTAACTCCGAGATGGAGCGCATCCCTGACGGCGTGCACGATCTCGTCGATTGCGTATTCGAATGCGTGCGCGTCGCGTTTCTTGGCAGCAAACGCACAGAACTGGCAGGATAAAATGCAGATGTTCGAGTAATTGATGTAGCGATTGTGGATATAGGTGGCGTAGTTGCCGTTCTTTCGCTCCCGCACGAGATTCGCGATTATTCCAAGCGCGTTGAGATCATTTGCGTTATACAGCGCGAGAGCGTCCGCGTCCGAAATTCGCCTCTGCGCTTCGACCTTCTCCGCGATCGGTCTAAGGTCTTTTGGAATAAGTTGGTAATTCATCGACCGCCTCTTGGCTAACCGTTGCTTCAAGCATGTACAGGCCGCCGCCAGCTTGCAACAAAAACGATGGCTACGACGGTGGTGGACGCCCGAAGATTTCGAGAATTGTTTTTCTGGAAAGCTTTTCGGCGTGCCAACGTCTAAGTCACAATGTCTCAGCAGGGTCGAGGAAATCTGGGCAGGTCGGAGGAAGACGCCGATGACGTGCGACTGATGGAGCTTGTTGGCCGAGGCGATACTCATGCCTTTGAGCGGCTAATCCAAAAGCATCAGACGCTGGTGGCGGGCACGGTTGCGCGCATGCTAGGCAGCAGTTCCGACGTGGAAGACATCGCGCAGCAGGTGTTTATCCGTGTCTGGAAAAGCGCTCGCCGATACGTTGCGCGCGCCAAATTCACCACTTGGTTGCTAAAAATCACGCGCAACCTCGTATTTAACGAAATGCGCCGTACGAAGCGTCGCCCCCAAGTATCCCTTCAATCGGAGCCTGGCGCGGAGGATCTGCCTCTCAAGGATGAAACGAACCTCGCGCCGGACGCATCTCTGCTCGAGTCGGAGCTGCAACAAGCGATCGAGGAAGCGATTCAGCGGTTGCCAGACACGCAGCGGATGGCGCTCGTGCTGCGCAGATACCAGCAGCTCAGCTATGAGCAAATCGCCGAGGTCCTCGATCTGTCGGTGCCGGCTGTAAAAAGCGTACTTTTTCGCGCGCGCACAGAACTACGTTCCCGGCTCAGCAAGTACCTCGATTGATGATGCCAAATTATTTCTCAGCGGCGCTCGTCCTCTTCCAAGACTCGCCCGCGAACACGACGTATCCCGGGGTGATGAGTCAACACATGCACGCGTCCATCGCTTCCTCGGAAAAATGCGCTTAACACCCAGCTGACAATGCTGAGCACGATCGCGCCCCAAAATGCGCTCCAAAAGCTGTCGACATGAAATCCGACAACCACGCTGGGCACTAGAAGGAGCAAGAGTCCATTTAAAACGAGAATGAAAAAGCCCAACGAAAGGAGAATGACTGGCGCGCTGAGGATCAACAGAAATGGGCGAACAAACGCGTTGAGAATACCGAGCAAAAGTGAGGCTCCGATCAGGGCCGCGACAGTGTCATAACGGATTCCGCGAATTACAGACGAGGCGACCATCACCGCAATCGTCGTGGCAGCCCAGCGGAAAACGAAATGTTTCACCCCAGCCATTTTTCCTCATGTTAGCCCATCTCCCAGGCAAGGGCGAGAAAGCACTTGCGAACAAGCCGATCAACGATAAACGAAAGTCATCAACCCTTATTAATTTGTGCCGAAAAAAACAAAAAGTTTCGAAAACAAGAGTCAGCCGCTTGCAGAGTCAGGCGCGCCCGGCCCAACAAAAAACACTGGCAAGCGCCAGAGCGGACGACGTGCAACTGCGCTCAAAAAACCACGCAAGCCGGCCGCAACGAAAGATGCGGCTGGCAGAAAAACACAGATTTCAGCGTCTCCACAGACAGAGCCAAAACCCAAGTCTGTTGAACCTTCAGAGGACGAAATTCGTCTCCGGGCATACTTTATCTCCGAACGGCGGCGCAGATTTGCTTTGTCCGGCGACGCTGATTCCGATTGGCTTGAAGCGAGGCGACAGTTGGTGGCTGAAGGGCGTCGCTGAACGCAGGAAACAGCAGTAGTACACAATGAAAAGTGCTTTGGCCGATCTGGCGCACGCTCTGCGAGAACGGCTCGCAGTGATTCAGGACGAGGAAAGCCGTCGTGACCAAGGAACACATATTGCTCGATTGCGCGCGATCTCGGAAAGGATCGACCAGCTGCATCACTCGCTTCCATCTTCGATCGATGCCCGACTGAACCATTACCTCGAGCGGAAAAGCTACGACAAAGCGCTCGAATATTTGGAAGCCGACTCTAGCGACGATTCGTGACCGCTATGTCAACTCGGGCGAACATGACCTCCTCATGCTGCTCCGCAACAAACACGGAGTCGTTGCAGTTTCGCACTCCAGCCTCTGATTTGGGGCTTGAAGATTTCTAGTTTGTTCTTAAACGTACGCTCCCGTCCCCGAGTCATTGCGCGCGCGCAACTCCGCAAGCATGTCCCTCTCCTTCATTTCAGCGGCCCATTTCGGGCGTAATTGAAAATGCGGTTGATCCACAATCGTTTTCCAATTGCCGCCCCATTCCAACCCCAAATCCATCCCGAGAATGCCGACCGCTTTGTACTTTGGCGAATCATCCAGGTATTTGTTTCCTTCAAACACTCCGATGTCGAATGCGATCCCGAAATTATGATTCGAAAAACCAGCGCGCGCCCTGGTAACAATTCGGCCCGGGTTGGTACGGCCCTGACTGAAAAGTTCGTTCTGCTCCTCATACGTGCGAAGGCCGCTGATTACCTTTATGGTGATCCCATGCTGGGCCGCTTTCGTCACCAATGCCCGCGCGTATGTCTGCACTTCGGACAACAACGTCGCGATGGCTTTCTCGCTTCGATCATCGACGCGATCGATCGCCTGCAGTGACGATGGCGGTGATCCGAGTGTCGCTGCGCTGACCAGTTCACTATCCGTCCCGGGACAAACCTGACTGCGAATCGCCTCCCACGTCTCTGGTCCAGGTTTGCCGTCAGAATCCACGCCCACTGCGTCTTGCACCGCGCGGATTGTATTGGGAAGGTCCACGGCTACGAAGATTTTCTGCAAACATCGCGGCAAATGTCACGAACAAAATCAGCGAGCCCTGCTTAATAACGATCGAGAACACAGGTACGCGGGGTTACCAAACCCAGCAACCTTTGTGTGTCGGTGATCCGAATGATCTGCCGCTAGCGCGAATACAGCTCGACTACCAGCTGTTCGTTCACGATCGGCTGCATTTCTTCCCGAGACGGGATACGCGCGACTTTGCCGGTAAGGCCATCGCGATCGACGATGAGCCAGTCGGGCACGGGAACAATTTGCGTGAGATCAAGATTCCGCAGCACCAGTTGACGCGATTTCGGTCTGTCCTTGATCGCAATTTGGTCACCAGCCTTTACATTGTAAGAAGCGACATTGACACGCCGCCCATTCACGAGCACATGGCCATGTGATACCAGTTGCCGCGCCGCGCTCCGGGTATTCGCAAAGCCAAGGCGGTAAACAACATTATCGAGTCTGGTTTCCAACAACTGAAGAAGCGTTTCACCGGTCACGCCTCGCTTGCGCAGTGCACGTTGAAAAATGCGCCGGAACTGTCGCTCAAGCAGTCCGTACTGATAACGCAGCTTCTGTTTCTCACCGAGCGCAATTGCGTAATCGGATTGCTTGCGCCGGGAACCTCGCGGGCCGTGCTGGCCGGGTGGATAATTCTTCCGCTCGAGAGCCTTTGAAGGACCGAAGAGTGGCACACCGTAACGCCGGCTTACCTTTGTTTTTGGTCCTGTGTATCTAGCCATTCGTAAATTCGATGTTCGATGTTCGGCGTTGGATGTTCGACGTTAAACCCGGCGCTGCTTGGGCGGACGGCAACCGTTGTGCGGCACCGGCGTAACGTCGCGAATGACGGTGAGATCGAGCCCGATCGCTTGCAAAGCACGCACAGCAGATTCGCGCCCGGCTCCCGGGCCTTTGACCAATACTTCCACTTCCTTCAGCCCGTGACCCATGGCCTGGCGCGAGGCGTCCTGCGCCACCATTTGCGCCGCGTAAGCAGTACTTTTGCGCGAGCCTTTGAAGCCGACTTTCCCGGCGCTCGACCACCCAATCACGTTCCCCTTCGTATCGGTGATCGTGACGATGGTGTTGTTGAAAGTCGCCATAACGTGTGCGACGCCTGAATGAACATTCTTGCTACCTTTGGCCTTGACGATCTTTGGCTTCTCAACCTCATCGGTTGAAAGCGAAAGACTTTCCGGTGATCCAGTCGCAGATGCCGGCTGTTGCTCTTTCTTGGGCTTCGCCGTTTTCTTTGGTCCCGGACGCTTTGGCGTCGCGTCGGATTTTGGAGCAGCCTCTGTCCGCGCCGGCTCCTGTTGAGCAGCTTCGCCGGGCGTCTTTGTTTCGTCCGGATTAGCGGGAGCGGGATTCGTTTCTTCAGCCATATGAAATTGTGATTAAACTTTGCCAGCCTTCGCGTCGGGATTGCGAATTACGCCCACCGTCTTGCGAGGTCCCTTCCGTGTTCGAGCATTTGTTGAAGTGCGTTGACCGCGCACGGGCAAGCCTTTCCGGTGGCGGATGCCGCGATAACAATTGACGGCCTGCAGACGTTTCAAATTACCTTGCACGTCGCGACGCAGGTCGCCTTCGATTTTGAGTTTATTGTTAGTGATCGCGTGGATGATCTCGTTCAACTGCTGAGGGGTGAGATCTTTCGCGCGAATGTTCGGATCGATGTTGGTCTGCTCAAGAATACGCCTCGCGGTACTAAAACCGACTCCATAAATATAGGTCAGAGAGACCTCGACGCGTTTGTCTGCTGGAATTTCAACTCCTAGTAGTCTTGGCATAAATCAATACTCACCACTCCCGTCACTGCGGTAATCACCCCTGGCGTTGCTTGTGCCGCGGGTTTTTGCAGATCACGCGCACAACGTTCTTGCGCTTCACGATCCTGCAACTCGCACAAAGTCTTTTCACTGATGGTCGTACTTTCATAATTCGCGAAATCGAAAACCGCGGCCGCCCGCCGGGTTGTCATCTTTGGCGATAAATAATTCGCCCTTTCGACAAATCGTAGGGTGAAATCTCTAGCATAACTTTGTCTCCTGGCAAGATCCGAATAAAGTGCAGACGCATTTTGCCGGAGATGTGTGCCAGCACGCCACGGCCACCCGGAATGTCGACCCGGAACATTGTGTTAGGCAGCAACTCGAGGACAGTGCCCTCTACCTCAATTGCGTCTTTGCGCGCCATGTCAGAATTTCGGGGCCATCTTTCGTAATCAGGACGGTATGCTCGAAGTGTGCCGACGGCATGCCATCCGCTGTGCACACTGTCCAGCCATCGTCGAGCAATCGCACTTCGGAGGTACCGATGTTAATCATCGGCTCGATGGCCAGCGTCATACCCGCCTTTAATTTTGGTCCGCTGCCGCGTTTGCCATAATTCGGGATTTGCGGTTCCTCGTGCATTTTGCGCCCAACGCCGTGCCCAACAAATTCGCGGACGACCGAAAAACCATTGCGGCGCGCTTCATCCTCAATTTCGGCACATATATCTCCCACGCGCCGGCCTTCATGCGCGACACGGATGGCCTGGACAAGCGCGTTTTCAGTTACACGCAGCAACTGATCCATGCGCTCGTCGATGATTCCAACAGGGACAGTGGTGGCGTTATCCCCAACCCAGCCATCCTGAACGATGCCGATGTCGAGCTTCACGATCTCGCCATACTGAATGCGCCGCTGGCTGCCGATGCCGTGGACCACTTCGTCGTTAAGCGAAATACAAATGTTTCCAGGAAAAACCCGGGGCCCGAGCTTATAGCCAAGAAACGCGCTCTTCACGCCGGCGTCGCTCATGAAGTCGGCAGCCGCCTGATCGACCTCCTTGGTTGTAGTTCCAGGGCGAATCAGGTCGCTGACCCGGTCGAGGATATCACCAGCTGTGCGGCATGCCTGCCGCATCTTGTCGATCTCCCTGGCGTTCTTGATCGGAATCATTTCGCGGTCTTGTCTTCTATCAATCGCGAGATATCGCCAAAGACTGCATCGCGGTCGCGGTTTCCATCGATCCGATGCAGAATTGATAGTTTCTTGTAGAAAGCTCCCAGCGGTTCGGTCTTCGTGCGAAATTCTTGCAAGCGCGTTTGCAAGATGCCCAGATCATCATCGTTACGGCGTTCCAATCGCCCGTCGCAATAAGGGCATACCGGTCGGTTGGCAAACTGCGCACTCGATGAGCTCGTCGTAAAACCGCATTCGCCGCATTGAAGTCGCCCGGTGATGCGATCGCGCACTGTTTCCTCCGATACCTCCAGCCAGATCGCCAAATCCAGCGCTGTGCGCAACTTGGTCAACATCGACATCAGGCTTTCGGCCTGCGGCAACGTTCGAGGAAATCCGTCGAAGACGAATCCATGACCACCGTGCAACCGCAACCAGTCTTCGATTAGTTCGATTATAATTTTATCCGAAACGAGTTCGCCGCTCCGGAGCACTTCGGCAGTTTCCTGCCCCAGCGGCGTCCCAAGATCGCGTTCGCGGCGCAGAATTGCCCCCGGTGAAGTCACCGGAATCCCGAAGTGCCGCGTAATCATTTCCGCCTGGGTGCCTTTGCCGGAACCGGGCGGGCCGAGAAGAACAAGCCGCCTTTTCACCTATCGCCCATACAGAAATATCGCGACCCCCGCAATCACCAGCACGGCAATGCCCACATACAACCACATCAACGTGCCGCTGCCCGCCGCATCGCCGCGCGCATAAGCAGCGCGGTCAAACGATCTCCCTCGGATCCGGCCTTTGCGCAGAAAACCATCGTAATGCCTCTGAATCAGGTGAGTCTCAACCTGCCGCATTGTATCGAGCATGACACCAACAATGATCAGCAAACTTGTGCCGCCGAAGAACTGAGCGGTGATTACCGGCACGTTCAGCGATTGGCTGAGAAGGCTTGGGAAAACCGCGATCAGCGTCAAAAAAATCGCGCCGGCAAAAGTCAATCGCGTCATGGTGAAATCAAGAAAGTCGGCCGTTGGTTTTCCAGGCCGCACACCGGGGATGTAACCGCCGTATTTCTTCAGATCATCCGCAATTTGGGTCGGTTGAAACTGCGTGGCGACCCAGAAATAACTGAAAAAGAAAATCATCGCCGCAAGAGCGACATAGTGCGGCCAACCTGTGGAAAGCGCGGCAGCAATCCGCGCGGCGGTGGGGCTGTTTCTAAATCCATATTGAACAATCGTGGCGGGGAAAAGAAGCAGCGCCCAGGCAAAGATGATGGGCATCACGCCGGCGTAATTCACTTTTAAAGGCATGTACTGCGTTTGCCCGCCGTACATCTTGCGGCCGACTACGCGCTTCGCGTACTGCACAGTAATTTTCCGGACGCCTTGCGTAATCGCGATTACTGCGGCGATGACAAAAATCAGGACTACCACGAGCAAGACAAGGACCATCGGATTCACCTGGCTCGATCCGGTTTGCCCCGACGGCACAAAAGTCTTCCACGCCTGTACGAGCGCAGCAGGCAGGCGCGCAACAATGCCGATGGTGATAATGAGCGAGATGCCGTTGCCGATACCACGCTCGGTGATTTGATCGCCCAGCCACATCAGCAGCAGCGTGCCGGTCGTTAGTGAGATCACCGTAATAATTCGGAACTTCCAGCCAAGATCGTCCACCAGCGGGACGCCAAGTTGCCTGATCGTATCAGTGATCCCGGGAAGCATGGTGTGATACGATTCCGGGTGCTGAAACGAAAGGGCCAGCAGATAACCTTGAAAAATGCACAGCACGAGTGTGGTGTAGCGCGTCAACTGCATGATTTTCTGGCGACCGCCATCTTCTCGCGCCAGCCTGCCGAGTTGCGGAATCACCGCAGTCAACAACTGCATCATGATCGACGCGCTGATGTACGGCATAATACCGAGCGAGAACACGGCGCAGTTTTCCAGCGCACCGCCGCTAAACAAGTTGAAGAGCGCCGCCAAACCGCCTCCGGTGCGCTGGCTCAACGAAGTCCGAAACCACTCCTGTAAAACGCCTTGATTGACACCCGGCGTAGTAATTGCAGCCCCTAAACGCACAATCACGATCACCGCCAGCGTATATAGAATGCGCCGGCGCAACTCCGGTATTTTGACTGTGTTTAAAAACGCAGAAATCATTCGCGCTTTTTCCCGGGCGATTTGGCTTTCGCCTTCGCACGCGGCTTAGCTGTCGTGAGCGCGGCGTCCGGCTTCGCTTCGGATGGAGCAACGGCTGTTTCGCTTTTCTCAATTCTGCGCCCCTCACGCAATGTAACGGTCCCCCCGGCCTTCTCGATTTTTTCGCGCGCGGTCGTACTGATCTTATCCGCTTGCACCTTCAGACCGTGCTTTAGTTCGCCATCGCCAAGGATTTTAATCCCGGCGAAATGACCGCGAACGAGATTCGATTGACGAAGCAGTTGTTCGTTTACCACGGTGCCGGCCTCAAATGCATTGAGATCACTCACGTTCACGATCGCGTAACGCTTGTGAAATGCCGCGTTGTTGAATCCGCGCTTCGGCAGTCGTCGAATCAAAGGCATTTGCCCGCCTTCAAACCCAAGCCGGATGCTCCCGCCGGAACGCGCCTTTTGGCCTTTGGATCCCTTCCCGCTGGTCTTTCCGTGGCCGGAACTTTCACCGCAACCTAGGCGTTTGACGCGATGGCGTGAGCCTGGACGCGGCCGTAGATTATGCAGCCGCACCATGCGGTTCCCCCTTTCCGTCGCGCGACGCAATTCCACTTACCTTGAAAATTTCATCCTTCCGCCGAAGGGATCGCAACGCAGCTATGGTCGCCTTCACCACGTTGGCGTGATTGCTTGACCCGAGCGATTTGGCCAACACGTCGCGAATGCCGGCCGCTTCCGCAACGGCTCGGACACCGCCGCCAGCAATGATCCCGGTCCCAGGCGAGGCAGGGCGCAACAGCACTCGCGCACCATCGAATTCGCCGATCACTTCGTGCGGGATGGTATTCTCGTTGAGCGAAACTTTTCCCATCGATTTGCGCGCTGCCTCCGACGCCTTTCGAATTGCCTCGGAAACTTCATTGGCCTTTCCAAATCCATATCCCACTCGGCCATCGTGATCACCAGCCACGATCAAGGCGCTGAAGCTGAATCGACGGCCACCCTTTACGACTTTCGCACAGCGATTGATGAACACGACTTTCTCAGAGGTGTCACCCTTGGCCACCGAAGCCTTTTCTGTCCTGCGTGAGTCTCCTCGCCTTCCTGAGCTTGTATAATTCATGAATGTTAAAACTTTAAGCCGCCAGCGCGCGCTGCATCTGCCAGCGCTTTCACTTTTCCGTGGTAGAGGAACCCGCCGCGATCAAAGACCACGCAGTCGAGTTTCTTCGCCAACGAGCGTTCAGCGATTGCCTTGCCGATCAATTCCGCCGCGTTGCGGTTTGCATGCGCTTTACCGCTGCCCAACAACGAGCGTTCAGCCGTCGATGCAGCGGCGATTGTCCGTCTAGCATCGTCATCGATCACCTGTGCATAAATGTGTTTCCCGGAGAAATGAACGGCAAGTCGAGGTCGTTGCGCCGTGCCTGCGACTTTTTTCCTAATCCTTCGATGAATGCGCTGCCGCGCTGCCTTACGAATCGTCGCCATGCTTATTGAACGGTCTTTCCAACCTTGCGACGGATCTGCTCTCCCGCGTAGCGAACACCTTTGCCCTTGTAGGGCTCCGGAGGGTAAAAGCGGCGGATATCGGCGGCAACTTGTCCGACTAACCATTTATCCACGCCTTGGATCGTAATTTTCGTGTTATCAGCCACCGTAATCTTAATGTCCTTCGGGATGAAAAATGCGACCGGGTGCGAGAAGCCGAGGCTCAAATTGAGATTCGATCCCTGCACAGCCGCTCTGAATCCCACGCCCTCGATCTCGAGTTGCTTCGTAAACCCTTCGCTGACGCCCACAATCATGTTGTGCACGAGACTGCGCGAAAGTCCATGCAACGCTTTCACGCTGCGCGTTTCCGCTTCACGCACCAGCGATACGCAGTTATCTTGCACGCTCGCCCTGATCTTGCCCGGAAGCGTCCACTGCATTTTACCCTTAGGCCCTTCCACTGAGACTTCTCCGCCGTCGCCGATGTTCACCTTGACCTTATCGGGAATCCCGACCGCTTTCTTTCCAATTCGTGACATGACTCGTGGTTCGTTAAATCCTTGCAAGGTAAGTACGTCACCAAACGTACGCCAGTAGTTCACCGCCGACCCTTTGTTTTTTCGCTTCGCGCCCCGACAAAATCCCTCTC
Organism: uncultured Verrucomicrobiae bacterium; assembly: GCA_963728955.1. GTDB lineage: Bacteria > Verrucomicrobiota > Verrucomicrobiia > Chthoniobacterales > UBA10450 > Udaeobacter. The sequence continues at coordinate 915,343 of CAVSMG010000001.1, forward strand.
GACGTGGAAAGGATCGCCAGACCCATTCCACCAAGTACTCTCGGGATTTCATTTGCGCCAACGTAACGGCGCAATCCGGGACGGCTGATCCGCCGCAGTCCTGCAACCGCGCTCGATCGGTCCACGAGCTTATTAATGACTTTGATTCGCGGATGGGCGCCACTCGTGTCCACGGAGTAATCCGAGATGTAACCTTCCTCTTTCAAGACACGTGCAATCTCCGCCTTAATCTTAGAGTAAGGAACGAGCACTTCGGGCCGATGCGCACGCACGCCGTTGCGGACGCGCGCCAGAAAGTCAGCAATAGGATCTGTAACGGTACTCATACAAAAATCAGGCGGCTTGCGCGGCGGGCTTCCTCGCCCGGTCGCTGAACGGCATCCCCATCTCACTCAACAGCGATTTAGCTTCGTCGTCCGTTCGAGCCGTGGTGACGATTGTAACATCAAATCCGATGTTTCGCTTGATTTTGTCGAGCTCGATTTCGGGAAAAATCGACTGGTCTGAAATACCGAGCGTGTAATTGCCATGGTCATCGAAACATCGAGGAGACACGCCGCGAAAATCGCGAATGCGGGGAAGGGCGGACTTAATAAACCGCTCGAGGAATTCGTACATGCGTTCCCCGCGTAAGGTGACTTTCGCTCCGATGGCTTGATCCTTGCGCAATTTGAAATTGGAAATGCTCTTCTTTGCCAGCGTCTCCACCGGACGCTGTCCCGTAATCAGCGCCAGCTCGGCTTTTGCCTCTTCCAAGGCCTGCTTAACGTCGGATTGTGAGCCTACTGAAGTATTAATCACGACCTTCTCCACTTTTGGGATCTGATGGACGTTTTTGTAGCCGTGCTGCTTCTGCAGCGCGGACATCACATGTTCTTTGTAGTGACGACGAAATTCGTTTTGCATGCTGGCCACCTCCTATTTTCGTATCACCTCGTCGCGCTCGGGATGTTCCCGTTTTTTTCCCTTTTCTGATTTTGCACCCTTCTCCGGTTTTTCGCGCTCGAGTAACCGCACATTGGAAATGTGAATCGGACCTTCGCGTTCAGCGATCTTACCGCTCGGATTATCCTGCGATTTGCGAAGGTGCTTCTTGATGATGCGAACACCTTCGACCAACACGCGCTGCTTTCCTGGAAACACCGCGAGAATCTTTCCCGAAGAGCCACGATAGTTCCCCGAAATGACCTCGACATGGTCGCCTTTCTTGACGTGACACTTGATGCGGTTCATAAAACTTCCGGTGCGAGCGAGACAATTTTCATGAAGTTGCGCTCGCGCAATTCGCGTGCGACCGGCCCAAAGATGCGCGTGCCACGTGGATTCAAATCCTTGTCGATGATTACGATGGCGTTGTTATCAAAGCGCAGCAGTGAGCCGTCCTCGCGCCGAATCGGCTGTTTCGTACGAACAAGAACCGCACGCACCACTTCCCCCTTCTTCACCGTGCCTGTCGGACTGGCTTCCTTCACGTTGGCAGTAATCACGTCGCCTATACGGGCGTAGCGCGTCTGTTTGCCTATCACGCCGATCATCGTCGCCATGCGTGCGCCGCTGTTGTCTGCCACATCCAGTCTGGATCGAATTTGCACCATTGGAATTTTACTTTTGAATGACCTCCACGAGGCGCCATCGCTTCAGCTTACTCATCGGCCGCGTTTCCATGATACGAACCCTGTCGCCCGGTTTCGCTTCATTCTGTTCGTCATGGGCATAAAATTTCTTCATCTGCTTGACGATCTTGCCGAATTTCGGATGCGGCACTCGCGTGACCGTCCGCACGACGATCGTTTTGTTCATGCCACTGGAAACCACCTCGCCTGTGCGCGTCTTGCGCGCGGGACGGGCCGCCGACGGCGTTAGCGTTGATGCTTGTGATGACGGAGATTCTTGTTCGGCCATTCTACTTTTCCTCAGGTTTTTTCGCCCGGTGCGATAGCTCTGTTTCAATTCTGGCAAGATCTCGGCGCAACAGGCGCAACCTACTTGGCTGCTCGAGCTGTCCGCTCTGCTGTTGCAGACGCAGGTGCAAAGTTTCCTGACGAAGGTCGCGTCGTTTGGTCAGCAACTCGTCCCTCCCCAACTCGGTGAGTTCTTTCATCTTCATGGTCAAGCAGCCCTCACGTGGTGGCGTGTGAGAAACTTCGTGCGCACAGGTAACTTGTCCGCAGCCAGACGCAGAGATTCGCGCGCGACCGATTCCGGCACGCCATCCAACTCAAACAAGATGTTGCCGGGGCGCACGGTTGCGACCCAAAACTCGGGCTGGCCTTTACCCTTGCCCATGCGGGTTTCCGGTGGACGCGCGGTTACCGGCTTGTCCGGGAAAACGCGGATCCATAGTTTGCCTTTGCGCTTCATGTTGCGAGTCAGCGCGACGCGGGCGGCTTCCAATTGCGTGTTGGTGATCCACGCGCGTTCGAGCGTTTGTAATCCGAACTCGCCAAAATCAATCTTGAGATTGCGCGAAGCCGTACCCTTGCGACTCCCTCGCTGGGCCTTGCGATACTTCACGCGTTTGGGCATCAATGGCATAACGAGTTCTTCTAAACTTCAGCAGGCGCGGGCGGTGGCGGTGCGGTGGGTGCGGGTGGTGCTTCCGCGGGCCGCTCTTCTTTTCTACACATCCAACATTTCACTCCAATTTTTCCGTAAACGGTATTAGCCTCGGCAAAACCGTAATCAATCGGCGTGCGCAGCGTATGGAGTGGAATTTTTCCCTCCCGGTACCATTCCGAACGCGAGATTTCCGCGCCGTTCAGCCGCCCAGAGGAGCGGATTTTGATTCCCTCCGCGCCAAAATCCATTGCGGTCTGCACTGCTTTTTTCATCGCCCGCCGATACGCGATACGGCGCTCAATCTGCAGCGCTACGTTCTCGGCAACCAACTGCGCATCGAGTTCCGGCGTCTTGATTTCCTGGATATCGATTTTCACCTGCTTGCCATCGGCCATCTTGGAAATCTCTTCCGTTATCTTCTCGATTTCTGCGCCTTTGCGCCCAATGACAATCCCCGGACGAGCGGTATGAATCGTAACGCGAATGGAATTCCACGCCCGCTCAATCACTATTTTAGCCACTGCAGCAAATTGCAGCTTCTTCTTCACGTAATCGCGAATCTTCAGATCGTTATGCAAAAACGAGGGGAAGTCCTGCGGCGATGCATACCAGCGCGAGCGCCAGTCGCGGTTCACGTTCAGGCGAAACCCAATTGGATTAACTTTTTGTCCCATAGCTTTAGTGTAATTATTTCTTTGGCTTCGCCGTTCGTTTCGGCTTTGTCGATTTTCGATCCGGTGTAGTCGCCGCACCCTCTGTTGCTTTTCCCGTCATCTCCTTCTTTGCAGCTTTCTTTCCGGCTTCCCGTTTCGCTTTTCGTTTCTCTCGCGTTTCGATGGGAATCTCGTCCGACAGCACGATGCGAATGTGGCTGGTGCGCTTCAAAATCCGGCTGGCACTGCCACGAGCACGTGCCATGATCCGCTTGAACGTTGGACCTTCGCCCACGGTCGCTTCTTTCACTACCAGGCCGTCCGGTTTGAGATTCGCGTTGTTCTCCGCATTAGCGATTGCGCTCTTTAGAGTTTTGCCAATTAGAAGTGCCGCTTTCTTCGGCGTAAACGTCAAGAGATCGAGCGCAGCCGAAACCGGCAGACCTTGGATCTCACGCGTGACCTCGCGCACTTTGAAGGGCGAAATTCGCGCATACCTATATGTTGATCTGATTTCCATTATCTCAAACTCACGTCGGGTTGTGTATCCACTTGGAGGCGGTCCCCCACTTTAATTTTCTCCTTCTTCGAATCCATTTCTTGAATCACCGCGCCGCAAATTTTCTGTCGCACGTCAACGACACGCAGGCTCGCGATCCTTCGGTCATTGCGCATTACACGCAGCGGCATCCCGATGTTAACCCCTTGTTTTTCGCCCAGGTTGCCGACGACAAAGGACCACTCTTGCTTAACGCTGATCACGCTCCCGTCCATCAAAGTCGGCTCCGGCGCGTCCACCGGGTTGGTCAAATTGCTAACCAGATCGTTAGTGCTGCGCAGTTGCATCTCCACATCCATCCGCGCCTGCGCATCACCGGCCTGCGACGTTTTCAGGTAGCGCAAGATCGCTTCGTTGAGTCGCAACATCTGGTCGCGGTACTCGTCGCGGGCTTTCTGTGCCAGTTGAAGATCGCTTACAGCCGCAAGCAAACGCTGCTCGAGTTTCGCCCGGTCTTTGTTGGCTGATGCGAGTCCAAGCGCTTCCATCCGCAATTGGAGATCGGAATACTTGCGGCGCAACTCTTCGGCCTCCGCGTTGGATTCCGCCAGGCTGCTTGTCAATGCCTTGACCGACTCCTGCGCGATTGACAGTTGCCTTCGCAATTCCTCAGCTTCTGCTGGTAAAGATCCGGCCGACGCCGATTGCGTCGCCGTTTCAGTATTGGATTCTGACAAAGAACTACCCGTTTGTGCGTCCGCCGCCAAAGCAGCCCCGCAAAACAACCCGCTTATTACCAATTGCCAAAGAACAACTGCCACTTTGAACCGGCCGGAGCCGTGTCCATTCGACGGGCAATTGGAAAATGGCAATTCTAAATTCCTTCTATTTGGTCACCTTCGCCGTGTGCGAACCGTGTTTCCTAAACACGCGTGTAGGCGAAAATTCGCCGAGCTTATGTCCAACCATGTTCTCGGTGACGAAAACGGAGTTAAACGTTTTCCCGTTATGCACCAGAAACGTGTGGCCGACAAAGTCCGGCGTCACCATCGAGCGTCGCGACCAGGTTTTGATCGGTTTCTTGACGCCCGACGCGTTCATCTTGTCGATCTTCTCAAGAAGGTGCGACTCGACGAAGGGTCCTTTCTTTAGCGATCTAGCCATAAATTGCAAGTGATTCGTGATCAGTGAATCGAGATTCGAGATTCGCAAACCAATTCACAAACCCCGGTTCTCGATTCTCATTCTAAGTTTTCTTCTTCGCTCGTCTCCTATCCAAAATGAATCGGTCGCTGGGCTTATGTTTCGCACGAGTTTTAAAACCTTTCGCCAACTGTCCCCACGGGCTGACCGGATGATGGCGACCGCCCCCGCCTTTCGATTTTCCCTGACCACCGCCCATCGGATGATCGATGGGATTCATCACCATGCCGCGCACATGCGGCCGGCGGCCTCGCCAGCGAGTCCGTCCCGCTTTGCCGCTCGAGACATTCAGGTGATCGACGTTGCCGACCTGACCAATCGTCGCGAAGCAATTCTCGTGAATCCGCCGAATTTCGCCCGAGGGCATCTTCACCAGCGCGTACCCGGCTTCGAGGGCGGTAAGCGTCGCTTGTTGCCCGGCGGAGCGCGCAACCTGGCCACCGCGTCCCGGTATCAATTCAATATTGTGAACGTTCATGCCGAGAGGAATGGCGCGAAGCGGCAGCGCGTTTCCCAAATCAGGCGCTACATCATTGCCCGCTGTAATGGTCGCTCGAACTTGTAGCCCGTTCGGCGCAAGAATGTAGTTTAGCTCGCCGTCGGCATATTTGATAAGAGCAATGCGCGCGGAGCGGTTCGGGTCGTACTCGATCCCAATAACTTCCGCCGGGACTCCGTGCTTGCCACGTTTGAAATCAACCTTCCGGTATTTGTGTTTGTGACCGCCACCGATGTGTCGCGACGTCAACCGGCCGTAGTTGTTGCGACCGCCGGTCTTATTCTTCGGCTCAAGCAGCCTCCGTTCAGGACGCGTTTTCGTAATTTCCTCGAAAGCTGGCAGCGACTTAAACCGTTGCGTAGGCGTTAGCGGACGAAATTCTTTCAAGGCCATATTTTCTCGCGATCAGATTAGATCGATCTTCTCGCCCTCCTTCAAAGTCACAATGGCTTTCTTCCATCGCGGACGACGCCCAACCGGTCCGCGCAAGCGCTTCTCTTTACCCGCATAATTGCAAGTGTTCACATTGACCACTGTTTTCTGGAACAGCCGTTCGATTGCGTTCTTGATCTGAATCTTGTTCGCCTTCGGGCTGACGCGGAACACATATTTGTTCTGCTTCTCGCTCATCAACGTTGACTTCTCAGTCAACGACGCGGTCTTGATGATCTCGTGGGGTTCGTTCATTTTATTGCGGCGTAGCTTTCGGTGAAGGGGGACGCGTTCTTTCCACCAGTTTTTCCAAAGCCTTCTGCGTAACGAGAATTTTCTGGAACCCGAGCAATTGTTCCGTGTTCACGTCTGAAGCGATAACAAGTCGCGCCGGCTTCACGTTGCGAGCTGATTTGTAAGTTTTTTCGTCAAATGAATCAGAAACGATGAGCACTTTGTCGGCATCGGTCTGTTTCCTGAGAAGATCGACAAACGCTTTCGTCTTTAACTGCGGCACAACGAAGTCGTCGATGGTCAAAACGTCTCCGTCATTGATACGTTCGCTTAGCGCTTTTCGAAAAGCGAGTCGCCGAACTGACTTTGCAACCTTTTTAGAATAATCACGCGGCTTCGGCCCAAATACGACGCCACCACCTCGCCAGATCGGCGACGATTTGTAACCGGCACGGGCGCGACCGGTTCCTTTTTGTCGCCACGGTTTTGCGCCTGACAAATCTACTTCGGCTTTGGTCTTTGTGTTGGCTGAACCGGAACGCCGGGCCGCGCGCATCGCGACGATCACATCGTGCACAGCTTGTGTACCACGGCCATCGTCGATAATGTCGAGCTTTGCTTCTTTCGCTGCGGCTTTGGTTAAAACTTTTGCGCTCATTTGTTCTGCGCCATCTCTCTTAAAGTTTTGGGCTTACTCGCCTTTTCTTCTTCCTCATGTTTTCGGTGCTCAGCATGTAGCGCCAGTAAACGTTCGGGATGTTTGATTGCCGGGCGAACAATGACGTAACTGCCGTTCGCTCCCGGCACTGCGCCGCTCACCAAAATAGTTTTTTCCGTTTCGCGCACTTGCATGACCTGGAGATTTTGTACCGTCACCCGCTGATCGCCCATATGTCCGGGCATCCCCTGGTTCTTCCAAATGCGGCCTGGCGTAGAACGATTGCCGACTGCCCCAATGCGCCGGTGCGTCTTCGAACCGTGCGCCGCGCCTTGCCCGGCGAAGTTGTGCTTCTTCATCACGCCCTGAAAACCTTTGCCTTTCGACCGGCCAATCACATCGACGAAGTCACCCGGTTGAAATTGCGTAACGCCCAAATTGATTTCCCCTTCGGGAAGATCCTTTTGCCGGCGAAATTCGCGCACAAATCTCTGCGGTTCGACGCCGGCCTTCTTAAATTCACCGAGTAACGCTTTGGTAACGCGTGATTTCTTTTGCACGCCGAATCCCACCTGCACCGCCGAATAACCTTCGTTCTTTTCGGTCAAACGACGCAATAAAACATTATCGCCGGCGGCGATCACTGTTACGGAACATAACCGGCCCTTTGCGTCGTAAACGCTGGTCATACCAATTTTTTGTCCAAGAAGTCCGATACTCATGACCGTCCAATCGCAAACGTTTCAGAGGCGCCTCCGCTTAAATTTTAATGGTGATATCAACGCCCGCAGGCAAATTTAGTTTCTTCAATTCGTCCACCGTCTTCGCTGTTGGCTCGATAATGTCCAACAGCCGCTTGTGAGTGCGAATTTCAAATTGTTCCATCGATTTTTTGTCCACGTGCGGGGAACGATTCACAGTAAACTTCTCGATCAACGTCGGCAGCGGAATCGGCCCGGCCACCCGCGCCCCAGTCCGCTTGGCAGTATCCACAATCTCGATCGCGGATTGGTCCAGCATGCGGTGGTCGAATGCCTTCAGGCGAATGCGGATGCGCTGGCCATTGCTCATTTCGCCTCCTTTTGATCGAGAATCGCCGCAACTAAATTCGCTGGGACCGGCTCAAAGTGGGAAGGCTCCATCGAATAACTTGAACGGCCTTTCGACAACGACCGGATCGCCGTCGCGTATCCGAATAATTCCGCAAGCGGCACCATCGCATGAATCATCACCAGGTTCCCGCGTGTCTCGATGCTGTTGATCGCGCCACGCCGCCGGCTCAAGTCGCCGCAAATGTCGCCCTGATATTCTTCCGGCGTGATGTTCTCCACCTTCATGATCGGCTCCAGCAGAATCGGTTTGCCCTGCTTAAAACCATCCTTCGTCGCAAAAATCGACGCCATCTTGAACGCGATTTCACTGGAATCAACTTCGTGGAATGAACCGTAGACGATGTCCACCTCCACATCGACAACAGGATAGCCGCCCAGCACGCCGTTGAGCACGGCTTCTTCGATCCCCTTTTTCACCGCCGGGATGTATTCCCTTGGGATGATTCCGCCCACGATCTTGTTCTCGACAGTTAGACCGTTGCCGCGCGCGGCGGGACGAACATCCACTTCCACGTGCCCATATTGACCGCGACCGCCTGATTGCTTAATCAACTTGCCAACGCCGTGCGCGCTGCCGGTGATCGTTTCGCGATAGGCGATTTGCGGTTTCCCGGCGTTCGCATCGACTTTGAACTCCCGGAACATCCGGTCACGGATGATTTCCAAGTGCAACTCGCCCATTCCGGCGATGATCGTCTGGCCGGTATCTTCGTGCGTAAAAACACGGAACGTCGGGTCTTCCTCGGCGAGGCGTTGCAACGCGGTGGCCATTTTTTCCTGATCGAGCTTCGTCTTTGGTTCAATCGCCATCGAGATAACCGGATCGGGAAACGACGGCGGCTCGAGAAGAATTGGATGGTCCTCATCACAGAGCGTGTCGCCAGTGGTAATGTTTTTAATTCCCACGATCGCGGCGATATCGCCCGAGTAACACGTATCGATGTCCTCGCGTTTGTCCGCCTGGATCTGAATTAAACGCGAAATCCGCTCACGTTTGTTCGTGCGCGGATTGTAAACAGTGTCGCCTTTGCTGAGCGAGCCGGAGTAAACGCGGAAGAACACGAGCTTGCCGACAAACGGATCGCTCCACAACTTGAACGCGATCGAACAGAATGTGCCGTTGTCGTCAGTTATCGCTTCCATTGGCTCGCCCGTGTCGGGGTTCTGGCCTTTGGCTGGCGGAATGTCGAGCGGGCTTGGCAGGTAATCGACCACTGCATCGACCAAATATTGAATACCGATGTTCTTAAGAGCGGAGCCTCCGATCACTGGTACAAATTTGTTCACGATCGTCTGGCGGCGAATGCCGGCCTTCAACAACGCCGGCGTGACTTCGCGCTCTTCGAGTACCGCCTCCGCGATTTGATCGTCGAGGTTGGAAACCTGTTCCACCAGATCGTTGTACGCCTTCTCAACCGCTTCCAAGTGCTCTTTCGGTATCTCGGTCACTTCATAGGTTGATCCGAACTGATCGTCCTCCGAATAAATGATCGCCTTTTTGTTAATGACATCGAGTTGGCCGCGCAGCTGATCTTCCCTCCCGAGCGGCAACAACACCGGCCATGCGTTCGCGCCGAGTTTTTTATGGATGCTGTCGACCGACATTTCGAAATCTGCGCCGACGCGATCCATTTTGTTGATAAACGCCAGACGCGGCACGTTATACTTGGTTGCCTGACGCCAAACGGTTTCGGATTGCGGCTGCACTCCGGCCACGCCGTCGAAAACGGCGATCGCGCCATCGAGCACGCGCAAGGAACGCTCTACCTCGGCCGTGAAATCCACGTGCCCGGGTGTGTCAATAATGTTAATACGCTGCTTAACGCCTTCGAATATCTTGTAAACGCCTTCTTCCTTACGTTGCGCCCAACTGCACGTTGTCGCTGCGGACGTGATTGTGATCCCGCGTTCGCGCTCCTGCTCCATCCAATCCGTGACGGTGGTGCCTTCGTGCACTTCTCCCATCTTGTGGATCATGCCGGTGTAAAACAGAACGCGCTCGGTAATCGTCGTTTTACCGGCGTCAATGTGCGCCGCGATCCCGATGTTCCGCGTGCGCTCCAGTGGAAACTTGCGTTCTGGCGAGTTTGGATTTTTCGCCGGAGCCTTCTTTTGTTCCATGGTCGCCGTTGCCATAATTGTCACCACCTGAAATGCGCAAACGCGCGGTTCGCCTGCGCCATTTTATGCGTGTCGTCGCGTTTCTTAATGGCGTTACCCTGGCCAGTCGCGGCGTCTTTGAGTTCCTGCGCCAGCGCTTGAGCCAAAGGTAATCCCTTGCGGCCGTCGGCAAATTTCACAATCCAGCGCGTAGCCAGCGAGATTTGCCGGGCAGGCGTCACTTCCATTGGCACCTGATAGGTCGCGCCACCGACGCGACGCGATCGCACCTCAAGTCTGGGACGAACGTTGTCGATCGCCTTGTTTACAATTTCAAGCGGATCGACTGAATCAGAGCCTTCGCGCGATTTATCAATCGCTGTGTACACCACGCGTTCGGCGAGGGATTTCTTGCCCCGCTTCATCACGGTGCTGATGAGACGAGCCACCGCCGGACTCCCATATCGGGAATCGACGTGCTCTTCTTTTTTGTGAACTCTCCTCCGCCGCGACATTGTTGATCGTCTGTTTCAAATTTGATTTGTTTTATTTGGCCGCTGCCGGCGCTGCCTTTGCCGCGCCGCCTCCACCAGCCGCCCCGCCCTTCGGTCGCTTCGCTCCGTATTTGGAGCGACCGCGTCGCCGACCATCCACACCCAGCGCATCAAGCGTTCCGCGCACAATGTGATAGCGCACGCCGGGCAAATCCTTCACGCGCCCGCCGCGCACGAGCACGATCGAGTGCTCCTGCAAATTATGCCCCTCACCGGGGATGTAGGCAATCACTTCCTGGCCGTTCGTCAACCGCACTTTCGCCACTTTGCGCAGGGCGGAATTAGGCTTCTTCGGCGTGCGCGTCATCACCTGCACGCACACACCACGCCGCTGCGGACAATTTGCCAGTGCCGGCGACTTTGATTTCACCGACACCTTCCGGCGTCCTTTTCGAATCAGCTGATTGATCGTGGGCATTTTCCAAATCCTAAAACAATGCGCCGCCAAACGTCTTTACACAGGGCGACAAAAAAACCCGCTTCAGGCCGCGCAACAAACTCTCTCACGCCCCTGATGCGGTAAGCGCGAAACATAGAGGGAAAATCGCAACCCGCAAAGAATATTTTGTGAGTTCAATTGTCATTCTGAAGGAAGTCGAGGAATCTCCATGTCGCATGCAAAACGCCTTTGAAATCCTGGCAAGCGATCAACCATCAAAAGGGCGACGCGGTCGATTAACAACCCCACACGGCGTGATCGACACGCCGGCGTTCATGCCGGTAGGCACGCAAGGTTCCGTGAAAGGCGTCAGCCCGCGAGAACTGCGCAAACTGAACACACAGATTATTCTCGGGAACGCATATCACTTGTTCGTTAGGCCGGGCCTTCAGGTAATCAAGCATTTTGGCGGACTGCATCGTTTCATAAGTTGGGACGGGCCGATTCTCACCGACAGCGGCGGGTATCAGATCTTCTCGCTAGCAAAGCTGCGCAAGATCACCGAGGAAGGCGTCGAATTCCAAAATCACATCGACGGCACCCGTGCACTCATTTCGCCGAGATCGCCATGGAAATTCAAGCCGCGCTCGGCAGCGATATCGCGATGGTGCTCGATGAATGCGTTCCATATCCCTGCAAATACGATTACGCGGCACAAAGCGCGGAGTTGACGACGCGGTGGGCAAAGCGCTGCAAGGAATGGAAACAAAAGAACGTCGAACGCCGAACGGAAAAGGCCATCAACTCTCTGCTCTTCGGAATTGTTCAGGGCGGAACATTTGCAGATCTACGGCGCGCGTCTGCACAGGCGATGGTGGAGATTGGTTTCGACGGTTACGCAATTGGCGGCGTAAGTGTGGGCGAACCGGAAGAGGAAATGATGCGGGCAGTTGAATCGGTTGAACCCCTTTTGCCAACGAACAAACCGCGTTATGCGATGGGGCTCGGCACGCCGCCGCAAATGCTGGAAATGATCGCGCGCGGGATGGACATGTTCGATTGCGTACTACCGACGCGCCTGGCGCGAAATGGAACCGCGTTTACCACAAAGGGCACGCTGAATTTGAAAAACGCAGAGTTCGCACTGGACAAGGGACCGATCGAGGAAAACTGCGATTGCCCCGCCTGTCTCGGATTCTCGCGCGGCTACATCCGGCATCTCATTAAGGCGGAGGAAATACTGGGATTGCTCCTGATCACTCTGCACAATTTGCACTTATTCCTAAACATCATGCACCGGGCGCGCACAGAAATTGAACGCGGGGCATTCGATCAATTCCGGAAGACGTTCGCAGCAGAATACAAAGTGAGAGACGCAATGAGGGTCGAATGAGGAGCATCGAGTTTCTAGCGATTAATATTTGGAGTGCGCCGAGACGTCACCGATTCAATCCAGGTTAGCCCTAGTGTTCCTCAGCCGCACGCAGTGCGGCACGAAGATCAGCGACGAACCGCTCGTATTCACGGTGTCGCGATGCTTCATCGGGCTGACGAAGCAGCGATGATGGATGAACCGTCGCGAGAACTCGCGGCGCAAGTTTTGAGGACAACACTTTGCCGCGGTCACGAGTGACGCGGAATGACGGCCCGAAGATCGCTTGCCCCGCCGTCGCACCCATTGCGACGACGAGGTTCGGCCTAACGATTCGCAACTCCGCTTCCAGCCAGGGACGGCAGGCTGCGATCTCACGCGTGTTTGGTTTCTGGTGGATCCTGCGTTTGCCGCGCGGCTCCCACTTGAAGTGTTTCACCGCGTTCGTAACGTAAACCCGGGCCCGGTCGATTCCAGCTTCTTCAAGTGCGCGGTCCATAATCTTCCCGGCCGGCCCAACGAACGGTTTGCCCGCGACATCTTCGTAATCGCCCGGCTGTTCGCCAATTAGCATCATCGACGCACCCTTAGGACCCTCGCCAAAGACCATCTGGGTAGCGCGTCTATAAAGCGGCATGCCTCGCAATCTTTCGCCGCATCGCGCACGGCCGACCAACTCGTAGTGTCGGGCGGGCGCGCCGATCCCGTAAATTCCTCATCATGCGTTCGCATGCTTTGATTCTGAATCGCAACTCTCGCGCGATTCGTGTTGATTATTTCCAGTGGCCACGCTTGAAACCAAACGCCTGATTCTGCGCCTGTTCCGTGAAGAAGATGTTGCTATCATGGCGTAGTTGTTCGCGAATCCGGATTTTTCAGCGCTTCTCGCTCGGTCCATACACGCGTGAACAAACGCAGGGCGTGACTACAGAAATTTCTCTCCTGGGAGCAGGCTGGCTTGCCCTCGCCCTTCGCGGTTGTGTTTCGCGAGAATACCCAAGTTCTTGGTTATTGCGGTTTTCTCCATCATCCGGAAGTGCCAAACGAGATCGAAATTGGTTACCGGCTCGATCCAGAGTATTGGAACCGCGGCCTCATTACTGAAGCCGCGCGCGCAGTACGCGATTACGGCTTTCGAGATTGTAAGCTGTCCCGCGTCATCTCGCTCATTCACCCGGACAATGTGCCGTCATGTCGCATCGCGGAGAAAATGAGATGCACGTCGAAAAGGAAATTACGTTTGGAGGTTTTCCGACGCTGGTGTATGCGGTAACTCGCGAGCAGTCGCTGGCGAAGCATGACGCTGCATGAACTCGCGCGCCAGCGCGCGATACGCCTGAGCGGCAGGTCCACTCGGGGCAAATTCCAGAATGGATTTCCCAAAGCTTGGCGCCTCGCTCAGACGCACACTACGCGGGATCACAGTTTTATAGACGCGTTCGCCAAAATGTTTCCGTACGTCGGCCACTACCTGCTGGCTAAGATTGGTTCGGGCGTCGAACATCGTCATCACGATTCCACCGAGTTCCAATCGCTCGTTGGCACCGGAATCGAGTACTTGCTCGATGAGACGCACAATTTTTACTAATCCTTCCAGCGCGAAATATTCACATTGGATTGGAGTCAACAATTCATCCGCAGCGGCGAGGGCGTTGCTCATCAGAATTCCGAGCGACGGCGGACAGTCCAGGAACACGAAATCGAATGTTTGATCCGTGCGCAGTGGTTTGAGTGTTTCCCTGAGGCGCGTGAGATGATTCGGCATTCGCGCAATTTCGACCTCGGCGCCAGCCAAATCGAGATCGGCAGGCACCAAAAACAGTCCTTCCCGTCGCGTGGGAAAAATTTTTTCCGTGATTGAACTCTCGCCAAGCAGTGGTTCATAGAGACTGATTTCCTCGACGTCCTGCAAACCAAACGAGCTGGTCGCATTCGCCTGCGGGTCGAGGTCGACAAGCAAAATCCGCCTGCCCATTTCGGCCAGCGCAGCCCCGAGATTGACGGCTGTGGTAGTCTTGCCGACGCCGCCCTTTTGATTGGCAATCGCGATAATTTTCATCTCAAACTGGGCACAAGTCTTCCCGGTCGGGGGACCGACGGGCATCTTGTCCAGGCTCGGCGGGCAAGACGCCTGCTTTCCTCCAGACAAGTTGTCTGTACTCCAATTGCCAGATCATGTTGCCGCTCGCAGTAAACGAAAACTAAATTTTTCAAATTTCGGAGTTGGAATTTCGGCGGTAGCGTTCGAGTCTCCCTGTCTGTGAAGGTTTCTTCAGCAACGATCGAGCCGTCATCGCGTCCGGAAACAACCGACGCCGAAGAGCCGATGGTCCTGCGATCCAAAGACGCGCGCGGCGTAGTCACATTGACTCTCAACCGGCCACGGGCATTCAATGCGTTATCCGAAACAATGCTCTCGGAACTACAGCGTGAGTTCAACGCGCTCGCCGGCGACGACTCCGTCCGTGTAGTGGTCCTCGCGGCTGCAGGCAACGCCTTTTGCGCCGGACACGACCTCAAGGAAATGCGTGCCGCCCCGTCGCGGGAGTATTATGAGCGGCTTTTCACTCAATGCTCGGATATGATGCTGCGCATCCAGCGGTTGCCGGTGCCTGCAATTGCACGAGTCCAGGGAATCGCGACTGCCGCAGGTTGTCAGTTGGTTGCCATGTGCGATCTCGCCGTCGCATCGACCACGTCCAGATTCGCTGTTAGCGGAATAAATGTCGGGCTTTTCTGTTCCACGCCCGGCGTGGCACTCTCACGAAATGTTTTGCGCAAGGCGGCGTTTGAGATGCTCGTGACTGGCGAATTTATCAGCGCGGAGGAAGCAAAAGCGCGTGGATTGATCAATCGCGTTGCCGAACCGCGACAGCTGGACGCCGAGCTCGAGAAACTTGTCGCGGCAATTGTCAGCAAACCGCGCGTTGCGGTCGCAATGGGAAAAGAATTTTTTTATCGCCAGATGGAACTCCCAATCACGGCCGCATACGGAGCCGCGAACCAAACCATTGCTTGCAATATGATGGACGAGGCTGCGCTCGAAGGGGTGCAAGCTTTTATCGAAAAGCGTCCACCACGCTGGAATCGTAAAGAATGACTCGGCGAATCGGCA
Organism: uncultured Verrucomicrobiae bacterium; assembly: GCA_963728955.1. Taxonomy (GTDB): domain Bacteria; phylum Verrucomicrobiota; class Verrucomicrobiia; order Chthoniobacterales; family UBA10450; genus Udaeobacter. Next base: position 930,712 of record CAVSMG010000001.1, read on the forward strand.
ATACTGGGACGGGGCAATTGCTAGGGCTTGCACCCCCGTGCCAGCCGCGGCATGAAGGGGACTGCCCGCCTTACCTGAAACCTTCAACAGTTTAGCGACTTCCCGTGCCCTTAACTCTTCAAGAAGTGGCGGCGATGTCGGATGGCGAACTGATCGGCGATCCAGCGCTGCAAATCACCGGCGCGGCATCTCTGTCGGAAGCGATTCCTGGAGAAATCAGTTTCTTCGCGAATCGAAAATATAGCGGCCTGCTGCGCAAAACCCGGGCATCGGCAATCTTTGTTCCACCGAATTTTACCGAGCTGATCAATGCCGCGCAGGTTCGCGTTTCAAATCCGACAAAAGCGTTCGAGCAAGTGGTAATCAAATTCGCGCCGAAACCAGTCACATTCGCGCCGGGTATTCATCCGAGCGCGGTCGTTGATCCAAGCACGCAACTCGGCAAACGTGTTTCGATCCAGCCGCTGGCCGTCATCGAAGCGGGGGCAAAAATTGGCGATGACACAATCATTGGCGCCGGAAGCTACGTCGGGCACGAAACGGTGATTGGGTCTGCGTGTTTCATTTATCCGCGCGTGACGATTCGCGAGCGAAGCCGAATCGGGTCGCGCGTAATCATTCATAGCGGAGCCGTCATCGGGGCGGACGGGTTTGGTTTTGAAATGGTGAATGGCCGGCAACAAAAAATTCAGCAGCTCGGATTTGTTCAAATCGACGACGACGTCGAGATCGGCGCGAACACGACGGTCGATCGCGCGCGATTTGGCCGGACCTGGATCCAGCAGGGGGTGAAAATCGATAATCTCGTGCAGATCGCGCACAACGTGGTGATCGGAAAAAATTCCGTGATCGTGGCGCAGGCTGGCATTTCAGGAAGCACTCGCGTAGGCGAGCGCGTCATGATGGCGGGACAAGTGGGAATCGTCGGTCACCTTGAAATCGCGGACGGGACCCTGATCGCAGCACAAAGCGGTATCGCTAAGAACCTTCCAGGCGGCGTCTGGTTCGGCTCTCCCGCGGTGCCGATGGCGCAAGCAAAGCAACAGATCGCCTGGATCCACCGGCTCGGTAAGCTATTCGCGCGCGTAAAAACGATCGAAAAGAAGCTCGGATTGTAGAACTCGTCGCAGCTCTTCGCACCATTGAAACGGTCTAGAACGCCGTGGCTACAGGACCCGCGCAGATATTTTATTTTCGTCGGGCACTGGACAGAAGTCCGCGACAACCTTCTGGTGAAATCGATTCCGCGCCGCACGCCTCAACGGTTTCGGCTTCCATTAAATCGGAAGTAGCAACAACAAGCTCATAGTGCCTGGCGTACTTGCTCGCTAGTCGCTCAATAATCGCATCGGCTGATTGGCCGCTGCGCGAATAGAAAATCTGCACTTCGCCTGGGTCGGAACTCGCTTCGACTTTTCGCCCTTTTCCATCAAAAACAACTACGACGCGTACGCCGGTCCAGTCCTGATAATCGCGCAACTGCTTGATCAACGATTCTCGCGCCAATGATGCGCGGCGCGCGTGGAGTTTACGCAGCTCCGGCCACCCAAAAATTATGCTGTGCCCATCGACGATGAGATAACGCGTGCGGGGCTGCATCGCATAATCTATACGTGTTTTGGATCGAACGAACTCCCGCGCTGTCTCGATACGCTTGTCGGCAGAATGTTCGACGATCAGGTATACGGGTGGAACGTTTTCTCCTGCCTGCCAGATAATCAAAATTACCCAGCTGCTGCGGATTCTTTCTTAATCTGCTGCTTGGAAGGCACGGGGCGCGTGACGGTGGCCCTCAGGGTGGCCTTTTTGCGTTGCAAATACGCCAGGCGCCGTTTGCGCTTGGCTCGTACGCGGTGTTGCTGTCCCATGGAACTTCTATCGATTGAAACGCTGAAAAAGGCAATTACGGATTCAACAATCGTTGCCTTTGTATCCCGTCTTTCTATTTATTGATGGACAAAAACGAGATAAGCGGTTCGGATTTCTTTAGAAGTTGGCGGTGAAATCGTAATTGCATTTTCCTCTGATTCATTGTTAAAAGGCACCGTTATGGCGCAAAGGGAATCGGCGCTTTTCACGGTCACCCCCGGAAGCGTGAGCCGGGTGGCCGTCCTTTTCCTTGTGCTAGCCGCGTTCTTCGGATTTTTGAATACGCAGAAAGTGAAAGTGCTTCGCACGAACGCCGCGAACGTGCAAGCGTCCGCACACGGACAGGCGCAGGGCGGAACGAATCCGCCGACCGGACGAGCTGCCGCAGCTAAACCGCAGGGGAAGCCCGCTGGAGTCGAGGATCGAGCCGCAAAAGCTGAAACCGACCTCGCCCGGGTCGAAAAAGAGAAAGCCGATATCCAAGCCAAACTGGACGCCAGCCAACAAGAGGTCGCCGCATTACGACAACGCGCTTCGGGAGCAAATGGTTCCGCGCCCGGCAGCATAGCGGCGCTCGACGAAAATGCGCAGAGCGCCGATTTGCAATCGCAACTCGCTGATCTTCGACGTCAGCTTGACGGCGCGGAGAAAGAGAAGGCATTGCTGGCCGATAAACTACAGGAGGCCCAGGACCGCGTGGCGCAGCCCCGCGAAGGGCCCAAGGCGGAATCAAAAAAACGACGCGAAACCACGACCACACAACGCGAAAGCGTCAGCAGTCATCGCGCGGGCGTGCATGGAACAGTGCTTGCCTACAACCAGGCCTATAATTTCGTGGTTCTAAATCTCGGCGCGCGCAACGGCGTGGAGCCGAACTCCGAAATGCTGGTGCTGCGAGACGGAACGTTGATTGGAAAAATTCGCGTTTCTTCAGTTGAACCGGCGACCGCCATCGGCGATATCATGATCAACAGCTTGGCGCGTGGCGTCCAGGTACAACCTGGAGACAGTGTGATTTATGCTGGCACAAGTCCTTAAGATTCGAACGATCATCGTTCCCATTCTGTTGGGCGCATTCGTGGTTGCGCTGACATCATGCGCGACACAGAAGAACACCGCCCTCGTCCAAGACCCGGACGATCATCACGATTCGGCGATCCCATGGAATAAACAGGAACCATGGGAAAAAGGCGGGCAGTTTGCCGGGATGACCGACCGGCGCTAGATCCGATTTTCGGACTAAATCAAGAAAATTGCATCTACGCCGAGCGTCTGCAGGCGTATGATGACGGGGCATTTGAGCTGGGGGCCACGCCGCACGTATCCGGATCCAAACACTTTCATTCGGTACACGGCGAGAAGAAAATCGAAACGGAACCCTAGAATCTCCGCTGGCAAAAGAAGTGTTATCCTGCGAGCCTGCCGGGAGGTTGCAAGGGTCGCGCAGGGATGGGAGGGTGACAGGCTTACGAATATCTCTTGAAAGCGAGAGCGAACTTGAAGAACCGCGACACAAAGTAATTCTGCCCTTTCTGTTCGCGCCCCGGTTTCCTCGTACCCTTGGTAACAGCTTCCGATGTTAATCCCGAAGCTTTGCGTTCGTCGGTTGCCATCTCCTTCACTCTGACGAGGACCTCATTCGTAGGCAACACCCAGTCCATCGGAATCGAGTTGCAACTTTTCGTCGGACAACTCAGCTTCATCGGGCCGAGGGTTCCGCCAGTGACCTCAATTTGCCGCCCGGTAATGACTTTGCCGCAAACCAGGCAGTAACGTCTCTCATCGAGCGACCGCCACTGCCGAAATTGATCGAGCCGGCGCAGCGCCTCCAGTTTTTGATCTTCCGACGAGTCAGTTGGTGTATGTAACGCCACGGCTTGAAATACTACCGTCCCCTGCACGACACCCACAATCGGTAACACGGTGGATTCCTCTATAGGTGAAAATCCGATCTCTTCCGTGTACCAGGACAAAAAATCACGTCCAAATTCCCGCAGGCACGCGTTGTAGAATCTGGATGAACAAAAATGGTGATCCTTCGCGTTGGCGCCGCGTCGCGAACCATGCATCGGCAGCAATCCAACAAATGAAGATTTATTACGCGGTCCATCCCGGGAGCCCGTCGGCGGTGCGGCGCCCCCGGCTGTTCTTTCGCGACGAACTTTGGATCGCGGTGCTAGGGCCAAGCATCGAAGAGGGTATCGTCGGGATCGGGCCTACTGTCGCGGCTGCCCTGCGCGCTTTCGATTCGCAATACCTGGCTGGCCTGCGTCCGCCGGTTGAGACGACGAGCAAGGTCGGCAAACTGCGCCGGTCGGATGCCGCAGCGCAGCACACGTACCGTAGCCCAAATCCGATCTAAATACCGCGACGAGCTTTCACGTTTCGCGTGGCCGACAAAAACCGATTTTTCGAATCGCCGGAGCAATTCCGGAGTTTAATCCGGATAAGATGCCGCGGCAGCCGCCAAATGATTTGGCACAACCGTTCCAACACTGCGATGCGAACACCAACAAAAAAGGAATCATAAGGGGGGATATTGATGGGCGCAGCACGACGGCCTAGACGCTGGCGAATATCTAAATCAAAACACAAAGGGCACAGGTCGAGCAAACCTTTGGCGAAATGGCGACGGGAAATGTCAACTGACAATGGATCCGCCGAGGTCGAAGGAATCGACAGACTCCTGCTTTCGGCACTGAAGTACTGGGAGGTCGAGCGTGATCTAATCGAAGAACGCATGTCCGCAGGTAGGCCTTGAATGGCCTACGCGATCATCCGACTCCCCGATCCACATTACGACTGAAATGGCGAATGCAATCCTCGCAGCCGCAAGAGAGGTTCGCACTCCTCCGATCGGGTTTGGAGGTGGGTGACGAGGAACGCAGAGCTGGATTCGCTGTCCTTTTACTTTTGAAACTTTAAGGCTTGATCGTTTTCCAATGCCATCGACGACGGTCAGTTTGCCACCAGCCCAGGACCGTCGTTGCTTTTCGTCGGGAATTACATAAGCAACGAAGAGTCTTAGTCACGGATGAGGGCATCGAGCACCTATGCGGGAATTACAAGATAATCTCGCAAGCGACAGCACGACTCGCGACCGAATTGGGTAAGGGAAACAATCAACGAAACGAACGCGAACATCATTCTAATCGGCGCTCTTATGAAGCTTTTACATCTGCAGAAAACCGCGCCGATAGGGCGTCCGAAGCCGGACTGTTACGGTTCGCGCTGAAGATTTCCTTCCTTACTATCTAACTCGTCGTTTTTGAATGTGAACATGGCGAATTTCTTGCCATCTTCGTACCGGTAAGTTGTTTTTTTGAAGATCATCACATCCTTCGTTTCGACTGTAGTAGGCGGCCCGAGGATTCTCTCCACCTGAGCCTTGCTCATCCCAGGACTGATTTGATCGTAGTTGCTAAGTGTCAATTTCGATCCTGTAACAACGCTGTGATCACAACCGACTGCGACTAACAACCATGCGAGAAGCGAAAATAAAATGCTTGTCTTACTTAATGTCATAAATCGAATCTTAATGTTCTTTTGAAGTAAACCTATTTACGCGGCTGCTCTCTGAACTGGCCGTGCAAAAGTTGCGAGCCACGCTTGGTGGCAGCATTTTTCTCCAGTTGGGGCAAGGTTTTGCCGGAGGCAATTTGAGGAAGTGATGACAAACAGTCGATGATGCACGGAAAAGCGATTGTACAACTGCACTCCGTGAGGGTTTCTCTGGTAGCATATTCTTAATCTCTTTCATTTCATGCCCGGCCCAGAGTAAAATCGCTTCCACTCAGGCCTCGTTGGCCTTCGGGCCATTGCGCTGGCAGCGGTTATCATCGTCGCGCTTTACTTCGCACGATGCCTGCTTATCTCGTTCGCCTTGTCCGCGCTTTTAACGTTTCATTTCGTCCCTTGTCGACTTACGCACTGGCTCGCTCGCACCGCAGCAGCGTTTTGCTCGCAGGAACTCCGCGTGTCCTAAGCTATCGTCTCGCAGCATAGGATTTTGTCTGACTAGACAACCATCCACCAGCCCGATTGTGTGTCTTCACCAATCGAAGGAAGGTCCGGCGCACAATGAAGAGTTATCAATAACGTGAAAAAAAGATATCTGAGATGCGTTTATCAAATAGAAACAACGAAGCAGGTGCGACTGGGTACATTTTACTTTGGCTTCTCGGAATTCCGATTCCGATTTTGCTCCTAATCTTTCTGCTGCGGGGTTGCACATAAGGATCTTGGGAGCGAGGTCGCTGGTACAAAGACAAGGGTAACATCAACAATATTATATCCACACATATGAAACTAGAAACACTTAAAGACTTATACATTCACGAACTAAAAGATCTCTACAGCGCCGAGAAGCAAATCATCAAAGCGCTGCCGAAAATGATTAAAGCCGCTACTAACAAACAGCTTGCGGCGGGGTTTAAAGAACATTTCGAGCAGACGGAGAAACACGTCGTGCGCCTTGAAAAGATTTTAACAAGCCACCATGAGTCGACCCGCGGTCCGAAATGTGAGGGTATGGAGGGTGTGCTTAAAGAGGGAGAAGAGATCATTAAAGAAGATGCTGAAGAGGAGGTGCGCGACGCCGGGCTAATTGCTGCGGCGCAGCGCGTTGAGCACTACGAGATGGCGGGTTACGGCTGCGCTCGGACCTACGCCGAGTTGCTAGAGGATCCGGATGGCGCGCACTTACTCCAGACTACCTTGACCGAAGAAACAGACACAGACAAAAAGCTAACCAAATTGGCCAAATCCGTGATTAACATCGCGGCTAAATAACTAACACCCGTAGGCGAGCTGGTTGCGATCAGCTATCCCGCCATCCTATACCTCAAACGAAAAGACCCATGAAACGAACTTTACTAGTATTAACCTGCCTTAGCGCGCTTAGCCTGGCGGCATTGGCTGACGACAATGAAAAGACCAAACCCGATAACACCGCAACGAACGAGCGCGATCGCTCTGGGGAAACAAAGACATCTGGCGATCAGTCAAACAGTTCTGCGGATCTGAAAATCACGCAGGCTATCCGGCAGGCAATCATGAAAGACAGCGGGCTTTCAATGACTGCGAAAAACATCAAAGTCATTACTGCCAACGGCCGCGTTACACTCCGCGGACCCGTTAATACTGCGCAAGAAAAAGCAAGAATCGATCAGCTTGCAAAATCAGCGGCTGGTGGAGCCCCGATCGACGATCAACTCGACGTCAAAGGATCGAACTAACAAACAACCTCACAAAACGGAAAGAAAATATTATGTCTAAATCAGTATTCGGTATTGCAACTACACACGGTCAGTCCGAGCGAATTGTCGAGCAGCTCCAAAGTCAAGGCTTCGCGACCTCGGAAATTTCGGTGCTTATGCCTGATACAGGCGGCACACGTGACATTGGTCACGTTAAAGCGACAAAGGCGCCAGAGGGCGCAGCAACCGGTGCAGCTACCGGCGGCGCCACTGGCGGCGTGATCGGGTTACTGGCCGGGATTGGCGCGTTGGCAATTCCCGGCGTCGGTCCCCTTATCGCCGCGGGTCCCATTATGGCGGCCCTTAGCGGCGCGGCCGTGGGAGCGGCGACCGGGGGTGTCGTCGGTGGTTTGATCGGTCTCGGCATTCCGGAGATCGAGGCAAGGCGCTACGATAAGAAGTTGAAAAAGGGAAATTACCTGATCGCAGTGCACACAGGTGAAAGCGACGATGTCGATCGTGCAAAGCACATTTTCAAAACTGCCGGCGCTGAGGATATCAGCACTGTCAGCGAAGCCTCGGCACCGAAAGCAATAAACAAATAAGGAGGGAAACTTATGGCTCACGAAAAACAAATGGATTACGGTCCTGCAGTTCCACCGCAGGCGGCAGAAAAAGCAGAGGGCGGTGTGAAACATATCCGCAAAGCGGCAAAAGATTTAGGTTCGGCCGCAGGCGCGATAGTCGACGAATATCGAGGGCACGGAAAAGAAGTATTGGATGATGCACTCCACCGCGCCCGCAGTTTTCAGGACGGCGGCAAACAATACGTCCGTGAGAACCCGATGAAAGCGGTCTTTACCGCGCTTGGGGTCGGTCTCGTGCTGGGTTTGATCTTCCGTCGTTAGGGGGCAACCGATCTCAGGCCGCTTGATGTGGGGCTCGACAGCTTCGTGGGCGGCACAAAGGTCTGTTTCAAATTTAGGCAGGAGTGCTGTGATCGATTTTGTCTCGAGAGCCATCATGCTTGCGAAGTAGGCACACCGAGATGCCGCTTGTTTGAGCAGTTTTTGCGATCAAACACTTCGCGCTAAATGAAGCCTCCGCCCGCGAAGCAATCTAAAAAATTAGGGGATTAGATGATAATTCGGCTGGCGTGAAGCTCACACAGAATTCGGTAGTGGTACAGTTTTTCAAACTGTACCACTACCCAGAATTCTCTCGCCACTAAGGCGACCGTACGGGCACTTCAAATGGTTCTTAAACTATCCAAAGACGGGTTTTGTAACAGAGGAAACACTTTCGGAGTGAACGCTTTTTTACAACTGCGCTCCCAGAACTACATTCAGGGGAAAACGATTCGTCGCCTGTCGACGAAAATATTGTGAAGAGCAAATCAATCCGGAAATCCGCCACAACTGTCTCAACCGCCTTCGCCGACGAACGCTGCTCCAGCGGAGTCGAGGGACTGGACGTCATCCTTGCAGGCGGGTTACTGCGCAACGGCTTTTATTTAGTTCAAGGGGATCCCGGCTCCGGCAAGACGACGCTGGCGCTTCAGTTTCTGCTCGAGGGATTACGGCGAGGCGAAAAGGTCTTTTACATCACGCTTTCGGAGACAAAACAGGAGTTGCTCAAAGTAGCGCGATCGCACGGCTGGTCTCTCGATAAAATCTCGGTGTTGGATTTGTCCGCTGTTGAAAATTTGTTGCGGCCAGAAGCGCAGACGACGGTGTTTCATCCATCCGAAGTCGAGTTGATGAAAGTCAGCCAAATTCTGCTCGATGAAGCGCGCAAGGCGCAGCCAGCGCGGGTCGCCTTCGATTCGCTTTCTGAATTCCGATTACTGTCCGAAACTGCTTTACGCTACCGGCGCCAACTTCTGATGCTCAAACAGCAGTTCGCGAAATTCAAGAGCACCGTTCTTTTGCTCGACGATAAGATGGACAAGAAGGGGGTGACCGACCCGCACGTGCTCAGCCTCACGCACGGTGTAATTGAAATGGAACAACTCTCGCCTGACTACGGCACATTACGCCGTCGGCTCCGCGTTTCGAAATTGCGGGCCGTAAAATTCCGGGAAGGCTATCATGACTACCTCATCGCGACCGGCGGTTTGCGCATCTTTCCACGCATGATTGCCGCAGAGCATCGCGCCCAATTCCGGCACGGACCCGTTTCCAGCGGCATCGAGGAGTTGGATGCCTTGTGCGGCGGCGGGCTGGATCGAGGGACGACCACACTCATACTCGGCCCGGTGGGCACTGGCAAATCTACTCTAACTTTACAATACGCTGTTCGAATGGCCGCTCTGGGCGAGCCCTGTATGATATTCACATTTGACGAAACGCGCGGCGTGATGCTGGATCGAGCCAAAGCACTGGGATTCGGGCTGGAAAAAGCAATTCAAAGCTGCACGATTGCAGTGCAGCAAGTTGATCCCGCCGAACTTTCTCCCGGTGAATTCGCCGTTCGTATTTTGGATGGTGTCAAGGCAGGTTGCAAACTCGTCGCGATTGACAGTCTGAACGGTTATCTCAACGCCATGCCTGGGGAGAAATATCTCAACAACCAGTTGCACGAACTCTGCTCTTATCTCAACCAGCAGGGTGTCGTAACGATTCTGATTTTAGCCCAGCACGGACTGGCTACTGCTGCCGAAGCGCCCGTGGACCTAAGTTATCTTTCGGACACCGTGATAACCCTGCGATATTTCGAAGCTTTCGGCGAAGTGAAACAAGCTATTGCGGTGGTCAAGAAGCGCAGTGGAGCGCACGAGAAAACCATCCGTGAATTCAAATTGGTGTCGGGGAAAGGCATAGTTATCGGCGAGCCGCTAAAACAGTTTCAAGGCATCTTAACAGGCGAGCCCATCTTCAGTGGCAGTGAAAAACAAATATTGAAAGGCCGCTGAAAGGCAACGATACGATCGCGGAGCAATTTCAATTCCTATTCGTCACCTTGAAGGTGCGTTGATGAATACCACTCGCGACAAGGAAGCACATACGTCCGCAACGCCCAAAGACGAGCGCGTGATCATCATTGCGCCTGTCGGGCAGGATGCCGAAGCGATGGCCGCTGTGCTCGACGCCGAAGGTTTTGAAACACAGATTTGTCATGGACTGGATGAATATTCGGGGCAAATCGCGGACAGTGCAGGCGCCCTGCTGCTCACCGAGGAAGCATTGGAACCAACACAAGGCTCGGTTCTTTTGGACGCCCTTAAAGCACAATCGTTCTGGTCCGAATTACCGCTCATCGTCCTCACAAGCGGCGGCGAATCGCGCCGGGTGCGACTACTGAATTTGGCGGCTGCGGCTGCCGGGACGGTGACTTTGCTGGAGCGGCCCATCAGCGCCCTGACGCTGGTGCGCTCGGTGCAAGTTGGATTACGTTCACGTCGGCGACAATATCAGATGCGGGATCTCGTCTCCCAACTCGGGGACTTGAAGGAAAAGCTTGAGCATCGCGTGCGCGAACGAACAGCGGAATTATCCGATGCAAATTGGAGACTGGAGAATGAAATCCGCCAGCGTAAAGGACTTGAGGGCCAAATCCTCGAAATCACCGATCGCGAGCAGCAGCGAATCGGTCAGGAACTACACGATGGACTCTGTCAACATCTCACCGCTGTTGCATTCATGACACGCGGGATCGCCATGCGCTTGAAAAACCATCGCGTCATCGAAGTAGAGGATCTCGAAAAGATAGCCGAATTGGTGAATGAGGCGGCCATTGATGCCCGCAATATGGCCCGCGGTTTGCACAGACTCGAGATCGATTCAGCAAGCTTATTACCAGCTTTGCGGGACCTCGTTTCCCGAGAAATTTGGCGCACGCCCTCTCGCCTGGAAGTGAAGGCAGAAGTGACTCTCCACGATGACGTTCTCGCCTCGCATGTTTATCGCCTGCTGCGCGAAGCCATGATCAACGCCCAAAAACATGCTCAGGCAAAGGAAATCGTCGTCGAGATCAGGCAATCTAATCGCGAAACAGTTTTCAGCGTGATCGACGATGGAGTCGGTATCCCCACAGACGCCAGCAACTCTGCCGGGTTGGGTTTCCAAATCATGAAACACCGCGCCCGCACGATCGGAGCCCGCCTGCAAGTTGAATCACGAAAGAACGGCGGTACACGTGTTTCCTGTTACTTGCCCAACCGTACGAGCCGGTTACGCAAGTCACGCGGAAAACAAAATGGCCATACCCGGGGGTTCGCGCGAACTCCGCGAGGGCGCGAGCCGCTGGCAGTCTAAAATTTTCCGCGTCTATTACGCCGCTGAGCGGCGAACTATTAAAGGAAGGGTAGACGTAAATCGATGGCTCGGCGTGTAGAGATTCCAGCGACGAAAGTTCAATTGGCTACTTCCGGAGAAAAACCTGGAAGAGCCAAAAATCCACCGAGCCGAGTTCGCTCGACGAATCAGAATCCGTTACGCGACCCACCAGACGCGAAACGTATCGTAATCGTTGATGATCACCCCTTGTTTCGAAAAGGCCTCGAAGAAATGATTCATTCCGATGGGACCTTCACGGTTTGCGGCGAGGCTGGCAATGCCTCAGAAGCGATGGAGGTTATTCGCAAGCTGAGGCCCGATCTGGCGATTGTGGATATCAGCTTGCCCGGCGCCAATGGCATTGAGCTTATCAAAAACATCCGCGCGGAATTCCCGAAGACCCCGATCCTCGTGCTCTCGATGCACGATGAATCGCTCTACGCGCTGCGCGCGCTGCGTGCCGGAGCAGAAGGCTATGTCATGAAACACGAAGCGATGGCCAATGTAATCCATGCCATTCGCGAAGTCTTTAATGGACGGCCTTATCTTAGCCCAGCAATGGCGGCGCAGGTCATTACGAAATTCGCCCATCGCCGTGCCGAAGGCGACGCAGACGCGGTCGAACGACTCAGCGACCGCGAACTGGAAATTCTGGAACTGATCGGCAAAGGCAACGAGGTGAATCAGATCGCAAAGCTATTGCATCTCAGTCCAAAGACCATAGAGACACACCGTGCGCATATTAAGGACAAACTCGACTTGAAGAACTCCCGCGAAGTCGCTCGCTTCGCCCTCCAATGGCTCCAGGCGCGCGAGGCTTAACGTAGCACAACGCTACGGCGCTCCGAGGACTGCGAACCCTACCTGTGCGCGTGCATCTGGTTCGTGGTAGCGGACGTCACTCCGTGCGCGCCGGCAGTCTGAGTCATCCAAAAGCCCCGGACAAACGCCACACAGCTTTCACTTTTTTTCGCCGCCAGCGGGCGCATATTTGATGTGATGACCACGACGACTCGCGACGCAGTGGAGGAACTGCTTCAAACCTATGGCGAAACCGGCGGAATAAATTATCTGGCCGCCGCCGCCAGCCTTCCTTCGCGTCTGTCTATCGAAGCAGCGTGCTCCGAGCTGATGAGCCTGATGTTTCCCGGTTTTCGCAGCGAAGCACTGGTGAGCTCCGAAGACCTTGCCGATACGACACGGATTCGCGTCGGGCATTTGCACGCGAGGTTGAAGACTGAAATTTGCAGGAGCCTTGGCAAAATCCCACCGGACGAAGCGACGGAAGCAAAAGCCGAAGAAGTGTTGAATGACTTTTTCAAGCAGTTGCCGTCGGTACGCCGGATGCTTTGGATGGACATCGACGCAGCTTACGAAGGCGATCCGGCCTCGAGGAGCTACGAGGAAATCATTCTGGCTTATCCCGCGCTCGAAGCCATCGCTATTTATAGAATGGCGCATCTGCTCTACGAAAAGGTGCCGCTGATTCCGCGCATCATGACCGAGTGGGCGCATAGCCGCACCGGGATCGATATTCACCCCGGCGCGCAAATTGGATCGCACTTCTTCATCGATCACGGAACAGGCGTGGTCGTAGGCGAGACCACACAAATCGGATCGCACGTGAAGGTTTACCAAGGCGTGTCGTTCATTGCACGCTCGCTCGCGGCGGGGCGCGCCTTGCGTGGCAAAAAACGTCACCCGACGATCGAAGATGGCGTTTGCATTTACGCCGGAACCACAATAATGGGCGGCGACACTGTAATCGGCGCCAATTCAACGATCGGAGCGAACGTTTTCCTCACAAAGAGCGTTCCACCGCATTCGCTCGTCTATTATGAAGAGAAAGAAGCCCGCGTTGTGCCAAAGCGAAAACAAGTGCCCGCAACCACAGGCGATGAATTTGGAAAATGAATGCATGATAAGCATCCTGCTTGTGGGCAACCCTAACTCTTGCATGGCGACCTTTCCCAAAGCGCCGGAGCACGCGCTAAAACGCAAGCGGATCATATGTGCTCGATTTCACCATACGTTTTGGAGTATCATGCCGCTGCGTCCGCTCTTTGAATTAGTCCTGCCGAACAAACAGTGAGAATACACGATAACCGATGATCTACCTCGACTACAACGCAACCACACCGTTATGCGATCCCGCACGCGAGGCGATGCTGCCATATCTGGGTCGCTATTTTGGCAATCCATCCAGCGTCCACGCTGCCGGTCGCGAAGCGCGCGCCGCGATTGACGACGCGCGCGACAAGCTCGCCGCATTGCTTTGTGCGAAACCGAGCGAGATCATTTTTACCGGGGGTGCGACCGAGTCGTGCAATCTCGCCGTGTTCGGCCTGGCGCGATCCCCGTCTTCACACGGCGGCCACCTTATCTCGAACAAAGCCGAGCATCATGCGGTGCTGCACCCGCTGGAGCATTTAGAGCAGCATGAAGGTTTCGAAATAACCTGGCTAAACGTTTCCGGGAGCGGAATGGTCGATCTCGATCAACTCGCTGAATCAATTCGCCCCGAGACGCGGCTGGTCTCGATCATGACCGCCAATAACGAGACCGGTGTGATCCAGCCGATGCGCGAAATCTCACAGATATGCCGAGACCGGGGCGTCTTGCTTCACAGCGACATGGTCCAGGCATTCGGGAAAACGGATGTCGATGTCTCCCTCGTCGATGTCGCGAGTTTTGCTGCCCACAAGTTCTATGGACCGAAGGGTACAGGCTTTCTTTGTCTCCGTGCCGGCCTACCGATTCAGCCGATCATGTTTGGCGGCGCACACGAAAATCAGCGGCGTCCCGGAACGGAAAATGTGGCCGGCATCGCGGGAATGGCTGCCGCCGCAGAATGGATATTGCGCGATCGCGAGACGGAGCACGAACGCAGAGCCCAACTGAGCAATCAATTGTGGAGGAGCATCGCAGACGTTTTCGCTGATGCGCAGCAAAATGGCGACCCGGTTCGTCGGCTTACTAACACACTCAATGTAAGTTTTAACGGGATCGACTCGGAAACGATGCTGATGGCGCTGGATTTGGAAGGTATTTGCGCATCGAGCGGCTCAGCCTGCATGGTTGGGTCAGTCAGAGCTTCGCATGTTTTGCTTGCGATGGGTCTGCCGATGGAGCGCGCCCGTTCAGCGATCCGTTTCTCGCTTGGCAAATGGACAACCGCGGAAGAAATGGCCACCGCTGCCGATGCGCTTGCGCGAATCGCGAAGCGAACCAAAGACGCACGCGAATATGCCGTCGCTTAGGCAGCTCCAGTTTGGGTTTGGTAGCACAACTGTAGCCGGGATCGATGATCCCGGCCGCCTTAGCGCACGGCAACATGCCGGGATCAACGCCCCCGACTACAACCTGCCGCCTCGCGATGTCGATCTTAAAACAAAAGCGTGCGAGCTGTTGCGCTCGTTAGGCGCGAATCGAATGGCAACAGAACTTCGCGTCGAATGGAATTCCCGCCTCAAAACCGCCGCCGGCAGCGCCGATTATCGCCAGAAACTTATTTCGTTGAACCCGCGGCTGGTTGACCATCCGGAGGAGATCGATCGCACGTTGCGGCATGAACTGGCCCATGTCGTAGCGCAATTTCGCGCGGGCCGGCGCCGGATTTCACCGCACGGGACCGAGTGGCAACAGGCCTGCCGGGATTTGGGGATCACCGGCGAGAAGCCCTGTCATACGCTGCCGTTTCCAGCGAAACGTTATCCGCCGCGTTTCATTTATCGTTGCCCAAATTGCCGGCGCGATTTCCCTCGCGTACGCAGAATCAAACGCACAGTTGCATGTCTGGCATGTTGCGGCGTGCATAACTGCGGCGAATTCGACTCACGATTTCGTTTGCGCTTGGTACGCGATCACAAGTCATTCCGAGCGGAGTCGATGAATCTTGGTGGGCTACGCTTAAGCTAACGTCGCGGGACCTCCCGACTTCACGCGAGATGACAGAATTAGACTTCGCGATTGCTTTCGCTTTTTTCCGCCTTCTCCCCCCGCAATTTCGCCTGGATAAACATATCGATGTCGCCGTCCATCACGGCTTGTACATTGCTCGTCTCGGTGCCTGTCCGGTGGTCTTTCACCATTTGATACGGTTGGAAAACGTATGAGCGAATTTGGTTTCCCCATGCGATCTCGCCCTTTTCGCCGTATTGCCGTTCCACTTCGGCGCGTTTCTTGTCTTGTTCGACCTGGTAGAGCTTCGCTTTCAACATTTTCATCGCCAGCTCGCGATTGCGGCCCTGGCTGCGCTCAGCCTGACAGGCAACGACGATCCCGCTGGGTTTGTGCAGAATCCGGACCGCGGTTTCAACCTTGTTCACGTTCTGGCCGCCTTTGCCGCCGCTGCGAAACGTGTCGATTTCTAAATCTGCCGGATTAATTTCAACTGGAGCCGTGTCGGCGATTTCAGGCACAACGTCAACGCTGGCGAACGACGTGTGTCGTCGTTTGTTGGCGTCGAACGGCGATATCCTCACAAGCCGGTGAACGCCGCGCTCGGTCTGCAAATGTCCGTAGGCGTACTCCCCGGTGATCAGCAGAGTGACCGATTTAATCCCGACTTCTTCGCCTTGTTGAATGTCCACTGTCTGCGCCTTGAACCCACTACGCTCGATCCAGCGCTGATACATCCGCAACAATATGTCGGCCCAGTCGCACGACTCCGTCCCGCCTGCTCCGGAATGAATGGTGACAAACGCATTGGCCGGGTCGTTTTCAGCGGACAAAAACTGGCGCAACTCGAACTCATCCAGCTTATGATCCAGGCGGGCGTGTTCGGTCGCCACGTCTTTCTCTGCCTCCGCGCGATGCGCCGGATCCGTTTCTTCCGCAGCCAGCTCCTGCAACGCACTGAAATCTTCAATCTCGCGTTCCAGTTCCTGGAATGGATTGATCAGCGAACGCAGTCGGGAAACTTCCTCGACATCCACCTGGGCGCGCTCCCGGTTCGACCAAAAATCGGGCGCAGCCATGCGCGCTTCGATTGCCGTTAGATTTTTCTGAAGCTGTTCGACGTCAAAGAAACCTCCGCAATTCGCCCACGCGCGATTTCAGATCCTCTGCGTCTGGAATGGAGATCTCCGTTGGCATTGCAAAAAATAATTCAATTCACCGCCATGGCAAAGACGCGATGTGAGTGCGTTTGCGATTCATCGCTTGCGCCCGGGAGCGACTGGTTTCGGTTTGGCGCGCGCTGTTTCCAGGCGGAAAATTGTTTCGCCTTCCTTCATCAGATCAAGCCGATCGCGCGCAATTGTTTCCAAGTAGCTCACGTCTGTCTTAAGCAAAGTGACCTCGCGCGTCTGGCGTGCCAGCAAACCTTGTTGCTCATTGACCTGTTGCTGGAGATTGTCGACCTCCGTTCGGCTCTGCATCAGTTTCTTGTACGGCGGGACAAAAAGGCTCACGATCACGAGCCAGACCGCTATGATAAGCAGAACGCGTAGAATCCGGTTCAGTCGCTGCCATAGGGTAGCCTCGCGACGCGCCCGAAAATCAGCGTAACCGTGCTCCACTTCAGCGGATTGTAGCGCCGTAAACGGCTTTGTCACCAAGTTCTTCTTCGATTCGTAACAACTGATTGTACTTCGCCACTCGGTCGCTCCGACATGGCGCACCGGTCTTGATCTGCCCCGCATTGGTGCCTACCGCGATATCGGCAATGGTAACGTCCTCCGTTTCGCCTGAGCGATGGCTAATCACGGCAGTGTAATGGTTGCTTTTCGCCAGATGGATAGTCGCCAGGGTTTCCGTCAACGTGCCAATCTGGTTTACCTTAATCAAAACGGAATTCGCCACGTGCTCGGCAATTCCTCTTCGGAGAAACTCCACATTCGTCACGAAGAGATCGTCACCAACCAATTGGATACTGGCGCCCAGTTTTTTCGTCAATTTTTTCCAGCCATCCCAATCGTTTTCGGCGCAGCCGTCTTCGATGGAAATGATCGGAAAACGCGTGCAAAGATCAGCGTAATAATCGATCAACTCTTCGGCGGTTTTTTCCGATCCATCAGATTTCTTAAAGACGTATCGATTTTTTTGGCTGTCATAGAATTCCGACGCGGCGGGATCAAGCGCGATGAACATTTCTTCTCCCAGCTTGTAACCCGCCTTGTCGACAGCCACCGAAATCGATTCCAATACGTCCTCGGCGGAATCGAGTTGCGGGGCAAATCCGCCCTCATCGCCAATTGCCGTGGAAAGATGTCGCGCTTTCAGCACAGATTTCAGCGCCTGGTAGACCTCGGCGCCGTAGCGTAACGCTTCCGAAAACGAAGGCGCACCCCGCGGCACGATCATGAATTCCTGAAAATCAATCGGCGCATCCGAGTGCGCGCCGCCGTTCAAGATATTCATCATCGGCACCGGAAGCACTCGCGCTTCGGCTCCGCCCAGATATCGAAATAGCGGTAGTTTTTCTGCGGCTGCCGCGGCATGGGCGACCGCCAGAGAAACCGCGAGCATCGCGTTGGCGCCAAGTTTTTTTTTGGTCGGCGTTCCGTCGAGCTCGATCAGCTTATTATCGATGGCTGTCTGTTCGCGCGCATCCAATCCCTTGAGAATCGGAGCAATCTTTTCGTTAACATTCGTAACTGCTTTTCTCAGACCTTTGCCCCCGAATCTGGCCTTGTCGCCGTCGCGCAATTCCAATGCTTCGTGTTCGCCCGTGCTTGCACCGCTGGGAACAGCCGCCCGTCCAAGCGCGCCGCTTTCAACGCGGACATCTACCTCGATCGTCGGGTTCCCGCGGGAATCCAAGATTTCACGGGCGTGAATGTGGGTGATGTTGGAGCTCGCCATAGCTTCTGCGCGGATTAGAACAGCTTTCGCGCTGCGAGGCAAATTCCATCCCGCATCTTGAGCTGCGGTTTCCTCACTGCGCGGGAACTTGGCAATGGGAAACCTTAATTCACCCAAAAGCACATAAAAGGGACTATCCTGACGGGGCGCGAGATTCCGATTGGCAATTTGGCTCAGGCGCGCATAATCTTCGCGATGATTCGTTTGGTTGCACTGGTTACCCTTGCGTTGCTTGCCGCTTTCTCCACACAGGCGGAGGAGAAAGGACAATCTCTGTCATCGGATCAAATGGCAAAAGCTGTCAGAACCGATTCGATTACGGTCCCGACGCCGGGCGAGCTTTTCGCTGCGCTTGGCAAGTCGGGAAAAATAAACTGGTCAGCTCAATACCGTGGACCGATACCGATGACCTACAGCGACCGCGCGCAGATCGCCTTGAACCTAGGCGGCTTGGTTGCCGACGGATTCATCGCTATTGAAGCCAAGGACGGACAGCAGGTCAAAAATATCGGGTCGGACATCTTGAAGCTTGGAAAGGCCCTCGGAGTTAGCGAGCAACTGCTCGGCCGGGGCAGTAGTATCAATGAATTTGCCGATCACGGCGACTGGGACACCTTGCAGGAAGAATTGGAAGCAACGCAAAATGAGGTGAAATCCTCGATGCAATCGCACGCCGACCAGGACCTGATTATCCTGGTCACTCTTGGCGGATGGATCCGCGGCACTCAAGTGGTCACCGGCGTAGTCATGAAAAATTATAATGAGTCTGCCGCAAAAGTCCTGCGGCAGCCGGCGCTGGTTCGCTTCATGCAATCAAAGGTGAATGAAATTTCGCCTGAATTGCGCCAGCAACCTCTGGTCAAAGATGTGAGCGAACAACTGACCGGGATTGAAAAACTTGTTTCGTTCCCGGAAGGCAAGGTACCAACCCAGGAGGACGTTCGAAAAGTGAACGATGCCGTCAGCAAGCTTATGGCGGAAATAGAAAGCAAGGAACCGGCAAAATGAGACGCTCGATGCAGGTTTTCGTTTGGACGCTTGTGCTGAGCACAAGTGTTGTGGTGCGCGCAGACACAGACACCGAAGTGAATGCACGTAAAGATGCACTCGAAATTGCGGGGGCGTTTTCGAATGACGGCTTCAAAATCCGAGACGGACATTCGTGCGGCATGCTTAAGCCACACCAGCACGCACTAATCGCGGTCAACCTTTATGCGGGTAACGAGTATTGGTTTTCTGTGGGCACGTCGGAGTCGGTAAAAAAAGTCGCAGTCGCCCTTTATGATGAATCAGGAAAACAAGTGACGACGGAAAATTATAGCAACGGTGATAAAGCGGCGGCCGGTTTTGAGCCGGAGAACAGCGGCCAATATTTTGTCGCAGTCGATCTGGTGGAAGGCCAGGAAGGTAGTTTCTGTCTCGTCTATTCGTACAAATAGACGATGCTTGGTTTCTAGCTACGGGATGCGCGGTACTGGAGTTTCGTGTACGCCGCTTCTGCGATCTGGCGTTGAGTATCTAATATTGGTTATCTTGGAGCAGGTGATGATCTCGCTTCAGGTACTTTACGAAGGCCGTGTCCAGGGCGTCGGATTTCGTTTCACCGTGCGCCACGTTGCCAAAGGATTCGACGTGACCGGCTGGGTGCGCAATCTTCCCGACGGTCGCGTGGAACTTCAGGTTACAGGTCGAGCGGACGAGGTGCGCGCGTTCCTTGATCAGGTCGCGGAAAGCGAACTTCACTCGCTGATTCGCAAACAAATCGAGAATACGTTAAACGAACCGGTAGCTATCCGGGGTTTCGAGATTCGCCATGACTAACTCGGCAGTCGCTGTTCACGGACTGACCAAAATTTTTCCTGTTCCGTTTCATCCCACTCGCGGGGTTGTTGCGGTAAAGGACCTGAGCCTCCGCATCGAAGCGGGCGAAGTGTACGGCCTGCTCGGGCCCAATGGCTCCGGAAAAAGCACTACACTGAAAATCATTCTCGGTCTGGTCTCGCCAACCCGCGGCCACACGGAAATTTTTGGACGAGACAGTCGCCTGGTCGAAAGCCGCGAAGCAGTGGGTTTTTTGCCGGAGAACCCATACTTTTACAAATATCTCACCGGCGCGGAGACGCTGCGTTTCTTCGGACGCCTTTGTGGAATGACAGGCGCAACATTAAAGGATCGCGTCAACGAATTGCTCGATCTGGTGCGACTAGGCAAGGCGCGCGACCGCCGACTGGGCACCTATTCGAAGGGGATGCTGCAACGCATCGGGCTGGCGCAAGCATTGATCCACGATCCGAGGCTGGTGGTATTGGATGAACCAACTGCCGGCGTTGATCCAGCCGGTTCGCGAGAGATTCGCGACTTGATCATGGATCTGAAGGGGCGCGGAATCACCGTGCTATTCTCGTCGCATTTGCTCGCACAAGCGCAGGAAATTTGCGATCGCATCGGCATTCTCGCTGATGGCATGCTAGTTCGCGAGGGACGTTTGCGGGAGTTGATAGCGATCGAAAATCAAACCGAACTTGTAATCGCCGATGCTTCCGATGAGCTGGTTCACCAAATTGAATCGGTCATCAATCAGTCAAACGCGAAATTGCTCGAGCGACGGAAATCGACAACCACGTTGGAAAGATTGTTCCTGGAGTCGACCGGAGGAAATGACAAAGCTCAAGCGCCAGATGAAGAAGTGAGGAAGCAGAAATGACGAACGGCGAAGCCGCTTCAACGATGCAACCCTCCAACGGTTCAACCGTCGGGACGCGTCACCGGGCTTTTTCGTTCTCGCGCATTCTGGCTATCACCAGCAACACCTTAACGGAATTGACGCGTCTGAAAGTTTTTTATGTCCTGCTGGTGTTTGGGCTCCTTTTGATCGGCAGTTCGATTTTCATGGCGCAATTCTCTTTTCAACAGGAATTCCAAATCCTGAAGGACGTTTCTCTCGGCGCGATTTCGATGTTTACTTCGCTGCTGGCGATCGTTGCCACTGCTCGAATGCTGCCGCAGGACATTGAGGACCGTACGGTTTACACGATTCTCGCCAAACCGGTGCCGCGGTTCGAATATGTGGTTGGCAAGATCGCGGGAGTCCTTTTACTGCTGACGATTAGCACGTTGGTCATGGTGGCAGCATTCTTGGCCGTGCTGTACATGCGCGAGCAGGCAGTCCTGTACACCACCGAGAGACAAATGGCTGGCGCGCCGCCGGACCAAGTGGCAGATGCTTTGCGCACCGTTCGAGCCTCCGCGTTGAATATCGATCTTGTTCCCGGAATCATCATCATCTTCCTCAAAGCGTGCCTCCTCACAGCTCTTACGCTGTTTGTCTCTACATTCGCCACCTCAACGATCTTCACCATCGTGGTGATGGTTTTTATCTATTTCATCGGACATTTGGAAGCCACTGCGCGCGAATACTGGCTCGCCGGACACAGCAGCGGCTTAATCACACGCGTGTTTCTCGCGATCGTAGCGCTGTTCTTTCCCGATCTGCAGGCTTTCAATTTGGTGGACGACATCGTCGCTGGCACGGCTATTTCGATGGCGGTGTTCATCAAGACTGCGCTGCTCGGCATTTTTTACACCGTGATCTACACGTTACTGGCGGTTTTTGTGTTTTACGGAAGAGAATTATGACGCGAGGCCTGATCGCGCTGGCGGTGTTGATCGTGATGGGCCTGCTCAAATTGCCGGTGGAACACGACCTTGCAGCTCTTCACCGGCAGGAACATTTTCGCAGCGTCGAATTCAATCTCGATCTTAGAGAAAAGATCGGACAACTCGGATTTATCGCTGCTCTGAGCGGGTTTCGAGCCATTGTGGCCGATGCTCTCTTTATCCAAGCGCATGCGGCTTGGGAAAATACTCAATGGGGCCGAATGCTGTTGTTGTTTCGCCAGATCACAGCTTTGCAACCACGCGTGCTTCTGTTCTGGGACACAGCGGCGTGGCACATGGCCTGGAACGCAAGTGTAGCTGCGATGAACGATGCCAACCAGCCGCGCCAGGCGTTGCGAGTCAAAGCGCAGCGCGAATATTTTGCGCTGGGCAAAGATTTCCTCGAACGCGGAATAAAAAATAATCCCGATCGCCCCGAGCTTTATGAAGCGCTTGCGCGACTGTACAGGGAAAAATACAAAGACCACGAGCGCGCCGCCGAATATTACGCAAAGGCAGCGACCCTTCCGGAAGCAGCATCGTGGGACCGCCGTTTCTCGGCCTATGAGCTTTCGTACTGCGAGAGGCGTCAGCGTGAAGCATACGAACGCCTGCGCAGCCTCTACGATGAAGGACCGAAGGAGCGACTCCCGACTTTAATTAAACGGCTAAAGTTTCTCGAAGAAAACCTCGACATCCCGCAAGACCAACGAATTCCTGATACCGAAGGTAAACGTTGAACGATTCAACGTCGCCAACACGACGGCAAGCGCCGAAAGTATCAAAATGTTAGTGCGTCCGTGCGCTTCCTTTGTTAACGTTCTAACTTTGAACGGTCTAACAAGGTCGTAATGCGGTTCGCAATTTTCAGTGACATCCATTCTAATCTCGAAGCGCTCGAAGCCGTCATCGCGGACGCGCGCCAACACAGATGCACGCACTTTGTTTGCCTTGGCGACATCGTCGGTTACAACGCAAACCCGAGTGAATGCGTCGAACTTATCCGCCAACTCGATTGCCCCGCGGTGAAAGGCAACCACGATGAGCAGGCAACGTTTTCCGCGTCATCGGAACGTTTCAACGAGCTGGCCGAGCGCGCCATCGACTGGACACGCGAACATTTGAACGACCAGGACAAGGAATGGTTGCGCAGCCTTCCATTGCAGCGGCGCGTGCACGATTTTACGATCGTGCACGCCACCCTCGATACGCCCGGACAGTGGGGCTACGTTTTTAACAACCTCGATGCGGTTGCAAGTTTCACCTACCAGCGCACAGCCGTCTGTTTTTTCGGCCACACCCATGTGCCGATGGTGTTTGTTCGCGAGGAAGGTGTTAGACGTGACAGGGCCGAGCACACTCGTCTCGAGTCTGGTAAAAAGTACTTCATCAATGCCGGCAGCGTGGGGCAACCGCGCGATGGAAACTGGCGCGCCGCATATTGCATTTACGATGCCGACAACAACCTCGTCGAACTGTTACGGGTGAAATACGATCTGGCGACCGCGCAAAAGAAAATCACCAAGGCTGGGTTGCCTCGTCTTCTTGCCGATCGTCTTGCAATGGGCCGCTGATAGCAATTCAACCGGAATACAAGTGCAGTTGCTGTAGCCACCGCCTATGGGCTGCCTCCCTGGCATTCGAACGAGGCACCGATGGAACCGGCTATAAGCCGCTGATTAAAGCTTCTGAAATCGGCCTAAGCGCCGACCAAAGGTACGTTCAATTCACACCGGGTGTCGTCGCTGCTTCAGAATAAATTCCGCGACCGGCAAATCGCGCGGATAAGTGATTTTGAAATTGAAATCGCCGTTGAGAACAAGGGCGACTTTGTGGCCGAGTCGCTCGACAGCGGATACCTCGTCGGTTACGGAAATGTTTTCGGCGCAAACGGCGCGGTAGGCGTTCTCGATCAATTTTCGGTCGAATATCTGTGGCGTTTGCATCGCGTAAAGTTGGTGTCGATCCACGGACTCGATTACGAAAACGTCGGCGTCAGCGCGTTTTAGTGTGTCGTTGACTGGCTGCGCCAAAGCGGCTGCGCGGTGAAGTCGACAGTGTTCGAACGTGCGATCGATTTGCTCCGCCGTAATCAACGGACGCGCAGCATCGTGTACAGCCACATATTTAGTTTCGCGGTCAACGCGAGCCAATCCGGCACGAACAGAATCCTGACGGCGTTCGCCACCGCAGACAATGGAGCGGATCTTTTTGAAACCTGCGTCGTCCGCAATTTTTCTGATCTCATCATGTCGTTTTTGGCGCGCGACAATGATGATTTCGCTCACAGAAGCCGCGCGATCGAACGCGCGGATTGCGTGGGCGATAACGGGTTCGCCCACCATGATGGCGAACAACTTATCCGATCCCATGCGCTGGCTGCTGCCGCCCGCGACGATGATGGCGCTTAGCATGTAGAGAAAAAAGAACGTCCAACATCGAACGCTAAGGATTCGCTGTTCGACGTTCGATGTTCGGCGTTCGACGTTTTCTTCATGGCAGTTGTTTTTGCACTTCCGCGCTCAACGTTTTGCCGTCGGCGCGACCGCCCACCTTCGCCTGCAAGGCTTTCATCACTGCGCCCATTTGTGCTTTCGACGTAGCGCCGACCTCCGCAATGATTTCGTGCACCATCTTCGCCAGCTCGTCTGCGCTCATAGGCTGCGGCAGATATGTGTTCAGGATGGCTAGCTCTTCCTTTTCTTTCTCAGCCAATTCCGCGCGGCCCCCTTTTTCAAAACTTTCGACAGAATCCTGACGTTGCTTCGCTTGCTTGCGAATTACCTGGACTGCTTCCGCCTCATTCAGCTCGGCTTCAGTTCCAGATTTTGCGATCGCGGCATATTTCAACGCCGATTTTAACATGCGCAGCACGCCGAGCTTGGTCGCATCTTTAGCGCGCATCGCCTCTTTCAGCTCCACGTCCACACGTTCTTGCAAAGTCATGTGTAAATAATTACGTAGCCCAAAGCAGTTGTCGATTATGTAGCCCTCGCCGTGTAGCGACGATTTTTCACATATCGAACGCGATGTTCGCACAGCGAAACGGCTACAGCGCCTCGGCGCACTTGCGAACCGATGCGGCATCACCAACGGAGATGACATTGATGCCCCGGTTCGTGCGTTTCAACAAGCCCGCGAGCACGTTGCCCGAACCGAGCTCAATGAAAAAATCACAGCCAAGATCGAGAAGGCGCTGCATACAATCTGTCCACCGCACCGTGCCGGTGACTTGATCACGGAGTGCCTCCCGGATTTGGTCAGGCGTTTTTACCTCTTCGCCGGTGACGTTGCTGATGACGGGAAAGCGCGGTGATTTAATCGGCATATCGGCCAGCGTTTTCTCTAATTTATTGTACGCGCTTTCCATGAGGCGCGAGTGATATGCGCCGGCAACGTTGAGCATCGCCGCACGACCAATGCCGTATTCTTTTGCGACCGCAACAGCAGCCTCGACATTCGCGAGCTCACCCGAAATAACGATCTGATTAGGCGCATTGATGTTGGCGATATCGACATCCTCATCAGCGGCGAGCGGACGCACCTCGTTTTCCAAACCGCCAATCATCGCCGCCATCCCGCCTCGCGTGGTCGCACAGGCTTCGTCCATGAATTCACCGCGCTTTTGGACCAGCTTCAGACCCGTCGCGAAATCGAAAGTGCCCGCCGCCGCGTGCGCGGTGAGTTCGCCTAACGATAACCCGGCCGCGCCGCCGATGGGAAATTCACCGGCCACATCATGCAACGCCGCCAGCGCCGCCAGTGAGTGAACGTAAAGCGCCGGCTGACAATTTGAAGTCCTGGTCAACTCCTCGATCGGCCCCTTCCACGCAATCTCACTCAAGCTTCGGCCGAGGATTTCATCCGCCTGACGAAATGAATGGGCTGCAATAGGAAATTGTTCGGCAAGGTCGCGTCCCATCCCGACGCATTGCGCCCCCTGGCCAGCGAAAAGCAGTGCAATTTTTTTCGGCATATGGGAGCACAGTTAGCGCGGTTCTTTTCACCTTGCGAGTGCGGCTTTTTGTCTCTGGGGATAAATCGCTTGCGCGCGGTCGTTCGCGCGGCAGCGTAAATCTTCCGAACCTATGCCATTTACGACGCGCGAGATTGAATCGCCCGATTCGGTTACGGGAGTGGCCGCAGCCGACGCGGCATTGCGCAACGCGGGTCAGGACGACATTGGAGAGAAGATGGTGCTAAACATGGGGCCATCGCATCCGGCCACACACGGAGTGTTGCGCCTCGTGCTTGAACTTGATGGCGAGATTATCACGAAAGCCATACCGGATATCGGCTTTCTTCATCGCGGAGACGAAAAAATTGCCGAGAACATGCAATACAATCAGTTCGTGCCTTACACGGACAGGCTCGATTACCTCGCGCCGCTCTCGAACAACGTGGCCTACGCACTCGCAGTGGAAAAATTAATGGGCTGGGACATTCCGCCACGCGGCAAAACGATCCGCACTATCTGCTGCGAAACGTCACGGATTTCATCGCACCTTCTGGGTCTCGGCGCGATGGCGCTCGACCTCGGCGCAATGACAGTTTTTCTCTACACCTTCACCGAGCGCGAAAAACTTTATAATCTGTTCGAGCTCCTGACGGGCGCGCGGTTTACCACCTCCTACACACGAGTGGGCGGGCAAATCCGCGATCTTCCTGAAGACTTTATCCCGCAACTTAAAAAAATCCTCGACGACTTCGGTCCGAGTCTCGACGAATGCGACCGGTTGCTGACCCGGAACAAGATTTTTGTCGATCGCACAAAAGACATCGGTGTCATTTCGAAGGAACGCGCGATCGGTTACGCGTTATCCGGGCCGAACCTGCGCGGCAGTGGAATCGAACACGATTTGCGCCGCAAACATCCGTATCTCGATTACGACGAGTACGACTTCGACGTGGTGATCGGCAGCTCCGGCGATTGTTATGATCGGTACATGGTGCGGATTGAGGAGATGCGTCAGAGCGCGCGGATTTTACGGCAGGCAATCGATAAATTGCCCGGCGGCCCGATCAACGTCGCGGATTGGAAAAACGTTAACCCCCCGAAATCGCAAGTAATGACGAAGATGGAAGAGTTGATCCATCATTTCATCGTGGTGACGGAAGGACTGGATGCTCCGCCGGGCGAAGTCTATTTTGCGGCCGAAAATCCCAAGGGCGAGCTTGGATTTTACATCAATAGCAGAGGCGGCGGCGTTCCCTATCGGCTGAAGATTCGTGCGCCCTCGTTCGTGAATCTCAGTATTCTGCCGGAGCTTCTGCCCGGTTGCCTGATCAGCGATGTCCCCGCAGTGTTAGGCAGTCTGGACTTCGTCATGGGCGAATGCGATAGATGATGCGATTGAGAATCATCCGACGAGTCAGACTGAAGACTACGATGCTCCAAGCTGCATCGCGGCTCATCCTCGTGCTCATACTAGTGCTCATGCTCGACAGCTGTTCGGGCAAACGCATCACCAAAGCCAACGTGGACCAGGTAACGGAAGGCATGTCGAAAAAGCAGGTGGAATCGGTTCTTGGCCCGCCGACCTCTCTTAACACGGAGGATTTCGTGGTCATGAAAAAGACAACCTACGTTTACCGGCAGGGCAAAGACACGGTCACCATCGTCTTTAAGGACGACAAAGTGCAGTCGAAAGATAGCACGCTGTCCGATTAATCGCTGTAGCTTGCCCTGTCCTCAGCGCACCGGTTTGGGCGGGTAGACATTCGCGGTAATCCGCTGAGGACAGCGGACTCTACAGCGACCAGGCGATTTGCCGCGAATGACTGCACTGCGTTACGTTGCGATATGCCAAATCCGACGATGCCATCTGTTCCGGCTGAGCTGGAGCGGAAAATGGACGACGCGATCGCGCGCTATCCGAGCGAATACCGTCGAAGCGCAGCGATGCTGCTGTTGCATCTTTGGCAGGAGCACTTCGGGTTCATCAGCGACGAGGGCACCATGTGGATCGCGGAAAAACTAGGCCTGCAGCCGATCAATATTCTCGAGCTCGTCACTTTTTATCCGATGTTTCGCCAGGAACCGCCTGGCAAAACACACATTCGGGTCTGCCGCACACTCAGTTGCGGCATGGCCGGTGGATTCGAGCTGATGGAAAAGTTATGCGTGAAGCTCGGAATTCAGCGACCGACTGATGGTGAAGAAACGCATAATCCGGTCGCCGTCAGCGCCGACGGAAATTACAGTGTCGAATTCGTGGAATGTCTGGCCAGTTGTCACACCGCGCCTGTCTGCATGGTTGGCGAACAGCTGTACGAGAAGGTGAGCCCTGAATCCGCCGCCGAACTGATCCGCAATTCGCAATCCGCCATCCGCAATCCGCCATTGCACTGGCCGCCTCATCCTATGGAACGCCGCCTGGTTTACAAAAACGTCGGACGCCCCGGTTGGACTACGGACATTGATTGCTACCTCCGCGACGGCGGGTACGAACAGCTAAAGCAAGCGTTGACTCTGTCGCGCGTTGACATCGTCAATAAGGTCAAAAACTCGGGATTGCGTGGCCGAGGTGGTGCCGGGTTCTCCTGCGGCTTGAAATGGAGTTTCATCAAACCGGACGAAAAACGGCCGGTGTATCTGATCTGCAACGCCGACGAGTCGGAGCCGGGCACATTCAAGGATCGCTACATCATCCATGACGATCCGCATCAGTTGCTCGAAGGAATGTTGATCTCTTGTCATGCGCTGAATTCGCACACGGCCTACATCTACATACGCGGCGAATTCCCACAGGGCGCGCAAATCCTCGAACGCGCGATCGAAGAAGCACGACAGCACAATTTTCTTGGAAAAAACATTCTCGGCTCCGGGTTCGATGTTGAGTTTTACATTCATCGCGGCGCGGGCGCTTACATTTGCGGTGAAGAAACAGGGTTGATCGAATCGCTTGAGGGGAAACGCGGCTACCCGCGGATCAAGCCGCCATATTTCCCGGCCGTGCTGGGTCTCTACATGTGCCCGACCATCGTCAACAACGTCGAGACACTTTGCAACATTAAGCACATCATCGCCATGGGCGGCGCGGAGTATGCGCGCCTTGGTCGGCCTAACAATACCGGTACGCGGATTCTGTGTGTCAGCGGCGACGTGCAACGGCCCGGCTACTTTGAAATTGAAGTCGGCGAGGTAACCATGGGGCAGTTGATTTACGAGATGGCCGGCGGCTTGCGAAAGGGCCGACAATTAAAGGCAGTCATTCCCGGCGGCAGTTCGGCGAAAGTATTGCGCGCCGATGAGCGCTTCAAATTGAAGGAACGACAAACCGACGGATCGACTATCGAACGCGAAATATCGATCGACGATATCCTGATGGACTTCGATTCACTGGCAGCCGCAGGTTCCATGGCCGGTTCCGGGGGCGTGATCGTGCTCGACGATTCGCGCGACATGGTCTGGGCGCTGAACAACCTCAACGAATTTTACGCACACGAAAGCTGCGGCCAATGCACACCCTGCCGCGAAGGTTCGCTTTGGATGCAAAAAATCACCGACCGCATGCTGCGCGGCGGCGGCGTGGTGGAAGATCCAAAAACACTCAAGACCATTGGCGACAACATCGCCGGGCGCACTATTTGCGCTTTTGGCGAAGCGTGCGCCTGGCCTACGCAAAGTTTTGTCGAGAAATTTCCGGAGGAATTTGCGACGCGCGCACAAAAACCCGTTCCCCCACCCCTCCCGCCCGAGTACACACCCGAAGAATTGATCGAAGAGGAATCGATTCCCACGGTGTCCATGGCGCGCGACCCCGGCTGGGAAAAAGCCGGCGCAAAAGGCATGATCTGACAATGTCTAAGGAAAGCGGGAACCAAATGACAGTGAAGCGAGTTCGTCGAGAACGAGGCTTCGAGAAAATCGACTTACAGTTTTAAAGATTCCTGCGTTCCTGCTTTCCTTAGATATGCCTGGCGAATCAAAAATTCCAATGTTGAACGTTCAGATTGACGGTGCCTGGCATCAGTTCCCAAGGGGCACGCGTGTGATTGAGGCGTGTGAGCAGGTTGGGGTCTTCGTGCCGCGGTATTGCTATCACAAGAAACTCAGCTCGCCGGGCAATTGCCGGATGTGTCTGATCGAAATGGGATTTCCGAGGCTCGGCCCGGATCGCAAGCCGGAGCTCGGTTCTGATAGTAAGCCGATCATTAATTGGATTCCGCGTCCGCAGATTTGCTGCGCGCAGGACGTTGCCGAAGGCATGGGCGTTCGCACGGAGTCGCCCCTGGTGAAAGAATGTCGTCAGGGTGTGATGGAATTTCTCCTGATTAACCACCCGCTCGATTGCCCAATTTGCGATCAGGCCGGCGAATGCCAGTTGCAGGAATTCAGCGTTGACTACGGCAATTCGCAATCGCGTTTCCTGGAGAACAAAGTGAAGAAACCAAAAGGCGTGCAGATCGGCCCGCGCGTCACCCTGGATGACGAGCGGTGCATTCTCTGCTCGCGTTGCATCCGTTTTTGCCAGGAAGTCGCGCATGATGACGTGCTTGGGTTCGTCGATCGTGGCAGTCACACCATCCTGACAGCCCATCCTGGCAAGTCGTTGGATAATAATTATTCTCTCAACACCGTCGATATTTGTCCGGTCGGCGCGCTGACTTCCACCGATTTCCGCTTCAAAATGCGGGTCTGGTTTCTGAAGGAAACCAAGAGCATCTGCACAAGTTGTGCGACGGGGTGCAACACCATCATTGGCAGCCGCGAGGACGTGATCTATCGCCAAACACCGCGCGAAAACGATCACGTTAACTCTTGTTGGATGTGCGATTATGGCCGGCTCAACTTCAAATACCTCGAAGCTGAGGACCGCTTACTCGAGCCGCAGATTCGTTCCGATGGAAAACTCGTTCCGGCCGATTGGCCAACTGCGATTGGCCACGCAGCGCTCCAGTTGAAACAGTTTGCCGGGTCGGAGATTGCCATCGTTGCCTCGGGTCGAATGACCAACGAAGAGCTTTGGCTGACGAACCAGGTGGCGAAATCCTTAGGCGTGGAGTGGATCGATATCGTTCCGAGACAGTGGACTGGCGATGACATTTTACTAAGCGAAGATCGCAACCCAAACACAAACGGCGCGCGCTTGATTCTTCCATCGGAGGCTGAGCCCGGCGCGAAACTCACGGCGATCGCCGACGCAGTAGAATCCGGCCAGGTCAAAGCGCTCATCATTTTCAAAGAGAATGCGATGCACCTGGGATTGTCAGTCGAACAACTTGCCCACCTGCCCGCATTGATCGTGATGAATACTTTGCGGAATGAAGCGACCGAAAAAGCGAGCGTCATCCTGCCAGCGTGTGGTTTTGCCGAAAAACGTGGGTCGATGATTAACGGCAAAGGCCGCCTGCAGCGCTTAAATCGCGCGACTCGCCCGCCTGGCAATGCGCGCGATGATTGGGAGATTTTGCGCGAACTGCTTCAGGCAATAGGCGGCGGCGACTCGCTTCACTCGATCGAG
Organism: uncultured Verrucomicrobiae bacterium; assembly: GCA_963728955.1. Lineage (GTDB taxonomy): Bacteria > Verrucomicrobiota > Verrucomicrobiia > Chthoniobacterales > UBA10450 > Udaeobacter. Next base: position 961,987 of record CAVSMG010000001.1, read on the forward strand.
GATGTTTTCCGCCGCCTCAGCGAAACGGTCCCGCAACTTGCAGGGTTGAAACTGAGCAAAATCGGCGATCTCGGAGTCCATGTCCTCAAGATGGAAGAGCTGCCGCCGATGCATCCAAGTGACGAGGATGCAATTGAGGAAGCGATCGCCATCCAGGCAAAACGTCGCGCGGTTCGGCAACAGTTGCATGAAGCGCGAGCTCATACCGGACTGCTTAGCATTAAGCCAGACGAAGCAAAACATTCGCTCCGACAATAGCCGTAGTGTGCGCTGTCCTCAGCGCACTCATTTTTGGGTTTGACCGCGCTGCGGACATTTTCCGCTGAGGACAGCAGACGCCACCGCAAGAAACGTTGTAAATCGACCGCGGCTGCAACAGAGTAAGCAGCAAGATCGCAATGGACCTTTTTTCTATCATCACCTCGCTACTGAAGATCGCAATCCTTCTCGGGGTGATCCTATTCATGGTCTCTTACGCCGTGTACGCCGAGCGGCGGGTCAGTGCGTTCATCCAAGACCGGCTGGGACCGAATCGCGTTGGACCGGCCGGCCTTTTCCAGCCCCTTGCCGACATGTTCAAGTTACTGCTGAAAGAAGATTTCACGCCGCGGTCTACGAACACGTTTTATTTCTGGCTGGCGCCGAGCCTTGCAGTAATGCCAGCCATCATCACCATCGCAGTGGTGCCATTCGGCAGCTCGTTGTTCGGTGTGCCAATGGTAATCGCCGACGTAAACATCGGGATTCTCTTTGTATTCGCGATATCTTCATTAGGCGTTTACGGCATTGTTATCGGCGGCTGGGCGTCGAATTCGAAATATCCGTTCCTCGGCGGAATTCGTTCCAGTGCGCAGATGCTTTCGTACGAGCTTTCACTTGGACTCGCGGTCATTCCTATTTTTCTTCTTACTGGAACCTTGCGGCTGACGAGTGTCGTGCGTTACCAGATTGAGCACGGCTGGTTTATCGCGCCTTTCGTTGGCGATTGGACGAATCCATGGAAATGGCTGCTCGCGATTCCAATGAGTATCTCGTTTCTGGTATTCATGATCGCGCTTTTCGCCGAGACGAACCGGCTCCCATTCGATCTGCCGGAAGCCGAGCAGGAACTGGCGGGCGGCTATAACACAGAATACAGCTCGATGAAGTTCGCCCTCTATTTTCTTGGAGAATACGCCGCGATGATCGCCGGCTCCGCTGTGGTGGTGACATTGTTTTTTGGCGGCTGGCATTTTCCAGGAATCCCGGATGGCTTTCACGGATGGATCTTTGGCCTGATCAACATCGCCGTCTTCTTCGCAAAGGTGGCCGTTGTGATTTTCTTTTTCATGTGGGTACGCTGGACACTTCCCCGGTTTCGATGGGATCAACTGATGCGCCTCGGTTGGCTTTTCTTTTTCGAAATCGCGCTGGTGAACATCTTTTTCGTCGCGGCCATTCTTTCTTACTTTCGACCCTAATCTTCCTCTTCCTCTCCCTCTTAGTCTTAATCTACAATTTTAATTTATTCATGCCGTTCCATCACGAAAAGCTCACGGTCTATCGACGAGCATTAGAATTCGCAACTTGGTCGCAAGATCTCATCGAATCGGTAACGAAAAAGACCTCCACACGCGACCACCTAGAACGCTCCGGGGACAGCATTGCTTTGAATATCGCGGAAGGGAATGGGAAATTCTCAAAGAAAGACCGAGCGCGTTTCTTCCAAATCGCACATGGCTCGGCTTTGGAATCTGCGGCGTGTCTCGATCTGCTTGTTGCGCGACGTTGCTGTCCTAACGAGGCAATTATAAGAGGAAAAGCAATCCTTGAAGAAATCGTAAAGATGCTTTTCGCGATGCTCGATCAATTGGGATGCCGGATCGCCGAGGAAGTGGCCGGGTACGGAGAGAAAGCAGACGAAGAGGGAGAGGAAGAGGCAGATTGACCATGAGCATCACCGTTCCACGACCGAAATTGAACTGGCGCGCGCGCTTGTATCTGCCGGCCATCGCCGCCGGTTTGGCCATTACCTTTAAGCATCTTAAGAACATGCTCCTCGGACGCACCAAGGTGACCATGCAATATCCGGAGCAAAAATGGGACAACCACCTGCCCGATTATTACCGCGGTGCCCCTGCGTTGGTACGCGACGCGGATGAACGGGTGCGCTGCGTGGCATGTCAGCTTTGCGAGTTCATTTGTCCGCCGCGCGCGATCAAAATCATTCCCGGCGAAATTCCATCGGGCGACCGTTTCGCCAAAGTCGAAAAATTTCCTCAGGAATTCGATATCGACATGATCCGCTGCATCTACTGCGGGATGTGTGAAGAGGTTTGTCCGGAGCAGGCAATTTTTCTGCGCAAAGATTACGCTATAACCGGATTCACCCGTGCCGACATGGTGCATCACAAAGAAAAACTTCTTGAAATCGGTGGAGTGATGCACGGCGTGGTCCTGAAATGGAACGAGAAGAAATGACGCCGGATCTAAGAAGTCTGATCTCAGACGTCAGATATCCTCGTTTCTCCTTCCGTAATCCGAAACCGGCAACCCGGAATCGCTAATGACGCCATTCCTGTTTTGGATTTTTGCAGTGCTGACCGTGATCTTCGGCGCGGCTGTGGTCCTCAACCGGAACCCAGTCGCAAGCGCGCTTAGCCTGGTAGTATCATTTCTTGGACTCTCGGCGCTGTACATCTCGCTCGACGCTTTTTTTGTCGGGATCATTCAGGTGCTGGTTTACGCAGGCGCGGTGATGGTGCTTTTCCTTTTCATCATCATGCTGCTCGACATTCGCGCAGAAGAAAGGCGCCGGATCAATTGGCTCGCTGCCGTGGGTGGCGTTGGCGTCGCCGTTATTTTGTTCGTTCAGATTTGTGTTGTGGTTGCGCACTTTCAAGCTGCGCGACAAACTTTTCCGGCGCTGGCAACATCGACGACGGATGACGTCTGGCACATCGGCCGGCTGCTTTTCAGCAATTACAATCTGCCCTTTCAAATCATCGGGGTTCTGGTGTTGGTTGCCACAATCGGCGTGGTCCTCTTGAGCCGACGAGAGCCACGGTAAACATGATCACGCTCGGCGATTATCTAGTCATAAGCGCACTGCTTTTTGCGATCGGCCTGGCCGGCGTGATGCTGCGCCGTAACCTCATCGTCATTTTCATGTCGCTGGAGTTGATGTTGAATGCGGCCAACCTGTCGCTGGTCGCTTTCTCGCGATTCCGAGTCGGTGTTGATGGGGTGCCGGACTACAACGTGCAGGTGCTCGTGTTTTTCGTTATCACCGTGGCGGCTGCTGAGGTAGCGGTTGGGCTCTCGCTTCTGGTCGCGCTATTTCGAGCGAGGCAAACGACCGACGTCAAAGATATCAGTAGCCTGAAGTTCTAGTCCCGTGGATCAAACGGACCAATGAACCCACTCTTTCCCTGGTTAATCCCGCTCGCTCCGCTCATCAGCGCAACTCTCATTACTTTAGTTACCCGTCGATGGAAGGCATTGAGCAGTGCGATCTCGATCGGCGCGGTATGCGTAAGTTTCATCGGCAGTTGCGTGATCTTCATCTACTCTGCCACCGCCGCAGTTGAGGTCGTCTGGATTGATATCAGCCCGGTGTTTCATGTGCCATTTGGTCTGACGCTGGACCCGTTAAGCAGGACGATGGCCATTCTGGTTTCCGGCGTCGGAACGCTCATTCACATCTATTCGCTGGGTTACATGCGAGACGACGAAGGCAAGTCCCGCTATTTTGCAGCGCTGTCGCTCTTCATGTTCGCGATGCTCGGAATCGTTTTCGCGAACAATTTTGTGATGCTGTTCATTTTTTGGGAATTGGTCGGGTTCACCTCATATGTCCTGATCGGTCACTGGTTCTATCACGACGCGGCGGCGGACGCCGCCAATAAAGCATTCATCACCACGCGGATCGGCGATTTCGGATTCATGATTGGAATACTGATGCTTTGGATGACCACCGGTTCGGTGGTTTTTTCTGAGATCGCTCCGCGAATGCCGGTTTTCGGCGGCCACTCCACGTTAGTCGCGATTGTCGCGATATTAATTTTCTGCGGGGCGGTCGGAAAATCCGCCCAATTTCCGCTGCATGTTTGGTTGCCGGATGCGATGGAAGGTCCGACGCCCGTCTCCGCTCTGATTCATGCCGCTACCATGGTCGCAGCCGGTGTTTACATGCTGGTGCGCGTCGCATTCATCATCCAAGTGTCCCAAACCGCGCTTCTGGTCGTCGCGTGGATCGGCACGATCACAGCGGTAATGGCCGGACTGATTGCGACACAGCAGGACGACATTAAACGCATTCTCGCCTACTCCACGCTCTCTCAGCTCGGTTACATGGTAATGGCTGTGGGTCTCGGGTCGAATGACGCAGCGATGTTCCACCTTTGCACTCACGCTTTTTTCAAATCGCTCCTGTTCCTCGCCGCCGGCTCCGTCATCGTAATGCTTCATCACGAGCAGAATATTTGGAAAATGGGCGGTCTTCGCCAGAAGCTTCCGATCACATTTATCACTTTCAGTGCGGGCGCGCTTGCGTTGGCGGGCTGCCCCCCGTTCAGCGGATTTTTTAGTAAGGACGCCATTGTAGCGCTCGCGTACCAACGCAACGCGCCCATCTTCGCCATCGCGCTATTCACAGCATTCCTCACAGCATTCTACGTAATCCGGATGCTTGTTATTGTCTTTTTCGGAAGCCCACGTACGGAAGAGGCGCGCGAAAGCCACGAATCACCTCCGGTAATGACCGGCCCGTTGATCGTGCTGGCGATCCTGGCGACTCTTGGCGGGTTCGCATTCTTCGCGCGAAACTTCCTGCCACTCCCGGTCGTAAAGGAGAGCGCGAGCTTTGTTTCCGTGCTGGCGATCGTTGCAGTAATTCTGGGAGGCGGACTAGCGATTGCCATCTATCACGGCCAATCAAGTGACCCGGTGGACGTCAAACTGCTGCGCCACAAGTTCTACTTCGACGAACTCTACAGCTGGCTCATTCGTTGGTCGCAGGGCCTGCTCGCGAGTGTGTCAGCCTTCATTGATCGCTGGATCATCGACGCAGGCGCAGTGGGCGGAAGTAGTCGCGGAATCTGGAGCCTCGGTGCAGTCTTGCGATTGATTCAAGTCGGGAACCTTCAGGCGTACGCGTTTCTGTTTGGCCTCGGCGTGGTGGTGCTGATTTACTTCGCACTTTTTCGGTTCTGAACCTTGACATAAACACTTAGTAATTTCATCTGATGGTTCTCTTCATCATTTTTTGCCCAATCGTTGCGGCCGCGTTAATCATGCTTGGCGCGCCTGCACGCAAAACGGCATTGGGCGCGTCGGTTTTGACGTTTGCGGCGGCGGTGTTTTTGTTCGCGTCACTCGGACACGGTCAAGACGATTTCCAATACGTCACCTCGTTTAGCATATCCCCCGAGTGGCGGCTAAGCTTCACCACCGGCGTCGACGGCTTGAGCGTGGTAATGGTGCTGCTGGCCTCCATCGTAACGCTGGCAGCAGTGTGGTTTGCCGGCACGATCGAAAGATATGAGAACGCTTTTTATGCCTGTCTTCTTCTAATTTCCGGCGGCGTCATCGGCGCCTTTGCTTCAATTGATTTAATTTTCTTTTACGCATTTCACGAGCTGGCGCTCATTCCTACTTTTTTGTTAATCGGAATCTGGGGCAGTGGGAATCGCTTCGCGGCGGCCTGGAAAATAACAATCTATCTGGCGATCGGCAGTTTCATTCTGTTGCTCGGGCTGATCCTGCTTTACCAAAGCTTTCCTCTCGGTTCGCGCAGTTTTGATATTCGAACGTTGCAGACTGCGGCCGCCATGGGCCAAATACCAGCCGACGCGCAACGGCATATTTATCTGCTGTTGCTTATCGGTTTCGGTATTCTCATTTCACTCTTTCCGTTTCACACCTGGGCGCCGGAAGCGTATGCGGCCGCTCCTGCACCCGCAGCAATGCTGCATGCGGGGGTCTTAAAGAAATTCGGGCTGTACGGGCTTCTGCGTCTGGCGATTCCCATGCTGCCCGAAGGCGCGCGCTACTGGGCGACGCTGCTCGTCGTGCTCTTGCTCGGAAACATCATCTACGTCGGACTGGTTACGATCGCGCAGAAGCGGCTCGATTGGATGCTGGGTTACTCGAGCGTGATGCACATGGGATACATTTTTCTTGGAATCGCCAGCTTCGGTGTTCTAGGCCTGACCGGCGCCGTTGTGCTGATGTTTGCCCACGGTCTCTCCATCGCGCTGCTGTTTGGCCTCGCGGGCGAGGTGCGCCGGCGCACGGGCACGCTCGCCTTCGATGAGCTCGGTGGTCTTTCGAAAGTAATGCCTTTCGCCGGGCTTGCGTTCGGAGTTGGCGTGTTCGCGGCAATTGGTCTCCCGGGGTTCGCGAATTTTGCCGGCGAAATCATGATCTTTTTTGGCGCGTTCCGGGATGGTTGGGAAATCGGACGGTTTCACATTTTCCAAATCGCCACTGTGCTTGCGCTGTGGGGCGTCGTGATCTCGACGGTTTACATGTTGCGAGCCTACCGCAAGACATTCATGGGCACCGTTCGCGAGCAATGGCAAAAACTGTCCGATCTTCGCCCGGGATTACGTGTACCCATCATGTTGCTAGCAGCCGCGCTTCTTTGCTACGGATTCTTCCCGCAAGCGTTGGTGCGGTTCGTGACGCCGAAGTTCCGCAGCTATCTGTCCACAAACAAATGATCTCAATTACAGCACCACTGCTCGATATTGCCGTGCTGGTGCTCGGAATATTGGTCCTGTTGAGCGAAGCGTTTGCCGGCAAAATTGATAAACGCGTTTTGGCGTACGCCGCAATTATCGGCCTGGCGATGGTTCTGGTCGCCAGTTTCTTTGTCGCCCCTTTTTCTTCTCCGGGTAACGTGACCGGTTTTTGGAGCTTCTACACAGCAGATCGGCTGGCGATTTTCTTCAAACAGTTTGCGCTGCTGACGACAATTTTCGTGGTGATCATGATGATCGACTACGCGCCGGTAGTGTGCAGATCCTTTCCGAGCACGACGCCCAACGCGGGTCTCGGCGAATTTGTTGCGTTGCCTCTTTTCACCTGTGCCGGGTTGATGTACCTGGTTTCGGCGATCGACTTCGTCTTCATCTTTGTCGCACTCGAGCTGGTAGCGGTGTCCTTCTATGTGCTGGTTAGTTTTACCCGGCGCAATCCCGCAACGCTCGAAGCGGGAACGAAGTATCTCGTACTCAGCGCGCTTTCTACTGCGTTTCTTGTGTACGGAATCGCGTGGATTTTCGGGGCTACTGGCCAGACAAATCTCTATCGGCTCACAGCGGCGCTGGTGAACACCGGCGGCGATTCTGGCGCAGCGTTATTAGGGATGGTGTTTGTTCTCGTCGCAGTCGGTTTCAAGATCGCGGCCGTCCCCTTCCAAATCTGGGTGCCGGATGTTTATCAAGGTGCACCTACGCCCGTGACTGCATACCTCTCCGTCGGTTCTAAAGCGGCGGGATTCGTCGTGTTGATACGTGTTTTGCAGCCGTTCATGAACCTCCCACAAACACAACGTTTAATTTTCGTGATCGCGCTGCTCACATTGATTTACGGAAACCTCGCAGCGCTGCCGCAGACGAACCTGAAACGGCTGCTCGCGTACTCCAGCATCGCGCATGCGGGCTATCTGCTTATCGGTATAGTCTGTTTCGACGTCCGCGCGATTACCTTCTATCTCGTCGCGTACCTGTTGATGACGCTCCTGAGTTTTGCGGTACTGATCATCGTTGCCCAGCAGACCGGCGAAGAGATTTCCGACTTCGATGGTTTGGCGAAGCGTTCACCATTTCTCGCATTCGCGATGCTAATCGGGATGGTCTCGCTGGCCGGTGTCCCGTTTACGGCGGGATTTTTGGGCAAGTTTTATATTTTTTACGCCGCAGTTTTGCAGCGCCAGATCGCGTTAGTCGTGCTCGGCGTGATCACGGTTGGCTGCGGATTTTACTATTATCTCAAGGTCGTCCGCGCGATGTATTGGCAGTCGGATACCAAGACCGACGCGATCCCGGTGAATGGTCTGTCCCGTGTCGCGATCAGCGCTTTGGTTGTCGCGACTATCTGGTTGGGCGTTTATCCGCAACCAATCTTCGACGCGCTGAAGCACTGAAACATCGAAGCGCCCCAGGGAAATACATGACAACGTAACTGCCCCCACCCGAAGACCCGGCAATTATGGGGACCGGCGTTCAGTCGCTTAGCTCCACGTTCCAGTACGCAAGATCAACGAAGTGCTTCCAGATGTCATGCTGCGGAGCAACAAAGGTAATCTGCACAAATGGCCGCCACTTCGGCCGCTTCGGTTTGCGGATCAAGCTCATGTGCGCTTCACGCGGGAGCCGGTTGCCCTTGCGTGTATTGCAGGCAATGCAGGAGCAAACCACGTTTTCCCAGGTGGTCGTTCCGCCCCGGTCGCGCGGCACGACATGATCCAGATTAAGATCGCTCCGGTCAAAGAGTTGGCCGCAATACTGGCACGTGTTCTTGTCGCGCTCGAATACGTTGTGGCGAGTGAATTTTACTTCCTTTTTCGGGAGCCGATCGAACACGAGGAGCACAATCACCCGGGGAATACGGATCTTGAACGAAATCGTTGTGACCACCTCATGCTCGGGCGCGGTCGCAGACAGATCGCGCCAGTTTTCGAAATCGTGCGTGAAAAAGTTGTTCGCGTTATCCGAAGAAACAATCTGGGCGTGCCCCGCATAGACGAGAGAAAAGGCACGACGGGCAGAGCAGATGTTCACCGCCTGCCAGAGCCGGTTGAGCACCAAAACCTGACTGTTCAACAAAGTGTGCAAGTCTGGAACCGTTAACGCGTTGCCCGCTTTTACGGACTTCCGCGTAAATTTGGCCGACGGTACCATTGGCGTTTTTCCATGTCAACGCGAAGAGCCCAGTGACGAACCGCCCAATCGACAAGAGTAAGTTGCAGCCTGATGGTTCGTTTCCATTCATGGTTACATGAGAGCTCAATTTCCAGACGAGGAGACGAAATCCGGAGAATTCAAACGGCAGGAGGACGTGTTTCGCGATTGGGTTTCGAATGACGGCTCGACACCTTACGCCGCTAGTGCGAACCGCTATCACCTCTATGTTTCTCTGGCCTGCCCGTGGGCTAGTCGGACGATAATCGTCCGGAAGGTAAAGGGACTTGAAGCAGCAATCGGCATGACCGTGGTCGATCCGATTCGAGACGAGAAAGGCTGGGCGTTTCGCGATCCGTCCGGCGAGATTCCCTCTGGCGCGCCGTTTGAGTCCACCGATCCGATCAACGGCTTTCAATTTTTGAGCGAAACCTACAGAGCCACCGATCCTGACTATAACGGGCGGGTAACTGTGCCGGTGCTTTGGGACAAGCAAACGAAGCGGATTGTGAACAATTGCGAGGACGACATCTGCCGGATGCTTAACGACGTATTTGGCGACTTCGCACAAGGAAAAGAACTGGATCTTTTCCCGAAGAAAATCGAGGCCGAGCACTTGAAGCTCTCCAATTTCATTTATGACAATGTGAACAACGGCGTTTACAAAGCCGGATTTGCCATCCGCCAGCGCCCGTACCAGCTCGCCTGCCGAAGAGTTTTTCAAGCGCTCGACGAACTCGAACAGCGTTTGTCGAAAAGCCGATATTTGTTCGAGAATCGCGTCGTCGAAGCGGATTGGCGATTATTTTGTACGCTGGTGCGTTTTGACGCGGTTTATCACGGCCATTTCAAGTGCAATCTCCGACGCATCGTGGATTATCGAAATTTGCACGGTTACCTGATGGACTTGTATCAGCAACCAGACATCGCCGATACGGTGAACTTCGATCACATCAAGCGCCATTATTACATGACACACACAGCGATTAACCCGACCCGCATCGTCCCTATCGGACCGCTGCTTGATCTCACGAAACCGCACGGACGCGAGAACTTGAAGTGAAGTCTTCGCTCGCTGAAAACAGCGAAATGCTTTGCCAGCGCGTTAATTCTTCATAGAGTCGTGCGCTTCAACGCGAACCAATGATTTTTCTGGCCCTAAATATCCTCAACTCAGGTGTGCCGCTGTCCATGGTCTGCGCCGTGATCGGTCTCGGCGTCGCCTTCTTTTTGATTGCCGCGGTCGTTCGCTCACCTGCGGGGAATGAAAGAATGCGGGAGATTTCCGGTGCCGTTCAGGAGGGCGCCAAGGCGTATCTGAATCGGCAGGTAATCACGATCAGCTCCATCGCAGTAATCATTTTTATTCTGCTCTTCATTTTCAAAGATCGCCCAACGGCGATTGGATTTGTGGTTGGCGCGTTTTGTTCGCTTTCGGCCGGCTATATTGGGATGCGAATCGCGGTAATCGCGAACGTGCGGACGACCCAAGCCGCAACGGTATCGATTACGAAGGCGCTGCGAATGGCTTTCAACGGAGGCGCCGTCACCGGGTTGCTCGTGGTGGGGCTCGCTCTTTTGGCGGTATCGATCTTTTATACTGTAGTCGCGCGTATCGCCGGCTCGCAGACTGCGATCAACAGTCTGGTCGGTCTCGCCCTCGGGGCTAGTCTAATCAGCGTGTTCGCGCGACTGGGCGGCGGAATCTACACCAAAGCGGCCGACGTCGGAGCAGATCTCGTGGGCAAGATCGAGAAGGGTCTCGAAGAAGACGATCCGCGCAACCCAGCCACAATCGCCGACAACGTCGGCGACAACGTGGGCGATTGCGCCGGCATGGCCGCGGACGTGTTTGAAACGTATGCGGTGAGCTTGATCGGTGCGATCCTGATCGGCGCGCTCACTTTGCCGGGCAATGCGGCAGTCGTGGTTTACCCGTTCGTTCTCGGCGGAATTTCCGTGCTGGGCGCAATCCTGGGCGTGTTGTTCGTGAACGTCACCGGCGGAAGACCAGCCAACGTGCTCATGGGTGGCGTAATCACGAGTGCAATCGTTTCGGCCATCCTTTTCTGGCCGGCCACGCACTACCTGTTTCCCACCGGCGTCACGATCGCTGGCGTGATGCGCTCACCCACCCAACTCTACCTGGCATCGGCCGTCGGCCTCGTCATGACAGCCGTTGTCGTAGTGATCACCAATTACTATACGTCGATGCATTATCGCCCGGTGCAAAAAATTGCCCGCGCCTCAGAGACGGGTCATGCGACGAACATTATCGCCGGCCTTGCCGTTGGTCAGCACGCCACGGCATTGCCAGTAGGATTCATTGCGATCGCCATCTTGCTGAGCTTTCATTTTGGCGGTCTTTACGGAATCGCCATCGCCGTGATGGCTATGTTGTCCATGGCCGGAATCATTATCTCGCTCGACTCGTTCGGTCCGATCACCGATAACGCTGGCGGAGTGGCCGTCATGAGCAACTTGCCCAGAGAGGTGCGCAATGTCACCGATCAACTCGACGCCGTGGGCAACACCATGAAAGCGGTGACCAAGGGCTATGCCATAGCTTCAGCGGGGTTAGCAGCGCTCGTTTTGTTTGGGTCGTACGTGCAGGAACTCAAGGGCCACGTGACGCGCAATGGAGAACCATTCGTGTTCACGTTTTCGCTTACCGACCCAAAGGTGATCATTGGCTTGTTCCTTGGTGGATTGCTTCCGTTCATATTCACCGCCTTTAGCATGGACGCGGTTGGCAAGGCCGCCGGTGCGGTCGTACGTGAAGTGCGACGCCAACTGCAGGTGCACCCGGGAATCATGACCGGCCAGGATACGCCTGAGTACGGCACCTGCGTAGATATCGTGACCAAAGCGGCGTTGCGCGAGATGATCGTGCCGGCGCTGCTGCCGCTGGTGTTCGTCGTCGCCGTGGCAGTGATTCCGCAGTTGGGCCCTGTCGTGCTCGGAGGCTTGCTGGTGGGAACGATTGTCACCGGCCTCTTTGTTGCGATCGCGATGACATCTTCCGGAGGCGCGTGGGACAACGCCAAAAAGTTCATTGAAGAAGGAAACCTCGGCGGAAAAGGATCTTTCGCGCACGCAGCAGCAGTCACTGGCGATACGGTCGGCGATCCTTACAAGGATACGGCCGGCCCTGCAATCAATCCGATGATCAAAGTCGTCAACATTCTGGCGATCCTGATTATCCCGATTTTCTTTTAGCCCTTCGTGCGGGAGCGATCGACGTCGAGAGCTCTCGAGATGGACCTAATTTCGCCAGAATGTTTTCAGCGACGCTGCTTAAGGATATTCTCTTAAAAATCGTTGGTGAAATTGAAAATGCGTGTCAAAATCGGCGCTTCTAATGCCTAGCGTCCCGGCATCGTCACCGCCCCCACGAATCAGGTTCTGGGGAACACGTGGCTCGATAGCGGTGCCTGGTCCGGTAGCGCTGCGTTATGGGGGTAATACAACCTGTCTCGAGGTGCGGGCTGACGGAGAAATTATTGTGCTCGATGCTGGCTCCGGCATCCGGCCACTTGGTCTCGCCCTGGAGACGGAGTTCCAAGCGGAACCGATAAAACTCTCGCTATTAATTACCCACGCTCATTGGGACCACATCCAGGGGTTTCCGTTCTTCAAGCCTGCGTACAATCCCAAGAACCAAATTCGAATTTTTGGTTTTGATGGCGCCGGCGCCACCTTCCGTCAAATCCTCGCAGAACCGATGAAAGCGCCATTCTTCCCGATCGCGATGCGTGAGCTCTCCGCAACGGTGGACATTAAAAAATTGACCGAGATGAAGTTCTCGCTGGGCAAATTGGAGGTCCACGCCGCTTTCGTGAATCACCCCGGGGTCTGCGTTGGTTATCGTATTTTTACCAGCGCCGGTTCAATTGCTTTCTTGCCCGATCACGAGCCCTACGAGTTCTTCCTGCATTCGGCTCGGGCGAATAATCTGAGCGAAGAACAAGCGAAGAAAACCGCGGCGGATGAGCGCGACAACCTGGTCGAATTTCTTCGCCGCAGCGATATTTTGATTCTTGACGCGCAGTACACCGACGAAGAATACGAAACCCACATCGGATGGGGACATGGCTCCATCTCGAACGCGGTCTCACTCGCACTCGACGCGGGAGTGCAGACGCTTCTGCTTTTCCATCACGATCCAAATCACGATGACCAAACGGTTGAGGCCATGGAAAAATCCGCTCGCGAACTCGTCGCAAAAAGCGGAAAGCCTCTCGAAATTGCTGCCGCCCAGGAAGGCAGCGAAATTCTGCTCAACGCAAAAATCGCGGCGTAAAGTTCGTTCTTGGGCGCGACTGCGCTCGACTTGCACGAGGCTCATCGATCTTTACTTTTCCCGCTCGTTGCCTCGTGGTGTAATGGTAGCACTAGAGACTCTGAATCTCTCTGTCTAGGTTCGAATCCTAGCGAGGCAGTTCTTCAATTGCCGATTTGCGATTTCCGACTGTCTAAGCGCGGCCGGCAAACTTGAGCATGCAGAGCGGTTGGTTCGAGCGCGTGGCTGATTGCTGAGCGGGTGTTCAGGATTTTGACAAAGCTGTACAAAATCTGACGGATTATGCTAATGAAAAGCTCCGTAGCTGCGGTGTGCGAAAGAATTCATCAGGCCTCGGCGCATTCGTTTGCGCAGATGTTCCGCTAGTAAGCATCCCGAACTAAAAGAAACGGAAATCTGATTGAATCCGAAACGCCTGATAATGGCGCAGGGGATGCTTGAGTCTGAGCCGTGATCGTACCCGCAGGCCTTCTCGTTGTCGGAATAGGTTCTCTGGCGCTCGTTATTTCAGAATTGCGCAAAGCGCCGGAAGGCTACGAGGATGAACGCGGCTTCCACGCCGTCAAAAGTACGGTGGGGAAGCGTGTCCGCGGTTCAATGATACAAAACAATCGTAGAGCCAGTTCATTTGCCGTCCGGCGATCAAACCTGATTCTAGCGGGATTCACTGTGAACCGGGCGGTATTTCGGCTCGGACGGTCTACTTTCTATCGTAAGGTGATCTGAGTGTTTGGATTTTACCTTAGCCAAGCAATCTTTGTCTAGATTCGAAATCTAGCGGGGCCACGCAAAATGGCTACCGCCCTCACGTGGTAATAGCGCCTGGCTTGACGGCTTCGATTGTTGCAGAAACGACGTAATCTTCGATTTGTTTTCCAGGGAGCCATTGGCGAATAAAAGAGCGAGACGCATCTTTCGGCGCGATCTTGATCTCGACAAAGCCAGCGTGTCGCAACATCTCTTCCAATTCGCTGATCTGCGACGCTCCCGCCACGCATCCGGTGTAAGCCGCCCAATCTCCTCTGACTTCATCGGGAAGTGCCGCAGTCGCCACGACGTCGGCAACAGCAAGTCGGCCGCCAGGCTTGAGAACACGGTAAGCTTCTCTGAACACACGCGCCTTTTCCGGTGATAGATTAATCACGCAGTTGGAAATAATTACGTCTACGGTTTCATCCAAAACCGGGAGGGCTTCGATTTCACCGAACCGAAACTCCACGTTGGTGAATCCGTTTTTTTGGGCGTTCTCGCGCGCTTTGGCGAGCATCTCCTCCGTCATGTCAACGCCGATGACCACTCCACTCGGGCCGACTGCTCGTGCTGCAAGAAAACAATCGAATCCGGCACCGGAACCCAAATCGAGAACTGTCTGTCCCGGGCGCAATGAAGCGATTGCGAGAGGATTTCCACAACCGAGTCCAAGATTTGCCGCTTCGGGGGCGATTGCTGACTCTTCGGCTGAGTAACCGAGCGTATCAGGGCTAGTGGAAGCGCAGCACGAGTCCCCGCAGGAAGACGATTCTCCCCCAACAGTTGCCGCATAGCGACGACGGACCTCTTGGCGAATGGCTTCAGATGATGAATTAGCGAGATTTATTTCCATGCAATAACTGAAAGCGGCAACTCACTGTCACGCAACCCCAAGCAACCGGTGCTATTGTTAGGAGTGCGAGCTGGCTTGTAAAAACATGTTCCAAGCCGGCTTTCGTTTTGCCGAAGCTAACGCTCCGTTGAGCCTTGTCGCCGTTTACGAAAAAAATCCTGTAGAACTGCCGCGCATTCATTTTCGAGGACGCCTGATGTAATCTCACATCGGTGGTTGAAAGCCGGCATCTGTAAGAGATTCATCATGCTTCCGGCCGCGCCGACGGACGGATCTGCGCACCCAAAAATCACGCGCCGGATTCGTGTGTGAACGAGAGCGCCTGCGCACATAGCACATGGCTCCTTGGTGACATACAGCTCGCAATCGGTTAGTCGCCAATCGCCTACTGCTGCCTCAGCCTGTGTTAACGCCAACATTTCGGAATGCGCGGTGGCATCTTTAAGCAGCTCTACCTGATTGTGAGCGCGAGCGATGATTTTTCCTTCGCGCACAACCACGGCGCCTACAGGCACCTCCTCGGCTGCAGACGCTTTCTGCGCCTGCCGTAGCGCTTCGCGCATGAAGTAATCGTCGTTTGGCGGTTCGATCATCTTTAATGTTACAATAGTTAAAAGAGCTGCATGGTTACAAAGGATTGTTCGCTGTTTCGTAACTGTTGTAACTTTTTTAATCTTTTAACCTGCGCGGAAGCCGCGCTTGCCCTGAAAACTTCCTCGGCATATTAGGGACTGCTCATGCACGACAACATCGAATCGCATCTCGTCGAAAAACGCGTTTTCAAACCACCCCGGGGCTTCAGCAGCAAAGCGCGGATCAAGAGCCTCGCTCAATATCGTCGAATGTATCGAGAATCGATCCAGCGGCCGGCCAAATTCTGGGCGCGCGAAGCTAACGAATTGCTCTGGCGCGCACCGTGGAAAAAGGTCTTCGAATGGAAGGCACCGTTCGCGAAGTGGTTCGTCGGCGGCAAACTCAACATTTCAGAAAATTGTCTGGACCGGCATCTTGCCGGATCGCACCGCAACAAGGCGGCCATCATCTGGGAAGGCGAACCAGGCGACAAGCGCACGCTTACCTATCAGCAGTTGCATCGTGACGTCTGCCTTTTCGCGAATGTGTTGAAACGGAACAACATCGAAAAAGGCGATCGGGTCATCATTTATCTCCCAAATATTCCCGAGGCCGCTATTGCGATGCTGGCTTGCGCCCGGATCGGCGCGGTGCATTCGGTAGTCTTCGGTGGATTCAGCGCCGACAGCATCCGCGATCGGATCGATGATAGCGGCGCAACCGCGTTGATTACAGCCGATGGCGCCTATCGTCGGGGCAGCATTGTGCCGCTAAAGAAAAATGTCGATGACGCGCTCCGCGACGGTACGTCTGTTCGGCGGGTGATTGTTTTTCGCCGCGCCGCAAATGATGTCCATATGGAGGAAGGCCGCGACGTTTGGTGGCACCGGGAGCTGGAGTATGTCGATGCGAACTGCCCACCCCTGCCGCTCGACAGCGAGCATCCGCTTTATCTTCTCTACACGAGCGGATCGACCGGAAAACCGAAAGGAATCTTGCATACAACCGGCGGCTACCTGGTCGACGTTTATTCAACCACAAAATACGTCTTCGATATCCGCGCTGAGGACATTTACTGGTGCACCGCCGATGTTGGCTGGGTCACCGGCCACAGTTATATCGTCTATGGCCCGCTCGCCAATGGCGCCACCGTTGTGATGTACGAAGGCGCACCGAACTGGCCCGAGCCGGATCGGTTTTGGAGAATCATCGAGGAATATCGGATCAACATTCTTTATACTGCGCCGACGGCGATTCGCGCGTTCATTCGCTGGGGCGACGAATGGGTCGCGAAACATGACCTCTCGTCATTGCGGCTGCTGGGAACAGTGGGCGAACCGATCAATCCTGAAGCCTGGATCTGGTACCACAAAAACATCGGCGGCGGACGGTGTCCGATTGTTGATACATGGTGGCAAACCGAGACGGGCTCTATTCTGATCACACCGCTGCCGGGCGCGACTCCAACCAAGCCGGGTAGCGCAACGCTGCCGTTTTTTGGCGTCGATCCAGCCGTAGTCGATGACACGGGCCACGAAGTTGGGCCGAATATTGGCGGCAAGTTGATCATTCGCCGTCCGTGGCCGTCGATGTTGCGCACGATTTACGGCGACAAGACCCGGTATCGCCAGCAATACTGGAGTGAATTTAAAGGCAACTATCTCACCGGCGACGGCGCGCGCCGTGATGAAGATGGTTATTTCTGGATCGTTGGCCGGATCGACGATGTTCTCAACGTGGCCGGCCACAGACTCGGCACATCGGAAATAGAAAGCGCGCTCGTAAGTCACTCGCAAGTGGCAGAGGCGGCAGTCGTGGGGAGGCCTGATGATTTAAAGGGTCAGGGGGTTGTCGCCTTTGTGACAGTAAAAAGCGGAGTTAAAGTTAATCGTGGACTCAAAGAAGAATTGCGCAATCACGTCAGCGCGCACATCGCCGCGATTGCAAAACCGGATGAAGTGCGTTTTGCCGAAGCGCTTCCAAAAACGCGCAGCGGCAAGATCATGCGCCGCCTTCTCAAGGAAATCGCAAGCGGCGCAAAGATCACCGGCGACACGACCACACTGGAAGACTTCAGCGTATTGGCGAAACTAGCTGCGTCTGAGGAATAGCTACGACACACAGGCCAAATGATGCCAAAAAAACTTTTTCAAATCCTGCCTTCATATAGCCTTTCATCGTGAGCTTCATCCGCACAGGCTTTCGTGAAGTGGCCTTAAAGCTCAAGCGCCAGCGAACGCGCATGGCGCTCCGGCACGAACGACGCCTTCTGCAAAAAAGCGAGATTAACCTGGGCCGCGAGGGAACAGCGCAAGCGGCAAATTTTCCCGAGCTGCGCAACGAGATTGTGGCACTCAAGAAATTGGAGCAGGAACAAAGAGAAGTGGCGCTTCGGATCGCGCAGATCGAAGAAGGAATCAAGAGGATCGAAGAAGAACGGCAGCAAATTGCGCGTGAGCAGGGCGAGACAATTGCGAAACTCGAAGCGGAGAAGAAACCGCTCCTTCAGCAACGCAATCACGCGAAGACAAATGTTGATGTGTGCGAACGCGAGCTTGCCAATGTAGAGCGTAGACTTCAGGAGAGCGAAGCCGTCGATCGGGATCTGTTGAAGCAACTGTCCGATCTGCATGCCTTGAATCCAGCTCCGCCAGA
Organism: uncultured Verrucomicrobiae bacterium; assembly: GCA_963728955.1. GTDB lineage: Bacteria > Verrucomicrobiota > Verrucomicrobiia > Chthoniobacterales > UBA10450 > Udaeobacter. The sequence goes on from CAVSMG010000001.1 coordinate 980,009, forward strand.
CATGGAAACGCTCTCGGCCGGCATCATGTCGAAACGGGCGCGGCTTCCCGAGGAACGCGCAGAGCTTGTCACGGCGCGTATGGGAAGCACTGACGCAGTGCGGGCAGCAAAAGAGAAGCTAAATGGCGCGGAGTCCGAACTTGCTGCGGTGGAAAAAAACATATCGGGTACGCAAAGCGAGTTCGAGGCCCGCGATCGGAAACTGGTTGAAAGTATTCGGACTCAACAACAAGCAGCGCGCGATGCGCGGACGAGACATCAAACCGTCGAAGAGCGAAAGAATCCTGCATATTTGAGTATCGGGCGACATTTGTCCGTGAAGGGCGTTGCGCCACCAAACGCGCCGCATCTGCTGGAGGAGGCGCACCGCCGTAGAGAAGCAGTGGAGTCGCACTTACAACACCAGGCAGAGCTGGCGAGGCTCTCCAGCCAAATCGACAAACAGGAGCTGCGAAAGTTTTATTTCACCGCGTTCTCGGTGCTGGTTCTGCTGGCGCTCACGTTGCTCCTGTTTTTCCAGTCTCCCCGCGGACGCGATTGGTTGCCCCAGGAAACCGATACCATTCTATCGATCAACGCCGACCAGTTTGAACGAGCAAATATCGCAAAACGTTGGCGCGATGAGGAGCCAAGGCTTTGGCCGGCATTGATCGGACTAGCCGCGGCTGTTCCAGGGTTGAACCCATCCCGTGACGCGGCGCGGATCACTCGCGCGCTGACTACAAGCGAAACCGGAAAGACTCGAGAATTCAACCTTATCCAAAGTCGCCGTGGTCTTGCCAAGGTCATCCGTACAGTCGCAGACGATAAAACGTTCCAAAAGCGGGCGGTTAGCGGGCTGCCGGTGTGGGAACGACACAGAGCCTCTGCTGACACTTCGATCGGCGAACCCGATTTTGCGCTCGCCCGCGTCGGACCGGCAACGCTCGCCGTTGGCGCCCCGGAAGAAGTGGACGAGCTCGTGCTGGTGCGTCTGGGAATGAAACCGGACCTGAAAATAACCGGACAACTATTCGACCGCCTGGAGGCTCTCGATAAAGAGAGCGCGCTGCGACTCATCTCGCGCGACCCCACAGATCTCTCTCGCCTTTTTCACCCCATCTTTTCCCGTGAACTACTCGAAGCTTCACAATTGATCGGCCTTGCAGTGGAGCTGCAAAATCCAGTAAAAGCCAGAATCCTTATAAAAGTAAATGCTCCCAAAAAAGCAGCCGACCTCGCGCGGGAGTTGCGCAACAATCCACAACAATGGCTCCACTTCCCCGACTCTCAGCTGTTGCTCTACTCGCAGTTGCCGGAGATCCAGACAGAAGGCGGCTCCAATTTGGAATTGCGTTTTGCTGTGCCAGAAGACAGCGCCCGACTTCTCCTCCAACGTCTGGCAGGAATTGATGCCCCGGCATCTGCAGTCGCAGCGTATTAGCCGACCCATGAAAACGCGCCGCAGCAAAGTTTGGATTTGTTTGGTTGTGGCTTTGGTGCCCGCACTGCTTTTAAGTGACGTAAGTGCTGGCGGTCCTCTCGTCGATATCCAATCCGCGAATCCCACTATCGTGGTAGAATTGCGATACGCGGGAAGCAACAATTTGGTCAGGCATCCGCTTTATCCTCGGGGCACACGCGCTCTCGCACGTCCGGAGATCGCTTCAGCTTTGACTAAGGCGCAGGCATTTCTGCGTCGTTACCAATATGGATTGAAAATCTGGGACGCTTACAGACCCGTCGCCGTGCAGACAAAGCTTTGGGACGCGTCGCACAACAATGATTATGTTGCCAATCCCGAAATCGGTGTTGGTTCGCTGCACAGTTGGGGAATCGCGGTGGACGCTACACTGGTTGATTCATGGAATCGCCCTGTGAGCATGCCAAGTGATTTCGACGACTTTACGCCCGCTGCCATGTGGCGGTACACGGGGTCTTCTTTCGAGATCATCAGTCATCTTCGTTTGCTGCAGTATGCCATGTATCGCGCCGGATTTTGGGGAATGCGCACAGAATGGTGGCATTTCACGATCGCAGACTGGCGGAAATTCCTGCCGGAAGAAACACAGCGATCTGTACACGTCTGTGGAACTCAGTGGAATGGCGAACTATGATCGAAGGCTTCATTCGCGGTTTGCGCCAGCCGGAATACGTTCATGTGTTGCTCAATCCGCTCCCCGTGTATGGGCTGCTGGTCAGTTGGATCGGGCTGATCGCCGCTCTAATTTTGAAAAGTCGGCGAGCGCAGATCGTGACGTTGTTTCTCGTATTCATCACATCGATTTCCGCATGGCCGGTCTTTGAATTTGGCCAGCAGGGATATGATCGCGTTCTGGCCATGACCGATGACGACGGCCATGCCTGGCTGGACGAACACATGGAACGTGCCGAAAAATTAATTTACATTTTTTATGTGCTCGCGGCTTTGAGCGTTGCGGCGATCGTCGTGCCGTTGCAGTGGCCAAGGTCTTCCGTGTCACTCGCAGTCGCGGTGATGTTCCTTGGAGTGACGGCGTTAGCCTCAGGGTGTTATATCGCAAACGCCGGGGGCAAAATCCGCCACCGCGAATTTCGAAACGAGCCCGCGCCGCCGATCCGATCGCAAGAAGAGCACGAACATCGAGCCGGCTAGCCCGTTGAAGCGTTAAGTGAATAGCGCACGCGTGCGGCGCACCAGAAACCACCACGCGAGATGCGCTATCCTTCAACGATGAGATCCGAACTGGATCGCGCAGAACGCGATGTTAAAAAACATAGCGGCGCTCTCAAAAAGCCACTGGCCCTACGCGATCTCGTTCTGACGCAAATTCTCTTTGTAGTCGGCTCGAGCTGGGTTGGCGCTGCCGCGAAGCTCGGACACGCGCACCTGTTCTTCTGGTTGCTCGCGATTTTGCTTTTCTACATCCCGCAGGCAGCGGTGGTGATTTATCTCAGTAATCGTATGCCGCTCGAAGGCGGCATTTATCAATGGGCCAAGCTCGGCTTCAACGAGTTCGCGGGATTTATCGTCGCATGGAATGTCTGGCTGCTGTCGATCACGGTCATCGCGCTGGCCGGAATGTTCACCACCACGAACATCTCCTATGCGATCGGCCCGGGCGCCGCCTGGATGCCGGACAGCAAGTTGTGTGTGTCGCTGATTAGCGCAGCACTCGTATTCGGCCTCGGATGGTCTTCCGTTCGGGGATTGTCGTTAGGCAAATGGATCCATAACGTGGGAGCGTTCGCGATGCTCATTGTTTATACAATGTTGATTTTGTTGCCGTTGCTTGGGCTCGCGCGCGGCGAATTGAAGTCGTATCACCCGTTGCAGCTCGCGTTGCCTGCCATGTCGATTTTTTATTGCTTCAATATTTTCACAAAGCTCGCGGTCGGCGCGCTCAGCGGATTTGAATACGTAGCGATTCTGGCGGGAGAGACGCGCTCTCCCGCGCGCGATATCGGCCGCTCGGTGCTGATCGCCTCGCCGGTGATCGCGTTGATGTTCATTTTTGGCACTAGCTCGGTTCTCGCGTTCATCGGCGACAATCCGATCGATCTCATCGGTCCGGTGCCGCAAACCCTCCGGCTTGGGCTGCGTTCATTTCCAATCGCAGGCGCCATTGCATCAATTGCAATTTTGTTAATGGCTGCGCGCACAATTTCTTCCACCAGCGTCCACGTGACCGGCAGCTCGCGATTGCCAATGGTCGCAGGTTGGGACCAGTTGCTCCCAAATTGGTTCTCGCGTCTGCATCCGCGTTACAAAACGCCGGTCAACTCGATCATCTTCGTCGGCACAACTACGCTCCTGATCGCGATCACCAGCCAGATCGGCGCCGGAATCCAGGAAGCATTTCAATTGGTCGATAATGCCGCGAACGTTTTCTACGGCATCGTTTACTTGACGATGTTCGCGATACCAATCTTTGGGGCGCGTGCGGTTCGCTCCGGCGCTTCTACATGGCTCCGTACTGCTGCCATCTGTGGCGCTGCCGTCTCGCTGTTCGCGATTTTCTTTACTGTCTATCCGATTATTGACGTACCAAGCCCGTTGAGTTTCGCCGCGAAAATTATCGCTGTGACAGCAATTGCGAATGCGATTGGCGTTGCAATTTATGTCATCGGCAGGAGACGCCAGCGCATCTAACGGCAGTTCTTCACGACCCACTGCAGGTATTCAGGGAGCCCGCTCGCGACCGGAACGAAGATTATCTCCGGAACGTCGTAGGGATGAAGCGAACGAAGTTTGTCCTGGAACGCTAATTGCCGATCTTCGCTAAGTTTAAATAAAACGAGCGTTTCGTTTCCCGACTCAATTTTTTCTTTCCAGCGATAAACCGATTCAATCCCCGGCAAAATGTTCGCACAGGCCGCGAAGCGTTCGCTGACTAATTGATTCGAAATCCGGCGCGCGATTTCCGCGTCCGGAAATGTGCTGAGCGCAAGCAGGATTCTTTCAGACATCTATCGCGCCGCCACCAACGCTTCCCGCCGACAAATCCAGCCGCCCCCCATGACAACATCGTCATCGTAGATGACTGCAGCTTGTCCGGGAGTGACTGCTCGCTGTGCCTCATGCAGTCGCACGCGGGCGCGATCATTTGCCAATGGCGTAATTGTGGCAGGCGTTCCGGGGTGATTATAACGGATCTTAACCGTCGCTTCGAAGGACGCGCGGTCGACGCCTCTGGCTACAGGGTGCCAGTTTGCGCGATCGATCTCGAATTCATCCGCGACCAAATCATCTCCGTGTCCAACGATTACGCGATTCGTTGCCGGATCGAGATCGACGACGTAACGCGGATACGGCGAACCGCCGGGAAGTCCTTTACGCTGACCGATCGTGAACAGCTCGATCCCGTCATGTTGGCCAACGAAGTGTCCGTCGATGTCGTAAATTTCGCCGCGATGAAATTCGTCTCCGCCGATATGCGAGCGTAAAAATGCCTTGTAATCATTGCCGGGAACAAAACAAATCTCCTGGCTATCAACCTTGTCAGCGACCTTCAAGCCTAACGAGTGAGCGATCTCACGAATCTCCGGCTTGGTCATTCCGCCCAACGGCGTCAGCGCGCGACGCAACTGCAGCTGACGCAGACTGAACAGAAAATACGACTGATCCTTTCGCAGATCGACACCTTTGCGCAGCACGGCATAGCTGTAGCCGGGGGCGTCGACCCCGGCCGTTTCGCACGTGCGATCACCGCGAGCATCTGGAGCCGCGGCGCCATCGCCGCGACGTGGCGAGCGCGTCCCGGCTCCGTGCTCGATGATGGCATAGTGGCCGGTCGCGATGTACTCGCAACCGAGTGCCGTGGCTTTGCTCCAGAGATTGCCGAACTTGAGTTTCTCATTGCACATCACGCACGGGTTCGGCGTCCGCCCGGCCTGATATTCACTTGCGAAGTAATCAATCACGACACGCTCAAACTGATCCGCTTCATCGACCACGTAATGAGGAATGCGAAGCGCATGCGCCACGCCGCGTGCGTCGGCTACGGCTTGTGGACCGCAGCACTTGTCCTCAGCGCGCGAGATGCAATCCTGCGGCCAAACCTTCATCGTCACACCGATCACGTCGTAGCCTTGCTCACGCAGCAGGTATGCCGCGACACTGGAGTCCACTCCACCGCTCATCCCGAGCAAAACGCGCTGTTTGGCTTTGTTCATTGAACCGAAGAATTTCGATGAAGCGAGAATTGAGTCAATGAGGTAGCGGCGGTTCACGCGAACGGTCATGGAGCGGGCGATTTGAGGTCAATCGCCCCTACCCCTGGCACGCGGCTCACGAATGGACTTGCGCGCAAGGTAAAGCGCCACGGCAAGTCCGCAGAGCGACTGATGCCGACGCGTTTGTCCGCCACGACATCGAAGGTCGCCGTTGACGTGGACATGAAACAGTGGCGCGGCTCGGAGCACAGATCCATCTCATGATGTCGTTCGGTGATTGCGAACGCCTTCGTCAGTTTGCCCGGACCAGACAAAAGCTGGCGGAGGTCCTCAATCCCGCGGCGTTTCTTCATCAATTCGATCCCCCGACGTGGTTCAAGCGCCCGAATCAAAACAAAGCCGTCTGCGTTCCCTTTTACCAGCACGTTCAACATCCAGTGGACGCCGTAGTTGAAATAGACGTAGGCCGCACCCGCCTGGTTCCGTTCGATAAAGCTGCGCGCGCTCGGCCGCGTGAACGTGTGTGCAGCTTCATCATCGATTGCCGCATAGGCTTCCACCTCCACAATAATCCCGGAGCACTGGCCCCAAACCAGTTCCGTGCCTATAAGGTCGCGCGCACATGTGAGCGGATCGCGTTTAAAAAAAGAGGCGCGAATCATTTCGCTCACGATTATCCCGGTCCATCGTTAATTTCATTTTGATCACATACGTGACCAAAAGCTGTCAGCTGTTGGTGCCGCGATTAGAAATGCGGCGCCCACAATTCCCTTCGTCGTCCTCCCACGTTATCCGCTGGTTTTGTGTGGCGAGTTAAGCCGAGGGCTTGTAGTAGACCGGAATCTTCACGTTGCATTCGACCGGTTTGCCGTTGCGGAACGCCGGGATGAATTTTGCGCCGTTGAAATCGGATAGCGCCGCGTCGCCGAAACCGAGCAGCGGCGGTTCTTCAGACAGAACCTGTATATTCTTCAGATTTCCCATTGCGTCGACATTCAGCGCAAGTTCCACAACACCCGTGACCGCAACCGTGCTTCCAGTTTCGGGATAATGCAGACCTGTGAAATTTGAGTCCTGGCCGACGTACGGTTGTGGGTCAATGAAATCGGTTTCCTTGTCGACGTCTTCCAATTGCTGATTAGCGAGGATGCGGAGCCGCGGTTTGCCCTTCACTACTGCGAACTTCACCGTCCCGTAGAAGACCGCAATAACCAGTTTGTGATTGTGAATCGCAGGGATGAACTTCGCAGTAGCGAGGCGTTTGAGTAATTCCTGCTCGAGGAGTTCTGATCCGCGTGTGGCGCGATAAGCGCCGCTGCGAGCAACGTCACCAGTCGGCGCCACGAGACAGGAAAACATTACGGCCCCCTCTTTTTGACCCTTCTTGATCAGATCGACAGTATCTATCGTATTAATAAGCGAATTGGGGGCAGTCCCGACCAACGCCGGGCGGAATTCCGGCAGCTTCGGCGTCGGTGACGGTGATTGGGCTGCGGTTTTAGGCGTTTGCGATGTTGCAAAACCCACCCCGAGCACAAAACCCACAAAACAAAATATCCCAAGCCGCATGGCGAGATAGGCAAGCGAAAGTCGTTCCTTTTGCAAGGACAAACTGGCAATTCAGGCGACGATACGCAGCGGTGTCGCCGCACCAATTCTGTGGACAACTTCGTGCCGTCTAAAATAATCGATCATCGCATCGCGCGTTTGCATGGGGTGCAGAACAGAATTTGCCTCCGGCCTGTCGAGCACAGCGCGCAGCTTCATAAAATGATGGCCGGCGCTACGCGCGTCGAAACTATTAACGGCGATAACGTATCTCTGGCCGCGCTCCAGCAGACGGCCATCTGGAAACATCATCGAGGCAATCCTGCGATCGGGACCACGCCCGTCTAGTTTCACTTCGATGCCCAGCAAATTCCGTCGCTCGTGGCTGGCATAAATTTCGTCCATTACCGTTTTGATTTCATCAGCCGAAAGCGTGGCGGTAACAATGAAGTTTTCGTAGGGGAGAATATTCCAAATGTCGCTTACCGTTTTGGGGCCGGCGAAGAACTGAGCATTGCCGTCAAATACGCCGTGGATCACGCCGTCGACCGCAACGTTGCGTTCCAACAATGATTCCACGATCGCTGCGCCGATCAGTTTCTCGATATCGCTTGGGTAACCGGGCCGGCCCCGAGCGCGCAGCATCTCTCCCAGCTCGCCGACCGGCTGTGCAAGCGCAGCCTGCGATTCGGTAAGTTGCGGTTTTGCCCGGGAAATAACAACGTGATCAAGCTGGAACCGACCGTCCATCACCTCGCAGATCGCTTCGCGCCCCAGCAACTTTTTCGAGTCACGATCAAACAAAAGATCGACACGACCGACGTGGATCCCGAAATGGTCCGCCTGCGTGAAAAGCACGCCATTCGTTAGGCGGCTCGGAATTGCCTGGTGCGTGTGACCGGCGATGAATACCGCTATATCGGGAAATTCGGAAGTCAATGCCATCACGGTGTTCGCAAAGTCATCGCCGCCTGTACGTGACTTGAGTCCCATATGCCCGGTGAGCACAATCGCGTCTGCACCGTCGCTCTTTGCTTTCGCAATTGCTCGACGCACCGGCTCAACGGGATGTTGAAAATCAATTCCGGCCGTGAACTCCCGCGGAAGCCAGAACGACATGCCCGGCGTCGTGATCCCGATGATCGCAAGTTTGATCCCCGCAACTTCCTTCAAAATGATCGGCTGAATTTTTGCCAACGGATGTTGGGCATCGGGAAATTCGCCCACGGGCTTTCCCTCCAATATGGTGTTGGCAGCCAACACTGGCATTTCCGATCTCTCCAACGCTTGCTGGAACGGCTCGATTCCCCAGTCGAACTCATGATTGCCAATGATCCACGCGTCATATTTGAGATGATTAAGCAAATCGATCATCAGCTCGCCCTTGTTTCGCAAGCTGACATCGGTGCCCTGATAAACGTCGCCCACGTCGATCAAAATCGCGTTGGGATTCTGCCGTCGCCATCGGCGGATCTGCGTAACACATCGTGCCAGGCCGCCGCGATCAGCAGTTCCATCGTAGTCGGACGTCGGCAAAATATGACCGTGCAAATCCGTCGTATGTAGGATTGAGATGCAAACCGTGTCTCCATTAAGCGCGGCAACAGCACTCGCCAGAGTTGGTGCCGCGGTGACTAAACCCGCTTGCCCAACCAGCTTCAAAAAATCGCGGCGCGTCCAGACTTTCTTCTGACGGAACATCGGGGAAACAGCTCCGCCCGAAGATAAGCGGGAATGGGCCAGGGCATCAAAGAAAAAGCGCGGTGCGCGTTTCCCTTGATCACCAAACCGAAAGTTCTATATCCTTGATGTATGCTCAACGAAGATTCCATCACCGAACTAAAAGGAACCGTAAGAGGCAGCCTGATCCAACCGGGCGACGCAGATTATGATGAAGCCCGGAAAGTGTACAACGGGATGATCCATAAAAAGCCCCGCTTGATCGCGCGCTGCGCCGATGTTGCGGACGTAATTCGTTCGGTAAACTTTGCGAGAGAAAACGATCTACTCCTCTCGATTCGCGGCGGCGGCCACAACGCGGGGGGCTTGGGAATTTGCGACGACGGCTTTGTGATCGATCTCGCCTCGATCAAATACACACGCGTCGACCCGATGGCTCGCACCGTCACAGCCGGCGGCGGATGCGTCTGGGGTGACGTCGATCACGCGACTCACGTGTTTGGCCTTGCGACTCCGAGTGGAGTTATTTCGACGACGGGCGTCGGCGGATTAACCTTGGGCGGCGGCGTCGGTCATCTCACCCGCAAATGCGGATTGAGCATTGATAATTTACTTTCGGCCGATGTCGTCCTGGCCAACGGCAAGTTTGTAAAGGCGAATGCCGAGGAGAATCCAGATCTGTTCTGGGCAATCCGCGGTGGGGGCGGCAACTTCGGCGTCGTCACCTCGTTCACATTCACGCTGCATCCGATCAATACACTTTATGCCGGTCCGATGCTGTACGAACTCAGCGAGACAGCTGACGTGATGAAATGGTATCGCGATCTGATCCCGGCAGCGCCGGATGATCTGAATGGCTTCTTCGCCTTTCTTACCGTCCCGCCAGCGCCGCCATTCCCCGAACATCTGCACATGAAAAAAATGTGCGGTGTGGTCTGGGCGTACACTGGGCCACAGGAAAAAGCAGAAGAAACGTTTAAGCCTATCCGCGCTTTTAAGAAACCCGCGCTCGATTTCGTAGGCCCGCTGCCGCAGCCAGCGTTGCAAAGTATGTTCGACGCGCTTTATCCGCCGGGCTTGCAATGGTATTGGCGCGCTAATTTCGTAAATGAGATAAGTGACGACGCGATTGCGCAGCACATCCGGTTCGGCCAAGCGCTTCCAACGATGCATTCCACGATGCACATGTATCCGATTAACGGCGCCGCAGCGCGAGTCGGTAAAAATGAGACTGCGTGGAATTATCGCGATGCGATGTGGGCGCAGGTGATCGTAGGCGTTGATCCCGATCCGGCGAACAACGAGAAAATTATTTCGTGGACGAAGAATTATTACGACGCGGTCCATCCGTATTCGGCCGGCGGCGCATACGTAAATTTCCTGATGGGAGACGAGGGCGGAGACCGCGTGAAGAAAACCTACGGAGACAATTACGAGCGCCTTATCGCGATCAAAAAGAAATACGACCCTGATAATTTCTTTCGGGTGAATCAAAACATCAAGCCGACTTAACTGTAGTGGCGCTTGTGCCAAGCGCCGGGCGTTTGACACAAACGCTTCTACACGAGAAAGCGACTAGGCGATGAATGCCGATGAGTTGAGATCGTTGCAGGCGCCTCTCAAGGCGCAATATCGCGAGCATCCCGAGACAGCATTGGTCACTTTGCGAGCTGAGGGGCGAGTCGGCGAAAAAATCACCTGCAAAATCGAAACCGGAAAAGCGCGCGCCGAAGCCGGGCTGCATCCTGCGACCGGAGGCGATGGCCAAAGCGCGTGTTCCGCAGACATGTTGCTCGAAGCGCTGGTCGGATGCGCGGGCGTTACATTACGCGCAGTAGCCACCGCTCTCGGCATTGCGTTGCGTAACGCCACAATTCGCGCGGAAGGCGACCTGGATTTTCGCGGAACGCTTGGTGTTTCGAAAGAGGTCCCAGTTGGGCTCACAGAAATCCGGCTAAATTTCGACCTGGACACCGATGCGAGCGAGGAGCAGCAAGCGAACCTTATTCGATTGACCGAGCGTTATTGTGTCGTTTATCAGACTTTAAGCCAGTCGCCACAGATCGCCGTTTCGCATCACGTCGTATCGCGCTAAAATTCATCGGTATGCCGTTGTACATGGACATTCATACTCTCCCGGAGGGAACCACTCCGGAGGATATCGCCAAGGCTCACGCGAAAGATATGGCGACACAGCGGAAATATGGCGTCGAGTACACCAAATACTGGGTCAACGAAAGCGGGAAGAAACTCTTTTGTCTCGTTCATGCGCCAAACGCTGAGGCAGCAGAATGTGTCCATCGTGAAGCGCACGGGATGATGGCCGAGAAGCTGATTGAAATACAGCCCGAACTTGCAGAAGGCTTTCTGGGTGGTGTCGAAACAAATTCAGCTGGAGCGGCGGTGCTGCCGGACGCCGGAGCTGATGCGCGAGATCCGGGAATTCGAACTGTCCTCTTCACGGACGTTGTAAATTCAACGACGTTGACTCAATCGCTCGGTGACGAAGCGGCGCTCGCAATCCTCGGTGTGCATGACACGATTGTGCGCGACGCGTTGTCCGCCCTGGGCGGTCGCGAGGTCAAGCATACTGGCGACGGTATCATGGCCTCATTTGTCTCCGCGGCGGGCGCAGGTCGATCTGCAATTCAGGTCCAACGCGAGCTGGCGAAACATGCGCAAGCGAATCCCGAGCGTCAGCTCAAGGTCCGGGTCGGCGCGGCAGTAGGCGAACCCGTCGAGCAACACAACGATCTCTTCGGATCGACAGTTCAGCTCGCCTCCCGTCTTTGCGCTCACGCGCAACCGGAACAAATCCTGGTATCAAATGCCATTCCCGATCTGTGCCTCGGCAAGGGACTCTTATTCGAAGATCTCGGCGAACTGACACTCAAAGGCTTTGGTTCCCCGGTCCGCGCCCATGCCGCCGCATGGAGACAAGCGAGCTAACAGATTTTGTCTGCAATGAATTGCAGATTCTTCAGGCCTAATTCTCGTTAGACGGTTCAAGTTATGGCGGTGAATCCGATGTCGACCGAACTACCTCCCACGCATTCCGAACGAGTAAGCATGGCGCTCCGTTCCGATATCGAGCCAGCTATCTCGGACGCTTTAAACTCGCTCGGCAATTGCATGACGAAGCGTATGGAGGACATGTACTATTTCTACGCCACAAAACACATTCATGACACTCTGGATGCTTTCATCGTTTTGCGAGACCAGCACCGTTTGGACGGCGCACACCTTTTGGTCCGGCCGGCACTCGAAACCATGCTGAAACTCCGCGCTGTTCGCGCGAAGCCTCACCTTTGCATCGCGCGCTCTTGGCGGACAACAAGGAACTAGACAAATGGTTTTCCTCGACAGCTCGACGTCATGATGTGCCCTATACACCGATTACCGAGCGGGCGGAATGGACAGCTTTCAAACACCGTTTCGCGTTGCAGTTTGGAGCTAACAACCTCGAAGATGACACACCGCTCACTGCATATGACGCAGCAAAGGCGATCGGCATCGAACCGTATTATGACACCCATTATCGAGGCTTCAGCCACTATAAACACGGACTATTGGAAGCAATCTGTGGTGGCTTGGATGAGCTAATAGATCCCGAAGCCAGCCGCGTCATGTTGCAGAGCGCCATAACTGTACTAGACGCATTAACTTATCTTGGAGCGAACTGCCCGAACCGTGAATCACTAAACCAACGCGCTACCGAGGTGCTGACAAAAAGATCTGACAAGTTGCTCCGACAAAGACCCGATGGGGTCTAACCCTATGAAGGGAGTCAAGCGCGGTGAGTTGGTCAGTTCATAAGTTTAGTGGGGATGAGGGTTGGTATTGGTTTGGAGCGTGTCCCTCTTCCATTTAACTCGCCGGTTTTCCAGCGGTTCATACTCCTATCCGTCCCGCAGGCGCGGGACCATGTGATCAATGCGATCAGCTTGGGAAGAGGAACAAAGCGACAGTTACTGGAGCGACCAAGCCGGCCTTTGCCCCGAGGGCAGGACTGGCACCCACGGTTTTTCACTTACCATGAAATTCCACCCTGCTGTCGCGCGCAGCTTGTGATGTGATTGGGCACTGTGCATACGCGGCGTTATTGTTTTGACATCGCACGCGCCTTCGCCGCAGCATGGCGCTCTTCCTAATCTTCTAACTCCTCAACCCCACACATCCCTATGTATCTCCTCACTAAATCGCGCGGGCTGCGGCTGGCCGCGCACGAAAGTCTGGCCGCGATCTTTGCACTGTTTGTCGCGGAAACGTTTTACCGGTTCCATTCGTTCACGCTCGAATGTCTCGCGTTTCTGGCGACGTGCTACGGAGTCAGTTGGGCGCTGAACGCGGCGCGGAAATTTGGACATCACACGGACGTGCCTCGGCACGTCCGGCTTATCCGCGATCATGAACAAGTGGGACGCGCTGAAGCGCGTCGCTCCTAGATTGGAGGTGTCCGCCGTGGCTAAGCGCACTAAGAAGGCAACGACAAAGACGCGGCGGCAGAAGTCCGCGGCGAATACGAAGACGCCGCTGGGTCCAAGACCGGGAGAGAGAGCGCTTCGCGGGAAACTCGGGCGGATTTCGCAGAATCATAAACGGCGCAGCGTCTGGTTCCAGGCGCGCGCGGCGTGGCCCTTTCGAGAGGCGAGAGTGGGAAGGCTCGTGTCGGAACGCGCGCGGGTCGAGAAGGAATTTGCGCCGGCGCCTGGCACGACGCAGTGGGAAAGTGTCGGGCCGACGAACGTGGGCGGGCGCATCACGTGTCTGGTTTGCGATCTGGCGAAACCCGACAGCATCTGGGCGGGCGCGGCTGGCGGCGGTGTCTGGCAAAGCACGGATGCCGGGCGAACGTGGAAAGGGCTCTGGCATTCGCAAGCCGTGCTCAGCGTGGGCGCGCTCGCAATTCATCCGACGAACTCGAAGATCGTCTATTGCGGCACCGGCGAAGCGAACCTCTCGGCTGATAGCTACGCCGGAGTCGGATTGTATCGCACGACGAATGGTGGGAAAGAGCTGGACGCTATTTGCCTCGTGCGCGAAGACACCAATCCCGAGCCGGGTCGGCGTGATTGCGATCGATCCGCACGATCCGAGTCATATTCGGATCGGCGGGATCGGGTTCGGCAGGGTCAGCCCGCAGGAAAGCGGATTCGGCGGCATGTATACGTCGCGCGACGCGGGCAAGACGTGGACGCGCGAGACGTTCATCTCGGCGCAGAACTATTGGTGCCACTCGATCGTGTTCGATCCGGTGCAGCCGCAACGCATCTTTGCCACGGTCACGGCGCAGGGCGTGAGCAGCGGCGTCTGGCGTTCGCTCGATGGCGGTGCGACCTGGATGCACCTAACAAATGGTTTGCCGGCGCCGGCGAAGTTCAATCGCGCGACGCTCGCCATGGCGCCGTCGGACCCGAACGTGATTTATCTTCAGGTCGCGGGGTCGGACGAAAACGTGCTCGGCATTTTCCGGACGAGCGACGGCGGCAACACCTGGCAGAACATCGGCGGCTCGCATTTCGCCGGCGAAGGCCAGATGACTTACGGCAATTCCATCGTGGTGCATCCGACCGATCCGAACCACGTGATTTGTGGCGGGGTCGATCTGCATCGGACGACCAACGGCGGAAATACCTGGAAGCAGATCACGCGCTGGGACGCGACGCGCGGCGATGCCGATTACGCGCACGCGGACCATCATGCGTTGCTCATGCCGGCGGCGGCGCCAGGCCGGGTTTACGATGGCAACGATGGCGGAATCGATGTAAGCGATGACGGCGGAACGTCGTGGGCGAACCGCAGCAAAGGATTGGCGGTCACGATGTATTACGACATCGACGTGGCGCCGAGCGATCCGCGCAGTTTCGGCGGCGGCGCCCAGGATAACGGAACGGTCGTGACGACGAGCGGCGGGAGCGACGACCATTTCGAGATCGAAGGCGGCGATGGCGGCTGGATGGTTTATCACCCGAAAAAGGCGAATCAGGTCTACGCCTCCTATTACAATATGAACATCACGCGGATTCGTGGCACGCAACGGCGCGATGTCTCTCCGCCTGCGCCGAAGTCGGAGAAGGAAAACGTCTGGATGGTTTACATCACGCTCGATCCGAACAAACCGGCGACGGTTTTCACCGGCTCGAATCGTGTGTGGCGATCGAAAGACGATGGGACGACGTGGCGTCCGGTTTCTGGTTCGCTCGATGGCAGCCCGATCAGCGCCATCGAAGTGGCGCCGGAGGATTCGCAGCGCGTCTATGCCGGCACGGAGAACGGCGGGTTCTTTCGCAGTCTCGACGGTGGAAACACTTGGAGCCCCAACATGGCGGGGCCGGAATTGCCCGGCGTGACCATCACCCGTTTGGAATCGAGTCCCACGAATGCCGATGTTCTGTTCGCCACAGTGGCGAACTTCGGCAACTCACATGTCTTTCGCTCTGATGACGGCGGCGCGCACTGGCACGATGTCGATGGCGGCCGGCTACCTGACGTCCCGCATCACGCCGCGGTGATTTCGCCGGACGAACCGCAGACGGTTTTCGTAGCCAATGATGTCGGCATCTACCTGTCGCACGATCTTGGCGGCACCTGGCACAATCTGAAACGCAACCTGCCAAACACGATGTTCGTCGATCTCGTTTACCATCAAGGCGCGGGGACGGTGACGACGGCAACTTATGGACGGGGCATTTGGCGGTTGAAAGTGCGCGCGAGCTAACAAATGTAGGAGCGCGCGTTGTGCGGCGATCAGGTCGGGGCGCAAAGGCCGCCTCGCACGTTGCGGCGGCTGCCGAAGACAACTACTCCGTTCCGCCCGTTCGTTTCTGAAACCAATCAGCGCGCCGGCGCAGGTTCCCCTCGCCTTCAGGAATTTTTTCGCGCGATGGTTGAAGTACGTCGTTCTTTTCGCGCTCGTTGTTTTTCTCCCGCGCCCGCGCTTCGTCGTCGGGTTTCGGTTTCTCCGGCGGATCGGGAGACATGAGGTACAGTAGCATGGCGAGCAGAGTGTGCATTCAACTTCCACGCGTGATTGACACGACGCTCCCGGCACGACTTATTCCTCGGTCATGCCCGGACGCCTCTTGCGAATGTGCCTTCTCACCGTCGCCTCATCGCGCTTCCATGAAGCGCATTCCACCAACGATTTGCCATCGGCAATTCTCACGCTTTGCGCCGGCGATAATGGCAAGATCGCAGATCCAGGCCAGAAGTGGAACGCTACTGACGCGATTATCGACCCGACACTTCCGGGCAAACGTTTGATTTGGGCAGCGGTCGGCGGCGAGTATTACGTCTTGCATTACGAACGCGGCGGAATCGCGCACACATTTCACATCCTGGTCGCGAAATTGACGAAAGGCGACGCGAAACCGAAAGCAGTTTGGCGCGCCGTTGGAGGTCCGTTTAAAGATTACGCAGCGTTTCTTGCTGCATTGCAAGATGGAAAGCTGGACGACCGCATGGATTACGCGCATTGACCGGCGTCACGGAAGATTGAAGCGCAGCCGTTATCAAGGTGGATCGACTTCTCCGAAGGCGATGGCAGACGAATCGCCAAAGGCGCAAATATCAGGCGACAAAGCCGCATCAAATATCAACGCGTTGAGGACAACGCGTTCCACCTTTATTGATCCCAATAATTTTGTAAATTCTGTCCGAACCTCTTATGCAACTCGAAGGAATTGATCACATAGCAACGGGCGTGCGCGACGTCGAGCGATCCGCGAAGTGGTACATCGACGTTCTCGGGTTCGAGAGGCTTCATGCAGACATGTGGGGCGGCGTGCCGACGTTCATTGGCAAAGGAAATACGGGGATTGCGTTGTTCCCCGCAAGCCAGGAACCAAAGCTTTCAACTGACCGAGAGATCCGAATGCTTCATCTCGCTTTTCGCGCGGATCGGGAAAATTTTCTCGCCGCGCAGCGCGAACTGGAGAAGTGCGGAATCAAATTTGAATTTCAGGATCACGAAATCGCGCACTCAATCTATTTCCGCGATCCCGATGGTCATCAGCTTGAGATTACGACCTACGAGGTGGAATAGCGCGGCGCATCTTCCAGTGGTTGTCATTCCGAGCGAAGTCGAGGAATCTCTAGCTAAGTTCTCTGGCGTTGCGCTTGCCGTACATCAAGAGATGTCTCGACTTCGCTCGACATGACAGTTGAAGCCACCATTTAAAAGCGGTAGAGCGAGACCGCACTCTAAAACGTGGCCGCATAAGCCAAAACATCAGCGTTTGCGTTTCAGACTGCGGCAGTGCTCCGCCGCTTTCGATTCCGTGCGCAGCCTAGGCTGTGCGACCGCAGCAATTTTTGTATTTTTTTCCACTGCCGCAGGGGCAGGGTTCGTTGCGACCGACCTTTGGTATTGAACGGCGAATCGGCAGGTCGATGGATACTCCGCCCGCGCCGTCGCCGTCACCGTCTGCACCCACTGCGGCCATCGCGCCAACAGGTTGACGGATGCGCGCGCCGGCGGTCGCGGTTGGCGCGCTAGGCCCTTCTTCGCGCAGGAGGAACTGCGGCAATGTCGCCAGGAAATTCTCGAACGCCTGCAGATTCGATGTGCTGCGGAAGAGATTATTCAGCACTTCGTTCTTAATGTTTGCCATCAATTCGACGAACATATCGTAGGCCTCGGTCTTGTACTCGATGAGCGGATCTTTTTGGGCGTAACCCCGCAGATAGACGCCCTCGCGCAACGCATCCATGGCGTAAAGATGCTCCTGCCAGAGGCGGTCGATCGCGTTCAGAATAATATAACGCTCCAGGCTTTTGACGGCAGTGGGCTCTTCGTGACTCGATTTGCGCTCGTAAGCATTCTTGATTTTTTCCAGCAGAAACTGCGCGTTTTCATCGACTGTACGCGTATCGAACTGGGCTTTTTCCTTCGTTAAACCGAGAGGAAAAGTGGTGTTCACCCAGTGCATGAGACCGGTGTAATTCGGTTCATCGCCATCGAGATATTCTTTCACTTTCGCCGGCACGGTTTCATCGATCACTTCGTAGATGTGCGTGCGCGGTTCTTCGGAATCGATGACTTCGTTGCGCCAGGTGTAAACAACCTCGCGCTGCATGTTCATGACGTCATCGAAATCGAGCGTCCGTTTGCGGATGAGATAGTTCCGCTGTTCGACTCGCTTTTGCGCTGTCTCCACCGACTTGTTCAGCCAGCGATGCTCAAGCTCCTGACCTTCTTCAAGGCCGAAGCGCTCCATGATTCTTGTCATCCGATCGGCAGCACCGAAATTGCGCATCAGATCGTCTTCGAAACTGACGTAAAACCGCGATGCGCCCGGGTCGCCCTGGCGGGCGCACCGGCCGCGTAACTGTCGATCGATTCGACGCGCCTCGTGACGCTCAGTCGCGACTACCATTAGTCCGCCCGATTCCGTGACGCCCGGTCCCAGCTTAATATCGGTGCCGCGTCCAGCCATGTTGGTCGAAATCGTGACCGTGCCTGGTTGTCCGGCGCGCGCCACGATCTCAGCCTCTTGCATGTGGAACTTTGCGTTCAAAACGTTGTGCGGAATTTTCTCGCGCTTCAGCATTCGGCTTAGCAACTCGGACGCTTCCACACTCACCGTGCCGACCAGCACCGGCTGGTTCTTCGCGTGAGCTTCTTTAAGTTCCTTGATCACCGCGTTGTATTTTTCGCGACGCGTCTTGTAGATACGATCGTTGTGATCCGTCCGGCGCACCGGTCGATTCGTCGGGATGACGTTCACGTCGAGTTTGTAGATGTCGTGAAACTCCGCCGCTTCGGTCTCGGCTGTGCCGGTCATGCCCGCGAGCTTTTGATAAAGTCGAAAATAATTTTGGATGGTAATGGTCGCCAGCGTTTGCGTCTCGCGATCGATCTGTACGCCTTCCTTCGCTTCCACCGCCTGATGCAACCCGTCGCTCCAACGGCGGCCGGGCATTTTGCGCCCGGTGAACTCATCGACAATAACGACCTTGTTATCCTCGATCACGTACTGAACGTCTTTCTCGAACAGGCAATAGGCGCGGAGTAACTGCGAAATGTTGTGGATCCGCTCCGCCTGCGTGTCGCAATGTTGCTGGCGTTCCGCCTTCTTCTTGTCCTTCTCCTCTGGCGAGAGCGTCTCATCCAAATCGATCTCAGTGAATTCGTTGATCAAATCCGGCAAGACGAACGCGTTTGGATCGTCGGGATTGAGAAAAACACGGCCTTGTTCCGAAAGATCAGCTTCATTCGATTTTTCGTCGGTAGTGAAGAACAATTCCTCTTTCAGCTGAAACAGTTCCTCCTTGCGTGTGTCTTGAAAGAACGACAGTTCGGCCTTATCGATTGCGCGACGCTTGTCGGGGTCTTCCATCATACGCAATAGCTGTTTATTGCGCGGCTGACCCAGTTTCACTTTGAACATCAGGAGACCGCCGGCTTCCACATCGCCCTGCTCAAATTTCTCGATCGCTTCACTGGCGAGCCGGTTGCAAAGCATATTCTGCTTGCGCACCAATTGCTCGATCAACGGTTTCCATTTGTCGTACTGATGAGTAGAAACGGTCGCAGGCCCGCTGATGATGAGCGGCGTGCGCGCTTCGTCGATCAGGATGGAATCGACTTCATCGACGATCGCATAGTAATAGCCGCGCTGCACCTGTTGCTCCCGCGTGGTGGCCATACCGTTATCGCGCAGATAATCGAAACCGAACTCGCTGTTCGTGCCATACGTAATGTCCATCGCGTATTGCTCGCGACGCACGTCGGGTTCCTGATCGTGTTGAATACAGCCGACCGTTAGCCCGAGAAAATTGTAAAGTTGGCCCATCCATTCCGCGTCGCGTCGAGCCAGGTAATCATTCACTGTTACCAGATGCGCTCCGCGGCCTGTGAGGGCGTTCAGGTAAAGCGGCAACGTCGCGACCAGCGTTTTGCCTTCGCCGGTCGCCATCTCCGCGATGCGGCCTTTATGCAAAACGATTCCGCCTAGCAGTTGCACGTCGAAGTGCACCATGTCCCAGACCATCGGCTGATCGCATACAGCGAAAGTGTCTCGCCTCTCTTTAAGCCTGCGCGCGGCGTTTTTCACCACAGCGAACGCTTCCGGCAAAATTTCATCCAGTTTTCTCCACTGCTCTTGGAGGTCCGGGAGTTCCGCAATCTCTTCCTTCCAGGCTGTAGTTTTTGCCCGCAACTCGTCGTCGGACAGGTTCTTGAACTGCTCGTCAAACTCGTTCACTCGGCGCACAATCGGCATGAGACGCCTGAGTTCGCGCTGGTTTTTCGAGCCTAAAATTTTCTTTAAAATCCAGGAAACCATCTAAGTTTCTTAATATCCGTCAGATTCCCGCACTATCAATCTGTAGCCACGGCCCTGTGGCCGTCTTCGCTGGTAGGACGCGTCACGCTGGTGCGCGCCGATCCTTCCGATTCGTAAGCGGCGGACTCAAGACTGCCCTAGTAAATCGGACCGGCCACGAACCGGTGACCGCACCGTTAAGAGAGACAACTTACAGAAATTTCCGCGGCAACTCGACCGCTCTCCGCAAGAGTCGCAGGTAATGGCTCCGCGAAATTTGGATACCACCGAACTGTTGCAGGTGCGGCGTAAGCCATTGCGTGTCGAGCAGGATGAATTTTCGACCGCGCAAATGTTCCATCAGTGCAACGAGCGCAATCTTGGACGCCTCAGTTATACGATGAAACATTGATTCGCCAAAAAACGCGCCGCCGATTGCGACCCCGTAAAGTCCTCCGGCGAGCGTGTCCTCTTTCCAGGCTTCGACTGAATGAGCGTGCCCGAGCTCATGCAACCGCGTGTAACTCTCAATAATCTCGTGATTGATCCAGGTGTCTTTGCGTTCCGCGCAAGCCCGGATCACAGCCGAGAACGCCTTGTCGATGGTGATTTCAAACATCCTCCTGCGCGCCAGACGCCGCAACGCGTGCGGGACATGAAACCCCTCCAATGGCAGAATGGCGCGCGGATCCGGCGAAAACCACTCGATCGAATTGTCTACCATTGCCATCGGGAAAACACCGAGTTCATATCCTTGGAGCAAAAGGTCGGGGTCGATCATGGCCGTTGAACGTTAAAGCGTTGAAGCATCGAAGCAGAAAGAACGATGTGATTTCGTGTAAAGCGAAGAATCTCTATTCAGTGGCTCCGGTCTATGGATATCGACGCGCGAGTCCGAGATGTTTCGTTTCGCTCAAGAACACAGTATCGCGACTGACCGGTTCACCTGTTTAACCTTCTTGCAATGAAATCGGCTCTTCATAAAATACGCGGATGAACCCCCTTGCGATTCTGCTGGTGATCGCATCGCTGGCTCTGAGCGGTTGCGCAGACCCGCTTGAACAACGCAGCACGCAGGAAGTGCAAGAGCAGTTGGAGCGCGGCGTCACCGGACATGGAACACTTGGGCCAATGGATCGAGTTCCCGACGACCCGGCCGCGGCGCATAGTGTGCCGCAAACGCATCCGTAGAGCGTGAAGACTTCAGAACGCCCAACACACTCGAAAATTCTCATCCTCGATTTCGGCTCACAATACACGCAAGTCATTGCGCGCCGCATCCGCGAATGCCAGGTGTATTCGGAGATTGTTCGCTTCGACGCGCCCGCGGCTGAAATCGCGGCATTGAAGCCCAACGGACTGATTCTTTCGGGCGGGCCAGCCAGCGTGTACGACAAAGGCGCTCCTCAGCTCGATCCGGAAATCTTTTCGTTAGGCCTCCCGGTGTTGGGAATCTGTTATGGGCTCATGTTGATGGCGCATCACCTCGGCGGCCGGGTCGTGTTCACAGGGCGCCGGGAATATGGCGCCGGCGTGTTGCACATCACCTATCGATCGGAACTCTTCGATGGATTAGGCAACCATCTCGATGTTTGGAACAGCCACGGTGACGAGGTGACGGCGTTGCCGGAAGGCTTTCGCGCTGTCGGGACGACCGAAGGTTGCAACTTTGCCGCGGTGGAGGACCCGAAACGCAAACTCTACGGCCTCCAATTTCATCCCGAAGTCGCGCACACGCCGCGGGGCAAAGAGATCCTGCGAAATTTCGTCTATCACATCTGCCACTGTGCGATGGACTGGACGATGGGTTCATTTATCGAAGAAGCTTGCGCGCGCGTAAGAAAGCAGGTCGGCAATGAAAGGGTGGTGCTTGGTTTGAGCGGCGGCGTCGATTCCTCAGTGACAGCTGCGCTTCTGCACAAAGCTATCGGCAAGCAGCTCACCTGCATTTTCGTGAACAATGGACTGCTGCGTGCCCGCGAGGAGGACATCGTGCAACGGGTGTTCGGCGAAAATTTCCACATCCAACTCAAATACGTTGACGCGTCAGAGCGGTTTCTGTCGAAATTGCGCGGGGTCACTGATCCGGAGGAAAAACGCAAAATTATCGGCAACGAATTCATCCGCGTGTTTGAAGACACGGTGACTGAGTTAGCTGAAGAAGATCGGACAGCGAACATCGAACGGCGGAAGTTTAGGTTTTTGGCGCAAGGCACGCTCTATCCGGATGTGATCGAGAGCGTGTCGATCGAGGGCAATCCCGCCCAGGTAATCAAGACGCATCACAACGTTGGCGGACTGCCGGAGAAAATGCATTTCGAGTTGGTCGAGCCGGTGCGACAACTGTTCAAAGACGAGGTGCGCCAAGCCGGTCTGCAGCTGGGCTTGCCGAAAGAGATCGTTTACCGCCAGCCCTTCCCCGGGCCGGGCCTTGCCGTTCGCATTCTGGGCGAGGTTACGCCCGAGCGATTGTCGATCCTGCGCGAAGCGGACACGATCGTGCAAAGCGAAATGGAAGCCGCCGATTGGTACTATAAAGTCTGGCAATCGTTCGCCGTGTTGCTCCCAGTGCAATCGGTCGGCGTCATGGGCGACCAGCGCACTTACGAAAACACGATCGCACTGCGCATCGTGGAAAGTCTGGACGGCATGACCGCTGACTGGGTGCGCATTCCCTACGAGCTGCTTGCGCGCATTTCCAACCGAATCTGTAACGAAGTCAAAGGCGTTAACCGCGTCGTGTTCGACATTTCCAGTAAACCGCCCAGCACGATTGAGTGGGAGTGAGGGCTATTTCCAATTGGCGATTGATGATTCGCCAGTCAATCCACCTGCGCGATTGCGCGCATGAATTCGGAGAAGTCCTTACCGTTGCGCGCGGCGTGATTGAGCGCTTCCAGACGCTTATCCATGGCGGCTTCCGGTAAGGCGACGCGATATGAATTCGTGCCGTTCGTAAAAACGATTTCGTCCCACTGAATCGAGGAAATCTCGTCGTTAAAACGCGCCACGGTGCGACCCCGAAAAAAGGCGCGTGTGGTTTCGGGCGGATTAAAGATCGCTGCCTTTATTTCATCCTCGCTCGTCACGCGCCGCATCAAACCCTTGCGCAATAACTCGTAGTACAACCCGCGGTCGAGATCGAGATTGTGATATTCGAGGTCGATCGATTGCAGCCAGGAATCGTTCCAAGAGAGCTTTTCTTCCTGCTGCAATGCGTCCAACAGAAACTTTTTGGCCGCCCAATCGACGCGGTCGCGCGCCGACATCGGGTCGCGCTCGAGATCATCGAGGACGTTTTCCCATTCGCGCAAGATCCATTGCTGCTCTTCGGTCGCGCTGCTTCCCAGTTTGCTAGCAGCACGCAAATAAATTCGCTGGACATCAATTGCAGAAATTTTGCGGCCGTCCTTCAGTTCGATGATCCAATCACAAGTCTGATCGCGGCTGATGAATTTGTTCGCATCCACCGGTTGCGCAATTTCCAACTGTGGCGCTTCTCTTCGCTCGATCAGATCCAGAACGAACGAGGTCGTCCCGATCTTCATCGCCGTCGCCCATTCGCTCATGTTCGAATCGCCGAGGATTACGTGAAACCGCCGGTAGCGGCTCGCATCCACATGCGGTTCGTCGCGCGTGTTGACTAATGGACGGCGATTCATTGTGTCGATGCTCACCACCACGCTGAAAAAATCGGCGCGCTGCGAAATTTGATAAATCGCGGGATCGCCCTGGCTGCTCTCGCCTTCGACACCCATTTTGCCGGCTCCGGCAAAAATCTGGCGAGTGACGAGAAATGGGAGAATTCCGGTGACGATTTGGTTCCACGGGATTTCGCGGCTCATCAGGTAATTATCATGGCAACCGTAACTGTGGCCGGCAAAATCGGTGTTGTTTTTGTAAAGCCGTACCTCATACCCGGACGGCAATTTTTGGTTCCGACGCCGCGCGCATTCCGCAAGAATGCGTTCGCCGGCTTTATCCTGCGCCAAGATCTGGCCGAGCGTTGTGCATTCAGGCGTGGAATACTCCGGGTGCGCATGATCGTTGTAAAAGCGGGCGCCGTTTGAAAGCACTAGATCGCTTTTTATTTCCTCAAAACTGAGCGGGCGGCGTTTATCGATTTCGTAGTAGGCCGATTCGTCGGTGTCTTGAAGTAACTCGCGCGCCCGAAATCCACGGGCGTCGAGGTGTGGATCTTCGAGGTCATAATCCCATTTCATTAACGCACCGTGATCGGTGTAACGGCGCACCAACTCGATCGATTCCGCCACCACGTCGACGCTTTCCGCACCGCACAACGTGATGCCGTACTCCGTCTCCAGCCCAAAGACGCGTTTCATGTGATCCGAGTTATTTTCGAATCTCGCCCGATTTGCGAACGCGTGAGATGACAATTCATCCGGAGGGCGCAGCGACACGTTCGCGGTTCAAATTACGCCAAACGCTGCGCGCGCACGCGTGTCGGAGATTGGCTTTACAGGCGAGATCTTGACGACATTTTCCGGATCGTAATCGATCAGCTTGAGCCAGTCTTCGGTGACGTCCGTGGCCGGGAAAATGTCGTTCTCCGCGTACTCGGCATTGAACGAAAGTTGCAGATCCGTTTCCCGAATTCCTTCGTTCTGCTGCGTCCCGATGGCGCGTTTGATCGCCATCGCTTTCGCACGCTCGACGATCGACGCAATGATCGCGCCGCTGATGAGATCGCTGCGATAAAGGGTTTCTTTGCGGCCGCTGCGCAGGGTCACTTCCAAAAATTTATTTTCATCGCGGCGGGCGAATTGCCAGCCAACAAATCGCTCAATTAACTTCTCGATCGAAGGGCCAATTCCATCCGCTTCTTTCGCCAGCACACCATCGTATGGCAGATCGTCCGTCAAATAGATGCGGTAAATTTCGCGCGCGCCTTCCTCGTGTGGACGATTGACTTTGATTTTTCGATCGATCCGCCCCGGCCGCAAAATTGCAGGATCTATCAGGTCCGCGCGATTGGAAGCGAGGATGATCACGACATCATTGAGCGAACCGATTCCGTCCATCTCAGAGCAGAACATCGGCACGAGCGTTGAAAGAATGTTTGAGTGCCGCGATGCACGCCGGGTGCCGAGGATCGATTCGGCTTCGTCGATGAAAAGGAACGGCATAAAACCGTCCTTCCGTTTTTCCCGAGCGGTGGCAAAAATTTCGCGCACCATTCGTTCCGACTCCCCCACCCACATGTTGAGGATCTCGGGGCCTTTCACGTGCATGAAATATTCGTGCATCTCCGCCCCGGTTGTTTCGCGGAGCTGCTTCGTCAGATTGTACGCAGTCGCCTTGCCGATGAGCGTCTTTCCGCAGCCCGGCGGCCCATAAAGCAGAAAACCTTTCGGCGTAGCATGCTGAAATTTTTGGAAAAGATCGGGATGCACAAGCGGCAGCTCGATTGCGTCTTTGATCGCTTGCAGCGCCGCCTCCTGGCCGCCGACTTTTTCCCAAGGCAAATCCGGAACGGTGTCGAGATAATATTCGTCCGATTTCTTGCTCGAGAGCATCTCCAAAGCCATGCGATAATTAGAATCAACACGGACTTCGTCGCCCGATTTCAACGTGGACTCGACAAGTTCTGAGGAACGTTGCAGCACCATGGAATGCAGGCCGTGCTCCGAGCCCACCCGCAAACGGTCCTTGCCCATTACCTCGGTAATTTTCGTCACGGGACCGGCTGTCTCGAATCCCAGATCGCCCACGATCACGAAGGCTTCGTTAACGAGCACGCGCGTGCCCTTTTTTAATTTTGAAAGCGGAATACGCGGATCTACGTTGCAGTAATAATCAGCGCCCCCCACCACGATATGCGCTGTCTCCTTCGAAATGGCGCCAAGAAACGTGCCAATCCGATTCGCGGGCGAAGTCACCTTTTTGACGACCTCCTCGAGCTTCTCGATCATCCGGCGCGCCTCGATCATTGTTTCCTGCTGATCGAGAATTTGCGGCCGCATTCGCAGGAGATGGCGTCGAACTGGGTCGGCCGCTGGTAAGGATGCGATCACGTGATCGAATGAATCGAGGATATTTTCCGGACCCGAGTCCCCTCCCTGGAATCCCTCGCTGCGCTCGTCGCTCATTATGGTTTGGGTCAATTCGCCGAACCAAGTTGCATTATACTGTGATCAGGTGTGATCGCAATGTTCACTCGTGTAACCTTTCGGAGTTCGACGCTTTGCATCTCTTAAACGTTCAACCGAGTTATTGATCCCTCTATCTCAAAAAAGCTTTTCCTGGCTCTCGTTCTCGCCTGGGAAAACGTCGCCACGAGTGGATGTGCCCACTGAAAAGTTGCGACTTAAGATGCACGCCACTACACTTCGTCTCCTTCCCCGGGAGCCTTAGCTCAATTGGTTAGAGCGCCGCCCTGTCACGGCGGAGGTTGCGGGTTCGAGCCCCGTAGGCTCCGGATTTTTTACCTTGTGCAGACTTGCACAGGTTGACGATGACTGCGCGCGCATGATGCAAAAGGCAGAGCCCGGTTCCGCGTCGTGCTGGTCAACAGTTGAATCTTTCCAATGTAGCGCGACAGATGCCAGTTGATGGCTGTTCCGCGATTGCAATTTGCACACCTTCCAACACCAGTCGAAACACTGGCACGCCTATCTGAGGCGCTGAGCGAAGCGGGATTGTTGAATGTAAATGCAAGCTGCATTTCAGACGCGAAAAAAATTGAACAAATAGTTGACTAGTCGGTCTAGTGAGACTAATCGATCAATATGCCAAGAGTGAGTGACATGAAGGAACGCCTGACGGACGCGGCGATGGATTTGATCTGGCACAATAGTTACGGCACGACCTCGGTGGATGCGATTTGCGAGCGCGCTGGCGCCAAAAAGGGCAGCTTTTATTATTTCTTTAAGTCTAAATCGGAGCTCGCCGCCGCCGCCTTAGAGGCAGACTGGAGCAAGAAGAAGGCGGAAATGGATTCGATTTTCTCACCGACGGTTCCGCCATTGGAGCGGCTGGATCGGTACTTTGATTTTGTTCACGATCGCCTCGCGGAACTTCAGAAGAAATGCGGTTCAATCCTGGGTTGCCCATTGCTAAGCATCGGTAGCGAGGTCAGCACTCAGGACCAAATCGTTCGCGAAGCGATCGATCGGATCATGGATCGCAAGATGAATTATTTCATTTCTGCGGTACGCGATGCTGAGGGGCAGGGATTAATTGATGCGCCCGATCCGGTCGCAAAGGCGAAAGCGCTGTTCTCCTGTTATCAAGGGACAGTGGCGCAGGCGCGGATTCAAAATGACATCGAACTGCTCCGCGGATTCAAGCACGTGGCCAGGGATGTTTTGGGTGTGAAACGTGCCCATGCTCTTTCTTCATAACCGTCTTTTTTACTAACTTCATAGACGACCGGTCAAATATAAATCAAAATAAACCAGAAAAGCTCAACCGTATGAAAACTAATCAGCTAGCTAAAACAACAACCACAGTTTTCCTCCAGACAGTTTCGGCCGCCATTGCGCAACTAAAACAGCAGTTACAACGCGATTACGAACAAGCTTACCCGGGTTTGCGTGAAATCGTTCGCCTCGTCCTCGATGAGGAAGAAACGAAAGCTTGGGAGCTGTCGTTGTTTCCGCATTTGCTTCTTCCTGACCTGGTCGAGGCGCACATTGAGAAACTCAATCTCCGACCGGTCGACACGCGAGACGACGACATGCTGGCGCCGCATCCCTTCGCAGAAATGGACAATCACCAACCCGCTTTCGCTCTGTGTGGATAACAAGAATCGGGAAATGAAAGGCATTAACTAAATGAACAAAGGAAAATTAAACGGAAAGGTTGCGGTCGTAACGGGCGCATCAAAAGGAATTGGGGCCGCTATCGCGAAAGAATTCGCCAATGAAGGCGCGCGCGTGGTCATCAATTATGCTTCGGCAAAGGAAGATGCTGATCGCATCGTGGATGAAATCACCAAGCGCGGTGGCCAGGCCGTCGCGGTGCAGGCCAATGTCGCCAAAAAGGCGGACGTTGAACGGCTCTTCTCAGCGACAAAGAAAACGTTCGGGAAGATCGACATCCTGGTCAACAACGCGGGTGTTTACGACTGGTCGCCTATTGAAGAGATCACCGAGGAGCAATTTCACAGACAATTCGATGTGAATGTTCTCGGTCTGCTTCTGGCCACTCAGGAGGCCCTCAAGCAATTCGATTCTAATGGCGGCAACATTATTAATGTTAGTTCGACTGTCACGTCACTGACGCCGCCGGGTTCGTCAGTTTACACCGGCACCAAAGGCGCGGTCGACGCCATCACCAGAACGCTGGCCAAGGAACTTGGTCCGCGCAAAATTCGCGTCAACTCCATCAATCCTGGTCTTGTCGAAACCGAAGGCGTGCGCGCAGCCGGTTTCGACCAAGGCGATCTTCGCAAAAGCGTTGAGGCGCAGACACCATTTGGTCGCGTCGGTCAACCCAGCGACATCGCTCCTGCCGCGGTCTTTTTTGCGTCCTCTGATTCCGCGTGGATCACAGGCGAAACGCTTCGTGTTGCGGGAGGTCTTCGTTAGGCCAACGAAATAATGAACTTCAAAAACACCCACACAAAGAGACAAAGGAAATCAAAATTATGAAAACTAAACTCTATTGGGTCGCGCTTCTTGCGAGCGCGGCGTTCGAACGCCCGTTATGGCGGAAGATACCAATGCTGTGGCCCAGCTTTTTCCCGTCGCCGAAATCTAGTATTATTGCCCGCCCGCGCTTGCGATCACGAAAGGCGATCCAGTTTGTGTGTGATAGGTTTCGGGGTAAGACGGCTCACAGCCGAAGCGAATGTCCAGGAATGCTGAGTTGGTAGGCGTGTTTGGAACAACCCAGTAGAAAAACCTAGTATTCGGATCCATGGACGGTGTAATTCGAATAGTGAACGTCCTGCCGCCATCCAACGACAGCCAAAGCTCGATTTCACACCACGCAGGGTAAGTGACTTGGTTCGGAATCGAGTCCTCCCATTGGACTCTGACTTTCTGCCCAGGATAGAGAACCTGTCCAGCCGTCGGAGAAATCAGCGTGGGAGAAAAGCTGGGCGGCGGCGGCGGCAGCCCCAACATCCGAGAGGGTGCGAAGGCAAATGCCAGCAAAAGCAATGTTCCAACGAATCCAGTTACAGTTTTCATTTTTTCTTCCTACTTTTGACGACAAAGAATTGCGAACCCGAGCGGTTCTTAGTGAAGTGATTTTCGTCTTACATTATTGTGATGGTCGAAGAACCGTACATGCCAAATTCGAATGCAAAGATGCTGAAAGTAATCACAACGACTGTGAAGTAAATTTGCCGGTAAGTCGGACGTACCTTTGTCGCGCCGGATAACACTGTTGGAAATATGGCCGGTTTAGGCTAATCTGGCCTGCAGCGTCTTTTCCCCCAGGTGCAACAGAACGAATCCTATGTGCTCGGAGTTCTCCAAGATGGAGGACTTCTCACACGCCACCAAATCGATAACGCACGCTCGCGTTTGAACGGCGAGCCAAGCGTGATCGACGTTCTAATCGACGACGGAGTTTTGTCTGAGGCGGATGTTTCGCGCACGCTCGCTGCGCAGGCGCACATGGATTGGATCGACATCTCTACGATGATTATTCCACCACAGGTCATCAATGAGATCCGAGGCGAAAACGCGCGGCGTTTCAAAGTGATCCCGGTCGCGTTCGGCGAAAGCGGACTGGTCGTCGCCGTAGGCAACCCCCTCGATATCGACACGATCGACAGCCTGAGTTTTCTCCTGCAACGCGAGTTGGAACTGGTTTGCACGAGTCCGACAAAGATTCGCGAAGCTCTGATCAAATACTACGGCACGGCCGATGAAGCGGCCGACGTCCTGCAAAAGCAAATTGGCGAGGAGATCGATCTTGGTTTGGAAATTGGCGATGGCACGGAAGCGAGCCCGATCGACGAAGCGGACGCGCCGATTGTCCGACTCGTGTCGATGTTACTGATTGAAGCCCATCGTGCCGGCGCGAGTGACATTCATCTCGAACCGATGGACAAAAAACTTCGCGTTCGGTTCCGGATCGACGGTGTCCTGCAGGAAATGCAATCGCCGCCGAAGCGTCTGCAATCAGCCATCATTAGCCGGCTGAAGATCATGAGTGGTTCGATAAGCATCGCCGAAAAGCGCTTGCCGCAGGATGGCCGCATTCAGGTAAGGATCAAAAAGAAACCGATCGACCTCCGTGTATCGACCATGCCCACCAATCACGGAGAAAGCATGGTTTTGCGTATCCTCGATCAGTCGAGCTTAAAGCTCGGTTTGCCAGAGCTTGGATTTTTCTCCGACGACCAGGAAACGTTCGAGCGTCTCATCCGACTTGCGGACGGCATCGTCTTGGTGACTGGCCCTACCGGATCCGGCAAGACGACGACGCTTTATGCGTGTCTCAATTACATCAACAAACCGGACCGCAAAATCATCACCGTCGAAGAACCAATTGAATATCAGATGACGGGAATCAATCAGGTGCAGGTGAACACGGAAATCGGCATGACGTTTCCGGCCGCGTTGCGTTCCATCCTGCGCCAGGCGCCGAACATCATCATGATCGGCGAGATTCGCGATCTCGAGACTGCAAGCATCGCCACAAATGCGAGTCTCACAGGTCATCTTGTTTTCAGTACGCTGCACACCAATGATGCGCCCTCTGCGGTCGCACGTTTGATCGATCTCGGCGTGCAGCCGTTTCTTGTTGCATCCTCCGCCCGCGCGGTATTGGCGCAAAGGCTCGTCCGGCGATTATGCAACAACTGCAAACAACCGGGCGAACTCACGGACACCGAGTTGCGCGCGCTTCAGATCGAGCCGGGCCAGCTTGCAGACGCGCAAGTTATGAAGCCGGCCGGTTGCGAGCTGTGCCGTCAAATCGGTTTCAAAGGGCGAATGGGCATATTCGAAATTTTCCTGATCGACGATGAAGTGCGCCACATGATCAACAAACGCACTTCGACCTTTGTCCTGCGACAAAAAGCGCGCGAACTCGGCATGCGAACCTTGCGCGAAGATGGAGTACGCAAGGTGCTCGCGGGTCTTACTTCTGCCGATGAAGTCATCTCGATCACTGTCGGAGACGTGAGCTAACAAACTTTACAACCTCGCAACCGAATAAATGACCGAAAAGCAGCTGACCGAATTTTTCGTCGAGCAGCGCGTATTGCAGCCTTTACAGGCGGAAGACGTATTAAGCGAAGTGGAGTTGAATGGGAAAACAGTCGCGCAGGCAATGATCGACGGCGGCTTCATCGACGAGCCGAGTTTTTATGAAACGATTGCCACTGGCCTGGGCACTGAGTTTATAGATCTGCGTGAACGCGAGGTCGCGTCCGAAGTTTTGCATTTCATTCCGAGCGGACTGGCTCGTCTGCACGGCGCGCTTCCGATTGAAGTGAGCGACACGGCATTACGGGTAGCACTCGTTGATCCGTTTGATTTGCACATCGCAGAGGACCTCCGTTTCGCACTCGGCAAAGACATCCAGGTTGTCGTTTCGCCTCCCCAGCAAATCGAAGAACTGATCAAGCAGTATTACGGCACCGACACGACCAGCATGGAGGAAGTGCTCAAGCAGCTCGGCGAGGCTGGGGAAGCGCTGCAACTACGCCAAACCGAGGGCGACATTTCAGTTGAGGCTGAGGCGAACGCGACGCCGATCATCCGTTTTGTCGATCTAATTCTTTACCAGGCAATCCAAGACCGCGCGAGCGACATTCACTTCGAGCCGTTCGAAAACGAGTTCAAAATCCGTTATCGCGTCGATGGCGCGCTCTATGAAATGTCGCCGCCACCGCGTCATCTTGCGCTGCCGGTGATCTCCCGGGTCAAGGTCATGGCGAACATGAACATAGCGGAACGGCGACTGCCGCAGGACGGCCGTATTCAGAAGCACATCGCCGGGCGTAACGTTGATTTGCGAGTTTCAACCTTGCCGACGCAATTTGGCGAAAGTCTGGTGCTGCGCGTCCTCGACCGCACCATCGTCAATCTGGATCTGGAAGCGCTCGGAATGCCTGATCACATCTACAATTTTCTGCTCGAAATGATCGAGCGACCAAACGGGATTTTCGTCGCCACCGGACCGACCGGCTCGGGAAAGACGACGACGCTTTACTCCTGTTTACGCAAGATCAACACGATCGATTCGAAGCTGATTACTGCCGAGGAGCCAGTGGAGTATGACTTGGAAGGGATCGTACAGGTGCCGGTAAACGAAGGCATTGGTTTGACCTTTGCGCGCGTGTTGCGGCATTTCCTACGACAAGACCCTGACCGAATAATGATTGGAGAAACGCGCGATCTCGAGACGGCACAAATCGCTATACAGGCGTCGCTCACGGGGCATCTGGTTTTTACGACGCTGCACACCAATGATGCGCCCGGTGCGATCACGCGTTTGATCGACATGGGCGTAGAACCATTCCTCATTTCGTCCACGCTGGAGGCGGTGCTTGGGCAGCGTTTGTTGCGCAGTATCTGTCGGGATTGCAGAGGCCCGTACCGGCCGAGCGACTCTCTACTCACGGAGTTCGGAATTTCGCAGCGGGACATAGGCGATAAACAATTCTTTCACGGCAAAGGTTGCGACGCTTGTAACAACACCGGCTATAAGGGACGAAAAGGGATTTACGAGCTCCTCAAGATTACGGATCCGATTCGGGAATTGATTAACGAACGCGCCCCGACCGTGACGATAAAACAAAAGGCCATCGAACTTGGAATGATCACGCTGCGCCAGGACGGTTTGCGCAGCATTTTCGCCGGCGACACGACGATTGAAGAGGTGCTGAGATACACGTGAATTACCACGAGGCAGCTATGCTCGACTTACACCTCCGACATAATTAGGATTAGCCGCGATGCCGCGTTTCAACTACGTAGCCCTTGATGCCAGGGGACAGGAAGCGAGCGGGTTGCTGGAAGCCGCTTCAAGTAACGCTGCAATCAGCCAACTGCGTCAGGCCGGTTATTTCCCTACCAGCGTTATCGAAGAGGCGATAAGCAGCCCCGACGGCAAGGAGGCACGTCAGCGTACAACGAAGGTAGGAAAGACGACGAAACCGCGCGCGAAAGGGGGCATCGCTCTTTTTGAGCGCAAAAAGGTTAAGTCGAAAACCCTAATGATCTTTACTCGTCAATTGGCGACGCTAATCGATTCCGGCTTGCCGTTGCTAAGAAGCCTAAATGTTCTGGCAAATCAGGAACGCGACAAGGTGTTGAAAAAGACCATCGATAAACTCGCCGAGTCCGTCCAGAGCGGCAGCACGTTCTCCGACGCACTGGCGCTGCATCCGCGGATCTTCAATAATCTCTATGTCAACATGGTCAAAGCCGGCGAGGTCGGCGGCGTGCTCGAGTTAGTCCTTAACCGGCTTTCGGAGTTTCAAGAGAAAGCCGCGAAGATCAAAAACAAGGTTTTATCGGCAATGGTTTATCCGATCATCGTTATGACGATGGCTGTGGGAATCCTGTGTTTCCTCCTCGTGTTCATCGTCCCGCGCTTCGAAGCAATTTTTCACGATCTGCTCGGCGACAAACCACTGCCCCCGGTGACCCAGTTCGTGCTTGGCGTCAGCGGCTTCATGACGAACCACGGCCTCGTTTTGCTGGCAGCAGTGGTAGCTACTATCGTCCTTTATAACTTTATTGGCCGGACGCGTCGCGGGCGTCTTGCCATTGACATTTTCAAACTGCGCATGCCGCTCTTTGGGAATTTGAATCGCAAAACGGCAATCTCCCGGTTCGCCCGAACGCTCGGAACGCTTGTGACGAGCGGTGTTCCGATATTGCAGGCACTAAATATCACCCGTGAGACTGCAGGCAATTCCGCCATGGCCCGAGCAATCGCACGCGTGCACGACAGCGTGAAAGAAGGCGAGTCTATTGTGCAACCAATGGAGGCCGGCAAATCGTTTCCACCGATGGTGGTTAGCATGATCGATGTCGGCGAGGAGACCGGTAAGCTGCCCGAAATGCTTCTAAAGGTTGCCGACGTTTATGACGATGAGGTCGATAATGCGGTCGCCGCGCTCACCTCCATGCTTGAGCCGATCATGATAGTGTTCCTGGCGGTGATCGTCGGCACAATTGTCCTCGCTCTCTTCACGCCCCTCATCAGCATCATCACTGGCTTGCAACAACAAACGTGACCGACTTCGCTGAAATGACGAAGCACGAATGACGAAGAAAGTTTTCCCCGGAATGTGTAGAGGCGTTTGTCTCAAGCGCGTAATCAATTTTATCGGCGCTTCGCAGAAGCACCGCCACACCGGTTTTACTCTGATCGAGCTAGTCGTAGTCGTTGGCATCATCGCCATTCTCGCAGGATTAGTTTTAAGCACGGTCGGTTATGCCCGGAAGAAAGGCGCCCGCGCCCGTGCCGAAACTGAAATCGCTGCCATGTCGGCAGCGATCGAAAATTACAAGGCTGATAATGGAATTTATGTGCGCGGCCCCGGCACTGCGATGACGGTTGGCAGCACAACAATTCCGGCCAACGTCACTGACATGCTCAATGCAAAAGCAAACGGGGACCCGACAAGTGCTATCTATGGTCAAACCAGTCTCTATCTTTACACGCAGTTGAGCGGCGATTTGA
Organism: uncultured Verrucomicrobiae bacterium; assembly: GCA_963728955.1. Classification (GTDB taxonomy): domain Bacteria; phylum Verrucomicrobiota; class Verrucomicrobiia; order Chthoniobacterales; family UBA10450; genus Udaeobacter. The sequence goes on from CAVSMG010000001.1 coordinate 1,014,763, forward strand.
CCGGCAACCGACAAGCAATCGGGAAAACCTATTTTGCCTTCAGGCCACAGATGCTCTCCACAGATTCAAACGGACTTGTCGCTGCCATTAAGGACCCGTTCGGTACCAGTTACGGATACTCCACGGCCAATCAGGTTGATCCAGCACAAGGGAATAACCCAACTTTCGACCTCTGGAGCACGGCAGGCCTAACTGCCAACCCGCCTCCGAGTGGCACCGACACTATCACTCCGCAGTGGATCAAAAACTGGTAAGTCGCCCTAGCTCACATGGCGTCTGACACAGATGCCCCACAATTCTCCGGATGCGACAGCGTCGATCGCCAAGGGGCAATTCCCACTAGCCTTCGCTCGTGCGCACCACGACTTCAACGCGCCGATTGGGATTTTGCTCTTCGATGGAGCCGTTCGGGGGCGCTCGGAACTTCGTCGCCCCGAAGCCGTGCGCTTGGATCTGTGCCGAATTGATTCCCATCGCTTCGACCAAATAGCGTTTCACGCTGTCGGCTCGGCGCTGACTCAGATTAAGATTGTATTCAAATGTTCCGAATGAATCCGTGTAGCCCTCGACGGAAAATGTCGCTTTCGGATTGCGCTGGATCAATGTACCAAGCTTTTGGAGTTGCCCGATCGCACTCCCTTGCAGCACGTCGCTGTCATACTCGAACAGCTGATCGTCTGGCAGGCGCAATTTTGTTCCCGACCCAAGCGGACCTTTCTGCGCCAGCAACTGGTCCAGGTCGCTGAAACCCGGCGCGTGTCCTTTGTTCGGACCGGCGCTGTCAGCGGGCAACTTGCTTGTGAAAGTATTCGGCCGTTTGATCACCGTGCTCGTGGCCAACTCTGTTCCGCTGAGAGCAGGCTGCGGACGGCCGGAGACAGAGCTGTTGTTCAGCAACGATTGTTCATGCACTGCGTTTGGATCGTTGGAGAGAGTTTGCGCCGTGGAACGCTCAATCTCGTTCAGGACAGAATTGACGTCCGGCTGGTCCACCTTCGGTTGGTCAGGCAAAACGTCCCGCATGTCGTCCGGCAGGGCCGTGCTTGCTTGAACCTCCTGCAATAGTTTGTCGAACGACTTCTTCTCATCCGGCAACTGGACATCGGTGTTGTCGGGGTTCGGTTTCGCCGCCGGATTAATTTGATCGGAACTGCTCTTGTCCAGGTTCGAATCTAAAATGCGTTTTATCTTGAATGTGGGCGTTTGCTCGTTTGGGGCGAAGACCACATCGGAAGACGCGAAGCGCGTCCGGTAAAAATAAGTGCACAGCGCGAAATGTATCCCCAGCGAAACAACTAATCCGAGCCAAAGCCAGTTGCGCTCCTTGCGGCCCGTAAGCAAGCCTTCGGTCGCAAAGCGGTCAAGTTCGTCAAAATCGGAAACTCTCATTTCTATCCGGCCGGAACATATCACATTTCGATCAATTGGCTGAAGCAGCTCCTAGTAAAAGGGATGCCTATGAACCTTGACCGCTGCTCTTGGTTCGCTCGATGAACGCACGTGCGGCGCGGCGTATTTCCTCTGCCACACGCGCCTCAGCTGAGACAAATTTCGGCGTGAACCATGGAAATAACCCGATCAAGTCGTGCGTAACCAGAATTTGCCCGTCACAATGCTCGCCCGAGCCGATTCCAACAGTCGGGATTTCGATTCCATTGGTGATCTGCTTCGCGACATCGGCAACGACAATCTCCAGCACAACGGAGAATGCCCCCGCTCGTTCTACGGCACGGGCATCGGCCAGTAACGCTTCGGCCTCCGATTGGGTGCGGCCCTTGATTCTGTAGCCGCCTTGCTCGCGCACAGTTTGCGGCAACATCCCGATGTGTGCCATGAATGGTATTTCAGCGTTCGTAATCGCTTCGATCTGCGCGATGCGATTCACGCCTCCTTCGAGTTTCACTGCCTGTGCGCCAGCGGCGAGAAATCTTCTGGCGGTCTCCAGGGCCTGTTCCGGCGTATCGTAGGTGTGAATCGGCATATCCGCGACGAGAAGCGCTTGCTTCACTCCGCGTGCAACCGCGCGGGTGTGATGCAACATTTCGTCCAGCGTTACATCCGTCGTGTCCTGATAACCGAGCACGACCATTCCCACCGAATCGCCCACGAGGATGATGTCGATACCGCTCTCATCGAGCAAGCGCGCCGTTGGGTAATCGTACGCGGTCAGGGCGGTAATCTTTTCGCCGCGCTGTTTGATTTGGCGAAAGTCTTTCATTGCGGGCTCGTCGGAAGATCAGCCGCCGATTTGAGAACGCAAGCCCCGTCGGCAAGCGGCGCAGCAAGCGCCGAACTCCAAAACGCAGGCGTTAAATATGCACCCGACTAGTCGGCCACGTTTTGGACTGCGGCAGTGCTCTGCCGCTTTCGAATCTTCCCGACCTTACCATGTGTGCCCAAAGGGAACGACCTCGCCAGATGGCTGAAGTTCTGAAAGCAATTCCTTCACAGTTTTCTTCCGACCGGGTAAAATCAAATCCGGCCGAATTTCTGCCAACGGTTTCAATACAAACTCTCTCAAGAGAATCCGCGGATGCGGCAATTGTAATCGTCCATTGTCGATCTGTCGATCGCCGCAGTAGAGCAGATCGATATCAACGGTTCGCGAAACGTTCTTTTGATGATCTCGCTTACGGCCCAATGCTTCTTCGATCCCAATGAGTTGCTCGAGCAACGTGGCGGGATCGCCTTGATATTCGAATTCAACCACCGCGTTTAAAAACTTTCCCGCTCCCGGTTCGCAGCCCACCGGTTCGGTCTCGTAAATCACCGATGAAAAAATCGGCGACTTTACGTACGGGACATCCAGGATCGCCTTTCGCGCAGCGCGCAAATTGTTGAGCCGATCACGGAGATTAGATCCAAGTGCGACTGCCGTTCTCATCGCTGTAGCCGGGATCGGTGATCCCGGCTGCCGGGGTCAACGACCCCGGCTACAGTTTCACAATCCCAGCACATCCTGCATCGAGTAAAGTCCCGGCGGTTTGCCCACGATCCACTTCGCCGCGAGCAATGCGCCTCTTGCAAAAATGTCGCGACTGGCTGCGTGATGCGTTAACTCCAGTCGTTCACCGGGCCCGCTGAAAATAACGCTATGCTCCCCGACGATGTCGCCTTCGCGAATAGATTCTATCGGTATTTCTGGCTGCATCCTTTGCGCAGCTTTCAAAATCTCGGCGAGAGTTTTCGCTGTGCCGCTGGGCGCATCTTTTTTCATCTTGTGATGCGTTTCGATTATCTCAGCCTTGAAGTGCGGGCCAAGGAATTCGGCACCTTTGCGCGCCAGCCAAAACAGCACATTCACTCCGACACTGAAATTCGATGCGAAGACAATCGGCACTGAGCGAGCGGTTTCTTCAATTGTCGCGCGTTGCTCCTGAGAATGACCCGTCGTTCCGATGACGAGCGGTTTGGCGTTTCCGAGCGCTGCACGGCAAATTTCGTCTGTCGCGTCAGCGTGACTGAAATCAATGGCCACGTCACAATTTTTCACCGCCGTTTCGATCGGATCGCCCAGATCGCATTGGGCGACGATCTCAATCTCCGGATCGCTCTGCACAAGATCGAGAACAGTTTTGCCCATGCGCCCGGCCGCACCGATCAGCAGCAAGCGCACGGGAAATTCTTTCATATCAGCCGCTCATCTTACACGGTGCAGTGTCCGCTGTCTCAAGCGGACTTCGCGGCTCCGCATCCTGGACGTCAAGGATTGAGCGCCTGAGAGAGCAAACAACAGCGCCCGCGAGCTATCGCTGCGCTTCGAATTCTCCAAGTGTCTTGCGCAAGCGCGCTTGGTTCGCTTCGCTCATCTCGCATAACGGCAGCCGAACTTCGGCCGACATTGCGCCGCGCCATGCAAGCGCGGTCTTCACAGGAACCGGGTTAGGCTCGATGAACAAATCTTTGAACAACGGCAACAATTTCCGATGCAATTTTGCCGCCGATTTCAAATCGCTCGATTCGCATGCGCGCACGAGTCCGCACACTTCAGATGGAAACAAATTCGAAGCCACACTCACTACACCAGCCGCGCCTGTGGCCATGAATGGCAGTGTGAGCGAATCGTCGCCGCTCAAGATTGTAAAGACGTCGGGCAAGCGGCGGCGCAGCTCGCTAACGCGTTCCACGCTACCGCTTGCTTCCTTGATCGACACAATATTGGCGCATTCTTTGGCCAAACGCTCGACGGTCTCTGGCAGGATATCCACGCCGCAACGTCCGGGGATGTTGTAGAGCATGATGGGCAACGATGTGGCGCCGGCGATCGCGCTGAAATGCCGGAAAAGTCCTTCCTGACTAGGCTTGTTGTAATACGGCGCGACGAGCAGCGCGGCATCCACCCCCAGTTTCTCGGCGGCCTTCGTGTCGGCCGTGGCATGTTGCGTGGAGTTTGAACCTGTCCCCGCGAGCACAACGCAGCGTTTATTCGCCTTTGCGACTGCGAGCCGGATCATTTGTTCCCGTTCTTCGTGCGACAGCGTTGGCGACTCACCAGTCGTCCCGATCGCCACGATCCCGGTGATACCCGCGGCCACTTGTGCTTCGATAAGTTTTTCGAATGCAGAAACGTCAATTCCGCCATCGCGAAATGGCGTGACCAATGCCGTGAATGTGCCGCGAAACATTTTCTAAGCCACAGATTTACCCGGATGAAACACGGATGAGAAAAGATTCTGTTTAAAATCGGCGAAATACGTGTTGATCTGTGAAAATTCAGACATCGATTGTGCCCTCAAAAACAAATTCAGCCGGGCCGGTGAGTGTGACGTTGTGGAAACTGCCGTCAATAGCCTGGAAACCCACCTGAAGTTCGTCGCCGCCCAGCGCGATTACATCGATTGGGCCGCTGATATTTTCGGTCGCCGCGAAGATGAGCGCGCTGGCGACTATTCCCGTGCCGCACGCGAGCGTTTCGTTTTCCACCCCACGTTCATACGTGCGGATCGCGATTTTGTTGGGTCCGCGTTTTTCGATGAAGTTCACGTTGGTGCCGTTTGGTGAAAACATTTTGTGATAACGAATAGCCGCGCCCTCGCGCCGCACGTCAACATCGTCGATTTTCGGAACCGGAATGACCACATGCGGCACGCCGCTGTTAATGAAGTGAACGATTTTATCTTCGTCGGCCATCGGAACCTTCACGTTAAGTCGTAAATCAGTCGGCTCAGTCATTCGAAGTGTGACCAGGTCGCCCGCCAACTCCGCGGAAATCACGCCAGCCGGCGTTTCGAAAGAAATTGGTTTTCCAGTTCCGGCGACCCTGTTTGCGAAACGCGCGAAACAGCGCGCGCCGTTGCCACACATTTCGGCTTCGCCGCCATCGGCGTTGAAGTAGCGCATCCGAAAATCCGCGCGGTTTGCCGGCAATTCGAGTAACAGGATGCCGTCCGCGCCGATCCCACGGTGCCGATCGCACAGATGCACGATCTGGCTGCGATCCAGATCGATGTCCCCTGCTCTGTTATCAATCAGGATGAAATCGTTTCCCGCGCCATTCATTTTTGTGAAACGCCGCATGAAGAGGATTTTAACGGCGGTTTCCTTCTTGTCATGTCGAACCGTTCAGCCGGCTCAAGGCAGAATCCCGCAAGACATCTCTCATTGGTTGTCGACAAAAACTGGAGATTTCGTCGATTTTGCTCGGAATCACACGAGCGCGAACGGCTATTAGAAAACTGCGCGGTTGCCAGACGATCTTTCGATGTTACTTATGCGCGGTGAAAAAGTCCGGCGTGTGGGTTGTGATGGCGATTCTTGGGTTCGCGCCGCAGTTTTCGTTCGCCGGCGATTACAACGACCTGGTTCTCGAGGAGGTCAATCGAATGCCAAAAGGCGGTCGTTACTCTGTTTCCCATTTTGCAAAGATTCGTCTCCAATCCTCGGCTCATTTTGAGTCTGGGAAATTTTTCATTATCCCGGCGGGGCCGAGTTTCTGCTCGGGCGCAACGTATCTGGTGTTTATCAGAACGATTGAAGCGCTGCGCGCGCGTGGGGAGCTTCGTCTCGACTACAGCACGCTTGAGCGCTTGATCATTCGCGATCAGCGCGACGGCGAAGGCGTCTGGGGCCGGTGGAACGCCAACGGACCTGGTACCGCGCGTCTGTTCAACGAATTGAGTCTCGGCTGAAACGTCGACAATTTCGATCGGGCCAAGCCCGGCGATTTCATGAAAATCTTCTGGTCCCGCCAAGTGGGGAGAAACGAGCACGGACACTCCACGATTTTCCTCGGGATGGAGAATCGTCCGGACGGCCAGTATGTGCGTTATTGGTCGAGCAATGTTCCCTCCGGTTATGGCGAAAAGAGCGTCCCACGAAGCAAAATCGCATACGCAATTTTTTCGCGTCTCGAAACGCCGGCTAATCTAACGCGAATCGATGGCGCGCCTGTTGTTGATGCTTACCTGGCGTCTCTTATTCGAAGTCGCTCCAGCATTTCAGAGGCTGGCGCGAAATGCGGGCTGTAGTCGGCTTTGGAATGCGGTGGCGCTCCGCCGCTTTTTATCACGTGCCCGACAACTACGGCAATATGAATGGGCTTGCCATTGTTAGCGACGATCTCTAAAACGAGGGCATGCTTCTCGAAACCTTAAAACGTCATTGGTGGGTTCCAGTTCTGCGGGGTGTCGCTGCAATTGTCTTCGGAGTGATCGCATTTACGCATCCCGTGATGGCTGCCGCGACACTCGTGCTGTTTTTTGGAGCGTGGGTATTAATTGACGGTATTTTTCGTGTAATCGGCGCAATCGGACATCGTTCTTCCGATAAGGAGTGGGGATTCGATCTAATCATCGGACTTGTAGGGATCATCATCGGATTGCTCACATTTCACGCACCGCAAATCACCGCGCTGGCGTTGATCATCTATATCGCCGCTTGGGCGCTCATGATTGGCGCAACGGAAATCGCGACGGCAATCAAGCTGCGCAAGGAGATCAAAGGCGAATGGTTCCTCATTCTTATGGGCCTGCTTTCAATCGCTTTCGCAGCCCTGCTCTTGTGGAATCCGCTCGCTGGTGCGGCAGCGCTGGTCTGGATTATTGCGTGGTATGCCGTCATATTCGGTGTCCTGGGAATCTTTTTCGGGTTCCGCTTGCGCAGCCTGCCCGCATAACTCAGCGCGTAATCAGCCCGCAACCGGTTTGCGTCCTGGAGCTCAACCCGACGAACTTCTTGCGGTTGCGGACACTCTTATCCGGATAGTGCGTTTCTTCACCCCAAGGTTCAAGTGCAATCGCCCGGCTTGATGCTCGTGAGGCGCCGAATTACCATCAGGAGCAACGGTTCTATGAAGCTCAAGTTTTACGGTACGCGGGGATCCATCCCGATCTGTGATGCCGGCTTCCAGGAATTCGGCGGCAACACCACCTGCTTGCAAATCACGTTCACCGATACGAACCGCATCGCCATCATTGACGCGGGCACGGGAATACGAAATCTAGGCAAAGACCTTCGCGCTATCGGCCACAAGCAGGATCAAATCGTCATCGCGTTCTCGCACTTTCACTGGGACCACATCCAGGGTTTTCCATTCTTTGCCCCCGCTTATGATCCCAGCCAGAAAATCACCCTCCTGACGCTCGGCCGGGGCCAGACCGTCACCAATTTACGAGAGATCTTCGAAGTCCAAATGCAGGCGGAATATTTCCCGGTGCAATTGGATCACATGGGGGCTAGCTTCGAGTTCCTGCAAATCGCCGACGCCAGCAAGCACTTCACCGCCATCAACAATGCGGAAACGCTGGTCACCGCTCTAAGGCACAATCATCCCGGCGGAGCATATAGTTTTCGAATCGAGCGAAATGGCAAAGTGCTCGTCGTTTGCACAGATGTCGAGCATGGCGAGCAAATTGATCTGCAGCTGGTGGAACTGGCGCGGGGCGCCGACTTGTTAGTCCATGACGCGCAATTCACCGCTGAGGAACTGGAGAACCGGCGCGGATGGGGACACAGTAGCTTCGATCAAGCCATGCAATTTGCGGAAATGGCTCGCGTAAAGCGCCTGGCCCTAACCCATCACGATCCCGAACACGACGACGAATTTCTTCAGCGAATCGAAAATTTGTGTCGCGAACGGTTCCCCAACGCGGTGCTGGCCCGCGAAGGAATGGAAATCACAATCTAACAGGAAACTGACGCGTGGTCCCTCAACGTCTAACCTTGTTGAAGCTGGCGCCCATTCAGATAAGCGCAACGTAAGCACCTAACGAGTTGCAATTGACTCCACAGGAGGTCATCATGATGCCTATCCGATCCCTAATTATCTGCGCAGTCACGGTCGCTTTACTAGTCGGCGTCCATGTGACGGCTGTATACACGCAAGATCCGGCCGTCGTCAATTCCAAGACGATACACGTGCGATTTGAAAACGATCGTGTCCGCGTGCTCGAAGCTCTTCTGCCACCGGTACCAAAGAGCAGGTGCATTCGCACCCCGCCAACATCATTTATGTCTTGGAAGGCGGCCGGTATCGCAACTACGCAGCAGATGGAAAAATCACGGAAGGTGCCATCCGAACGGGCGACGTTATCTATCGCGACCCTTTAACTCATGCCGCTGAGAATATCGGCGATACGCCCATGCATCTGATCCTCATCGAGCTCAAAAGCGATCCACGGAAGTAGTACGCGGAGTCACCGCTGATGGATCTTCACAGTGTGGCAATCCCGAAAGCTTCCGGGCTGGGCCCGCCAGGATTCGAACCTGGGACCAAGGGATTATGAGTCCCCTGCTCTAACCGCTGAGCTACAGGCCCATTTACCTATGAAAATGGACGCAACCGCTTTGGACACCGCTGCTGTTGTTGACGGCATATTGACATTTCTCAGCGGATAATGCGACCATCATTGGCAGCCCTTCCATACCGGCACAGCGAAACACATCGCTATTATCTCGACCTTCGCCCGTTTGGGCAAGGAAGGAAGTTTTTCAAAACTAGAGCGGAAGCTGACGCGGAGCGGCTGCGTCAGATTACGTCCCTCGAACGCCACGGGCGCGAGGGGATTGGTCTGTCGCAGCGCGAGCTTTCGGACTTTAAGATAATCAACGATGCAGCGGACTTCTATCTCGATCATCTGGAGCGGATTCGCAGATGCAACGTTACCGTCGCGGAACTCGCTAGAGAATTATTGGAAGCAAAACGCAAAGATGTACACGCGCCGATGTACGTCGCCGACTTGAGGAAACGTCTCGCAAGATTCTGTCGCGACTTTGGTGATCGGCCACCCGCGGGAATTACCGTCGAAGAATTGGATAACTGGCTGCGTAATCTCGATTGCGCGCCAAAGAGCCAGGCGAATTTCCGAGCGAACGTTGGTATTCTTTTCAGCTACGCAGAGCACCGCCGAATGATTGACAGCAACCCGATCTTGCGCACTGCTCGACCAAGACTGCCAGACAACCCGCCTAAAATCTTCCGCGTGGACGAATTTCGCGCGCTCTTGGACGCCGCAAACCGGCTATTTCCCGATGTGCTTCCAATGCTCACAATCGGAGCATTCGCCGGTCTCCGCGAGGCCGAAATCAGGCGTCTCGACTGGAGCGAGATTGATTTGGTGCGAGGATTCATCGAAGTCAAAGCAAGCAAAGCCAAGACTGCGCGGCGACGAATCGTAGAGATCCAACCGAATCTCGCAGCGTGGCTTCGCCCCTACACGAACATGGCCGGGCGACTCGTTCCACCGAATGCCCGGAACAAACTCGATGTTATTCGTAAAGAGGCTGCACTGACGCGCTGGCCGAAGAATGGTTTCCGCCACTCATTCGCCTCGTATCGTTTGGCTGCGACGCACAATGCTCCGCGCGTTGCGTCTGAGTTGGGGCATTCGAGCCCGCAAATGCTCTACTCGACTTATCGCGAGTTAGTGTTGCCGGAAGAAGCCGAGCGGTACTGGAAGATCGCGCCAGTTGCATTCGCGCTGAACGTGATTCCACTTGCGCAGACGAAATGAGCGCTGACTTTCCCAGCTGAGCATTCGCAGGGCGATTCAAGCGTGACGGGCGGCTCTGTTGAGGCTGTCGTACCGCACAGAAGCCAAATCGCAGCGATAGTGAACGTTCTCGCCCGACTCATAGTGACGAATGCGTTTTGCGTCTGCAACGGCGTTAATCTTTGAAAGAGAAATAATCGTCAGTCGCCTTTGTGACGCTACAATCATCGATTCGCGCCGCTTGAATAGCTTGGCTTTTCTGAAGTTGAGGGTATCAATCGTGGCTTTCATTAAGAGATTTGTTCGGGCACGGTCATAATTTGTGCCCGTTTATATACGGTTTGTCGTTGTCGGGTGAAGCACGAAAACGGCAGAATCCCATCGCGTGAAGTACTGGGAAATCATCACTGATAATCTCAGCAAGGCCGGTTGGAGTTGGGGCTGCGTCTCAGCCGTCGATTCTCGGTGGCGGACAATCTGGATTCGGGTGCGGATTCTGCCTTTTTTTGCCCTCCAGGCGACAATGACAAGATGGTATAAGGGCCGTAATAATGCGAGCGACGTTCACGCCCGCGCGAGTTTTCTTGTAAGCGCGTCCCAACACCAGGTCGTCGCGAGCGTCCTTAGCTGGCCCCGATTCGGGTACAACGTAATCCCTAAATCAAGCTTTAATAAGCCGGCTCGGTAACCACCGCGCGCTCAGGCGACGCTTGCGCCGGCGCGGAGGGTAGCGCCAGGGGCAGCATTACACCAGCGCTGCCGTTCTGGACCTTGAGGAGAATACCGTGGTCGATGCCGGAGCTATCGGTATAGCGGCCGACGACCACGCCCCGTTCGTTGATTCCATTGAGCGAAGTAAACGTCGCGCCCGGAAAATCATAGACTACAAAACCATGCGGCGGACTGAAGAGAATGCCGTGCGTTGCGCCCGCTGCGTCGGTATAGCGGCCCACCATTATATTCAAGTCGTGTCTGCGGCGTGGGTTGTGCCGCAAGACGGTATTGCCGAACAGGATCGTGCTCGTCGAGCGCACCGGATCGATTGGTGCGTGAATCGTGCCGTCGCTGTCGCGCCAGAACCCATGAGTGGTCACCCCCGAGGAGTCAATGTAGTAACCGCAGCTCTGGTTGTTCGCATTAAGTGAATAAGCCAGAGTCGCCGTCGCGTCCGTCACCACGAAGTCCGTTAGCACGCCCCCGATATTTACGAAGGCACTCTGAATCCCCGTGCTGCTCGGGATTTCCGATCCGCAAAAATCCCCCGCATTATTTAACCCCAGCACAACCGTAAACGTCGGTTCTGGAGCGTAATTGGTGAAGACATTATTCTGGAAGAAGAACCCTTCGAAAGCGCCCGCGGAATCGAGATAATCGCCGCAAACCAGGCCGGAGTTATTGATCCCGCGCGCCTCCGTCAAGTTGCCCGCATCGTTCGGGTCCACTATCGGGCTGCTAAAGTTCCCATTATTAAACATGATGAAGCCGCGCGACGCGCCGCTGGGATCCACAAAGATCCCGACCACAGCGAAATTATCGCTAATCTTCTGCGGCCGCGTCTGAATCCCCGTGCCCGGATAATCAAAGGTCCCCAACAGTTGAATAATAGGGGCTTCGGGGATTTCTGGCGACTGGGCCAACGCTCCCGTCAAAGCTAGGGCTGTAAAGCCCACAGTAAAATTAATGAAAGGGGATATTTTTTTCATACTTATTGTTCCTTAAAGAATTTTGCTTAGGTACGTCAAGAAAATTCGCGGAAACTCCTGGACGGCTTTTTGTTCACCATTCCTTGAAATCTCCCTTGTAGTCGTGCGTTTCGATCACGTTGCCAGCCGCATCGAAAACGCGGATGATTGCATGATGTGATCGGGTGCGATGCATCGCATATCCGACAGCGTTGCTGACCGCATCCGGTTCGCCGGACCACAGCCGACCGAACGGCAGCGCATCGGAAATCAGATCGACGCCGCGCTTGTCTTTGGGCGGGCGGACTTGGCAAACGTGCTGTGAGCTTGTCATGGGCACACCGACCAGCCGCTTTGGTTAGACCGTTTGTGGGCCGGCTGGATCATTGTCGCTCTGTCCAGCGACTCGCCACATCTTTTCCGGCAGCAGTCGGCGAGCATGGCGCAAAAAGTCATCGCGGTAAATGGAGCTGGTGAAGCGAAACGCGGCGTGATGTTTGTCGCGCTCCCAGTCCGGCTTCTTCGTGCCGCCCGATGGAATCCGCGCGTTCTCTGTGGCCTGCGAGTGCTGACTGACCGCTCTCATCCGCTACAAGCAGTAACTTAACCCTGTCGGAGTCCCGCAGTTCGGCCTCGTAGCTGAGGAAGTGTAAAAGGTGAATCCCGATCTCGTCGCACGCGATGATGAGGGCAAGCCGAACACTGTGCGATACGAAGCGGTCAACGTGATGTTGCTCAATGAGTTTCTCAAGGAACACCGCAGGATTGAGCAGCAGGACCACAAGATGCAGCAACAGGAAGCGACGATCGCGCAGCTAAAGTCTGTCAAAGCACATCAGCAAAAGGACTTCGAAGCGACCGCTGCGCGGCAGCAAAAGCAGATTGAAGCGCTTACTGCAGGCCTGCAACAGGTGAGCGCACAGCTTGACGCGAGCAAACCTGCGCCCCGTGTGGTTCTGAACGATCACCAAAAATGGGCAGCATTGAAATACTGGGAGATCATCGCTGACACTCTCAGCAAATCCGGTTGGAGTTGGGGCTGCGTGTCAGCGATTGATTCCAACGGGCGGACGATCCGGATTGCTGACGCGCATCGCGGCAACGGGAAGCGTTTGGGTGTGCGGTCGGATGAAAAGCTGACGGCGTTTGTGGAACGCGAATCGGCGATTCACAGCGGCCAGTGGTTGGCTCCAGCGATTTGTTAGATGCTCGTGTGTTGCGCAGGTTGTCGTTCGGACTACTGCACTCTCGGTCGCGACCTTACCAGTCGCCCTATTCGCGCTGATGGGGACACGCTACTATTTCGACGCGCCGCTGTTTGTCCTTACGCCGTGTAATCTGAAATCTCCATTCGATTTGGGATTCCAACGCACGAAGCGCAACCGGTCATGCGGGCCAGTTCGAACGCCCCCACGCGCAGAGGTTCACAAATCCGTCTCCACTCGCGAAGAAGTTGTCGTCCCGCGTCGAGAAGGGAAATTTATATTCCGTTTCCTCGGCGCTGACGACGCCCACAATGCGTGGGTCGGTTCCGTTGTTCCACCACGCGAAAATGGGTCCCCCCGAATTACCAGCGTAGAGGTCGCAGTTCTCGGTCTCTAGCTCTTCGCCGCCGTTATCGTCCCCATCGGTATCGTTAATTGTGTAACCTTGCTGGAAGGCTGGCTCTTCGGCGTTAGCGATATCGCCTGGATAACCGATATTGCTCCACACCGACAGATCGTTCCAATCATCGGAGTAGCTGTTGTAGCCAAAGTAACCGAGCGACGTCCCGAGCGGTTCGTACAATCGCAAGATTGCCCAATCGTATCCGGAGCCTTCGCTGTTGTAGCCACGCACATCGGACACATAGGACTCGACACCTGCTCCATAAAGAGAGGTCCCATGGAAGTAGGCGGGTACGAACCTCATCCACCAGTCTCCTGCGGCAGCACTACCCCATGGCACCAGATGGCCAGCCGTTGCCACGAGCCGATCCCCGATCAGGGTACCGGTACCATTCAACCCCTCGTTGTTGAAGATTTGTCCAACGAGCCCCCACGGCCAAGAGCTGTCCTCAAACGCGTTCCGCGCATTGTCGTAGACCCAGAGCGGCTGCACGCGCCGTCCATTAAAGCGACGCATCATTCGCGTAGGTTTCTCCAACCGCAGCCGCGGTACCGCCGAGGCGTCGATCCAGTCGGGGCGATGTGACTTGAACGAGACAGTTTCTTTGACCTCTTTGAGAAACTTTGCCGCGGGATGCTGCTCCAAGGTGAGACCCCGACGCGCACCTTTCAATTCCTCGTCGACCGGCACCTCGATCTTCCACAAGTGCCGTACACGGCGGGAAACTGAATCGATATAGTGCTGTCCACGGTGACCAACTGAACCGATATCCACCCGAGGCTTTTTGTTTGAGTCCGTCTCCACATAGAGAGCGCGCGTCCGTGCCATCGCGCGCAGCTCTGCGGGGATAGCGCCACTTCCGAGTATTGCGCGCCGCGTGCGAACCGAGGCAAGAGGGGTGGGAGCGTGATGATCACCGATGAAGCGGTGAGCGGGCGTTTGTCTCGGCATAGTGTTGTGTCCTTTCAGTGGTTTGTTGTCGATGTGATACGGCCTCTTGGCCGCGAACCGACGGAATTATATCCAAAAAAACCATTTAATCTCAAAACATTCTCACCACCTAACGAGTCACAAGCTCAGCGACGGCGGCCACAAGACGCGCCGAGCCTTGTTTCCGGCATTCCCGTTGCCTCTTACGCACGCGCGAGGGGCTATTGGAGCGATCTTAGTGTGACGACGCTCTTTGCTGTTCGGGCCGCACTGACAATCTCAAAAAAGCCGGTTGGAGTTTGGGCTGGGTCTCAGCGATTGGTTCCTACGGGCGAACGATCTGGATTGCTGACGCGCATCGCGGCGACGGAAAGCATTTGGTTGATCGAGCCGATGAAAAACTGACTGCGCTTCTGGAACTTTGAAAGTCAGGCGGAAAGAACACGGGTCGAACGCAAAGATTGCAGTCAGTCCTTTGAGGGCAAGGTAGATCATGTGTCCGGTCGGAGCCTCCGAGCCGCTTCTCGTCGCGGTCGAGGGTTATCGGAAGAACACGATGAGCCCCCGAACACTAACCTTCACGGGATCGTCGCTGTTCGAGTCAGTCAACCTGATCGTCCACGAAAGGCTGGTTGAGCTTGAAAACTCCACACTAACTTCGAACTCCCCTAAAGGTTGCTCGGTCAGATGAACTCCGCCTGTCACGAACGAGCCTTGAAACGCATTTAAACAGACGAAAGCCCCGACACCCCCTTGCCCTCCCCCGCCTGGGGGCTCCCCTGTCCCGCCTGGGGGCGTGAATGACGCTGTTTGAGTTGTCGGTCGTCCGGGCAGCAGGTTATCAGGACCGCCCTCGTTGAAGAAATCGAAGCTGAAGGCGCTGATCCCGACGACTGCGGCGATGGGAAAAACCGGCGTAATCGCGCCAGTTCCCACGAACATCACTAACGAGACATCTGAGGTAGTCCGTCAACAGTTTGAGGGTAGTTATTCACAGGGTTGGGTCGTTGGTTGAGCGAGGTACGGGAGCAAGGGTGAACGGCTTTTTTGCAGTGACCTGAGGTAGCGGATTTTCTCGTAGGGGGTGCGCTCCTGCCGGCAGCGGAAGAGGATGCGGATCCATTTGTAAGCCAGGGCGCGGATAATAACCCAGTGACTTTTGTTCGCGGCTTGTTGTTTCTGGTAGAGGCGCGGGCCCTGAGACTGTGGCGGATGGATTCAATGGCGTATTCGATAAAGCTCTGATGGAGGAAGAGCGGCCGGGCGTAGCGGCGATGAGTAATGGTGGTCTGTCCGCTGCGTTTTAGCACGGGAGCAATCCCGCTGAAGTTGAGCATGGCTTGGGCGCTTGGAAAAAGCTCGCGCCGTGAACCGAATGCGGCCAGCAGCCGAGCGCTGTAAGCTGTGCCGCTGCCCGGGAGAGCGGCAAAGAGAGAGGCGTCAGGATGCTGGGCAAAGGTGCGAGCGATCTCGCGATCGTAGCGGCTGATGCCGGTGTAGGCGGCGCGCAACCCGAGAGTGAGCACCTGCACGGTGAGGATGGAACTCTCGATCAGGGCGGGATCATTGGTAAGAGGAACTGCCTGGGCAATGAGAGCGAGACGTTTTTCAATCACGTCGCCGCGCCTGGATACCTTCCAATGCTTTACGCGCCCGATTCCGCCTATTTTCCTCTTCACTCGGCGACGGACGATCATTGTCGTATACATATTTCTTTTTCGCCTCCTGCCTGGGACGTAACACGAAAAGGGACAAGTCTCCATCACAGGATGGTAACAATGCCGTTACCGGTACGTGTCCCGCCCTGTCTTTTAGCCGATCTAACCAATCCACGAAGCCACGACACCACGGCGCGTCTTCATGTGTTCAGATGATTCGTTAGCATGCCCTTTACAGAAGGAGAGCAAGCGCTTGTGTCTTCCGCTGCTGTTGCGTTGCAGAACGCTCCCGCTGTTTTGGTTCACCGTGCCAGACTTTGTTGTAGATGCCGCCGCGGTCAAAGTTGGCGGTATCTGGTGTTAGTAACCACTCTCGGGTAACTGCTCGAGAGAGTGGCTTGCTTGTTCCCCTAATGCGGGAAGGTCACGGTTACATCATTAGAGCACGTCCCGGTTCCAGCTTCGCATACCCGATACACGTATTGAGCCTGGCCGGTGTCGCCGGTAGAATCATCATACTGTCCATCGTTCGGCGTTGTCACGATCAGCACGCTATTGCGGTAGACGTCGACGTTGACCAAGGTCGCCCCCCTCCAGGTCAGACGCACCGTATTTAGTCCATTTATCTTTTTCTTCTGGGCGCGGAGGGTAATAGGCCCAGGCGTAGCTGTTGGTGTGGCGGTTACAGTTGGGGTTGGCGTGGGAGTTGGTGTCGCCTCTCCTGCCGGCCCCTGGATCGCCACCATCATGGGCGAGCCTGTTTTCAAGAAGCTAACTGTCGCATTGACACTCTGCGCCGGCTGATCGGCGTCGAACCGGAAATTATAAAGTGTGCCCCAGCGAATCGCATTGGCGTTCTGGTTCTGCGCAAATGTTTCGGTGTTCCAGGTTATGGAATCGGGAGCTTGAGTAACACTCCAGGGCGCGCTGCTGTAACCCTGGTTATTTTCCGTGCCGTCATTTGCCCAGCCGGGCTCCTGAGGCGGCGCGTGGAAGTCGATGTTACTGATGTTCGCTCCAGGTCCTAACGGTACGCTAAAGGATTGGATAGCGCGATCGAGGTTCTCGTTATACAAAGCGTATTCGTAGTGCCAGACTCCCGGACTGGGATTGCTCACTTTGTAACCCATAAGACAGATACCATCGTTACCCGGATCAGGCTCAATCTGGCTTATTGTGGCACCCGTATCTGCCCACACGCTAATGGCAGGTTTCATCCGCACCGTGTTACCAACGGCCGAAAATGTGAAATTAGTCGGGCCGCCGTTAACCGAGAACTGGCGATAGGAGACATTGTTATACATGTTGCATTCGCCGGGATGCGACTGACACCAGGTGTATTCGTGCGGAACAACATACTGGCCTTCGGCGAAATAGGTCGCACCTTGATTGAGGATTGTGTTCAGATCGTCGCTCTCAACCCTGATTCGGTGCGATACGCCATCGTGAGAGTGACCACTATGGTTGTCTGGATTCGGATTGGTCCCCGGAAAAAACCCGGTGAATGGATTGGCCCAGGCGCGCGAGCCCAGGCCGCTTTGCCCCGAGTTTAAACTGGCGGTGTACAAATCAGAGCAGCCTGAACCAAGATGACTGCCGCCGACTCCGTTGCACCCAAACCCGCAGCTGTTCGCCGACGCCGCTGCAAAGGCATGTTTCATCCACGACTGGCCAACTTGTTCGAAGCGTTGGTCGTTACTGTCCCCGCCGCTCATTCGGTAGAGGTTCATCGGAATGATCGGGTGATCGTTGTTTGGCAATGCAAACCAATCCACGTCCACCTCTCCGTTGTTGCAAGAATCGGTGCCCACCGCCAGGCCAACCTGCGTGCCGGCACTGCCAAATTGCTGGAGGCTGGGCAGGTCCCCAACAATGACATCCGGTCCAGGTTGTGTCCCCACTGCCGGCATTCGTACTCCCCGTAAGGAGCCATCGACGATGTTATCAACCTCGATCGTCTGCATCGCTGCGCCGATCGCGATTTTGCCAACGATCGCACCGGCGTCCGATGGTCGCCCCAGCGCGTTGGCAAGCTCTTTGGAAACGAGCAGGTTTCCCCCTGTGATGCTCAGAGACTGCGCCTGAGCATCGTAATCGGTACTGGTGTCCTTCAATATTAAAGAAGGTCAATCCCGTTTTGCCGTCGCGCACAGCGAGGTCAAATGCAGAGTCGGAAGGAAGCTTTTCGACCACAAGTTGCTTGAGAGAGGCGGCGAGCGCGGCGGGAAGCAGGGGATTTGGTCGGACTTCTGGAACGAGCGTGATCGAGCCCGGCTCAGGACCGCGCAACAGATCGTTAAACACTAGAATGGGAAAGAAAGAATTGGCCGCGGCAGCGAAGTGCAATGTGACTGGCCTTGCCACCAGCGAATCGCTTCCATTTAATCCGTTCAGATCGAGTTGCATCGTGACGCTTCCATCTTCCACAATCATCTTTTGAAGCGTCCCGGTCAGCGCATTGGAAGTGTATTGTTTGCGCTGGGCTGCGTAGTTTTCCGAGTTGTTTGCGACAAACAAAACTGACACCAGCGCGAAGCCAGTTAGCGTTAATTTTGACATCGTATTGATCCTCTAAGTGCGGTCAGCCGAACCAAAGACTAAATGGACGTAATTTTTCTCACGCGTTGGCGGCAGAAGCAAAAAAAGATTTTTGCCGCTGGCGCTTACGCCGATGGGAATAGCGCTGCCGATGGGCACTCCCCGGATGCCGGCGAATACGCCGCAACCTGCAACGAAACGCACGCAAAAACGCTTTCTTGAATTATGAGCCCCTGCTCTAAGCTGAGTTCCAGATCAGCCACGCGTTGACGCGCGAACATCCAAAACATCCAACCCAATCTTCCACTGAAGACAAGTTCTTCCCCGAAAATTCGGATTGCCCGTTGCGGCTGGTAGACCTATTGCCGAAAGAATGCGGATTTGGCATTGGAACGTGATTCGCGGAATCGTCGCGGTACTTGAGATCGCATTTCTCAGCGCGCTGATTCTGGCAACGCGTTGCGCGAATTATCAGGACGTTTTTGTCGCCGGGAACATTTACTTTGTCGATGCGGATTGCTACGCGCGGATGACGCGCGTGCAGATGTGCGCAGAAAAACCTGGATTAATCGTCCGGCATCATGATTTTGAAAATTTTCCGCACGGAACTACGCCGCATACGACTGCACCGTTCGATTATCTCGTCCTCAGCCTGTCGCTTCTGCTGAAGCCATTCACGGCGCAGCCACTCGACTTGGCCGGAGCATGGATCTCGCCATTACTTTCATTGATTGCAGGCTGGTTTCTGTGGTGGTGGTCGCGTCGGATGAGATTTCGATATCGCTGGGTGATGCTGCTCCTGTACGCGATCAGCCCGATTCTTGTTCACGGGGCGGAACTTGGCAGACCCGATCATCAATCGTTGTTGATCCTGCTGGTGACGATCGCGATCTGCGCAGAGTGGAGCGTGCAAATGAAGCCAGCGGAAATAGTTGCCTCGACAGAAGTAGATAAATGGGCTGTGGTGAGCGGAGTCGCGTGGGGACTTGCGATGTGGGTCTCAGTTTACGAGCCGCTCGTTATCTTTTTTGTCGTGACTGCCACGGCCTTTCTGATTAACCGCGCGGCGCTTTTCCGGCGAGATCGGCGCGCGGGGTGGATCTTGTTCGCCGCGATCATTGTGATCGCGCTCTTGATTGAGCGACGTGTTCCGTCGATCAGGATCTTTGAATCAAGCGCCATTCTCAGAAACTGGGCGGCCACCATCGGCGAACTCGCGCACGTTTCACCGGCGAATCCCGCCTGGCTGGACTGGTGCGGATTTCTGCTGCTGGTAACACCGTTTTTGTTCTGGATGAACGTTAGAACGAAAAAAGACGGCGCGCAGGGACTGCACGCCCTGCCGGTTTATGTGCTCTTGATCGCCACCTATTTTCTAACTATTTGGCAGGCGCGCTGGGGATATTTCTTTGTGTTGACTTTTGCGCTCGCACTTCCTGTTTTGCTCGCGCCAATCAAATCGCGCGTGGCGGTCTGGACCACCTTTATCTTGTCGATCTTTCCGATCTTGCGCGACTGGGATCAGAAGCTTTGGCCGAACGAGGAGC
This sequence comes from uncultured Verrucomicrobiae bacterium, assembly GCA_963728955.1. Classification (GTDB taxonomy): domain Bacteria; phylum Verrucomicrobiota; class Verrucomicrobiia; order Chthoniobacterales; family UBA10450; genus Udaeobacter. The sequence goes on from CAVSMG010000001.1 coordinate 1,034,655, forward strand.
AATTGGCGAGTCGAGTGGAAAACCGAGTTGAATGGACACAGATTCGTGAGCTTGCGCTCAGTTTGCGATCGTCAGCGGTGCATTCGTTTCTCGCGCCGTGGTGGCTTTCGCCTTCGATCGCGTATTGGTCCGGTCAGCCCGGAGTTGCGGGAAGCTCGCATGAGAGTCTTAATGGGATCGAGGAAAGCGCGCGATTTTTTCTCTCGCAGGATTTGCAACGAGCGTCAGAGATTCTCCAGAAACACCGAGTGACATGGATTTTTGTGAACGATTCCGAAAGGGTGGCGCAAAATTCCGCGGCCATAGTGAACGAGCGACTGCCTCCCCATCCGCTATGTCGCGTGTTGGATCGAACGCCCAGCCAGGCGGCACCATTCCTGATTTTTTCCGCACAAAACGCCGCGTGCAAGCTCTACCGGGTGGTAGGTGTTGAACGATAAAAACTTTTCACTCGGAAAAGAGAATCCGTTGACAGGCGTCGGCGAGTGTCACAATACTATTAGATGCTCAAAAGATTCGTCCCGCAAAGGCCGGCGCCGCCGATTCGAGAAGAACCGCGGAATCCGGTTCCAGATGACAACAATCATCTTGCGAGTCGCGAAGAGCCAGCATCAATACCAACCACAATCGATAAACCAAATCCAAAATCTAATCCTATGGCAGACCACGGAGGCAAAGACATCCTCTCGAGCGATGTCGAAATCAAAGGCTCGATCAAGTTCCAAAAAGAACTGCTCATCGACGGCAAAGTCGAAGGGGACATCAACTCTGACGGCGTTTTGACAGTCGGTGAAAACGCTGAGATTCGGGGTGAGGTCAAAACCAAATCGATCACCGTCTACGGCAAAGTGCACGGAAATATCACCGTTGCCGAGCGCTGCGAGCTAAAATCCAAATGCGTTTTGCAGGGCGACCTCAAAGCCGCGCGTCTTGTGATTGAAGAAGGCGCGACTTTTATCGGGAAATCGGAAGTCACCACTGGAGCCGTTTCCGCAAAAGCAGCACCACGGCCTGAAGTCGTGCGGTCCAGTGAGCCGATCAAGGCGGCATTCGGGGCGCGCGCGTAAAAGAAAGGTTGCGGCGAGTATCCAGTGGCCAATCCGTCGCCTGCAAAAGTCAGTGCGGAATGTCCGCACTGCGGCTTCAAGCAGATGGAATACGCGGCGGCGAAGAGTTCGATCTGCCGACAGTGTGGCCGTTCCTTTTCTCCTTTTGCGCCGAAACCCGGTCTAAAGCTGCGGACAACCGAAGAAGCGCCGGCGCAAGAGACCTCCTCCTCCATCTTTGGCAGATTCGAGGACTTTTGGAAGCGACAAACTACTTCTGTCATCGAGTGTTTCGACTGTAAACGGAAACAACAGGTCTCCGGCGCCGCGACTTCAACAATCTGTCCTTCGTGCAGCGCGCACATTGATTTGCGCGACTACAAGATCACCAGCGGGTTCAGCCGAAGCATTCGCACCCGCGGGAACGTGCACCTATCGGGCAAGGGCGATCTGGCCAGCAGCAGCGTGGTTTGCAGATCTGCTTTGATCGAAGGCAGGCTGCGGGGGAATCTGCATTGTGACGACACAGCGACCATTAATTACTCAGGCAAAATTCCTGGCCGCATCAGCGCCCGACGCGTAGTTGTGGATCGCAAATCTGATGTTCACTGCTTTCGGACGGTGCATGTCGAGAACATCGAAATCAAAGGCAGGATGTCAGCAGAGATTATCGCTCAAACGGTAACGGTGCATAAGAAGGGCTGCTTGGAAGGGGATGTCACAGCACGAGCGATCAGCGTGGAAAAAGGTGGGATGTTTTCCGGCCAGCTCGCAATCGGGCAGATCGGTTTGACACAGGGAGAATTGCTGGGGGAACGAGAGCCGACAGCTTTGCCCGGGACGGAGTCCAATTTTCCAAATCCGGTTGCACAGCCCTTGCCTGCGACGTCGTAACGATCCGCTTCAATGCGAAGACTGCATCCACGCAGTCCGTACGAGAAACTCGGCGGTTATGTGCATCTGCCGCGTTTGATCGATAAGGCGCGGCTGCATCGCAAAGGTTTGCTTGACGGTTACAACTACAAAACCGTTGGGTTCGACAAACATTTGCTCGCGTTTCTCAAAATCGACGGCGATGCGTTCGAAGAGGCGGCTAACAAGCTGGACGATGACCAGGCAATTCTGGGCTGGGTGCAAAAGAACGGTGCCGAACATTCGCCCGAAGCGATTGAACAATGGAATGAAGCGATGATTTCACGCCATCCGGATACGGCTGCCAAAAAGGCGCGTTTCCTGCATTTTCTTAAAGAAGCCAGCGGCGCAGGCCGTAAGGATATTCGGACCTACTTCGATCTGATCGAATTTGATGAAGGACGATTGAAGTGAACGTGATTTGTTAAAAGGGGCTACATCGTACATCGGCTTCTCATCGTACCCGCTTGTAACCGTTTTAGCGATTTAACGATTCACGAGCAGAAGCCAATATTTTGTCCGCGTTCTCGAGTGTTTCCTTGCTTCCAATGTCGAGCCATAGCCCTTTGATCTGGAATGCCTTCACCGATTTCCGCGTGTAGAGCCACTGCACAAAACGACCTGGCTGATCCGCATTGTTCCCAGCAGCCAGATACATCTTCAAAAGCGAGAGGACGGCGGGCGAGTAATGATACAAAGCGATCGCAGCAAGTGTTCCCTGCGGCTTTTGCGGCTTTTCCTCAAACCGGGTGATGATTCCTTCGGCGTTTACGGCGACGTTGCCGTATTTCTTGATCGCTTCAATATCGCCGACATCGTACACAGCAACGGTTACTTCGGTGTCCTTGGCACTGGCCACGAAATCTGCGAGCGAATCAGTAAACAGGTTGTCACCGGCGGCGATTAATAAGCTGCTTTTGGACAGGTTTTCATTGGTGACAACAAAATCGATATCTCCAATTGCGCCCAGCTTATCTTCGTCGCTGGTGGAACCATCACTGACGACTTTGAAACTAAATCCCGGGTGGCGTTTTTGATACTCCTGGCTCCACGCTTGGAAATCCGCCGCGAATTTGTTGTTCGTCACCACATAGATTGTTTCCACATCGGGAATGCCCGCGAGACTATCCACCAACCATTGAATGATCGGTTTGCCCCCAACCACGAGCAACGGCTTCGCTTTGTTCAGCGTCAATGGGTACAGCCGGGTGGCGTATCCGGCAGCAAGAATCAGAACGTTCATGAGATCAAAAATTCGCAGCAAAGCAGGGAAACGCTCGTGTTTTCTCTACGGTTTTGCCTGGCCTCCGAGAATCGCATTCTTCAGATGCTGCTGGATGGTCCGGATCCGATGTGAATCAGTGATCTTCCCATGATTTGTGCCATGGACGACGTACAGCGTATCAATGGCCGCGCCCGCCTGGGTGTTAATGCGAGCAAGCGGGATCAAAACATTTTCGCGATCGAGGCATCTCAGCACATCGTAAAGCAATCCGATGCGGTCCGCCGCTTGAAACTCAAGAAGCGTGTAAGTCGGATGGATCTTATTGTCGATGGCGATGCGCGTCGGAAATTCGAGTCCCACTGCGGCACGACGACTTAAACGCTTTGCCTTTTCGATGAGTGGCACGAAATCGAAGCTCTCCTCCTCAAGCGCTCGACTCAAAGTTTGTTCTACAAGCTCGAAATCGCGCGGGTCCGAAACAGGCTGCGCTTTAGTGTCGCACACGCGGAACACGCCAAGCACAGCGTTATCGTCGCGCGGAAAAATATCGGCGCTCAAGATGTTCAGTGGGATCACGGCAAAGGAACCCGCGACTTTTGCCAGGAGCCGTTCGCGTTCCCATGTGCAGAAGGTCATTACCGTGTGGCCCTGCTCTGGCACAATCTTCCATTTGACCGCCGGAGTGAGTGGAAATTCCTTCGCCTTGGAAACATTCTCCAGAAACGACCGGAACAATTTCAGGTGCTCGACGATCTCCGGCACATCGGTCGCGCGGAAATAATGGTCGGGCATGGACTCAAAGTGCGCCTCGATTTCCTCTGCATAGTCCGGTGAAAGGTTCTCGGCAACAGAGGTGCGCAAGGTTTCCCGCGTGATTCTAGTCTGTTCGTAATAGGATTTTCGGTCGGTGAGATAACGTGAGGTTTCGTGAAATAGCTGCCACACCAGCGATTCTTTCCAATCTGACCAGGCTTCCGCACTGGTACCCTGGCCGTCGGCCAGGGTAAGCAGCATGAGGGCATCAAGGTTTTTCTGGTCCTTCACGATTTGCGCAAATTCCGTCACCGTGGCCGGATCATCCAGGTTCCTCTGCTGTGCCGTCCTGGATAAGGTGAGATGGTGATCGACCAGCAGTATGAGCGATTTCCGATGGTCGGATGAGAGTTGCAAACGGGCGGCGACACGCTGGGCGAATAAGGCGCTCGCTTCGGAGTGAGGTCGGCCGACGGCCTTTCCACTGTCATGCAAGAGAAGAGCGAGATAGAGGACCAGCGGGTCCGCCAGTTGCCCAAATAGTTTGCGGTATTGAATCAATTTGGGATCATTGGTCTCCATAAGTGCATCAAGTTTGTCGATGCATACGAGCGTGTGCTCGTCGGCGGTGTACCGGTGCAAAAACTCATGCTGCACCAGACACGTGAGCTGCCCAAATTCGGGAATGTATCGGCCGAGAAAATCGGACCGGTGCATCATTCGCAGGATACGCCCGACTCTGCCTTTTCGAGACAGAATCGATTTGAAAATCATACGTGGGCCGCGCGCATACTGATACGTCCGAGTCACCTGGCGCAGGCTTCTGCTCAACAAGTCTTCCATTTCCGGGCTCAGATCGAGGTCGCGCTCCTGGGCGAGTTCAAAGGCGCGCATCATCTGCTCAGGATCGTTACGAAACACATCGCGACGCGCCGGATGCAGTTGTTTACTGCGAATAAAGAAAGAGTCGCCAATCGGAGTTTTGTCGGCTCGAATTAGTGGAAGGAAACTGAAAAGAGCGCGGGTCTTGCTGGTAACGCGTCCACGTACAAATTGCTGGGTAATACGCTCCGTGACCCGCAGGATATTCCGCGTGTGGTGGTAGTAGTCACGCATAAGCGCTTCACTGCGGAGCTGGCCCTTTCGAGGCGAATAACTGAGCCGAGTCGCAATTTGGTCCTGCAAGTTAAGATGCAATATGTCGGTGGCCCGCCCGGTCGCGTAGTGCAAGTCCGTGCGCAAGCGCAGGAGAAAATCGTACGCCCTCTCGATCCGGCGTTGGTCGCTTTCGCTCAACCAATCTTTACCAACGAGCTGGTTGGTGCTAAGCGAGCCCTCTTTGAAGTAGGTGATCCAAAGTAGATTTTGATAATCGCGCAATCCGCCACAGCCGCTCTTTAGATTGGGCTCCTGCAGATAAACGCTGTCACCGAATCTCTTGTGACGGGCTACCTGGTCTTGCATACGCGTCTCAACGTAATCCCGTTCGTGGCCGACCACGCATTTTGAGCGAAACTGCCTCCGAAACTCTCGCGCTAGCTCTGTGTCGCCGGCGAGAAATCTCGCTTCCAGCATGGCAGTTTTTGTTCGCATGTCGCTGTTGGCCTGGGCGATGGCTTCTTTGATTGAACGGGTGGAGTGCCCCACTTTGAAGCCGCTATCCCACAAGATGTATAAGATTTGGTTCACCATCTCCTCAAGGTGCGGCGAAACCTCGGCGCTCTGTCGATGCAAGAGCATCACGTCAACATCGCTGAACGGATTGAGCTCGCCCCGACCGTATCCGCCAAGAGCAATCAGAGCTAGAGCAACATCGGATTTGCCATTTCCGCGACCTGCGGCGGACGACGCGGCACCGAAGACGTATTGCAATAAGACGTCGACCAGTTCGGCGCGGCGTGTGCAAATCTCGCGCCCGCCATCGCCAGCCTGGTGTCTTAGGCGCAAGCGGTGTTCTTCAACCTTGAGAAATCTCTTGTAATTCGAAAGCACCTCCGTTGGACGCCTCGTACCTGTAGGAGCAAGGCGGCTTTCGGCGTGCGCCAGAACTTTTTCCAGCTCTCGAGATCCTGTCATCGCGCGCTCAGGTTACGAATAACTTAAGTCGAAAATCAAAAAGCCAAACCTCGTAATAAATCGCGACCGTATCCGAGATTCTTTGCTTCGCCCAGAGTGAGATTGTCAGCGGATTTGCCTTGCTACGCGGCGAATACGCTCAGTATTTCAGGAACGATGTGACCGGTGTCGACCGGAGCTGTTTCCGGCCGTGGAGGAATTCCAGCTCAATAAGAAATTGCGCTTCGAGCAGGTCTCCGCCGGCCTTGCGGATGAGTCAGCCGCGGCGGCCGACGTACCGCCGGTCGCAAGCAAATCGTCCACCATGATAACTCGCTCGCCTGCTGTCACTGCGTCGGTGTGCATTTCCATTTCCGCCTCGCCGTACTCGAGCGAGTACTTGGCGGTCTCGGTCGTGTAAGGCAGCTTGCCGCGTTTCCGGATCGGAACGAAACCAATACCTAGTTTGTATGCCACAGCCGATCCGAAAAGGAAGCCACGTGCATCGATGGCGACGATTTTGTCGAGATTTCTCCCGCGGCAACGCTCCACGAACAGATCAATTGATCCCCGAAACAGAATAGGATCGCTCAAAATGGGCGTTATGTCTTTGAACACAATGCCCGTCTTTGGAAAATCAGGTACGTCGCGCACAGCGGCACGCAATTTTTCGACAATCTCCACGCTCATCAATGCGAATAAACAGTAGAACACATATGTTTCCAAATTGGGTCGTGTTCGGCGGAACGGCGTAAAGCAGATTTACGAAGGATGCGAGTCGATCTAAAGTGGGGCTCCTAGTGGACCGTTATTTTCTCATTGCTTCGACAGTTTGCTTTCTGGCCGCGGTTGTACACACGGTCATCGCATTTCGTGCGAAATTGTTTCGACCGTGGCGGTTCAATTTCTTCGCGATCGGAATGGGTTTTGTTTTCCAAACAGCTTTCCTGTCGGTCCGCGGTCGTGAGTTGGGACGTTGCCCGATCACAAATCTTTTTGAGGTTTTTGTCTTTCTCGCGTGGTCGGTGGCTTTGATCTACATGTTGGTGGGCCCGGCGTATCGTCTTTCGCTTATGGGGGCGTTCACCGCGCCGCTGGTGTTGTTGCTTCAAGGTTTTGCTCTGATTGCGCCGATCGATGTTCGGCATCCCGTACAAGTCTCCGCGAATTCCTGGCTGGAGTTTCACGCATCTATTTCGCTGGTAGCCTATGGTACGTTCGCCCTCGCTTGCATCGCCGCCGTGATGTATCTCCTGCAGGAGCGCCAACTCAAGACGCACCAGTTGCATTCGATTTTTTATCACCTGCCCCCGCTAACAAATCTGTTCGCGGCGATCACGCGCCTGCTATGGTGGGGCTTTGCGCTTTACACTCTGGGGATCGTGAGCGGCTTTTTTACGGGCCATCCGTTGCCCCGCACTCAGGTCGTGGCCGCGATTGCGCTTTGGCTGCTTTACGCGGCGATCCTGCAAGCCCGGCATCTAAAATGGCTCGCGCCAAAACGTGTGGCCGCGTTATGCATTATCGGCTTTAGCGCTGCTTTGGCGCTTCTCTGGGGAATCACATTCACCGCAGAGCTGCATCAGATGCCATGAATCTTTTCTGTATCGGATTGAGTCATCATACCGCGAACGTCGCGACACTAGAGAAGTTCGCGGGCAACGCCACGGCTGAATCGATCGTGCGCAACGCCGGTTGCACCGAGGCATTGCTGCTGACGACGTGCAACCGGGTGGAGGTTTACGCAGTCTCAGGCAGCCGGGTGTCCACCGATGAAATTGCGCGGTGCCTGGTAGGTGAGACAACTCGCAACCCACAAAATTACGCGCCTCCGTTTTATCGCTACGAGGACGACAAATGCGTGCAGCATCTTTTCCGGGTCGCCTCCGGGCTCGATTCAATGGTGGTCGGCGAGAGCGAGATATTCGGGCAGGCAAAGAAGGCGTACGAATCCGCGAGAACATCCGGAGCAGTCGGTCCATTCTTGCACCGTTTGTTTCAGCGCGCCTTTCGCGTAGCGAAGCAAGTGCGCACTCATACCGATATCGCGCGCGGCGCGGTGTCGGTCGGTTCCGTTGCGGTCGAATTAGCCCAAAGGATTTTTGGTAAATTAAACCGGTGCAAAGTGCTCGTGCTCGGCGCGGGGGAAACCAGCGAGCGCACCACGCGTGTACTTGTTTCGCGTGGCGTCACCGATCTTCGCGTCAGTAATCGTTCGCTGGATCGCGCGCGCGAGGTGGCGCGGGCAGTAGGTGGCCGGGCGGTGCCGTTTAATGATTGGACCACGCAATGCCGTGAGATTGATATTCTGCTTACATCCACAGCCTCGAAAACGCCGTTACTGACGCCCGAGATACTCGGGCCGATGCTACGCGAGCGTTTGGATCGCCCGCTTTTCATCATCGATATCGCCGTGCCCCGGGACGTGGATTCCAACGTGAATGAGATGGAAGGCGTTTATCTTTACGACATCGATTCAATCCGCTCCGTCCGGGAACAATCGCTGGCGCTGCGACGCCAGCAGGTCGCGGCAGCCGAAGCGATTATCGCCGATCACGTCACTGATTTTATCGATTCAATTCCACGAGGATTGAGTCGCATCTCGCAGACGGTTGAGCATCCTTCGCTCGGAGAAACCTCGCTTCGCACATCTGAGCTGTAGAGGAAGCTGACAGCTTCCCCTGCAAGTTACCGCGCGCTACAGTTTGGGGATGGTGGGAAAATTCACCCTGGGCACACGCGGCAGCGAACTCGCGCGCACGCAGGCGCGGCTTGTTGAGAAAGCGATTCAACAGGTGGGTGCGGGTGTTGTTATTGAGACAAAAATCATCGTGACGACAGGTGATGACGCCAGCCGTGTCGATCCCCATGCGGGCCGGAAAGGATTGTTCACTGCCGAAATCGAGCGAGCACTTCTCGCCGGTCAGGTAGATGTGGCGGTCCATAGCGCAAAGGACTTGCCGAGTGAAACCAGTCCCGGCGCACAAATCGCGGCGGTTCTTCCCCGGGCATCGGCAAACGACGTGCTGGTTTCAAAACATGCGCGCGGTTTCACTTCGCTTGCCCGTGGCGCGACTGTGGCAACCGGCAGCGTACGAAGAATACATCAGCTGCACTGGAAACGCCCAGATCTCCGAATTGTTGATCTTCGCGGTAACGTACCAACCCGGCTGCGAAAACTCGCTAACAACCAGTGGGACGCCATTGTGTTAGCTAGCGCAGGACTGGAACGCCTCGCCTTTTCGGTCGCCAGCAGCGAACTCAGCTTCGACGGCGTTCAGTTTTTTCTTGAGATTCTTCCGCGCGAAACTTTTCTGCCTGCCGGCGGTCAGGGCATCATTGCTCTCCAAACTCGCGCTGACGACCAAAGCACAAAAGCCATGCTCGATCCAATAAACGACCGAGAAACGTTGCTTTGTCTGAAGGCGGAGCGAGAATTTCTGCGTTGGCTGCAGGCTGATTGCAATTTTCCAGTGGGCGTGCTTGCGAGCATTCACAATGGCAAAATGAAAATTCGCGCGCAGGTTTTCCCGGCCGAATCATCGGCGCCGCAAGAGGCCGCAGTGGAAGGTGGTTGCGAAAAAGGCGCTGAGTTGGCGAAAGAATTGTTGCGGAAAATCGAGCAAGCGTAAGAGCATGAGCAAGAGCCAGAGTAAAAATGGGAAAGTCTATCTCGTTGGCGCGGGTCCGGGCGATCTTGGGCTCGTTACACTGCGCGCAAAAGAGTGCATCGAGACTGCAGACGTGATCGTTTACGATCATCTGGCAAATCCAGAAATGCTCGGCTGGGCGCGAGAGAACGCAGAAATCATTTATGCCGGGAAACAGTCGGGCGGAGGCCGGACTCAGCAGGAAATCAACGCGCTTCTGCTCGACAAGGCGCGCGAAGGGAATCAGATCGTTCGACTAAAGGGAGGCGATCCATTTGTATTCGGCCGGGGCGCGGAGGAAGCACAGGAGATCGCCCGTACGGGAATTCCATTTGAAATTGTGCCTGGAATCACTTCGGCCATCGCCGGGCCGGCTTATGCAGGCATTCCAGTAACGCATCGGGCACATAACTCCCATGTGACGTTCTTCACCGGCCACGAAGATCCAACGAAAACGGAAACCGCAATCGATTACGCTGCGCTGGCAAAACTTGGCGGCACACAAGTGATGCTAATGGGCGTGGAGCGTCTCACGAGCGTGACGAGTGAGATGCTGAAGCATGGCGTGCGCAGCGATTTGCCGGTGGCACTGGTTCGCTGGGCGACAACCGGTCAGCAAAAAACGCTGACAGGCACGCTTTCGAATATCGCGCAGAAAGCTGTGGCAACCGGTTTTGAAGCGCCGGCAGTGGCTGTGTTTGGCGATGTTGTTTCGTTGCGTGACACCCTTAACTGGTACGAGAAGCGCCCACTTCTGGGAAAGAGAATCGTCGTTACGCGAACTCGAAAGCAGGCGAGCGTACTAAGCAATAAACTTCGAGCACTTGGCGCGCACGTCATCGAACTGCCGACCATCCGGATCGAGCAGCCCACAAATTTGCGCGAATTCGCGGAACTGGTGCAGGACGCACACACGTACGACTGGATCGTTTTCACAAGCGCAAATGGAGTCGAAGCGTTCTTTGACATTTTCTTCAAGCTTTACGATGACGCGCGCGAGATCGGGGGTGTGAGCATCGCTGCCATCGGACCAGCTACGGCGCAGCGCGTGAAGGATTTTCACCTGCACGTTGATCTTCAGCCGGAAGAATTCGTAGCAGAAGAGGTGGTGCGCGAGTTTAAGAAACAGGGAAGCGTCGAAAATGTGCGCATCCTTGTCGTGCGTGCGGAGAAGGCCCGCGACGTTTTGGCCAAGGGATTCTCCGCCGCGGGCGCAATCGTGGACGAAGCGTTCGCATATCGCACTTTACCGGAATCGAGGGACACAAGCCCAGCACAGCGGCAACTGGTGCAGGATGGAGCAGACCTGATCACGTTCACCAGTTCTTCAACCGTGGAAAACTTTTTCGCTCTCGGCCTACCCTGGCCGAACGGAATGCGTATCGCCAGCATCGGACCAATCACATCAAAGACATTGCGTGACCAGGGATATAACGTCGATATCGAGGCGCGCCGGCACGATATCGACGGGCTGGTGCAGGCGATAAGTCAGTTATTCGCTCAAAAGAGTTAAACGCTTAAATGGCTGAACGGCTACACAGTTAGCACCCGCTAACCGTACAACCCTCCAACGCTCAAGGTCTAAGAGGGATTGAAACGGAACTTCATTCGGCCACGCTTGGCGTTCGCTCTCGCCTTGCGGCGATGCTTTTGCGAAGGCGTCTCGAAAGCGCGCAAACGGCGGACCTCATCGAGAATTCCCTCGGCATCCAGCTTATTTTTCAGCCGTTTCAATGCGCGGTCGACCGGTTCACCTTTGCGCACAATGACTTCTGGCATCAATAATCACTCTCCTCGCTTTGGAAATACTGTAGATTCAGTGAGCCGGAGCCTACTCGGCAGGGCCCTGCCCGTCAAATCTAAGCCGAAATAGGGGTTTTAACGTGCATTATATAAAATTTCATCCCCTGCATTCCGTCGACAGTCACCAGTGTAATCGCAGCGCATTCGCCATTGTATTTATTCCTGTTTCTACTAAAAAAGACCGGTCACCCGCCTGGTGTGGTTTGAACGAGGCTGACAAAGTAAACTTAATCATGCAGGACGCGCTTTCGCCAATGATGCAGCAGTACCAGCGGCTGCGGAAAAGTATTCCCGCCGACACACTTTTGCTGTTTCGGCTTGGGGATTTTTACGAGATGTTTTTCGAGGACGCGAAGGAAGCATCAGGACTGCTGAACGTCGCGCTGACCAAGAGAAATGGGGTGCCGATGTGCGGCGTGCCTTATCATGCGGCGCCCGGGTACATTCGCCGATTGATCAAGGCCGGACGGCGTGTCGCGATTTGCGATCAGATGAGCCAACCAGAGCGTGGCCGCAAAATTGTCGATCGCGAAGTCACACAGATTATCAGCGCGGGGACGGTAAGCGAATTAAGCTGGCTCGACGCCAAGCGCGCGAATTATCTCGGGGCGGTCTATGCCGATGACGGTGTATTTGGTTTTGCATACGCCGATCTCAGCACCGGTGAGTTTCGATTAACCGAGGCGCCGGATCAAGAATCGTTGCTCGATCAGCTGGCGCGCGTTTCGCCAGCCGAATTGCTGATCAGCTCGGAGCAGAAAGAGCACATCGGTGAAATCGATCACGTCCTGGAATACGATAGCTACGCATTTCTGCCGGAACAGGCGGTCTTTACGCTGTGCGAGCATTTCAAGGTGAAATCGCTCGACGGATTCGGTTGCGCGCAGATGCCCGTAGCACTCGCGGCCGCCGGGGCCATCGTGCATTACCTGAAACATCAACTGCGGCGCAAAATCGACCACCTCACGTCCCTGCGCTGCGATCCACCTGCGGATCACGTCCTGCTCGACTCCGCTACCCAAGCTAATCTCGAGCTGGTCGAATCGCGCGGTCCACGTGACGCGAGCCTGCTGGGGGTTTTGGATCGCAGTATCACACCGATGGGTGCACGTACGCTGCGCGCCTGGATTTTGCAGCCGTTGCGCAACCTCACAGAGTTGCGGCGACGCCAGCAAAGCATCGCCGACCTTTTGCAGGAGCCCGATCTGCTCGCATCAATTCGTGCTGAGTTAAAATCCATACGGGACATTGAGCGTGCTACTGGACGACTGAGTCAGGCGTCCGGCAACGCGCGCGACCTCGTCGCATTGAAAAGTTCTCTGCAGCAAATCCCAGCGCTCAAGCGTGAGCTGGGCAAACTTATTGAGCGTGTAAATTTTGGTAGGACGCGATCGCCGGGCGCGCCGGACGTTGCGGAACACGGTGGACTCGGCCAGTCCGCCCTACCACTATGCCTGCAAAACGCTCTCCATGAAATGCCAGCGCTCACTGACAAACTGGCCAGAGCGCTGGTCGATGATCCACCGCTCGCGGTGAAAGAGGGAGGCATTTTCCGTGACGGCTTTCATCCCGATCTTGACGCACTGCGCCAAGGCTCGCGCGAGGGCAAAAATTGGATCAGCCATCTTCAGGAGCGCGAGATCGTAGCGACAAGCATCAAATCGCTCAAGGTCCGTTATAATTCCGTGTTCGGCTATTTCATTGAAGTCACAAAATCGAATCTCGCAAATGTGCCCGCGCATTACACGCGCAAGCAGACCACGGTGGGCGGTGAGCGCTTCGTCACGCCGGAGTTGAAGGAGATAGAAGCAAAGATTCTCGGCGCGGACGAGCGCGCCCAGAACCTTGAGTACCAACTGTTCCAGAAATTGCGTGACGAAACGTTGTGCGAAATCAAGCCAATCCAGCAGACCGCCGAGGCAATCGCGCTGCTCGATGTGCTCTGCGCGCTCGCGGAGACGGCGCGACTGTTTCGTTATTGCCGGCCAGAGTTAAACGAATCGCTCCGGCTCATCATCAAAGATGGCCGCCATCCGGTACTCGATCAAAACCTCATCGAGGAAAAGTTTGTGCCTAACGATACAGAGCTGGATGGCGAAAATAATCGCATGGCTATCGTGACCGGACCAAACATGGCCGGCAAATCGACCTATATTCGACAGGTAGCGCTTATCGTGTTGCTGGCCCAGCTCGGTAGTTTCGTCTCTGCGGACAGTGCCGAGATCGGCTTGGTCGACCGCATTTTCACCCGGGTCGGCGCCAGCGACGATCTGTCTCGAGGGCAATCGACGTTCATGGTTGAGATGAACGAGACGGCCAATATCATCAACAACGCCACTGAGCGGTCGTTAGTCATACTCGATGAGATCGGCCGCGGCACGTCCACTTTTGACGGCCTCTCGATTGCGTGGAGCGTCGCCGAATTTCTTTACGACAAGATCAAAGCGCGCACCCTGTTCGCTACGCATTATCACGAATTGACTAAACTCGCCGAGGACCGGAAAGGCGTTGGCAACTTAAATGTGGCCGTGCGCGAATGGAACGAGCAGGTTATTTTCCTGCGCAAAATCATACCTGGCGGCGCAGATAAAAGTTATGGGATCCAAGTGGCCCGCCTCGCCGGTTTACCCAAGGAAATCCTCGATCGCGCCAAAGAAATTCTTGCTCACCTCGAGAATTCAAACCGCGCCGACGCAAAACCAAAGCCGCGCGGAAAAAGATCAGCCAAGCCGATGCCGGAATCGCAAAAGCCGCAGCTTGATTTATTGTAAGATGGTTCGCTTTTCGCTTTAATCACACCAAAAGCGCCTCTTGCTCCAGGCCCGCATTATACTTGTCGATCAATGCGACAATTTGTAGAACTTGTTCAACCTTGCTGGTTCGCAAATTTGAGAGCAGGGCTCGGCTACTCGGTTTTCTCAGCAATTTCGGATTGCCGAACCGCGCAAAACGCTGGTCGAGATCCCTTGGTAAATACAATGTTACCCGGCTGCCGAGTCGTTTGCGTAAACGCTCGAATTCGTTCAGACCAACTGGATCATAATCTGGCAAGTGAAGAAGCGAGAAATCGGCTACGACCTGATTGCCAAACCAGTCGAGCAATCGCTCGGAAATCCGTCCCCTCCCTAGGAAGACGATCTCGATGGAAAGTGCAAGCCGTTCGAAAGCCCTAAAAAGCCCCGGGTTTTCTACAAGCGCGCAGCGTTTATGCAGAGTGTATTGGGTAGAGTCTTGAAGCGAAAACGAAAATATGCCGTATTGCATCGTATTTGCGATTCCCCGCACTGGATTTCCATCGCAATGGAGTCCTTCGTCGGTCCAAGCGCGTAGGCTGATGATTTCCGGCACGTCGTTGGGTAAGGATTTGGAATCGCGGTAACGAGCGACGGCAGAAATGCGAGCCGATTCGGATGAGTCAATCTCGTTCGCCGAATATGGGTATGTAGCCGCGACGAATTCGTTGAACCGGTTGTGGTCGCTCACGACGAGCTTTTTGCCAGCGCCGCTCCGCATCCAAGTGAGCACGCCGCCCGCGACAAGAGGCGCGGTCATTCGACGCAATGCATTTCCGCAGGCACTCGCTGGCAATGCGCCATGTGCGAGTAATTCACGCAGCTTGGCCTCAGATTGTAGTGCGCTGCTCATTACGTTAGGGACGCGCGGGTGCGCTTGACTCCGACCCGATATTTTTTTCGTAAAACAATTTTGCCGTTTTGCGGTTGCAAAAAGTAGAGTGCATCCACTTCGCTCACTGGTTCAGTCGCAGCGGTTATCGCGATGAAATCCAAGCTTTCGTGCTTCACTCAGAATAGCGTGACGGTTGGCGGGATCGAGATTCTGGATTTCATCGAGGTAGAACGGCACAGCGCAATCATCGCGGCGTAGTTGGCTCTTCAGGAGCAGCAGATTGAAAAGCACCTTGATGGAAATTGTCGTTCCATGAGATTCGATTTCTCTGAGGTCTGAATACGTATGCCGCCGATCATCCGCGCCTATCACCGTAACTCCCAGCGTGAAAAGATTTCGGTAATGAATGACAGGGTTGCTCTGGACTTTTGTGCGGAAATTTGCAATCGCTGACTCCTGTTGTGGATCGTGATCAAATAGACCACCCGGCTGGAATGTCGCGAGACGTTTGATCCAACTCATCAAGTCGCTCTGTTCGTCAACCTCCAGCCTCACGGATTTGAGATTTGAGACCCGAACTTTCGCGAATGCACGGTTGAGCTCTCCAGCTGCGCTGGAGACGTGTCCCATATTCTTTAGCACGAGATCAAACGTTGCTTTCAACCCATGGAGATGGGCATTCCAATCTCGTGCGAGCGCATCTTCTTTTTCGGCAAGCGCTTCAAGTTCCGCCTGCAATGCTCTGACCGTTTCGTTTTCGTCCGCGCCGCGAAACTCATCGCCGAACCAATGTTCGGTCTGAATCAGAAGATTGGAAACGTCACCAGACAAGTCACTTTGAAGCTTTTGTTGTTTAAGAAACAATGCTATGGCGGCGTCGAAATCGTCTGGGATATTTTCGACTGAGCACGACTTGGTGGGGAAGTCTGGAAAGACGCAGTTGTTAAAGCGGCTCATGACTTCATTGAACCCGTTTTCCTCACGGACGATTGCACTCTCAGCTTTTCGCTTACTCTCTTTGGCGTTTTCCAGTTGCAATGTCAGTTTTTGAATTCGCTCATTCGCTGCCACGATACTCGACTCGATCTTCTTTAACTCGGCGCGTAGGCGCGGCTCGGTCGCCTTCGCCTTTTGGTATTGTTCAAATTCAAAGAGCTTGCGTTCTTTCGCCTCGGCTTCGGCGAGTTTGCCTTTGCGTTTGGCCTCGAACTTTTCGCGTTGCTCGATAGCAGCGAGAATTTGTTTCCAGCGATTGAGTATGGATTGGTATTCACTCAGTTGCTCCCGAGCAGTGTCCGGATTTTCCAGCCCCGTCAGCGGCCCGCCGGTTTTCGGCACTGGAAAGAATACCGCGTCGTCCCGATAGACCCCGTTTCGCGTTCTCTCCAGCAGACCGCGCAATGTGGCGAGCACTTGATCCTGCCGCGAAACGGCGATGCCATCCTTGCCTACCGGGAGTTCGACCAAATCGCGGTTGAGGATTCGAAACACAGCGCTCAGTTCTTCGTCATCAAAATATTTCCGGAGTGCGGTAACGGCTAGGTGGTCAAATCGCTCGATGATTCGCTCCTTGTCGGAAACTCGCTCGCTAAAGAATGCGACCTTCTGTTTCGCCTTCTCGCACGATTCACCTTCTGCATTGGCAAGGTGCAGATCGACCTCGCGAATCTCCCGTCTGAGATTAGAAACCGCCATTCTCTCGAGTTCTACCGGGAATTCCTTGAACTCCTTCTCCTGGGCTTCGATGCTTTTAAGTGGCGAAAGCACTTGGCCTTTTTGTTCCGCAAATGCTGTCACGTCACCGCGTCGGTTAGCTAGTTCCGCTTCGAGTTCTTTCACTTTTTCTTCCAGCACACTCTTTTCCTTGCCGAGCTTCACCAAATTTTCTTCGTGCTCCCTCTCGAATGCTTGCCTTTTTGCACGCAAGTCTGTCCAGCGGTAGATCAGTTCACCGCAAGCGATTTCACGCTCCGCGAATTTGTCCACGAGGTGTTGGACCAGCGCCTCATTCTTCCCATCCAATGAACGATCCGCCGATATTTTTCCCGAACAGAGACTCGTGAACGCTCAATCTTATAGCGAGCTACTTCACTCAAGATGGCGTGATGGGTTTCGTCTAAATCAGCTCTAATGCGGCGTAATGTTTGACCGATTTCTTCAAATGAAAATCTGACTTGTTGGACGTCCTCTTCGTCCAGCGCAAGAGCTAGTCGCTTGCCAGTGGTTTCGAGGGACATCACGTAGCCGTGAATCATTTCCGGCGTTGCGGGATTGGCTTCGTTGAAGAGATACGTCAGCAAGCGCGCGACGGGGTCGGCAAGAGAATACAATTCGCCGCCAGGCTCGGTTGGGACAAGGATTTGCAGCTCTCGCAGGCGTCGCCAAGTGGTCTCAGGTAATTCTTCGCTCAACGCGGGATTAGCGCGGATCAGCCGTAGAGCGTCCGTTTGCGAAACTTCTCCTACATGTTCCGCCAACGCTCGCAGCAACGTCGTATGCGCAGCGCAGAAATTGAAAAACGTTTGCGGGTTGATTTTCACTTAAAGACGCTAATTATTGACGCCCTCACCGCTAAGGTCGAACCGCTTTGGACTTTCAACGGCTGACGAAACAGCAGCAGTTGGATCTATTGCAAGTCGCGGCGGTTCAGGGAACTGCCTGCGGGCGATTGGGTCAATCGCCCCTACTTTTACGCATTGATCGACGCTTGTCTTTGGTCGCGCATGCGCGGCAGCCGCACCGGTGCGCCGTGCGGAATGATCCCGCGTCTGCGGGACCAGCGAGTATCGAAACGCCAGAGGCCAGCGTCGCAGCGAGTTCGAGTGCGCCGCAGAATTCGTCGGTGGTAACACTGCGGTTGATTTCTGCGAAGCGTGGTTCCGTCTCGGCTTTGTAGGAGGCTGCTGGCGACGATCTCACGCGCGTGAAAGCGCGTTCTCGCTGATGAACAAATTGCGAGAACGAAACGCGGGCGGGCTTTCCAGGAGTAAAACAGGGCGAAGCGCTGCCAGCGGAGAGGCGAACCATGGCCGATGCAACTTTCGGGCTTCGGCACTACTCCAGTCTGGAACGTAAAACTTATATTTGCGCGCGAGCTCCTCGGCAGTGGCTGCAAGGTAAGCGTCCTGCACCTTGCCTGGCTCGCCGAACCTCGGCGTGAGCAAAGCCGGCGCCTCGGCCAAGGCGTCGGGATTTGGGGCGTCATAGAATTCGTCCAGGAAATTGGCGAGAGCGCGGTCAAACGATTCGCCGGTGAGCGTGAGCTGTGCAACTTCGGCCAAAGTTTTCGGTCTCATATTTTGCCTTCTTCAAACAAGCCCTCGACAAGATACTGTGTCTTTACCGGGATGCGATTCACAGGATAGTATTGACCCACCAAGTCCAAAACCTCCCTGGCCGATCGCAGTTTGAGCTGGCGGATCAGAAAAATGATGTCGGCCACGTCACTGGGTTCACCCGTCGCACCGCCAATCCTCGCGGCCATGCATTTCATGGCAAGCAAATACTCTGGGACCGGCATTGTGAGTCGAAGGTGAGGAAACTGCGGGAGATTTCCGGCAGTGATTTCGTGGCGCGTAGAGACGAAACCTTTGACACCATCGTTGAGCCAGTTGGCGGGCAAATGCTGATCGTCGGCGATGCGTCGCGCGAGCTCACGAACAATTTCTGTCGGTTGGAAGATCGCATCGACGTCTTTCGTCGTCAGCCGAGCAGTGAAAGCAAGGATCATCACTGTTCCCCCGAAAAGGCAGATTTCCCCTGTAACACCTCTTTTGCCGAGTTCGTCGGACAAACCGTGTAGCGCAGCGAGGATCTGGTCACGGCTCAGAGTTGCACCTGACGATTCCGTGTGCGCATTCATCGGGCGAGACTACCGCGAGCCACGAGCTTTTCCAACCGGGTCTCGACGAATTTACCTATCGCAGCGCGAAGTGTCACGTCCCGCGCTGACGCATGCGTCTGCTTTTTGTGATAAGCTGTCGCGCAAAATGGCAGCAAAAACCGAGAAGCAATTGAGCGAAGGGATGCGGGAGCTCTGGCTAAAGGCGGTGGCCGCTATTGAGCTGCGCAATTTAGGTTACGCGATTTCGCTCCTGCAGGAGATCCTCAAACAAGAGCCAGAATTTCTCACCGGTCGCCAGCTGCTGCGACGCGCAGAGGTCACTAAAAGCAAATCGGCCAAGAAAAGTTTCTTCAAAATCTCGACTGCGTCCATCGGTGTGATGAAGGCGCAGCACGAAATCAAAAAAGACCCGAAACGCGCGGTGGAAATGCTGGAGGAAATTTTGGAAGCGGAACCTTATAATCACCAGGCAAATTTGTTGCTTAAGGAAGCGGCGCTCGCGGCCGGTTGGCCGGAAATTGGAGTTTTCGCTCTGCGAACCTTACTCGAAGAAAACCCCCGCGACGTGAAAGTGCTGAATGAGCTGGGTCGTTTGTATCACGAGCTTGGGGACCACGAAAATGAGGTGGAAGCATACAATCAAATCACGGCAATCAATCCGCTCGATGCACAGGCGCTTCGTCTGGGCAAAGACGCCTCGGCGCGCGCCTCGATGAAGCGGGGCGGTTGGACGCAGGCCGAAAGTTATCGCGACCTGATCAAAGACAAGGAGGAAGCGATTTCACTCGAGCAACAGAGCCGAATCAGGCTTACCGGCGAAGCGCTGGATCAACAGATTGCCGAGACTTACGGGCGCCACCAGGTGGAACCGGGAAACCTGGAATTTGCGCGGCACCTCGGCGCATTGAATGAGCAAAAGAATGATTTCGAGTCAGCCATTCGCTGGTATCAACATGCTGCCGACCTGACCAAAGGCGGGGACACCGGATTGCTTCGGAAGATTTCCGATTTGAGGATCAAGTGCCTCGAACGCGAGATCGCTGCGCACGAGGAATTTCTAGCCAACTGCAGTGCGAGAGACGAACGGTTTGCGGAAAAGTCTGAGCAACTGCGCGCCGCGAAAATCAGCCGTGCACAAATCCTAATAGCCGATGCACAGGAGCGAGTGGCGCGGAATCCGATGGACCTGCAACTCCGATTTGAACTCGGTGAAAGCCTTTTCACGACCGGGCGTTGGCGTGAGGCTCTGCCGGAGTTGCAGCGCGCGCGGCAAAATCCGCACGTTCGCTTGAAAGCCATGAACCTGTTGGGTTGCTGTTATGCCGAGCTTGGAATGCTCGATCTGGCCATGAAGCAACTGGAGGATGGGTCGCAGGAGCTTTTATCGATGGACGCGACGAAGAAGGAGATCGTTTATAATCTCGGACTCGTTTACGAGCAGATGGGTGACCCAGAAAAGTCGCTCGGCTGCATGAAGCAGATTTACGAAGTCGATTACGGGTACAGGGACGTGGCCCAGCGCGTCGAAAGCTCGTACGAGCAATAAGTTCCTGGAGCGTAGGCTCCAACACGAGCAGCGCGGAGCCAAGAACGATACTTTCTTCGCGTCCAAACAGCCGGCCGTTTTCGATTCTCAAATGTGCCAGGAAATCTCCCGGCAGATGTCAACTAAAGGAAACCATGAAAATCAAAATTGTTTCGCAGTTATCTATCCTTGCTCTAACGATTGGGGCGATCAGCTTGGCCGGAGTGGCTAGTGCAGAAACCACTCCCACCGGCGAGGGTCCATCCTTGAGCGCAAAAGACAAGACATTCATGAAAAAAGCCGCGAAGGGCGGGATGATGGAAGTCGCGCTGGGGAAATTGGCTGAACAGAATGGCCAAAGCGAGGACGTAAAATCATTCGGCAAACGGATGGTCACCGATCACGGGAAAGCCAACGATGAGCTCAAGTCCATTGCTTCGAAAAAAGGTGTCCAGCTCTCCAGCAAAGAGCATAGCAGCAAATGGACTTCGGATAAGGCTTACATCGACATGATGGTCAAGGATCACGAAAAGGACTTGGCGGAATTTAAGGAGGAAGCAACCAGCGGGAGCGATCCCGATGTGAAGAAGTTTGCTGACGATACAGCCAAGGTGGTTCAGGAGCATCTCGACCTGGCGAAAGAAATCCAAGCCAAGCTGAAATAAGGAAACGCTAACTTTGGGACGCGGCATGCCTAACAGAGGCGCGCCGCGTTTTTCTTCAATCAGGTCGGGCTTTGCCGCTAGTAACGGGCGACGTCGAATCGCCGTTTAAAACTGCCGATTCAGTTTGACAGATTTGCACTGGGCTAAACTCCAGTGTTAATGAAATTGAACTCTCGAATTCGTGCGCAAGACCAAAATCATCTGCACACTCGGCCCGGCTACGGAGAAGACCGAGATTATCAGGAAACTTATTGAAAAAGGCGCTGATGTTTTCCGGCTGAACATGAGCCACGCGACTCACGAATGGGTCCGTCAGATTGTGCCGCGGGTGCGCAGGCTGGCACGAAAGGTTGGCCGACCGGTTGCACTTCTGCTCGATACGCAAGGCCCGGCCATTCGCACTGGGGATCTGAAAACGAATATCCGTCTGAAGCCAGGTGACGTTCTGGAGTTCACAGTGCGCGGCGCGAAACGCAAGGCGCCTCGTTCCGTGGACGTGAATTATCCAGGGTTCGTGGACGACGTGACGGTTGGCAATACGATTTTGGTCGATAATGGCCTGATCAAATTGGTCGTGCTGGAAAAAGGACGAGACCGGGTGCGCACCAGGGTCTTGACGCATGCGGTGCTCGGTTCGCGGCGTCATATCAACCTGCCTCGCATTCATGTGAATCTGCCGGCGCTTACTGAGAAAGACATCGCCGACGTTGCGCTAGGCACGGAGCTTGGAGTGGATTTTGTGGCACTGAGTTTTGTGCGGGAGAAACGCGACATAGAAAAACTGCGCCGGCTGTTGGCGAAGAGATATAGCAAGGCGCAGATCGTGGCAAAAATCGAGGATCAACTCGCAGTCCGCTCCATCGAGCAGATGATCGAATGCACCGATGTGATCATGGTCGCGCGTGGCGATTTGGGAATCGAATGTCCAATTGAAGAGCTGCCAATCATCCAGCGACGAATTGTGAAAAAATGCATTCGTTTGGGCAAGCCGGTCATCGTTGCCACGCAATTGCTGGAATCGATGATCACAAATCCAATGCCCACGCGCGCCGAGATCACGGATGTAGCCAATGCCGTCTTCGAACAGTCGGACGCTCTTATGCTGACCGCTGAAACAACGCTTGGCCGCTATCCAGTGGAATGCGTCGAGATTCTCAAGCGCGTAGCGATGCGCATCGAGCGAAGCGGCGGCGCTGGTTATGCCAAAGATGCGCTCCTCGAAGATGTTCGGCAGAAAACAGTGGCTTCCGCCGTGATGTTGGCGGACTCACTGCCGGATTCGAAACTGGTCGTGTTTACACTGCGCGGCAGAATGGCGCGTTACACTTCGAATCTGCGGCCGCAGCGCGCCCCGATCTTTGCTTTCACTCCCAACGAGGAAGTTTACCGGCAACTGGGACTTTATTGGGGAGTTTTACCCTTTCGCATCGACTTCGGCCAAAACGCGGACGAAACTATTGCGTCGGCGGAGAAATTTTTGCGTAGAAACAAATTGGCAGCGTCCGGTAATCGCATGGTGATTGTCAGCGACACGACTATGGGCCGTGCAATGATCGATTCGATTCAACTGCGCGTTCTGAAATGATAAAACGCACGGACGTTTCCGGCGGCTTATCTGAAAATGGAAATCGCGGTGGAGCCTAAGCTTCCACCGGCAGTTCGACGTCCACGGGGCGCTCTTTTTTAGCCAGCGCGCGACGGAGTTTTGACAGGGCGATGTTTTGCAGTTGTCGAATGCGCTCCCGGGTAACACCGAATTTTTTGCCGACTTCCTCTAGGGTTTTGGGTTTGCCGCCATCCAGACCGAAACGCTGAAAAATGATTTTCTTTTCGCGGTCGTCAAGAACGTCCAAAAGGCCGCCGACCTCATTGCGCAGGTTCTTGTCCCGCAACAACTCAAAAGGCGTCTGCGCGTCCTCGTCGCCGACGATTTCGCCAAACTCGGTCGAATCATCGTCGCTAATTGGCGCATCAAGCGAAGCCGGACGGATCGAGACAGTTTTGAGTTGGGAAACTTTCCCGCTGGCGATACCGATCTCGTCGCCGAGCTCGTCGTCAGTCGGTTCGCGTCCAAGCTCTTCACTCATTTGCAGAGAAACGCGGCGCATCTTGGAGATCTTGTCCACCAAATGCACAGGCAGACGGATCGTCTTGCTCTGGTTCGCCAATGCCCGCTTGATCGATTGCTTAATCCACCATGCGGCGTAAGTACTTAGCTTTCCGCCCTTTGCCGGATCGAACCGCTCGACCGCCTTCATCAGCCCAATGTTGCCCTCGGAGATCAAATCGAGAAGCGGCAGCCCAAGATTCGCGTAGTCGTGGGCGATTTTCACCACAAGACGCAAGTTGGATCGGATCATGAGAGCGCGCGCTTCGCGATCACCCTTCTTAATCTTAGCGGCCAGTTCGATCTCCTGCTCCGGAGTTAACAGCGGGATCTGCCCGATCTCACGCAGGTAAATCTTAATTCCCGTATCGCTATCTTCAGCAGCCATATAACTCTTTTTCATCGTTCATCTTAGGGGCTGGATCGACAACTTCCGATAAACTATATTCGTCGACACCCTCGTTGATCGCGCGTTGTAGCATCCAAGGAAGTATTTAACAAGGTTAAATATTCGAATTTGTGACATTTTTTGGATGTCTATTGTTCAATATTTTTTTGACACATCTCGGCCCGGCCCGCTCCGAGGGTGTCAGCGACTTTCTGGAATCTTTAGGATAGGAGCGCCTCAGCCGTCGCGTGCCCAGTAGGCTAATGCATTTGGCGCTTTTCTGCAACGCCGGTTTCTGCAACTCTCCTACGGCAATGCTGGCGAAAATTTACTCCGCCGCGGTTTACGGCGTTGATGCGTACGAAGTGGAAATCGAGGTAAATGGCGCCAGCGGCGATCCGAACATTGTTATCGTCGGTTTGCCAGACGCGGCAGTAAGGGAGAGCCGAGACCGTGTCACGACCGCCATAGCAAACAGCGGTTATTACTGGCCGCGCGGACGCACCACAATCAATTTGGCGCCTGCCGACATTAAGAAGGAGGGACCGAGCTTCGACTTGCCGATTGCCCTCGGAATGATCGCAGTGACCGAGGAACTCGACAGTTCGCCGTTCGAAAAGTTTAGTTTCGTTGGTGAGCTCGCTCTCGACGGTTCAGTCCGGGCCGTGAAAGGGGTGTTGCCGGTCGCGCTCGAGGCGCGACGTCGCGGCAAACGTGCGTTATTTGTCCCGGAAGCAAATGCACTGGAAGCCGCGATGGTCGATAAGATCGATATTTACGGCGTACAGAATTTGCGGCAGACGTTTGCTTTTTTGCGCGGCGAAATCGCGCTTCTGCCGACTCGCGCTGATCTAAGCAAATTCTTCGCTGCGCACCAAAATTACGACGTCGATTTCAGCGACGTCAGAGGCCAAGGCCACGTCAAGCGTGCCATCGAGGTAGCTGTTGCCGGCGGTCACAACGTCCTGATGGTCGGTCCGCCCGGCTCTGGCAAATCCATGCTGGCCAAACGGATTCCGACCATTATCCCTCCCCTCACCCTGGAAGAGGCAATCGAGACGACAAAGATCCATAGCATCGCCGGCCTTCTCGACACCGAACAATCTTTCGTGTCCACGCGACCTTTCCGCGCGCCGCATCACACCATTAGCGATATCGGGCTGCTTGGCGGTGGCACATTTCCGAATCCCGGCGAAGTAAGCCTCGCCCACAACGGTCTCCTTTTTCTTGATGAGCTACCGGAGTTCAAGCGATCGGCATTGGAGGTGATGCGCCAGCCGCTGGAGGACGGAAAAGTCACTGTGTCCCGCGCGGCAGGTAGCGTCACGTTTCCTTCCGTGTTTATGCTGGTGGCTGCGATGAACCCCTGCCCCTGCGGGTACTTCGGCGATCTCAAACGCGAATGTCGGTGCGGCCCTGTGCAAGTACAGCGGTACCGTCAACGCATTTCCGGCCCTTTGCTCGACCGCATCGATCTGCACATTGAAGTGCCTGCCGTCGAATACCGGGACGTCGCCAGCGAACGAGCCGAGGAAACTTCCGCTGTGCTTCGCGAGCGCATCGTCGGCGCCCGGGAATGCCAGCAGGAACGGTTTCGCAACAATGGAAAGGTAAATTGCAACGCGCGCATGGCTACACGTCAGTTGAAGCAGCACTGCAAGCTTAGTCAGGATTCCCAGGAATTGATTCGCGCGGCCATGAACGAATTAAACCTAAGCGCCCGGGCCTACGATCGGATTTTAAAAGTCTCGCGCACGATCGCCGACCTCGATGTTAAGACGGAGATCGCGCCCCAGCACGTCAGCGAAGCTATTCAATATCGCACCTTCGACCGCACGCTCTGGGTGTGACTCGCAGGCTCCGCTAACCCTGTTACAATTTTGGTGTGCAAGGAACCGCGGCGAATTTCCACAAACTGCGTCCGATCATCGCTACGCTGCTGGTGTTGCTCAGCGCGTGCGGCAATGCGGATAATCGGTTGTTCGAAGAGATTGTCGAACAAGCTTATCCGGTTGAGCCTGACGCGAACATAACGATTCAAAACCGCGATGGCGCCGTCATGATTTATGGCTCAGATACAAAAGAGCTGCGAGTGCGAGCAGTCAAAAAAGCGTACAGCCGCGACCGGTTGAGCCAGATCATAATTGAGGTCTCCAGAAGGCCAGGCAGTGTTTCAGTTATCACAAAATTTCCTCCCCGACCAAACTGGGCGTTCTCCGATCGTTCAGGCACGGTGGATTGCACCATTCTTGTCCCGGCAACGGCCAGCATTTCCGCGCTGGACCTGAATGCGGGCGAAGTTTTCCTCGATAGTATGCGCGGACACGAACTGCACGCACGGCTGGGCGACGGCAGGATGGTTGCCCGAAACTGTTTCACCAAACTCCACCTTACAACGAACCGGGGCACGCTCACCCTGTCGGTACGATTGGTCGGGGAAGGACGAGTTTTCGGCCCTGGTAAACGTCGGAGAGGGCAACGCCCGGGTCTTTTTACCGACCGACGCCGCCTTCCACCTCTTCGCCCACGCCGCGCATGGAAAAATCGCCAACGATTTCACTAATGTCCGAGGGTCGGCGATTTCCTCTGCACGGGGCATGAACATCGATCAGGTAATCAACGGCGGAGGTTCGGTCGCAATCGGGGTTCGAGTTGAGCAAGGAGATATCAAAATCGCCGAGGCCAATCCGTGATCGCTAATTTCGTGTCAACGAATCTGTAATTCGAAGCGGCTCGCCAGCTATTTCAGCGATGTGTTATCCATTCCATCGCCTTGAGAAACCGGATGAATTCGTTCAGTCGATGACGGATAAAATCCTGCCGCATGACGATGGTCTCGCCAAATTCCATCGTCATGTCATTCGCTTCGTCATGATTTTGCCACACCGGATTGCCGCTGGCTTGCGGTTTGCCAGCGCGCACAAATTCAAACCAGTAAGTGTTCACGCGCTGCAACATCGCGCGATCGGCTTCGGTAAAGGTGTTTTTGCAACTGGGGACGAAATCTGCCGTGCCTAACATGAAAACGATCTCGCCTCCGTGCGGGACGCCTGGCTCCCGGGCGCGCAACCGCGTAGGCACATAGCTGAAGTAGTAACGCCATGTGGGCGCCCGCTGCGAGTGAAGATCGGCGATCCGGCGTACAAGGGTCGCGAAAATCGAATCCCGAATCACTTCCCTTCCCAATTCGCGATTGTTTTTCACTTCTGGATAAAGCTGCTTCAAAACGACGCCGGCCAGCCCCATTGACTTGATCACTCGATCCGGATCGATTCCAAACGACGCCGCCACTGATGCTTCGTCGCTGTTGCTGCCAATAATGAGCGGTACTGGTGCTTCTTCGCCTTTCTCAAAAGCGTCCAAAAATGGTTGGCGCATAACAGCGTCACCCACCACCAAGCTTGGCGCCAGGGATAGACCTTTGCCCTTGAGGGGTACAAAATTCTCCGCCATTACCGACTGCAATTGTTCCGCGGTCGCGCTCGCGCCGTTCAAACCGAGCGCCTTTGCAATCTCAATTCCGGTTCCAAGCGCCTTGGCGCGTGTGTGACTGGCGATACCATAAGGACTCTCAGCGATTGCCTTGTGGAACAGTCCTTTCGCGAGTGGAGACGCCAAAAGTGCCAGCACACTCTGCGCTCCTGCCGATTCGCCTGCAATCGTCACATTGTCTGGGTCACCGCCGAATGCGGCGATGTTTTTTTGCACCCACTGGAGCACTGCGATCTGATCGAGCAGGCCAAAGTTCACAGGACCACCGGGCGATTGTTTATCCAAGGCGGGATGCGAGAAGAAGCCAAGCGCGCCGAGCCGGTAGTTCGGCGTGACCACAACTGCTCCTCTCTTTGCAAGCCGTGATCCATTGTAGAGATCGAGGCTGCCGGCCCCAACCGCCAGCGCACCACCATGAATCCAAACCATCACCGGTCGTTTTGCCGCCGGATCGATTCCCGGTGTCCATACGTTTAGATAAAGACAATCCTCGCTCAGCGCACCGAGGCCGCCCATTTCCAACCCAGGCGCTTTCGGTTGAATGCACGAGTTGCCGTTTTGGTCGGCTGAGCGAACACCTTCCCAGGATGCGGTCGGCTGCGGCTCTCGCCAACGCAAACGGCCAACAGGCGGCGCGGCAAATGGAATTCCTCTAAACACGGCCACACGCTCTTCCATTTTGCCTGACAACATCCCGTTTGCAGTCTTCGTGATCGGCGATTCCTGAGTGGTTAAGTGAGACGTCACTGCCAGAACGGAAGATTGAGCGGAAGCCGGCTTCGGTGACTCAATTGCCGCAGAGACGCTGCCAGCCGGTTGTACGGCAAACGCCAAAGGCAACCAGCGCGAGAAGTTTGAACTAACTGGCATTTTCATGGTACCGTTGCATTCGAACCGCCGAGTGTAGCATCCTATGCCATCCTTCGACATTGTTTCCGAAATCGATAAGCAGGAGATCGACAACGCGATTAATCAGGCGCGCAAAGAGCTGGTCACGCGGTTCGATTTAAAGGACGCAAAAACCGAGATCAATCCTGAACCGGACAAGATTATTTTGATTGCCGATGATGGGGCGCATTTGAAGGCGCTACGGGAGATTGTTATCGGCAAACTCTCCCGACGCGGCGTGGATCTGCGAAACGTCGAGCAGGAAGAACCAGCGATCTCATCCGTGGGCCATGCCCGGCAGGAATTGAAAATCAGGCAAGGCCTCGAAGGGAACAAGGCCAAGGAAATTATTCAGGCGATCAAGTCCCAGGGGTTCAAAGTGCAAAGCCAGCTGCAAGACCAGCAAATTCGTGTGACAGGGAAAAAGAAAGACGAGCTGCAAACTGTGATTCAATTCGTGCGTAGTCGCGATTTCGGCGTCGCCACAAACTTCAAGAATTTCAGGGATTGAACACCGTTAGATCTTTTCCTTACTGCAAATCGGGTCATTGAGATTTTCTTTTTGCTTTCTGGTCTCGGACGTACTCAAGCTCTGCTCTAGCTTTGCAATCATCTGGGTTTGCAGCGACGCACTGCTGATACTTCTTTTCCGCTTCGTCAAGCTTCCCAAGCTCAACGAGAACATAGCCTTGGCCGCGCCTTGCACGGCCAAGTTCGTCGGCTCTGCTCTTATCAGGTGCTAGGTTCGCGTTGTCTTCGGCTCCTTTGAACGCGTTCATAGCTTGAGGCCAGTTCTTGTCGAACACGTAGATCTCGCCGAGTTCTGCGAGATATTGCGAATTGAACGGCGAAAGCTTCAGCGCTTGCTCAAGTGTCGCCTTTGCGTCCCCAAGACGGCGCAAATCTTGTAAAGCGTAGGCCTTCACGAAGTAGGCGTCCGACCACGTAGAAGTAAGTGCAACGGCATTATTGTTGTCGACTGCTGCTTTCAGCAGGGACCCAAGCGTCTCTGGACCTGTACGTGCGCAATAGATCTTCTCTTTGCGACTGCCGTAATAAGTTTTGTAGGCATTGATGACTACATCGCATTTCGCAATCGCCGCTGCGGGTTTTTTGCTGTCAATGAAGTGTCGGGCGTCCTCGAGTACCTTTACCATCTGTGGATCTTTGTCGGGATCGGCCCCGGAGGCAGCGAGCCCGATCGTCCCGGCAAAGATAATCGCGAGAACTAGAAAGGTGGATTTGGATTGCGCAAAAGGTCTAGCAAGAATTAGAAGAGCATCCGTAATCAAAGGCGCGAATCTTTTTTCGCCTACGCAATCGTTGGATTCAATCCAAGCACGGCAAGCATGCGTCCGGTTTTTCCCTTTTCGGCCCGATAGGAGTAGTAGCGACGAAGATCACAGGCTGTGCAGATGCCGGAGTCGTGAATTTCGTTTACACCAAACGCGCGGCATTGCCGGATGATTTCGGCTGCGAAATCGATTTCGTAGTGCGGCGGGCGAATGCACGGACTGAGTTGCACGACGAGGTTTGCGGGATCGGAGCCCAAGCGGTCGACCATTTTCTGGATCGCATTCGTGACCACGTCGAGCTCGGTGCCTTTGCGCCCCGAATGCACAAGGCCGATTGCAGGTGTTTTTGGATCGACGATGTAAACGGCACAACAATCGGCGACGTAAATTCCCAGTGCGATGCCGCGTTGATTGGTGATAATGCCGTCGCAGCCCGGGAATTCCCGGCCTGGTAGGGACGCTGCTCCGCGGCGTCCGTGGTCGGCGCGGAGCGCCGACCCTACCTCATCAATCACTGCGATTTTGTTTCCGTGAACTTGTTCGGCGGTGAACAGCGGCCAATCGCGGATGCCGATCGCGTTGCGAATTTCGCGATGCGCGGCATCGAGCCGCTCCAAGACTTCGGCTTTGTTATGTGAAACGTTGATGCCGGGAATTCTTTGCGTGAAAACGTGGCGATAGATTCCAATCGCGCTCAACGCAGGAAATTGTTCGAAGGGCAAATGCGTCATTGAAGGTTCGATTTTCCAGCCATCGGGCGCCGGTTCAAGGAGTGACGGCTTCCCAGCCCTCAAGTCCAGAATCGACGGTTGCCCAAGCCGTCGCTCCTCGAGTTCTGTGCGCGGGATCTCCCCGAACCTTCGCGCTTGCTTACTTCGAGCTTGTCCTTCGAGTTGTAGTGGAAACCCGTTCTTCCCAAGTTTCCTTCGGTTTGCCCATGGCATCCACGTCGCTACCGGTGTAGTAAGTTTTTGTTGTCGTAGCGCGCGGCCTGAGGTTGGCGAACATCTCCGAGTAGGTACTCTGTGCGCCGGTGGCGCGATCGAATTCCGCTAGCGACGAGTTGTATCCGAACAACGCTTGTAAACGCGTCGATTGCGCTGTGAGCAGTTGCACGGTCGCGTTCAGCACGTCCAACTGAACTCCCGCGCCCGCATCAAGGCGCGCCTTGGCCAGACGCAACGCTTCATCGGCCAACTCGACATTTTTTTCCTGGCTTTTAACCAGCTCCTCATTCTGCTGCAAATTGGAATAAGCGGTCTGTATCTCCAGCTCCACCTGCCGAACGTCGTCGTCGTAAGTAATCTTTGTTTCGGAAAGCAGTGCACGCTGCTGGACAACCTGACCGGCAATCGCGCCACTGTCCCAGATTGGGATGCTGCCCTGCACCAATGCGGTCCAGCCTTTTGTGATATCGTGCCAGCTCGAGTTAATTGGTGAGCTGACCCATTCGCCGCCGCCGGTGGTGGTGATATTGGGGAGCCACTGGCCTGCTGCCGCGCGCACCTGTTGGAGCTGGTTCAACACGTTTGCCCGCGCTTGTTTGAGGAACGGTCGCCGCTGCTTGCCTAACTCAATAGCGTCGGCGAGTTCAATGGGACGCGGGATGTATGGCATGTCACCAACTACTTCCAGAGGCGGGCTGTTACCCCGTTGTCGCTGGAAATCGAGGCCGAGCGTCTTGGCCAGTTGCAACTTCGATATTCGCAAGTTGTTCTGCGCGGTAATCAGTTGTGGAATTTGATTGTGCAGCTGCACGTCCGCTTGCAGCACGTTAAACCGAGGAACTGTTCCCGCTTCAAACCGGTTCTGCTGGTCCTTTAACTGAGCTTCCAAAAGACGCACGTTTTCCTCGTTCACGTTGACGAGGTCGCGATTGACGATGATCTGGTAGAACTGCGTTTTCACCGTGGCGATGAGTGAGTCCAAAATGTTGCGGAAAGAGAAATAGGCGCCGTCGCGTTGAAAAAACGTGCCCCGGATCTGATTAAAAGTTGTACCGTTAAAAATGAGCTGTGTTCCCGTCACACTGATCGCGTAGGAAACATCGCTCGTCTCAACGTTCTGGATTGGGGCCGGCGTCGCAGCAGCCAGCGGGGTACGAGCTTCCCCGACCTGCGACTGCAGGCCTTGCATCAGGGATGCGGCGGCTCCGCTCGCCCCCGTAAATCCAGTCGTGGTAGTCGTAGTTCCAAGGATGCGGGCGCCGGTCAGATTCGGATCGGTCCATTGATAATTGGCGTTCGCATTGATCTGCGGCAGCGCCTGCGCCCGAACCTGGATGATCACGCCTCTGGTTCGTTTGATCTCCTGCTCTGCGTTGAGAAGAGTCGGGTTGCGCTGCAGCGCAGTAAGGATCGCCTGTTTCAGAGTGAAAGTAGGAACATTGGCCCCCGATATTGTTCCCCGCGAGGTTGTCTCGCTCCCGTAGGTCCCCTCGCTGCCAGCGAAACTCGGCTGGTCAAGAATCACGAACGCCGCCAGAAACCCCAGGCAAAGAAAAAATCTTGTCATACACCGTTAGCGATTAGACGCACAAAACCCCGCTCGTGGATTCAACGCAGTCTCATTAGCATCCCCGTCAGCCAAAGCAAAATCATTTCGACTGACAATAGTCGTAAATTTTGCTGTAGATGTGCAGCCACGCCTTTTGCTCGTCCGGCGTGAGGTGGTTCAATATTTTCATGATGTTGCCAACCATTTCCTCGCGAATTCGACGCACCAGGGCTGATCCTTTCGGTGTAATGCAAACCATGACTTTACGGCGGTCATCTCGCGCAGCCGAGCGCGTCACGTAGCGAAGATTCTCCAAGCGCGCGACCAGACCGCTCGCCGCAGCCGTAGTGTGGCCCATTTTCTTCGCGATCTCCGACATGCTTTGCACTTCCTTCCGATCGAGATAAGCGAGGAGAAAGAATTGCGGGAATGAAACGTTTCCGGGCGCGAGTTCCTTGCAGAGGTGCAGCACAAAGCAACGCTGCATTTCCAGAACAATATGGGAAAGCCGTTCGGCATCGGCACGAATTGGATCGGTCGGAGTTCGCACAACCGTGGTAACCGCTACCCTGTTCAAGACGATAAAACTAGAAACGCGCGCTTGGGCTGTCAAACCCTCGTAGCCGAAGAGAGTAGCTAATCCCAGATTTGAACACCAACAATTGCATCTGCTTTCAGCGATTCGCCCACTCCGAGCGGAAGCAACGCGTTCGATTGGCTCAAACCAAAAAGCGCATGCGATTCCTGACGACCGATCGGCGCGAATTTTCCGCCTTCGAGTCTGCCGCGAATGTAATGCGGTCGATCGCCGTCGTTCGCAAGGTCGAGCATCAACCTTGCCGGCACATGTGGCAGATTGAGATTCGCCGCGCCCATCATTTTCAAAATCGCCGGCCGAACGAATTGCAAAAACGTTACGAAAGCCGACACCGGATTTCCGGGTAGTCCGAAGATGAAGCAGCCGTCGACATTTCCAAACAAAAATGGTTTGCCCGGTTTAATCGCGACGCGCCAGATTTCGATCTCTGCCCCGACTTGCCGCAGTGCTTCCTTGACCAAATCATGCTCCCCGACAGAAACGCCACCGCTGATAACAAGGACGTGGTTTTCGGTCCCTCGCTGGATCGCGTTGCTTAAGGATTCCCGATCATCCCCACAATGTTTCATAGAGTTCACTGCGGCGCCGCACCGCTGTAGTAGCGCATTAAGCAACACCGAATTGCTGTCGTAGATTTGCCCGGGCCCAATTTTTCTACCGGGCTCCACAAGTTCGTCGCCAGTTGAAAGCACCGCCGCATTCACTTCACTGCCAACTATCACCTCCGCAAAACCTTGCGACGCCAATAAAGCAGCGTTCGCCGCACGAATTCGTTCCCCTTTGGCCAAAATTGTCTGGCCTTCCGCCAAATCGCACCCGCGCCGGCGGACGAAGTCGCCAGCTTCGATGTCAACATTCAGGATGATCTCTGTACCTTCCCGCGTCACATCTTCTTGCATCACGATTGTGTCTGCACCTTGTGGAACCGACGCACCAGTAAAAATCCGGACCGCCTCGCCACGATCGACGCGCAGGTTTCGATCAGGACCGGCCGGTTGTTCACCAATCACGCGAAGGCGTTGCCCATTCTTGCACGAGTTGGCGACAACGGCGTAGCCATCCATCGCCGAGTTGTCGAAGGCCGGCAGCGGCAAACGTGCAGCAACATGCCGCGCGCTAAAGCAGCCCAGCGCGGTTGCCAGCGGGACAGTACGCTCCGGCAGTGGAGTGATTTTCTCCAAGATTCGCGTCCGTGCTTCTTCTTCGCTGATCACACCAAACCTAATCAATTGGCAATCGACAATTGGCAACTCCGATGAAATCGCGAGCATGCGACGAAGTCGGTGTAGGCAATCAAATTGCAGATTGGAAAAGCTTGATTCTTCGCGATATTCTCGACTCGCGCCTGCTTGCCAAGCCGTAGCTCGTAGCGAAGGCTGGTGGCGCGTTCTGCAACAGTCCACGTGGCTGTGGCTATATTTTTTTGGTGAGGTGGCTGAGTGGTCGAAAGCAGCGCTTTGCTAAAGCGCCGTAGCCCAAAAGGCTACCGAGGGTTCGAATCCCTCCCTCACCGGTTCCCTCGTTACGCTGCAGTGCGGACGAAAGGATAACGATTCTGCACAACAAATACATCGAGATTCCCTTGTTGTTAAGCGACAGAACAACGCCGTTTCCGGCAACGCCGCCAACCTGGATGGATAACGAATCGCTGTGGCTTCTCGTTTTAATCCGAACGCTTTGGATGCCGGAAGAGTGTTCTATCGCTTAAAAGCGAGTGCCCAAAATATTGACGAGAAAGCCCGCCATGAGGGTGGTGACGAGCCGGGCCGCATTTACATCGACTCGAAAGTTAGGCTTCACGCTTGATGCCCGCAATGTTTCTGATTGCGCTCATCTCATTCTTTCCATACAACCTGCGGACAACACGCAACCTGATCATGAACAATCTATTGAACCCGGAAGTTATCAAAGCCGCCGCGACGAGCACGCTCGGAATCTTGTCGCTGATGTGTCTCATCGTGGGCATTGTTTGTTTGGGTTTGTTTCGTAATTCGCCCGTTTGGGCGAAGCTTTTGGTTTTCATCGTCATGTTAGGTGGCGTATTCGGATTTGGAGCGGCGGTTTTGCGTCAACAAAATCCAGGACGGGCTGCCCCGGAGGCCTCACGCGATTTCGTTATCGGCCGGTGGCAGGTCGAGCAAGCAGTCGCTGGGTTGGAAGGCGGCAGTTTTGTCGATTATGGCGAGGACGGCCGATTCACCGGCAAGCAAGAAACTTTTAAGAACGGCAATGGCGTTCGCCAGTCGGTCAGCGGAACGTGGCAGTTCGAGAAATTAGGAAAAGACCAATTTCGATTAGGCCTGACGTTCGATAACGGCCAACAGT
Source organism: uncultured Verrucomicrobiae bacterium (assembly GCA_963728955.1). Lineage (GTDB taxonomy): Bacteria > Verrucomicrobiota > Verrucomicrobiia > Chthoniobacterales > UBA10450 > Udaeobacter. The sequence continues at coordinate 1,069,349 of CAVSMG010000001.1, forward strand.
GGAACGGCACATTTCGACTTCTGGACCGCGACCACATCCATAATCTCGATGAAAATTACGTCGCAGTCCGCGTATCCAGATAAGCGTTACGCCACGCCGAGCGTCTCAGCTTGCCGAGTTGGTACCGATCAGAACTGACTAGATCTCCAGCTTACGTCCCAACGATAGGTTTGCAGCAACACTGATTGGCGAAGGTCGGCTGAGCATTTAAGCTTTCTTGTGCGTACCGAAGCCCACCGAATTCCAAATTTCATCGACGGACAATTTGTTGAGCCAATCGGTGGCCGTTACCTCGGCAACATCGAGCCCGCGACAGGCAAACCGTATTCGCAAGTTGCCGACAGCGATGCTGGAGATGTCGATCTTGCGGTAGTTGCCGCTGAGAAAGCATTCGCCGATTGGTCGAAAAAGCCCGCGGCAGAACGCTCAAAAATTCTTTGGCGTGTCGCCGACCTGATCGAACGCGATCTGGAGAAATTCGCTCGTGCAGAATCAATCGATACCGGCAAGCCAATCTCGCTCGCGCGCTCCCTCGATATACCGCGTGCCGTCGCAAATTTCCGATTCTTCGCGACTGCGATTCTGCATACCGAATCGGAAGCGCACATGACGGACAACATTGCGTTTAACTACACGCTGCGTCAGCCGCGCGGCATCGCCGGACTGATTTCGCCGTGGAATCTTCCGCTCTATTTGTTGAGCTGGAAAATCGCGCCGGCGATTGCAGTTGGAAATACGGCCATCGCCAAGCCAAGCGAGCTAACGCCCATGACGGCCTACATGCTATGCGAGATCATGCGCGAAGCCGGTCTGCCGAATGGCGTGCTCAACGTCGTGCATGGCACGGGACCAAAAGTCGGAGCCGCAATCACCGCGCACCCGAAGATCAACACCATCTCGTTCACGGGTGGAACAGTAACTGGTCGCAAAGTGGCCGAAACATGCGCACCGCTGTTCAAGAAAGTGTCACTCGAGCTCGGCGGCAAAAATCCTAACATCATTTTCGCCGACGCTAATCTCGACGCGGCGATCGCCGGCAGTGTACGTTCTTCTTTCGCAAACCAAGGTCAGGTTTGCCTGTGCGGTTCGCGCGTGTTCGTCGAGCGATCAGCTTACAAGGATTTCGTCGAGCGCTTCATCGAAAGAACGGCACAGTTGTGCCTGGGCGATCCGCTGGACGAAAAAACCGAGCAGGGCGCGATCGTGAACAAGACACAGCTCGAAAAAGTAAAGTTCTATGTCGATCTCGCCCAAAAGGAAGGCGGCAAGGTCACGCTTGGCGGTTCCGCACCACAGCCACCTAACGAGCGCTGCCGGGACGGATATTTCTTTCCGGCAACCGTTATTACGGGTCTGCCCGTCTCATGCCGCACGAATCGTGAAGAGATTTTCGGTCCGGTTGTCACCGTCACCCCGTTCGACAATGAAGAAGAAGTGATCAATTACGCTAACGATTGCGACTACGGCCTCGCATCCAGCGTGTGGACCCAAAATTTGAGTCGTGCGCATCGAGTGGCGGAGCAAATCAATACCGGCACGGTCTGGGTAAACTGCTGGCTCGTGCGCGATCTGCGCGTTCCCTTTGGCGGCATGAAACAAAGCGGTGTTGGCCGCGAAGGCGGCGAAGAAGCGCTTCGCTTCTTCACTGAGCCAAAGAACGTTTGCATAGCTAAATAACCGTACGTGGCGAGATCAAAATCATCAAAGTCCCTTGAACCCGCGTTTCCGCAGGTTTCACCAGCGCAAGGATTGCAATTAATTGAAACGCAAATCGCCAAAGCAACTGCTCTTTTGGAAAACCGCCCTCTCGATCATGACGAATATTCGTCGTGGGAGTTAGTAACTCGGAATATTTTGGAGAAGGCCTTCGGGCGCCACTCACCGAATATCAGAAGCGTCATCGATGTCGGGAAGTACGGCATGTTTCCCGGCAACGCAGGTGCAGCTTGGTGGGAGAATCATTGGGCGGAAAGCCTTCAAACTCAGAAACGCAAACTCGAGGGGCTACGGGAGCTACTTCAGACAGAACAGAAGCTCACTGGCGGAGAGACTGTAAAGGTTTCTGCCGGACCAAAGGGCCACAAGATCTTTTTGGTTCATGGGCAGGATGATCGTGCTCTACACGAGACGGCGCGATTTCTTGAAAAGCTTGGTCAGGAGGTGATCGTGCTGCGAGAACAACCTAATAAGGGTCGGACACTCATCGAGAAATTTGAGGACTACGCCGATGTCGGCTTCGCAATAGTTCTTCTAACTCCCGACGACAAAGGCGGTCCTGAGAATTGCAGGGGTTCCGAACTACAACCACGCGCTCGCCAGAACGTTGTTTTCGAACTCGGCTACTTTATCGGGCGGCTTGGGCGAAATCGTGTCTGTGCGCTCTACTTAGAAGGAGTCGAAATCCCTTCCGATTATTCCGGCGTTCTCTACACCAAATTCGATTCGAGCGGGGCTTGGCGTCTTGAAATCGCCAAAGAGCTAAAGGCAGCAGGTTTTCCGGTAGATATGAATCTGGCTCTTTGAGACCAAGCAAGCGTGAAAATAGTCGCTAAAAATCTGGGCGAGGCGCCAACTCGTTGATTCGCATCGAAATCTCTTCTCGTGAAAGATCAAGCGGAATCTCGGCGACAATTCCGTTCTGTCGCTGCAAGGCTTTTAAATAGTCAATCTGCTTAATTGTCGCCTTTCGCCGCATCCAATCGTTAAGAAACTCCGACAGTTCAACCCACTCAGCGTTGTCACGGTAACGAACTAATGTTTCCGATCCGACGAGGCCTTCGCGAATTTTCGGCTTAAGCTCTCGAATCGTTACGGTACCGACGTCCTTAATTTGTATCGGCATATTCTTGTGCGGAAAGTTGGTCAGATTATTTCGTGTTTCGATTAGTGGTCGCCGCGATTCACGCTCGAGGTAAGCCTTTTGCTCTCTTTCTTTTTTGCGTTTTTTCTCGACTTCGCTTCGAATCAATTCTGGATGTCGTCTACGCACTTCTTGTGCGAAACGCTTCTCGCCATCAGTCGAGTCCCAAGTCGAATCAGCTTCGTCCAGCGATAATACCAGATCTTTGGTCGCAGCCTTCGTGAGGCGTTTAAACTCTTTGTCGCGGTAAATGATGTGCCGATAATATTTGTCGCAACGCGCATAGAGCTTTTTAAGGTCGGAGTACGCTGCTTTCGATGTGACCTCGTAGTCTGGAAAGCTAAACTCATGAATCATTCGCGACACGTCTTGCTTATCGAAATTATCTAGAGGTGCCGATTCCCAGGCTGCGACAATACTTCCGACCGTCCCTTCTCCGCAGTAGTAAGTCGTTCCGCCGCTGAAGGTCGTGACGAGGACCGGCAATTCGGCAGGCAGTAAGCCAACGCGATACTGATCCCGTAAAGCGTCTATGGAAAATTTTATCTGGTCATTACCGCGACTCACGATGATGTCTCGTCGCTCCAGTTTTTCCCCTCTAATCTCTGATTCATAAACGGGTAGTCCTCGCCTAGTTTCTGGCCGAGACGACGAAAAAGAGAATGTAAGACTCGGTAATGGAACAGTTGCGACGCCCGGACTCTTCGGAGCCGCGCGTCCCTTTTCGGAAAGGATTTGTTTTCGATCCCAGCACCGTTTGCATGGCGATACGCAATCGGGCAGAGTATCGCTCAGTTCTGAATCGAGCGTCGCAGTTTTGTTGCCGCAAAGTGACGCTAAATAGAAACTCGCGCTGAGGTAGTAGTGAGCTTTGCTGTCTCGGTCGGGCAACACATGCCAACCCTCTCGATCCGGGGACCAAACAACTTGAAAGAGTCTTTGATCGGATACTGAGTCGCGGATGAAGCAGCCAGCTCCTCCGGTCTCAATTGCGATCGGTCGGTTTTTGTCTGACTCGCCTAGCCCATCTAGCAAATCGGCTGCGCTGTATTTGTTGCCGCCGACATCTAATTGAACATCGAATGACTCATATCTACTTGCCAAGCTGTTCAGGTAATCGGCGACCGTCACTCCACCAGAAAAACAAAATATTTGGATGACTACAATCCTTGACTAATTGTCGGACGCCTTGAGGCTGACCACTCGCCTCGTGGAACGCGGGCGACGTGAGATGTTGCAATCTGCGACCTCAACAACTTGAGAGTTAATAGTTGATTGATGAGAGTCGCGAATGAGCAAGAGCATTCGCGGGAGTTGTCTGTGTGGCGGCGTGCGGTTTGAAGTTGATCCGCCATTCATTCAAGCGAGCCACTGCCATTGCGAACGTTGCCGCAAGCATTCCGGAACGGCCGTTTGCACTCAGGCACGTGTGTTGCGCGAGCAGTTCCGTCTGGTTCAAGGCAAGGAATTGATCAAGGTCTATGGAAAAGGCGAAGGGGCGGTAAAAGCGTTCTGTTCAAATTGCGGTTCGAGTTTGTTCGGCGGCGATTGGCCAGACGGCCCGCAGGTATCGATTCGGATGGGCGCGTTCGATGTTGATCCCGGAATTCGGCCGCAATTTCATACTTTCGTCGCTGACCGCGCGCAGTGGGATACGATCACCGATGATCTTCCGCAGTATCCGGAACGACGGGCCTAGAGAAAATCCGCTGTCATCCGTGTCGTCAGCGAAACACGAAATAGTTGATCGTTAATCGAGAATTATTGATTGTTCGGATATGTGCCGCGCCATCAAAATACTTCATAACTTCAGTCCGCCTGCGACAGAGGATGAAATTCGCGCTTCGTCACTTCAGTTCGTCCGGAAGCTGAGCGGCTTCACGAAACCTTCCAAGGCAAATGAGGCAGCGTTCAATCGCGCGGTCGATGATGTCGCTCATGCCGCGCAACATTTGCTCTATTTTCTGGTCACCAACGCGCCGCCGCGCGATCGCGCAGTCGAAGCGATGAAAACACGTGCGCGATCGGCGAAACGCTTCGGTTCTACGCAGGCCAACATGTCCGGTCATAATCATAATTGAGATTGGCTGCGCCATTCATCTTGAACAGCGAACATGCGCCTGGCTGGTTGGTGCGCTTCCGCACCCGAAGCGCATGACCGGTTGTCAGTTGTCTCGGGGCATCGCCGGAACCAGCTTGACCGAGTGTTGAAGGAAACGATGTAATCAGACAAATCTGCTATTAGCCTGATGAGAGACATCGGAGCCAATCCATGGAACCATCAACCATAAGCGGCACGAATTTACGCACGGCATTTGTATTGTTGCTCGTGATGGCGGTCTCCGTGTTGTTCCTGGCGGTCGCATGGCCTTTTCTCAAGCCGTTGTTTCTCGCCGCGTTGCTGGCTGGATTATTTCATCCGCTCTATTGCTGGATTACGCGGCTGTTGGGCGGTCGGCAATCGTTCGGCGCGGCAGTCACTCTGTTGGTGTTGTTCGTTCTCGGCCTTGGCCCCATCAGCGCATTTTTAGGGATCGTTCTGCAACAGGCGCTGACGATGAGTGATCAAGCGATTCCGTGGCTGAGTCAGCACCTGGGCACCGCCAGCAGCTTCAACGTGCACGACTGGCTGGTGCAAAGGTTTCCTCCGCTGGCCAAGTACGTGCCGAGTCAGGAGGAACTCTTGCAGCATCTTGGCACCGCCGCCAAAACGACCGGCGCATTTCTTGTCACAACCGCCTCGCGCATGACCGCCACCACAGCCGCGTTACTGCTCAACTTGTTTGTCATGTTTTACGCCATGTTTTTCTTCTTCAAGGATGGTCACAAAATCCTGGAACGGATTTTCTATTACCTTCCGTTGAGCGATGATGACGAAACACGAATGCTCGCCCGGTTCACCTCCATCACCCGCGCGACTGTCAAAGGGACGTTGGTAATTGGAGTAATCCAAGGCGCGTTGGCCGGACTCGCCTTTTGGGTGGCCGGGATTGATGGAGCTGCCCTCTGGGCAACGATAATGACGATTCTTTCGATCATTCCCGGTATCGGTGCGCCCCTGGTATGGGTGCCGGCAGTCATCATTTTATTTGTCAACGGTCGATATCTGACGGCAACCCTGCTGGCGGTGTGGTGCGCCGCTGTAGTCGGCACCGTTGATAATTTTCTGCGGCCAGTGCTTGTCGGCAGAGACGCGAAGATGCCGGACCTTCTCATTCTGATCGGCACTTTGGGTGGATTGTTCCTTTTCGGGCCGATCGGATTTATCGTCGGACCGATCGTCTGTGGCCTCTTCCTCAGTGTGTGGGACATTTACGGCGCTACCTTCAAAGAAGTCCTGCCGCCGGTAACAAGCTTTCGTCCGTCGGATCAAGAAGGTTCTGCAACCGCGCCGCGAAAATCTGGGCCTTACTAGAATCCGTGAAAGCACCCCAAGCGCGCGTGCGCGAAGTAACATGTTTCGGGCTTTATCATTGCTGAACCTTGCGCTAACCAGAAATGTGCATTGCGTTGATCGATCCGCTGTAGACAGGTCATGAGCGAAATCTTCGAAAGCCAGCGAGCACCTGAACCCGTGGGCGCGTTTCCGCACGCGAAGCGCGTAGGCGAGTTGTTGTTTCTTTCCGGGATCGGGCCGCGCGTGCGCGGGAGCAGGGAAATTCCCGGCGTAACGCTTGATGCTTCAGGCAACATCACCAGTTATGACATCGAAACACAATGTCGCGCGGTGTTCGAGAATGTGCGCGTTGTGCTCGAAGACGCCGGGGCGACATGGCAGGACATCATCGACGTCACTGTGTTTCTCACAGATATGAGAAAAGATTTTCCGATCTACAACCGCATTTACGCGGAATATTTTGCCGGGCCGGGGAAACCGAATCCAACGCGGACCACGATCGAAGTTCGCGCGTTGCCAACGCCGATTGCAATCGAGCTCAAGGTAATTGCGGCGGTCGGGTAGCAAGGATTGGCGCCCCACTTAGTTGAATCCAGGCGTGTTGGCGAAGGCATCTCATCGCTAATGAAAGCTTTCTTATGAAACACGCCGTCGGAGCTGACGCGCGTAACACCGCAAGGTTGTCTGTAGCACTGCCGATCGTTGGACTCGCGATGGCGATCGCGGGAACGACGATAATGGACGCCACACGCCTTTCCGTCTTCAGCGCTTTCGCTCTGCTGCCGTTGATGTTCCTGCTTTGGTACATCGATCGGTTATCGCGTTCAGAAATGGGATTCAGGTGGGGCAAGCCGGTCCACTACGCTCTCGCGCTGCTCTATCCGCTGGTCGTAATAGGCTTGGTCGCCATCGTCGCAGCCTTCGCCGGAGCTGTCGACCTCTCGAAAACAAACTGGGGAAAAGCATTGGCGAACCTCTTGATCATGACAATCTCGACAGCGTTGGTTGCAATCATCACCGAGGAGGGATTCTTCCGAGGCTGGCTTTGGGGATCACTGATGCGAAGAGGCATCAGTGAATCCCACGTGCTGATTTACACCAGCATCGCGTTCGCACTTTGGCACATCTCTCCCGTAATGTTGGACACCGACTTCAGGCCGGCGCCGTCTCAAGTTCCGGTCTATCTCATCAACGCGGCAGTAATCGGAATGGTTTGGGGGATTTTGCGCTGGATGTCGGGGTCAATCGTTGTCACCAGTCTTAGTCATGGCTTGTGGAACGGAATTGCCTATGTGTTTTTCGGTTTTGGCACAAAAACCGGCGCGCTCGGTATTCGTAACACTGCAATCTTTGGTGCCGAAATCGGCATTCTTGGATTGATCACAAATGCAATGTTTGCGTTCTTATTGTGGCAATGGTGGCGAACACGCTGTAATCGAGTTCGCACTCACGAATAAAAGATGAGCGTTAGCACGAACAAATTTAGAATCCTTGCTGCCGATCACACCGGCATCACGGTCTCAAATCTCGAGCGATCTCTGGCATTCTGGCGTGATGTCATTGGTTTCGAGCTTTCACACACCGCGCATCAAACCGGCGAACTGGCGAGAGAAATCACGGGAGTCTCAGGTGCTGAGCTCAAGCTTGGGGTCGTGAAAGCGCCGGGCGGACACAAGATCGAATTGCTCGAATACCTCGCACCTGCGGATCGCAAACATGTAAATCCCCGACCGTGCGACGTCGGCTCGATACACGTGGCCCTCCTCGTCACCGACCTGGATGCCGTGCTTGAACGGATCGCCGCGTCCGGCTGGAAAGCCGCCGGCAAAGCGCAAACGCTCAAAACCGGACCGAATGCAGGAAAACGCGTCGTTTACGTTCGCGACCCCGACGGCATCACAATCGAGTTGATGCAGCCAGCGAAATAAACTGTCCATCTACAGAATCCGCAGATTTCAGAGACAAAGTCCATTTCGGGCCTGGATTCTTTTGAACGTGCGAAATCTGTGTAATCTGCGGTTAATGAATTTCTCTGCCGCCGAAGATTTTGCGCTGCAACTCGACGCCGGGGATCCGCTGCGCGGGCTTCGCGAAGAATTCCATCTACCCCTCGGGAAAGACGGCAAACCGGTCATTTATTTCGCAGGAAACTCGCTGGGTCTAATGCCGAAATCGGCACGGGCGATCGTGGAAGGAGAATTGGATAACTGGGCGAAGTTTGGCGTGGACGCTCATCATGCGACAGGAACGCCGTGGTATTCCTACCACGAAGCGGTACGTGAGCCGACTGCGCGGCTGGTTGGCGCGAAACCGGTGGAGGTTACCTGTATGAACAGCCTCACGGTAAATCTTCACCTAATGATGGCGACGTTCTACCGGCCAACCAAATCGCGCTTCAAAATTCTGATGGAAGAACCGGCGTTCCCTTCCGACACCTACGCTGTCAAAACCCAGATCCTGCATCACGGACTCAATCCAAAGGATGCGCTGATCCTGGCACGCCCCCGTAAAGACGAGTTTACAATCAAAACCGAAGACATTGTCGATCTCATCAACAAGCAGCGTGATCAACTGGCGGTAGTCATGTTTGGCGGCGTGAACTTTTTCACGGGTCAACTGTTCGACATTGCAGCGATCACGGCTGCTGCGCAAAAGCACGGAATCATCGCAGGCTTCGATCTGGCTCATGCGATCGGCAACGTGCCGCTCTCATTGCACGATTGGAACGTCGATTTCGCAGTATGGTGTTCATATAAATATCTCAACGCCGGTCCGGGTGCAGTTGCCGCCGTATTCGTGCACGAGCGTCACGCGACCAACACAAGCATGCCACGGCTCGCCGGCTGGTTCGGGAATGATCCGAATACACGATTTCGTCTACACCTCGAGCCGGAGTTCGTCCCTGTTGCGTCGGCTGACGGTTGGCAGGTTAGTAATCCGCCAATTTTTTCCATGGCGCCACTTCGCGCCTCGCTGGGAATCTTCGATGACGCCGGCGGGATGGAACCGCTCCGTGCAAAATCGATTCACCTTACCGGTTATCTCAAGTTTTTGACTGAACAAATCGGTTCAAAAAAATTCTCGCTTCTCACTCCAGCGGACCCGAGTGCCCGAGGGGCGCAACTGTCAATCCAGGCGCACGAGCATCCAAAGCAGTTGCACAACGAGCTTATCGCCGCTGGCGTGAAATGCGATCTTCGCGAACCGAACGTGATCCGCGTCGCGCCGGTGCCGCTGTACAACACCTTTCACGATGTCTGGCGCTTCGCGCAGATACTTGCCGCGCACAAGTAATCCCCGCTACGAAATCCGCAGCGATGGAAAATTTCATCTGCGTGCAATGTGGAACGCAGTTCACTGAAACCGCCGGTCCGCCGCCGCGGTGTCAAATTTGCGAAGATGAACGGCAGTTCGTTCGTCATACCGGCCAGGAATGGACGACGCTCAAACGCCTAGGGATTGATCATCACAATCGTCGCGAAGAGGAAGCGCCACGGCTTCTGGGTATCGGCACCGAACCGGAATTTGCGATCGGTCAACGCGCTTTGCTTCTCCAATCGCCCGGAGGAAATCTGCTCTGGGATTGCATCTCTTTGCTGGACGACGAAACAATCGCGGAGGTAAACGCACGCGGCGGCATCCGCGCCATTGCGATTTCGCATCCGCATTTCTACTCTTCGATGATCGAATGGGCCGAGTGTTTTGACGCCCAAATCTTTTTGCATTCGGCCGATCACGAATGGGTCATGCGCAAGAGCCTGCGCATTCGATTCTGGGAAGGATCAACCCTGCCACTTTGGGATGGGCTGACGCTAATCAACTGTGGCGGGCACTTCGATGGTGGCACGGTGTTGCATTGGGCAGCCGGTGCTGGTGGCAAAGGCGCCTTGCTCACGGGCGACATCATTACGGTCGTGCAGGATCGCCGTTACGTCAGTTTTATGCGAAGTTATCCAAATCTCATTCCGCTCGGAGCGTCGGCGATCCGCCGCATCGTCGAAAGAATCGAACCATTCCCATTCGAGCAGATTTATGGCGGCTGGTGGCAGGCGAACGTTCTCGCAGATGCGAAAGCGGCAGTGAGACGATCAGGCGACCGTTATCTTCGAGCGATCAGTTGATCAACGATACGCGGCAGCGCGATCGTAGCCGGCTCGCGCACCAGCCGTGTTGCGAACCGTGAGAGCGGCGTTTCCTCAGGATTCACTTCGATGAGTTCGCCGCCATCACGCTTCGCCCGGAGCGCCCAATCGACAATGTATGCAAAGGTCGCGGTGGTTCCGGCCACGATCACAATCTCGCATGCCCCGCGACTGAGGTAAGCTTCAACTCGCTGTAATTCCTTCCACGACAGTTGTTCACCAAACCAGACGACGTCCGGACGCATTAAGCCGCCGCATCTTGTACATGTCGGAAGGACATCTTCGTGCCCCTGTTCGTAATCGTGCCGTTTGAACTCGCAACGCGAACAACGTGCCCCAAAAATATCGCCGTGAATTTGCACCATGTTCTCCTTCTCAATTCCAGAGCGCGCATGCAGGTCGTCCACGTTCTGCGTGACGAGCAGAAGTTTGTTTGCATGTTTCGCTAGTTTCGCAATGGCTTCCTGCGCAGCGTTCGGTTGCGCATTGCGGATGCGCCGCCGGCGCTCGCGATACCATTCCCAAACTAGTTTGGAATCACATGCGAAGGCTTCGGGCGTCGCCAGCTTTGCCGGGTCGAGATTCCGCCAGTAGCCACCCTTACCACGAAAGGTTGGGATCCCACTTTCAGCGGAAACGCCAGCGCCAGTTAGAACAAGAACCCGCATACCAACGCAAATGCGCGTTGTAGCGGCGTTTGTGTCAAGCGCCGAAGATCAATAGGCAGGTAGATTGCTAAAAAAGATCGCGTTGCTGTCTGCGCTGCATTATCAATCGCGCACTATGAAACAAAAACTTGTTGTTTTGGTTGTCCTTACGTTCTGCGCGTTGTCTCCGGTTTTTAGTGCCCCTGACACTCGCGAAACGCGACGCCGGGAAGCCGAACGCTATCTCCAGGTTAGCCCGCCAAAGGCGTTGTTCGAGGACATGGCTGATAAAATGGCCGCAAACCTTCCGGCAGATCAACGTGAGCAATTTAAGAAGGTAATGACGACACAAGTGGATATTGCCGCGTTATCCAAAGCGATGATCGATGCGATGGTGAAAAATTTCACCACTGAGGAACTGAAGGCGTTGGCCGATTTTTACGGCTCGCCGGTCGGAAAATCGGCGATGCAAAAATTTGGTGCTTACATGGCAGACATCATGCCGGTAGTGCAGGCTGAGATCATGAAAGCCGCCGCAAAGATGAACCACTGACCCTGCGAATCAGACGCTGCCGAATCAATCGCCGCAATAGGGAGGAAACATGTTGGCTGCCAAATCTTTGCGAATTGTAGGGCGTCTGTGTCAGACGCTACATTCGTTAAGCATTGAATTGAAACTGGTATGGCCAGTCCTCTGAATGCTCGACCAAACCAGCCCGCACGGGATTGTGGCGCAGGTATTCCCATTTTTCCGAGAGGGATTCATCAGATCGCAATAAGCGATCAAAACAACCTTCCTGCCATCGCCAATCCGTGGCGGCGCCGTGTGGCACAGGCGGTCTGCGATTCGAAGTACCGATAAGCTTCGTTGAACCAACGCTTAGAAACTGAAACTGGGGTCAGAGCCAAGTATTGACATTCCTAATTTAGCGGCAGTGGTAAAGCCGATTTGAGACATGCGTCCAGGTTCCCATATAGAGATTCTCTGCGATCCATCTTAGGCTGACCGTCGTCTCCTCACGCAATCGTCGCGCGAGCGCGATCTTGGTCTCATCGCCCTTGCGCCGCCGCCTCAGCTCCGCTTTGGTCCAACCCAGTCTTATAAGTTCTTCCCGCACGATCCTCAGGGCTTTGACCTGCTCGGTCTCATCCCGCTCACGGCTGGGGTGCGCTTCGTTGGTTGACACTTCCATTTTATCTAAAATCCAATCTAGAAAATCTTCACCGCCCAATTTCCAGCCGCGGCGAATCGGCTGCAGTTGTTGCGGACTATTGGCTTCCTGCCGCAAGCTCTCCATCCTGCGGCTGAATTCCCGGCGACTGCGCGCGTTCTCGCTCACTAGTCCATGTTCGCCCATTAATCGATCTGTCCTGAGCCAAGCCGGACGCTTCTTTTTGGTCGCTAGATAATGAGCGCAACTGCTCCAGCGATAGTGATGTACTTTCTCCTTGTTGCGCAGCAACCCGGCGCGCACAGGATTCAGATGCACATAGTCGCAGACTCGCCGTAGATACGCGCCGCCTGGGCGCCCGTCTACCAGAAGCGCTTTGTAACGGCCGCCAAAAAGATGACCCCACAAACGGTGCCGGCGATTGAATTGCTGGGTATAGGAGCCCAACAACCATTGCATGCCTGCGCTCAGGTTGCTGCGCGGCGTTTCCACAAGCAAATGAAAATGATTATCCATCAGACAATAGGCGTGAATCTGCCACCCGGTCCGCCGGCAGGTCTGGCCCAACAGATCGAGAAATAGTTTTCGATCAGCGTCAGTTCGGAAGATTGCTTCGCGCCGGTCCCCTCGGCTAAGCACATGATAGATTGCGCCCGGATACTCGATGCGCAACGGCCTGGCCATTAACGCGAATCATAAATCGATCCCGAATGTATGTCAATACTTGGCTCTGACCCCTTTCCCCCCTTTTTATCATTTCTTTTAGTGATTTGTCGCCAAACCGTTTTTGCTGTTTCTCGATTTCAAGCATGCTGGAATTTAGGATATGTTCGTGTTCGTACGTGAAGCCTTCTTTGGAAATTCATCGAAATCAGGCCATTCCGAAATGACTGGAAAGTGTACCCGAGAGCGCTGGTGTTCAGCCGGTATTCTTGAGCCAGGAACAAGCGATCACCTATGCACAAGGCCGCGCGTGGTTTTGTTTTGGCGACACTCGCATTCTTGGTTCAACCGGCGATCACGTGACTGCAACATCAACCATTCACCGAAAAGGCTTGACCCATCACAAGCAGCTTCTACGATCCCCCCTTGGAATAAATGAGCCACGGCTCCCAGACTTGTTCCGCGAGCCTAAACTTCAAACTGAAAGGATAAATCTCATGAGTGAATGTAATTGCAATTGTTGTTGCGCCTATTTGAATCCTCCATGGTGGGTGACGATGGGTTACACGCCCGCCGGTTTGTCGAAGCCTCCGGGCCAAGGACGGGAACTCCCGCCAGCCCCAGGCACTCACGCGGCGACGCCAGTCACGGGCAGGGGGACCAGAGAACCGATCACCCATGACCGAGTGGTCAGCAATATTTTGACCGGCGGACTGGCTGAAGCAGTGCGTGCACTCGGCGGACTGGATTTGTTATAGAGAAATAGATTTATGCGAGAAGAGATAAAAATCTTAACGCTGCTCCAAGTCACCGTGCCCTCGAGCACGCTGCTATACGTTTCCGCCGAAGTAAAGATCCTTGAAATCCTCGGCATCGTCTCCAATCCCGAATTGGTCAGAGCGATGAATCTCTCGTCGTCGCTCGTGCCGCCGACGACGCAGGCCACTATGAGAGGATTGGTGCAATTGTTGAGCAGCTTGATACGAATGAATCCCAAATGCAGCAAAGCGCAGCATGCCTCTCTGAACAAACTCGTGGCGAGTCTGACCAACACCCCTGACGTGGCGCTGACGTTCGGGTCGTTCTTGCCGATTTGTGAGTCGTTGCTCCAAGTGCCCCCTAAACGACACGAGCAGAAGAGTCCCCATAAACGGAACAAGCAGAAGAGAGCTCAACCGATATTCCGCGCGGCTAAGCTTCGACGTAAGAGGCATCAGTCTCATGGGGGAAGGCAAGTGCTATTGTGGCAATTCTAATTGTTGTTGCGCCTATTTGAATCCGCCGTGGTGGGTAACGATAGGGTCCCTCCAAGAGCAGCCTCAGGACCAACCGACGCAGCCGATCGTCAGCGGTCCCCCCGGGCCTGGCCGGACCAATGGGACCAGCGGGGCCAGCGGGACCAACCGGACCAGTAGGACCGGCGGGACCAATGGGACCAGCGGGACCAACCGGACCAGTAGGACCGGCGGGACCAATGGGACCAGCGGGACCTGCGGACGATTCCACCTCAGAGCTTCCTCCGGGCGAACCCCAACAGTTACCCCGGCTCATCGGTCATATTGGTCCAGGTTAGTCCACCAGCTTTGGTGAGTAACAGCGGCGATGTGATGAACGTGGTCGTGTGGGTGGTCAACAACACGTGGCCGGCAATCCCCCTCCCTTTGCTCGCGTCCGTCGCCTTGAGAGTGGGGGGCGGCGAATCTTACTTAGACTACTTCGACGTCCCCGACGATCAATCAGCATTCACGTTCCCGCAACGGATCACCGTCGCCGCCGGCGACAATAACACCCAATTTCAGATAGTGTACCAAGGTCGGCGCTCCGACGGGAGCTCGTTGCTCGTAGGCGACTTTTACGCCGTCCGCGTCGGAGTCGAGGGCAACGGCCCCGTTGCCGAGCGTTTCGGCCCCTTCAGCATCGCTGTTCCGAGCGCCATCCATGTGGCGACGGTAGCGATCAATCCGGATTCCGTCACAAACATTGGCGACGTGATGGACGTTCACGTTTCATTAACGGGGCTGGCTACGACAGACACCATCTTGTACCCCATTGTGTACCAAGCCCTTGATAGCGGCGGCTACTCGCCAATCGACCCATCAGGCTTCCTGTTTCCGCAGATTAGGGTCCCTGCCGGCAGCACGACCATCGATTTCCAAATGCAGTACCAGAGTCTGTCTTCTCCGGGCAACTACGTGGTTAGCATTGTAACCGCACACGATGCTTCGCAGGTCGCCGATCTTACCCAGCTTCCCGTAACGAACTTTGCCTCGTTCATCATTCAGAGACCATCGGTCTCGCCTCCATCGGAAGGCCAGGACATCACCGTTGGAGGGCAGCCCATTGCGTTGGCGTTTGATGGAACCAACATTTGGGTCGCCACTCAGGCAGACAACTCCGTCTGGATATTGTCGGCCAATGACGGTTCCGTTTTGGGCAGGTTCTCCATCACCGGCACGCCGCAAGCAATGGTTTCGGTCGCGAACGTAATTTGGATCGCGAGCGAAACAGCCACCGGCGGCTACCTCACGGAGGCAAATTCCAGCGGCATCATTCGAATATTCGCCCTTCCAACAAATGCCTATGGGCTGATTTCAGTCCAATACGACGACATGCCGGCCCCGGTTTTGTTTTTCGTGAATGGTCCGGGCGACGCGCTATGGAGGTTCGATCCCGCCACAGGCCAAGCGAATGGTGCGTATTGGAGGCCCGCCGGCACGCGGGGGCAGTGGTGGGACCTGCTCTTCGACGGATTAACCATCTGGATCAGCAACGCGGGCAACAACACAGTGGTCCAGGTGGACCCCACCGGCTCGCAGGTGCTGCAGACTGTGCCGGTAGGCGATGTGCCAACAGCGATGGCCTTTGGCGGAGGCACCCTGTGGGTGGCGAACTCCCGCGACCATCTTATTTCCAGGGTGAGCGTGGGCGAGCCTTGGCCGTTCAGCTTTCTGCCACCGTGCTCGATAGGAGACAACCCCAGTTCGATAGCCTTCGACGGCGCCAACCTATGGGTCACGCACACGGGCAGCAACACGATGACGCAAATGAGAGCCAGTGACGGAATGGTGTTGGGCACTCTTCGCACAGGGCCAAGCCCCGCCGCCATTATCTTTGACGGCACCCACATCTGGGTGGCGAACTACGGCTCCAATACCGTTAGCAAGTTCTAGGCTGGGCTCGATCACTCTTGCTTTTGGTTCTGCTTTCGGGTCGTCCACCGGAGTGACCGGTAGTTGCTGATTGCGTTTGGCTCGCCCTTCTCACCACCTCCATGGGAATTTGCTGGATTTACCATCCAATTGACGTGGTGTCGACGGTATAACTGCCGTTTTCGGTCGCCAAACTTCTTCTCTGTTCGCAGGGCTATTCAGCGACCGAATGTGCAACCGATAGCAAAATGCTAGATCAGAATGCGAATAGGGTCAGGATCGCCCAAAACGGACCGAATCGCTTTCCCATTAATTAACATGAATGCCTAGTTAGAGTCGGCGAGTCTTCACTGCCCGAGTAATCACTGGATCAACCGACGATACGGGAGTTTCGTTCTGCACCCAGGGATCGCCGCCGAAATAGCGCCGGAAAATCCTTTCAGCCGTGTACGTGGCCAGCGCCTGCGTCGTCAGCGTCGGGTTGGGACCGCCGATTCCGTTCGCAAGCGCTGAATTATCAGCGATGAACAGCCGCTTTACCCACCGCGCTTCAGCGTTTTCATCGAGAACCGAATCGGCCGGGTTGAGCCCCATCCGCATTGTGCAGTGGCTGTGAATCACGAAGGGCGGTTTGTTTATGCGGTGCACCTTCGTCGCTCCGAGTGACCGCAGGAGAAGCACAGCCTGTTGGGCAAGAAACTCACGATTCGCAACCGTGCGCGCTGATCGGCTCCTCTGGTGTATTTCGATCCGCGGCACCGGCCCATGCTCGTCCGGAGGGAAATTTGATGAGAGCGTCACTTGGTTTTGCGCCTCGACGTCATCATCTGTGAACACATCGATATTCAACAACCGATCGATGTTGGACATCGCCTCCTTCAGGTCGGTGCCGACGAGACGGCCTACCGAATCCGCACCATAGCCTCCACCTGGAAGGCCGTTGTCGTAAAACCCGGCGATTCCGGCATCACTGAGAGCACTCAGCCCAGCTCGCAAGCCCGGCGTCTCGCACACGACCTCGAGCATCCCGATGCCGGGATAATCGATCCGCCCACCACAACCCGGCCCTCGCGTGGACCCGGTGTCGAACGGCATGACCCCGGTAATGGCGTCGACGAAATGATCGGTCAACCCGCGCCCCACCCACCCGTTCGGGTTCGGGAGACCACTGTTGAGCCAAAGGCGTGGAGTTTCCACGGTCCCGCATGACAGAACGATCACACGCGCTTCCTCACTGAAGATTTGCCCCGTGGCGCCGATGCGCCAGGATACCTTGCGGGCAATCAACTGCGCGTCGGTCCCAATGTGAGTGGCGAACGCGTCGGTGATCAGCGTGATGGCCTTCCCTGACCGTGACCACAGATCGGCGGTCAGCGCCATCGGTATGTAGCTGACCGACGTAGCGCGCTTGGCCTTCAGATTGATCGGTGCATGCCGCGGCAGGAAGCAACCCTGCGAACAGTGCCCGCAGAACGTACACCCTTTAGCGCTCGGGAACACGAGCTTGCTTGGATCGCTCGTTTTACCGGCATTGCCGCGCGGCTGCAGGATCGCGTTTTCCTGCGGGCGGAACGCGGCACGTGTAATGTCTTTGGTTCGCTCAACGGGAAGACCGAGATGTTGGGCGCCTCGGAAAAAGATCTCTTCCTTGAGCCCCATCGGCGCGGTTTCAACCGGCAACGTGTGCTCAACCCACTCATAATACGGCAGTAGGAGGCGGTAGCCGAATGGAAACAGGTGTGTAGTGTCGTACGCGTTCCTGTCGGTACCGCCGTAAGCTGTAAAAACACCGGGCGCGGCTCGCGGCGAGTTCCCTTGGTAGTGATTCGTTGTTCCGCCTACGCCTGACAGCTGAACCAACAGCGTGCTCTGCGCCAGCTCCCGCACCCATGGCGGCTTCGATCGATCCGCGGGCCCAAACCGAAAGTATCCGCTTGCTGGGTTGTTCGCGTCGCTCTCGAAGTGAGTCCAGTCCCGCTCAGGGTCGGCAAATCGCGGCCCGCCTTCAAGCAGAAGGACGTCAAGCCCGCGACTTGCGAGCTCCTTCGCGATAACCGCTCCGCCTCCTCCGGCTCCCACAATGATGACATCACGCATAGTGCTACTCTCTCACCGCACTTTGCGGCGCTTCTCGAAATATCCCAGAAACTCGTTCCTGCCGTCCGACACGCCCTGGTAACTCGAAAGGTCCCATGCGATCGGCTTTCTCGTCAGTGAGCGCGTCACCGGGTCGAAGGCTCCCGCCTCCGAGTAGCAGAAGAAAGCGACAAACGCAGGCAGAACCCCCGCGAGTGGCTTCAGCGATTCGGTACCGTCCATAATTTTGAAGACCGCGGCCTTCTCTGCGAACGAAAGGCGAGCGAATGGCGAAAGGAAAGTCCCACCGGCAGAGGGATTGACCATCTGAGCAAGATTATTAAGAGTGGCGGCGACTGTTGCAGAGAATTGCGGGACAAATGGTGTGGACTCGTCAAGTGTCGCGATCAGAATGTCCACAACGCCTATATCCACTCCGCCCGGCTCGACTGTGCTGACTCCTTGAGCGATCGAGTAATCGTCAGGGCCAGGGACAATAAAGGCCAATAACCCATTGAATGTATCGTGGAGGAGATCGGAGGTTGCCATTTTCGATGTTATCGTCTTCTTACCCGTGCCAGTAGAACTCCTACAATCAGGGCCCCGGCTGCGCCTGCCGCGATGCCCATGAGTACTCCGCATAGTGGACATACTTTTGGAGACCTTGGATCGGAAGTCGGGTTGTCAAAACAATGGCCGCCTATGCATATCTTCACTATCTTTTCCGAGAGACAGACACCTGCGAAGGAAAAACCGCATCCCCACTCAAATGTCGTCAGAAGAGGAATTTCCGGCTTCTCGCGGGGTGGGTGAACCGGAGTAAGACACACAATACCAATAGTGACAGTTTTGTTTGCGGAGGCGGTCGCCCCGGTGCTGTCAGTCACAGTTACGCCAAAAGTATAGACTCCAGCGGTCGATGTGCTCGGTACGATGGCCTGGCTCGTTTCACCAGTCGTCCACTTGAACGTGTAGGGAGGCACTCCCGCTGCTGGCGTTGCTGTCAAGGTAAACACACCGCCTTTACAGACTGAACCTGCTACGTCTATTGACACTGAGAGCGGCGGAATCGTCACGGTCGACGTGACCGAATAAAGCAACCAGCTCTTTGTGCAAAATTCATCACCGCATACCGTCCAACTTACCTCGCCATAGGCTGTATTTACTGTTGTTGCGTTTATCACCGCTGCACAAGTCCAAGTCCAGATTTCGCCGACGTCCAAAACTCGATTGTTGTTCGAGTCCCCGCCACTAAAGACGATTGGTGAACATTTATCATCCCAGGGATCATCTACAGAATTTCCTCGATTACCTTTCGTATTGTCGAATTTGTAAGTGTAAACCACGGAAAGGGGCGCAAATCCCGATGAGGGGTGTGCCGTCTTGCTAAACTCAGGATCCCCGGTGGCGACAGCACTACTCGGATATAACAATACAGCTGCTGTCATCGGGCCTACAAGGGCGTAAGAAATGCGCTTGGCTTGAGTCCATTTTTTAATGAAATTGAATATTTGTGACGCCAGATTGTTAAGTGATTTCATCGTGTTGCTCTCCATATTTCGGCCCGTCTATGGGGCGGTTGGCCGTGTTCCTGAATCCGGTGTTATTCAAGAGCGTGTCGTCGCCTTGGACGGTGTTTTGGTTTGTTAAGCAGCCTTCTTGGCAAACGGCTCGCGCTTGCAGCAAAAGCGCAAGACAGGCGAACACAAATATTAGGGTTACTTGACCCAATAGGAACCTTTTCAGATAGATTTTCATGGCAGGTAGTTTCAGTTGTGCGAGCGAACCACTCGCACGCGGGTTGCCCTGCGGAAAGAGGGTCAGGTGGATCTCTTTTGGGGAGACGCCTAACCAACTTGGCGCGGGACCGATCTTGCAGGCCCCTCCCGGACGGGTGATCGAATTCACCACCAGCCTGCCGTGTCGCAGAGGTTTCGACCGCCGTTAACTCTTCCAACCAGTCGTCCCGCGACCAATTCGGCGGCACGCGCCAGGACCGAGTTCGCTTTAACCCCGATTGCACTGCGGAGCCAAGGGTTTCATCCCTTTCCGACAAGATATCTAACTGATCTTGGTTCTTTTTTGCTTCTAAGTGGTTTCCGATCGGGGCGCGATCAGCATGTCCCACAAAAGGTGTAAATGGCTTGTTTGCGCCGCTGATCCGTACGCTGGTAAAGGATCTCCAACAATTTTGAGTGACTTTCATCACCAACTCCACTGTTGCGAGCGAAGCCTGCGCTCGCGGTTTCCCCTGCGGGAAGAGGGTAAGGTGGCTTGACTGGAGTCGCCTAACGAACTTGACGCAACCGCAGAATTCCAAATTCACGAAAAATCGTCAACAAAAATCTTTAGAAATTTCTGCCGAATTCTGAGGCTGTTTGGGTCACATAGGGTGAGGCATCATTTATTGATAGACCGAATCCTTCCCGCAGACTCTGCCGGTTCCGCTGCTCGCGCGGGAGATCAAATCAACGCGAATCATAGGATCGTCGGGCAACGCGCGCAGAACGGCAAGCGGCATGCAAATGGAGCCGGCGCGCCCACGCGCCGGCCCGAGGGCGGGCCATCTCCAGGCGGCGCCGCCTTCAACGGGAACCTAAATCAATTTTTGATAAGCCGTCCCAGGCTGCGGATGCTTATACGACAACCACAAGAATATGAATCCGATCACTGGAATGATTATGTCGATTGGGAGAACGAATCCCACGTTGCCCGGCGAGAAATTATGCGCCGCGATCATCTGATAGATGTGTCCCCCGGCTGCTCCCAATGAGAAAGCGGAAGGCGGAATGAGCGTAGCAAACCGAAATGGCAGGCTCGCCTTGAAGGCAATCACTCCGGCAATTCCCACACCAAGACTCGCGAATCCCACTTCTGCCTGAAACGGACTGTTTTCCCACCCGATGAATTTTGCCGCTATGTCACCAAAGAAAACATGGAACACGAAATTGATCAGATTGTTTATGCCTATCGTGAAAAGCAGGTAGTAAGAGAAAAATGCTTCCACAACTGTGCTAATTCGCAGCGGTTTTGGCTGTCGAATCAGTGAGATTACCGCCGCAACCAAACCTATGATCAGAAACGTCAGGAAATAATTGGCTACAAAAAAAATAAAGACCCCGGAGAACTCCGATTCGCCCATAGGGCCAAGGCTAATTGTAATGGGGAAGGTTGTTAAGCATGAAGTGCGCGCAGTTTCGAGCAGGCGCCAGGAATTGAAATCGGAGAGATGACCTTTCAAAATCACACTGTTGTTTGTATTAACAGTGGAAAAGGAGAAGAGCGTGAGCGCCAACAGCGCGAGCGCGAAAAGGGCGGTAGCCAGCCGGGCGGTCGATTTGGCATTGCTGCGAGTGGCCACGCACAAATTGAGGTGACTGTGGCGAAATCATCGGGATCAATTTTGGCTGGATGCTCGCCAAGCCAACTGGCATTTCATCTGTGAAATAGAAAGATGACTGAAAAAATATTAAACGCTGTGTTGTTCTCGATTGCGCCTGCAGTCGGCATGGCGGGCGGCGGAGCACTCGCAGCGTGGTGCAAACCTGGGAAGGCTGTACGCAGTTACATCCAACACCTCGCCGCGGGAATCGTGTTTGCGGTCGTCGGAGTCGAGATCCTGCCCGATGTAATGCATCGCGGTAATCCGTTCGCGGTGGCGTGTGGTTTTGCAGTCGGCGTCGCCGTGATGCTTGCCATTCGCGCTTTGAGCCGGCGAGCGGAATCCTCCGATAAGTCTGGACCGGGAATGCCCTGGCCTCTGATCGGTGCGGTAAGCGTCGATATTTTTGTGGATGGAATGCTGGTGGGGGTCGGTTTTGCGCTCGGAGATCGACAAGGCCTTCTCCTTACCATTGCACTCACCGGATGTGCCGTTTCGCTGGGGCTGGCGACGGCAGTGTCGGTTCTGCGTCCGGGGATAACACCCTGGCGCGCACTCATGGTAACTTCGACAATCGCGGTGTTGCCAGTTGCAGGAGCGGCGCTTGGCGCATTGATCGCGGTGCTGCTAAGTGGCAAATGGCTTGTTGGGATCCTCGCCTTCACCTGCGCCGCGCTCCTTTACCTCATTGCAGAGGAACTGCTTGTCGAAGCACATGAATCGCAGCGGCCGAAGCGCGAAAGTGTATTCACAACCGCAGTCTTCTTCGCCGGCTTTCTGGCCATCCTTCTTGTCGACATGTTAATGTGATGAGGTGCCGGTCTCCCCTTTGCGGATCATGGAACACATAACAAAATCCAGCCGCAGTGACGGCAACTGAAGCAAATGATGTCGGCACGTTTCATGGCACGTTGTTCTGCAACGACAGGAAATCGGAAGCCGAGCACACAAGCGGCTCGACCTTTTGAACATGCCGATTGAATACGACGCTGTGATTGTGGGCTCGGGGCCGAATGGCCTGGCAGCTGCAATTACGCTGGCGCGCGCGGGATGTTCCGTGCTCGTTTGTGAAGCGAACTCGACGATCGGCGGCGGCACGCGTTCGGCTGAATTGACGTTGCCGGGATTTCTGCATGACGTCTGCTCCGCAGTTCATCCACTCGCTGCAGGTTCCCCATTTTTCAAAACGCTTCCGTTGGAAAAGTTCGGTCTTGAGTGGATCCAGCCTGAAATCCCACTGGCACATCCGCTCGATGACGGTTCCGCGGCCTGCCTGTACAGGGATATCGATCTAACAGCGGAACAATTGCGGCGAAGATTCGCGCGCCTATCGACGCCTCATGGGGCCGTTGGCGCGGAATTGGGACAAATTGGCCGTCGAGTTTTTTCAACCAATGCTGCACTTGCCGAAGCATCCGGTGGCGTTGGCGCGCTTCGGGATCGCAGCGATTTGCCCGGCGACTCTACTGGCGAAATTTTTGTTCAGACGCGAACCGGCTCGCGCGCTTTTCACCGGTATCGCCGCTCACTCGTTTCTTCCTCTCGAAGCGCCGGTCTCCTCTGCATTTGCACTGGTGCTCGGGCTCGCCGGCCACGCGGTGGGCTGGCCAATTCCACGCGGCGGTTCACAGCAAATTGCCAACGCACTCGCGAAGTATCTTCGTGAACTCGGCGGCAAAATAGAGATCAACCGGAGAGTGGAGAGCTTAAATGACCTGCCGAAATCGCGCGCCATTCTTCTGGATATTTCTGTCTGGGAATTCTTGCGGATCGCCGGTGAACAATTGCCTCCGGCTTATCGCCATCGATTGGAATGGTTCCGGCACGGGCCCGGAGTTTTCAAGATCGATTATGCGCTAAGCGAACCGATTCCTTGGAAAGCGGAGCCTTGCCGTTGCGCAGGCACAATTCATCTCGGCGGCACAATTGACGAAGTAGCAGCGGCGGAGCGCGATGTCTCACATGGAAAAGTTCCGGAACGCCCGTTCGTGCTGGTCGCTCAACAAAGTTTGTTTGATGAAACACGCGCGCCGCACGGTCAGCACACGCTTTGGGCGTATTGCCACGTTCCATTCGACTGCAAGTTGGATGCCTCCGATCGAATCGAATCCCAGATCGAGCGATTCGCGCCGGATTTTCGCGATTGCATCCTGGCGCGCCACAAAATGAGTCCGGCTGATCTTGAGAAATCGAATCCGAATCTGATCGGGGGCGATATCAATGGCGGTGCGGCAAACCTGATGCAGCTAATTGCGCGACCAATCTTTAGTCCAACACCTTACCGCACGCCTTTGCATGGGGTTTATTTGTGTTCCGCATCGACGCCGCCGGGTGGCGGCGTCCATGGCATGTGCGGCTATCACGCGGCGCGCGCCGCATTACGCGAAGTTTTCATGAAACGTTCACACACCGCGCGTGAGGTTCTCTGAGGGCGAAATCAAAGCGATTTAGTGCAGGCTGGTCCCAGTTCGTCGTTATGATCCCGAAACCGCCTCACCCGGCTGGGGATGGACTCGGCGACACTGATTATTGTGTTCGGGCTTTTGTCGCCGTCTTCTTGGACGGCGCTGGAGTCGGAAGCTGCTGCCGCAACTTTTGCTGCTGAAGCTTTTGCTGTGCATACTTTAGCCGCGACTTGGCATCCGCGTCGTTTGGCTTTAGTTGGAGGACTTTGCTAAAATCGGCGACGGCGTTCGCATAGTTGTTCATCAATCGATATGTGAGACCACGCTGGCGAAAGGCTTCCGCGTCTTTCGGCCGCGCTTGAATGACTTTTGTGAGATCGGCAACCGCCTCATTGTTTTTGCCGAGGCTCCGGTACGCGTAGGCTCGGCGCTGATACGCACCAATATCATCCGGTGACCTCTCAATCACCTTCGAGTAATCCTCTACTGCCTTGTTCCAATCCTGTTTGGAGAGATACGCGTAAGCGCGGTACCGCAGCGCGTTTTTACTCTTTGGATCGAGTTCCATCGCCCGCGTCAGATCCTGGATCGCTGAATCGAACTTCTTTTGCTCGATTTCAATCTGACCTTTCGCTGCATATGCGTCAGCGTCTTTCGGGTGCAGCTCGATTATCTTGGACAAATCGCCGAGCGCTTGCGCTGGTTTACCGCTCAACCTGTAAGCCATGGCGCGATTCTCATAATTCTTGGAATCATTCGGCTGCGCTGCAATCGCCTTCGTGAATTCGGAGATCGCTTTGTCGTATTGTTTGTCTTGCGCGTATTTGACTCCGCGATTTGTATGTCCACCGGGATCGGACCCCCGAGATCTCGCATGCGCCAGGTCTGGCACAGCAAAAACAAGGACAACGGAAAAAGCGGCGGCAGTACAGCATTTCAAAATCAAGTTCATGTTTTCAACATCGTTTCTGAAATTCCGGTGTGCAATCTAAACTGATCTCGCCAAAGACTAAATTAGTAGGCGAACAAAAAAGTAACGCGGCAGCAATCCTTCTCGGACGTGTTAGGGCCGACGTAAAAATTCAGGCGATCGCACGCGCGCTGGCGTAAAGAATTCCGGCAATGATTGCTCCGATGGCTACCACGGCGACATCCCGCTTCAGAAACGCGATAAGAAGAAACGCGACTACGGAGATGCCGACAGTTACCGGGTCAACCAAGGCTTCGGGGATCAGGTCCAGCGATACAACTGCAATTACACCTACCACTGCGGCGCTGACGCCGGCGAGGAACGCCTGAAGCGAGTGGTTTTCACGGAGCTCTTCGATGTAGTGGGCGCCACCGAGCACGAACACGAACGATGGCAAGAAGACGAACAACGTGGCCACTGCCGCACCTGGAATTCCGCCGGCGACATAACCGACAAAAGTTGTGAACAACATGAATGGCCCTGGCGTCGCTACACTGAGCGCAACGCCATCCAGTAACTGGCCGTCGGAGAGCCAGTGATAGTGCCCAACCGCGCCACGCTGTACGAAAACAAGCGAAGCATACGCGCCTCCGAAACTCAGCAGTCCCGTCTTGAAAAACAGCCACGCGATTTGAAACAAACGCGAGTTGCCGAATGGAAGCAGTGCACCGGTTCCAATGAGTATAACCGGCAAAGTCGGCGCAGTTTTTTTCAATAATGCCGAGCGGCCTTCAACAATCAGGTTCACCAACCCAGCGACCAAAAGAATCAGCAGGAAATTAATTCCACCGAAACGCATTCCCACAAAGGCGCCGGCCAGCAGAACCGCAAGAAAAATGTTCCGGATCGAAGCACGCCCGAGTTTAATAATTCCCGCAGCGATGATGCCGAGCACGGCTGGCTTGAGCACGTATAGAGCGTTTGTGACTTCAGGAAGCTTCCCACACTTAACATAAAGCCAGCTCAGAGCGACCATGGCGATCGCGCCTGGCAAAATGAAAGTAACACCGGCTAGCACGCCGCCCCAAAGCTTACGTTTCAAATAACCAATGTAGATCGCCAGTTGCAACGCCTCCGGGCCGGGAAGCATATGGCAGAAAGCCATGATCTTAATGAAACGATCTTTCGACAACCAGTGGCGCTTTTCCACCATGTGATTGAACATCATCGTGATCTGCGCTACCGGCCCGCCGATGTTGACGAAGCCAAGGAAGAGAAAATACAAAAACACTTCGCGCCACGACGGCATCTGATCGGCGGGCTCGGCGGTATTCTGACTGGGCATGAGTTAACAACCTTGTTGCACCTGGTCGATCTTCGCCTGCTTCGAACTATTGTCCTAAAAACAAAATCGCATCGTGGTGTTTCGGCGCGGAAGCGATTACTTATCAACAAAAGCTATGAAACGAAGCCTTATTGCTAGTGCACTTTTTTTCTGCGCCACTGCACTGGCAAATGACCTTTACCAATCGCTACCTGAGATCGCAATCGGCGGCGAAGGCGGTTGGGACATCTTGACGATCGATAACTCTGCGCGCCGCCTCTACCTCGCTCACGCGACCAAGGTCGTCGTTGTTGATCTTGAAAAGAATGCGGTAGTTGGCGAGGTCGCGGACACACCGGGCGTTCACGCTTTCGTGGCGATCCCAGAACTCCAGCGTGGCTTTTCGTCGAACGGCAAAGAATCGAAATCGAGCGTTGTTGATCTAAAAGCGTTCAAAACAATTTCGAAGATCGACACGGGCGCGAATCCAGACGCTGTTGTTTACGAGCCACGTCATGGTGAAGTCTACGTCTTCAATCACACTGGAAATTCGGTCACCGTTATCAACGCCAAAGCCGCTGCCGTCTCAGCGACGATTCCGCTCGGAGGAACTCCAGAATTCGCCGCGGTGGATCAATCAACAGGGCGTGTTTACTGCAACATCGAAGACAAGAGTGAAGTCGCGGCGATCGACGCGGACAAACATGAAGTCGTCGCGCGCTGGTCGCTTTCGCCGGGCGAAGGGCCAAGTGGAATCGCTTTGGATGCGACGCATCATCGTTTGTTCTCGGGGTGCCGCAACAAAATGATGGTGATGCTCGACACGGAAAGTGGAAAGGTTGCCGGCACTGTGCCAATCGGCGCCGGGGTCGATGGATGCGCGTTCGACGACACAAGTCAGCTCGCGTTCGCATCCTGCGGCGATGGAACAACCACGATCGCGAGAGAAGAAGCGCCGGACAAACTGAAAGTCGTGCAAGTCTTGCAGACGCAACGCGGCGCGCGAGCGATGGCGCTCGATCCCAAAACTCATCGGATATATTTGCCCTCGGCCCAATTTGAGCCAGTGCCCTCGCCTTCACCGGGTGCGTCGCCCGTACGCCCCAGGATTGTTCCGAACACACTTAAGTTACTCGTGTACGCTCCGGCGGAATCAACAAAAGATTAGCCGTGCGACGATCTGCGATTGCGTTGAGTCTCGCATGTGCGGTACGCGTTGCGTTTGGGCAAGGTGGTCCGCCGATGATCACCGATGATCCAGGCACTCCCGGCAATCGCAAATGGGAAAATAATTTCGCGATCACGTTTGAACATCGTCCTGATGAAACCGGATACGAGGTCCCCGCGATCGATCTGAATTATGGAATCGGCGAATACATTCAGCTGACGTTGCAAACTGCGCCGGAGCTTTTGAAACGCAGCGGCCACGGTTTAATCGGCGGAATTGGCGGAACTGAAGCGGCAGTGAAATGGCGCTTTTTAGATCAGGCAACGAGCGGCTTCGACATGTCGACGTTTCCGCGCGTCATTTTTAATGTCGTCCAATCATCTGTTCGTCGCGGCCTGGCTCAAGACGGGACACGGTTTCAAGTTCCTTTCCAAGCTGCGAAGACGTTCGGCCGCTTTCACGCGGATATTGAGTTCGGCCCGCTTGCCAACACTGTTGGCCGAAGCGAATGGCTTTATGGAATTGTCGGCGGGTTTGATGTCGCCAAGCCAACGACGCTCATGGCGGAACTCCATGGGACGTCGCGAACGAATTTTACGAAGGACGTGTTGACGCTGAATTTCGGTTTACGGCATGAGTTTACCGACACATACATCCTGATTATGTCGATGGGCCACGAACTCCGGTCGCCTGATCAGCCGACGGCGCTCATCGGGTACTTCGGAATGCAATTCGTTTACTGACTGAGATCAATGCGCTTTTGAAGCGGGCTTCTGCGGGAAGATCAGGATCAATGCGACCATCACCACCAGGAGCGCGAGCGATGCGGTGTAACGGCTCATAGCCAGACCGCCTTTCGCGATCGGCTTGTCGAGAAAATCCCCGAGCGTGGCTCCGAGCGGCCGAGTCAAAATGAATGCAGCCCAAAACAAAATGACGCGGGAAAAGCTCGTGAGGTAGTAAAGAAGAGCGGCCAACACAAGTAATCCGCCGAAAACGGCGGCAGCACCGAGATAACCCGTTTCATTTGTGTCGGCCACCCAATCGCCAAGCGCCGTCCCCAAAGTCTGGGAAAACATGATTGTCACCCAATAAAAAATCTCGACCTTAGGCGTACTCACCGTTTCGATCGATATGCTCCCGGTCGACCAGCGCCAGATCACAAGCGACGCAGTCACACAAATGAGCAAAATGGTTGAACCGCCGGTGTAGCCGATACCGAGCGCTCTCGTGCAATAATCGGCCAGTGTCGTGCCGACCGTCGTCGTCGCGACAATCGTCAGCCAGTATAGGAACGGGTGAAATTTTTTGGCCCTGATCTGCACCAGGACCGCGACGATAAAAATGACGCCGAATATTCCAGTACCAATAAGGTAGCCGGTGCCCTTCGCCTCAGCGGTCGTTTCGCCGAGCCAGGACATCGTTACGGCGTCGCCGCCGGTTTCGCCCAGCGTCGTCGCCAGGATCTTAACGACCCAGAATAGAAATGTTACCTGTGGTACCTTGGCAATGAGCTCCGATTTTTCCTCTTCCATTTTTGTCCTCCGAAATCATGTGCTCTGCTCGGCTACACTAAGATCTGCCGGTCTTGTTCCTCATTTATGTCTGACTGTTACAGAGAAATCGCGCGCGCCAAGTCAGCCACGCGGTTCACGAATGAAAAGTGCGTCGATTTTCGATCCGCATTGCGACTTCAATAACCCCACGGAATTCGACAAGACTCGAAAGTGCCAACGCTGAAATGTCTGAGTGATTCCTCGGGCTCAAACGCAAGCTGGTCATTTTGTGCGTGCGATCTTTGTCATTGCGTGAGATAAGAGTTTTGGATGCGGTTTCTGCCGAATTACCTTTGAATCGGGTCACGGTCACCAGGCGGAAAAGCAGATCCGCACCTTAGCGAGCGACAAAGTTAGAGGTTCCGCGAATTCTCTCGCAATGACATACTAACAACATGTCCGTGATACTGTTTCGAATTGCAGCTGCGCTTTGCTTCCTCGCCGTCGTGTTAGGAGCATTTGGGGCGCATGGTCTACGATCGACTCTGGAATCGCGCGGAATGGTTGATGTCTGGAACAAGGCGGTGTTTTATCAATTCATTCACGCAATTGCCCTTCTCGTGTTTGCCCTTTACGGGACCATTAATCGCGGCGCATGCTGGCTCCTCCTTACGGGGATTTTGCTGTTTAGCGGGAGCTTGTATCTGCTTGCACTTATCCCGCAGGCGCGGGATTGGCTGGGACCGGTTACCCCAGTAGGCGGTCTTTGCTTCCTGGCAGGGTGGCTGTGGTTGTTTTTCATACCGCCAAAATAGAGCTGGGCGATCAGAAGGCGCGTAGCAACGGTTTCGGGTCCGTCTTGACCAATCCTGGCGCAAGCCGGTTCGGCATTTAAACGTAACGCAAGAATACTATTCTGGCGGCCTTCTTCTGGTATACTATCGGCCTGATGTTCGACGCGGTTTCCGAGGCGCAGCGAGACGCAATCACCGTAGTAGTCTTTATCGGGACGTTTTTTGTCGCCCTAGGAATTGGGCGATTCTTAAAGCGTCGCTCTGGGGTCCAGCTCGGCCTGTTCTTTCGGCTTTTCTGTTTGGTTCTGGCTTTCTACGCCGCGATCGCCGTTTACGGAGTTCATGCATCGTGGCGCTACCATGTGGGCGCAGCGGCAATTTTATTGAGCACCGCGCTGATTGTCGCTCTGATTAATCGCTACGTTTGGGACTTATATTTCGAGAAGAAACGCCAGACACCGATTCCACATTTTCTGCGCGAGGTAGTCGGTGGAATCATTTTCCTGATCGTCCTGCTTTTTATTCTGAGTTACGGCTATCATGCCCAGACGCAATTGAGAGGACTGCTGGCAGGCTCCGGAGTCGTCGCAATCATCGTCGGCTTTGCCGGGCAGAATCTCTTTGCCGGGATCATTGGCGGGATATCGATCCAAATTAACAGGCCTTACAAGGTCGGAGACTGGTTGCAGGTAGGCGAGCGGTTTGCCGAAGTGATGGAGATCAACTGGCGTTCAACGCGCTTGCGCACGAACGACAACATTTATCTCGACATCCCGAACAACGAGATGGTCGGCCACCAGATCGTCAATCTCCATTACCCGACCGAAGTCCACGCCATGCGTATTCGTGTTGGAGTCGAGTACAAGAATCCGCCCAATTTGGTGAAAGAGGCACTGTTTCGAGCGGCTTCGACGGCTGAAGGCGTTCTGCCCGAGCCCAAAGTAAGAGTGTTTCTGGTCGATTTCGCCGATTTTGCCGTGATCTACGAGATCAAGTTCTACATGGGGAATCATTCCAGAATCAATCAGATCAACGACGCTGTTCGCACGAACGTTTGGTACGAACTAAAGCGCCGGAACATCACTATTCCTTTTCCCATTCGCACGTTGCATGTTCAGCGCAAACCAGGGCGCCCCATCCAGGAAGAACAATCCGAGGCTGTATCTATTCTGCGCGAGGAGCCGCTTTTCGGATGTCTCTCCGACGAACAGCTCAATCAAATGGTCGAGCAGGCGCGCTTAAAACTTTTCGGTCGTGGTGAGCCGGTCATCGAGGAAGGCGCTGCAGGCGACTCGATGTTCGTGATGCTGCGCGGGGCGGCAAACGTTTTCGTATCAAAAAATGGATCGAAAATCCACGTCGCGAAACTGGGCGCGGGCGATTGTTTTGGCGAAATGTCGCTGCTCACGGGTGAACCGCGCAGCGCAACCGTCCGCGCAGATGCCGACTGCTACGTAATGGAAATCGGAAAACCTATCATGGCCGATTTGCTGCGCGATGCGCCAGGCTGCATGGAAAAATTGAGTGAACTGCTTGCACAGCGAAAAATGGAAACCGAAGGGGCCCTGAAAGAAGCGGGCCGCACGGACAAACATGAAAAAGAACGTTTGTACACTGCGACGTTTTTGCACCGGCTGCGGACCTTTTTCCAACTCTGAAGACTTTCACATTCGGCATCGCCAGGAAGTTCGACTCACTATTGGGCGACATGGGCTTCTCTCCAAAACGCCTCGATCTGTTCCAAAGTGCGCCCTTTGGTTTCCGGGACGAAGTAATAAGCAAACAACCATGATGCCACCGAGGCTAACGCGTAGATTAGAAACGTTGAGCTGGCGCCCAGTTTTTCCACCAATGTCAGAAACGTAAGCGACACGATGAAGTTCGAGCCCCAGTTAAACGTGGCTGCCGTCCCTTCGGCGAGGCCGCGAATTTTCAATGGATAAATCTCAGCGATCAAAAGCCAAAAGATTGGTCCAAGGCTGATTGCAAAGGCAGCAACGTAACCCATCAGACAAATCACAGCGGTCCACGCGAGCTGTCCGGATGGATTTGAGATCCGGAAACTCAAGCCGAGAACGGCGAGCGTGACAATCATTCCGGCGATTCCGACAAGTAACAGCGGGCGTCTCCCGGCACGGTCGACCAAAAACATCGCGAGGATAGTCATCGCGACATTCACAACTCCGACGCCCACAGTAGCCAAAATGGCGCCGGACGCTGAATTAAATCCGGCGGCTTGGAGAATTTTGGGCGCGTAATAAATCACGGTATTGATGCCGGTAATTTGCTGGAAGATGGCGAGGCCGATACCCACAAGAAGAGCCGGGCGCACTTGTCGACGCAGCAAGTCTGTCCAATGGCCACTTTCAGTTTGCTGGGCCAGGCTCAACTTAATCTCTTCAATTTCGGCACTCACATCGGCCGACTCGCGGATGCGCGCGAGCACGCGGTGCGCAGTTTCATGTTGGCCGCCACGGATGAGCCAGCGCGGGGTTTCGGGGAGAAAAAACATGCCTGTACCGAAAACCAAAGCTGGAACGACCGCCAGACCAAGCATCCATCGCCAGCCCTCACTACCGGCAAAAGCGTAATCGGTAAGATACGCGACTACGATACCGATAGTGACGGCGAGTTGAAAGAGCGAGACAACCCAGCCCCGCGCTTGCGGAGGCGCAACTTCGGACAGGTAAACCGGAACGTTCGTTGAAGCGAGGCCAATCGCCAAACCAAGCACGACTCGGCTGGCGATGAGCATCGCGGGCGACGGTGCCACGGCGCTGGCGAGTGCGCCGATGGCGAAGATCCCCGCCGTTATGAGCAAGACTCTTCTTCTGCCGAAAAGGTCGGCAGCTTTTCCTCCGGCAATCGCGCCGACAGTCGCTCCCAGCAAAACGCCACTTACCACAATCTCTTCGGCTGCTGTCGTTAGGCCAAATTCGCGTTTGATGAAAATGAGCGCACCTGAGATTACGCCTGTGTCGTAGCCGAACAGAAGGCCGCCTAACGCTGCGAATGATGCCGCGATGTAAACGAAGCTCGCGCCGCGCAGGTCTGCATCGCTCACCGCAGCGTCTTATTGGCAGCCATAATTGCGGATCTTACTCAGCCACATGATCGCCGGAAGCTCGCGTGTGATCTTTCGACTAAAGTGGACGGCGCGGCAATTTCGGTGTACGGGTTCCCGGGCAAGAGCAAAATGAGCGAGGAGCGGACGAGGGCGACGTATAATTCGGGCAAGAGCTTGCGTATTCTGGTGGTCGAAGATCACAGTGACACGCTGCAGGCATTATCTCGCCTGCTGAATCATTTCGGTCACAACATTTCCACGGCCGATGACGCCCACAGTGCGCTGGACTTGATCAACTCGAAAGAGTTCGACGTTGTCCTGTGTGATATTGCTCTGCCCGACGGGAATGGGTACGACATCATTGCCGAAGCCAAGCGAAAACGAGCCGTTAAAGCCGTGGCGCTGTCTGCCTTTGCCGCGCTTGACGACGTTGAGCGCGGCAAGAAAGCTGGCTTCGATTTCCATCTTGCCAAACCGGTGGATTTTCACGAGCTGCGCAGCGTTCTTGGCCAGATTGCTGCCTGAACTTGTGTCCAATGTCCTAACCGAGGGCTTCGCTTTGACTTTGTCCAATTGACACATTAGGATGTGTCAATTGAATCAGATCAGAACTTACTCTCATGAAAACGGCAACTCTGGAAAAAAATACGGCGGATAGAAAATCGATGCACCCAACTGAACTGATTCAAAAGATTCAGAAGGGCCTGCGCTTTTCCGAGCTGAAGACTTTGCAAGACACTCTCCACCTCCCATTTGAAAAACTCGCGGCGAAGCTTTGCATCTCGAGATCCACGCTGCAGCGGCGCAAAGCGGCGGGACGACTCAGTCCGGATGAATCAGACAAAGTTATTCGTTATTCGCGACTTGTTCGGCAAGCTGCAGACTTTTTCGGTGATATCGAAAAAGCCCGAGCCTGGTTGAAGCACCCCCAGTACGGTCTGGGTGGCGCTGTCCCACTCGACTATGCGAGAACCGAAGCAGGCGCGCGGGAAGTTGAGGATTTGTTAGGCCGGATGAAATACGGGGTCTATTCCTAAGACCTCATGGGTTCAGCCTGGCGTATTGTCGTGCAGAGCGAAGCATCAACGGCTTTTTCAGGCGAAGGCGCCCGGCGCTACGGCGGACGATGGAACTCGCGGAACGTTCGCGTCATTTACGCCAGCGAACATCAATCGACCGCAGCGCTGGAGGTCTTCGTCCATAACAAGCCCTTTAACCCAAACCAGAAGTACAAGGCTTTTCGCTTGGAATGGCCCGATAGTCTTACCGAACGATTTCCAGCAGAAAAATTGCCAGCGAACTGGCGGGTTTTCCCACCCCCAGTCGAGATAAGGGAATTTGGCGATCGCTGGGTTCAGGAGCGGCGTTCCGCAGTATTGGCCTTACCGAGCGTGATTAGTCCCGCCGACACAAATTTTCTTCTCAATCCTGAACATCGAGACTTCAAACGCATCCGCATCGCGCCGCCGATCGATTTCGAGTTCGACTCGCGCCTATTAAATCGTTGACGAATCTCCAGGACCGCGAGACCGAACAACTCACCCAAGCGGCGGTCCTTGAAAATAGAATAAGACAAAACGGCTCGCGTCGAAAAGTCCATGCCCAATGATTGCCGGCCAAAGGTTGCGCCCTGACGCAAGAACCAGCAATCCCAGGCAGACGCCCAATGTGCCGGTGATCGCGATACCGAGAGGATTCTGGTAAGCGTGCGCTGCCCCGAAAAGCGCGCCTTGCAGGACACATCGCGACTATCCACGCGCCGCGGCTTCCACCAAAAAACATGGCCATGCCCTGCATTAAAAATCCGCGAAACATGAACTCCTCATAAAAGCCGGCTCCGATCAATGCATAGAAGACGCCGTACATGGTCAGTTCCAGATTTCCCTTTGCATCCTTGAACCGGCTCAGATCGCGCCGGAAACCTGCCTTTTCGGAAATGTACATCGCAGCGAAAACAAGAGCCGCCGCAACAAGGCCGATCATAATCGTCCGCCACCAGTTCTCAGGCCGTTTCAGCCCGATATCTGCAAGTCTCTCTCCTCTCAGGCGAACTAACATCCAGGCAATCGCGACGCCGAGAAGCTGGACAAACGCCGCAAATACAAATTCAGATTGCATGGTTTTAGGCGTGTAAACAGCGCCAAAACCGATCGGCAGCGCGAAACTGGCTGCCACGAGTACGATGATGTCGATCAGATAACGCCACCGACGAGGGTGCACTACACCGACCGGCTCTTTTTGATCCATTGCAGATGAGATGTAGCGAATACCCAATCTGGATTCGACGTTTTTCGAACCAGGGACGGAATCATCGGTTTGTACTTCGCTGACAACGTCGGTTGCCGCGTTCTTTCCGCATCCTCAGCGTGAATTTGCGTCATTCGCAAGAAAGAATGCTTCCAGCACAGAACCGGATTACACATCTCATCCCAACACAACCATGGGTTAATCGCAATCTGACCCTCTGAATTTGAAATCCAGCCCGCGTTGCCTGATATCTGACGTCTGAAAGATGTCCCCGTAGTTCAACGGATAGAACAAGGGTTTCCTAAACCTTAAATGTGGGTTCGATTCCCGCCGGGGACGTTTAGTTGTGACGAGCAGCGAAAGTTAACTCTTCCTTTCTCGGTCGTTTTACTTGCCCCTTTCCGGCGACGACCTGCGCAGCGGAAAATTGGCAGTTTGACGATGTTTGGTCTACGCGCGTTGGAGCATGATTGGGCAGCCTAATCTTGAGGAGCCGTCCAACGATGTGATGCAAAGATCACAGTTCAATTTGTTTTACGACATCGGTATTCATCTTTCCAAGCGGGAATCGCGACCCCGAAACAGGGATTACGCCAATGGATAATTTCATCTGTTGGCGTTGTCAGTGGGAGGCGCGAGGAGCGTTCATGCTCATGGGGAGAGCGGCAGAGAATTGGCTGGTGAAGCGTCAGTGTCAGATGGAATTGGGATTCGCGGCTCGGTGATCTGCAGTAAGCTGTTCCCCTCTAGACTTTTTGGCTACACCTTTTTGGGCAATGCCAAAAAGGCGTTCTTTGGTAGTTTACACTAGGCAACCGACGAAGTTTGCGGTAATCAGGCGCGACCTTCGCGAATCGTGTCAGATCCTGTAACAGTTTTTATTTCATACACACACGAGAGCAATGAACACGCGGACCGTGTGTTGCAGTTAGCCAATCGATTACGAGCGGACGGTATCGATGCTGACGTCGATCAGTATCATCATTCACCTCCAGAAGGGTGGCCGCGGTGGATGGAAGCGAAGATTCGTTCGTCTGATTTCGTTTTTGTCATTGCAAGCGCTACTTATCTTGCGCGCGTCGAAGGTAGGGAGACGCCTGGGACCGGACTTGGAGTGCGCTGGGAGGGAAACCTCATTTACCAGCACCTTTACAACGCTGGTGCAAACAACGAAAAATTCATACCGGTTGTTTTCTCGGCTTCGGATATCCAACACATTCCAGCTGCCCTGCAAGGCGCGACACACTATTGCGTTGGAGAGAATGGTGTGAACGATTACCCGCTCTTAGTGAACCGTTGTCGAGGTTTACCGCGCAATGCAAAACCCGCATTGGGCAAACCGCTTGAAGCGAAAGAAAGGCATACCGACGTCGGAGCGTTTCTGACGACGTTCGTGGATCCAGCACTGTGGGATAAGGCCACCTGGGCGGGGGTGGTGTATGGACATGATCCTGAATTACGAGAGCCTCCAACGTTCGGCCTCTTTTTCCGAGACGCGGATGCTGCAGAGCAAATTTTTGTCGACTTGCGGGAACGTCTTGGCCGATTTGACAAGTATAACGAACTCAAAATTTCTATCATTGAAGGCGACGCTCCCGGAAAGCCGGCAGGCGGTTACACAGTGCACATTGGTTCGAACGTGGAAAATATCTATCGTAGGGCGGATGCTGAAGGGATCGATATCCCAAAACCTTATGTGATGATTTTGTCGCGAACTCACTACATGACGCCGGCACCTGGGTCGACAAATCTCGCAGTGTTCCGTAGAAGATTCGAAGAATTCGGAAGTTTTCTTCTTGCTCCTGTTATTCAGCGGGAGGGTGGTTTTGTCTGGGGGGAGGGCCTGGCAATACACAAACGCAACATTGAGTTTCGCAAGCTATCCGACATCAAAAGTAAGAATGATCCAGATTCGTATCTTGTGCGGGAGTTCTGGCCTGATCGACACAATGATTGAAGGTCCGGTGAAGGGCAGCTTCAGATCTGACGATGGATAGAGATTAACCAAACGTGAAAACACCAATGGACCCTGTAACTGCTGCTGCCACAATTACTCAGTTGATCGGCCTCTTTCGGCAGGAACGGAGCGCACAGAAAGATTTATCGCATAGGCAATTTATCGAGTGGGTTGGAATACCATCGACACGAAGAAATCAAGGAGTTGGTCACTCACACGTTTCATCTGTCAACGCAGGTGGACGAGATTCTGAAGCAAGATCACCAAATAATCCTGGCGAGACTAGATGAAGTGAACCGAATCCTTCTAGATATTCTGAGTCGTGTTCAAGGTTTTAGCGGATTAGCGGTGTGTTTGGTGCCGAATATCGGATTATCAGAAGGTGCCGTGGAATTACTCCGCATGGTCTCGATTTCCAACGAGGGTGTGCTGATTCTATCTCCCGATGGTGAACAGATGATGGTGGACGGACGTTTCTATGCTTCAGGCGAGCAACGTTTTTTACATGATGATCTAGATGCCTTGGTTGCACACGGTTTGTTTTCCCAAGGATACTCCGGTTCAGATTCAATTTACCGAATCACACGGCGAGGTGCGAAGTTCGTTGAACTGCAAACGCAACAGTTAGGCGCATGAAAATTTTCCTCAGTTGGTCAGGAAACCCAAGCCGCAAAGTAGCGATCGCACTCCGTGATTGGCTCCCCTGCATTTTTCAAGGCATTACGCCCTTCGTCTCGTCTGAAGATCTTCGTAAGGGTAAACGGTGGCTTCTAGAAATGACTGGGGAACTGGAGAAAGCGGGCTTCGGGTTGATATGTCTCACCAGGCAAAACCTTGAGTCGCCGTGGATACTTTTCGAATCTGGCGCTTTGTCTAAGTCCGTTGATGAGTCATACGCCTGTACACTTCTTTTGGACGGGCTTAAGCCAACAGATGTAGTCGGCCCACTCTCACACTTCCAGCATACGATCTTTGAAAAGCGTGATTTTCGAAAATTGCTCGGAACTGTAAATGAAGCGCTACGAGAGAAAAGGATAAGCGATCAGCTTCTCGACCGTTTGTTCGAGAAATTCTGGCCAGACATCGCGGCCACAGTAGGAGCAGCTTTCCAGGACGACGATTGCGAGCCGACACAGAATCCTGGGCAAGAACGAGAGCTCCTTGAGGAGGTTCTGACGTTGTCGCGATTCATTGCACGGCACACAGTACCAGCCAATGCAGAAGAGAGCATTACGGACAGCGAGAACCAGCTTCGTAAGCTGCTCTACTTGGGCATAGCTGATCTTGAGTCGGAGCCGCGCCATATGCGCATGCTAAAGAGTATCGGCGTTCATAACGTCGGTGCGTTGGCAAGCCGAACCGAACAGGAATTGCTAGCTCATAAAGAATTCAAGAAGAAAGACGTTGATCAGATCAATCGTTATCTAAGACGGTTGGGATTGTCGTTCGGAATGAAGTTCGACGAATCGATATGGACAAAATAGCACCCAACTAAACGATCCAGCGAACCGCTGCTCGAGTTTTGCTAATTTTGTGTCACCCGTTGTGTCAACCGGCGGGTGAGAACTGGGCGGAAATGGGATTATTCGTGAGGAGGTTTGGAATCGCTCAAGGGATTTAGAAGGAAGCAATTGCGGTACGGCTGATGAGGTCGGCGAATTGCTGCAGTAATGGCGGTTTTAGCATTAGGAAACCCTCGTTCTATCCGTTGAACTACGGGAACAATGATATTTGCGATTTTAGATTTTCGATTGCCGATTGCAAACGACAGACGGGGCGATGCCGCAGTATCACGGCACGATACATGTTAGGCTAGGCTGCAAGTACACGGCGATATAGCGCCTCATACTGCGGCACGATACGGTCGGCTGAAAACATCTCGAGCGCTCGATTGCGACCGCGTTCACCTAGCTCTTGCGCCAGATTCGGAGACTCGATCAGCGTATCGATCTGGGCAGCAGCCGCGCCTACATCACCAAATGAACATAGCGGATAAGACTGTCCTAGAACTTCCGGAAACGCCCCCGACACGGAAGGCAATGACCGGTTTGCCATACAACATCGTTTCAAGAATGC
Source organism: uncultured Verrucomicrobiae bacterium (assembly GCA_963728955.1). Taxonomy (GTDB): domain Bacteria; phylum Verrucomicrobiota; class Verrucomicrobiia; order Chthoniobacterales; family UBA10450; genus Udaeobacter. The sequence goes on from CAVSMG010000001.1 coordinate 1,108,281, forward strand.
TCAGGCCGAAACTCTCGTACTCGGATGTGTAAAGTCCCGCATCCGCGGCCTCCAAATATTCGTCCACCACAGCTGTGTTTTGGCGAACCATGACAAGATCTCGAATTCCTAATTCATCGAGTAGCGGGTGGTAAGGATCAAACGGGCCGCCTGCCAAAATAAACAAGCGAACGCGCCCGCGGTTTTTCGACGACGCAATGATGCGCAGCAGTAAATCGATGCGTTTAACGGGTCGCAAACTCGACATATGCAGCACAAGAAATTCGTCAGCTACGCCCAGCTCGCGCCGAACCTCCTCACGGCTTCGTCTCGGTTTATTCGGAGTGAAGAAATTCGGAATCACCTCAATTGGGCGTTTCAAACGGAAGGTTTCCTGCGTTTGGTCGCGAAGACTTTTTGAAACTGCCGTGACCGCATCGGAATGCACGAGGGCATGTTCAATGGCGGTGCGGTAATCAGGATCCTGCCCCAGCAAAGTCGTGTCGGTTCCATGCAAAGTGGTGACGAGGCGCGGAGCTGACGGACCTAACATCTGAGAGGCTAAACAGGCCGCGAGTGCGTGCGGCACCGCATAATGAACATGAAAAAGATCGAGCTGCCGGGAATGCGCCACTTCCGCCATTTTCACCGCGAGCGGCAAAGTGTAGTCGGGACACGGAAACAAAGGGTTATGCGCCACATCCACGCGATGGAAATGAAGATTGTCTTGCGGCAGGTCCAGCCGAACGGGCTGGGCGTAACTAAAAAAGTAAACTTCATGACCGCGGCGCGCCAATTCTGACCCGAGCGCCGTTGCCAAAATCCCGCTCCCGCCGATCAACGGAAAACATGCAATCCCGATCTTGAGCGGCGCCGATTCCATTACACCTCCGTATAAGCCTTGTCGAAGTCGGAGATTTCGTCGCGACTCACAAACTTCACCCCGTGAGCATCCGCCGTGTTAATGTAGTGCTGCTCGCTCGCGCCGGCGACGTAGTGTGTGGATTGAATCACTGATTGCATCCAGGTGAAACGCGTGTCGCGGGTCGGGCTGACTTGCTCTGGACCAAATTGTCCGCCAGGAATCTCCAGAAATCGATCGCCTCCCTTGTGCAGCAACAATTTTCCGTCACGGTAACGTGCACGAACAATTTCACCTTGATAGCGCTGGTCGACGAAATAGTCTGACACCGCCACGGCACGCGCCCGGAACTCCGGTGCGCTGGATCGCTCGACCCGCACACCTTTCAGCAAACCCATTCGCGCGTACATCTCGAGGCAGAAATCGGCGACGTTCGAACACTTCGTCTCCTTGAACTCTGCGACCAGGGACCGCTGAACATAACTTGGAAGTTGGCGCGCAGTTTTCTCCTGCCATTCCGGCAAAACACGTTTGGCGTAGAGCGGCGAGAACTGCTTTTGGATCCGATTCTCGAACTGAAAATTCAGAGCTACATCCCGGTTACTATGTTGGTCTCGCAGAATAGTGATCGTTTCGCGTGGATCATGATCGCTGTCGTGAAAGAAAAAGACGATCTCTCCGCCGATTTCCTTTTGCAGACGTCGCGCGGTCAGAATCTTAGCGACCAAAAATCGTTTTGGGAAAAATCCGCATGGTTGCTGACCGAAACAAATGATCGGATGACCCATGGCCCAGGATGACCTTCATACTCCGGCGGAAGCTTCCGCGCTGCGAAAGAGCGTGTTCTGCAGAATCGGCGCCAAAATCAGTACGGCCGCGCATCCAATAAAATTATACCAGAGGTAACCAATATTCGTTGTCGCGAAGAGAAGGAACACCAGCGTTTGCGCGATGAGCGCCGAGAAGAATACTGCGGATCCAGCGACTCGACGAATAAAGAAAGCTGCCAGAAAAAGACCGAGGATACTGCCATAGAAAATCGACCCCAGAATGTTGCCAGCTTCGATGAGATTCTCGACCAAACTGGCAAACGAAGCGATGGCGATGGCGACAAAACCCCACGCGGCCGTCAATGCTTTGGCCGCGACCACGTAATGATGGTTGCTCGCATTCGGGCGGATCAACGGCCGATAAAAATCGACTGCTGTGGTGGTGCCAAGAGCGTTCAGAGCTGCTGCTGTCGCTGACATAGTCGCGGACAAGATCACCGCGATCAGTAGTCCGACAATTCCATGCGGCATCTGTTGAAGAATAAAAGTAATGAATACGTAATCCGACTCTTTGCTCTTTGGATCCGCGCCCGCTTTCACGAGAACTGTCTTCGTTCGATTGCGCAATTCACTGGCTTGCGCCTCGAGCTGGCGCAGCTTGGTTATCGCCGCATCGCGCTCGTTTGCCGACGCATCGGAAACAGCGCGAATAGCGGCGCGTTTTTGCATGAATACTTCATCGGACTGCTTCTGCAATGCCGTTAGCTGGGGCGCATAGCCGTTCTCCAACGCACGCTCGTACGCAGGTTGATTAAAATAAACAGGCGGTTTTTCGAATTGGTAAAACATGAAAACAATCGCGCCGAGCAGCAGAATGAAAAATTGCATCGGCACTTTCACCGCTGCGTTGAACAGCAATCCGAGCCGGCTCTCTTTGAGCGAGCCTCCCGCGAGGTATCGTTGGACCTGGGACTGGTCTGCTCCGAAATAGGACAGCGCTAGGAAAAAACCTCCGATCAGGCCCGACCAGAAAGTATATCGCTTATGCGGGTCGACCGAGAAATTGACGGCCTCCAGCTTGCCCATCTTGCCCGCAACCGACAACGTGCTTTCAAGCGAGAGATCGGGCGACAATCGGTAAACCGCGACCGCAAATGCAATCGCCATGCCGACCAGAATCACGATCATCTGGTAGCGTTGGGTGAGGCTTACAATTTTCGTGCCGCCCATAACGGTGTAGATAATGACCAGTCCGCCCGCGAGCCAGATGGTGAGGTTCAAGCGCCACCCGAGCACCGCAGACAGAACAATGGCCGGGGCATAGATGGTGATTCCAGCGGCGATGCCTCGTTGCACGAGAAACAGAAACGCGCCGAGTAGCTGAGTCTTTCGATCGAATCGTTCGCCGAGGTACTGATAGGCCGTGTAAACTTTCAATCGCTGATAGATCGGAACGAAAACCGCGCACACGACGACAAGCGCGAGCGGTTGTCCGAAGTAGTTCTGGATAAAACCTATGCCGCTCTCGTAGGCCTGGCCCGGCATCGAAAGAAACGTGATCGGCCCTGCCTGCGTTGCCAGCACAGACAAGCCGATCGTGGCCCACCGAATACTTGCGTCGCCTTTGAGATATTGGCCTAACGAGGGACTCCCACGCGTTCGCCAAAGCCCGTAAAGCGGAATCGCCAGAATCGTGGCGATGAGAACAAAATAATCCAGCCGGTTCACGAAAACCGGACCGTGAAGAGGTAGAGCAGCACTACCTCCAAAGCAAAAAGGGAAAGCGCCAGGCCGTAGGCTTTGGGCCAGGAATAAACATCCGGCTTGTCCTCGCTCCTATTCATTTCCCAATGACAACATGTTTGCGAACAACCGATAAGCCCCCGGAACGCCTGCCGGCAACTCCCGAAACCAGGAATAGCTCGTGTACACAAAGAAACCTTTGCCTAACCTCGCAACGAGCAGGCCACCGTCGAGCGGCTTTTCCTTTGGATCATTACACGACAGGACTGGTGTCCAGGCAGGATCCCATTTGCTAGGGAAATAAAGTCCGCGTTCCTGAACCCATCGCTCGAAATCTTTCGATGTGATTTTGTTCGGGGTGGTCATGACCGGATGATTCGGCGCAAGAATGCGAACCTCCGCATTTTCGTCAGTGACGCGGTCGCGCGAAATCTCCAATGGATACGGTCCCAGTTCGTTACTCTTAAGGTCGGCCAGAGTGTTGTACTGCACGATCACAACTCCGCCCTCCTTCACATACGCAAACAGCGCGGGTAACCAGTTGGAAACTCCCTCCCGTGTGTTGTAGGCGCGGATTCCCAGCACGACGGCCGAGAACTGCGCGAGGTTCTTCGCTGTGATCTCCGGTTCGCTCAAAATCTTCACTGAATAACCGATCTGTCTTAGACTCTCCGGGATATCATCGCCGGCGCCGGAAATGTAACCGATGCGATCGCCTTTCTTGCGGATATCGGCGCGAACAAGTTTGGCTTCCGCAGGCGGCATTAGAGTCTGGACGCCGATGTGCGGGTACGAAATGCGCACGCGATCGAACGAATAATCGTGGTTGTCCGTCGAAACGATTGCTCGCAAGACGCCTTCACTATTTTGGTCCGGTGGTTTGACGGTGAACGTGGCGACCGTCTCCGCATCAGCTGCCTTTAAGTCTATCGGGACAGATGCCGGAGAGACTTCCCATCCCGGCGGCAAAACCAGTTTCAGCGCCCCTTTCACGGGACCGGTGGCGGCTGTGACGTGGACCGAAATGGGTTTCGGCTCATTTGTCGGGAATACGAAGACACTGTCCGCGAGCTTGGCAAAAACAGGTGGCGCAATCACTAACGGCCGTCGCACTTCGCCCGCCACGGGGTCGACGGTGGTGTACTTCGTGTTCAGCAAATAACGGAGGTCCTGTCCATTGACTTGCAGCAGTACCTCGACGGGAACTGAGGGCGGATTGTCCGGCAGGCCAATCAGTTTTTGGTCGTCGACGTCGAAGGAACCGAGCATTCGATGTTTGCGAAGCCAGTATGGTTGAGAATAGGGAGTATCCTTGGGGATTTTGTAGGACAGATCTTTGGTAACGAGTTCGTTCGAAGGAAGCGTCGCATCAATTTTCATCGAGTCGCCGGTCATGGGAAATTGTACTTCCTGTAGTGTAATAGGAATATTCGAGCGATTGATTGCCTCCAGCTTGATCGTCGCCGTTTGGCCAGGGGTGAAGGTTTCATTTGCTGTTGACGCTTCTACGTGCAGGCCGAGACATGCTGCGATGATCTGGTCCAATTCGGCCTTCTTCTGTGGGATCCAGGATTCGTCCTTAATTCCGCTCATGGTCTGCCGCAGCTTCAACAACTCAGGCACCGATGCGGCTGGGTCGGCAGGATTAAATTTCGAAATGATCTGACGAATTTCTGCCGCGATGGAATCCGAATTGGGAACGCGCGACCAGCTCGTATCGACGCCTTCGAAAAGCGAGTTCGTCATCGGCGCGCCTTGCAACAGCTTGAAATATTCTTTTCGTGCTCCGCGTCGCGGGGGGCTGCCCACGCCCTGGCTCTTGTGCATGCTCAGACTCGCCGCCGCGATTTCCGTGTACTCTTTTCCAAGAAGCGAATTGTAAGCGCCCGCTTCCAAAAGGGTCAGACCCGTTGGATCGAAAGGGATATTGCGGTTCCGAAAGAAAAATGGAGACGTGTTCCAAACCAGCCGCGTCGCGCGCCACGGCTTTACGAAAGCCAGTTGTTCCGGGAAACGATTTGGGTCGGCGGCGGCCGAGAATGCTTCCTGCGCCAGAATGGCTGACGCAGTGTGATGGCCATGCGTCAGTCTGATCTTCCGGACTAAAGCGCGTCACGATTACATCCGGGCGAAACTTCCTGATTATCCAAACTACATCGGACAGAATCTTGTCGTGATTCCAGATGCGCATGCTTTCTTCAGCGGTCTTGGAAAACCCGAAATCGATTGCTCGCGAGAAGAACTGTTTGCCATGGTCGATCCGCCGCGCTGCCAGCAACTCCTCTGTTCGAATAACGCCAAGGCGCTCGCCTAGCTCCGGTCCGATCAAATTCTGACCGCCGTCACCGCGTGTAACCGAAAGATAAGCGGTCTCATAGAGTGAGCCGTTCGCCCACAACGCCATGAGATAGGTGTTTTCATCATCTGGGTGGGCTGCGATGTAAAGAACCCGACCCAGCACGTTGAGCTTTTGTAGCGCAAGCCCAATCTCGCTGGCGTTCATCTGTTCCGGAGACAACAACGGCGGCGCATCGGCCGAATTGGCCGTGTACACGAGGGCGAACATCGCGATCACAACGGCCGCTCGCCAACAGCGCGCGATGCTGTGGTGTGTCACGTGCAACGGCGCACTTCTCGGTTGTGAACGTCCCATCGAGGCTGTCGTCCGAAATCCGAGATAGCCCGCGTTACTTGTTGATATCCTGCTTCGCGTCGAGTCGGCTGATCAGCGCCTGGATACTCTGTTTCTGCGCATCCGTAGGAGCGGCAGCCTGCGCTTTCTTAGCGTCGCTTGCTGCGCCCGCAAAGTCACCTGCTGCAGATTTAATGCGGGCCTGTGCCAGGTACCCGTAGACTCCTTGTGGAAAGCGTTTGGCGACGTCTTTAAAAATCTCCATCGCTTCGCTTCCCTTCTTCTGATTCTGCAACTGTCGACCATAAGAATAGAGTTGCGCTGCGGTGGCAATTTCGAGCGCGTGGTTCCAAACGGTCTTCGCCTCATCCGGGCGATTCAGGGCTTTGAGGATATCTGCTTTGGTGCTGAGATTATCGAATCTTTCTTCATTCTGAATTGAGGCATCGGCCCAACCCAACGCTTCATCGAGATTGATTTTTCTCGTTAGGCAAAATTGCGCCGCTTCGTCCAAGGCCTGCCAGGTAAACTGACCGCGACCCTTCAGCTGTGCTCGAATATTCTGCAACGTCTGATCCGCGTCGTTGACGGAGACATTGAAAGGAACACCCAATTTCTCCCACTTCAGCGTCGCCGCCGTCGAAGTTGGCTTCAGATCTTCGAACTCGAATTCAAGCGCTTCTTTCGTTTCGGCAAGTGGCCTGGGTTTCACATCCACGCGCAAAGCATCGTCTTTTTGGTCGTAGCTGTAGCTTCCCCACGCGGTGTTGGTCTTTGAAAAGATGACTGTCCATGAATCCGGGTTCGGAATCATGTGCAAACCATAAACTCCTTTGGCGATCGGCTTCCCCTCTATCGAAACTGAATCACTGAATTCAATCGTCGTGTTCTCATTCGCGCCGGCGCGCCAGACTTTTCCGTATGGAACGAGGCCACCCCAAATCTTCCGCCCATTCACCAGAGGGCGATGGTATTTAATCGTAATATCCGTCAGCGCGATGCGCTGTTTGACCTCGGCAGCCTGGCTGACGTCAGGCAGGTTTAAATCGTTCTGTGCGGGCATAGTTCCGGCAATTCCGACAGCGGCCAGGTAACCAACAAACAACTTAAGCGTAATGGTTTTCATAGATTTGCCGATTACCCTTCTCAGATTTTCGACGCTCCGCTACCAATAATTCAGGGATTTTCGGTCCTCCCAGGGACCTGCTGTAAGGCAAACGCATTCTTCGCGACTAATGAGTAAGAAAGGCTCTATGAAAACAAAAAGCACACGCTTTGATCGTTTAGTCGCTCGTTATTATCCCGCGGTTTACAGCTTCGCCGCACGATTCACTGAGGATCCTCGCGAAGCGGTTGCATTGACACGGGAGGCATTCAACAGCGCTCGCGAACCATTGCAAAGGATGCGTAATCAGACGGCAATCGCGACAGTGTTGATCTCTGCGGTTTTGCGCACGGGACTTGCATCCGCCTGATCTGGATTTTGGTTACATCTAACTTTGGATTGGCTATGCTCGCGTTGTGCGCAGCATGAAGCTTTTGTCGGTTACCGTCGGACTTCCGCGCGAGATCGAATGGAAGGGTAAGATTGTCCGTACATCTATATTCAAAGCGCCGGTTTCTGGCCGGGTTCGAGTGGCGAAGCTCAACGTCGAGGGCGATCAGCAATCTGACCTGACCGTGCATGGAGGAATCGATAAGGCGGTTTACGTCTACCCCTCGGAGCATTACCCGTTCTGGCACAGAGAACTTCCTGGTACGGAACTCCCGCGGGGAGTTTTCGGCGAGAACTTCACGACGGAGGGCTTGCTTGAGGACACGCGTATTGGGGATCGCCTACGGATTGCTTCTGCAGAGTTTGTGGTCACCCAGCCCCGAATGCCGTGCTTCAAACTCGGCATACGCTTCAACCGGCCCGATATGGTGAAGCGTTTCCTGGAGAGTGGTCGCACCGGATTCTACCTTGCGGTTGCTAAAGAAGGAGAGGTCGCCGCTGGCGACTCAATAGATTTGCTCGAACGAGATGAAGAACACAACGTTACGGTTGCCGATGTTGTGAATCTGTATCGCAGAGATGCGACAAACCAGGATATGTTGCGCCGCGTAAGCGAGCTACCGTCGCTTCCAGAGAGCTGGCGGGCATACTTTCGTAAACGCCTTTGGAACCCGGACGATTCATAGCGGCAGTTGACGATCGTTTGCTCGAGCGGATCGGCGCTGGGCGATCCGAAAAGAGAATGACGGCAACGATCGCCTGACGGATGAGCGATTGTAGCCAGGGGCGCTGACCCCGGCTAGTTTACCCTGGAGAAATATGAAACCGATCCGGGCTCTTGTGATTGCTCTACTAATTGGGAACTTCAAGTTGTTAGCCGAGCAGCCGGGGTCGACGCTCCCGGCTACAACGTTCCAGAGTGGGGAAAACCAAAGCACGCTCATCGAACTGTTCACCTCGGAAGGGTGTAGCAGTTGTCCGCCGGCCGAAAAATGGCTCAGCGCACTCAAATCGAGTCCGGAGCTGTGGAAAAAGATCGTCCCGGTAGCCTTTCACGTTGATTACTGGGACCGTCTCGGCTGGCGCGATCGCTTCGCCAAACCTGAATTCACTTCGAAACAGCAGCATTATGCCGCGACTTGGGGCGGCGATTCGGTTTACACCCCGGGTTTTGTCGTTAACGGCAACGAATGGCGCAGCTGGTTTGGCGGCAACGCAATGCCGACAACATCGACGAAAGTTGGAATATTGCGTGTATCGTTAGGCGACGACGGAAAACTTAGCGCCACTTTTGTTCCGGAGACAACGCAACCGCGGGCTTTAGTGTTGAATGTGGCGCTGCTCGGAAACAATCTCGAATCGAACGTAAAACGCGGTGAAAACAGCGGCCGCAAATTGCGCCACGATTTCGTAGTTCTCAATCTATTCAAGATCGACATGGTGAATGAATCGAACCGCTGGATTGGATCGGTTACGCTTCCCATGCGAACCGGCAACGATAAACCCAGCGCGCTTGCGGCATGGATCACGGAAAAGGGGACACCCATTCAAGCGACCGGCGGTTGGTTAAAACCGTAGCTGCGTTTACGAAATGAAACGCACGATCCAATTTTTGTTAGGCACGAGCATTTGCATCGCATTTTCCGCATGCTCTCGCGCGCGCCCCAGCAATCTCGATGCGGCGCAAATTCGCGCGAAGCTGGACGCTATTCCTCTCGACCAAAAGGTTGATCTCACGAACAAAGAATGGCTGGTCATACTGGCACCGCAGCAGTTCTACGTCATGCGTCGGAGCGGCACCGAGCTGCCGTCCATGAACGGTAACGCACTCGATCACCGCAACGGCTTTTACGTGTGCTCCGCGTGCGGCAATCCGCTTTACAGCGTGGAGACGAAATTCAACTCTGGCACCGGCTGGCCGAGTTTTTGGCAGCCGATCCGCAAAGAAGCAGTCCACGAAAGCAGGACGTTCTCAGCGATCTTTGGAGGGGAAATTTCGTGTGCACGCTGCGGTTCGCATCTCGGACATGTCTTCAACGATGGACCGCCGCCCACCGGATTGCGCTACTGTATGAACGCCGTCGCGTTGACATACCGCGACGCATCGCCGGATTCGGCAAAGACTCTCCCGCAGGCAGATCAAAAACATCCTTGATCACCGACTTCCTCTGCAACTCATGCTTGAGGATGCTTCGTTTTTTCTGCGATCATCGAGAGGCATGCGCTAAACCAATCGCGGCGCTCTGGCGCAACTGGCGGAATATTCGGCAGCTGCGCTATCGTATGTTGGTTGATTGATGTGCACGGTCTCGTTTCTTCCAAAATCGCGAGGATTCTATCTCGCGATGAATCGCGACGAGAAACGGAATCGCGTTGCCGCTCTTGCGCCTGCCGTGGTCGAGTCCGGCAGCCGTCGCGCTGTTTTTCCGCGCGAGCCGACCGGCGGCACCTGGATTTCGGCAAATGATGCCGGTGTTTGTCTCGCATTGATCAACTGGCACCGAATCGAACGCAAACCGAAGAACGGCGTGCTCAGCCGAGGGCTAGTCGTCCGGGAACTGGCCGGAAAATCCACCGCGAATGAAATCGCTGCCGCGTTGAGGAAGTTGCCGCTTCGAAAACTCCAACCCTTCCGCTTGATCGCGATCGTGCCTTTGCAAAAACGCGTGATCGAATACCGGTGGAATCTGGAACGTTTAGCCACGTGTGATCGCGAATGGCAACGGCAACATTGGTTTTCGTCCGGCTTCGATGAGCGCACTGCCGAGCGCGTTCGTGCAAAGATCTGCGCTTCCTTTGTAGTCCCGCTTCGGCGGGATGACCACGGCAGACGCGAAACATCTCGCCGCGGCACGAGAACCGGCGTCGACGCCACCGGCTACAGCCTGATCTCCCTGCGGGAATTACACCGTTCTCATGCGCCCAATCGCGGGCCGTTCTCGGTCTGCATGCATCGCCTGGATGCAATGACGGTCAGCTATACTGAGGTTGCTGTTTCCAAGCAGCGCGCAACGATGCGATATAAACGCGGAGCGTCTTGTTTCAACGGCACGAACGTGACCAGGACGATTTCACTGGCGATTTCCCTGTAAGATTCCCTACCCTGCTGCGACAAATCGAAACATGGCTACGCAAGATATAACTCGACCGGTTTTTATTCCGGTCGTTATCGGCACGGCGCGTCAGGGTCGCTTGACCGAGCCGGCGGCGAACTTCGTTTTCGGTGAAGTATCAAAACGCGGGGATATCGAAACGGAATTGATCGACATCCGGAAAATTCCCATCCGTATGGATGACGCTGGTGAAGCGCTAAAGGATAGTCAGTTCTCAACCACCGTGGCTCGGGCCGATGGACTGATCCTCGTGGTCCCGGAATACAATCACAGTTTCCCCGGGCTGCTGAAACATGTGCTCGATACAAACTTGAAGGAATACGTTCATAAAGCGGTCGGCGTTTGTGGCGTTTCAGCTGGTCCGTTCGGCGGCGCGCGTATGATCCAGAGTTTGGTCCCGGTGCTGCGCGAGCTGGGCCTCGTTACAATCTTCTCCGATATCTATTTCGGCACTGCGGGAAAACTGTTTGATTCGACGGGCAAGATCACCGACGCAGCTTACACCGGTCGCGTCGCAAAATTCCTGGATGAGCTAGTCTGGATGGCGCGAGTGTTGCGATACGGCCGCGAAAATCTTTCGGCAGCCTGATCGGCGCGATTCGCGCGTTTGTTGGAGGCACATCGACAAGGGTCGCTACAAGTTTAGCAATTCCGCGAGTTTCTTTGGATCGGTGACGGGGGCTTTGCAGGTGAAATTCTGGCACACGTACGCGGCGGGTTTGCCGTCGACTGGCGACATCGCGCGAATCGCTTCATTTTGCTCGCCCAGATACTTCTGGCCTTCTCCGCCCTCTGCCAGAAGCACAATTGTCTTTGGCAGAAAATGGCGATACACTTCTTTGACCAGCGCTTTTGTTTCCGGCGCATCTTTCTTTCCGGCGATCACGATCTGCCGTGGTTTGCTTAGCGAGTAATCGAGCGCAACCAGCATTTGTGGCATGGCGCTGGGAAAATGCGAAAGCGTGGTGGCAAATGCAGCTATTGTTTTGCGTGCGCGCTCCAACATGCTCTGCTCGTTTCGAACCTGTGATAACCGCAAAAGATTCAGTGCGGCAACGGAACTTGCAGCCGGCTCGGCGCCATCGTTATCGTCTTTCATCCGAAGGAACACGCTTTGGTCCTTCCCACTCGTGCTGAAGTAGCCGTTAGTTTTCTCGTCATAAAAGAGGCGGTCCTGCGTCCCCTGCAATTCGACCGCAAGCTTCAGCCATTCGACGTCGAACGAGGCTTCATAGAGATCAAGAAGACCCTGGATAACAAACGCGTAATCGTCGGCAAACCCTTCGACGCCGCTCCGGCCGTCGCGGTAGTTGCGATACAAAATCTTGCCCGAGGGATTGTACAGGTTTGTCTTCAGAAAATTCGCGGCACGCGTTGCAATTTCCAAGTAATGGGAATCGTCGAGCACCTGATCGGCCCGGGCATACGCGGAAATCATCAAGCCGTTCCACGCAGCGATGATTTTATCGTCGAGGTGCGGTCGCAGCCGCTTGGCGCGAATGGCAAACAACTTCTCGCGACTCTTGGCGAGCACTTGCCGAATCTCTTTTTCGCTTTTCTTGAAATGCTGCGCCGTCTCAGCAACGGTGTGACGCTGGATCAGAATATTTTTTCCGCGGAATTCATCGTGCGGATCGCTTCCTTCCGGTGCGTTGCCGTGTGGCTGCACTCCATAATGAAAATCGAAAATCTCCGCAGAATCGCCGAGCGCGTCGCCGATTTCTTTTTGTGTCCAGACATAAAACGCGCCTTCGGCGGTCGTGGCATGGCCGGGGTCACCGCCCCCGGCTACAGGACTGTCGGCATCTTCGGCTGAGTAAAAGCCGCTTTCCTTCGAGGTCATGTCACGGGCGACGTAATCGAGAATGTCGCGCGCGACGGATTCGTAGTGCTTATCTTTTGTGATTTGGAACGCGTCAAGATACGCGACCGCAAGTTGCGCTTGATCGTAGAGCATTTTTTCGAAGTGCGGCACGTGCCAGTAACGATCCACTGAATAACGATGAAATCCGCCGCCGATATGATCGTGAATTCCGCCAGCCGCCATTTTGCGCAACGTGAACAGCGCCATATCGAGGGCGCGTTTGCCGGCATCACTTTTAGGATCACGCGCATAAAATCGCGTCAGAAAATTTAGCGTCGCTGGACGCGGAAATTTCGGTGCATTGCCAAAGCCGCCCTCTTTCGGGTCATAGCTGCGATCGAGCTGCTTAAAAGCGGCCTCCAGAACTGAGCCGTCGATTTTGCCGTCAACTGCCGCTCCTTGAGATTCGCGCAGCGCATCAACGATCTTGTTCCCCTGCTCTACAATCTTGTCGTGATCTTGCTTCCAGGCTGTTGCGATCCGCTCCAGCACGCTTTTAAATGCCGGCTGGCCGTAACGATCTTCCGGCGGGAAATAGGTTCCGCCGACGAACGGCTTGAGGTCCGGGGTTAACCAAACGCTCATCGGCCAACCACCCCCCCCGGTCGTCGCCTGCACAAAAGTCATGTAAACGCGGTCAACATCCGGGCGCTCCTCGCGATCGACCTTAATGTTAACGAACTCCCGGTTCATGATCGCCGCCACTTTTTCGTCCTCAAAGGACTCGTGCGCCATCACATGACACCAGTGACATGTGGAATAACCGACCGAGAGAAAAATTGGTTTATTTTCCCGCCGCGCCGTCGCGAATGCTTCTTCCCCCCACGGATACCAGTCCACCGGATTGTGTGCGTGCTGGAGAAGATACGGCGACTTCTCGTGCGCAAGCCGGTTGATTTGCTCGGGTTTTTCTGTAGCGGCGCTCTGTGAACGCACGGCATCAGCCGGTGTCGGATCAGCATCGCTGTGATTTGCTGTCACTAACCAAAGTAACGCCAGAATCCCAAAGCGGAAGAGGTCTGTTATGCTACGCGACATTAAATCGTTAAAGCATTGAGCGTTGAACCGTCGATCCGATATCCCTCATTGATATCACCGTTCTTGTCATTCCGAGCGAAGTCGAGGAATCTCTGGCTGTTTGCGCGGGCGGAGTGCGGAAATTATTCGAGAGATGTCTCGACTCCTCTCGATATGACAGAGCAGCATGGACACGACGCATCTCGTTATTCTTTTCCTCTCAATTGGAATAATTGCGTTTCTCTATTCATCGGTCGGCCATGCCGGGGCATCGGGTTACATCGCAACGATGACTTTGTTCGGGATCGCACCCGCGGTAATTCGTCCGACTGCGCTTGTCCTTAATATTCTCGTTGCGTCGATCGGTACATTCCAGTTTTGGCGGGCGGGACATTTCTCGTGGAAATTATTCTGGCCGTTCGCACTGCTTTCCATTCCAGCGGCGTATCTCGGTGGTTACTTGCAGCCGTCTGCTTCGATTCTCAGGATTCTGATCGGGCTTGTGCTGCTTTTCTCGGCGGCGCGACTCGTCTTTCGCCGGAGCGATCCACCGCAAACCTTTGCTCCCTCGCGGCCGGTGGCGATAAGTGTTGGAGCGGGACTCGGATTTCTTGCGGGGCTGACCGGAACCGGCGGCGGAATATTTCTCACACCGCTGCTGCTGTTTTGTAAGTGGGCTCATATTCGGCAGGCCGCTGCCATTTCGGCGCTTTTCATCTGGGTAAACTCGGTCGCCGGACTAGTTGGTTATGCCACAAAAGTTCACTCCATCCCTTCACTCGGGTTCATTCTCGCAGCGGCAGCAATCATTGGCGGCATCATCGGCTCGCACTTGGGGAGCAGACGGTTTGCTGTCCGAGGGATTTCGCTTTGTCTCGCGACGGTCCTGCTTATCGCGGGAATAAAATTGATTTTTACGGGATGATCTCGGCGCAGCGTGCCGATCCTACCTCAATGCCAGTTTCGGCGCGGTTTCCGGTGACCAGGGATTGGACGTGTAATCAGATCCGACGATTTGGTCGGCGTACCGGTTCAAAAGCTGGCAAAGCGCTGCCACATCGAGCCTATGATGCCACGGGGAGAAGCTCGCCAGATTTCGCTCCGCAAGCCGAAACAAACGCTCCGCCGGCGGCAAACGCCTGCTGTGCTTGGGGTGCATCGGATCTTCGAACCTTTTCTGAAGATGAACGAAAGCGCCGGCAGCCTGGATCAATCCCTTGAAGAAATCCGCGTCGCGCGATTTCGTGCCGAGCCAAAGCTGTTCCAAAACATCGTGCGCCTCATAGTAACGCTGCTCATTCCAGCAAAGGAAAAACGCGCGGTAATAGGGGTGTGTTGCCACTTCTGCCTGGCCCGGCTCGACATCTTCTCCGGTCGACCCGGCCACCCATTGTGAAATCCTCTCGCGTTTGTTCATGGGGAGCTTAATTTGATTGCAGCTCAGCGAATGAGCAAACCACCAATCACCAATTCTTCCGAGGAACATTCTCACCTACTCGGTGTCCCTCGCGCCGGAAAAACCACCCAAAGTGTGTGCGGTTTGCTCCCGCAAAAATGAGTGCCACTACCCTAGTCATCGTGCTGTGCGCCATCGGCGTTTTGATCTTCTGTTCTGCGCTTTTCTCCAGAGTAGAAACGGCGCTCTTTCTGCTTAAGCCGCATCAACTGCGCCGGCTGGAGGGAAATCACGCCGGGCTGACGAAGTTCATACAGCTCTTCCGAGAAAATCCGCGGCACGTCTTGAACGCGCTGCTGCTGGGAGACGGATTGGTCAATGTGCTACTGGTTGTGCTGTGTCTTTTCTTCGTGCGGGAAGGCCCATTGGCAGGGCGCGTTCCTCAATGGCTGGTCGGCATCCTGATCTTTGCCGTCGTGGTGTTGCTCTGCGATTTGGTGCCGAAACTTGCAGCGCTCGCGGCGCCCTCCAGGCTCTCGGCCATAGGCGCTTTCACGTTACAAATCGCAATGCCGTTTCTCGACCGGATCGGCCGGGACTCGAGACGGTCAGCGATTATGTGATCGATCGTTTTATCCCGGCGCATCTGCGCAATCGTCCACGGTTAAGCGACGAGGAACTGGGAACACTGCTTCAAATTGGCGAAGAAGAAGGCGCATTATTCCAAGGTGAAGCCGAAATGATCAAGGAAATCATTAAGCTGGGAGATAAAACGGCCAAGGATTGCATGACGCCGCGTGTGGACAGTTTCATGCTGCCGGACGATTTAACTAACGAGGACGCGATCGCGCGTTTGAAGGAAAAACGCCATCGGCGCGTGCCTGTTTACGCCGATACGCCAGATCAGATCCTCGGGATCATCGACGTTAAGCTGTTCCTGCTCGATCCGATGGAACACTACACCGAAAGACTGATCGCGCCCTCGTTTGTCTCGGAAACAATGCGCGCGCTCGATTTGCTCAAGCTTTTTCTCACCCATCCCCAGGGAATGGGCGTCGTGGTAGACGAATTCGGCGGCACCGAAGGAATCATCACCATGGAGGATCTGGTGGAAGAAATTCTCAGCGACGCCGTGCCCCGGGACGATTCAGCCTTTTACATCGAGCCGCTCGGGGACGGGAAGTTTCTCGTGAGCGGCAACGCGCGTCTCGATGATTTAAGTGAACATCTCGGTTTTCAAATCGATGCCGAAGGGATCGACACCATTGGGGGATTTGTCTTTACCCGTCTGGGCTACATGCCCTCGTCCGGAACAAAGCTCGAAATTCCAGGTCTCGCCATTACCGTCCGTCGAGCGGGACGCAAAAGAATCGAAGAAGTCCTGCTAAAGAAAACCACAAACGCGTTCGAGGTGGCGGCATGACGGCGGTGCTGATCATTTTTTGTTGCTGGATCGTTTCGTTTTTCTTCAACGGAATCGAAAGCGGACTGCTTTCGATCGATCCAGTGCGGTTGCGGCAAAATGTGAAGCGCCGCGTGCCGGCCGCTTTGCAGTTGAATCGCCTGCTCAAGCAACCGGACCGCCTGTTGGCGACCGTTCTACTCGTAACGAACGCAGCGGATATCGTCGCTCTGCTCTTGCTGACCAGTGAGTTGGTTCGCTTATACGGTTATGCCGGATTTTTCTTCGCCCCGGTGATTGCGCTCCCGGTTTATTTGTTTGTGTTGTCGGTTCTGCCTAAATCTTTGTTCCGCCGATTTCCATTTCGCGCGCTGGCCCGCCTTTCGGGGGTGCTCGAATTCACGTCGATCTTGTTTTCTCCCTTGCTCGAAGTCGGCGCGCGGCTTGGTAAGCTACTTCTGCCGAGTCGGGCTGCGAAACGGCGTCGCCTGTTTGCCGCGCGCGAAGAACTGAAACAGATCACCGCACAGAGCGAGCGAGAGGGTGCTCTTACTTCGACCGAACGCGCAATGATCCACAGCGTCGTTGACTTCCGTGGCAGCAAAGTTCGCGATGTGATGCTGGCCTTGGCGAAGGTTGTGGCGCTACCTTCCGGCGCGTCAACGCAGCAAGCGCTGGAGCTTAGCGCTTCTACGGGTCTTGATCGTCTGCCTGTTGTTACGCCCGAAGGCCAACCGGCGGGACTAGTCAATGTCGTCGAGATCCTGTTCGAGCGAGACGGAAACAAACCGCTGGGCAATTATGTACGGCGCATTGTGACCACTACGGACGATGAGCCCGCTTATCGCATTATGCAGCAATTGCGCGCTGCACGGCTTGGCCTGGCAGCTGTCGTGGACGGAAAGAGAAACTTTCGCGGCATCGTAACCATCGAGGATTTGGTTCGCCGGCTCGTTTCGTTGGGTAATGCTTAGCGGCAACTACGCGATTTCATCCGCCAACCCGGCGGCGTGCTCTCTGCACCGATCTAATCACCTCCAGCCGAGAGCCGGTCTTCGTCGCCCAAAACTCGAGCGCAACTGATCAGCGCGTTATGCGAGAAAGCCTGAGGGAAATTGCCAAGCTGACGCTTCTTCCGAGGATCGTATTCTTCCGAAAGCAATCCCAGATCGTTCCGCACATCAAGCAGACGCTCAAACAATTCGCGTGCTTCTTTCCTTCGACCGAGCAGATGCCAGCAGGCCGCCAGCCAGAAAGAGCATGGAACAAATACGCCTTCGGTGCCCGGCAAACCGTCGATGCCTTCTTTCCGTGGTTGATAGCGCAGCACGAAACCATCTTGCATTAGCTCGCGTTCAACCGCCTCGATCGTGCCCCGGACGCGTTCATCCGTTGCCGGGAGAAACCCAATAAGCGGCATCGTGAGGAGGCTTGCGTCCAGAGCATCGGATCCGTAAACCTGGCTAAAAGCCTTCTTCTCCCTGTTATAGCCGCGCTCGCAAACTTCATCACGGATCTGCTCTTGAACTTTTTTCCAACGGCCATGATGCTCGGCTGCCGCACACCCGCATTGCTCGACCAGCTTGATCGCCCGGTCGAACGCCAGCCATGCCATCATTTTCGAGTGCGTAAATTGCTGACGACCGCCGCGCACTTCCCAGATTCCTTCGTCCGGCTTCTCCCAGTTCGATTCAAGGAATTTCATCAGCTCGACCATCAATGCCCAGTCGGGCTCGGTCATTTTGATTCCGGCGCGATCGGCTTGAAACATCGTCGCCAGCACTTCGCCATAAACATCCAGCTGAAATTGGTTTGATGCCGCGTTGCCGAGACGCACCGGCTTCGAGTTCTCGTAACCGGAGAGCCATGGAATCTCAAGTTCGTCGAGCCGGCGTTCACCGCTAACGCCGTACATGATCTGCATCTGTGCGGGGCTCCCCGCAACCGCTCGCAGCAGCCATTCCCGCCAGCCTTTGGCTTCGTCGCGGTAACCGGCGTGCAGCAACGACACCAAACAGAACGTAGCGTCTCGCAGCCAGCAGTAGCGATAATCCCAGTTGCGCGGACCTCCGATCTGTTCAGGCAACGACGTTGTTGCAGCCGCGACGAGCCCGCCCGTCGGCGCGTAGGTTAATCCCTTCAGAACAATGAGCGAGCGCATCACTGCGTCGCGCCACCTTCCCTTTCCTTGATATTGTTTCGACCAATCGGTCCAGAATTCTTCTGTCTCGCGTAGCGCGTGCTCGGGATGTATTTTTCGCGGCGGCTCCAGGTGAGAGGCGAACCAGGTAAGCACAAACGGGATGCGGTCACCTTTGGCCACGGTAAACTCAGCCACAGTGCTTAGATCTTTGCCTCGCGTTTCAACCGGTGTACGCAGGATCATGGCATCGGGGCCCGCGATCGCTTCGAGGCCCTCATGCCGTTTGCGTCGCCGCACCCACGGCACGATGTGCCCGTAATCGAAGCGGATGATTAACTCCATCTGCATCGGAACTTTGCCCTGTAATCCTTCAACTATGCGGACGATGTCGGGGTCCGCACCACGCGGCGGCATGAAATCGATCAGGCGCACCGCGCCATTTTCCGTTTCGATGTCGGTCTCCAGGATAAGCGTATCGCCACGGTACCGCCGGCGGGTTTCCTTGATCTCTTCGTCGGGGAAAAGCCGCCAGTGCCCGTTTTTCTCGTCGCCCAGCAGCGATGCGAAACACGCCGCCGAATCGAATCGCGGAAAACAAAGCCAATCGACGCACCCATCGCGGCTCACCAGCGCGGCCGTTTGCGTGTCACTGAGAAACGCGTAGTCCTCGATTTTTGTATTTTCCTTCGCCACTTGACTCGTCCGCTTCCTTTTCCTCTCGCTCTTACTCCTGTTCCTTCTCCTGCTCAGTTTGTAGCGTGCGCTGTCTCAGCGCACAACTCTGGCGCTCTGAATCCGCTGAGGACAACGGACACTGCAATAACATGCTCATTGGTTATTGCACGCCTGCTCTTGCGCCAGGTCGCCGCCTCGGGTTGCTGTCGTTGTACCTATTCGGAATTCGCCAGGTTCGCGATCTCATCGTGCGTTAATCGAAACACCGTCCATTCTTGCATCGGCTGCGCCCCAAGCGCGCGATAGAATTTGATCGCCGGCTCGTTCCAATCGAGCACAGCCCATTCCATCCGACCGCAGCCGCGATCACGCGCGATCTTCGCAAGCTCGACAAGCAACGCGCGACCATAACCTTTGCCGCGCTTCTCCGGCTTAACGAACAAATCTTCGAGGTAAAGTCCCGGCCGCCCGAGCCACGTGGAAAAATTGTAAAAGTAAACCGCAAACCCAACCGGCGATTTTCCTTCAAACGCCAAAAGCACTTCCGCCGCAGGTTTTTCGCCGAACAAAACATCGACCAGCAGTTCCTCGGTCGCGACGACTTCATCCGGCGCCCGCTCGTACGTCGCCAAATCGCGAATGAGTCGCAGGATGATCGGCACGTCGTCGAGACGTGCCGGGCGAATCTGGAAATCGGCAAGCTTCTTCATCGTTGGGAAGAGCGGAACTAACCACGAATGGATACTAATTCACACGAATGTTTCGGTCGCCGTAGGAACCTTTAGAGTGCAGCCGGCCGCCGCACACGGATTCGCAATGGCGACTTAGCGCCGCTTTTGAACGCTAGAATTCCTTAAATACTCTGGAAAAATCTCGAAATTCTTAGACAATCCAAACAAAATCGGGCTCCGCTTCAGTCATACATGAAAGAGAAAGCGCATCTTTCCCGAGGCGCGTCTTACGTCGTTCTATTGATTGGCATATGCGTGATGCCATTCGCGGTCGCGCAGTGAACGATCTCGCGCGCTCCCGCAAACATCATCACTGTAACAAACTTAAACGACAGCGGCGCCGGGTCATTGCGCAAGGCGCTCGCTGATGCAATCGACGTAGGTGACTGGCACAAGCCAAACTTGCCCGGGCAGCGATTGAAATATGACCTGGCCGTCTAGGACCAATGGGTTGCCCGCTACTGTGGACCCGAAGAGCATTTAGACGCTGCCAAGGCGATCGCCGTTAAATGTCACAGCGAAATACGGCCAGGAGCCTGCGTCTACGTCAACCGCAACTGCGAGCCCCACGCCAACAGTGACGGGGACGGCGACACCAACGAACACTCCAACTCCAACGGCAACTGCGTTCTTGACACGAAGGCAGCGCGACGTGGTAAAAAAGACAGGGCGAAAACTATTAAAGACGACATATGACGTTTTTATTTTTCTTCGTTGTCGCTGTTTGTTTGTGGAGCGCGGCTGTTCCGGCACACGCGCAGGTGAACGTGACCCAGTTTCACAACCACGAGTCGCGGGACGGCCTTTATATTGATGCCGCGTTCACCTCAAGCGCTGCCGCGAATTTGGCGCGCGACCTGAACTTTGATGGCACTATTGCCGGGAACGTTTATGCCCAACCGCTTTACATCGAGGGCGGGCCCGGTGGCAAAACGATGATCATTGTCGCGACTGAATCGAATAACGTGTATGCGCTGAACGCCCTGGATGGCAGCATTATCTGGCAACTTAATGTGGGTGAGCCGGTGTCGGCGGGCGATCTCATCTGCACCAAGTTTGATCCCATGGGCATTACTGGCACGCCCGTCGTGGATCTTGTTTCACGCGCGCTTTTTTTCGATGCAATGATCACGCCCGATGGCGGGCAGACCAAGAAACATTTGCTCTTTTCTCTCAACCTGGATACGGGCGACATCAACCCGGGCTGGCCCGTTGATGTAGAAGCGACAGCTTCATACAACGGCACTTATTTCATCGCCGAAATCCAACAGCAACGGCCAGCGCTCGGTATCGTGGGAGGTATTCTCTATGTCGGATATGGGAGCATGATGGATTGCAGCTTCTATCATGGCTGGCTGATAGGCGTGCCAATAGATAATCCAGCCAGCGTAACAGCATGGGCCGGCGGCACTGGCCCTGGCATATGGGGCGGCGCCATCTGGGGGGTCGGCGGCATCGCCAGTGACGGTAAGAACCCATTCGTTACCACCGGTAACACCTTTAATACTCTAGGGAACTGGAGCGGCGGCGAAGCGGTGATTCGCTTTCAACCCGGCCCGGTCTTCAGCGGCTCGTCTGTCGATTACTGGGTGCCTGAAAACTGGCAGTCCCTCGATGACGTGGACGCGGAGTTGGGCAGTTGCGGGCCATTGTTAGTAGATGTGCCAGGCGCAACGCCTTCTCACCTTGTGGTTGCGCTGGGTAAGGATGGCAACGCGTATTTGCTTAATCGCGACAACCTCGGCGGAATCAGCGCGCCTATTGCGTCATCTCATGTTGCCGACGTCATAATCCAGGCGGCAGCTACTTATCGGACTAATCAGCTTGGCACCTACGTCGCCTTCCGCGTAAACAACAACAACGCCACATTCTCGGCCTTCCGCATTACCGCGACCAACCCGCCTACCATCGCCAGTGGGTGGAGCGTAACTCGGAACAATGGCGGTTGCGGCTCGCCTTTCGCCACTTCAACCGATGGCAGTAATAACATGATTGCCTGGGTGGTTGGCACGGAGGACCACAACACTCCGGGAGACCAGCGACTACACGGTTACGATGGAGACACTGGAGCGATTATTTTCGACGGCGGCGGGCCTAACGAACTGATGGCGGGAACGCACTACTATAGTACCACTGGTATTGTAGCGCGGGGGCGGATTTACGTCGCGGGCGACGATAAAGTATATGCCTTTATCGCACCCAAAACGACGCCCACACCTAGTCCGACACCAACACTTACTCCGACGCCGACGCCAAGACCTGTACCGACTCCTCGGTCTGATCCAACTCCCGCACCGCGCCCTTAGCCGAAGTTAATAGGCTAGAGTTGATAGCTGTGCGCCACTCCCTGCGAAAGTGCACAAGGCGATTGAGGTCAATCGGCGCTACCTAATGTAAGCGCGCGGTTGATGCGGTTCAGGCCTTCGGCGAACATTTGTGTATTTACGCTCATACCGACCCGAATGTGATCAGGCATTTCGAAGAAGCGACCTGGAACTGCTGAAGTGTCGAACTCCGCTCGCAGGCGCTCCAGAAAAGCGTCTGCGTTTGTTCCGCGATCGCTGGACAATCGCGGGAACGAGGTCGTGCCCCAGTTCGTCTCGACCGCAGCAACCGCCGATTGCTGCGCGAGAAATTCACGGAGCAATTTGCGATCGGCTTCCACGATTCGCCGCGCCCGTTCCCGAAGCAGACCCAGATGTTTAAAGGCAGCGACGCTGAGCAATTCACCAGGATGAACAGGTGTCGCGCCGTAAAGATCGTTCAAGCGCTGCATCTTCCATGCGAGATCAGGCTGCGCCAGAATCCAGCCGCACCGCAGGCCGCTTACGCCGTAAACCTTCGTCAAACTGCTCGTCACCACGAACCCCGGCCCGAGATGGAATGACGTTCGCGGCGTGTCTTCGTAAACTGCGTCGAGATAGACTTCATCCACGAATAACAAATGCCCCGATGCTTTGCGCGATATCGCCGACTTCGCGCAGAGCCGGTTCCGGTGTAAGGACACTTGTTGGATTGTGAAGATTAGTGATCACGATCAGGCGCGTGTTCGGAGTGACGCAGCGGCGAACCTCATCTGGATCAATCGCCCAGCCGCTTTCTTCAGTACGCCGGAAACGTTTCACGTTTGCTTGCAGATACGCCGCAACATCAAGAATTGGTCCGTACGCCGGATGCTCGATTAAAACTTCATCCCCGGGTTCGAGGACCGCCGCCATGGCAAGATGATTTGCCATCGATGTGCCAGCCGCTTCGACCACGCAATCGGGATCGACGCCGTGATGGGCAGCAATCGCTTGTTGTAACGGCGCGTGGCCGTAGCTGTCGTCACCGTTGATCTCGAGTTCGTTCAGATCAACAGGCAGGTCGCGAAGAGGAAACCAAGCCACGCCGCTCGTCGCGAGATTGAACCGCGCGCGGCTCTGCGTTTTGGACCAGTGTATGTAATCGGAACGCTTGTGTCTCATGAATGCACGCGTTTGAATCTGCTCCAAAAATAGTAAACCGGAAGCCCGGCCAGCATAATGCACAAAGCAATCGCGCTGTTCCGTGGCGAGGCGAAGAGAGCGCTCACGACAATTCCCAAACACGACAACACAAAAATAGCCGTGGTGAAAGGGTGCCCCGGAGTCCGGTAAACCCCGAAAGCGTTCGGGGTTCCCAGTTGATGTCGGCGAATAACAAACAGTGATGCCGCCGTTATTCCGAAGAAAATAAAATCGACCGTGACCTCGAAATTCAAAATCTCGCCATACGTTCCAGAACACGCGATCATGATTGCCGCCACACCCTGGAGAATGATTGCAACTACCGGCGCCTCGGATTTTCCGAACAGTTTGCCGACGCTTACAAAAAAAAGTCCGTCCCGCGCCATCGCGTAGTAGACGCGGGGGGCGGTGAGCATGCTTTGGCTGAGAAATCCGAGCGCGGAAACTGTGATTGCAAGCGCGACCCAGCGGGCGCCGCTCTCACCGAGCGCCATTCGTATCACGTTTGAAGCGGGCGTTGTTGTCGCGTCAAGCCCGGCGGGACCGAGCACGCGGAGACAGGCGAGATTCACCGCAAGGTAAAGGACCACAACACCCAAGACACCGAGCAACAAGCCGCGCGACAAATCGCGCCGAGGATCTCGTAATTCAGCCGCGACAAAAGTCGCCGTCTGCCATCCGCCATACGCAAAAGCGATCGGAACCATCGCCGCGCCGATGCTTTTGAAGAAACCGAATGAGAACGATTTTTCGACCAATGACGCCGATGCCTGCGGCGCATGACCGCCAACAGCAAATCCAATTATTACCAGCGCCGCGATCGCGGCAATTTTCAGCAGCATTAGAGCGTTCTGCACGTTGCTGCCGGCGCGTGCTCCAAAACAATTGATGCCGACGAGGGTAAGCAACGTTGCCGCTGCGATGGCGCTCTCGTTCCACGCTACGCCTGTCACCGCGCGAAAGTACGAGGCAAAAATCACGGCAACTGCTGCCATACCGCCGGTCTGCGTGACCAGAAGCAGTCCCCATCCATACACAAATGCGACTACGGGATGGTACGCTTCGCGAAGATACACATACTGGCCGCCTGCAGCGCCGGGCAGGCGCGTGGCCAACTCGGCCCAGATGAACGCACCGCACATCGCGAGCAAACCACCCAGCACCCAAACGCCTAGAATCAAAAACGGCGTGTGAACGCGGTGCGCTACCTCGGAAGGATTAGCAAAAATTCCCACACCCACGATGCCGCCCATCACGATCATCGTGGCGTCAAATAACCCGAGTTGACGCCGCGGTTTCGTCGGTGTTGTCATTTCGCTTGGAGTCAAATTTTGTAGGGCGTCTGTGTCAGACGCCAGGCGTTTCACAGAAACGCGCTACAAAATGGGACTTTCGTCCGACATGACAATTAAGAGGCGACGAGTCTTGTCATCTCAACGCACAATTAGCTTGGAAATCCTAAATTCGGGGCAGCCGCCTCGCTCCGGGATGCGCACCCCGCAAGCGTCTTGACAGCCAATGTAAAGTCAATCGCGTAGAGTAATCGCGCAGAAAGGCGCCCACATGAAAACAACGGCTCGTGTTTGTTCTCCGGCACAGGCCGGATTTTTGTTGCTGACGCTCGTTGCGGCATTTGAGCTCACCGCGGCGCGCGCGCAAAACGAGCCAATGCTCGTGCCTGAGGCTGTCGATTATCAGAAATTGCTTCCGATCTTGCCGGAATCGTTGCCAGGTTGGACTGCCGATAAACCGGAGGGGGCGACCGAAGACGTAGGCGGATTCAAAATCACGAACGTGCACCGCGATTACCGCAAAGGCGAAGGAGAAAGGGCGCCGAGCGCTGCGATCAGTATCCTCGATTCAGTCGCGAACCCAGATTATGTCAGCGCCACGACCGAAGCGTGGAAGAGCAATAGCGAAACCAGCGAAGGGTACAGCAAGTCTGTCACAATCGATGACAACCCCGGTTTCGAGGCATTTGAGAAACCGCCCGAACTAGACAAACTTCAACAGGAACGCGCAGAGCTAGTGACGGCAAAGCCAAAGGATGAATCTGCAATAGCTAATATCAACCGGAAAATTGACCAAGCAATGCTCGCAGCGCATAGCACGTTATGGGTGATGGTCGCCAATCGTTATTTTGTTCAGATTGAGCTACAGGGCCAGGATCCAAAGGAATTGCAAGAGTGGATCAAGCGAATTGATCTGAAAAAACTAGCCGCGATCAAGTAATTGGGATGGAAACGCACTGCGAAAATGTGATCAAAAAGCAAGTTGGCCACACGCGCGGCGACGTTTGGGATAGGCTTTATCGCTTAAACCTCTTTATGGCAAGGTTTCAGAGGCCGCGTCCTGCCGACGATGGACACACCGTACGAAAAGCTGTTGGCAAACCTCGCCGGGGCTGAGGTTAAATTCATCATCGTCGGCGGCGTAGCGGTTGCTCTGAACGGTTTTGTACGCACCACCGAAGACGTGGATATTCTGATTGAGGCGTCAGCTGATAACGTTGGCCGACTGCTCGATAAATTAGGAGGTTTCGGTGAAGGCCACGCGCGCGAGTTAAGTATCGGCGATTTCAGCGACAGCGAAGGCGCAATCCGGATCATTGAGGATTTTCCGCTCGACGTGTTTACGATGATACGCGGCAAGCGTTATGCCGATCTAGTCGGTGCGACCAAAACGACGCGAATCGATGATGTTGAGGTGCGTTATCTCAACGCCGAAGCACTCATTGCCCTCAAGAGCGATTCACAGCGTGACCAGGACCGCATTGACGTATCTGCTTTGCGATCATTGCGGGATAAGAACACCCCGTAAAGCCTTACTCAGTTGCGCGACTCATCTCTTTTGCGGTTCGCAGCATTGGCACAAAACGCACCGGCAAGTGTAGCGCTTTCTTTTAGTTGGCCGTTTTTCTTTTCGAGCAGGTACAATTGTTGGGCGAATCGTTCGCCAACGGGAATTACCATGCGTCCATCGTTTTGAGTTGATCAACCAGCGGATGCGGAACCTTGTCCGGCGCGCAGGTCACAATGATCGCGTCGAACGGCGCCTCTTCCGGCCAGCCCTTGTAACCGTCGCCTACTTTCAGATGCACATTTTTGTATCCGAGACGTTGCAACGTGGCTTCCGCAGTCTTCGCCAGCGGCTCGACGATCTCAATGGTATAAACGTCTGCTACGAGCTCAGCCAAAATCGCAGCCTGATAGCCTGAACCGCTCCCGATCTCTAAAACGCGATCGCCCGGTTTCGGCTCGCAGTTGTTCCGTCATGAACGCCACGATGTACGGCTGCGAAATCGTTTGATCGTAACCGATGGGCAACGGTCCGTCCTCGTACGCGTCGGCGCGTTCATCCACGGGAACAAATTCCTCGCGTGGAACCTTAGCCATCGCTGAGAGCACGCGTTCGTCCTTGATTCCACGCGGTTTGAGTTGTTGGTCGACCATCCGCTGGCGCTGCACTGCAAAATTGGCAGCCGGCGGGGCCTGTTGTCCGCAGCCCGTCGCCGCCATCGCAGTAAGAAGCACGTATTGGGCGACAATTCGCATCTGCGGCAACATAACGCCGCGCTCGCGGCCGCGAAAGCAGTGGCCTTCGTCCTTCGACGATTAACTACCGCACAGCCGTCACGGCGTTCATGTGACGCAGCCGATCAGCCAGCGTTTTCATCACATGCGTCGCAAAATGCGGCGTTTGCTGAACGAGAAAGTGAAAGCGGCGTCTGTCGATTTGTGCCAGGCGGGACGGTTTCTTCGCCGTTGCATTGGCCGTGCGGGGAGTATCATCGATCAACGCCATCTCGCCAAGCAGCGAGCCCGGGCCCGCAGTCTCGAGCACAAAATCGCCAAGGGAAATATCGACTTCTCCTTCCAACAAGACATACATCTTGTCGCCATTCTCGCCTTCCCGGAAAAGGAAATCACCAGGCGCAAGCTGGAGCGTGTTAGTTTCCTGACGAAAAAGCTCTGCAGGATTCATAGGCTCAATTCAACTGCTCGCAGCTATAGAGAGAAGCTCGAGAACTGCCAAGTTACAATTGTGTGACAGCCGGTTCCACCGGTCTCTGGAACAAATTCTTCGTGTCCTTCATCCGCTTCGTAGTTAATTTTTCCCGCTTTGATGAACAAGGAACGCAAAACTTTGGAACGACGCGAACAGATGACCGATTTGGAGCGCCTCCGCTGCTCCGCCTCCCCATCTACCGGTGTTTTGTCATTCCGAGCGAAGTCGAGGAATGGAGCGAGTGGGACGAGCGACATAGACGGTTGCGCCGCCAGGGTAGCGGCGAGAGAGTCGGGAGATGAACGAGTCAATCTTTGAATTGCATGGATGACGAACGCAAAACTCTGGAGCAACGCGCGCAGATGACGGATATCGAACGGCTGCGTCACTCGGCGTCGCATGTCCTGGCCACCGCCATTCTAAAGATCTGGCCGGAAGCACAATTTGCCGCCGGACCGCCGGTGGAAAACGGCTTTTATTACGACGTCGACGTCTCCCATCGCATCTCGCCCGATGATTTCGAAAAAATCGAGGCGGAGATGAAAAAGGAAATCAAAGCGAATCATACGTTCGAAAAAATCGAGGTTTCACGGGATGAGGCGCTCGAACTTGGCCGCAAGGGCAGACTTGCAGGGCTAAGCGAACGTGCCCAGCCCAGCAAATACAAACTCGACATTATTGAGAACATTCCTCCTGACGAAAAAATCTCGCTCTATCGCAGTGGCGAATTCATCGATCTTTGCGCTGGCCCGCACGTCATGCGCACGGGAAACATCGGTGCGTTCAAGCTCACGAATGTGGCGAGCGCCTACTACAAAGGCGACGAAAAGAATCCGCAGTTGCAGCGCGTTTACGGCACGGCGTTCAAAACCAAAAAGGAACTCGACGACTACTTCGCGATGCTGGAGGAAGCAAAGAAGCGCGACCATCGGAAGCTCGGACGCGAGCTCGAACTGTTCGTCTTCGACGACGATGTCGGCCCGGGCTTGCCAATGTTTCTGCCGCGCGGTGCAGTCATCGCCGAAGAACTGGAAAAGCTGGCAAAAGAAACCGAATTCGCTGCCGGTTATCAGCGCGTGCTCACGCCGCACATCGCCCGTGAAAGCCTGTACAAAAAGAGCGGGCACTTACCCTACTACGCCGAATCCATGTTCCCGCCGATGGAACTAGAGGAAGCCTGACTAAGCGAGATGGGAACTAACCGCGCCCTTAAGAAGCAAAAGCGAAACTACGAAAATGCGAGGACTTGCTCGAAACATATCTTGGATCAGGCAAGTCATAGAATGCTCGAGTGACGATCGGACGTGAGCCGCAAAGGTGAATGGAGCACGAAAAAGAGGCATACCGGGACGTTTCAACCGAAATCGAACACGGCTAGGTCAAGCGCGAATGCTTACCGAAGCTGACGCTCTTATAGGGAGTTAGACGAGCTGCTCGCGACAGATCGCTACTACCTCAAGGCGATGAACTGTCCGCATCACCACAAGTTGTTTGCAGCGCTGCCGCGCAGTTATCGCGATCTGCCGTTGCGGCTGGCGGAATACGGGACGGATTATCGCTACGAGAGGAGCGGCGAGTTGTTCGGACTGATGCGGGTGCGCTCACTGCAGATGAATGATGCCCACCTTTACATGACGCCGGAGCAGTTCGAGGCGGAGTTCAATGCCGTGAACGAAATGTATCTGAACTATTTCAAGCTATTCGGGATCGACAAATATCTGATGCGTTTCTCGACGCATGATCCAGCGAAGCTCGGGCAGAAATTCGTCGATGAACCGGAGCTTTGGAAAAAGACCGAGGAGATGACGCGCAATGTGTTAAAGAATTCAGGGATCAATTATGTCGAGGTGCCGAACGAAGCTGCCTTTTACGGCCCGAAGATCGACGTGCAAGCGTGGAGCGTGATCGGACGCGAG
The DNA here is from genome assembly GCA_963728955.1 of uncultured Verrucomicrobiae bacterium. Classification (GTDB taxonomy): domain Bacteria; phylum Verrucomicrobiota; class Verrucomicrobiia; order Chthoniobacterales; family UBA10450; genus Udaeobacter. The sequence goes on from CAVSMG010000001.1 coordinate 1,137,515, forward strand.
TTTTCTATCGCGACCAACCAGGTCGATTTCGCGCAGCCGCGCATCTTTCGATCTTCGCTACAAAGATCGCGATAACACCGAAAAGATTCCGATCTGCATTCATCGCGCGCCCCTCGGCACGCACGAACGTTTCATCGGATTTTTGATCGAGCATTACGCCGGCAATTTCCCGCTCTGGCTCTCTCCCGAACAGGTGCGCATTCTCACCATCGGCGATGACCCGAAGTTACTCGATTACGCGCGCTCGATTCTGAACGAATTGCGCGCTCATCAAGTCCGCGCCGAAATCGACGAAAGCACCGACAAGATCAACGGCAAAATCCAGCGCGCCGAGCAAATGAAAGTGCACACCATGTTCGTGATCGGAAAGCGCGACATGGAAGCCGACGCCGTCAGCGTCCGCGTCCACGGCAAAGGCAATCTCGGCGCCAAACCGCGCGGCGAAGCGATCGCAGACGTTTTGCAGTCGATTCGGGAACGACGTGCCTAGTAAGCCTGTCGAATTCGCCATTTCATTCTGGACAAAGCTGCAGAAACGGAATGCCAGCCGTAGGCGGCTTATCGATGCGAACGGGGTGCCTGCGCCGTTCAACTGGTTCGTCAAAAAGGCAAAGGCCGATCGCGATGGGAACTAACTTAGTCGCTCTGGAAGAACCGAATCGGGCGCGGATGATCAGATCGGTCGCTGGCTGTTGCACGTAGGGAGAACTGTGCTCCGCATCGAGCACCAGCTCGTTGACCACAGTGTCGCCTTTGTTCTGCTCTTGCGTGAGCGAGAAATCCAAGGCGGTCGATTGACCTGGCGATAATGTTATTTCGGAAAGGCTCGGATGTTCGGGGCCAGGTAAAATCGTGAGCGGTGCGGTGGTCGCGTTCTTTACAAGCAATGCCTCACCGACCGTGTGACGAATCGTGACATTGGGAATTGGCGTGACCGGAGGGTTCTGTGACACGCACGCGGTTAAACCGCCGAGGAGCAAGGCGAGGCCAAGCAGGTGGTAAATGCGGAGCTTCACGAGAAAGAAATATCTTCGACGAGCCGACGCCAAATCTTGGGATCATTCGCACGGGGATCGTCGGGCGCTATTTTCTGTGCGACGATGTCAGCCACGAGTTGATCGGCCGCCGCACGCGAGGCTTTCTCGAATCCCAGCGTCCGGTTTGCAGCCTTGATGGTGGCGGGCTTGGGCAGCCGATTGTCCTCAATCAAACGCTGGAGCACCTGCAGAGTCTCTTCATGCTCCACCAAGGTGCCATGATCACTCGCCGTCTTGAGCGGGTAGATTTGATTGGAGGGGGTTTGCGCAAGCCTTGCCGCCCAGAATGGCACCGTGCCATCGCCTGCACCAGCCACCCGCAGAACAGGCGAAATACCACTCTCGGGATCAAAGGACGCACCGTCGACCTGCTGCCATTTGAGCCGGGCACCGGTCGTTTTGTCCTGTCCCGAGCGGATGTGAAAAACGCGTTCGATAACAGCATCAGGTAATGGAGCGGTGATGGTGCCGCGAATATCAACGGCGTCGGCGAGAAAGTCCGCGTTAACCCAGGAAGGAAAACGTGAAGCATTTGACTCGTCATACGGATCGGCAGGTTTGCCCGTGTTCGCGTCTGTCATTGGATATGCTTTTAAGCCAAGCGCATCTCCATCGCGATCCATCGTCGGACCATCAGCGAACATGAGAATATACGGGCCGGGGAGAGAAGCAGCTATACGCGCGACTTTGCCGTGGCCGTACCGAACCTCGAGAGGCTTTTGGCCTACATAGTACCTATCCTGGTGACTGGAAGTGCCGTAGAACGGAGTGCCAACGGTGACGAGCCGCTGGAAGCGAGACGCAACTTTGTCTGGTGTTACGCTGGGACTGGTGAATGTGCGCTGAAGAAAAACCTTTGCCACAAGCCCTCCCTGACTGTGCGCGAGCAGTGTCATTGTGGGCAATGGATCGACGTTCTTCCGCGCCTTCACTTCAGCGCTTAGGTCAGCCAAAAACTCCGCGAGGAAATCAGCGGCGACTGCAATCGGCCGGCGCCAGTCGTAGGCAAACACGATGTAGTTCCATCCTAATGTTTCGAAGAATCGCTTTGCGCCGTCATAAGCATTGACCGGAAAGAGAAGCGGTCCGTTTGGAACGACGATGTGATCATCCAAGTCTCGTTCGTTAGCCTGGATTGCGATGAATTCCAAGTCGCGTCCGAAGAAAATACCGAGATCGATCCAAACGTTTTGAAAGCCGGTGCCTGGCATAGAACCATCAGTGGTATAGGCCTGCGGTGAGCGGTCGAGTTGTGATCCCATGCCACCGGGAAGCAGGACAATCGTCGGGAATCCCGAACGATAACGTTTAGCGAACTCTACAACCCGCGCCTGATGCACATCGTGTATGATTCTCCGCCTCGTAGAGTCGTAGCTCATAGGCTATCTCAAGCTCATTTTCTCGGCGTTTCTGGTTTGTTTGGCAAGCCAAACATCGGAAAACATCAAAATTCTACCGCGCGAAGACCAGGGTCGAATTCGTCGGCAGCACGAATGCCGACGAATACCCGAGACCGTGCATGGCCTGCCCGTCCGCAAAGACGACGCCGCAGTTGCCGACAACATTGGGATTTACCCAAGACTCAAGCGTAGCTTTTGAACGGTGTCACGGTGTTTTGCCTTCGCACCAGACTCGGTATTTCGCCAATCGAATTCTATGAATCACCCTGGACTACACCATTCTACGTATCGGCGATAAACCGGCGTTGCTCGATTACTCGCGCGCGATACTCGACGAACTTCGCGCACATCAAGTCCGCGCGGAAATCGACGAAAGCACCGATAAGATCAACGGCAAAATCCAGCGCGCCGAGCAAATGAAAGTCCACATTATGTTCGTGATCGGAAAGCGCGACATGGAAGCCAACGCTGTCAGCGTCCGCGTCCACGGCAAAGGCAACCTCGGTGCCAAGCCGCGCACGCAGGCAGTCGCCGAAATCCTGGACAGTATCAAAGGGCGAACACCATGAGTTGTGCCTAACGACACAAAAATAATCCACGTCGGGCCCGGCGAAGGCGATGCTTTCTCTGCCGTGGGAGACGTCTATCGCGTTCTGGCTTCGGGCCGCCAAACAGGAGACGTATACGCGCTTTCGGAGATTCGCGTCTCACCAAACAATGGGCCGCCGCCGCACATCCATTCTCGTGAAGACGAATCCTTTTTTGTTTTAGAAGGCGAGGTCGAATTTCAGGTTGGTGACGAAAAGATCACGGCCCGGCCCGGCACGTTCATTCAAGGACCGCGAGGCGTTGCACACAGTTTTAAGAACAACACGCAACTGCCGGCGCGCATGCTGGCCTTTGTTGCCCCGGCAGGATTTGAGAATTTTTTCAACGAATTTGCGCGACCAGTCGCGTCATTCAATTCGCCGGCGATGCCGGTTAGCAAAGACGAAGTCGAAAAACTATTCGCGGCCGCGCCGAAATATGGCCTTCAGATTTTGTCGCCGAATAAATGAAGGTCACACCTTGCCGGAAGAAAACGTTGCCCGCAGCGATGAAAAAGCGGCGGAGCACCGCCGCACTCCAAAACGCAAGCGACGAACGGCGGTTGGATTTTCGGCCACGTTTTGGAGTGCGGCACTGCTGTGCCGCTCTGTTTTCAGGTTCTCGCTCCCTTCGCACCGATTGGCGGACGCGCGTTGTGCCAGTCTGTGCTTTGCTCGTAGGCATGTGCGATTTGCAAAATGCGCGCTTCATCCAGCGGTTTGCCTAACAACTGCAAGCCGATTGGCAAACGCTGTCCGTCGAGTTCGGCGAAACCGCACGGGACACTGATCCCGCAAATGCCGGCCAGGTTGGCTGCGATGGTAAAAACATCCGCGAGATACATTTGTAATGGGTCGGTGACGCGTTCGCCTAATTTGAATGCGGCTACGGGCGACGTCGGTGAAACGAGTGCATCGACTTTTTCAAAAGCCTTTGCGAAATCCCGGCGAATCAGCTCGCGCACTTTTTGCGCACGCAAATAATAGGCGTCGTAATAACCGGAACTTAAAACGTAAGTTCCAAGGATGATGCGGCGTTTCACCTCCGGCCCGAATCCTTGCTCACGCGTTCGGCCATAGAGATCCAGCACGTCTTTAGGATTTTCCGCGCGACACCCGTAACGCACGCCATCAAAGCGGGCGAGATTCGCCGAAGCTTCGGCAGTGGCAACGATGTAATAGACTGCAACGGCGTATTCCGTGCTGGGCAGTGAGACCTCGACGATTTGTGCTCCGAGAGAATCCAGTTGCTTCACTGCCGCATCAATCGCCGCTCTGACCTGCGGATCGATTCCTTCAATCATGTACTCCTTCGGCACGCCCAATCGGATACCGCGCAAATCCTTCCCGAGGTTCGCCAGGTAGTCCGGCACCGGCTCGTTAAGCGAGGTAGAATCCAGGGGATCGTGACCTGCAATGGTGTTCATGATCAGCCCTGTGTCGCGAACGGTTTTCGTTACCGGTCCAACCTGATCCAGCGACGAGGCAAACGCGACCAAGCCGAATCGCGAAACTCGCCCGTAAGTCGGTTTCAATCCCACCACGCCGCATAGTGCAGCCGGCTGGCGGACCGAACCGCCGGTGTCGGAGCCGAGCGCACCGAAGGCTTCATCTGCCGCGACTGCTGCCGCCGAACCGCCACTCGATCCTCCCGGCACACGCGCCAGATCCCAAGGATTGCGCGTCGATTTCAATGCGGAATTTTCAGTGGACGAACCCATGGCAAACTCGTCCAGGTTGGTCTTGCCAAATGGGATTGCGCCCGCTGCTCGCAATTTTTGAATCACGGTGGCGTCGTACGGCGCGCGGTAACCGTGCAAAATTTTTGATGCGCACGTGCACGGCTGACCCATCACGTTGATGATATCCTTGATCGCAATCGGAATGCCTCCGAGAGGAAGATCGACCGCTGCGCGTTCGGCCTCTTTGAGCGCTGCTTCGATGTCGAACCGAAGATAGGCGCCGATATCTCGATCGAGCGCTTCAATACGCTCCCCCAACGCGTGAATCACTTCGCGCGGGGAAACTTCGTGGCGGCGCAACAGCAATTGTAGATCGGCGATGCTCAGCGCCGGCAAATCCTTCCCGGTCATTCCACGACTTTGGGGACAATGACAAGGCCGTTTGTCTGCCGCGGCGCGTTGCTTAGAGCCTGCTCTGCCGTGAACCAATCGCGCGGCGTGTCCTCACGCAACACGTTAAAAGCCGCAAGCGCGTTCGCGGCTGCGTCCACGCCACTGACATCCACCTCGCGAAGCTTTTCCACAAACTTCAGCACGTCATCGAGCTGTTTCTGGAAGGTTGTCTTCTCGTTTTCTGTCAGATTGATGCGCGCAAGCCTGGCAACGTACGCGACATCGAGGTCCGAATTTGCAGCCATGGCAGGCACATTAAGGATGCAGATGGCTAATGAGCCACATGACTGCGACCACAAGCGCAGCCAAAAGGATCAGAAAAACGATCTGCCCGTGCCGTCGCTCTTTGCGAAGCGCGCGGGGTCGCGGGGCTCTTCGACCAGTATCAAACCCCTGTGGCGCGTCCATGGCGATCGACACGTGAAATCGCTTTTCAATCGGAGCGTCCACAGGGGCGCGTTCCGGAATGTCTGCTGAAGATTTTCTCTGCGCAGCAGGGGGAGTTTGTGTGACCAGGCGCTCGAGAATTTGGACCTTCTCACGGAGTTCCGCTTCTTGTCGTGCTATCTCTTGTTGCCTGCGGTGAAGCGGTGGGGCGGGTCTGCGCGAACGCCGAAACATCGCGATCACTTCCCGGCAATCCAGAAGAAAATTGCCAGGGCAACAACGCCAAAAATGATCAGGGGTAAACTGAGCGCAACGCCAATCTGCAACCAGTCCGAGAACGAACGCCCACCATTGTTTTCGTAAACGCTCGACATCGTATCAGGTAACGATGCATCGCCGTTAGAGCCGCCGGCCGCTTGCAGCCGGCTGCGGTGCTCATTGGTACTCGGTGCGCGCCTCGTCCACGGTGCTTAAAGCCCGGCTCAGCTCCTTGTGCAAATCCGATGGATTCCAGTTCCTCGGATCGATCGCTTCAATTAATTCCAAATGTTGTGAGAAACTCTCACGCGCTACCCGGATTTGCTCCAGGCGGTTTTGCGCATTGTACGATTCGCGTTCGAGCACAACCAGCGCGCGCGTCAGTTTGTCGGTCATTTCCGACTGTCCGTGTTCCAATTCGTCCTGACGCCGGCTAAGCTCTTCCAGTTCGCGTTTCTGCTTTTCGATCTGCTCCTGCTGGCGCTTGAGGTGAAGCAATTGCTCCTGCGCCTTTTGCACCTGATTGTCGAGATCCTCGACAGACGGTGTTTCCTCAGTCAGGTCGAGCATTTGTTCAACCGGTCGGATTTTTTCTGCCATGATCGCGATGCCCGTCCAGGCTCGTCGTAGCGGATATTAATTGGCTCCTTCGAGAATTCCAGATATTTCCATCGATAGGGCACAAAAAACTTTGGCAGCAAGAATTAGCAAATCCGGAAAGACTGTAGTGTCCGCTGCCCTCAGCAGACCCACAATCGTTTTTACTACCCGATGCGCTGGGGACAGCGCACGCCACAGTAAGAGGCAAGGTGTCACCGCCCGGGCATCATCTCGAGAAGAAAACCCATGAAATATTCGGTCTCGGGAATTGTAGGCAAAACCGGATGATCGGGCGCCTGCTCGAAGCGGCGCAGTCGTCGAGCGGAGCGCCGCACGTCTACCAGCGCGTCAGTAATCGTTTGCAGGAATGCATTGTCATCTACGTGATGTGAGCAGGAAAATGTGGCCAGTAATCCGTCTTTAGATAAGAGCTTGAACGCGCGCATGTGCAATTCTCGATAGCCGCGTAGCGCGTCGCGCAGTGCGCTTCTCGTCCTCGTAAATGAGGGCGGATCGAGAACGATCAAATCATACTGTGCGCCTGCCTTTTCCGCTCCGCGCAAGAATTGAAACACATCCTGCTGCACCCACTCGATGTTCAGCTCGTTCTGCGCAGCGTTCCGTTTGGCGGCGGCAATGTTCTCAGAATTCTCTTCGACGCCCGTCACTTCTGCTGCGCCTGCGCGTGCGCACGTCAACGAAAATGCGCCCCGGTTTGTGAAGCAGTCCAGCACCCGTCGGTCGCGAGCATAGCCCGCAACAGTTCCGTAATTGTGCTTTTGATCGAGGTAGAAACCGGTCTTATGCCCATGCAAAACGTCAATTTCGATCTTTACACCTTCGAGTTCGATCGGGACTCCCGACGGAATTCCTCGCAATACTTCACTACGCAATTCCAGCCCCTCCGATTTGCGCACCGGCGCATCGTTTCGTTCGACGACACAAAATGATTGCGGGGCAAAAACATGTTCAATCGCATCGACGATCAAGTCCTTTCGCATATCCATCGCCAACGTGAGGGTTTGCAAAACGAAATGATCGCCATAACGGTCGATAATCACGCCGGGAAGCCCGTCACTTTCGCTCCACACCACGCGACGCAGTCTCGGGTCAACATTTCTGCGGTCCCGGTATTCAGAAGCTTGGGCAATTCGGCGCCGAAAGAAATCCGGATCAAGGTCCTGCCGTCGACGCGAGAAACGGCGCGCCACAATTTGCGACTTGGAATTGTAAATAGCGCTTCCGATCAGATGGTCCCTGCCATCCTTGAGTGAAATCACATCGCCGTCCTCGGGATTTCCGAAAACCTTGAGCACTTCACTCGAAAACACCCAGTCGTGTCCGTGCAAAATTCGCGCTCGCGGTTTGACTACGATTCCAGCCATAGATCCAACGCCCAATTAGTCTGTCATTTCGAGCGGAGTCCAGAACGGAGCGGCTTGGGAAGCCGCGACATAGACGGGAAGGCCGAAGGCTGACCGAACGGGCACTGAGCGAATCAAATCTCTCATCCTCTCAATCTCGCATAATCCAGAGAGGTCTCGACTCCGCTCGACATAACAAAAGAGCAAGCAGTTGAAAATTAGGCATTGACCGTTGAGCATTCGTGCATGCAAATCGCCACGCAATCCTCAATCGATCTCCCGAACATTAAAAAACTGCGCAGCGGCAAGGTGCGCGAAGTATTCGATCTTGGAGAGGCACTGCTGTTTGTCGTTACGGATCGCATTTCAGCCTTTGACGTGATTCTACCCGATCCGATTCCGTACAAAGGTGCGGTGCTCAACCAGATTTCCGCGTTCTGGTTCAAGCGATTCGACGATATCCGAAACCACTTCATTACAGCGAAATTCGATGAGTTCCCGAAAGAGTTGCAACCGTTCCGCGAGCAACTTGCCGGACGTTCCATGATCGTGAAGAAAACCAAGCCGCTGCCGGTGGAATGCGTGGTGCGGGGGTATCTGGCTGGTTCCGGGTGGAAAGAATATCAGGAATCGCAGAGCGTTTGCGGAATTAAGCTGCCGGGCGGACTGAAGCTGGGGTCGCAGTTGCCCGAGCCAATTTTTACTCCTGCAACAAAGGCGGAAACAGGTCACGATGAAAACATCGACATGAAACGATGCGATCAGATTCTCGGCGACGAACTTGCCGAACGCGTGAAAAGATTAAGTCTGCAAATTTATTCACGCGGCCGGGATCACGCCGACCAGTGCGGAATCATCGTCGCGGACACGAAATTTGAGTTCGGGACCGTCGACGGAGATTTGCTTTTGATCGACGAATGCCTGACGCCGGATTCCTCGCGGTTCTGGCCAAAGGACCAATATCTCGTCGGGCAGAGCCCGCCCAGTTTCGACAAGCAATTTGTCCGCGATTACCTTGAGACACTTGATTGGGATAAGACTCCGCCCGCGCCGCGTTTGCCAAAAGATGTAATCGAAAAAAGTTCCGCGAAATACGTTGAAGCATTTCGCCGTTTGACAGGAAGCGAAATCGCGAATGCCTAGACCCATTTCATGATAGCGCTGTCATGTTGAGCGGAGCGAAACATCTCGGTTTTGTCGCTCTGCGACGTCAGTGCATAACAATCAGAGATTCTTCGCTTCGCTCAGAATGACACGCACCCGGCCCGATATTCTATTTGTCATGACCGACCAGCAGCGGTTCGACACGATCGCTGCACTCGGGAACTCCCACATTTACACGCCAAACATGGACCGGCTGGTGCGAAGGGGAATCAGTTTCTCGAATGCATTTGCGACGTGTCCCGTCTGCGTGGCCGCGAGGTACACGATCCGCACCGGATGCGAGCCAGCGACCACGCGCGTGTTCAGTAATGCCAAGGCAAATCCTGTTGACGGCCAGGCCATGGACATGGAAGCGCGTTGCGGAGCCTACCTGGCCCGAACGATGTCGCGCTCGGGATATCGCACGTTTGGAGTCGGAAAGTTCCATACGAATCCGTGGAACGAAGATCTCGGATTCGAAAGGTTATGGCGCTGCGAAGAAACTTATCATCCACCAAACCGTGAAGGCGATGACTACGGTTCGTGGCTGGCGCGAGAGCATCCGGAAATTCGAGTTCCTGGAGCAACCCATGGGGGAACGCAGCGATATGTTTTATCTTCCGCAGCGCAGTCCGCTTCCCGCCAATTTAGGCGGCGAATGGTGGACCGCTGATCGCACCATTGAGGAAATTTTAGCGTCGCACGATTCGCGCCCGTTCTTCGGATTCATTTCGTTTGTCGGTCCTCATCCGCCATTCGCTCCACCGATCCCTTTCAACAGGATGTATGATCCCGACCGAATGCCGGGTCCTGTCCTCGGCAATATCGAGGAGGATCATTTGGACGAAGAGATTCCTTTCATGCGATACGCCGTTTCAGCAGACGCTATTAATCCTGCGCTGGCGAAAATCGTGAAGGTGCGTTACTACGGCGAGATCACTTATCTCGACTATTGTCTCGGGCGGATTCTCGATGCGGTGGAGGCGCGACCAAAATCGAAGAACGTTCTCATCTGTTTTTTTTCTGATCATGGCGACTTGTTAGGTGATCATCACGGCTGGCAGAAACAAAACTTCTTTGAAGGCGCCTGTCGCGTTCCGTTGCTGCTTAGCTGGCCAGCGACTCTTCCGGCGGGAACTGCGCGGTCTGAATTGATCAGTCTCGCGGATCTCTTTGGCATTGCGACAGGAGCTGCTGGTGAATGCGAAGTGCGCGAAGGCATCGATGTCTTGAAAATGCTGCGAGGTGAATGTGCCCCCCGCGATCATCTTGTCGGAATGGTTCAAATTCCCGGCTCACACGATTTCAAAATCATGGTCGTCACCGATGAATGGAAATACATTTTCATGGCGAACGGCGGCCGCGAACAGCTCTTCAATCGTAGGAAGGACCCTGACGAGCTGGTGAACTGTATCAGCGCATCGTCCGGAATCAGGAGCGACTTGTATGCTCTGGCGGTGAAGGCCTGCCGAGTGCCAGGCGCAACCGATGCGCTCGACGGCGGTAAGCTTCGCACATTTCCGTTCCGGCAAAGGAAGCCGACGCGCATCTATCAATTCGACCGGTCCCGCGGCGTGTCCGGGTTTCCCGATAAACCGGAGAACGCACTGAAAGATTTTGATCGCGCCACGTTGAGACGCGTCGATTGATTATGGAAATCGCTTCGGACGATCGGGACGATCTTGGCCTCGGCCTGAAGCCCGGTGACCCGCATTACCGTGCGTATGTCGGTCCGCCGGAAGATTACGATCTGATCGCGGCGATGACGTTCAACCTGCTGACTACGCTCGGGCTACGCCAGCACCATTCGTTGCTGGATGTCGGCTGCGGCTCGCTGCGGGTTGGGCGCCTGTTAATTCCGTATTTGAACCGCGGAAAATATTTTGGAGTCGAGCCTAACGAATGGCTGGTCGAGGAGGGAATCAAACGGGAGCTCGGTAAATCGCTTGTGGAAATTAAACGTCCGACGCTTTTCTTCACCGATTCACCGGAGAGCGTTGCGAAGGCGGAAACCGCATTCACTTTCGCACTGGCTCAATCGATTTTCAGCCATTGCGGCCTTGACCTGATCAAGGGGTGGTTGTCCGCGATTTCGCGTTCGCTGGCTCAGGACGGAGCGTTAGTAGCCACGTTCTTGACCGGCGAGGAAGACTCGTCGCGTGCCGGCTGGATTTACCCCGAATGTGTGAATTACCGGCCGGCTACACTGGAACGTGCAGCGGCAGAGGTAAACCTGCGATTTGAAATTCTGGATTGGAAACATCCCCGCCAGACATGGGCGCTTTTTGCTGCGCCAAACTTTGATTCGAGTTGGTTCAAGAACCAGGGTCTTTCCTGGAACGCAGCACTCGAAAGAGCGCTCGGGCGAAGCATCAGCCGATAAATCAGCCGTGACTGACGAGAGCATTTTTGCGGCCCCACTCAAGGTGGACGACGTCGCTGATTGCTACTTTTACCACACGATGGAACTCCCCGGTCAAGGAGTTATAGAAGGCCGGGACTGGGATCTGCGTGGGCGAGTAGATGAATACCTCGGTAACGTCGATTTTGCAGGTCAACGCGTTTTGGAAATTGGTCCAGCCAGCGGTTTTCTGACTTTTGAGATGGAAAAGAGGGACGCCGATGTTGTCTCCGTCGAAGTCACAGACAAGCACGGCTGGGACTTCGTCCCCTACCCGCCTGCGCGATTGGAAGAAGTGTTTGGGGCACGTCGGATCGTAATGCAACAGCTGAAGAACTCCTACTGGTTCAGTCACGCCGCTCTACATTCCAAAGCCAGGGTTTATTACGGCGACGTTTACAATTTGCCTGCTGCACTTGGAGAATTCGACATCGCGGTGATGGCAGCGGTACTGCTGCACTGTCGCGACCCGCTCCGAATCGTTGAGCAATGCGGGAAAAGAGCGAAGTCACTCATCATCGTCGACAAGTTTCATCCGGACTTGGAAGGCGCAGCGGTTTGTCGTCTGGCCCCGACACCGGAGAATTTTCTCTGGCACACGTGGTGGCATTTCAGCACGCAATTCTTCACGCAATTTCTGGCGGTGATGGGTTTCGCGGCAACAGAAACTTCAAAACATGAGCAATATCATCGCGGAAAAGCGCATACGCTTTTTACTACCGTCGCACGGCGAGAATAAAGAACAGCTTTCTGTCGGAACGGGACCGCAGAATGTCTCGTCGATGCCATTCGGAGCGAAGCGAAGAATCTCTGATCATCTATGGACCGACCCTCTTTAAGAAGCGAGATGTTTCGCTTCGCTCAACATGACAGCCCTCTTCATGGTGATTCTACGAAATCAATTCGATGACGAGCGATTTTTCTTCTTTCAATTCGGCTACGGACGCATCGATTTTCGCGCGGCTGAAATCGTTTATAGGAAGTCCTTGCACGATTTCCCATTTCCCGCCGCGCACTCGGACCGGGAACGATGAGATCAATCCTTTCTCAATGCCGTAACTCCCGTCCGAACAAACGGCCATGCTGTGCCAGTCGCTAGCTGGCGTATCATTCGTGAGCGAACAGACGGTATCGACGACCGCGTTTGCGGCCGATCCGGCTGAAGAGAGTCCGCGCGCCTTGAGGACGGCGGCGCCGCGCTGTTGCACCGTGCCAATGAAGTCCTCCTTCAACCATTTCTCGTCTCCGATCACTTCGTTCGCTGGACAACCGTTAATTTTGGCGTTGTAGAAATCGGGATACTGAGTCGAGGAATGGTTCCCCCAGATCGTCATGTTCGTGACATCGCGGATGCCTACGCCAGCCTTATGCGCGAGCTGCGCGCGGGCGCGGTTTTCGTCCAATCGCGTCATAGCAAACCAGCGGTCGCGCGGGACTTCTTTCGCATTGTTCATCGCAATGAGACAATTCGTATTGCATGGATTTCCGACGACGAGCACGCGTACATCTGCCGCGGCGTTTTTTTGGATCGCCTGACCTTGTCCGATGAAAATTTTGCCGTTGATCCCGAGCAGATCCTTGCGTTCCATGCCCGCCTTTCGTGGCACGCTCCCAACTAACAACGCCCAATCAACGTCGCGAAACCCTTCATTCAGATCAGCCGTCGGTATCACCGCTTCAAGCAGCGGAAACGCGCAATCGCCCAATTCCATGACCACGCCTTCGAGCGCGCCAAGCACGGCAGGAATTTCGATCAGATGAAGTCTGAGCGGCTGATCGGGCCCGAACATCTGGCCAGAGGCGATACGAAAGAGAAGCGCGTAACCAATCTGCCCGGCCGCGCCGGTTACAGCGACTTTAATCGGAGTTTTCATGTGGCAATTAGACACAAACGTTTCGCTGAGCAAAGCCGAAGCGTTGATTCTCGTAACCGACGTCCGGCATCAGCCGGGTCTGCGATCTGTGCTAAAGTTGTTGTTGTGTATCCGACGAAGCTGAACCAGATCATCAAGCTGTTTGAATCGCTGCCCGAAGACGAACGGCGTGAAACGCTCGTTTCGTACGCCGACAGCGCGAAGAAACGGGAACCGAGGAAGGGCGAGAATTTTGATCTGGTTGATGTCCGCAAGGACGAGGAATGTACCGATACGGTGGGCGTTTATCTCCACGTGGATGAAAACGGCAGGGCACACATTCGTATGACGCTTGGTCCTGAAGTGCAAACGCTCACCCGCGCGATGGCGGCGATCCTCTGCAAAGGGCTCGAGGGCACCACACCGCAGGATATTCTCGATCTGCCAAGTGATTTTGTGACGCGTATCGTGGGGGCGAACCTTGTGCGCCTCCGCAGCCAGACTGTGTATTACGTCCTCACGCGGATTAAAAGCATCTGTAAAGTGTACTCGGACCGTCAACGCATGGCGCAAGTGGCATAGGAGATCAGACTGACAGCCGCCGAGGAGGCAGGGACGGCTGACATCCAGCTGCGTTTCTCGCGTGACGTTCGCGTGATTTCGTTTACCATCCCGGCTGGCGCAGATGCCGCGGAACAACGAACTCAAAAAGATTCTTCTCATCGGGTCCGGTCCAATCGTGATCGGGCAGGGTTGCGAATTTGATTATTCTGGTGTGCAAGCGTGCAAGGCGCTGCGCGAGGAAGGGTACAAAGTGGTGCTGGTGAATTCCAATCCGGCCACGATCATGACTGATCCGGAATTTGCCGATCGCACTTACGTCGAGCCGATCACGCCAGAGGTGATCGAGGCGATAATGGAACGCGAAAAGCCGGACGCGATTCTCCCGACGCTTGGCGGACAAACCGCGCTAAATGCTGCGATGGAATTGAACCGAAATGGCGCGCTCGCGCGGCACGGGGTGAAATTAATCGGCGCAAACGCGCAGGCGATCGCGAAAGGCGAAGACCGCCAGTTGTTCAAGGAAGCGATGTTGCGCATCGGGCTCGAGGTGCCGCGCTCAGGCATAGCGCGCTCCCTTGCCGAACTCGACAGGATCGTCGCCGAGATTGGAACATTTCCGCTGATTATTCGTCCGGCATTCACTTTGGGCGGGACAGGCGGCGGGATCGCTTACAACCGGGAGGAATTGGATGTCATCGCCGGGCGCGGCCTTGATCTGTCGCCCGTGCGCGAAGTATTGATCGAAGAATCGCTGGTCGGCTGGAAGGAATTTGAGATGGAAGTGATGCGCGATCGCATGGATAACTGCGTGGTCGTTTGCTCGATCGAGAATTTCGATCCCATGGGCGTGCACACGGGCGATTCCATCACCGTCGCACCGGTGCAAACGCTCACGGACAAAGAATACCAAATGATGCGCGACGCCGCCTTCGCGGTGATTCGCGAGATCGGCGTCGAGACCGGCGGGTCGAACATTCAGTTTGCTGTGCATCCTGAAACGGGACGCATGGTCGTGATCGAAATGAACCCGCGCGTGTCGCGTTCCAGCGCGCTGGCATCGAAGGCGACGGGTTTCCCAATTGCAAAAATCGCGGCAAAACTCGCGGTGGGCTACGCGCTCGACGAAATCAAAAACGATATTACGCGGGAAACGCCGGCCTGCTTCGAGCCGACAATTGACTACTGCGTAGTGAAAGTACCGCGCTTTACGTTCGAAAAATTCCCGCAGGCAGACGCGACGCTTACCACGCGAATGAAAAGCGTCGGCGAAGCGATGGCCATCGGGCGCACGTTCAAGGAAGCAATGCAAAAGGCGCTGCGCAGTCTTGAGATCAAGCGCTTCGGCTTATTAGGTGACGGCGCAGATAGTGATGTCGATGTCGAAACGCTCCGGCTGAAACTGGCGACGCCAAATGCCGAACGAATCTTTTACATCGCGCGCGCGTTCCAAAAAGGCGCAACGATCGATCAGATTTACGAGCTCACCAGGATCGACCGATGGTTTTTGCGAAATCTGCAGCAGGTTGTGGAAGAAGCGCCTGCACTGCGTGGTAGCAGGGGCAAGCTACGTATGCCGCAACTGCTCCGTGCAAAAAAACTTGGCTTTTCCGATCGGCAACTCGCGATCGCAAACGGAACGACTGAAAACGAAATCCGAGCAATACGAAAGTCGTTAGGAATCACCCCCACCTATCGCCTCGTGGATACCTGCGCGGCGGAGTTTGAAGCGTATACGCCGTATTATTACTCGACCTACGGCGACGAGAACGAACGACGCGAGAGCGACAAACGCAAGATCATGATCCTGGGCGGCGGGCCGAATCGGATTGGCCAGGGAATTGAATTCGATTACTGCTGCGTGCATGCCGCGTTCGCCCTGCGGGAGCTCGGTTTCGAAACCATCATGGTAAACTCGAATCCGGAAACCGTTTCCACCGATTACGACACAAGCGATAAACTTTATTTCGAACCGTTAACCCTTGAGGACGTACTCAACATCCACGACCAGGAAAAACCGGAAGGCGTTTTCGTACAGTTTGGCGGACAAACGCCGCTGAATCTGGCCAGTGGATTGAAGGCGTCAGGCGTCCCGATTCTTGGGACGCAGCCTGAAAGTATCGAAACCGCGGAAGACCGAAAATTATTCGCGGCAATGCTGGACAAACTTGGCCTGCGCCAAACTCCCAATGGATCGGCGACCAGCGCCAAAGAGGCGGTCGCGATAGCGGAGAAAATCGGCTACCCGGTGCTCGTTAGGCCGAGTTTCGTTCTCGGTGGCCGCGCGATGGAGCTTGTTTATACTGAAACCGACCTCAGACGCTACATGACTAACGCAACTGAAGTAACGCCCGATCGCCCGGTGCTCATCGATCGCTTTCTTGAAGACGCGATTGAGGTCGATGTTGATTGCATTTCCGACGGCAAAACGACTGTCATCGGCGCGATCATGGAGCACATCGAGGAAGCGGGTATTCACAGTGGTGACAGCGCCTGCGTGATCCCAACATTCTCGTTATCGCAAAAAGTTCTCGACGAGATTTCCTTCGCGACCAAAGCAATGGCCCGCGAGCTAGACGTGTGCGGCCTGATGAATGTGCAATTCGCCGTGAAGGGCGACGACGTTTACATTTTGGAAGTGAATCCGCGCGCTTCGCGCACAGTTCCGTTCGTCAGCAAAGCGATCGGCGTCCCGCTGGCAAAGATGGCCGCCAAGGTAATGACCGGAAAGTCATTACGCGAACTTGGATTCACGAGAGAAATCGTGCCAAGGCATTTTTCCGTGAAAGAAGCCGTGTTTCCGTTTCTACGCTATGAGGGCCTGGATATTTCACTCGGACCGGAGATGAAATCGACCGGCGAAGTGATGGGGATGGATGTCGACCTGGGCCTTGCGTATGCCAAATCGCAGATGGCAGCGCCGCCGCCTTTGCCGAAGGGTGGAAGAGTTTTCATCAGCGTCAAAGACGCCGATAAGGAAGCAATCATCCCTGTGGCGCGCGAATTTCTCAAACTCGGTTTTGAAATTGTTTCCACCAGCGGAACGGCAGAATCCCTGGCCAATGCGAAGATCAAAGTGACCAAGGTTTTCAAAATTCATGAGGGACGCCCCAACGTGCTTGACCGCATCAAGAACGGTGACATCAATTTCATCATCAACACGCCCAGCGGGAAAATTCCGCGCGAACACGAAGTCGTCATTCGCAACGCAGCGCTCGCCGCAAAAATTCCGATTATGACGACGGTGCGCGCTGCGCTGGCCAGCGCCAATGGCATTCGCTCACTGCAAAAACGAAAAGTTCAAGTGCGAAGCCTGCAGGAGTATCACATGTGAATGACCAACTCCGAATGACAATTAGCTAATTCCTATCTCTATGAAATCATTAGTGCTTATCTTTGTAATATTGAGTTCGGCAGTTTTTGCCGCCGACGAAAAGAAAGAGGACAAAACTCCCATGAATTCATCAAACGAAGTTGCAGTAATCAAGACGAGCGACGGCGAGATAGTCGTGCAGTTCTGGACTGATGCCGCGCCGAACACGATCGACAACTTCAAAAAACTTGCGCAGCAGGGCTTTTACGACGGGACGATTTTTCACCGGATCGTCAAAGGATTCATGATTCAAGGCGGCGATCCGAATTCGAAAGATCCGGCAAAAGAAAACAGCTATGGCGAAGGCGGGCCAGGTTACAACGTCAAAGCCGAGTTCAACGATCATAGTCATGATCGGGGCGTGGTCTCGATGGCGCGTGGGCCGGATCCAGATTCCGCCGGGTCGCAATTTTTCATCTGCCTCGCACCGGTGCACCGGCTCGACCATCAATACACTACGTTCGGCAAATTGATTAAGGGCGACGACGTGCTGGAAAAAATTGGCGATACGCCGGTCACCAGAAACAGCATGGGCGAGACGAGCAAACCGACGAAGCGCGTGGTGATCGAGAGCATAAAAATCGTACCTGCTGACTCGGTAAAATAACGCCTGCTTGTCATTTCCTGCGAAGTCGAGAAACCTTTCGCTGTTAGAATTCCATATGTCCCGACTTCGCTCGACAAGGATTGCCCTCATCCAGATGCAGTGCGGCACGGAGCCGGAGAAAAATTTCGCCCGTGTGACTGAATTTATTCGCGACGCTGCGAAGCAAGGCGCCCGTATCGTCTGCCTGCCGGAGCTTTTTCGGTCCCAATACTTTGGTCAGACTGAAGATCACAAGAATTTCGAATTGGCCGAGGAAGTGCCGGGAAATTCGACAGCGGCATTAGGAGAAGTAGCGCGCGAAACCGGCACAGTGATTATTGCGTCGCTTTTCGAGAGGCGCAGCGCGGGAGTCTACCACAATACGGCGGCCATCATCGACGCGGATGGAAAATTGCTCGGCAAATATCGCAAGATGCACATTCCCGATGATCCGCTATATCACGAAAAATTTTATTTCGCCCCGGGCGATCTCGGATTTCAGTCATGGCAAACAACACACGGCAAGATTGGCGTCTGCGTTTGCTGGGACCAATGGTATCCGGAAGCGGCGCGTCTTACTGCGTTGCGCGGCGCCGAGATCATTTTTTATCCAACGGCGATCGGCTGGCATCCGAGTGAGAAGGAGAAATTCGGAGCCGCTCAACATTCGGCGTGGGAAACTATTCAGCGTAGTCATGCGATCGCCAACGGCTGTTACGTCGCAGCAGCAAACCGCGTCGGCTATGAAGCGCCTGCCGGTGGGGACGGCATTGAGTTTTGGGGCCAAAGCTTCGTGTGCGGGCCAGACGGCGAAATCATTGCGAAAGCTTCGGTGGATCGAGAAGAAATTGTGACAGCAGATGTGGAATGGATGCGCGTCAATGAGCAGCGAACGCACTGGCCATTTTTACGTGATCGCCGAATCGATGCCTATGAAGGCATCGAAGAGCGGATGATCGATTAATTCCAAGCTGCTGCTGAGACTTGGAAGGAAAATTCGCGATGGCTAGGGCGCGTGCGCTCCCTAGAAGACGCTGTTTCGAAATTCTGTTTCATGCTAACAACGAGCGATGACTACCGGGAGCTCTCAACGAATGGGGCGGCCTTGGTACCGGCCTTCTTTGACGATGCAAATCATGATCGGGTTGGTCGTTGGCGGACTGGTGGGATGGCTGCGACCCGATTGGGGAAATGCCGTCTATTTTTTGCGCGACATTTTCATCAACCTGATCAAATCCATCATCGCGCCGCTGGTGTTCTCGACCATTGTAGTGGGAATCGCCGGCGCCGGTGCTCTCCGGAAAGTGGGGCGGATGGGAATCAAGGCGCTGATCTATTTCGAGGTCGTCACGACTGCCGCGCTGGTCATTGGATTGACAGTAGTCAATTTCACAAAACCCGGCGCCGGGGTCACTCTTGCTGCCGCCAATACCGACGTTCTCAAGACAATCGGCCAAAGTCATCCGAAAACTTGGGTCGAAACAATCGTGCACGTATTTCCTTCCAGTGTCGTCGAAGCCATGGCGCATGGCGATGTTTTGCAGATCGTTGCTTTCAGCGTGCTGTTCGCGCTCGCTGTTTCAGCCGTTGGCGAGAAAGGAAAGCCAATTATCCGCGCGATGGACAGCCTGTCGCAGATCATGTTTAAGTTTACGAACTACGTGATGCTGTTTGCGCCAATAGGTGTCGGTGCGGCAATGGCTCACACCATTGGCACGCAAGGCCTCGGCGTGCTCTTGAACCTGGGCAAATTGATCGGTGCCCTTTATCTCGCTCTCGCAATCTTCGTCTTGTCGGTTTTTGGACTGGTGATCCGGATCGCACGGATTCCCTTGCTGCAATTCGTGCGGGCGGTGCGCGAGCCTGCGGCGCTGGCATTTGCGACCACGAGTAGCGAGTCGGCGTTGCCGAAAGCGATGGAATCAATGGAGCGTTTCGGAGTGCCGCCGCACATTGTCGGGTTCGTGATGCCGACCGGTTATTCGTTCAACCTGACAGGGTCGACGTTGTATCTCGCAATGGCATCAGTGTTCGTTGCGCAGGCCGCCGAGACGACAATGGGTTGGCATATGTCGTTAGGCCAGCAGATCACAATGATGTTGACATTGATGCTGACCTCCAAAGGAGTGGCCGGCGTGCCGCGGTCGTCGCTTGTTATCCTTCTGGGGGCGCTGAATTCGTTTGTACCTTCAGGGCTGGGACCGATCGGTGTCGCCGTCATTTTTGGCGTGGATGAACTAATGGATATGGGCCGCACGTGCGTTAACGTAATCGGAAATTGTCTCGCAACAGCGATCGTTGCGCGCTGGGAAGGCCAATTCGATGACGCGCGTGCACATGTGTTTGGCACGTCCGCAGAAGCCGAACTGGATTTGAAAACCGGCGAGGTGGTTTTTGCCGATGCGGTCGCGCAAGGTGACTAAAGGGCACCAAAAGAATAGAATGATGATCTTGACATTCAATGGCGCGGCACCTCATTCTGAGAATCTATTCGTCATCAAAACCTATGAAAAAAATACTCGCAGCATTTCTGATCTCCTCCTCGGTTGCCTTAAGCATGATCGCTTTTGGCGTCGGGAATCGTCCAGCGACAGCTGGACCGAATCCAAACGCCGATTCCTTTAGCAAGGGACCGGCGGTCGATACCTCCAGTGTGGTTGTCCAACTCAAAGGGGATCCGCTAAGTACTTATTCCGCTACGAAACCCGCGGCGGGCAGGAAAATTGATTTCACAAGCAGCGCCGTGAGATCGTATCGCGCCCAGCTCTCCGCCGGACGCAACGCTTTCAGAAGATGGCTGCAAGCCAATGCACCGAGCGCAACAATAACCAGTGAGTATGATATCACGCTTAATGGAGTCGCGGTTGAGCTTAATGGGACGCCACTGGCGACGATCGCCGCGGCGCCGATGGTGGAGCGGGCCGATTACAACGTTCTTTATCATCCCAACCTGAGCCAGAGTTACCACATCATCAATGCGACGGATGCCTGGAATGCTGCCGGTGGCAGATCCGTGGCCGGCGCCGGGATTAAGATTGGAGACATCGACACGGGGATTGACGAGACGCATCCGTTCTTCGATCCGACTGGCTTCAGCTATCCTCCGGGCTTCCCCAAGTGCGATCAACTAGATAGCAATTCGCACCGCGTAGACCAGGATTGCAAGTACGTCTCGCCAAAAGTCATTGTTGCCAAAGTCTTCTATGCGAGGGCTCGTCAGGAGGGCCTCGACGCGCAGGCGATTCAAGATCACGGGTCGCACACGGCTGGCATCGCGGCTGGTGTAACCGGCAAAACTGCGGTCGTGAACGGCGTCAACGTCGACGATATGTCAGGCATCGCTCCGGGCGCGTGGCTTGGGAACTACAACGTTTTCCCGGGAGGCGTGCTGGACGCTCGCAGCCAGGATATCCTCACTGCGGTTGAGGCCGCGGTCGGGGACGGAATGGACGTTCTTAATCTGTCGCTCGGCGGCTCCTACACCGGTAGTGAAGACAGGGATGTACTTTCGAGGGGACTCAACAACGCAGTGAGCGCGGGCGTGGTCGTGGCGGTGGCAGCGGGCAACAGCGGACCCGGGGCAGCCACTGTTGAGTCTCCAGGTCGCGCTAGCAAAGTCATCACAGTCGCCGCGAGCACGAACCAACATTTTGTCGGTCAGCCAATTACCTATCCGGCAGGCGGCGGAACAACGATCGGGGCTGCGGTCGGCGCTTTCGACCCCTTGGCGGCACAGTCGTTCGACCTCTTCGACACGCAGTCCAACGGTTGCACCAGCGTTGATCCAGGCGCTTCCGGAAAGCTGGCGCTCGTTGATCGTGGGGCGTGCACCTTCAGTCAGAAGGTAGCGAACGCCAAAGCCGCCGGCGCCGTGGGCGCCCTCATTATCAACAGCGTCGCTGGAGATCCCATTGCAATGGCCAGAACAACTGGTTTCGACGACGACCTACCGGCAGTGATGATCAGCAAAAACGATGGGGCAGCGCTGCGAGCCTCTGGAGAAACCACAGCGTCTGCAGACGCTACATTTCAAGAATTCATCACTGCCAATCAGGACATCCTGGCCGGGTTCAGTAGCCAGGGCCCAACCAAGGTTGATTTCGCCGTCAAGCCTGATGTCACATCTGTGGGCGTGAACGTCCTCAGCTCGATCACCTGCGTGGGCAAGGGGGCCGGCTGCCCCGATGACGGTTCAGGTTGGGCGTTCTTCAGCGGCACGTCGATGTCGACGCCGCACATTGCCGGGTCGGCTGCTGTGCTCTTGGCGTTGCATCCGGACTGGTCACCTGACCAGATTAAGTCGGCGCTCGCCAACCGCGCGGACTTGGTGATTAAGGATGCCATTACAGGCCTGCACGACGTTGGTCCGACAGCGCAGGGCGCTGGACGCGAGAACCTCTCGGTCGCAGCGGACGCAACAACATGGTTGGATCCCGTTTCGGCGAGCTTCGGCAAAATTATAGGCCAGCCGCCTCCGCTCGCCATCACATTGTGGAACCCAACGAGCAGTGCCCAGAACTTCAGTGTGTCCGTCACGAAGTTTACTCCGGACACTTTCGGCGGAACAGTGGACGTGATCTATGACGCTGGAATTCTGAGCGCTGGTGACGATCGGATTACGGTGCAGGCCAGGATAACGGTACCTCCGAACAGTTTCAACCAGCTGAGGGTCTCGGTGAACCCAGGGCTTCCAGTGCACACTGTCGTTCAGGGTTGGATCAACCTCGATGGCGGGGGCACCAACCAACTGCACTTCGCCTACTACGCCCAAATCGGCCCGCCGTAATAGTAGAATCGCGAAACAATCCTGCCAAACAGGGACGCGGCTAAAACCGCGTCCCTGTTTTTCTTGCCGAACGGACATTCACGGCATCGACAAATCTGTATCATTTCGGCTAAGCTGGGCGGACAATGGCAGCTGTGCACACATCCGCCGGAGCAATTTATCTGATGCAGATTCTCGCATCCGCTTTCCTCGCGATCCTTTTCGTTCAATCGGGAATCGACAAGGTCGTCGATCGCCGGGGAAACCTTGATTGGCTAAAGGGACATTTCGCGAAGAGTCTATTCGCGGGTGTCATTCCATTGTTGTTGACTGTTCTCACAATCCTTGAGGTCTCGGCCGGCGCGCTGAGCGCGATCGGATGCGTTTTGGTAATTCTCTTGCGAGATCCGACTGCCGCCTTCTGCGGAGCTGTGCTTTCTGCAATCGCAATCGTCGCGCTCTTTTTTGGGCAACGCATTGCGAAAGATTATGCTGGCGCAGCAGTGCTTGTTCCCTACTTTCTGCTTGCCCTGTTCTCAATTTATCTCCTCGCGCAAGGGTAAACTACGCTAAAGGATGAGTTTGCAGCCCAGATCGAAGCCGAAGCTGGCAGAGAGGAAATTCATCTGCAAGGAAGATTGACCGCACTGTGAGATTTGGGCAAAGAGTGCGCTCTTTCTGGATTCTGATCCCTCGTAAGGACGCAAGCGTCATGAAAGAATGAACCGCCTCACCCCCACTCATACGATGTGGCTGACAAGATTTGCCAACACCCAGTCTCTGGTTGGCGCATTGCTTCTGCTTTGCGCGTTGACGTTCTATTACTTCGCGGTTCTTAGAGTTGACTATACAAAGACCGTCCTACTCGATCTGGCCCCTCACCCGGACGCGACGGAGTATTTCGCACAGGCTCAAGCGCTGGGCAGAGACGCGTGGCCTTCCATCCAGATTGGATATGATAAGCTGCCGTCGAGATATCCCTTTGGCTATCCGCTGCTCATGCTTCCCTGGCTGAAAATTCTGGGCGGAGCAGATGCTGTGCTGGCACCGTTTCGGACAAATCAAACAATAGGCCTGCTACTGCTTTTGGTAGTGTTTGTTTTTTATGCGTACCTCGCGATGCCGTTGATGGGTGGATTTGCGGCCCTCTTGCTTGCGACACTACCGGGCTTCTTCACGTTCTGTCGTTCTTCAATGAGTGAAATAAGTGCGTCACTGCTCATTGTGCTGGCCTTCATGTTTGCCTACTTGGGACTTACGGAAAACCGCCGGTGGAAAATCTATCTATCAGCAATTCTCCTCGGTCTTTCATTCAACATTCGAATTCAATCGGTCTTCTTTGCACCATTACTGCTGGCCATGGCTCTGGTCCGAGTGAAGGGCATGCGCTTGCGCTGGTTCCTTCATTGCGCTGCAATTCCCGTCGTTTTCCTGGTGGCGGCTAGCCCTGTGCTGGTGTTAAACACGATCCAGTTTCATTCGCCGCTCAAAACGGGCTACAATTTCTGGGGCCCGCGTCTCTTCGAGCACCATAATCTTTTTTCATTCCGCTATGTTCCCACTAACGCCATGGCGCTGTGGAGGGAATTCATTCTGGCACCGCTCGGATATCACACAGCGAATATTTTCGGCACCGGCACCTGCTTTGTCCCAGCCTTCATTCTTTTAACTTGTGCAGGGTTAACCTTTATTCGGATCGATCGCTTCGTTATCTGCGCTTTCCTAGCGGGCTTCGCCCTTCTAGCTGGGACACTAAGCCATCATTACCTACTTGTGGACCAAAGATATTACCTGCCGCTTTTAATGCTTCTCATCGCGGCCGCAGTCCTGCCGGTCAACTGGGCGACAAGGAATCTTTTCGCGGGAAGACGGATTATCGCTGCTCTGGTTATCTTTGTTTTATTTGCCGCGGCCTGTCTGGGTTATCCTTCGCGTTCCGGCTATAACACGCGTAGTATCAGCCGATCGCAAGCGTGGGATGCGCTTCGTTTTGCTGACCAACCTCATTCTTCCATACAGTTTGACACACAAGCGCATTTCGCCAAATTGGTGAAACGGCAACCCGGAATCGTTGTCTCAGATATTGATCCTGTTTATTTGAACGCACTTTTGCCGCGCTCGTTCATCGCAGCCCCGATAGACGGAAATCATCATTATAAATGGAGCTACAACTGGCTTTATGATCAACCGCAGGCTCTGGCCCTCGCCAAACGTAGCTTGCAACGGTCGCTTCCGGTTTACGCGCTATTTATTTCCCGAGCCGAGTTCTCCACAAAGAAGGCGCGCCTGCCGCAAGTTCCTGGATACGAATGGCGCATTCTAAAGAACGCCGATGACAATCCGACAATTCTAAAGCTTACTGCCATCGGATTAGATGAGACACCGCCAGAATCTTAGTAATGCCCTTCACTGCTCTTTTCCAACATGGGGCATCTGGAGCTGACTTTAGGCAAAAAGCTCTTAGGCGTGCTTTATTTTCGGGGCTGCTTGCGTTGGCAATTTACCTTCGAATAACTGGATTGACCTGGGGCCTGAACAGCGGATATGGCCATGACCGGAACTTTCAGCCAGACGAATTTGTCAGCCTTAGGGGAGTGCTTCAGCTAGATTTGCCTGCTGGCCATATTAAGACACCTGGGGCGTATTTCGAGGGCACATTTAATTATTACCTCTGGGCCCTGCCACAAGCAGTGCTTAAGATCGCCGCCAATAAAGACGCACATCTTAGTAATTCAATAGACACCACAGAGCATTCTGATCTCCTGTATATCTGCAGATGGATGTCCGCCTTATTCGATCTCAGTACAATTATTATCATATTTCTTGCGATCAAGGAAGCGACTCAAAGCTTCTATCCGTCTTTGCTAGGGGCACTGTGTTACGCTGTTCTGCCGATGCAGGTGATCTACGCACATTTTATGAGGACCCACATTTTGAGCAATTTATTGTGCGCATTGGTCATTTGGCTTTCTCTAAAGCTTCGGAAATCCCAGAAGTGGCAGCTGCTTTTTACCGTGGGCCTAATTTCCGGTTTCGGAGCAGCGACTCGTTATCCTGTTGCGATGATAGTGGTAATTCCGTGTTTCTATTTGTTATTTAACGGTCATGATGAGTCGCGTGACTGGAAAAGTGGAGCCTGGGAGCACGCCAAAGATTTCATTGCAGGCCCAGCGTGGCTAATTGGCTCGGGATTCGTGATTGGGCTATTCCTAGGTCATCCGATGCTATTTTTTAGTCCGTCCAGTGTTATAAAAGCAATCACCGGGGAAACGCTAAAATACGCGTCGCTACAGGAGTTCAACGCGAGCCGCCTCGTCAATTTAGCCGTTGTTTGGAGATATTTCACGTACGTGATTCCGTACGCGATGTATCCCTTGCTATGGTTGATTCCTTACTGCGCAGTTTCGTATCTTCTTCTTAGGCGCAGCCTTTACAGCCTTTCGCTGCCAATAGTGATTTTCGCTGGCTTGTATCTGTATTTGATGGGGAAGGGCTATCTTGGACCGTATTTCGCTCGGATAACCATGCTCTTGTTTCCTGGACTTTGCGTACTCGCCGGCATAGCCTGCAGTGACCTATGGTCGACACTGAGAAAGAAGCCGGCAATGGCAATTGTTTTAACCGGGGCACTTCTGCTCATCCTCGGACCATCGATAGTTTTCGATGTGGCATACGATCGCGCTATGCAGCAGAAGGATGCTCGTGAGATTATTCGGGAAGATCTCCAAAAGCTGATTGGTAAGGAACCGGCGACGATTGGCGTTTGGCGTCTAGGAACTTATTTTTACACTGTCATGCCCGCCGCCAAGCCACTGAACAGCGAAAAAGTCACAGTTCAGTTACAGGATCCAGGTGGAGACGCTGACTTCTTTTTGGTAGGCTTCCCCACTGAAGTTGGCCCGGAGCAAATCAACGCCGCTGTTCATCAGGTTGAGGCGCAGGGAAAATTTAAATATGTAAAGAGTTATCGGGTTCCCGTAAAGATTTTTGGATACGAGTTCAGGCTAGCGCGCTTTCCTCAAGATATGACTTATCCGTTTCCCACGATTTTGCTTTTTCGAGCGAGAAGTCCAACATGAGTCGGGCACCATCTGCACGTAAACGCTGCATCATATCGCCGTTGTAGCACGCAACGGAAAACGGGAAGAGACTATGCTGATTTCCGAAAAGCATGCCGAATCGCGCACCGGTGATATTCTGTTGTTGGCGCTTGCGATAATCGCATTTTGGACGCTTGCCTACGACGTTGTTCTTGTCGCCAGGTGGCCAGCGCAGACTATCACGTGGTGTTTCCTAGCATTCGCGGTAGCGGGGGGTGTTGCATTGGGATGTTTGTGGACGAAAACGAGGACAATCCCGGGGAAAAGTTATCGATTTCATCCTTCCCATCTTCTGCTGTTGGCCTTGGGCCTAGGCTACGCGATCACAGTCCTGTTTGTGCGGCGGCCGAATCAGGATGACGTGGTGTATTTCCACAGAGCTCTTAGTCAACTGCTCGACCTTCACCAGCCTATCTTCGTGCGTCAGACGAGTGTTGACATGGACGCGGCAGCCTTCTCACCAGTGCATCTGGCAACCAGCTATGAAATGCTTATGGCTTTGTTGGGTCACTACCTTGGAATTAACCCGCTCTACTTTTATCAGGTAATTGGTCACACAATTGCTGTATTTTCGGTCCCTTTTGTTTTCTATTGGTGCGTCAGAACGTTCGGCTTAGACCGCTGGGCAGCGGCCATCGGAGCGCTGTTCGGGATGAGTTTTCTACTTCTCGCTGACAAATCATCGTTCGGCGTGATACTTGGCGCTGCAACGTCACTAGAGGGAGCCGATCCTGCTGGATGGGTAGGATTTTCAACTCTTTCCGGCTACATGTGGCAGGGGAAGCCGATTGTACTGATTTTGCTTTTGCCGACCGCGCTGGCGCTCAATTACCGGTTCCTTAGCCGAGGTAACCCAACTGACCTGGTGTGGCTTACGCTGTTGAGCATCGCCGGTGTTGGCCTCAGCAATCCGGCCCTCTACCTGCTCCCGGTCATTAGCGTCTGCTCCTGGGCAGCTTTCTTCACTCTTGCACTGTTCGAACGAACCACACGAGAAGGTTTGTGGAAGCTGATGCGTGCGGGCATGTTACTGGTGTTCCCGTTTGCGTATCCAATCGGGATATTGGCCTTACTGAAAATGGATATCATCCCAAAGCCAATTGATATTCACATGCTGGGGCCGAGATATATGCCGTGGAAGGACGCACTGGACTATGCCATCGGTGGACGTGCTGAGTATCTCCGTGACGTCGTGCTGATGATTAGCGTGCCGCTGCTAATCGTTCGGGGGCGCACCGGGTTCTTTCTCTTCTTCTACCTTTGTGCAGTCTGGCTGTTTTGTTTGAATCCATTACTGGCGCGAATGTGGATGGGAAACATCCTTGCGCCAACTTACTTCCGACTCGTATATATTCTGCAACTGCCTTTGCTATGCGCCCTGATAGCAGCTGCAGGGCCGCGGCTGGCGCACAAAGGGAATGTGATCAACGAAGGATTAACAAAGGTGTTCGCGCTTTCAGCTATTGTTATCAGCTTCGTTGGCAGCTATCACGGGATTTCGCTACTTTCAAAAGATGCAAGACTTGGTATTGGATGGAAGGCGCCCGGCGAATGCCAGCTGCTCCCGGCAAATCTCGATTTTGCGAAGGCTGCGGGCAGGTACATCGCTCATGCCAAACTGCTCGCACCCATTTGGACGGCGGGTTGCGAGTTGCCGCTCCTGTTTCCTGAAATGAAAGTGGTTGCCCCGCGACTGGTCACGCATTATTTTGCCAATGCCGGCCACCCGGAAGAAGGCAACCTTCGCGTCCAAGCGGTGGCTTTTATCGTCGGAGACCGACTCGACAGTCCCGAGCGAGTTAAGGCGTTGGAACTGAAGTTTCGGAAGGTGATAGAAACCGGTCGCGCAAATGCCGTGGCGGTTCCCGAATCCGAAAGCCGGAGAGTCTTAGCGACGCTCAAATCCATAGATCCTGCGTGGCACCGCGTCTTGGAAGCCGGCGCTCTAGTCCTGATGCTGCCAGGTCCCGCTGAACAGAAAGGCTAACAACGCGGTATATTCCAACGCAATTTCCGCTGGAGAAAGAACCGGCCTGTGCTTAGCTGGCCAGGTATCAGCAACTCCCTCGATTCTTCGGGGCAGTTTTATGCAGATGACGAACCAGATCATGTTCGGACGATGCGTTTACTCCGCTCTGCCAACTGCCTATCAATACCGACGTACAGCACAGCATGGAATTGTTCCTGCACAAGTAGCTCAAGGGCACAGTGCCAATAACGCCTGAGGTGAGGCTGAATGTAGTCAATGACCGTGGATAAACCTGGCGAGATCGTTAGAAGAGCCATGGCGGACCGAACGGTGTACAACGCGATGGTTACAGCCGAAAAAACTGTGAGGAAAAACCTTGCCAAATCGGGAACGCTCCAAAGCCGTAGATGAGGACTCCAAAGCGGCGGCCACGCTCGGAATTTGCCGCCACCATTCCAGCGGCTTCGCCAGACTTGGTTCACTCCTCTCGTAGCTCCAAAGTTCAAGCTTCACCGGAACGACAAGTTCTATGCGATTGGCTTCTGGCGTTTCGCCACGAGCCAGCAGTCGCCGCGACTGTCAGCGCTGTGATGCAAACAGATTCACGTAGAAATCGGGGTCCTCGCTAATTGGACTGGAATGAAGCGGGACAAGCCCACGCCTTGTCACTTGAGAAACCGTCATGTTCTTCCTTGTCAGAGCATCAATCAGATCAACCCAATTCGTCCCAGCCTGTTTTAGACCGTAAGGCCAAAATTCAAGCAGCAATTTGGCGTTGGGGTTGTCGGCTAGGACACGACTGGCCCCGCGCAAGGCCTGAAGCTCATATCCTTGAATATCGATTTTGATGAAGTCAACGCGTTGGCCAGGTTTGAAGTAATCATCCAACGCTACGATATCGATAGGCACATTACGGCGCGAATCTCCCTCCGGCAGGTAGCTACGGTGATCGACGTTTAGCTTGTGCGAAAGATATAGCCTTGATCTTCCACTACGCTCTCCCACTGCAGCCTGACACAAGCGTACATTTGAGAGCTTATACGTGGCGGACTGTAATCGCTTAAAGCTTTCCGGCGAAGGCTCGAATGAATGCACGACACCCGTGGGACCAACACAGAGGGAGAGGAACTGTGAATAGATTCCGATATTCGCACCCGCGTCCACAACGACGTCGCCCGCCGACGAAATCTCTTTTATGAGCTGGCGCTCTGCACGATCAGCGTAGGCTTTGAACGCGCAATAACAAAGGCGGTAAACGGGAAAGGCGCGTTCGTAAACCTTATTCCCAACACCGCAGAGAAGCGAGACTAGCTGCATCAAGAGCCTGCCGAAAGAATGCAGCGACGACCGATTCGTGATGCAAGTATTTGAGAACTAATCTCGATGCCAGGAAAAAGAAGCTCCGCGACGACTTTGCCGCCAAATTCTAACTCGGCCGCCGCAGAATCAAGAAATGCAATTGGGGGATTCATGCCCAGAGTGTGTCTGACGCCAATATAACACTGGAAAACGTAATGCGAAGCCATACGTTCATCCAATGCGGTGTCGCTGGACGGAGATGTTCACGTCGAAGGTGGACGCGGCGGTGCGCTGGGATCGATGGGATCTTGTGGCTCTTGCCCTCGCTATGCTCATCGCCGTTTGGGTCTTCGCGCTTAAGCTCAAGACATTCTACGATCTCGGCTACTCATCGGACCTCTTCGTGAGTGTCCAGGCTGCACGAAGTTGGCTGGAAGGACGGGGTTTGCTCCAAGACAACTGTTTTGGGAACCTGCTTGCTATTCACACCTACTTTTTGCTTCTGCCGCTCGGACTTATCGCTAAGCCATTCGGCGCTCCCGGCTTGCTTTTTATGCTCGCCGTGTCGGTAGGAGTGGCTTATTTCTGGACAACTCGTATCCTGCGTCTTCTCGGCATTGATGGGCGCGTTGCAGTAATCGCAGCCGGGGTACTTCTCGCCTCACCGCTTTCGGTTGGGTTCTATCAAGAGCCGGGCTTCGGATTCCATGTCGAAATTCTTGCGCCGGCGTTATGTTTAGTCCTGTTCTATTTCCTACTTCAGCAGCGGATGATCCCGTCAATCGTGGCAGCATTAGCTGTCATCATCGTGAAGGAGGATGCGCCAATTGCCGCGGCTGTGGTCGCGACCATAGCAGGCGTTGAGACATGGACTTCGTCAGCAGGCAAACGCCCGCGCTGCCGCTTTAACTGGTCTGCGGCGATCACACTTCTTTTATCTGTTTCCGCGATCCCTCTCTTACTCGCGGTTTCCTGGCTACAGGTGCCGACGAGGTACGCTCCTCACTCGATTGATCGTCTTCGTATCGCGGCGCCGGGAAGTTTATCCGGTCCCGGAGCGCTTTTCGTTTTTGTCGCCTCCAATATTACTCATTGGCTTGGTAGCAGCGTTGTCCGTCAATGGCTGTGGATCATGATCGTTGGTAGCTTTGGGACAATCTTGTTGCGGCCCTACTATTTGGTTGTTGGTGTCCTCACAACGGTGGTCGCATGGCTCATGAACCGGAACGACCTGCTGTGGACACCACGATTTTTTTCCACCGAGGCACTGCTCTGGTGTATTACGCTGGTAGGTTTTGCTTCGATTGTGCGCACTGTCCGGTACTGCAGCAGATGGACGCGGATCGCAGTGCTTGCAACGGCAATTGCAATCGGAGCGTTTTCGGCATCCACGCAACTCGCGCTTGTGCCGCAAGTGTACTCGGGCATACCTCCTTCGTCCCAGCACCTTTTACTCACCGCAGGAGCGACAACAAGCAGATGCCGTGTTCGCACGCTACCGCCGTGAAGGCAAGCCAGAGGAACCCGTTGTTGCGTCAACTTGGCTGTTCCGCTACGCGCATGACCGAAACCTCTTCTGGCTAACCCGACTGAATGACCGGCCTGCGCCAATATGGATCCTTGGCGATACTGCCGACACCTACCCTCCCCTCAGGATTAGCTCATATAGAATAAACCCGAGATCTGGAATTCACATCGAGGACTATGCACTAATTGATCGTCGCGGTCGTTTCG
The DNA here is from genome assembly GCA_963728955.1 of uncultured Verrucomicrobiae bacterium. GTDB lineage: Bacteria > Verrucomicrobiota > Verrucomicrobiia > Chthoniobacterales > UBA10450 > Udaeobacter. The sequence goes on from CAVSMG010000001.1 coordinate 1,169,067, forward strand.
TGTTGCTCAGGAAAAGGGAGTAACATTGCAAAGACGCGACATGATTGGAAGTATTGGGAAATCATGGACATTGCGGCGCGGCGTAACCTGTCGACGTCAACGTCGTGTCAGGGTTAGGGTGAAAAAAGCCGCGCAGAAGCCCGGAAAGCGGCGACTAAGGGCCTGGTCCACGCGGAATAATATGCGATAAAGGGAATGTGAAACTGGCAGCCTATGCGATATGCCGCCAGTAGCCATATACGATAGGGCGCTGAAAGGCCGGGCGGACAAACCCGTAAGATCGAAGTTGTCATTTAAGCGCTTCAGCCATTCCGGTCTCCTGAAAAAAATCAGCCAGGGCAGCGCGATGTTGGCTGACACCAATGGTCCCGCAACATGCCCCAGTTGTGGCTCCGAAATCCGGAAATTAACCGCTTCGTGATGCAGAAATTTGAAGATAGGGGTCGAAAGCACCGAAAAAAAAGGCTCAGTCGCGATCACTTTTCCACCTGACTTCAATTTGCTGGCCGCACGATTCAAAAACGTAATTGGGCGCTTCAGATGATGTAACACATTGGTCAACGTAATAACATCCAGGCTGTTATTCTTTATTGCGTCCAGGTTGTCGATTTCGTGGCAGTCAAACACAAGATCGACATAGTCGAGGTCAAGCACATCACTCGTGATGACGTTTGAGAGAAATTGTTTTAGAGGCGAAGTGCCGCTTCCTATTTCAAGTATCGAGAGCGCCGCCGGATTGGGAAAATCCTTGAACTGATCGCGGTAAAGTTCACAGTACCAAAAAAGAAGATTTTTATTCGCGCCGAGCCGCGCGCGGTTGCGCAATGTTGCGACACGGTCTTTCGCATGCTCGCTATCCACAACTGCCGCCGCATTATTCATTTGATTGCGCGGATATAGAGCGAGCCGGCAAACTCCGAGACCACCGGCACGTTCTCAAGAAAACGGCCAATGGCATTCAAGCCATTCACCAAGGGAAAAGGCGTTTTCGGATGAAGAAAATCAAAAGGATCGATTTGCACATCACGAAACCCTGTTCCTTTGAGTAACCGCCGCAACGGCCACCGAAAGAACGCGGTCTCATCTGGTGAGTCGCCAAGTTTTCGCTTAACCCAGGACACATTCTTCTGTATCGCGATCTGAGGGTTCAGCATGTTTGGTTCGGTAAAGCAAATTGTGCCGCCGGGCTTCAGCACTCGACGAATTTCGCGCAGCGCTTTTTCGATCTCGAGGTGATGTAATACTGAACTGCCCACCACGGAATCAAACACGGCGTCACGATAGCTCATAGCGCAGGCGTTCTGGATCTCGTAAGAAACATTTGTCGTAGAACAATCCGCCCTCGCGATTTCCAGGAGTTCGGGTGACACGTCAACGGCGACAATGTGCGCTCTGGAGTGAGCCAACTCCCGAGTGAAATACCCGGTACCGCAACCGAGTTCGAGCACGCTCATTCCCACATGGAGGTGATTGCCGAGCATTGTCACCCGGCGCGCCCAGCGCACTTTCCCAGCCTGGCCTTCCCAGTTCCAAATTTCCCCTGCCCTATGTTGGGCCAGGATACGCCCATGCTCGATTTCGTTAGCAATGCGGTCTTGCACTAGACGGTTTCAGATGATTGCAAGTCCCGAAGGTCCCAGCGTTGGCTCACGGCCCAAAATTCTTCGACGGGGCACCGGGTTAGTAACCAAGTTTTAATCTCAAGAAGCCGTGCCAGCACATCGTCAACATCACAAGACCGTTTCGAAACACCCTCGTCATCTTCGTGGAACCGTAAATGCGCTCCTGATAATGGACCGGCAGATCCAGAATCTTAAGGTTTAGTTTTGCGGCGCCAAATAGCAGTTCGTAATCGCCCCATCGGTCCTCGATTCCCCAGCTTCCCAGCATCGGTTTAATGCGCTCCCAGTCACTTCTCCAGAGGACCTTCGTACCACATAGCGTATCCTTTACGTGTTGTCCAAGTAGGTACGTAAATGCGACACTGAAACATTTGTTGCCCAACATTTTGGCCGTAGTCATCGCTTCTTTCGGCACGGGATAAACAAGTCGTGATCCATTGACAAACTCCGCCTGGCCTGAGGCGATAACATCGACAAAGTAAGGCAGCTCTTCGGGGATGGTCGTCAAATCGGCGTCAAGGATCATCAAAATATCGCCTGTCGCAGCATCGAAACCTGCCCAGACATTCCGCGATTTACATACGCCCGGTCCACGTTCCAGACGAATATCCTTATCCCGATAAAGGGACTGCACCCGCAACACCTCCGCAGCGGTTCCATCGATTGACTGATCGTCACAGAAAATAATTTCTGTCTGACGCCCCAACTGTGGAATGCGTTGCGCGGCAGCTTCGACATTTCCTTTTTCATCTTTACACGGAACGATCACTGAAACCGTGAGCTCTTCTTTGGGAACCGGTGGCGGCAGTAACCTGCCGACGACGACCTGCGTCATACAAAGTCGTTTCAACAACGGCAAGCGCGCGCAGAATCGATTAAGAAAAGCTGACACAAGCGGCAGATACTTCGGCAGAATCACAATCCGGTGCGTCTCCAGCGCTTCAAACCCAGCGAGCTTCAACAGATTTGCGACATCAAGCGTGGAAAGCCAGTTCTGCTCCGTGCGAGGGACCTTCATTCCAATCCATTCGGCAAATGTGACAAGTGGTTCCCAAAGACGGTTGTAAGTTATCACCAAGACGCGAGTATGCTTCTGACAAAGCGGCTTCAAATTGCGCAACGCTTGAAAGACATCCACCGTGTCGCCGATATCATTAAAGAGGATGTAGTCGAATTTTTCCTCTGGCCCGAAAGCATGGCGGAACTCCTCCTTGTCCGGGAAAGCCACCGCAAACTCAAAGGAAGGATTTCGTTGCTGTGCGATTTCGACGATCTCTGGGCAAATGTCAATGCCTTTGCCCTTAATCGGCTGGAGAACGGCTAAAAGGTTGCCAGTGCCGCAACGAACCGAGAGCACTCTTTTCTGCGGCTCTACTAAGAAACGAAGAAGCCGATTTAGCAGCTCGTAGTAGTATCGGTTGCGGTTGATCCAGGTCTCGCGGTGCGAGGCGATCCTCGCCAAATGGCGTCGTGTCCGCTCGCGCCTCTCCTCGAGGGCGGTTGGTCCCCGGCTGTCTGTGCGAGGTTCGCACGGATTTACGAGAGCGTCCATACTGCTGGTATCATTTAATCTTGAATCGACTTCCGCCGAGCCGGGAGCAGCGTTTTGTACAGCATCTTCCTTCAAGTTTGTCTCGCTCCAAGTTGCACTTTAAGATCGCGTAAATCGCTCCCAGTGCTACCTTCGCGAAATGGTCTTTCTAAATCTGGCCGCTGCAAGAGATTCCGACCCCATTGACAGCCTTCAGCTCACGGTAATTTTAGATCGTGGGGATTCCTGACAGCGAGATAGGCCAGGCGTTTCAATTCCCATCGTCCCCGCGTCACTGTGTCAAGAATCAGTCCGCTTGCCAGGGAAAGAAAGGCCAGAAGCATCAATCCAGTAGAAAGAACAGCAGTCGGCAAACGCGGGACAAGCCCAGTCTTGAGATATTCAAGCACTACGGGGGCTCCAAGCCCGAGCGACAACAGCATCAATAATGCGCAGATCGCCGTGAAAAACACCAAGGGCCGTTCTTCTCGCACGAGTCTTGCGATTGCAAAGAGAATACGACCCCCATCGCGCCACGTATGAAGCTTGCTGATAGACCCGTGGGCTCGTTCCTTGTAACGCGTGTCCACCTCCGCGACCGGCATGAGAAGGCGCCCTGCGTGTATGCTTAACTCCGCTTCGATACTGAAGCCTTGAGCGGTGACAGGGAAGGATTTGACGAATCTCCGGGACATAACCCTATAGCCAGTCAGTAGATCCAATATTTTCAGTCTAAACATTATCACAGTAAGGCCCGTCAAAAGCCGATTCCCGATTACGTGACCGGTTCGATATGCGCTGCCGCCAACCGCGATTCGCCGACCGGAAACTACATCGAGTCCATCGTCAACGAGTTTTCGGACAAGTGCAGGTGCAGCTGTCGCGTCATATGTGTCGTCGCCGTCTACCAGGATGTAAATATCCGCCTCAATATCGGCGAACATGCGTCGAACAACACTGCCTTTGCCCCGCCGCATTTCGCTCCGGACAATGGCGCCAGCGGCGCGAGCCACCTCAGCCGTTTTATCCTTTGAATTGTTGTCGTACACGTAAAGGTCTGCACACGGTAGCGTCCCTTTAAAATCGTTCATGACCTTGGCAATCGCCGCTTCTTCGTTGTAGCACGGAATGAGCACTGCTATACGCGCGAGTTCGCTCATCGCTCGTCTTTTATTGCCAATTTGATTTGGACACGATCAATCCCGGCGGTCATATACGCTTTCATATCAAGGATTTAATCCTGTCCTTCGCAAGATGGTGATCATGAAATAAACTCAGGACATATTCGATGCCTGGAAGGGCTTCCGGTGCGCGATTTCGCTGGAGAAAACGAACAGCTGTGTTTGACTGATAGGTTCGACATTCCTCGTCAGAATGCCTACGCAAGTTATCAAAATTAGCGGTGCCCGCCAGCACAATCTCAAGAACCTCCATGTGGAGATTCCGAGGGAGAAGCTGGTGGTAATTACTGGCTTAAGCGGTTCGGGGAAATCCTCACTGGCTTTCGATACTCTTTATGCGGAGGGGCAACGGCGTTATGTCGAGAGCCTCTCCGCTTATGCGCGGCAATTTCTCGATCAAATGGAAAAGCCGGATGTCGATTTCATCGAAGGATTGTCGCCCGCTATCGCCATCGAGCAGCGCAGCGCCGGCGCGAATCCACGATCGACTATTGCGACGACGACTGAGATCTACGATTACCTGCGGGTTTTGTTTTCTGCTGTAGGTCAGCCACACGATCCGCTCACCGGCCGACCACTCACTCGCCAAACGCCTCAACAAATCGTCGATCAACTAATGGCGTACGAACCGAGCAGCAAAATCATTGTGCTGGCGCCATTGATCGAGAAGCAGTCCGGCGAATTTCGCGACGTAATTGAAAAGCTTAAGCGTGAAGGATTCGTTCGCGCACGCATCAACGGCCAGTTGACCGAGCTGGATCGCCCCGAGCCGATTCGGCTCAAGAAGGGAGAGCGACACACCATTGAAGCTGTAGTTGATCGGCTAGTCATCCGTGATGGCATTCGTGTGCGCCTGACGGACTCAATCGAGACTGCTCTGAAATGGGGCAGCAACCGCATCGTCGCATTGCGACAAACATCCACCGCAGAGAACAGCTGGGCAGAATACCGCTATTCCACCCACTACGGAGACGCCGAGACCGGTTTCAATTTAGGCGAGCTCACACCCAGACATTTTTCGTTCAACAGCCATCTCGGGGCCTGCCCGGCCTGCCATGGTTTGGGAACTCAACTAGTTGTGGATCCGGAGCTAATGATCTCCGACCAAACCAAAACTCTGGCGGAAGGAGCAATTACGCCATGGCAGCGCGGCACAAAACGCATGCGAGTCTATTACCGTCATCTGCAAACCGCACTAATCAAACATTTCCATGTGAATGAAGACGTTCCATTCGGCGACCTGCCCGACGCTTTCAAAACCGCTCTGTACTTCGGCACGAAAGGGGAGCCGATCGACATACAATTTGTCGCCAATGGCGAAAAGAAGATCAGGAAATCCTTCGAGGGACTCGTTCCGCAAATGCAACGGCTTTACGAACAAACACAGAGCGAGTTCACGCGGAATCGCATTCGAGCATTCATGAGACGCGAGCCGTGCAAGATATGCGGCGGGGCCAGGCTCAAACCGCAAATTCTTGCCGTTACAGTCAAAGACCGACCAGACCGCGAATTGAATATCCATCAGTTCAGCCAGCAAACGGTGGAAGACGCGCTGCAATTTATCGGAGGTCTCGACCTGAGCGAGCAGCAACAGACGGTCGTAACGGACGTTGTCCGTGAGATTCGGTCGCGTCTGCAATTTCTCGTTAACGTCGGGCTAGACTATCTCACGTTGAATCGCGAGAGCGGCACGCTTTCCGGAGGCGAAGCGCAACGGATCCGTCTGGCCACACAGATCGGCTCAGGTTTGGCAGGCGTTCTCTATGTCCTTGACGAACCGAGCATCGGTTTGCATCAGCGCGACAATGCCCGTTTGCTTGGAACACTGAGAAAACTGCGCGACCTCGGAAATTCCGTCATCGTGGTCGAACACGATGAAGAAACGATTCGGTCTGCCGACCACATTATCGACCTTGGGCCTGGCGCAGGGCCGCGTGGCGGCGAGGTTGTGGCACAGGGAACGCTCGACAATGTCGTGCGTGCGAAGAATTCCCTGACTGGTGATTATCTTTCCGGACGCGTGCGCATTGCCATTCCCAAACAACGCGCCCACCCGCGACCCGACGGCTGGCTTGCCGTTGTAGCGGCGAGTGAGAACAACCTGAAAAAAATCGATGTTTCATTTCCTCTCGGCTGTCTCACGTGTGTGACTGGTGTTTCCGGCAGTGGCAAATCGAGCTTGGTTGACGACATCTTGCGACGTGCGCTTTTCCGGCATTTCTACAACTCAAAAGATAAACCAGGCACACACAAGACGATCCGCGGACTTGAACAAATCGACAAAGCAGTGGTGATTGACCAAACTCCTATCGGACGGACACCGCGGTCGAATCCGGGCACATATACGGGCGCGTTTAGCCCGATACGCGAGTTGTTCTCGCAATTACCCGTGGCGCGGGTCCGCGGTTATGACGCAGGTCGTTTCAGTTTTAATGTGAAAGGCGGCCGTTGCGAAAACTGCGAAGGGGGCGGCTTAATCAAAATTGAGATGCATTTTTTGCCCGATGTTTACGTGGAATGCGAGCTTTGCCGCGGCAAGCGCTACAACCGTGAGACTCTCGAGATTACCTACAAAGGCAAGAATATTGCAGATGTGCTTGATCTGACCGTGGACGAAGCCGCCCGTTTCTTTCGGAATATCCCTGGGATTTCGGAGAAGTTAAATTCACTCCTGGATGTGGGCCTTGGATACCTCCGACTCGGACAGGCCGGAACGACTCTCTCCGGCGGCGAAGCTCAACGCGTGAAACTTGCTACGGAGCTTGCCAAGAAAGCGACCGGGCGCACTGTTTACATTCTCGATGAACCTACAACGGGATTGCATTTCGCCGATATTGAAAAATTGCTGGAGGTCTTGATGAAGCTCCGCAACGCGGGGAACACGATCGTGGTGATCGAACATAATCTCGAGATGATTAAGTGCGCCGACTGGATCGTCGATTTGGGACCCGAAGGAGGCGAACGGGGCGGCGAAGTCGTAGGCGCTGGTCCTCCTGAAATTATCGCGACTGTTCAGCAGAGCCGCACAGGGCAGTTTTTGAAGCCAATTCTGGAAAGAAAATGAGACGTCTAAGACTCATATGTCTCACTGGTCTCATAGTGGCAATCGCGCCTGGCATCCGCGCAGATATCTCCGCTGAAATTGTCTACGCCAGCGCGCCACTTTCGGAGGGCGTACCAGAGGTGGCCGTCGTTCGGTTGCAAGCATTGTTAAATAGAAATCTGTCTGAATCGAAATGGCGGGAAGTCGCCGAAAAACTTGCCGAAGCGCAGATAGCCGCAAACGAACCGGAGAACACTCTGGTTCTTTTGGCAGATGCTCGGCTACGCGATCTTTCGTGGGCAAAATTCTGGCGCGCCCAGGCACTGACAACTCTCCACCGCTGGTCCGATGCTCTGCCGCTCTATCAGGAACTGACAAATGCAACTTCACCGTTTCAGAAAGCGGCGGTCTTTGGAGCCGGCGAAACGCTGCGGGCGTTAGGAAAACGCCAGCAAGCTCTGACAAAGTTTAATCTGCTCATTCATGACAAGGAATGGGGCATGCGAGCGCAGCTGCGGGCAGCCGAGCTATACGTTGAATCAGGCAACGCTCCCGATGCACGCCCGCTCCTGGAACAAATGCAACCAGCTTCCGCTGCAGAACGGCGTGAACGGCGCGCCTTGCGAGGGCGTCTCGAACTAATTTTGCATCGGCCCGAACGAGCGATCGGTATGTTTCAGGCGATTCTAAAAAGGCCGGAGGGAACCCCTCATTCCATCCTTATCGTTGCGCTCTTCGGCATCGCTGAAGCGCACCTGCAGCTAAAAACGCCGGAGACGGGAGATGACATTCTGGAACGTTTCATCGACCGTAACTATGCAGACCCGGATCTCCCGTTGGTGTTTGCAAAACTCTATGAGCTGTATCGTGCCGAACACAAACCATCACGCAACGAACTCGAAAAGTGGGTACGCAGACCGGAACAACCGCGGCGAACATTTGCACGGTGGTATCTCGCGCGCCTGGAGATTCGTGCAGGCCGGAGAGACCGAGCCCGGCAATTATTTGCAGATCTGCGGCGCACAGGAATCAAATCGCCAGCGATCGCCCCTGCTCTTGTGGAGTTTGCAGAGTTTGAAATGGACGACGGCCATTTTGATGAAGCAGTCGCAATCCTGGACGATGCGCGACTGCTGCACCCCGAGCGGGATCTGCTAACGCGTATCGATTTTTTATCTGCGCGAGCGCAATATCTGGCGAGACAATTCGATACTGCGACGGTCGCGTTTGAACAAATTGCACAACGCGATTCGCCTTGGGTGAAAGCGGCGCTCTTTAACGCATCGAGCGGGTGGCTGCAGCTCGGAGAGCATGTTCGTTTTGTCGCCGATTACAATCAGCTCGAAAAGCAGGGCGGCGACGAACAATCGCTTGCGGATTTGCGATTAGAGGAAGGTTTGATGCAGGCCGCTAAACGCGATAAAAAAGCTGCGGCCTCCCTGCAGCGATTCATTCATGATTTTCCAAAGAATCCCCGGGTGTCGGAGGCTTGGGTAAGCCTCGCGGAGCTGGCGTTTCATTCCTCGCCGCCACGTCTGAATGAAGCGCGCGAAGATCTGGATCGCGCAGCTGCAGCTATACCGACGGCTGCTGCCGCAAAGCGCGCGGATTATCTCCGCATCTGGGTAGAAGAGGCAGCCGGCGGAGATGAATCGAAACTCGTTGACCTTGCAAAGCGATTCCTGGAACAATATGGCCATTCGACGTTTGCTACGGAGGTCCGAATGAAATTGGCCGAGCTTTATTATCGCCGGCAGGATTTCGCAAACGCGCAGACGCAGTTTGAAACTATTGCGCAACAGAATCCGAATGACCCGCTCGCGGAAAAAGCTCTCTTCTTCGCCGCAGAATCGGCCATGTCGAGCATGAGCGAGCATACGTTGGATCGTGCGCTCGTTTTGTTCGATCAAGTCGTGCAGAAAAACGGCGCGATGCGCTGGGCCGCGCGAAACGAACAAGCCGTGATCGAGCGCAAGCTCGGAAAACCCAAAGACGCTCTGGCTCTGTATGATGAAGTGTTAAAGAGCGATGGCGACGCGCATGAAAAACGCGAGGCACTTTGCGGGAAAGGCGACATTTTCTTTGAAGCAGGAGCGACGGACCCGACAAGCTATGAGCGCGCCATTGAGGCTTACGACCAATTGGCTGCCGATAAAGAGGGGTCGACTCACTGGCGTAATCAGGCGCTGTTTAAAAAGGGGCTATGCCTGGAGAAAAAAGGTGATCGAGCGGGCGCGCTTGCGACGTTTTATGAAATTTTAGAAGGCGAGTCACACACGGGCGAGCGGCGCGAGCTGTTCTGGTACTACAAAGCCGGGTTTAATGCTGCGCGATTGTTGGAGGAAGATTCAAAGTGGGAATCTGCTGTCGCCATCTATGGCAAGCTCGTCGCGGCAGGAGGCAGCCGAAGTGAGGAAGCAAAAGCGCGTCTGAAAAATATTCGCCTCGAACACTTCCTTTGGACCGACTGAAGCATTCCTCGCGGAGGCTGGGAGGAAGTGGGCTGGCCCAAAAATGCCAAGTGGATCGGGAATAAGCTTGCTTAAAATTCCATTGGGATCAAAGTTACGGCATGGAAAAAAGAACCAGAATCAGTCGCGAGTGCGGCTGGTCGGTCCGATGTGCAATCGGGGCTTTGACGCTCGCGCTTTGCGCATCGGCTTTTGCTGGTGATGGTCGAAATAACGTAGTGCTGCCTACGCAGCAGGCCGTGCCTGCCAAGCCAAAGAAAATTTGCTTGGTGGTAGCGGCTGGCTCGCGCATTCCGCAGCCATGTGATCGTCTCTCTGCAATTCCGACCACTGCTCACGCGATGGATATTTACGGTCGTCGTCCGGGTAGATAAAACGGTCCGACGATTTTCGGGTGCTTGCGTGCTGCTGGTTTCGACAGCGCGAGGGGGGATCTTATTTTTCTGCGTCAAGCTGTTACCGCAGCTTCCCTGTAAAGCCACGGTCACATAGCCTCTCTGCGTGATGTGAGGAAATGGAATAAAGGCGGGACGCGGAGATCGGCGCGCCGGACGAATTCGTGTGCAAATTGATGTCTAAAGATTCTTGTCAAACCGTCCTGGTTGACTCGCTCGTTAGGCATGATTGTGCTGCTCTGATCACTGCTTTGTCGTCGTTGTCCGTCAGTCCCGCCAGGAAATCGCGAATCCGGCGAAATGATTGACGCAAAAACAGATTTGCCGCCGAGTAATCCGGCGATGGTGTCTCGCCATTTCGTCGGGCAAACTGAACCTCGCTATCGATGCGGCTAAGCACGCAAGTCGAAGCAAAAAGATCCATCGCCGCGTTCGCGATTCGTTCCTGGACAAGCTGCATGTCGAGAATCGGCTCACGATACATAATCAGCGCCCGATTGACTGAAAAATTAAAACGCCAGATCAACCGGCCGAGCTGCCGCGCCTGTCCTCGCAGCTGTTCGCTTTGGACGGGCACATCCGGCACGCGAATCGCCGCTCCGAGCCGACTCTTTCCAGCAGCCCAAGCTTTGCTCATTCGATCCCGCGACGGCTTCATCATCGTGTCATAGATTTCCTTGAACTCCATCCCCGGCCCGCGCATGCCGACAAGCGCGATAAACGAAGTCAGTACTTCGTTCGCGCCCTCGCCGATCTGGTTAATGCGCGCGTCACGCAACATTCTCTCTAGCGGAAGATCGGTAAAATAGGCCGAACCACCGTAAATCTGGAATACATCGTTGATGCACTCCCAAAGCCGCTCGGTCGTAAAAACTTTCAACATGGCAGTCTCGAGCATGTAATCTTCCAGACCACGGTCGATGAAAGATCCCGTAACCGTGGTCATCGCTTCCATCGCATATGCGTCAGCGGCAATCCGGGCGATTTTCTTTTTTACCAGCTCGAATTCGCCCAATGTCTTGTTGAACTGTCTCCGCGTGTTCGCGTGTGCGACGGCTAATTCCAAACAGGTCTTAGCTGCGCCGGTGCAGCACGCACCGAATGTGGTCCGTCCAAAATCGAGCACCGTCAGCGCCACTTTCAGGCCTTTCCCTAACGGGCCGAGAACATTTTCTTTCGGCACTTTCACGCCGCGCAACACGAACCGCCCTGTGGCCGTACCTCTAATTCCCGTCTTCGACATGCGCGCTTCGATCATTTCGAAACCAGGCGTATCGGGCGTGACCAGAAACGCTGTGACCGCCGTCTGATCCGAGCCCGGCACCGGCGTGCGCGCCATTACCGTAAGCTCATTCGCGATCGCCGCATTTGTGATGTAACGTTTCTCGCCGTTCAAAATGAAGTGCGAGCCGTCCTCGCTTGGACGCGCCTGCATCTGGACGTTTGCCGCATCCGATCCAGCTTCCCTTTCAGTCAGCGCGAATGCACCGAGTTGCTCGCCCGTGACTAATTTTGGAAGCCACTTCTGTTTTTGTTCGTGCGTGCCGAACAACAGTAACGCACGAATCCCGATGGAGTGGTGCGCGTTAACAAAAACCGATGTCGACGCGCAACGGCGCCCGATTTCCTCCAGCACTTTACAGTTGGCCATCTGCGAGAAACCGTGTCCGCCATATTCCTTCGGCGCGGTCATGCCTAACACCCCGATGCGCCCCAAGCCATCGATGACGCTGCGCGGAATGTCCGCTTGCCGATCTATCTCCGCAGCATCGAGATGTTCAGCTAGGAAAAGGCGAAGTTCGCTCAGAGTGCGATCCAACTCGACCTGCTCCGTCGCCTGGATGCGCGGATACGGCATCACCCAATCTGCCACGAAATGCCCTTGGAAAAGCCCCTTCGCAAACCCCAGCGCTTGTGGCCCCGCGAAAAGCAACTCCTCAGCCTGTTGAATCTCCTTCTGTCGCTGTTCGTCGAGTTTGTTCATTCAATTAAAAAGCGGGCGACGAATTCTAGCCGTGCAGGCCCTCGTGTCCAATCGCAGGCAGCATATGCGTCTTGCAGTTAAACGCGCTAGAAAGGGTAAAATGCGACGTCGGCCCTGAGAAGGGAACTTGGTCTTCAGCTACATCCCTGACTTGTTCCGCATTCGGTGCAGACGCCGCAGGCGCCGGCACGTATGACTTTATCGCTGCCGCAGACCGAACAGATTATGCCCATGAAGATGCTCCCAAGCGCTACTGTCACGCGGTCCGACGAAATACCCGCGCCGTTACCGTTTCCGCTGACAGACTTTCCGCCGTTTCCGGGATTGGACGGATAGACCGTGATGACGTCGATTACTTCCTTCTCTCCCGTGCGCGCCAGGTCGGTTACGGGCCGATTCAGTGATTTCTTTTCAATGTCGGGAATTTCTTTGAGCGGCAGATCCGGTTGGTTGCGGTTAGGCGCGGTGGCTTCCTTATATCCTTTGATGAACTCGCACGCGAGCCATCGGAACACGTAATCCGTAATGCTGGTCGCGTGGCGGATGTCGGGATTTTTTGTGAAACCGCTTGGCTCGAATCGTTGATATGCGAACTTTTTCACTAAACTCTCCAGCGGCACACCGTACTGCAACGCGATGGAAGTAAGTGTACCCACGGTGTCCATCAGTCCGCCGATCGTGCTGCCTTCCTTCGACATGGTGATGAAAAGCTCGCCCGGTTGGTCGTTCTCGTAGAGGCCGACTGTGATGTAGCCCTCATGACCGGCAATTTCGAATTTGTGTGTTAACGACGTGCGCGTATCCGGCATACGATGGCGCACAGGTTGATCGAGCTGGCTGCGCAAAGTGGCCAGTTCTTGTTCGAGTTCCAAAATGCGGTTTTGCAGCGTGTCGGGTTCACCACCGGCATCACCGATGCCGGCTCCAGTGGCGCCCATGTCTTTTGTCTTGCGTGTGTTCAAAGGCGCTGAGCGCTTCGAGCCTTCGCGATAAATCGCGACCGATTTCAAGCCGAGCCGCCAGCCTTCCATGTAGGTGTTCATGATGTCGTCCACCGTGGCGGATTCCGGCAGATTTACAGTTTTGGAGATCGCGCCGCTCAGGAATGGTTGCGCCGCCGCCATCATTTTCAAGTGCGCGAGGTAATGCAGAGATCGCTCGCCTTTGAACGGTTTGAACGCGCAATCGAAAATCGGCAGATGCTCAGGTTTAAGGCCGGATGAAATCTTGGTTCCATCGGCGTCCGTCACGTCTTCAATCGTGTCGAACGCATCGATGTGCGCGACAATGCGCTCGATGCCAACGGAGCTGTAACCGAGTTTCTCCAGCGCCGGTTTGATGGTTTGATTGACAATTTTGAGCATGCCGCCACCGGCGAGCAGCTTGTATTTCACAAGCGCAATGTCCGGCTCGATCCCTGTCGTGTCGCAATCCATAAGGAAACTGATCGTGCCCGTCGGCGCGAGCACCGTCACCTGCGCATTGCGATAACCATGGCGTCCTCCCAGTTCCACCGTGTTCTCCCAGGTGTTTGCCGCTTCCTCTTTTAAATGCGCGAATTCCTGCGCATCCGGGATTTGGTGCACCGCACATCGATGCAGCTCGATCACCTCCAACATTGGGGCGACATTGTCCTTCGCCACGGGTTTCGCAACACCGCTGGCGCGCGCATCGCGATATCCAGGGAACGGCCCCATCGTCCGCGCCAACCGCGCACTCTGCGCATACGCTTCGCCGGTCATGATCGCCGTGATAGCGCCGCAGAGCGCACGGCCTTCAACGCTGTCGTAACCGTAGCCGTAGCTCATGATAAGCGACCCGAGATTTGCGTAACCGAGTCCAAGCGTGCGGAAAATGTGTGAGTTCTCCGCGATTTCCTTGATGGGATAACTCGCGTTATCGACAATGATTTCCTGCGCGGTGATGAAAATGCGCACCGCGGCTTTAAATCGCTCGACATCAAAATCGCCGTCCGCGGTCTTGAACTTCATCAAGTTCAGCGAAGCGAGATTGCAGGCTGTGTTGTCCAGGAAAAGGTACTCGCTACACGGGTTCGTAGAATTTTGCCGGTCGGTGCCTTTGCACGTGTGCCACTTGTGAATGGTGGTGTCGAACTGCATGCCCGGATCGCCGCAGATCCATGTCCCCTCGGCGATTTTGTGAAGCAGCGCGCGCGCGTCTTTCTTCTCACAAGGCTTCCCATCGGTGACGCGGCGCGTCCACCATTCCCACCCTTCCAGCGCTGCGTCCATGAACTCGTTGCTTACCCGAACGCTGACATTCTCATTCTGATACATGACCGAGCCGTACGCCTCACCGTTGTAGCTGCCATCGTAACCCCGTTCGATCAGCGCCCATGCTTTTTTTTCTTCCTTCTGCTTCGCATCGATGAACTCTTCGATGTCCGGATGCCAATCTTTGAGCGTGTTCATCTTTGCAGCGCGACGTGTTTTGCCTCCGCTCTTCACAACGTTCGCAATCTGGTCGTAAACTTTCAGGAACGAGAGCGGCCCACTAGGCTTGCCGCCTCCGCTCAATTTTTCCCTCGTGGACCTGAGAGAGGAAAGATCGGTGCCGGTGCCGCTGCCGTATTTGAACAGCATGGCTTCGCTAGTCGCCAGGCGCATAATATCCTCCATCGTATCGCCCACGCTCTGGATAAAGCAGGCGCTCCCCTGCGGATACTCGTATTGCGAAGGTGCGCGCTCCGCTTTGCCCGTTTCGCGATTGTAAAAATAATTTCCGGCGCCGGCGCTTTTGCCGACGCCATATTGATGATACAAGCCAACATTAAACCAGACCGGCGAATTGAACGCGCCATGCTGATTCAAGCACAGCCACGTGAGTTCGTCGTAAAAAATGTCGGCAGCTTCCACGTCTGAGAAGTAACCGTCCGCCATTCCGCAGTCGGTGATTGTGCGCGTGACGCGATGAATCAATTGCCGCACTGACATTTCTCTTCCGCCCTTGTACGGATCGGTACCGTTGGCGATGTCGCCGTAAAAATACTTCGACACCGCGATTTTCGTGGCGAGCACACTCCAATTTTTCGGAACCTCGATATCTTCCTGCTTGAAGATAATTTTACCGCCGTCGTCAGTGATTTCTGCTGTGCGACGTTCCCATTCCACTTGATCAAATGGCGCTACAGCGGCATCGCTGAACACGCGCTTGAAACGGACGCCGCTATTCTTTTTTCTTTGTATCGTGTCTTTTCGGCGTGCGATCGGGCGATGCGGTTTATTCAGCGAAGCGGGCGGGATTCCAGGCTTTAGTTGAATCATGGCGGTAAGGAGGGTTGAGGTTCCTAATAATTTGGGAATACTGGTGAACAGCGGCGCCAAGAACCTGTGAATACCGGTCAACAACAAGTAATAGCGTGGCTGTCCGTGTGGACATACAAGATGGTGTAAGCCCGGCAGGTGTGGCAAGCCTAAAATTGTAACATTTTTTGTGAACCGGCGATTCACTCGGGGGACGCGTTCGATTGAACGTTATAAACCTTCCGCCCGGTGCAGACAAAGAGGTTTCCGGTAGGGCACGCACTCCGTGCACGCCGCCTTTTGCTTGAAACTCCGACCTGGTGCCGAGAGGCAGATTTCCTGCGAGTCGAAGGCGAATGTCTACACTGAAGGTGCCATTCAGGACCCAGTTTGCATTCGACGTTGAATATTCGACGTTCAGCGTTCGAGCTTCTCATTTTGGAAGGGTGGCTGAGTCCGGTTTAAGGCACTCGACTCGAAATCGAGCGTGGGGAAACCCACCGTGGGTTCGAATCCCACCCCTTCCGCTGCTGATTAAATCCGCGGGTAACTTTGGTACTTTTTTGGAACTTTGGGCGTCGCAGGCCGTAGTCAGGATATGTGACGCAATCAGCTGCTGCGCTCGCGCTGCTGGACGGGCCTGTGTGGTTCTGTCTCAGAGCCGAGCCCAAACGAGAACACCTAGCCGCGATTTCGCTGCGACGGCAGTTTGGAATCGAGTGTCTATCGCCGCGGTTGCGATTCCGCCGGCTGACGCAAAGAGGTCCCGTGTGGTTTGTAGAGGCGATGTTTCCGGGCTACTTGTTCGCGAGGTTCAGCTATCCAACGCAGCGCCGAGCAGTTGAAAGCGCTCACGGAATTCGAGGAATTCTCCGTTTCGGAGATCGCCTGGCAGCGCTGCCGGAGGATACCATTGTCGCGCTCCAGTCACACGCTGGCATGGACGAGGTCGTCACTGTCGATTCCTCCCTGAAAATTGGACAATCGGTGCACATCATCGCCGGCCCTTTTCGCGGACTCGAGGTAGTGGTTACCCAAGTGTTGCCTGCGAGAGAACGCATTCGAGTGCTACTGGATTTTCTTGGCCGACCGCTTGAGATGGAGGTTCCTGAGGCAAAAGTGCTTCCCGCGTGATCTTGCGCGCGAGGAGAGAGAGCGGAGGAGGCTTGACTCTGAATCTGTGCCGGGGGAACCATATAAGGCGCTAATCATGAGATTTACCGACGATTATCGGAGGAGCCAGTTGGTGGTCTTCAGCGGATTTGAATACGTTCCCGGATTAGGTCTCCAATTCGGCCATTGAGAGCGAAAAAGTTTGGGCAGGTATATCCTGACCCGGCGAAAGTTGTCCTTAAGCAACGTTGCTTCAAGCGCGCGGCTTGCGGCGTGTCAGCTCAATTCCCGTGAGCGCGATACCCAAGCAGCGCGACGGCCGAGTCGGCGTCAAGAACAGTTGCTGCATTCCGCAGAAGCTGAACAAAGTAAGCAGTTCCACCTAGGCTCTGCCTAGTGAAAGCCCTCGTGCCACACCGCTGGATCAAAACCCTTTGCGCTTACAACGCTGGAGCCAGTGATGTCAGAAATGTCACGGTCTACGTCACGATCGTTGAGCTGAAGAGATCGAATGTGAACCCACCGATGCTCCAGAGGCCCAGAATAAACAGGGAGGCGTTAGATATCCAGGAAGTACCCATGACTGCCTGATTACCCGCACTATGCCGGAGAAATCGCTGGTCGTCGCTGTGACCTTCGAAAAGCCCAAAGACATCGCGTCACTGGGACACTTGAGTGGCTGCAGCGGGAGACAATGAGTCAAACATTAACGAACCGGTGAAGCAAATTGCTCCGTTTACGCGTGTCGCTTCCGCTTCTTGCGTGGACAGGGCACCGCCCGAAGGGCAACGGTAAACACAAAGTGGCCATCCAGAGGAATGGCCACTTTGCTGCCAGCGTCGCGAGGACCGGGACGCTTTGCTGGCTAACTCTTCAAATGACGTCGCACCACACCCAACGTGAGCAGCGTTGCGCCCAGCAACATAATCGTGGCGCCGCCGTCGGGAATACTTTCGGCTGTGGCAAAGAGTGTCCATCCAGAAAGCGTATATCCCATAGCTTTAGCTGGAATCGTGATAATGCCGCTCAAGTCTCCGACGTACCAAGCCACAGAGGCATTATTTGGGGCGTTATACGTGACAAACAGATATGAATATAGGCCGCCCGAGCCAAGATTTATGGTTTAACCAGTAACCATTTACAAGACCAGCCAACCCAGCTTGAGTCAGTGAGCCAAAGGCATTGTTCGAGCGACCGTATTTCTGTCCATTGGCTTGCTCACTCGTGCCGAGGGCCATGCCAATCAAATGGTTTACATAATCTTGTCTGTCAGAGTCGCCGGATTGCCAGCCGTTCAGCACAAGGCCCAACTGGTGCGAGTCATCGATAGTAAGGGCAAGCGCATGGGCATTGTGACTGAAGGCCAGCATTGCAGCGCAAAAGGCTGTGCAGATTATGCTGGTTTTCATGTTTGCCAAAATATCAAGCAAACCATATGCCAACAAACAAGATCTTTTTCGTATGATCGTAAGCATCTATCTTACAGGAAGTTATCATCCTATCATATATGGTAACCCGCAACGCACCAGTTGCGAAAACCGTAAAGTATTCCGACAAACCTTCGGTAGGCCACGGAACGTTGCACATAACATGCATGAATGCTGGATATTGCACGCGGCGGATCAGTCGCGTAAAGATTTCCGACGTCGAATGGTCCAGCTGCAAATCCGTGCAATTAACGTGTCTTGGTTTCGGGTGGTTTTGACTGCGATGATAAGTCGGCGCGATTTCCCATTTCAAGGGTAGTGTCTTAACTTGATTGTGAAGCGCCGACCTATATCGAGGATCACGAGGGCCGCCCCGAGCAAAACAGCTGTCGTATCACCATCGGGAACCCCTGGAACACCTGGCCCGAAGAGCATCCAATCGGAAAGGCCGTAACCGCCCGCGGTCGCCGGAATCGTGATGATGCCGCTTAGGTCTCCACGTACCACCCTTCACTCCCGTAATTGGGCCGTCGTACTTTGCGAGCAAATAGCTATACAAACCGCCGGAGCCAAGATTCACGGTCGTGGTAGTGCCCTTTACGCTGCCAGCCAACACGGCTTGCGGCATTGGCTAAAGGCATTGTTTTGAGCGGAAAAAGGGGTGGCCATAAGCTTGGTCACTGCTGCCAAGGGCCATTCCAATCAAATGGTTGACGTAATTTAGTCTGTTATTGTCACCAGCCGGAATGCCGTAGTTTACGAAGCCAAGTTCATGACTATCCCCAATTTGAAGTGAAAGGCGCGCGCGCTCGGGCTGAATGTAAGCAATGCGCCAGCGAGAAATGTGCACAAAAGGGCGAACTTACTTGTAGGAATGATGGCTGTTTTCATGGCGCAAGTGTTTAGGCAAATGCTGTCCCAAAACAAAAAATGCAGAAATGACAAATTTAAGTGCTTATATGACAGATAATTACGAGACTATGATTTCGCAAATGCAAACTCAGTTGGCAGAAGATTCGTAAAGTATCCCGACAACTATCTTTGCGCCGCACAGCACTTAACTTGTCTAACTCAGTGTGGAGCGGCGAAATAGGCTCAATCGCGCTGCAGGTCAGCCAAGGCATGCCTAGCCTCTGATGCTAGGGGCTCTTGAAGGCCGTCGGTCAACGCTTGATTTAGCACCCCGCGCGCTTTGCTCGTTTGTCTTATTTGTAGCTGCGACATTCCGAGGTAGAAAAGAGAATCTACGTTGAGTGCTTTCTTCCTGGCGCTTTCCTGTAGCAGCTGGATTGCGCGCTGATATTCCTTTTTCTCATAGCTCAATCGTCCCAGAAGGTCTGCTAACTCGGCGTCCTCTGGCAGTGTCTTGTGCGCTCTTGTGGCAAGATCGTACGCGGCAGCCGATGTAGATGGGTGTTGAGCATATAACGTAGCGAGTCGCTTCTGCGCGAGCAAGAAATCTGGCAGTCGGCGCAGGATATCCGCGTATATCTCTGCCGCCAGCATTACTTGACCTCGCTGCTCATCAAGCGTGGCTCGGGCCATCAGGGCGGGCAGATACTCAGGATTCGTTTGTAATTCCTTTTGTATCTCGCTCTCGGCGGCTACTAGCTGCTTTAAGTTTTCATTCAACGCCGTTAGCGAAAGAAATCTTCTGGCATCAGCAACCTCCGGGAAGTCGGAACCGGGCGCCAGGATTTTTTTCATCATTTCTCGAGCCTCGTTCACCTTTCCCAGAATATAACTGGTCCAAGCCAAATCATGGAGGATTGACGGATCGTTTTCACGCTGCCGCGCTGCCTCCTGAAGAAGACTGTAAGACCAGGTGAAATCGCCGGTCTGATAGGCGACCTTTCCAAGAATACCAGTGACCCAAGGATCACTTGGTGTGAGCTCACGTGCTTTCTTTGCGTAAGTGAGAGCCTTCTCTTTATCTCGGAGTGGCCCGGCATAAAGTTGCGCCAGCTTGGTAGTGGCCGAGGCCAACTTGGGATTTAGCTTCAGCGCTTGCTCAAACGCCGCCGCCGCTTTCCCCGGTGTGCCTTGTTTTTCATAAGTCTCTCCTAGGCGCATCTGGGAGATAACATCATTAGGCTGCGCTTTCGTCATTGCTTCGAGTTGTCCTAGCGACAATTCCGAGGAGGCGTCTGCGCCACTCTGAAGCAACGTGAGACGACGTTTGCTTTCCTCCTTACCGGGGAAGTCATTGGCTGCACTTGCTGCTTTTTGGAACGCGATTCTGGCCAACTCCGCCCAGCCCATCATGTAGGCCGTCATACCCAAGTGAAATTGAACTTCCGGACTGTCGGGAAGCTTTGCCGCGCTCTCCTGCAAGATTGGCAGGGCTTGCTGATATTCGCCTCGCTTGGACAGAACCCAGCCAAACGTGTCAGCTACCGCCGGATCACCTTGCTGCAGATCGCGAGCTTTACGCGCCAACTCGTATGCCTTGTCGAGGTCATTTAGCCGATCGGCGCAGAGATTTGCGAGATTATTTAATGCGGCAACGGAGTTGGGGTTGATCGAAAGAACCTTCTCATAGGCATCACCCGCCTTTGCGAAATTGTTTGTCCGCTCGCATAGAAGCCCCAGGGTCATTAGCCCTGATGTATCATTGGGATCCTTCGCGAGGTGGGTCTGCAGTTGGCTGAGCGCCTCCGGAAGTTTGTTGGCCGCAAGATAGGCCTGGAGCAGCAAATCATACGCGCCGGCAAAATTTGGATCACGTTGGAGGGTCTTCTGAAGTTCCGCTTCGGCTGAATCCCATTTCTTTTCAGTCACCAGAATCTTCCCTTCAAAAAAGTGGGCGGATGCCGAATCAGGTGTCTTTTGGAACTGACGCCGTATCCTATCTCGCGCAGCATCAAAATGCTTTTCCAGCAAGTCAAGCTCGATGAGTTGATCGATTGGCCACAAGCTATCTGGCGCGAGTTCCGCGGCTTTTTCAAAAGCCTGTCGCGCTTCGTCATTTCGCTTGGCCTGACGCAAGGTCAGACCAAGCGCCATCTGGGCTTGTGGGTCCCGCGGCGCGAGCCTCGCTTGCTCGCCAGTGATCACAGCCGCGTCGTCGAGGCGATCAAGCGCGCCATACGCAGCTGCCAAAAGCAACGTAGCAGGCCTTAACTCGGGATTTCCCTTCAGCAAACGCATCATCGGTTCAATAACCGCTTCGCTACGACCGGAACGAAGATTGATGTCGGCTAGGAGCAGGATGGCATCGGCATAGTTCGGATTGATTGAGATGGCCTGATCCAGCATCGCCTTGGCCTGATTCATGTTGTTGTTCTTGAGATATGCTTGTGCCAATTGATATTTGATGAGCGCCGTACCCGGATAGGTTTGGTTCAGCCGGTCTAAGACCTCGACCGCTTTCTTCGTATCGCCCTTTGCCAACAGCGCTTCGCTTTCCAGTCTATGGCCATCAAGGTTCTGCGGATCGCGGCTAAAGACGTTTTGCAGAAGTGACAGCGCCTCATCGTATTTCTTGTCCTTAAATGCAACCTCGCCCAGCAGGCACCAGCCGGGGAGGTAGTCCGGCGCTTTCCTGGTCATCTCGGAGGAAACTCTTCTTACCTCCTCGGTATCACCGGTACCTGACTTGAACGCAGCATATTTTAGGCGATCGATTGACCGAATTGGCGCAAGATCTGCCGCTTTCTTAAATTCCTCGCCAGCCCGATTAGGATCTTTCCGGATAAGATGCAGATCTCCCATCGCGGTATGCGCAGCGGCCGATTTCGGATCGACGGTGAGGGCCTGTCGAAGCGCATTTTCAGCTGCAGATAGGTCCCCCCGGCGGAGAAACAGGTTCGCTGAGGCGAGGTAAACGGAAACGTTGTCCTTTTTCGGGAATTTCTGCAGCTGTTGCTCAGCCTCTTCGATGTCTTCCTTGTTTTGCGCCGCTTCTGTCAAAGCGACGATGGCATCGTCGTTATCGGGGAATTGCTCAAGGATCTTGAGCGCTTCTTTTTTTGCATCCGCGAAACGTCCCAAAGCCAGGTATGAACGAGCAAGCCGTATATCATATTCGGCATTGTTCGGGTCGAGGGCGCTGGCCCGGGCTAGAAACGCCGCCGCGCGAAGAGGTACTCCGTCCTCAAGCCAGATTGTTCCGATTCTTTCCAATGCCAGCGCGTTTTGCGGATCCAGGCGGATCACATTGAGGTAACTTACTTTTGCTTTGTCATAGTCACCGGCTCTGAAGTAATGATCGGCTTCTGCGAGAAAGCGTGTCTTTTTGGCTTCCTTGGAGCACGCGACGATCAGTGCAGCCGCGACAGCAAGAGTTACGATTTTAAATAAGGTTTTCGGTGTTTGCATTTGGAGGACGATCTTGACGTTATTTGTCGTATCTGTTCGCGTGGACTTTGGAAATACCAAGCTTTTCCATTAGTTCGTAAAGCGTTGGTCGGCTAATGCCGAGGTCGGCAGCTGCGGAAGTGATCTTACCGGAGTTCCTCTTAAGCGCCTGCTCAATCAGTTCCCGTTCGACGTGTTCGCGCGCTTGTTTGAGCGTTGTTGTAGATAAGGCTCCCAAGTCTTTTGTTTGATCCAACTCGAGGTCTTTTGCGCTCACTCGCGTTCCGCTCGCCATAATAACGCCACGTTTTACGCGGTTTTGGAGCTCGCGGACGTTTCCAGGCCATGAATAACGGGTCATCGCGCTCAACCCATCCGGCGCGAAAACCAATTTGGTCTGGCCGTTTTCGCTGGCATATCTTTGCAAAAACTCGCGCGCGAGAAACACAACGTCTTCCCCGCGCTCACGAAGCGGCAGGAGCCGAATGGTGATAACAGCAAGACGAAAATACAGGTCTTCGCGAAATTTCCCGTTATCTATCAGCTGTTTCAGATCCGCGTTGGTTGCGGTCACGAGCCGGGTATCGACCTGAATCTCCTGTCTCCCGCCGACTCGCTGCAACCGCTGCTCCTGAAGAAACCGGAGAAGTTTTACCTGAATCGCAGGGGAAAGCTCGCCAATCTCGTCCAGAAAGAGGGTACCGCCACTGGCTGTTTCCAATAGCCCTTTACGCTGAACGTGAGCACCAGTAAAGGCGCCTTTTTCGTGGCCGAACAGCTCACTTTCCAGAAGGTTTTCGGGAATAGCGTTGCAATTGATGGCGACAAAAGGGCCGCCCTTACGCGCGCTGCGACGATGAATTGCCGCTGCTGCCATTTCTTTCCCGGTGCCGCTTTCTCCCACCAACAGCACCGGAGCGTTGGTTGCAGCCACCTTGCGAATCGAAGCAAAGACTGCCTGCATTTGCGGACTGATTCCCAGCATGTCTTCAAAGACATCAGATTGCCGGCTTTGTTGTAACTTGCGATATTCCTTCTCAAGTTCCACGACATGGATGCATCGCCGAAGAAGCAATTTTAGTTCTCCCATTTGCACAGGCTTGCACAAGAAGTCGTAAGCACCCGCGCCAACCGCTTCGATCGCATTCTGCTTTTCGTTCTGTCCGGAAATAATGATGACCTTGGCCGTGTTATCGATGGCAAGTACGTCGGATAGCACCGCCAATCCTTCATCGCTCTCATTGACTCGGGGCGGGAGGCCCAGATCGAGTAGCGTTACCGCTGGCGAGTTGGCCTCGAAGGCCGCGATCGCTTCTGAACGATCTTGCGCAAAATAAACTTCGTAATCCCCGTCCAGCGCCCATTTCATCTGGGTCCGAATGGCTTCGTCGTCATCCACGATGAGTATCTTCGGTTTCATGCGGTTTGGCACTTCAAGGGCAACATCACGCGAAAAGTTGTGCCGACGCCGAGTTCGCTTTCAACGTGAATCTTCCCGTGATGCGCTTCGACAATCGTCTTGGATTGAAACATCCCGATGCCCAACCCTCTTTTCTTTGTGGAGCGGAACGGCCGGAAAAGAGAATTCTTAATAAACTGCTCAGTCATTCCGCATCCGTTGTCACTTACGGAGAAGGCAACCCATTCGCCCTGCAGGGTTGTTTCTACGTTAATACAGCCATTGGCGCCAACTGCATCGCGTGCGTTGAGAAGGAGATTCGTAAGTGCGCTTTGCACCTGTTGCCGATCAGCCAATATCTTTGGGACCTGATCGAATTTGGTTACGAGTTTAGTGTCCAATGTCCCATTCAAAGCCGAAAGCGCTTCGGTGACGAGGAGATTGAGGTCCAACTCCGCCGGGTTGAGGCACAACTCATGGCGCAACGCGTTCATGCGGTTGACAAGGTCATTGATCCGGCTGGCCGCACTCCCGATACCACGCAGTGCGTCCTCCCGAAAAGCGGGGTTGTCGAAATGTGTCGGCAAATTCTCCAACATGAGGCCAAGAGTTGAGGCTGCGTTCTTCAGGTCGTGAATCAAAAATGCCGACATGGTTTGAAACGCTTCCAGCTCCTTTCTCGCCATGATCTCTTCTCTAAGTCGCAGTTGCAGCAGGCTCGCAGCTACCTGCTCCCCGATGCATTTTAACAAGTCCATCTCTTCCGCCGAGTAGCCTAAGCCCCTGACGCGGTCTGCGAGGACAATCCCTCCGAGCCAGTGCTCTCCCGCGACCAGAGGAACACAAATGGGACTGCCCCCATCGCGGAATTGGCCATTGCTTCTTTCCATAAGGTCTCGCGTCCACTTTTCTTTTGATCTGCTGAGATCGAACGGCCGTGACAGCTTGATTAACTCTGCCGAATTGAGCTCCTTTCCTGTGATCGAACTTGTGAAATCGTCACTGTGAACACGCTCTGCCTCGGACGTCGAGCTTACCCGGATCAGCCGCTCTCCTTGTTCGTCAAAGAACCACGTCGAGACTGACAGCGCACCAAACGTTTCTGAAATCAGCCGCGCGGTGATGGTGCCCAGCGCCGTCTCATCCAGAGCCGCCGAGAGACTGCGAGTGAATCGCGCCCAGATTTGACGGAAATTATGCCGAGGCCTCTTAAAGTGGCGGCTGACAAATAGCTGCACACTCTGCTGAACTCGGTCAGAAAGGAGCAACACAGCCAGGACGGCCACGCCAAGGAGGACAACAAAGGCCGCGATCGGAAAACCGGCGATGCCGCCGAAGCGGGCGACGACTTGAGCCAATACTCCGACAACAAAAAGATATGCCCCGGTCAATAATACTGTAACCGAGGTGTATAAAACCGCACGTGACGGATAGACGTCAATTTCGCTGAATCCAGACCGGGAGTAAGCAACAGAGATCAGCGCGCATCCGACAAGAAGAGCAGTCGCTTCGACACTGAGTTGACTCGGGCTGTATTCCGAGAAAAGGAGCGCTTGACTTCGAGTGTAGATGCGCGCACCAAAGATCACCCCAAGCCCCAGCACAACAAATTTGATTCGCCAGCGCATCGTCCCAACGGCGGCTCGGAACGTCCGCTCGACATTCATCAGAATTAACACCGTCGAGACGAGAAGCAGAACGTTTAGAATCTTTGCTGGTTCACTAAGCCTGAGTCCCCATCCGTCAATGAATAGGTCGTAAGCGGTCGCGTCGAAGAAAGACCTGTAAAAGGCCGCCAGCGATAACACCGGAATAAGAGCGGCTCCGATAACCAGCCACCGCGAGCGGACGAGGAAATCGCGGTAGTTTGCCCTGGAATACGTCAGGCTAAAGGTCAGCCAAATGGCGGGGAGAAATGATTTTGCTACAAGGACAAGCGCTTCCCAGAAGGCTGCGCTCTCAGGGAGCAGCGTAGCGCTTTCCATTACTCCAAATAGATTTTCCAAAGCGAAAATCAGCATTCCACCTGAGAAACACCACGTCGCAAGCGATCGCTGCCTTCGACAGACTGCTATAGCGGCTAGGCCGGCACTGAATGAGGCAGCCGCCAAAGCTAGCATGATGTTTAAACTCACAATTGGCTCCGAGTTGACATGGTGAATGGTATTGTAATCCCGGCGACGGCGGGAGGTACCTGCCGACCACTAAATTGAAATCTCATTCGTTAAGCGAAACGCTCTTTCGACGCGAGCCGTAGCGAAGTTTAGTCAGAACCTACGTATCAAGCGCCACAGAGTCGGGTTTCTAAACAGTTCTCCGGAAAAGAGAGGACTAAGTTCCCAAAAAATTGCCAAATTAAGGAGTCAAACTGCGAACAGGCTTCCAGCCCACTACAGAGCCCCGTGAACCCCCCTTGGGGCGGGTCGGATCTCCCCCTTACGCAGCCACCACAACAACAGCAGGAATGGAATCAGCGAAAGCAGGAAAAAGACAGGTCCGCCACGGCGGTGGATCAGGCTGTGAATCATTTGAGGTCCTGCATTGACGCAGAGCAGGCCGATCACGAGGATACGAAAACCATTCCGCAAAATCCCGAGCGGAATAACGAATGCCACAAATACAAGACGCCGCCACGGCGTTTTCAAGAACAGATTCGCCGCCAGGATACTGGTCATTAAAAGAACCCAGCTTGATCTAATGCCGCTGCATTCTTGCGCAACTTCGATCGTAATGTTCGGCAGCTGGAAAAAGAGGCCTGCGCGGAGAAAAAGCGTGCCACTGAGATGAAAAAGAACATTTGCTACCTCCGCTGAGGCATATTTCGAGGCCGTCTCAAGCGCATCTGCCATTGCGTCCGGCATCGGAACTAGGAAAATGAGATAGGCCAGCGGAAAAGTTGCTGCTCGCATCCAGTGGCGCCCGAGAAGGAAAAAACCGCCTGCGGCAAAGGAGCAAAGAAAAGATAGAACCAGCAGCGTCAAGTGGTAATTACCCGCAGGCACCTGTTCCACGAAGCTGGGCCAGCGGGCGAACAGGAGAAGGCCGAAACCACACGCCGAAAACATAATCCCGAGAGGAAGATCGGCGGAGTATTCTTTTGGCAGTTGATCGCGCCGGAGGTAAAGCAGATAAGCACAAACAAACGGTACCAGTAAAATGTAAGAATGCAGCGAACTGTGGGCTGCGTAATTTGCCAAAGCCAGGAGGGGCTGGCCAAATGCGGCCAGCAGCAAAATTACGAAACACGCGCCTCTCCAAAACCGCCAGATCATCCTGCGGCCTGGTGTGATGGATGCAGAGACGTTCCCCAGCCGCGCGCTAACAATTGTTTCGCTAGCAACAGCTCTGCTTGGTGGATGCATCATTTCCAAAGTGTTTGTAAGGCCGGCACCAGAGAGCAATTGTCGATGTTTGTCGTTGAGCTCACTGCTGTCCAGCTATCTCGTCTGTAGATTCTCAGTAGATATAGGTCAATCCGGCGTAATAGCGATTCCTTGAGTAGCCCGGTGTCGATCCTAGCGAACTAGTGGAGTTGTGCTCGTAGTTAACATGCAAGGCAAAGCGCTTGTTAATGTAATAGCGGAGCCCGACAGAAAGAGCGAAAAAATCCTGTGTCCCTGTCGAGCCAGTGCCGCCTTGATTTTCATCGTGATTATAATAAACGGCAGTGGTTGAACTGAGCCGTGAAGTTAGATCGTACGTCAGGTTCAGACCCGTGCGCCACGTTTTGGTGGTCGTCACGCCTGTTGCCGTGGGCGATTCGAATCCATAGCTAGTCGTCCAGTTCAGCGAGTGATTGCTCCCCGCGTAACCAAGCGTACCTTCAAAGTAAGGACTGGCCATATTCCCGTCGTTTTCGAGAGACTGAACCGATTCACCCCCGCGCACGTGAACCATTAAGTGCTCGGTTAAATTATGATTAACGCCGGCGAGGATGAAGTTAGTCGTGGAATTGAGAGGGGCTGTATCGTAATCTATCGCTTCAAAACGATATTCGCCCACAAGAACGGAGCGACTCGTGAGGCTAAATCGAAACTCCTCACTAAACGTGTTCTGGATACGGTTCTGAGCAGACGTGTTCTGGACACTGTTCTGAGAATTTCCGTTCGACGAGGAAAAGTACTGAACGCGCTCGAACGTGTAGCTCGTTACCGTGCTGAATCGCATAAGCCAGTGGTAAGTAACCGAAAAAATATCGACCGTATCGAAATAAGGCGTGCGCACATTCTGAGGGCCAACGTTGGAGGCGAAATTCGGTTCGTTCTGGTAACTACCGTAAACGTTGGCGTAGAAGGAAAGCCGACTCGAGAAGTTATGCGTCAGGGACAAAGTGACGTTTCCGGCAGTCTCGTTCTGGCCCGACACATCGAAATACTGGTTAAAGCGTCCGACACCGGTCAGATTAACTTCTGTCCGTTCCCCGGGGCGAGCATAGAGGAGGACAAGGTTTTCTCCCGCAAACATTGAGCCTTGTCCGGGTGAACCCAGCGTCACGTTGTCGTCGTAGCCCGTGTCCACACCGGCAGTGATTTGAAGAGGAACAGCTGGCAGCCAGCTCACCCCGGCCGCTTCTGAATTCGAGCCTTGACTCATTGTTTCGCCGAGCGGAGCCAGTAAGCAAATCGCAAGCAGGAACGCAAGAGACAGCGAATCAGCGCGATGACGGTTACGGGCTCCGTGAATTCGACATGGCAAAGTCATGTGATCGCGCCCTGCCGTTACATCAGGTCAAAACAAGCTGCGCGAAATGTAGATCACGTCCCCGTCCTGGACATACTTTGGTTGTGTAGGCTGGCCGCGAATGTTCGGCCGAAGATTAATGCTCTCCGTCTGCTGTACTCCGTCGATGATGCGAGTGAGATGAATGTTGCTGAGACTTCCGTAATCACTTACTCCGCCCGCTTCCATGATCGCCTGGTACACCGTTGTCGGGCGATCAAAAACAACCTTACCCGGTTTATTGGCAAATCCAGAGATGATCACGGTTGCCGCACCGTTCTCCAATGTGACCAGCACCTCGGGGTTATCAAGATGCTCGTCATAGCGGCGGGTAAGCTCATGTTGGAGATCGATAACCCTCTTTCCGGCGGCGGTTACTTCGCCGAGGTACGGCAGACTTATCTTGCCATCTCTTCGAATTCTCTGCACTTGATCCAGATCCGTGTCCTCGGCAAAGGAAAGCTTGATCACATCTCCCGGGGAGAGCCTCACGGCTGTTTTGGGACCTGGCGGATTCGGTAAAGGCGGTAGCGGGCTCTGGCATGCGCCACACATGAGCACGACACAAATCACAAAGCCGAAAACGCAAAAAGAGGGGCTCGCCCGTTTGCGGTGAGCCGTGGCAGTGCCCGGCACTTGTCGATGGTTAGACGTCTGTCTACTGTGCTGTGTCATGCAAGGTCGTTTACCCCACAAATCTGTTGATTGGCAAGATGAAAACGACGAGGCCGGCGAGCCGACGTTACCTTGGGAAGTTGATTGGCAATAAAGCGTCCGATTTCAAGTGAAGCGGTCGCTGCCGGCGAGGGCGCGTTGCACACGTGAATTGAATTTTTTCCGTTCACTATCAGGAAGTCGTCCACCAGTTTCCCATCGGCCATCAAGGCTTGCGCCCGGACTCCGGAATGCGTGGGGACCAAGTCATCTTCCGTCACTTCAGGGATGAGTTGTTGAAGACCCTTTATGAATGTCCGTTTGCTCACGGAGCGCACCATCTCCATGATCCCTTCTCGGTAATGCTTCCGCGCCAGCTTCCAGAAACCCGGGAACGTAAGGGTCTCAAACAAATCGGCACAGTTAATGTCGTTTCTGCGATACCCCTCCCGCTTGAAGGCGAGCACGGCGTTGGGTCCGGCATGGATGGAGCCATCGATCATGCGCGTAAAATGAACACCAAGGAATGGAAAATAGGGATTGGGCACCGGGTAAACTAAACCCTTTACGAGATACCGCCTTTCAGGCACGAACTCGTAGTACTCGCCACGGAAGGGGACGATTTTGGCGCCCGGATCCAGGCCACCGAAGCGGGCCACTCGATCGCTAAACAGCCCGGCGCAATTGATGATGAATCCGGCCTCAAACTCTCCGTGAGACGTTTCGATGACTTGAGTCCCATTCATCTTGCGCAAGCGGTCAACGCGCGTCCCGGTTTGCACAGTTCCACCCTGTAATTTAATCAGTTCAACATATTTCGCAGAAACCTCCCGGTAGTTGACGATTCCCGTTGACAAAACTTTGACGCCGGCGAGGCAGCGCACGTGCGGCTCAATTTCCTGCACTTGTTCTGGCGCGAGCCTCCGCAACGGCGAGCCCGTGATCGACGCCGCGTTGAAACAAGTTGCCTAGGAGTGGAAGTTCCGATGCTTTGGTAGCAACGATCACCTTTCCGCAGACTTCATGTCTGATGCCGTGCTCGCGGCAAAACTCGGTCATTGAACGATTGCCTTCCCGGGCAAACCTGGCTTTCAGGCTTCCGGGCTTGTAGTAAATACCTGAATGGATGACACCGCTGTTTCGGCCAGTCTGGTGTTGCGCAAGATCCTGCTCCTTTTCCAAGACGAGGATGCTCGCCTTGGGATGCTTGTTGCCCACAGCCATGGCCGCCGCCAGTCCCACGATTCCACCTCCGATGATTACATATCGTACATGGATCGAATTCGGCCTGGCGAATTTGTTGCAAGGGTGCCACGCAGCTCAATTCGCCGTTGCGAGGAGCACTTTCCGGCAATAAAACGCTTCTGCATGGCCGCTGGGTGCGTTGCATTCCATTCCCCGCAGACGCATCAGTGAGAAAAACGTGTCTTCCTGGAACCAACGTTTACGGCGTTGCGACTGAAAGGCTTCCACGAGGTAACTAACTTTCTTTTTGCTCACTTCAGCGTTGAGATGCACAAATACGTTGGGCTGTCCCATATCACCATCGTATTTTGGGATCTCGTATTCCAGTATCAAATGATCGCGGAAGGTATTCCAGGTTAACTCGGCGATCTGGCGATGGTCCTGATGAGCATCCTTTCTGTTGTGGGTAAGAATCACATCCGGTGACGTCTTCTTCAGCTCATCCTCAAATACGGTCTTGATGTTTTTTCCATCGAAAGGAAAGAAACCGTCGCGGAAATCTTTAATCTTTACCTCTCTTTTCTTTGCTTGTTCCAGAAACAACGCTGCACTGGCTCGGGCTTCCTTCTCACGTTCGCTTCCTCCAGAACTGAAAACCACCCAAACAATTTCCAGATTTTTATGAGACGAGAGCCACTGCAAAACAGTCCCTCCGCAGCCGATCTCGATGTCGTCTGAATGGGATCCAAGGCACAGGACTTTAAGGCGGGACGACGGGTTCTGTAGCAAATTTAAAGGCAACATAGAAGCTGGCTAGGTCTTGCCGTTCTTCCACACCTCCCACGGGGCGAGCCCGCTGCTGGCCACGCTTTCAAGGTGTTGACGGTCCTTGAAAGTATCCATGCTTTGCCAAAAACCGTCGTAAGTATAGCCGATCAGTTGCTCCTCTTTCACTAACCGCTGGAAAGGCTCGATGACCAGTTCCTCTTTCTCGCGTATGTAATCGAAAATTTGCTTTTTGAAGATGAAGAAGCCTCCATTGATGCGGAGATCGCCGTTGGTAATGGGATGAATGTCGCTAACCAGACTGCCGTTGTTTCGGGCAACGGATACCGTGTGGTAACTGAGATTCGGGCGAACGCACAAGAAGCTGGCAATCTTGTTCTGCTCATGAAAGTGATCGATCTGCTGGCCGAGCGGCAGATCGGTAACGCCATCGCTGTAGTTGGCGAGAAACTCATCTTCCCCTTCAAGGTACTTTTGCACGGCCTTCAGCCTCATGCCGATATTGGAAGCGATTCCAGTATCGGCAAAAGTAATTCGCCAATCATGGATGTCGCTCTTGATGAGCTTCAGATTCTTGCCGCCGTCCGATAAGACGAAATCATTCGACGTGCATTCGTTGTAATTGAGGAAATAATTCTTGATTGCTTCCGCTTTGTAACCCAGGCATAAAACAAAATCCTTGTGGCCGTAGTGAGCGTAGTATTTCATCACGTGCCATAGAATTGGGCGCTGGCCGATATGCACCATTGGCTTCGGAACGTCTTCCGAATCGCGGATGCGCATTCCCAAGCCACCGCAGAATAGAACAACTTTCATATGATGTCCTTTGTTGTTATTTTAGAGAGATTCTTATTTCAAGCCGCCACGCTACTTGGCGCGACCAATCAATGTTAAGACCTCCATTAACTAGAGTGCTTTGTACATCCAGTCTTCCGAAACACTAACCAGGTAAGCATTACTGTGTTCACAAACGTCGTAACGCATCAACGGGGGTTCAATTCTTCTAGCCAGGTCTCACCGCGAAAATGGCGATATTGTTCGGCGCGCAAAAGATCTGCAAGCCGGCCTCGCGGCAATTCCACATCTTCGTATGTGAGGACTTCGTCCTTCGCGATATCGCGCTTGAGTTTACACCCTTCGACCAACCCCTCCGGGAGATAGCGGTTGCTACTCATCTCATCCGCGTTCACTGCCTCGCCATAAGTCATGTACATTCCGTAATCGTCGAGCACTTCGCCCGCTTTCAAGTCGCGTTTGGCGACCGCACAAACCTCAACCACTGGTCCGCCGAGCGGTCTGGCAAGTGAATCCCGCAGGAGCGCAACCCGAGCGATAGCATTCGGTACCTCGAAATGGACCAGATGATACGGAAAAAAGAATGAGTAGAGTGGCCCGTCGCCCATCTTATAAAGATTCAGGTAATGCTGCTGTTTTGGATCGGGATGCTCGGCGAGACAATAGACCTTCGTCAAAGGCGTCCCAACGACATAATCTACAATCCCACCGAGTCTGCGAAGCTCTTCAATGTCATAAAGCTTTCCGATTTTCATCACGTCGTCTTTGTACTCGGCGCCCCGCGACATGCCGCGCGATTTCACAACCATGCCGGTCGCATTCGCCACGATCGCCTGCTCGAAGCTGATTTTTGACCCGTCCGCAAAGCTGGTCACCATGGCAGGATTCTGCCCCCACTTCTCGGCGAAAGCCTTTTGCGTAATCGGATTGCGGTAGGGATCCTGCAACCCCTTGATGTTACCCATGACGCGTGGCGTGAGGCCGAGACCTTTCACCCAGCGATACAGATTCATCTGCAAGCCCGGTTCGTCGCCGTCGCACGCTGAGAGAATGACTCCATGTTTATCAGCATAAGTCTGAAGAATAGGGCCTATGGTCGCATCTAGTTCTGCATTCATCAGCACAACGTCCTTGCCGTGTTTGAATGCCTCGAGCAGAACGTGTGCGCCGAACTCGACAGAGCCGGTCGTGTCTACTATAAGATCCACATGCTCCGACCGCGCGATTAACATAACATCCTGAGTAAACACCGGCTTCTCGTCACGAATAGCATCGTCCAACTGCCTCTGCGTGACGGCTTCGATCGGATTTTCCAAGCCGGAATAATTCAGGACATGGATCGCTTTCTGCGGTTTGCGGCTGTAGATCGCTACCATACTCATTGCGGGTACGCTGTTCACAATCTGGTTTGTGAGCCCTTGCGCCATGAACCCCCCGCCCAGAATCGCAACGTTGATCGGATTGCCCTGTTCCGCCCGTGCTTCCAACGCCTTATCGACAATAATCATGAGTCGCTTGCTCCTGGATGTTTCACCCTAAATGGTCATGCGTCGCCTGAGCTCTGACTCGATGTCATTCAGCAGCTTAAACTTTTGATCCTTGTCCGAAATTACTGCCACCGGCAGCGGCCATTGGAGGCCCAGGCGCGGATCGTTGTGCAAGAGACCGCTCTCATAATCGGGCGCGTAGAACTCGCCGACTTGGTAGCTCGTCTCCGTGTTATCACGCAATGTCTGATAGCCGTGCGCGAAGCGCTCTGGCACGTAAAGGGCGCAGCCGTTTTCTTCGTTCAACTCGACCGCAAGGTTCTGAAGGTAGGTAGGACTTTCCGGGCGTAGATCCACGATGATGTCGAGAATCGCGCCCCGTGTGCACCGTACCAGCTTCGTCTCCGCCGCTGGCGGAAATTGGAAATGCATGCCACGCAGCGTGCCCTTTTTCAAATTGTACGCGACATTTGCCTGCGTGATAATCGGCTTGAGTCCGTGAGCGGCGAATTCTTTCTGGCAGAAGGCGCGTGCAAAAAAGCCTCGTGAATCCTCCCTCCGTTCAAGCTCAATCACATAGGCTCCTTCGAGCTTTGTTTTAGTGAATTGCATCAGAACTCTAAATCTTGTTACCTGTTACTGATATTTGGTTGCGTTCGAGCAGTGAGTAACATTAGTTAATGAGCAAACAATTAGGATGATTGCGCACCGTCCCGCCCAGCCAGGGCTTGCGATTGTCATCTCTCGTTATCGTTACCGCCGAGGGACAATTGTTGGTGAAGCTGTTGTCACGCTTGTCACTCCCGAAAACTCCTTCAGGTTCCCCTTTGCATCCCTCACCACCACCCGATAACTGTAGCTGCTCCCCGCTCCCAAGCCCGTGTCGGTGTAGCTTGTCCCCGTTGTCGTGGCCACGTGCACAAAACTCGTGCTTCCGGGGGCCTGCCGCTCCACTTCATACTTTGTCCCAACGGCGTTGTCCGCTGACGCTGTCCAACTCAGCTTGACCTGGCTCACCCCTAATGCGGTTGTCACAAGGTTCCCCGGCGTACCTGACGCCCGCGTCTCGGGCACAGGAGTTCCCGGAGTCCTCAGAATCCCCATTAACCCCAAGGTCCCACCCTCCCAGTTGTCAATCGCCAGATGATCCCCCGGACGAGAATAGATCCCGATCCCAGGGCTGCCTCCAACCAGGTTCTCTGCCGAGTCCGTGTAGGTTAAAACCGGATTACCGTTCCGGAATAGTGTTAGTTGCACCGGATTCAAGCCAGCCGCGTCCAACCCGATAATGTCGCCAGGCAGCCACGTCTCCGTACTGCCCGTGTTTAGAGAATAGTAAAGCCCGTCCTTTCGCAGATAGAGGCGATAGTCGTTGGGGCCAAATACAAAGGCCATATAGAATCGGTCAATGCCGGGTTGTGCCCGGACGATCACTCCGTTCCACGGCCCCACATTGCTGATCTGCGTCTGGGAATATTGATCCTCGCTAAAGGTGTCGCCAGTCCAATATGCGTAACAGTGCGCGTCATCGGTGTCGGGGGTCACCTGGTTGTTAAGGATCACCAGCGTTTGTTCCGACGCCGGCAGCGGCTTGGCCCAGTTTACACCCAGCGCACCGCCAGTCCGGTTAAAATCATCAGTAGCCGCAATTCCCGTCAGCGTCGTCGCGCTGGCAACCCCGGAGTAATCGCTCAGATTCTGCGCTGCATCCGTTGCCCTGACCCGATAACTGTAGTTGCTCCCAGCTGCCAGTCTCGTGTCATTGTAGCTCGTCCCGGTACCTGTCCCCACCTGCACAAAACTTGGGTTCCCGGGATCCTCCCGCTCCACCAGATAGCCCGCCACACCCACGTTGTCCGTTGACGCCGTCCAACTCAAATGGTCCTGGCTAACACCTACCGCAGTCGCTACAAGATTTCCCGGCGCACTGGGTGGTTGCCCGTCCGGCGGTGTGATCAGCGGGGTATTCATGTCGCTCTGGATTTCAGCGGCATTCAACGCCCGGTTGTAAATCCTGACCTCGTCTATTCGTCCCGCAAAATACTGACCGTAAATGCTGTCCCCACCTATTTGCAACGGATTGGTCGAGGTCGCAATCGCGCCAGCCTGCGCCCGGCTGGCCACCTGTGCCCCGTTCACATACAACCGCACTGTGGCCCCGTCATAGGTGGTCGCAAGATGCGCCCACGTGTTCACTGTCAGCGCATTAGGGCCTATAGCTTCTGCCTGAACGCCTCCAAGAATCGCTCCGCCGACGGGACGCGATGAATTGTTCGACATCGCCATCAGGTAATAGTTGTCGTTGCCCTTGTAGATCACGTCTCGCCACGTGCCATTCACCGTAGTCGGATACGCCCACGCTTCCAATGTCATCGCGCTGGTCAATTGCAGAGAGGGCGCATTGTTGACGGTCACCAAGGCATTGGTCCCGTTGAAGCTCAAGGCATTGCCATACTTGCCCGAGGTGGTCCACGTCGCCCCGCTAATCGTTCCGTTATTTCCGTTGCCCGACAGATCGGTCAACAACGTTCCAACCCCCTCATTGAATCCATACGCCGCCACCAAACCAGCAGGAGGAGTTGGAGTGGGCGTTGGTGTCGCTGTCGCCGTTGCGGTAGCTGTAGCCGAGGGTGTTGCGCTAGGCGTAGCCGTGGCCGTAGCGGTAGCTGTGGCAGTCGCCGTCGCTGTGGGAGTAAACGTTGCCGTCGCGGTAGGAGTCGGTGTAAATGTAGCCGTAGCGCTCGGAGTCGGGGTAGGAGTTGGTGTGGCGGTTGCGGTAGCGGTAGCTGTAGGTGTTGCGGTGGGAATAGCCGTGGCAGTCGCTGTCGGTGTGGGAGTAAACGTTGCTGTCGCGGTAGGAGTTGGAGTAGGTGGTGGACTTCCAACTGGCGTGTTCATATCGGCTTGAACTTCCGCCTGACTCAATGCCCGGTTGTAAATCCTGGCCTCGTCAATGCGTCCCGCAAAATACTGACCGAAAATGCTGTCCCCACCGATCCGCAAAGGATAGGTCGATGTCGCGATCGCGCCGGTCTGCGCCCTGCTGGCCACCTGTACCCCGTTCACATACAACCGCACTGTCGCCCCGTCATAGGTGGCCGCAAGATGCGCCCATGTGTTCACTGTCAGCGCATTAGGGCCTATAGCTTCTGCCTGAACGCCTCCAAGTTTGGCGCCTCCAACCGGACGCTTTGAATTATTCGACATCGCCATCAGGTAATAGTTGTCGTTGCCCTTGTAGATCACATCTCGCCATTTGTTGCTTATCGTAGTGGGATACACCCACGCTTCCAACGTCATCGCGCTGGTCAATTGCAGAGAGGGCGCATTGTTGACGGTCACCAAGGCATCGGTCCCGTTGAAGCTCAAGGCATTGCCATACTTGCCCGAGGTGGTCCACGTCGCCCCGCTGATCGTTCCGTTATTTCCGTTGCCCGACAGATCGGTCAACAACGTTCCAACCCCCTCATTGAATCCATACGCCGCCACCAAACCGGCAGGAGGAGTTGGAGTGGGCGTTGGTGTCGCTGTCGCCGTTGCGGTAGCTGTAGGTGTGGCGGTTGCGGTAGCTGTGGCTGTAGGTGTTGCGGTAGGAGTAGCCGAGGGTGTTGCGCTAGGCGTAGCCGTGGCAGTCGCCGTCGCTGTGGGAGTAAACGTTGCCGTCGCGGTAGGAGTCGGCGTAAATGTGGCGCTCGGAGTCGGGCTAGGTGTCGGAGTTGGTTGTGGGCTTCCAACTGGCGTATTCATATCGGCTTGAATTTCCGCCTGGCTCAATGCCCGATCGTAGACGCGCACATCGTCAATAGTCCCGTTAAAACAATAGCCACCGCCGTAAAGACTGGTCCGCTTTCCAATATATACGTTTACCGGAGCATTGACCTGTGACGCCGGGATGGTGCCTGTCAGGACTCCATTATCCAGAACGCCGTTGACATAGATGTCCAGAGTCCGGGCGGCAGCATTGTGCACTCCCGCAACGTAATACCACACATTCAATGAACGAACGGTCGTGCTATAACGCTGAGCAAAGGCATTGGTTCCGCCGGCGACTCCCACCGCAAAGGTGTGCGGACCGGTGTCAGGGCTTGTCTTAAACTGCCACCCGGAAGCGTCGTTAGACTTAGCTACGATTTGTCCGTCATCCGCCGGGTTGGCCGCTGCCTTCACCCAGGCGCTCCAGGTCATACTTCCTGTAATCTGCAATAGGGCAGGATTACCCAAGTCAACATAACTGGTCGATCCGTTGAAAGTTAACGCATTGCCATTTCTGCCCGCGGCGGTCCAAGTCGCTCCAAAAATGTTGCCAGTTATGCCATTGCCCGAGGCATCGGTTATTGTCGTCCCACTTCCCTCATTAAAATTGTAAGCCGCTACCAAACCAGCAGGTGGAGTCGGAGTGGGTGTTGGCGTAGGCGTAGGTGATCCTGGATTCACAGTGACCACGAAGCTCGTGCTGGTGTTGTTGGGCCCATCATTCACCGTCACAGTGATCGTTGAAGACCCTGTTTGTCCGGCTGCCGGTGCCACAGTGACCGTGCGGTTGGCACCATACCCTCCGAACACGATATTCTGATTAGGTATCAGCCCCAGATTGGATGACGCCCCGCTCAATTGCAGGTTCGCTGCTGCCACCTGCGCGTCGCCGACCGTGAACGGAATCGGACCCGTGGAACCATTTTGAAAAATAGTTTGATCGGGGATGTTAGAGATCGTCGGCGGGGTGTCCGGTCCACAATCCGGATAGAGCCGCACTTCCTGCGTCGTCACCAGCCCCTGTGGGTCCGTAACGGTCAGAAGAACCCGATAGTAGTAGATGTTGATCCCGTCGCAGCCGGTGGGCTCGATCACCGCCGTAGCCGAATGGCTCGTGTACGATGTAATGAGGTGGTTGTGATCATTGTGATGCAGCAATACCTGCCATTGATAAGATAATTGGGCATCGCTCGACTCTGCGTCGCTGACCGTCGCCGTCAGGTTAATTGTTGTTTGGTTGAACGGCGAATACAGAGTGCGATCTACCGGGCTGGTGATCGTCACGTTCGGGGGCGTGTTGTTTACCGACACGATCAACGTCGCTTGCGCCGATAAATTACCGCTGTCCCTCACCGTGAGTGTCACCACATACTCCGTCGGCACCCCGGCCGGGGCCGTGAAGGTGTGCGCAGGGTTGGCCTGCGTGCTCAAAGGCGAACCGTCGCCAAAGTTCCACGAGTAGGTGATCGGGTTCCCGTCCGGATCGTATGAACCGCTGCTGCTGAGCTGCACCGCGAGCGGCGTGGGGCCATAGTATCGGTCCGCGGACGCAACCGCGATCGGCGTCCGATTGCCGGTATAAGAAAGTTGCATAATGGCCCCCCCGGTGTAGTCGTAACCGATGTAGTACAGGCTGCCATCGATAGGATGTTGAACGATGCTTACTACCGCGCCCGCATTGCTGGCAAAACTACCTAGCGCGACCGGTTTATCGTTGGCGTCAAAGGTGAGGGTCTTGATCAACCCCTGACCCCAATCGGCGAAATAATATGTGTTTTGGTAGGCCGCCGGAAAGTTCGTGCCCGTATACCAGGTGCCTCCGATAGCGCAATTCCCTGCGAAGGGGGTGCCGGACACCGGCGCACCCGGGAGCTCCCACATTGGCTGTCTGCGCATGCCCCGAGCCATCGTAAATCGGCGTCCGTGTGATTGGGCTGCCGTGATTCCAGTCCAGCACTGCCCGGCTGTGAAGAAACTGCGGGATGGAGGTGGGGATCCTCTGCGAAGCGTCGCAGGGGTTAGCGAACGGGGGTTGCCCCAAGGGATCCAGTGTGTCTTCGTGAAGCAGCTGTCTGAAGGAAAAATACTGGCTGCATCCCGGGCCGGGATACAGCGGGTTTGGAGCGTCCTGATTGGGAATGTCGACATTGTAATCATTTCCATTATAAGGCGGGGTGATATTGAATCCTTCATAGGTCGGCCAGCCAAAGTTCTGTCGCGGGCCGGTCACCACAACCAACGCTTCCCAATTGTTCCAGCCAACATTCCCAAGGTACAGGATCCCGGGGTTGCCATCGGGCGGAAAATGACTCCCGGTATTTGGCCTCAGGCTCATGCGAAACGGATTGCGCAGTCCCAATACCCAAACCCGTGACCGCGGTGCCCTCGGATTTGCGGAGTCGTAGTAAGGATTGCTGGGCAGACCATCGCCGGTGGCTGGATCGATCCGCAGCACCTTTCCGTTGAGGGAATCAACCAATTGAGAGCGAAAAGCACCGACGTCCTCTTTCGGCCGGAGAATACCATCGGCCAGGGCCTGCAGAGTATAACTGACTGGTTGAGGGCCCCCAATGTCGGCGGCCCAGGCACTGGCTCCGTCCCCGACTGAAACCAACAATGTTCCATCCTCACCAAACACCAAGCTCCCAACTCCATGGGTATCGGAGCAAATTGGGATTCCCAGCTCCTTCGTTTCGCCAATCAAAATCTGCCGACTGGCCGGATCCACTGACCGAAAGCCATCGGCAGACCGGCACGTGTACCGCGTCAGCCGCCCAATTGTAGCCGCATTGTATTCATTGGCGTTGGGGTCATAATCGGGGTCCCCAAAATGTAGAAGATAGTAGCGATCCACGACATACAAGACGTAGATGTAACCGTTGGTTCGAAAGTTAGGGTCCAGCGCAAAGCCAAGCATCCCGTGGTCACCCCATGCGCCAACTTCGTCGTGAATATCGAGCAGAAGCGTATAGTTAGGGTCGCCTGGATCCTTGAACCAGACTTGGCCGGTTCCCTCCCACACATACATGCGCCCGTTGTTTTCGAAAGCGACTCCGACGGCGTTGCTCCAAGGTCCTGAAATGATGGTTTCAGTAAACCCGGGAGGCACCGTCGCTGCCAAAAGGTTACTCCCCGAGATAAACGCCCAAGCCGCAGCCACGAACCACGCTATCGCGATGAGCCGTCTCATTCGTAGAATGCAGCCTGCGACCGACCCGATGAGGTAGCTAGCGCAGATTACAAGAGGATAAAGACCTTTTCTCAGCATGAACGATATTCGTTGTGAGCTTTTGTCGCCCTGGCGGCCGGAAAGCTACAAAGAATCCAGCATCGGCGGCGGTTGCCTCATTCATTGCTACGGTAACTGCGAGGCCAAGTTCCCGAAAATGTAGGGCAAGCCAGCGGCTTCTGTTTTATTGTAAAGTCTTCGTTAATAGATCGTTACGCCGCACTCTCACTCGTCCAGAAAAACTGAGGATCGATCTGCTGCGTCCGTAACAAGTATTCCAACTGTTTCAGGCGCGTAAACGTCCGGTATTCAAAGACCTCTTTCGTCATGTCAATCCGCTTGAACAGATCATAGAGTTGCTTTGCCCCCCCTCGAGCGTCCCAAACACATTTGAAACTGGGCAAATGCTTGCGAATCTTCTCGAAGGACACGCGGTAGCTCCGATTATCCTGGCCGGGAGCTCCAAAGCTTACACGACAGCCAGGAAACACTTCGCCCACCACTTCTGCAATCTCGCGCACGCGATAATTGTGAGAAGTATCGCCAACATTGAATACTTCATTGTGAATCGCTTCGGCGGGCACCTGCACCACTGCGATAATTGCCCGCGCAATGTCCAATTCAGATTGGCTGCCGGGGGTTGCTTTCAGTTGGTTTCGTCCCCCTCGTTATGGTGCTGTGCGAGGATTGATCGTTGGTGAAGCTGTTGTCACGCTCGCCACACCTGAATACTCTTTCTGGCTCCCCTTCGCGTCCCTTACTAGGACCCGATAACTGTAGCTAGCGCTCGCTGCCAATCCCGTGTCGGTGTAGGTCGTTCCTATAGTCGTTCCCACGCGCACAAAACTCGCGTTTCCAGCGTACCGCCGCTGCACTTCATACTCTTTCACACCGACATTGTCGGTTGATGCCGTCCAACTCAGCTTAACCTGGCTCACGCCTAATGCCGTGAGCACAAGGTTCCCTCGCACACTTGGCTCATGTGTCTCCGGCAGCAGAATTCCGAGCATCCCGAGATCTCCACCTTCCCAGTTGTCAATCGCTAGGTGATCCGTCGATGGCGAATAGATTCCGATACCCGGGCTCCCTCCAACCAGGTTTTCTGTCGTATCTGTGTAGGTCAAAACCGGATTCCCGTTCCGAAGCAGCGTCAGTTGCACCGGATTCAAGCCGACCGCCTCCAACCCTATAATGTCGCCAGGCACCCACGTCTCCGTGCTGCCCGTGCTCAGAGAGTAGTAAAGCCCGTCCTTTCGTAGATAGAGGCGATAGTCGTTGGGGCCAATTACAAAGGCCATATAGAATCGGTCAATGCTGGGTTGCGCCCGGACGATCACCCCGTTCCACGGCCCCACATTGCTGATCTGCACCTGGGAATACTGATCCTCGCTGAAGGTGTCGCTCGTCCAATATGCATAACAGTGCGCGTCATCAATGTCGGGGGTCACCTGATTGTTAACGATCACCAAGGTCTGTTCCGATGCCGGCACCGGCTTGGCCCAGTTCAAACCGAGTCCTCCATCCGCCCGATTAAAATCATCACTGGCTACACTACCCGCCAGCGTTGTCGCGCTCGCCACGTCCGAATAGTCACTCAGGTTCTGCGCGGCATCGATCGCGCGAACCCGGTAACTGTAGCTGCTCCCAGCAGCTAATCCTGTGTCATTAAAGTTCGTCGTGGTGGTTGTCCCTACCTGCACAAAATTCGGGTTTCCGGGGTCCTGCCGCTCCACGAGATAGCCCGCTACGCCCACGTTGTCCGTTGACGCCGTCCAACTCAGGTGGACCTGGCTAACACCTATCGCCGTCGCCACAAGATTTGCCGGCGCACTGGGTGGTTGCGTGTCCGGCCCTAAGTTTCCGCCCTCCCAGTTATCGAGCGTCAACGCCTCGCCACTGGGTGAATAAATCCCAATGCCGGGGCTTCCACCAGTTTTCACCTCCGCTTCCGAACTGCTAGTCCAACTTAGGACCGCATTCCCGTTGTGGGAGAGGGTCACTGTCACCGGATTGCCGCTCCCGGTTACCCCCAGCATTAACACATCGCCCACCTGCCATGTCTCCGTCGTTCCAGTTGCCTGCAGGTAATAACCTCCATCCCATCGACGATAAATCCGATAGTCGTTCGGCCCAACTAAAAGCCCCAGATAAAACCGATCCAGAATCCCATCCGCCCGCACGATTACGCCCGACCACGACCCCATCTTCGTGATCGTGATCTGCGAGTACTGATCCTCACTGAAGCTATCAGCCGACCAAAAGGCATAATTGTGGCTGTCCTCGACATCCACCCCTACCTGGTTGTTGACGATGACCAGGTTGTTTTCCGACGCCAGCGGCTTCGTCCAATTGGGTCCCAGCGGCCCATCCGCGCGATTGAAATCGTCCGCCGCGATTAAAGGTGTCGGTGTAGGTGTCGCCGTCGCCGTGGGGGTTGGCGTAGCTGTCGGGGTCGCCGTCGGTGTTGGTGTGGGACTCTCCTCCGGCGTCGGCGTCGGCGTGAACGCAGCTGTCGCGGTAGGTGTTGGAGTAAAGGTAGCTGTCGCTGTAGGCGTAAACGTCGCCGTGGCTGTAGCTGTCGCAGTCGGCGTTGGTGTTGGTGTCGAAGTAAACGTTGCCGTAGCTGTAGGCGTTGGGCTCTCCTCCGGCGTCGGCGTCGGCGTGAACGCAGCTGTCGCGGTAGGTGTTGGAGTAAAGGTAGCTGTCGCTGTAGGCGTAAACGTCGCCGTGGCTGTAGCTGTCGCAGTCGGCGTTGGTGTTGGTGTCGAAGTAAACGTTGCCGTAGCTGTAGGCGTTGGACTCTCCTCCGGCGTCGGCGTGAATGTGGCTGTCGCGGTAGGTGTTGGAGTAAAGGTAGCTGTCGCTGTCGCCGTAGCTGTAGGCGTAAATGTTGCTGTCGCTGTCGGTGTAGCGGTCGGCGTGGCAGTCGGCGAAGCCGTGGGTGTCTGAGTTGGAGTCGGTGTGGGCGTAGGGGCGGGATTTACTGTCAACGTCGCATTATTACTCGTCACGCTTCCGGCGAGATTACTTACGGTCACGGCGAAGAGCGCACCGTTGTCACCCGCTGTGGTCGGTGGAGTCGTATATGACGCCTTAGTCGCTCCAGCAATGTTCACGCCGCTCTTCGTCCACTGATAGTGCAATGGCCGTATGCCTGTCGCCGTCACGCTGAAGCGGGCTCTCTGTCCTACGCTGACCGTCTGATCGGCCGGCTGTGTGGTGATTGTCGGCGGTAGGCTTACGGCTACGGTTAAGGTGGCATTATCGCTGGTCACGCTTCCACCGCGGTTACTCACGACGACGGAGAAGAGGCTGCCGTTATCGGCAGCGACCGTCGGTGGAGTGGTGTAGGAAGAGTTTGTGGCTCCCAGGATGTTCGCGCCGTTTTTGCGCCATTGAAAGCTCAAAGGGGGAGAGCCGGTCCCCCTTATTTTAAACGTTGCTGTCTGTCCCACATTGACTGTCGTATTGGCAGGCTGCGTTGTGATAGAGGGCGGGGCAGGTGTAGCCGTGGGCGTTGGAGCTGGTGGAGGCGGCGTTGCTGCCGAGAGATCGCCCTCCACGATAAGAGCCCACGCCGCAGCGGCGCAACATGCGATTGCAATGAGTCGGCTCATTCCCAGAAAAAAGGCTTGGCGCTCATGCTTTAGGGGCTCGTGCACCTTAGAAAAAGATAAAGACTTTCCTCAGCATGAACTATATTTATTGCGAGCTTTCGTCGCCTTGGCGGCCGGAAAACTACAAAGAATCTCACCATCGGCGACGGTTGTCTCCTCTGTTGCTACGGTAACTGCGAGGCTAAGTTCCCGAAAATGTAAGGCAAGTCGGTGGTTTTCTGTCTCACTCTAAATTCTGCGCTAACAGATCGTTAAACCCCAGCCTCATTTGTCCAGAAAAACTGAGGATCGATCTGCTGCGTCCGTATCAAGTATTCCAACTGTTTCAGGCGCGTAAACGTCCGGTATTCAAAAAGCTCTTTCGTCATGTCGATCCGCTTGAACAGATCATGGAGTTGCTTTGCTCCCCGTCGAGCGTCCCAAGCGCATCTGAACCCGGGCAAATGCTTGCGAATCTTCTCGAAGGACACGCGGTAGCTCCGATTATCCTGGCCGGACGCTCCAAAGCTTACACGACAGCCAGGAAACACTTCGCCCACTACTTCTGCAATCTCGCGCACGCGATAGTTGTGAGAAGTATCGCCAACATTGAATACTTCATTGTGAATCGCTTCGGCGGGCGCCTGTAACACTGCG
The DNA here is from genome assembly GCA_963728955.1 of uncultured Verrucomicrobiae bacterium. Lineage (GTDB taxonomy): Bacteria > Verrucomicrobiota > Verrucomicrobiia > Chthoniobacterales > UBA10450 > Udaeobacter. The sequence goes on from CAVSMG010000001.1 coordinate 1,213,656, forward strand.
ATAATCGCACGTGCGATGTCCAACCCATGGACCAACGGCCGCCAGGGTGTCCCATCGCTCGTCATCTTGATCTCTTTGGTCGTCCATGCCAACCCAGCCAGGTTGTTTAGCACGACGTCAAATCTCATTCGCGGCGAAGCGCCATAGGCAGTGGCATTGCGCATGAGTGTGGGTGAGAATCCCTTGGTCGCGAGGGGTTTCACGTCGCGCTCAACTAGAGTTTTGCATACTGCGTAAGCCGTCTGCGGATCGACGCCGGACTCCTCATTCACATCGTCCCCTTCGGAGACGCCATATACGCTGCAGGACGACATATAAACGAAGCGCTTTACTCCCGCCTTACGGGCAAGTTCGGCCAGATGAACCGATCCCTTGTGGTTGATTTCGTAAGTGATGGTCGGCGCCAGCTGCCCAGCGGGATCATTGGAGAGTTCGGCCATGTGGACGACGGCGTCCAGACCCTTTAGGTCCTCCACCCCGACGTGACGAAGGTCCTTGGCGAGCGTTAGCGGCGTCGTTCCGCTGTCGCGATAGAACGTACGTTCTTTGTAGAAGCCAGTATCCAAGCCGATGACTTCATAGCCCTGCCGGATCAACTCTGGCGCTAACAACGACCCGAGATAACCTTCCGTTCCGGTTACAAGAACACGTGTAATGATATTCATGTTAGCAGGTCTTTTCGAGTCTTTGACGAGCAACTGAATCCGAAAAAGTACGTCGCTACAAATTTGAAGCTTTTCACTACGAATGGATACAAATTGTTATCCAATCCGGGAATCATCGATTTCGGGTAAAACGGAATTATCGACTACGGCTATCAGCCTTTGCTCCTTGTGGGCGGGGAGCGGGACTGGGACGCGGCCTTGCTGTTGGCCTAGACCTGGGTGTGGGCGTCGGTCGCGGTGTTACCGTCGGCGTTGAGGTTGCGGTTGCGGTGGCAGTTGCTGTCGGCGTCGCAGTTGTCGTAGCAGTCGGAGTTGGCCTAGGCGTTCCAGTTGCCGTAGGCGTTGGGGTCGCTGACGGCGTGGAGGTGGCCGTAGGAGTGGCAGTAGGCGTAGGCGAACCAGCTTGAGACTGCAAAAGCAGTATCCAGTCCCCGTCACCACTGTGATTGTTCCTAAGTGTGGTGAAATTATGGCTCCCAGTGTTCGGAAATGGCGAACCGACAACAGTTAGAAACGTGTTGTTCGTCGGATCAAACCACCTTGCCGTCACCGGGCCGGCAAAGTTTCCCATCGCAACCGTCATGTTGTGCGAGACAGGCGTATAGATAACGGCCAGAGAACCGTCCGCTGCTTTTGCCGCCATCGCGTAATCATTGTCCCCCACGTGGCCGCCGTCACTGAAAGTTCCGTATCCTGCGGTCAACAGCGAGTGAGTCTGGTCGGGAACAAGGTTATACCACGCAACAGATGTCATAAACGTCTTGAAATATCCAAGCTCGGTCACAGCTTGTGTATTCAGGTGCGATTGCCAGCCGCTTGCAAACCGGTCCGTCCAATAACTTCCGTACATGTGGCCGGCCAAAGCGCCAGCGGTCAACGACCAGTATTCCTGACGCCGCAAGACTTTCGGTGTCCCAAGTTCCCCTATGTTTGCTTCGTCTTCGTAATTTTCCTCCAAGAACAACACCGGCATTACGGTTGGCTTGTTGTAGGCAACCAGCGTCTCCGCATAGGTAGGGTAATAAGTGTAAACGCCGTTCGTGTTGATGCGCTTAATCCAGTTAGAGTCGTCCTGCGATTCGCTTACGTAGTAATCCAGTTGGACCGTGATCAAATGATTCGGATCGGCACTTCTCAGTCCGTCGGCTATCGCCAGAATCACCGCGTCGTTTGCTGGAGTTCTCCAGTTCTGAAAATCGTTCCCGAAATTCCAGATAATGTTCGGATAATTCTTGTACCGGTTGCCGAGGAATTCGCCGTATTGCTGGCAACGATTGGTTCCGTTCACCAGGGATGTCTGTGTCCAACCCCCTTGATCCAGCGGGGTAAACACGCATTGAAGCCCGTTTGCAGCAGCCTGTTGCACGATGTAATCAACGTGGCTCCAGTACGCCTCATTAGGCGTCGTTAGGTCGTAAAAGCCGCCTCCCAACGTCGACGTGAATGGATTGCTGCCATTAACATCGCGTCCGTAGTTGGCTTCCCCTTCATTGCCGTAACCAAATGTGTAACTGTCGCACAATAGTTCAATCCAGAGCGCGTTGAATCCTCGTTGGCCTCTGTCTGTAAGGTATGTACCGGCGTCAGAGTTGTTCAGATTTGCCAGAATCGAGTGAGGCGCATCGCCGATGATCAGAAACGGGACATCATTGCTGTCAATCACGTAGCGATGGTCGGCACTCGGTCTAAGAGGATAGGCGGGCGTGGCGGTCGCCTTTTCCACTAACGCGAGAGATATCACCAGAGCAAATATTGCCTGCAGTGTGAGCCAACACCATTTGTGCCCGTCCGGTTCGATCGGCAAACCGTTACTAACTTCCTCTAAATAGTTCCTACGGCTTATTTGCATGAGATTTCCCGCCAGAATCGAGGGGCTATCGGTACGGTCACGATCAGCAAAGTCTAGCAAAGGCCGCAGATAAACGATCTCTCGGCATCAGCGCGCTCGAATTTTAACTCGCTGCCGTTGTGGATCAGCAATCCGGAACACCGCAGCGTAATGGGTTTGCCAATCCTGCTTCCTCCTGTTGAGCGGCTCAAGCCCCCACCATTCCCAGGGCCAGTCGGATCGCACGGAAGGGTCGCCGTTGTGGATTTCCGTTATCAACTCCAGCACCGGTTCCCAGCCGAGGTCAACTGCCATGTTTGTTCGAAGATCCGGGTCGACTCCTGAAACAAAAAGATATCCTCCCGGACTAACCAGCCGTGCGATGTTACCAAGACACTTTTCAGCATCAGCTGGAGCCATGTGGCAGAGAAAGTTGCTCGCGACTACCATGTGCTGAGCACCGAGAGTGTTTGTGAGTTCAGGGTCAGCTGCGTCCCCGAGGTGCCATGTTATCCCTTCCCGAAGCCACGATTTTACTTTGGCCTGCTCGCCTTCCCAATCGAACATTTCAGCCTTTTCAGTTTCGGTCAACCGTTCAAAAATCGAAGCATTGACCATCTGCGATGTATCGGGTGCGTAAATGCCTTTCTCGGCGAAGCTCAGTATTTCTTTCGAAATATCCACCGCATCCAGGAGCACTTTTAAGTCCGGCCGAGCGGAGCGGATACTCCAGAGGATTGAATAAACCTCGGCTCCGATACTGCAACCCAATACGGCAATTCTCAAAGTCGACCCGTGGGCTTTCTGCCGGGCCAGGCGGCGCATCAATTCAAGAGCCGGACGATTCCGTAGAAAAAACGTGCCGAAGAACTGCTGGCGCCTAGCGCGGAAGCAAACCAAGGTGTGGAGCCAAGCTCCGTAGGAGCGGACGAGATACGAGTTGCGCACGCCAGAGGGCAGACGTTCCCATATCCGCTTATTCAGCCGCAAATAAAAGCCCGCAGGAGACTTTCCCCAGACGTGCAAGCACGCCGCCTTCGCCAGGATCGGGTGAGAGACTCGGCTGGTTAACACAAAATTCTCACTGCTACTCCACCTTGTACTCGGCGTGCTCCGCCGGGAATTCGCGGGGTCCCCTGGCTTAAACACTCAGCAAACAATTCGGTCGTTCGATTTGTAACTCTCATACCGATCTGGCGTTGTTTCAGGGTGAGTCGCACGCCGTGGTGAAAGCTGTGACAGGATGTCCATGTACACATGTTTCTGTCCCATCAGGATCAAAAGGCCCCATGCATAAATACCTAAAACAGCCGCAAGCCCCACCATGAGATAGAGAATTGGTGGCAACCGGCTACTCAGCGTGAGCTTCACCAGCAAGCCTGCCGCGCATGCAAGCAAACCGGAGAGAAACGGTGGTTTGCTGGATCGCCAAAGATCCGTCCAGGTGATTCCCGTGCCGAGTTTAGACCATGCCGCGATCGGGATGATCACAAGCGTCATTGCCAGCGAGTACCCCGAGGCGACTCCTATGGGGCCGTGATTCAATCCCAACACGATGCCGGCGATCACGAGCGGCGTTGTTGCCATGCTAATGCTCAAAGCCCTGCCGGCCCGACCCGTAGACATGACCAGCCAAGAGAGTGGGTTTGCCACCGCAAATACCAGCGCGACAGGGGCCAACAATCTGAAAATTGGCGCGGCCTCCATCCATTTTGCGCCCAGCACAATGCGAACAATCTCATCGGGAAATAGAGCACAACTGACAGTGACTGGTACGGTTAAAGAAATGAGTACGGAGTATCCTTTAAGGAAAGATCGCGCCAGGCGCTTGGCATCATGTTGAATCCGTGAAAGCGCAGGGAAAGCTACACCCGTTACTGCGGTGTTCAATTGTTGCACTGGCAGAGTAACGAGCTGAAAGGCGCGTCCATATAGCCCCAAGGCGTCCGCTCCCCAAAACCGACCGAGCAGAATTTTCTCCGCGTTCCACGCCAGGAATACAACGAAGCTGTTACACGTGGCCAATCCCCCAAAATGGAGCATCGAACGGATTCCTGACCTGCGCCGTGGAGGGCCCGGAACCCACGGAACCACGATCCATAACGCGGCGGCAGCGACCATTGGGCTGGCCATCGCCATTCCTACTAACGACCAGTACCGACAGCCAAGCAGCGCCATCACAACGCCCACGGCCGAGCTGACCGCGAGGGACAACACATCGATGTTGGCCTGCGTGATGAAACGCATTCCCCTTTGGAGCAGCGCCCCGTGCTGGGCCGCCAGGCCATTGAACAAGAAAGCCAGACTCGACACGACCACTACCCAATACAAGCGGGGCTCGTGATAGAATCTAACCACAAACGGCGCCAAAGCCGCGCAGAGTGCTGTGAGCACCGCCCCGATCGCAGCGTTGATCCAGAATAGCGTCGAAGTTTGATCGACTGTTACCTCATGCTTTTGGATTGTGGCACTCCCCAGGCCGGCATCTCTGAAAAGCCCAAGAAACCCCGTCAGCGCAAGTACCATTCCCTGCAATCCAAAGTCTTCCGGTGATAACAATCGCGCCAACACCATCATCGTGGCCGTCTGCAGGACAAATTTCGCACCCTGCGCAGAGACGGCAGCAACACCTCCTACCACAGACCTGCGCTTCAGGTCGGTGTCCGCCGGCTGCGCTAGAGCAGGATGCATAGGCGAAGGATTCCTCACAGCAATCTAAAGATAAGATTGTATTGCTCGTCCAAGGCCTTGCGTGATTGTTCGACCCTTTGCCTAATGAGAGGTTTCAGTTTCTGGGCATTGCTCTGCAACTCTTGGAATTGTTCGATTAATCTGTCAGCATTTATGTGACTAATGTCTTGGCAGTACTCGGATAAGCCCATCTCTTTCATTAGCGACGCACACTTGTGATGAAAGGAAATGGAGATCACTGGCTTATTAAGGACCAGGGCTAGAAGAACATTGTGAAATCGGGTTGCCACTACCATGTCGGTCGCCGCGATCTGGGCGAGCAATTGCTCTACAGAACCTGCCGGTTGATCGATAAGGCGGTCCTCATCGTAATGACCCATGGATGCTCTTAGCAGAGAATTGAACTGTTCTGACGCGCTCGTGTCACTCGCCTCGCCAATTAGCAACCGGATGTTGTAATCGCGCGCTAGTAACCATTCCACAAGCGTAACCAGACTTTTCAGATATTCCTGATAGATTGTATCGCTCGGATTGGCGACGCTATACTTTCCAGCGTACGGCATCACACCGAGACCGACGATGGATCTTTTGTCCCTTCTATCGCAATTCTGCGGCAACATAGTTTCAGGTAGACCAAACACCAGGTCTGGATAGATCCGATCGTTGTTTGTCGAAAACCCAATTCCCTTGAGGTATTCAAGACTCGCATTGTCCCGATAAGACCTGAAGTCTGCTAAAGAAAGAGCAGACTTGACGAAGTATTTCCCCACAGCGCTATACACCGGGCCCGCACCGACGCTAACAAACAAAACCTTGCAGCGGCACACACTTGCGATTAACGACCATTTGAACAAGTTGTAAGGCCCCCACGCCATTAGCCCATATGCATCCGTCACCAATCCGGTTCCCGGGATGATAAGTGCATCCGCTCCCCTGAGTGTCTTAAACGCGCCGACCCACCGCCAAGGCTCACTTGGCAGTCCAATGAAAACCTTTCTCAGCAATCTGGCCAATCGAGTGCGGAGCCTCCCGGGTTTGACGAAAGTGCGGCTAATTGGAACGGTCTCAATCTTCTGAGCTGCTGCCAGTGCCTCGGGTTCTGTGCAAATGCAAGCAACCTCGGACTCTGGCAAAAGACGGCGAACATGGTAAAGAACCGTCTGGAAAGTAATCTCGTTACCGAGGTTGGGTGAACCAAAATGCCCAAAGAAACAAATCCTCTTCGGCTTCTTATAACTCTTTTCCATGTTATTCCCAGCTTTCAAGGACGCCGTACCGGTTTGGCCATTACGGCGCGCCAGTCGGTTGACGCCACCGCTTTCCATACGCTGGTAGGTCTGGTCTCCTCCTAAGACCCTGCGCATCCATGGACGCAGATCCTCCTTCAGTCGCTCCACCCAAGAGGAGTTTTCCACCCATAGCCGCCAATTGCTTTGTGCAGAATCGCTGTCATTCAACGCCGAGAACCTTCTTGCTTGATTTAAGGCCGTGTGGGCGGCTATCTGGCGCGCTCGAGAAAGTGAAAACCCCTCGTATCTTTTACCAAAAACTTCCGCCAAGCGCAGAAGATCGCGCACATTTTCGCCAGAGCGCACCACTGCCGCGGTCTCGTTCGAGGCGGATGTCCGGTAACAGGCGAGAACATTAGTCGAAATGACTCCGCCTTGCAAGGAAACAGCCCGTGCCCACATCTCTCTGTCGCAGGCGTGCACAAGTGATGAGATATAGCCGCCGTCGGTCTCGTAGAATTTCCGTCTGATCACTACCCCAGGGAATTGCATGGAAGTTTGGTAGTACAACTTATCCACCGAACGGCTACCCGTCTCCAACTCCGGGATGCGCGTTGTTACACCGGTTATAATGCCGTCTTCGTCAGCGAAGAAGCAGCGGGTTGCCAAAAGTGCGACGTCTGGATACAGTTCGGCGAGTCGTTCGATCTCGGAGTAAAATCCTGGCAACAGGTAGTCATCACTGTGCAGAATGTGGATTAAGCGCCCATGGCTTCTTTGGATGCAGGCGTTGAAATTGGCAATAGGTCCCTCATTTCTGGGATGTCGATGGAACGCCACGCGGTTTCCACACACTGCCCTGACCAACGCCTCCGGATCACCCTCCATCGAGCAGTTGTCCACCACCTCGATCTGCATCTGCTCAGGTCCGCAGTCTTGAGAGATCACACTCTCCAAGGTTTGGCGCAGCCATTTCTCAGAATTGTAGGTGGGGATCATCACCGACCACATGGGCCGGGCAATTCCTTCAGGAACGGGCTCAATACGTGGGATGGAGGGCGTTAGGGTGTCTGTCATCCTGGCCGTTGTCACTACTCTCCTTTTGGGCTTGCGAGGATGTTAAATGGCCGAAGCCGCTGCTCCGAGATGAACCGGGTTGCATCAGTCTTTCCACGCGACTCCGCCCAATTGCAACGCATGGAGAACCATCCATTTTTCAGTCCATGAGCAATTATGCGGAGGCGGCTAAGAACCGTTGCAGGACGTGGGTTTGTCCCGTAAACCATGTAACGGAGTACTGCTAGTGAGAAGCTGTGTCCGTACGCAAGTCGCACAAGGTAATCTTGACGCAAGCGCGCTGCCGGAATCAAATGCGTGATTCGCAATTCCGGAAAGATCCCGAACCCGGTATCACTCCCAACAGACAGCCATGAAAAAAGGTCGTCTCCACCGCAGAATAAACTCTGTCCATGTCGATCCAGCACGCTGGAAATCCGCGATTGGACTACGAATTGAGAATAGCGCGCGGCGAATCGTCGCGGAACACACAGTCCGCATCCCCACGGCGTACAGAAGTAGTCGGCGGGATTGTTGGTCCATGTCGGCCGCGACACACTGCGCTTTTCAAGCATACCCAGCCACGACCGCACCACCGGCTCCGGCTCTAGCTCGAATTCTGGTACCAGGGTACCCGTGCCGAAAACGCTAATGTGTGAATAGGACCCGGCGATCGCAGCCGCGCGTTCGAGGTAATCTGGTGCGAGAACATTGTCGTCATCAACAAACACAAGAAGGTCGCCCTCGGCTTCGGTGATTCCACGCAATCGCGCCGGGGTGAGTCCGAGTTCATTCTCGCGGATGTGACGGCCGTGCGGATGCCACGCTAAATCGTAGCCTTTCGCCAACGGTTCTTTGGAAGCATTGTCAATGAGCAGCGATTCCCATTGCTCCTTCGGCAGGGTCTGCGCCTTGAGCCCATTCAGAACCCTCCGCAGATAATCGGGTCGCGGATTGTGCGTGCAGATGATGGCGGAAATTGAAATCAAGAAATGCTCGGTCAGTTATGAACTGCTTGTATCAGGGCAGCGGAGGCTTCGACCCGATATTAATGCTTCGGCACTCCGGGCAACCGTAACTTTTGAGTGGCACGGTCGCGTACTATACAAACCTAGAACGCACCGTGCTAAGTCCATCGGGCGTGCGCGTTGTAGATTTACAACCTTGGTGCTGCCCACGGGCATGTTATCTTACGAAACCAGTCTCGATCGTAGTTGCCGCGTGTGCAGCTATCTCCTGGAATCTTCATGTACCTGAGCCGGCCGTAGTGGCTCCTGCGGATTTCATCGGCACGAGCCACCAGCGTTTTTAGCGTTTGTAGCACTTCGACAGCTTAATCATCAGCAGCGTGGCGTGTAATAGATCACTAACCGCGCGACCAGGGTTCAGCCGGCTGGAAGAAGCGGAGCGGACGTAGACGTTGTTGTTTAGATACCAGATCGCTTGCCGGGTCCTGGCGTTGTAGTCGCGGTAGGCGTGCTCGTTGGCGTTGCAGTTCCTGTAACTGTTGCGGTTGGCGTCACCGTGGGAGTGGATGCTGGAGTTGGTGTGGCGGTTGCGGTAGCTGTAGCGGTTGCAGTCGCGCTCGGTGTGGGAGTAAACGTTGCTGTCGCGGTAGGAGTCGGTGTAGGGGTCCGGTGTCCGTGGTGCGGAGTTGAAGTTGGAGTTGGTGTCGCTGTAGCTGTAGGTGTTACGGTGGGAGTAGCCGTGGCCGTTGCGGTTGCAGTCGCAGTCGGTGTGGGAGTAAACGTTGCTGTCGCGGTAGGAGTCGGTGTGGGGGTCCGGTGTCCGTGGTGCGGAGTTGAAGTTGGAGTTGGTGTCGCTGTAGCTGTAGGTGTTACGGTGGGAGTAGCCGTGGCCGTTGCGGTAGCTGTAGCAGTTGCAGTCGCGGTCGGTGTGGGAGTAAACGTCGCTGTCGCGCTTGGTGTAGGCGTAAATGTAGCCGTGGCGCTCGGAGTCGGGATCGGCGTTGGTGTCTCTGTCGCTGTGCTCGTTGGCGTCGCAGTTGCTGTAGCTGTAGCCGTTGGTGTCACCGTGGGAGTTGGTGTGGGAGTAAACGTCGCTGTCGCGCTTGGTGTCGGCGTGAATGCAGCCGTGGCGCTCGGAGTCGGGGTAGGCGTTGGCGTGTCGGTTGCGGTAGCTGTAGCAGTTGCAGTCGCGGTCGGTGTGGGAGTAAACGTCGCTGTCGCGGTTGGAGTAGGCGTAAATGTAGCCGTGGCGCTCGGAGTCGGGGTAGGCGTTGGCGTCGAAGTGGGCGTCGGTGTTGGGGATGGGCTTCCAACTGGCGTATTCATATCGGCTTGAATTTCCGCGGCTGTCAACGACCGATTGTAGATGCGAATATCGTCAATTCTACCTGATAAATATTGTCCATAAAACGGATCACTACCAAAGGTTAATGCATCGGTAGTAACACCAATTGAGCCACTTACGGACTTGCTCGCCACCTGTGCGCCGTTTAAGTATAGTCGTAACATTGCGCCGTCATAAGTCGATGCCAAGTGCGACCAAGCATTCACCGGTAATATGGAGGTTCCATATAGCGGTGGCTCTGCCCAAGTCCCGTCAGTAGCGGGCACTCCCCCGGCAAACTGTGCGGTTGCCATTAGATAGTAGTTATCATTACCCTTCTCGATCACGTCCCGCCACGCGCTGCTGACCGCGGTCGGATACACCCACGCTTCCAACGTCATACCAGTGGTAAGGTGCAACGAAGCAGAATCCGGCACGGTCACGCGCGAGTTGGAGCCGTTGAAAGACAAGGCATTGCCATACTTTCCGGAGGTCGTCCATGTCGCCCCGCTAATCGTTCCGTTGTTTCCGTTGAAGGAAGCATCGTTTGCTGTCGTCCCATTTCCTTCATTGAAATTGTAGGCCGCTACCAAACCAGCAGGGGTGGGTGTTGCGGTAGGCGTAGGAGTTGGCGTTGCGGTTACGGTAGGCGTAGGGCTCGCTGATGGCGTGGAGGTGGCCGTGGGCGTCGCCGTTGGCGGTGAAGTTGCTGTTGCTGTTGGCGTCGAAGAAGCTGTCGGTGTAGGGGTAGGCGTTCCACCACCCGTGACGAGCGGATGCGGGTATGTGTAAGGAGTGTAGCCGGGCTTCGGCGTGTTTCCGTTGTCGTTGATGTCGCGCCCGGTTTGCACAACGCTCCAAGCATTTGAGATGTAAGACCCAGGGTTGTTCGGGACTGGAACCCACGTGTTGCTCCAGAGATAAACAGGCTCCAACTGATTTCTCGGCCATGCGGTGTTCCCGGTGCGCTGGTTTACAGGAGGGTCGCCGCGAATCTGGTCTAGCGCCATCCCCCGACCAACTTGATCAAGCGATGCATATCCGTCTGTTTGACTATTTTGATCCCACGGATTGCTTCCGTTGCACAGCCCCCACGGTTGCCATGTATTCCAACTCCTGTAATTGTCCGTATTAACAGCGTTCCTGTATCCAGTCTGACCTCCGCCTCCACTGAAAGTGTTCCCCCAAATTACTCCAGTTCCCCCGCGCAAATAAACAGCGCAAAACATGATGGTATTGGAATTGGTGAATGTGTTGTTGTAAATCTCGTAGCTCCGCACACCGCGATAACGTTGGCTTTCGGTTCCGTGAGTCGCAGCCATTTCATTGTTGACCGTGCAGTAACGGAGAACAAATCGGCCACCCTGCGTTGAATCGGTCACGCCATATCCGGCTACCCCGTGGCCATTGATGGTGCAATCCTCAATGTAAACCCCCTCTCCACTGCCAAGGTTAGTCGATGATTCATAGCTCACATCCCCGTAGGTGCCGCCGCCATAATTGGGGTTAAAAACCTGGAATGACTGTTTCCCGTTCGAAGTGTCCAGCGTGCAATGATCCACTACCCCCCAAATATCGCCGTTAAACACGAAGGCTCCCGTTCCCGGAAGCACTATCCCGATATGATCCACACGGACCGTGTGCGAAGTGCCGCTGATACGAATTTCCCCTTTGTTGTAGATTTGAGTATCCTGGGCTTGCCCGTGCAACGTGAATGCAGTTAAGCGAAGATTTCCAGTAATACCGGAACAAAAAATCGGGACTGTCGAATCGCCGCCGCCGGACTTCGGCACGTTATCGTAAAGAACGGTCACGTCCTGACCGGCACCGGATAAAGTGATATTCTTCGTGATGCTGATTTGCGTATTCCATATGAACGTCCCCACTGGGAGCGTAATCGTGTCGCCGTTCTGCGCCTGGGTATCGTGGATGAACTGCACATTCTCCGGTGTGCCGTTGGAATTGTAAACGGTCGCTCCGCAACGACCAGAAAAGCCGCTCAAAGCGACGATAGACACAAAGGTGCACCACAAGTGGTGACGTGGGGGGAACGTCTTCACAATTGCGGCTTATCGGTCTTCGCGATGCACCGCAACCAGCCTTCATATCAGAGTCAATTTCCATGACAAGAAAAAAATTAATGTTTCTTATTAAAAATTTATAAGCAAAAACAGTTATGAACATATTGTTGGTGGGCAATTTTTTCTCGAGCTCCGACTCGACAAATGTTTTGACCAAACCAACTGAGAATCCGGCTCGGATTCGCAAATGTAACCGGCGTCGTTCCGCTGTCCGGTTACAAGCTGTTGGCGTCGTCGTTGGGAGCGGGTGTTGGTGATGGGCTTCCAACTGGCGTATTCATATCGGCTTGAATTTCGCCCTGACTCAGTGCCCGGTCGTAAATGCGCACATTGTCAATGATCCCGTTAAAACAATACCCACCGCCGTAAAGGCTGGTCCGCTTTCCAACATATACGTTTACCGGAGCATCGACCTGTGACGCCGGGATAGAGCCTCTAAGCACCCCATTGTCCAGCACGCCGTTTACATAAATGTCCAGTGTCCGGGCAGCAGCATCGTACACTCCTGCAACGTAATACCAAACATCTAATGAACGAACTGTCGTGCTATAACGCTGAGCGCGACCGCTGCTACTTGAGACCGCGACACCGAACGTCTGCGGCCCGGTGTCACGACTTGTCTTAAGTTGCCATCCGGAAGCATCATTTGCCTTGGCCACAATTTGTCCGTCATTCGCCGGGTTGGCCACAGCCTTTACCCAGGCACTCAAAGTCATACTTCCCGTAATTTGCAAAAGCGAGGGGTTGCGCAAGTCAACGTAGCTGCTCGAACCATCGAAACTTAAAGCATTGCCAGTTTTGCCCTCCATCGTCCATGTCGCCCCATAGATGAACCCCGTTATGCGATTGCCGGAGGCATCATTTACTGTGTTCCCATTTCCTTCGTTGAACTTGTAAGCCGCTACCAAACCAGTAGGCGGTGTCGGCGTGGGTGTTGTGGTAGGCGTAGGGGTTGGCGTTGCGGTTGCGGTAGGCGTAGGGCTCGCTGATGGCGTAGAGGTGGCCGTAGGTGTAGCTGTAGCTGTAGCTGTTGCTGTTGCTGTTGCTGTTGCTGTTGCTGTTGCTGTTGGTGTCGGCGTAGCCGTTCCACCGCCTGTGACGAGCGGATGCGGATAAGCGTAAGGAGTGTAACCCGGTTTAGGATTACTGCCGTTGTCGATGATATCTCTCCCGGTCTGCACAACGCTGCGGGCATTGGATATGTAAGCGCCAGCGTTATGCGGAACCGGCACCCACGTGTTGTTCCACAAATAAACAGGCTCGGAATTGTTACGCGGCCATGCGGCGTTCCCGGTGCGCTGGTTCACCGGAGGATCGCCGCGAACCTGGTCTAGCGCCATCCCCCGACCAACCTGGTCTATCGCAGCGTAACCGTCGCCGGAACTATTCTGATCCCACGGATTACTGCCGTTGCACAGTCCCCACGGTTGCCACGTGTTCCAACTCCGGTAATTGTCGGTTTGAATCCCGTTCTTGTAACCAGTGTCGCCAGCGCCGCCTCTGAAAGTATTCCCCCAAATCACCCCAGTTCCTCCGCGCAAATACACGGCGCAAAAGATGATCGTGTTCGAGTTCGTGAACGTATTATTGTAAATCTCAAATGTCCGCACACCGCGATAACGTTGGCTCTCGGTTCCGTGCGTCGCAGCCATTTCATCGTTGACCGTGCAGTAACGGAGAACAAAACGGCCACCCTGTGTTGAATCGGTCACGCCATATCCGGCTACCCCGTGGCCATTGATGGTGCAATCCTCAATGTAAACCCCCTCTCCACTGCCAAGGTTAGTCGGTGATTCATAGCTCACATCCCCGTACGTTCCCCCGCCGTAGGTGGGGTTAAAAACCTGAAATGACTGTTTCCCGTTCGAAGTGTCCAGCGTGCAATGATCCACTACCCCCCAAATATCGCCGTTAAACACGAAGGCTCCCGTTCCCGGAAGCACTATCCCGACATGATCCACACGAACCGTGTGTGAAGTGCCGCTGATACGAATTTCCCCTTTATTATAGATTTGCGTATCCTGCGCTTGCCCGTGCAACGTGAATGCAGTCAACCGAAGATTTCCAGTAATACCGGAACAAAAAATCGGGACTGTCGAATCGCCGCCGCCGGACTTCGGCACATTATCGTAAAGAACGGTCACGTCCTGACCGGCACCGGATAAAGTGATATTCTTCGTGATGCTGATTTGCGTATTCCATATGAACGTTCCCAAAGGGAGCGTGATCGTGTCGCCGTTCTGCGCCTGGGTATCGTGGATGAACTGCACATTCTCCGGTGTACCGTTGGAATTGTAAACGGTCGCTCCGCAACGATCGGCGAAGCCAATCAAAACGAGGATAGATACAAATATGCCGCACGTCCTCATAACTGCGGCTTATCGGTCCTCGCGATACCCCGCAGCTCGCCTTCATAGCAGAATCAATTGCCACGGCAAGAATTTTTTTCCTTTTCGGACTATTTATTTCGTTAAACCCGCTAATTCAGCAGCAAACCGCTGTTTGCACGCGTTCTGTAATTGCTCGATTGAGCTGATCTCGAGTTTGTGTTAAAGCGCCTTGATCTTTTTGCTTCGCTTCTCGTCCGCAAAATCACGCCGCAGCGAGCTGATTACGGCTTACTGCCCGACCAGGCTCCAGCCAGCCAGAAGAATTGGACCAAACGCATGGCCCCAAGATGCGCCCATGTGTTCACCGTCAGCGCATTAGGGCCTATAGCTTCCGCGTAAACGCCTCCAAGAATCGCTCCGCCGACGGGACGCGATGAATTGTTCGACATCGCCATCAGGTAATAGTTGTCGTTGCCCTTGTAGATCACGTCTCGCCACGTGCTATTCGTCCAGGTCGCTCCGCTGATGGTTCCGTTGTTTCCGTTGCCCAACAGATCGGTCAACGACGTCCCACCCCCTCATTAAATCCATACGCCGCCACCAAACCAGCAGGAGGAGTTGGAGTGGGCGTCGATGTTGGAGTAGTTGGGGCGCTTGGAGTGGGTGTAGGCGTCGGGGTCGGACTGGGCGAGTCGATCGATGCCCTTGTTAAATTGTGCTCCGGCTGGTCGCGGAAACGCAAAGCACGATAGCGCAAGCGAGATGAGAATGAAACTGCGTCGTAAAGCCGATCTGGTCGTACAATATTTACCGGGGGACTCGAAGCTTGTAACTGAATCGACAGATGCATAATCTACCCCTTTCCTTCCTTGGGCGACGTCTCCTCTGGCTGACTTTGTCCGATGATTCGTTACGCTTTCCAGACCTTACTCGCCGCGCTGCTGACAGGCGCCATTGCATTTCGCGTATCCACTATGCACCGGCTCCACTCGCCAAGCTCGTGGTAATTCACCAAGGAATGGTTGGTCGCGATCAGAACAACATCGAAATTCTCGATTGTTGCGCGGTTCCACTCGACGGATTTTCTTCCAGCGAATTGCGGGTGCTCGCGGGTTGGCTTGATCACCGGCACATACGGATCGTAATAGGCCACCTCCGCACCGCGCTCAGCTAGCAAGTTCATTAAGGCATAACTGGGCGACTCCCGCTCGTCATCAACATTGGGTTTATAGGCCAAACCCACTATCAGAATCTTAGAGCCCTTGATGGCCTTAGATTGAGTGTTGAGTGCATCTGCAACCGTGTGCACGACGTGCTCTGGCATTCGGGTGTTGATTTCGCCAGCCAGCTCAATGAAACGAGTATGTTGACCGTACTCGCGAGCCTTCCACGTGAGATAAAATGGATCGATCGGGATACAATGCCCGCCAAGGCCAGGGCCGGGATAGAACGGCATGAATCCAAACGGCTTCGTCCTTGCCGCTTCGATGACCTCCCAAATGTCGATTCCCATGGCGGTGTAGACCAGCTTTAGCTCGTTAACCAGCGCAATGTTAACGCTTCGAAAAATATTCTCGAGCAGTTTGGTGGCTTCAGCGACGCGGCACGAAGAGACCGGTACGATCGTATCGATTGCTTTACCATAAAGAGCCACGGCACGCTGGAGACACGTCGGCGTGTAACCACCCACAACTTTCGGAATCCTTTTTACGTTGCTTTGTTCATTAGCGGGATCTTCCCGTTCTGGTGAAAAGGCGAGGTGAAAATCTACGCCTGCCTTCATTCCCGATCCCTTCTCCAACACAGTGCGCAACTCCTCATCCGTGGTCCCCGGATAAGTGGTCGATTCAAGCACTACCAATGTCTTCTTGGCCAGGTGCGGACCGATCATTTCCCCTGTCTTAATGACGAACGAGATATCCGGCTCGCGGTTCTTGCTGAGCGGTGTCGGCACACATATGATCACTGCTTCCACCTCTTTGATGCGGCTGAAGTCCGCCGACGCGGAGAACTTGCCGGACCCAACCAACTCGGCAATAGCCGATGACTCAATATGCTTTATGTAACTTTGACCGTTATTGAGAAGTTGAATTTTCGTAGAATCAACATCCAATCCCAACACGTTTATACACGAGCGGGCAAATCGAATCGTTAGCGGTAGCCCAACATACCCGAGGCCGACAATCGCTATTTTCATGAGTTCGGTGCTAATGAGGTGCCTGACCGGTTTGCGCCGCCTGTTTTGTCAGATGATGCTGCGCCCGGATGAAAGAAGAACCTGGCATAGATGTAAGTGATGCTCTCGCCTATGACTTCTCGAACGCCATCACTGTAGCGCCACCAACGGCGCGCATCATAATCCGGATTTGGCACGGCGATGATGCCCACTGTGACGTTCTTTCCCAAAGCCTCTTCAAAGAGAAAGCGGGTCCGGCGCGCATGCATATCTTCGGTCAGCACGTTGACACTCCTAACAGGCATATTGTGGTCACGAAACCAGTCTCGAAGCGCAAGAGCCGATGCGTATGTTCTGTCGCGGTCCGTTACGTGAGACGGAACCATCTGCAGGGCTTCATTTGCCAGCCCGTTCTTTTTCAAGAGTTCTGCACCGACGCTGGCTGAAGTATTGTAATCATTGGTGTAGCCTCCGGTTCCCTGGACCGGTCCCCCGGTGGTGAAAACGCGCTGGTAGGAACCATTTCGGAATTCTTGCAGCGCGGCACGGATAGCGTACAGGATGTATCCATCCCTCAACCACGAGAACATTTGTATTTACACGGTGCGTTACGGCCAAAAATGGATAAACGCCCCATGTGAACACAAGAGTTACGAGTAGCACCACGAGGGCGACCAACGACCAACCACGCCAGGAAAGGGACCAACGTTCCCTTAGTTCCAGGGTTCCCCAGAGCTTTTGACGTATGGAATCAATGGGATACTTCGCTCGAGCGCGGGTTTCCGAGAGAGCAGGCGCAAGCTTGCCACGCATTGGATCTTTTTGTGCTTGTATTGTGTTCCCCTTCATACTCGCTAACTCGCGCAGAATCGACTCTCAACCTGAGACATCGCCTTGTCCCATCCGATAATTAATGACGCCCGAATCTTTGGCAGCTGGTGGTATGCTTGCCAACCGAGGCGCCACCCAAAACTCTTCGCAATCCAATCATATTTCCGAGACAAGCGTGGCTCTTCGAATTGCCCACCAAGCTCTGAGATGACGCGCTTTAGTTCTTCAACAAGATCTAGACGGTACGGATAAAACTCGGGGACTCTGGTTCGAATGTAATTCACACACGCCAGTCGAGTCCTATCGCTGTCCTCCATCGAGCGGAGATAGTGAATGTGCAATTTCATGGAAAGAGACAATGATTCCAGTTTCTTATTCGACCCGCAGATATGCGTTACCGACTTGAACCCAGCAGCGCGATAGTAGGACTTGGCATCGGGTACAAACCGTATGTCGTCACTTGCCATAATAACTCGACAAAAATATTCCCCGTCATTGTTCTTCCAGAGTCTGGGATCCCAAGCCCCCGCAGCCTTCGAAAGTTCCCGGCTGACGAGCCAATTGTCGGTCTGCATTTGCAAATTGTTCCCAATCTTCCTCACCATCCATTCCAGCGGCGTCAGATCAGACCACAGAGGCGTCGGCGAGAAGCGGGCTTTTCTTTTTCGGTAAATAAAGTATCCCCAGGCTCCCGAAAGAAGCGTCCGGCTACTTGAACCCTTTTCCACCGCTCGCAATTGCTTTTCCACCTTTTCAGGATGAAGGAGATCATCGGCGTCCAACCATTGGATGTACTCGCCCTGGCAAAGAGAGAATGCGGTATTCCTTGCCACTGACGCTCCTTGGTTGAGCTGGGTGACAACGTGCACGTTTTTCGAAGCGAACTGCCTGGCTATATGCAGGGTCCGATCGGTAGACCCATCGTCCACCACGATGATTTCTTTCTTCGGCCAGGTTTGTGCCAGCGCAGACCTAAGCGTGTCCTCTATCCAGCGTTGGGAATTATAGGCAGGAACAAGAATTGATACCAAAGCTTCCATTTTATTCTACCAGCAAGATCTGCCTCGGGACATGCGCAAACGCATAAGGATCCGTAACAGTAAAAATGAACGTAAAGAAACAGGAGATGTTCAAACTGGCTCAAGGGTCTCAAGAGGTCTGTTCCGACGCGACATGCGAATTTCGTCCGGGCTCGGTGTAGAGTGTGGACTTTTCAAGTCCGACAGGATGGAGAGCACGTTTGTCGCCACACGCCGAGAAGGCCTAGAAATACAGATGTATGCGGCCGCGGCCAGCAGCGCTACCGGAGCGCACACAAGTAATTGGATCCAAGAATTAGCATTCAAAACAAAGGTACGTGCATACCAGGTCGTGCCGCAAACCACTCCCCAGACAGGCAAATGCCGCAAACTTGCAAGCCAAAGGTCTCCCCCGCTCACGGGACCCCGCCGGCCGGCCATGTAATAGACTAATGGCACCTCCATCAAAACACGCGAGGCCGAGTAGGATATCGCTACACCGACCGGGCCAAATGGCAAGCCGACCAGGAAAGAGCAGAGCGTGACGCTGGAGACAATCGAACTCGCAAGGACCCAGTCCTTGCCGCGTCCCTGGGAGGCGAACAACCACGTGGCGGCGCTGGTAGGCGGATAGGTCATTGCCGCAACGGTAAAAGCGGCGAAGATAACAGCGGCTGCCTCCCACTTCGGGCCGAGCACGACTAGTGTCAGTGGATGAGCCAATGGTAGAAGCAGGCCCGTCAACAGAAAACTCATCAAGGCGATCGCTTCAAACACTTGAAGAAATGTTCGGCGATACCGGTCGCGCTGGCCTTGTACCCGGGACAGTGCAGGAACCACCACGGCAATTATTGGCGCCATGAACTGTTGCAGCGGCCGCAAAAGGAGAATGGAGGCCCTGGAATAAAGGCCGACTGCCGCGGCACCGAAAAACCGCCCAATCAAAAGGTTGTCTGCTCCCCTGGCCAGCGAGTACATTAGTGTCCCAGCGGTAAGGTTCGCGCCGAATTTCAAGAGGCGTCGGGTTTGAGTGTTGCGCGATGGTAATTGAGGTCGCCATCCCGAAACTGACCAGATAAGCACAAGTTTGATAGCAACTTGGACGACAATGGCGGCAACTAGCGCCCAGTAGCCATACCCCAATAGCGCGATGCCAATGCCGGTAAGATAACCGGTAAGCATGGAAGCAATATCGATCATCGCGATGGCCGAGAAGCGCATCTGCCGATTCAACAGGGCAACGTGTTGAGCCGCCGAGCTGGCTAGCAGAAAGGTAGTCGAAAGCACGAGTGTAATGCTTACAAGGCGGGGTTCATGATAGAACCACGCGACTGCCGGGGCCGACGCTGCAACAAGCAGTGTAATAACACCACCTACACCGACATTTACCCAGAACAGATTAGAGACCTGCGCATGGGTAATCTCCTGCCGCTGCACTGTGGCCGTTGAGAGCCCGGCATCTTGGAAAATGCGGAGAAAACCCATGACGGTTGTAACCATGGCGACCAGACCGAATTCCTGTGGCAGGAGCAGTCGGGCGAGCACCATGATGTACACCAGATTCAGAAAGAACTGCGCACCCTGCGCCGCCGCAGTGATGAGCCCGCTGGAAATGGTGCGCTGCCTCAGATTTGTCAGCAGATGATGGGTTGCAAAGTGTCGTTCGAAGGCGTTGCCTGTCGGCGAGTGTAACGAGGGGGCAGCACACGCTTCTTCGCCTTTCATCGTATTGGAAGAATCAACACTCATTGCTTCAGCAGGTTTGGCAGGTATCAAAATCGAAACCAAAGGTGCCATTTTTAGATCCCGCGATCAGAAGACAGAGATCAGCAGAGGGATGGCGAAGATCACCCAGCTCGCGATAAGAGCTCTGTGTAACTCTTTATCGTTATGGCGGCTACCTTAGCCCAGGAATATCGCTCGTTTGCGTACGCCTTAATTTGAGCCCGGCTGGCTTCAAGGTTGCAAAATAATTCGCTATCAAAATAGTCCTCGATTTTTCTCGCTAGATCAGATGAATCCTGCGCTTTGAACACAAGGCCGGTTTGACCTTCGATAATCTCTTCTTTCAAGTTCCCGACATCCGCGGCGATCACAGGCAATCCAAAGTTGTACCCCAGGAAAAGTACCCCGCTTTGAAATATACGCGTGTACGGGAGGACCAACACGTCGGCGGCTTTGAAATACAATTCGCCTTCTTCATCCGAGATATATTCGATCTTCTCAATGATACGGTCCCCGATACCGTTGCTTGCAATCCTGCATTGAACCTGGTTCCAGTAGGTCTCGGATCCCTTCGGCTTCCCTACAATAAGAAGACGGTACCCGCGATTTTTCTTCAACAGTTCGCCAAAAGCAGTGATCAAGTATTCCAGTCCTTTGTAAGGCGCGATATTTCCGAAAAAAAGCAAGCTCCTATCGTTTCTGCTAATGCCGAGCTGTTGCTTTGCCTCAAGGCTCGAAAGGCTTGTGTTCGGAACTGTGTTGTTAATTCCAAATGGGATTACGCTTATCTTTTCCTTGGGAATGCTAAACTCCAAGATCATCTCATTTTTCATTCCGTCGGTGTGAACAAAAATATGATCGCTCAAGCTATATTGAATCTTCAGCGTAACCCGATTTAGCCACGAATCCTTCTGATCCCTTTTACCCGCATTCACATTGTGAGCAGTGAAAAGGACGCGTTTGCCGAGCAACTTAAAGTAGAGCATCAACACCGTGCGGTCGAAGAGCTCAATTTTATTGTTCCACAACAGATGGAATAGCTCTGGTTTTGCCTTTGCCGCGTAACTAATGAGCCGGAAGTAATACTTTGATACCCTGTACACTTTTGCCATTGAACTTGCTTCCGAGCGTTGATCCCCGCGCAGGTTCAGAAAATTTACTCGCGGATTAGTGACCACCTCAGGCACATTCAGGTCATCACTACCGATAAAATCTACCGATGTTCCTTCCGAGGTAAGTGCGGCCGCCATTCCAAGCGCGTAAGGCTTGTCCCCGCCGCCGGTGAGTAAGGCTACTCTGCACGACGGGCGGCAAGTCATCGAAGATCGAGGCGTGACTACGGGCGACTGAGCGATCTGACCTCCGTAGTCTTGGCAAAGGCAGCTGTCCCCGGTCTTCTCTTGGGCAAGCAGTATCATCAGATAGGAGGGCGACTGGTCGCCAGCTCTATCGCCTCCAACTGGGTCATCACCGCATTCAATACTTCAGAGACAGTTATGGCCGTTGTTGCGCGTTCGTCGTAGCCGCGCTTGTAGAAGAACTCTTTCAGATGGTGGGACACTATCTTTTTTTGAATTCCATAATCGTAAATTTCCCACGGACTCGTGCACGTGAAGAGAGTGACGCACGGCGTGCCAGTTCCAAGCGCAAAATGCATCGGCAGGCTATCACCGCCAACCAAGCAGTGATGGTTTCGGACGTCGGACAGATGCTCGAGCAGCGATGATCTTTTTGGCAGCACATTTACGATTAATCCTTGATCTTCAAGCTCCTGTTTCAGTTCCCCATAGTAAGCCCATTTCTTCATCGGCCAGATCGGCCCGGCATCCGCTGCTATGGCAACATCGCCTGACAGCCCGGTTTCGATCGGTTCCGGCAACAAATAGGTTTCACCGGAAAAATTGAACCCAAGGCCCTCAAAGATCAGCTCCTGATAGCTCCGGCGGTTGAGAAATTTCAGGCGATCGGCTTCTTGCCGGCCATAAGAACTGATCAGGCTCAGATCAAACCAGCAGCTGGAACCTTTCGTATAGCGCAACGAGTTGTTGGAAGCGAGGTAAGCGCCAAAGATTTCTTTATATCGCAGCGTTTTTAGAAACTCTGCAACATCCAGCGTGTCTTCCAGGTTGATGACGAGATCATAATTGGCATCTAACGCTGTCTCTCGGTTCTCCCAAATAAAGCCGCGCAGGTTCTCGTTCACGCCTTTTAGCAGTGCGATGTTCTGCGCCGCGGTCAGCCATGTAATTCGACCCGGCAATCGGCCAAGCAATGGCGTTGTTCTTACAACATCGCCGGTGGCGCCTATCTTAATAATCAATGTTTCCATCGCTTTGTTGTACATTACGTCGATCAATGCTAAAATTCATAACCGAACGCTCTTAGGTCGTAAGAGTACGCTGCCGAGACGGCGAACGCTGCAGGCCGAGAATAAAATGAACGATAATTACGGTCAGTTCTTTCATCCGTACGATTTGCGCTTGGTATATCTGCTTTCCAGGCGATCCCTGCTCGACTAAACACATTCCTCAGATCTTCCGCCATACTTTCGAACTTTATGACCTCGTCCGTTCCGTTCGTGTAGTCGACAAACATGGAAGCCCGCAAACCTAAGAGCCTTTTGATGATTTTCCTGTAACACACTCTAAACACCCACCTGTTAAAAGAGTCTTTTTGAGCATATCTCATGCTTTGTGCGTAACCGGGCGACCGATGCACCCAGGAAGTCGGATCAGCAAGCAATGGCTTATATTTGAGACGCTGCTTAAAATATAAAGAAACCAGACTATCGAACGGATTCCTCACAGCCGCCAGTTTAAGCAGTGATCTTGCCTCGCGCGCCGTCAACAAATTATGCGTAAGCAGTTCGGATAGAGTGCTGTGCTTCCTCTGAATAGAAATGAACCCGCGAGAATCCAGAATATCTGCCGCTGGCAAAAATTCTCCACCATAATGCTCGCAGAGTAATTCTCCGATTGCTGTGCATGCAGTCCGCGGAGTCATTATAAACAGAAGGTTATATTTGCGACAAATGATGGCCATGAATTGCAGTGAAGTTAGCTGTCTCGCGTGATGGTTCGGCTAGCCGCCGCGTATCGCTAACTAGAAGCCGGTAATACTTCGTACGAAACTCCAGATACTGGCTGTTCAGGTTCACGAGATAGGTCACCTAGAAGAAGGCGCTCCACCGCTTCGAGTGTGAGCACTGCGTCGATTTCACGCAGATAATTCCTTCGACCATTTATGTGCTCACGAGCCAAGTTTTCGAGAAAATCGGATTTCCAAAAGGGACTGCGGCGACTCTGTACGTCGTCGACCGCATCGGCGATATAGCCGGCAAGTTCTCGTCTGAACCACCTCCGGTAGTGCAAGAACTTATGCCATCCGAAAAGCCCCACCGTGGAACCAAACCGATCGAACAGGCGGTCGATCGGAGACAGCCAATGTGGCAACCCTTCAGCGTAAAGATAGTCGAGTTTACAAACAGCTTTGGAAACAACGCGTCTTGGCGCTGTGGTTAACCCACGGGCCGTCAGACCCATATCCGTAGGAATATAGCTCAGGAGTTGGCTGTGCTCCTGAACAATCGACCAAATAAGAGGTAATGCTCGAAAGCTTTCCGGCGCACGATAGGCAAGGGTGACGAGTTCGTTATCCAGGAAAGGCGTTCGAAAAGTGAGCTGCGACCGGCTTACCGCTGGAATTCCAAACCGCTTCCCGGGTATCTCGCAAAAGGCTGTGAAAGTCAACGGATGCTGACCATTGCGGGTCGATCTCTGCGCGAAGCAATTCAAAGTGTGATTTAAGTCCGGATGCAGAAGACCGGGCGAGAGCCGAATCGGCTTAAACATGGATACGCCTCTCAAGATCTCACCGCCGAAGACGCCCGTGACACGCACGGGCGCTAGCTTGCGGGCTTGGCTGTTCAGGTAGAGCTCATGGGCAGCTAAAGGTCCTGCGCAACCATCTGTGATATAAACCGTTCGGTCAGCATACGACGCGAAATTCGAGAAAAAATCGCCGCCCAAGCGGAGAATCTCATGTTGCAAATTACATGCCTCTGCTACCCGCCCCGCTAGTTGCGCATCGAGTGTGTCTCGATTCTGACCTGAAAAGGTATAGCAGATAGGTTTTTCTTCGCCGTTCGGCCGGCAGGCCACAATCATCCGGCTGTCCAGGCCAGCAGTTAGAGAAATACCAACCTTTGATTCCGATTCGAAATATTTTGGCAAGATTCTCTTGAATGTTTCTCGAAACTCAGCCCCAAAGGACTCAGCCGGAAGGATGGACTGAGACTCCCAGGTCGCTGGAACAAAATATCTGTTCTTCTGACACTTTCCACTTTCAAAGGACCATACCGATGCTCCGGCAAGCAACTGAACGCCTCGAAATAACGTCCGCTGTCCTAACGTGCACCCAAACGTCAAGAACTGAGCTACACCCTCCTGGTCGAACGCTCGTAGCTCCGGTAGGACGCGGAGCAATGCCTTCGCCTCGCTCGCAAAATACAACGTGCCATCCCTCTGGTGCCAATAAATCCGCTCGACTCCGTAACGGTCATTGAATAAAAATGCCTTGCGTTTCCGGTTATCAACTAAAAGGCCACTAAAAAGGCCGTTTAGCTTCTCAAAAAATCTACTGCCTTCTTGTTCGTAGAGATGAACCAACCAGTCACCCTTGTTCCTTTCGACTCTAGATGTCCGCTCTTTCAGACTAGCCTCGGTTTCGGCATCAAGAAAGCACTCACCAGAAAAGATGAGCGCAATATCCTTTTGGTTGTTAAAAAAGACCTGAGTCGCCGCGAAGGAATCTTTGGGTGCAATCCACCCTGCATATATTCCCATTTCCGGGGCGGAGTGTGCACCTGAATCATAAAAGATCTCGTGTTTCATGGAACTTAACATAGAGTTCACTACACGCCGAGACTCGTGGGCTGGGCTTTGACCTATGATTCCAACAATGCCGGGCATACAACAAACGGGGTTGGCTGGATTGCTACTTCCCCTTCAATTCGTACCAGAACTTCCTCAGCTGCCTTAATGGATTCTTGATCCCCTCCGGAAGTGCTGCTGTCCAGCCGCGGTGGAGACCGACATTTAAAGCAACCTTCCCTTTGCGTGTTAGCGGAACGAAATACCTGGGAAGATCAAATCTCTGAAAACCATTGCTTCGTTTGAAGTCGCCAAGGCCATTATCAAGCCAAAAGGCGTACGCGAGGTATGGAATTCCTTTCTCCGCACAGCGTTCAACGGCCTTAGCTAGTAACGCGTTCGTTGGCGCTAAATCCCGACGACCGATCTTTGAAATTATTTGACCAAGGACAGCATACCCTCCCGCGTTCGCCAACATGATGAATCCAACTAGTTCCTCGCCCAAATATGCGCCGAAAATTTCTTCCCGGAACAAGAAGCGGCTAAATTGACGTTTCACCGTTTTAAAATTTTTTCCATAGTGAAGAAAGTGCCGTCCTTGCCTGATTGGGGTTTCGTTGAAGATCGATGTGATACCTTGAACCAACTGATCGTCGAATTCTGTTAACCTTATAATCACACCTTTTTTGTGCGCTTTTCTGACCTTGTTTCTTGCTGATCTATCGAGCTGTTTATCCCACCAATTCGAATAGGTTGTAATTGGGAGTGCTGCGATAGGATCTGGCTCCATTCTGTAGGAATACTTGGGTTTCGTATCGGGTAGGCGCTGCCAGAATGTTAGTATATCCGGGACAGGTTTCTCCTTTTGCAGCGACTCCAGGAGCATCTCAGGATCGTCCACGTCTTCGAACCATTCCTGATCGAGCCGGGCTATCCGCGGAAGCGCGCCCTCAGTGATGATGTCCTTGCCGTTAATCTGCATAATTCGTCGATATTGGTATGACTGAATTAGGTGGTAACCCACTGTCTAACTAAAAGCCGGAGAGGGGAAGGATTCGAACCTCCGATGCGACTTACCGTCGCATAGCGACCTTAATGCCGCTGCCTTAGACCGCTCAGCCACCTCTCCAAGATCATCAACTGCGAGCAGCTCTCGAACCTGCTATCGCCCGGCCTTGTTAAATTGCCAATGCGGTACCTGCTTTTGCTCTAAGTCCCCGAAGCCAATGCTCAAGCATGACCAGGCTGAAAAGAAGCTTGTGGTTATCTTGTCGCCCCGATCTGTGAGTAGTCAGCAGCTTTCGAACTGACTCAGGCTTGAGCATGCCGAAAATTAGCGAGGTTTCATCTAAAAGGAGACCTGATAACTCGCTGCTGAACGACGACTGAAACCAAGCATCTACAACGTTCACAGCGAACCCGCGCTTTTTCCGCCCCAGGACGCGTCGTGGGAGGTAACGCTGGCAGACCTGCCGGTGCAGCCATTTGCGAGTACAATTGCGTACCTTAAAATTGGCATTGAGTCGTTGGACGTACTCCACTACCGTGCGATCCAGATACGGCACGCGAACTTCCAGACTGTGAGCCATGGATAGCTTATCTGCATACATGAGCAGCTCGTCCGGGAGCGAAGACCGGATTTCCAGCAGCTGAAAAGCTCCAAGTTCGTCGGTATGCTCCATTTGCGGCAGCAGCGACTTCCAGTACTCGACCAACTCGTCGCCGTTCCTCTCAGGAAGGACGCCTTCGCGGAAAAATCCGTCTATTGTTTCCGGCGCGGCAAGTGAAAAAACATCCTGATAGCGCTTCAGACGGTCTTTAACAGCGAGTGAGTGGACGCCGCGCTTAAGCATCTCGCTTCGGGGTAATCCATTGACCGCCAACCCAATTGCCGAACGGAGGCCTCCTGGTAATCCGCGGTACCATTCGCCATAATGAACACCCAGGTGCCGCTTGTATCCGCCAAATAGCTCGTCCGGGCCCTGTCCGATCAGCGCGACTTTGACATCTTGGCTCGCGCGTTGGGACACGAAATACATCGGCACGATGGAAGAAGCTGCAATCGGTTCCTCCAAACATTCCACGATACCTGGCAAAGAGCGTTCGAATTCGCTCTGATCGAGCTTTACTGTTACGTGCCGTGCGTCGAGAAGAGAGGCGGTTTCCGCTGCATCGAATAACTCATCGTCAGCAAAGCTGTTGCCATAACCTATGGTGTACGCTGGCCAGGAGTTTCCATGCTCGTTCATGAGCGCCAGGAGCAGACCAGAATCCAGCCCGCCGCTCAGAAGAATTCCAACTGGGACATCGCTCAAAAGATGTCTCCCCACTGCACCCCGATATAGTTCCAGTAATTCGCGGATAGCTTCCGTCTCCTTCTTTGGTCTTGAGAAGGGTGTAGGCATGAACTTGTACCAGCGTTCTTCTCGGCATTGACCTTTCTCCACAATTAACATCGTACCGGGTGCCAGCTTTCGAACGCCTTGAAATATCGTCAATGGAGAAGGCGTATAGCGAAAACGGAGAAATAGATTCAACGCGATAGGATCAACATCTGGTTGTGAGTCTTGCGCAGCCAGAATCGGACGGATTTCGGAACCGAAAGTTAAGGTTCCATTCTGAATCTCGTAATAGATGAGTTTGATGCCCATGGCATCCCTGGCTAGGATCAGTCGTTCCTTTTTGTACATCCCAGATAGCCAGACCAAACATGCCATTGAGACGGTTAAAAACATCAGCGCCCCATTCTTTGTAGCCATGAACGATCACTTCGGTGTCGGAATTTGTCCTAAACTGATGGCCCTTGTTTCGTAGCTCTGCTCTGAGCTCCCGGTAATTGTAAATTTCGCCATTGAAGATTACCCACACCGTCTCTTCTGCGTCCGACATCGGCTGATGACCTCCGGCGAGGTCAATGATGGATAATCGCCGGAATCCCAAGCCTACAGGTCCAGCGATCAAAAAGCCTTCATCATCGGGTCCACGATGTGTGATTGACCGCGCCATCCGTACAATCGTCTCGTGTTCCACTGGTTCGAGTCGCCGGAAGTTAAACTGACCTGCGATGCCGCACATGATAGGAACTTTGATCCGTCAAGAAATGTTACAACCTTGCAAGAGTCTAAGGTCGAAGCTCAGAAATCAGAAAGCTGATAACTGCTCTTTCTTTGCCAGAACGATATAGTCCATTCCGCTCGACCGTATTGCCGGCACGTTCCGATCGGCTAGCCCTTGCAACCAGTGATTTAACCTGAACGAAGTTCGCTCTCCAAAGATCGGCCGACCGTGGAACGTAAGAGGCGGAAATCCAACTGTTGTGGTCTTGCCTTTAACGAGTCCGACAGAGCATAACCAACGCCCTAGCTCACCCGGCGAATCGAGTCGCAGCGGTGGGGAATGCTGCTCAAGCCGTGGTTTGCGAAACCGGTAGAGCATCGCTCCTAGAACTCTTTTTGCAGGTTGCACCGGCGGACTAAACCAGGGGTCTAGGAGATGATTGAGTCGCCAACGATTGCCTGCTGTAACTAACAGAAAGCCGCCGGGTTTGAGCACTCGAGCCATCTCTCTCAGGGCTTTTTGCGGAGAATGAAGGTACGGTATTACCCCGATCGCCACGACAGCTGCAAACCTGCCATCCCGAAACGCCAGGTCGTGCGCGTCTCCCAAACCGATCGAAATAGACGACTCCAAGCCCGCCTGGATCGCGTATTGTTGCGTTGCATCAAGCATTCCTGGCACAGAATCCATCGCATGAACGAGATAGCCACGCTGGGCAAGTGCTGCTGTGCATTTCCCCGCACCGCATCCGATTTCAAGAACCTTTTCGCCAGTTGGCATTGCCAACTCGTCGATCCAGCCCAAAACGATCTCCTGGCGTTTCCGATAAATGGCCCCCTCGACGAAAGCTTCATTATAGACATCTCTCCATTCGCCTACGTGCGCCCGAAAATGCGTATCGACCAGTTGCTGCTGTGAAGCTTCAACGAACTGTGAATGCGATCGTATCATCGATTCACTCCTGGGAACTGACCCCTGATTGCTGAATCGTGATTTCTGTGTTTTGAAGCTTTGCTGACATAGAACGCCAAGCTTCGAAACATCTGCGCTTGGCCCCACCGATGCATGGGAACGTTGTCCCAGCCTAGGTGCAACTTCCGGGAGCGGAACGATCCATCGCGCTTTACCCATGCTTCGAGGATGTGAGCGACCACTTTCTCCAAGGTTCTCTCCAGTGCGGGAAAGCGATCGCGCAAAAGCAGGCAAAGGTTAATACACTCGGCGCAATCGTAGAGCTCACGCTTGTAAACGGTGAGACGGGGAGCGCGTGAGAACGGCTTCGGCAGACGACCCGCGCCGAAGAGGTTGCTCAGGTAGTAACCCACTCCCTTGCCTAGTGCTTCGAGGGTTGCCTCGTGGCCGGTGAGAGCGTGGATTTTGGCTAGCGCTTTCATGACGAAGCACGTGTGATAATGATCAACGAAATCGCGCACTCCATCCACCGCGTAATACCATGAACCATCCGGGTTCTGGTTCTCCAGAATGAAATTCAAGTTTCGCTCAGCAATGTTCCAATAGTTGTCGTTGCAAAACAGCAGAGAAGCGCTCGTTAACAGGAAGGCGCGATATGCTGCCGCGTTGATAACGCCGCCCCTATCGTAAGGAGTATAGGAACAACTACTGGCCTTTTCCGAGGTCTTGAAATCCTTGATATCAACAGAAATATGTCGCCCGATCGATTCGAGGATCAGTCTCCATTCCTCTCGTGGATCCAGTTTGAAAACCTGCAAAAACGCTTCGTACACATAAGGCGTGGAGGTGATAAGAGGCGTCTGTTCTTTGAGAACCCCGTTACGAGTGACCCAGTCAAAGGGATAACCCCAGCAATAGTGTTTGAATTGGTGGCAACGGGACTTTTTCAGCTCGGTCAAGAAGTGGATCGCGTTTTCCAGTTGCGACGAGTTACCGGTCGCTTGGTAAAGGAAGGCAAAGCCCATCGCGTAATGCGCGTCAGCGATGGGAAATCTTGTGGGCTGATGGAATAAGTTTCGAGCTGCCGGAAAAAAAGCCTCAAGGAAAATCATTGGCGCGACGGCGGCCGTTCCCAAAAGCTTGTTATCGTAGTAGAGTCTTTTAGCAGCTCGCCCTGTCGGTCCGGCAAAAAACGTCTGATGGTCACGCGATAATTCTCCATAGTGGGCGAGCCACTCAGTGAAATGGCTCAGAACCTGCGCAACGCTATCGCTCAGCTCACTGGTTCGGCCCGTCGCCATCAGGTTGTCCGAAGGTGCAGTTGGAAAGGCAAGCGCAGTCATCTGAGACTTGTACCTTGTCAGGAGCGAAAAGAGTTGGCCTTCGCACCTTTACACCATGAGATAGTGATCGCACGCTTCACAAAGGGCACGCCTTAGCCTCGCCTTGCTCGCAGGGGCAAAATATCCCAGTTGCAGTAGTCTCCGGAAGATCGTGAAAATTCTGATTTTGATGTCTCGGTATTCACCAGATTGAGTTCGATTTCAACATCAGCCTTTTCTTCCGTAAATCATTCGGTGCCAACCCCAGTGTCGTCCGATCCATTTCGCTATTGAATCGGGTACAACCGTTCTAACAAACGGCCAGTGATCGACATTAAACTCCCATACTTCTTGTCGCACGTTGGCAAAGTCCTTGAAGAGAATGGCGGTTTCTCGTCGATTGTAAACTCGCGCCAATGGGCAAAACGGTCCGTCGGTATTCATACTGATCCATTGCTCCTTGGTAAGCTTCTTCTTTAGCATTTCCCGGTGCCCCTCCAGCTTCCAGCGATCAAAGCCAGTGACGGCGGCAAGCAGTCCAGGCATGAATGCCGGCAGGAGGCACCATCTGAAAATTCTTCTCAGCAATATGATCTCGATATAATAATTTATCGAACTGCGGTTATATAACATCACCGTTACCGTGCCGCCCGGTCTCAACACGCGGTAAATTTCACGGATGATCCTTTCCGGCACGGGCGAATGGTGAATGACTCCAAAGCTGTAAACATGATCGAAGCTATCATCTGGGAAGGGAAGCCGTGTTTCAGCATCGGCAACTTTGAACCTGGCCGGGAGACCGAACAGGCTGAAACGCTCCTTTGCCAATTCAATTGATTTAGGCGTCAGATCGACTCCAACATATCGCGCCCCGCTCTTAGCGAACTCAAGGCCGTCAGTCGCTATGCTGCAACCGATCTCTAAAACATCCTTGCCCCGAAACTCGGGGAACCTGGCCACGACAGGCACGTGCCACTCGCGACCCTGGTATCGCTTTCTGGTAATGTCTTCAAAGTACCTTCGGCGATCTTCTTCGGACGATAAGTCCGATTGACAGGGGTTCGCGTTCCAGAAGCCTTTGACCTCGTTAATCGTTGTGTTCATAACTACTTAACCTTGTCCCTTTACCTGCGGTGTTTTGGCAAGGTGTGTAAACAAGCCTTTAAGGCGCTCGAGTTGCTCGAATCGATGCAGTTTCAATAATTCTGGGGTCACTGGCCTTTCGATTCGGGCAACACATGAATATATGTAGCCTGCTGCCAGGGTCAGCCCACCTATGACATAGGGCCATTTCAACATCTGATAGCCCACTCGAAACACCTGCCACAGCGGGTGATTTCCAAGAAAATAATCCTTTCTCCCGTAGTCAAATCGCGCCTTCCAAACGTTACCTTCTGTCTCGCCCATCGGTCGGTGATGGAAAAAAGTCTTGCCCGGAAACGATCGCGTCTCCCAGCCTTTCAGCCGGGCAGTCCGCACAGCTATCCAATCGATGCCACCCCATTTGATTGGTGTGTATCCTCCAACTTCCGCAAAGCACTCTCGACGAAACAGCTGACAGGCGCCAAAAACATCTTTAAAATGGTAAAAGCTGTCTTTCAAAGCATCGTGGTTTGCCTCGCGCATCGGTGTCCCAGTTACTCCAAGTCGCGAGTCTTCTGCAAATTTACCTAGCAGAAATTCGAAGTAATCCGGATCGAATGAAACATCCGCGTCGAGGTTTCCAATAACGTCAAACTCGAGAGATCGAACGCGATCCCATCCCGCGTTAAATGCGTGCACCTTACCGGCGAAGCTACGATCCAGGCGCTGCGGTCGTTGGATTAGTTCGATCCATGGGTGGTCGTTAAGATATGTCTCAACGATTCTTGCAGTCGCATCCGTTGAACCGTCGTCAACGATGACCCAACTCTCCGGCAACCGCGTTTGCGCGATAACTGAATTGAGTGTCTTTTCGATGAACCCTGCTTCATTCCGCGCAGGAGTGACGAGAACGTACTTCATTCGCTTTGCGAAAGTCATGGGTGATCAGTGACAAGGAACCAGTGAAATAGTGGCTCTCCGCGGTGCATCCTCGTCGGTTATATGTTTTCCATCCTCCGGTTTCTTTCCGGCATAGATTTGGGCAAAGATCTCATCCATGATGCGAGCAGTAAGGATGATCTCACGATAAGGAATAGGCGGTAGACCGCCAGATCGGATACTGTTATAGAAGCGTTCGATCAGCTCTTTGGCTCCAAAGTCTTGATACAGGCGGCGTCGCAGGAAATTCGCCACATTGCGCGTTGCGTTTCTAAAGTGTTCTTGTGCGTTCTTCAGAGGCGGAACAAAATAGGTAAGATAACTCTTGTACGCGCGATTGCTCCTTCGTATTAGACTCCCGGTAATAATATCCGCGACCAACGAATTAGCGGGGCCGTAAACGTGCAACTGGTTAAGCCCCCTGATTTGGGTCGAAAAACAGAACAACGCCGTGGTGCCACTCTTGTCCCGGATCATGACCCTCAGCTCATCCAGGACTTCTTGTGAGACAAGGCTTCGGAGTTGTTCGCTTTGATGCGCTGTGGCAATAATCTCCGTCAGCTCGTCATGAAGAAATTCCGCCAGCTTGCCGACTCCGTGGCTGATAATGTTGTGAAACAATTGCCCCGGCAATTGGCGCACCCAATGATCGCGATTCCCAAGGACCGGCCCCACATAGCTTGTGTCTCCCAGATCATACGACCAGTAACTCTCTAGATGAACAGGCCTCCCACCAAGAAAGCCGTCCTTCACAAGCCGGCGCATCTCGAGCATTTCAAGAGTGAATAGATAATTATGGCCAACTGTTATTTTTAAGCCGCAATTTTCGGCGAAGTCGATCAGGGATTTTGTCTCGCTGGCCGTGATCGTAAAGGGCTTTTCCAGATAGACATGGCTGCCAGACTTAAGACACTGCTCCGCAATCGAATAATGGCTCTGCGGTGGGGTTGTAATGTGAACGACGTTGGGCGAAGCGGTACGCAGCATTTCATTTACATCAGAAAAACATGCCGAAATTCCGAAGCGCTCCATGAGTTGTTTCGCCATCAGTGGCTCCCGATCACAAACGGCCACAATTCGGCAATCGGAAATCCGTTGGATCGCCTGCACATGCTGGTCCGCAACCTTACCGCAACC
This sequence comes from uncultured Verrucomicrobiae bacterium, assembly GCA_963728955.1. Lineage (GTDB taxonomy): Bacteria > Verrucomicrobiota > Verrucomicrobiia > Chthoniobacterales > UBA10450 > Udaeobacter. Next base: position 1,246,900 of record CAVSMG010000001.1, read on the forward strand.
AACGATGGCGATTGTTAACATGGTGAGGGTGATAGCGTAAAGCGATTCGCTTTAACGCCAAGCGCGCGATATCCGATCAGTGGTTCGAGTTAAACTGACCGAGGTACGCCGTCATAGCCTGATTGAGAGGGATGCGCGGTTTCCAGTTAAGCCGCCTACGAACCTTCTCATTGGAATAACTGTAGCTGTTCCACTCCGCCATACACCGCCGTCGATTAAACGCCGGAGGTAACTGGTTTCTCGACCATCGGGAGTACTTTTCCCAGAGCGAGCATAGCAGGTAGGCAAGAATGTAAGGAATGTGCACGGAAAAGCTGTTTATCTTCTTGTTGTACGCCTTAAAGAATTGCCGGCCTGAGAGCAGCTCGTCATCTACAACATTAAAAACTTCGCCTTCTACTCCCGGTTTGAGGCCGGCTAAAACGATTGCTTCCGCGCAGTTATCGACAAAACTCAGTGGCAGGAGATTTGAGCCATTGACCTGGATAAAAAATCCAAAGGTACATAACTCCGACACGTCCGCTTAACTCTCGCTTGCCGGGTCCGAAAACATATCCTGGCCTGAGAATCACATAAGGGAGCCCATATCGACTTCCATATTCCCTGACCACTTCCTCCTGTTTAAGTTTGCCAAAGCCATAAGCGTCATACCGTTCCTGTGGGGAATCCTCCAGAGGGCACGCCTCATCCAAGATGGCGCCGCGCTTTAAAGTCAAGGTCGAATACACGGCGAAGGAGCTAATGTTTACAAACCGGGTGGGCTTTCCAAGCTTAAGGAATGCTTCGATCAAATTGCGAGTGCCTAGTGCCGAAGTCATAAAGGCGCCAGCAAAAGACTTATCAAACCCGGCAGCAAGGTGGTAAATAATCGAAACCCCTTTAGCGGCTCTCTGGCAGTCGTCCCCGGAAAGAAGGTCGCCTTTGACAAGATCCACATTTTTGCCGGCATCGAATTGGTAGATTGTCTTTTCGAGCATGCCAAGTTGGCTCGTGGGCCGAACGAAACAACAAAGGTTGGAAAAGCCATATTCCAGAAGAATCTCAACGACCTTTGCGCCGATGAACCCATTAGCCCCGGTGACCAGAATGCGATCACTGGGTTCAACTAGATACGGTGCATTCATTACATCTTAGCGGTATGAGATCAGCCTTGTTTCGGGCTGGCCCTTACACGACGGAGGAAACGTCATTGAAGGCTCTACCACGGTTTTCCTTGTCAAGTTCCGGCCGAGCTTGCCCAAATATCCAGCTGGAGCTACCACCGGGGCGCACCAGTATTTTCTCATTTTTCTTTATCCCGAGCGACGCGGCTTAATTACTGTCAGGGCAACGCCATCAGCCAAGCATGGTCCCCAGGTTTCTGAGCCTTGAGCTGTCCTGTTTTTTTCGGACCACCAGGTATAGCGCTCGGTATTGCTGGCCTTAATCACCAGCTTGGGATGACCTTAGTGGATGCGGATAAGTATAAGGCATGTACCCAGGCATAGGCGTTTCAATCCAGTCACGGCCTGCTTGAATCACTGCTTGCTGACTCGAAATTAAATGCCCTGAATTATTCGGGTACTGCTGTCCAATCATTGTTCCAAACGTACAATGGCTCCGATGCATTGCGCGGCCAGCTGGCCGCGTTGATGCGACGGTTCCTAGGCGGATCGCCTCGAATTGGATCGGCGCAGGTGCCGCGCCCCACCTGATCAAGAGCGGGATAGCCAAGCTCGTCTGTATTCCCATCCCATGGATTTTTGCCATTGCATTGACCCCAGGGCTGTTGATTTTGGAAACTTCGGTAATTTGCCGCTAGAATTGCATTCTTATAACCAGTTTCGCCTGCTCCACCCCGAAAGGTGTTTTCCCAGATGACCCCAGTTCCGCCCCGCAAATAGATGGCACAAAACATCATTGAGTGGGGATTGGTAAAGGTATTGTTGTAAAACTCGTAGCTCCGCACACCGCGATAACGCTGGCCTTCTGTTCCATGAGTTGCGGCATTGTCGCTTGTAACCGTGTTATGTCGAAAAACGAAACGCCCACCCCGCGTGGAATCAGTCACGCCCGCTCCGGCCACACCCGAACCGATAAAAGTATTGTCTTCTATATAAAGCCCTTTGCCGCTTCCAAGTTGGAGCAAGTCTTCAAAGCTGCCGTCGCCATAACTGGCTCCATTCCAATTTTGGGAGAATATTTGAATAGCTTGTTTGAAGTTTGGCAGGTCAAAGATGCAATTGTCCACCACGCCCCATATATCTCCGCTAAACACTATCGCTCCAGTTCCAGGCTGATCTATCTTGACGTGATCTATGCGAACCGAATGCGACGCTCCATCAAATACTAAAGTCCCTTTGTTAAGGCCATTCGTGTCCTGCGCCTTTCCACGCACGGTAAATCCTGTCAAACGAAATGATCTTCCAGCAGGGAGATGGAAAGACCACATAACTGTTTGCGGGCCTCCCGCCTGCTTGGGGACGTTGTCGTAGATTATGGTCTGCTCAGTTCCAGCGCCTTGAATCGTTAATGACCGTGAACCAACTTTTGTAACCAGCCCACTTTTCCAAGTAGCAGTCCCGATAGGGATAAATACAGTATCGCCGTCTTGCGCAGATGCGATAGCGCGCGCGACATCGGAGCTAGCTACGGTAGCTGCTCGAATTGTTTTGGCCTGCGTCGAGGCAGAAACAGCCAAACTTACCGTGGTAGAGAGCAGTGAGAAAAGTAAGGCTCGACGAGTCATTAAGTGTGCGGGGGTTCGGGTTCCTCCTTAACCCAAGAAGCGCGATGGAAAGCTCACGTGGCTGTGCCCAAGACTGCTGTTTTTGCTAGTTATTGTTCCCAACTAATACCAAGCGTTGCTCTGCGTTGAAGAAGAGCATCGAAACTTAAGAGCGCCAATCGGTCGCTGCTCCCGTGGAATCCAGACTTTCGGCAAAGATCAGTTTTCCTTCATCAGCCGCTAAGTGTTTCGTGTCCACAGGCAGATCTGTGGCTGCCGATTGCGCTATAGGATAGTCCAAAGCAATCAGGTAAAAAGCAAACCAGGTCGGGCTAACGTTCTTAAAAGCCGCCTCGGTCCAGTTGTAAACAATGATCGCCACGAGAAAGCCCATGCGAAACCGTCCAAACTGAAAATTCGTAAAAAGCTCTCGGCGGCTTTTCCAAAATGTCGCGATCAGCAGCCCAATCATCAGAAACAATCCAATCACTCCAAGGTTCAAATAGGCTTCCAAGTAACCATTATGAGCCTCATTAGCGTGCCACCGATACAACTCAAAAAATCTACGAATCCTGTCTCCCAACCAAAAACTTTCGAATCCCGTTCCGATAAGCGGATTGGTGTCAAATCCAAAAAGCTGTTGCCAAAGCTCTGTTCTTCCGGTGAATGTTGGATCTTTCCCCATCGCCGCAGCGACGTATTCGGAAAGCCCGAACGCCATTTCCCCGACGGCAACGAGAGCTATTCCCACAACGATATATGTTCCAACGAAATTCCTATTCGTAAAGGGTCCCCTGAGCAGCAACAGGAACGTTATACCAACGAACAACGAAATAATGGAGGTTGAGCTGTGCGCCGTCGACAACAGCCACCAAATCATACAACCGAAACCCGCGATGAGAAGCAGTTCGTTTCGTCTGGCTTTGCTCTTTGGCTGCCGCCAAGTATTAAGGAGGTGCCAAAAAAAGAAGAAACCCAAGATAAAACAGTCTGCGCCTAACATATTTTTGCCTACGGCAATACCATTGTTCATCGCCATCCCCGACCACTGGTCAAAGGACCGGCCCCATTGCGGATAGTATTTGATGAACAAGATCGAGACTGGTACGACTATGTAAGCGCATCTTTTCATGAGCCTCTTTATCGCTTCATCAGGATCTGGTTCAGTAATGACGATGAGTGCCATAATCGGGTGGCCAAGGACCTTGATCCAGCGCTTGAAAGCCACGAGCGGGAAATCGGACCAAACAATAGAAATCAAACAATACAGGAGAAATATTGTGAGCCATTGGTTGTTCCGCACAATTTCCGAAAGACTGGCTTGCCGCCGGTAAAGAACCCAGGCACCCGCGGCAGCTAATCCGAAGTAAACGCCCGCATCCAGCGGGCTTCCTTCTTCCAAAGTCGCAGCACCAAATCCCGGCAAGCCGAAGATGCCTAACCACTCCGAAAGAGGCCTTGAAAAGACCAACAGCATCCAAAGAAGCGGGAGCCACAGGGCGCCAGTGACATCTGGCCTTTCACGAATATCTCGTCGGAAAAGGAACACAATGAGGGCAGTTGTCAGAACAAGCGCGACATTTGGCGGCAAATGGATGCCCATAGTTCCTCCTATAAACAGGCGTCCCCGAAGGGCGCGGTATTAAACAACCGCATAATTGACGGGGTTGAGGCAGCCCAGCATGGCCCCGAACTGGTCACCCATTAGATACTCCGATTCTGTGGGCATTATGGGATGCGTCATCAGTTCAACCTTGCTGGATTTCGTCAATTCCATCACTCGAGCCATTTTTTTCTCTCGAATGCTTTGCGTCAGATCAAAGAAATAATCTGGAAGACGGTACCTCCGTTGCAGCCGGCGATCGATCAAAGCCCGATACGTCCGGTTCAACAAACTCTTTTCTCCCGGCCAAAACGAAAAGTTTCGGCGCATCCTAATTCCTGCTGGGATCATGTCACTGAGTAGGAGGTTTGCGCAAAGGTGCATGTGATGATGCCCGTCAATGTGTGAGGGAGCTGTCCCGAATAAACGCAAAAATTCTTGCGATTGTGCGTGGTACGAATAAGCAAATTCTTTTCGCAATGATGGGTTATACAAGATCTGCGCGTATTTGTGCCTTTTCAGAAACATAACAATTAGGTTATGGCAGTCTCGAAGGCGTCCCGGACATCTGCCATCGGTAAATGGCTCGGAAAAATTAAGGTGCAATCCGACATCTAACTTACTCGCGGTCGTGAGCTCAGCGGCACGCGCGGAATCTGACATGAAAACCATGGCGCTAACCGAGGTGATTCTCCCCGCCTGATAACACTTGAGCGCAGCATCCGTCTCTGCGGCCGATCGTCCAAAATCATCGGCATTGATGATCAGCATGAGTTTAACATCAGCCTTCACCAGGTAGGGACCTTCTCCAACTGTCGGATGTGCCCCAAGGCTCGCCGGGAGAAAAAGCTCGCCATGCATTCTACAGCGTAACGAATCATTTCATCTCTTATCTCTGGATAGGTCGGAACTCAAAGACCAGGTGTCAGCGAATGCTCGGCGAATTGGATTACTTTCGTCGGGATGCTGTCCGGTTCCGGAAATTCTCGGAAGAAACCGCCGATACACTCAGTTACGCGAGCAATCATATCTTTTGTCATCTCCGGATAGATCGGTAACGACAGGATCCGCGATTGGTTGAAGTAAGCGGCAGGAAAGTCCTCTGGAATGTGGCCGAGATAAATGTAGGCCGGATAAAATGGCAACGCCTTCGAATAGTTCAAAACCGTGGAGATACCTGCCTGGGTAAGATACTCTTTCAATGCATCGCGGTTTTCAGTGCGGATGACATACAGGTGATAAACGTGGTTGCGGTCGGGTCCGACTTTGGGTGTGATCACATCTCCCACGTCTGCCAGAACCTCATCGTAAGACGCCGCAACACGGCGCCGTGCCTCAGTCCATGCAGGCAAATGGGGTAATTTGGCGTTGAGGATAGCTGCTTGCAGTCCATCCATTCGGCTGTTGATCCCTTCCATGATGTGATCGCCCTTTCCACCGTGTCGGGCAAATGTGGTCATCCAATCCGCTAGTCGATCGTCATTTGTCACAACGCAGCCTGCATCACCATAGGCGCCCAGGTTTTTACCTGGGTAAAAGGAAAACGTCGCGGCGTCTCCAAATGTTCCAACGTATTGTCCTTTGTAGCTGGCTAGATGGGCCTGGGCGCAATCCTCTATGATCCAAAGATTGTGCCTTTTCGCAATTGCCATGATTGGATCCATATCGGCTGGCTGGCCGTAGAGATGGACTGGAATAATCCCGACCGTAGAAGGTGTGATCTTTCGCTGGACATCTTGGGGGTCGATCGTGAAAGTTTCCTCATCTGTATCGCAGAATACGACCCGGCCGCCGGCCTGCGTGATCGTCTCAGATGTTGAGATCCAGGAATGAGCCGACGTGATGACCTCGTCGCCGGGCTTTATACGAAGTCCTCGCAAAGCAACGTAAATTGCGTCCGTGCCATTAGCACAGGAGACGCAACGCTTTACGCCGAGCGTACTCGCCCATGTGTTCTCAAAAGCATCCACGTGAGGTCCGCGAATATAGGCTGACTCGGCGATTACTTCGGCGATGACACTATCGATCTCGCTTTTGATCGACAGATATTGTGCATGCAGATCAACGAATGGAATCTTCACGGGATGGTAATTAGAATGCAGCGGTTTGAATTAGAGATGGCGCAATAAGCGAGCAGGGTTACCTGCGTATATACCGGGGACGGTGATATCCTTGGTAACAACGGCGCCGGCGCCGATAACTGCCTGATCACAGATTGTGACGGGAAGAATGGTGGCATTCGTTCCGACACTTACCCGGTTACCAAGTTTTGTTGGTTGCCAAAGCTCGGGTTTTCCCGCAGGTCCACCAGTGAGGAATAGGTCATTAATAAACATAGCTCCATGAGAAATAAAGCAGTCGTCACCGATCGTGACGAGTTCGCAGATGAATGAGTGCGATTGAATTCTGCATCGCCTGCCGATGCTTGCCCCCTTCTGTATCTCCACGAAAGGTCCAATGAAGGTGTTGTCGCCAATGTCACAGCCATACAAGTTTGTAGGCTCTATAACGGTCACATTCGCGCCGAACTTTACATTAATGAACCCTACCGTACGCTGCCTGGCTGGATTCATATAGTAGAATCTCGACGAATAACTTCGCCGTTTAGCGGCCGCGCGCGCTCAAGGATCGAAACGACAGTGCGTGCATGAGATAGCCCCGTGATTGGTTCACGTGAATTACGAATACAGTCGGCGAAATGTTCTGCTTCGATACGGAGCGGTTCTGTGAATTTAACCTGCGGTATTAGTACATCACCGCTGCGATAATTAAATTGCAGCGGTCGCGGGTTATCGAAGTCCATGTTCTCTCCCAGGATCGCGCGGCGATCAATTCCTTTGTCGTAGATGGCGATCTTGCTCTCCGCAATGTCATCATAGACCACCATCTTGCGCGAACCGACAATAATCATCTTGCGCACTTTTTGCGGGTCCAACCAGCTTACGTGAACGTTTGCGATGACCTTTCCGGGATACTCAAGACTTAGAAAAACAACGTCATCGATGCCATCCTGCATGTAAGCCATGCCTTGGCGGCCAATGGAAATTGGCTCCGGGTCGCCAAGCCAGTATTGAATGATGCTGATATCGTGAGGGGCAAAGTTCCAGAGGGCGTCGATGTCGGAACGGATGCGCCCCAGATTCAGTCGCTGGCTGTAAATGTAGCGAACGTCGCCAAGTTCGCCGGAATCAATCAGTCTCTTCACGTAACGGACTGCTGAGTTATAGACGAAGGTGTGACCCACCATCACAACAAGATTCCGGATGGCAGCGCGTCTCGAGATCTCGTCAACCTCGGCGACCTTGGTCGCCAGCGGTTTCTCGACGAATACGTGTTTGCCAGCATCGATTACTTCCTTGGCGAGCGAGAAGTGGCTTCCAGCAGGCGTCGCAATGATCACACCGTCGACTTCGCCATCTTCCAGAACGACATCATGCCTTTCGAGCGCACGACTAAAAGGAAAGTTTGCGCTGACGAAGGCGCGCCGTTGCACGCTCGAGTCAACAACGTATTTGACCACGCAGCCGGGCAGCGCCGAGAAGTTACGCAGCAGATTGGGTCCCCAGTAACCACATCCGATTTGGGCAAGGACTAAGTTTCGTGTCACGGCAAAAGTAGGTCGAACGGAAGACGAGAGTTGAACTAGGCCGCAATCAGAACCTCGTCCGACCCGTCGATTGTGAAGTCCTCAAAGACCGGCTTTCCTTTATCGTCGCGGCTCCGCCTTGAAGAACTGTTTTTATACACCCTCAGTCTTAACGGCGGAAGGTGAGCGGCGGTAGGATCACTAGTCGGCTGGACGCGGACGCTGCATTTGTCCTGAGTAATGGTGGAAAACGATACTGCGCGCCGTTTGCGAAACCACGAGACGGCGTGGGCTGCTGTAGCGAACCAGGGTGTCCTGGCACGCAAGTCGTGTAGCAGAGTTACGTAAGCGTCGCCCCACAACCGTTCGGGCCCGAGACTTCGGTCGTGCCAGTTGATGGTGAGTACGCCGCCGAATCTTGTTAGATTTTCGATTAACGGCAGTATGGCAGCGCGAGCCCCGTCGTTGGACAAGTTCATGTATGAGGGATAAAACAGCGCTGTGTCCATTATGTGCAGCGGCAATTCGAGCAGACGCTTGACGTTAGGATTCTTGAAGACTTGAGTTGTTCCTGAGCGGTATCCGATCGTTTCGTTATAGCCAACCGTTGAGTCGTAGGAGAAACCGGCTTTCTCCAGGGTCAATGCTGCATCCGGATTAAAGTAAAGCCAGTGCATCCGAACGCCTGTCTCGGCCGTTCCAGTAATCTCCTGAATCTGCTCGCGCTCCTGGCGGCCCTGTGCAGAGTCGCGCCACGCATCGATCCCATGAACAGCGATTTCGCGGTTTGCACAAAGCAGCTTCTTCACGTCATCTCCAATGTCGGCCACGGCGTAACGCGAAGCGCGCCTTCGGTTAATTCGACCCCGAGGATCAATGCCGGCGTCCCCTTTTCTCGGAATGACGAAAAAGGTCGAAGCAAGGTCCCTCTCCAGCTCCAAGTATCGATCGATTTGGTTCCAGAAGTCTTTGACAATTCCAGTAAATACCAGAGGCAGGGAAAGCGCGGCTCTCCAATTGGCAGCTACCTGCCGCAAGGACCTTCTCGCTCGACAAAACTGGATCACTGAGCCAATCAGGGCTCGATAGAGAAAGCCGAACATTGTGTGGTCGAATTTGTGATGGCGCACACGCGGATGATCAATGTCATGAGTTAGGCAGACAATAAAGCGAAAGCCTGCAGGAAGGGGAGGTATCTCGACTAGAGGCACGCCTTGGCTGAGAATCAGTTCCCGGAGAAGCGAAATGTGAAGTTCCAGCGTGGGTATACTGGCGAGTTCCGGTGGTTGCCCCTGTGCGAGAAGATGGTGCAATTCTTCAAACAAGTCATACCCCAGTCGAACAATTGCTCGAGACCCAGAGGCCGTCGAGACTGCCGCGGCCAAACCTGTTTCACCGTGAAGGAGGACCTTGTCTCCCTCGCCGTCAAATAGAAGGCAATTTCCATAAATCGGTATTCGCCCACCGCCAAATGTAACGAACCCGGGGCCGCGAATGGAATGCGTTTCTATTCCGCGCCTCCGCTCGAATGCTTGTCGCTGCGAGCCATAAAGCAACAACAGGCTGGCGTCGTTTTCTGGGACCGGGCTGTTTGAGCACAGTACAACATCGTATCCGCTTCCCGGACGCCAGAACTCCCAGGGCGTTTTAAACAACTCGAAGAACTCGGCAACGGTGGATTGTTCAATCCCATTGGCAATAACCCCGATCATTTCTGAGAAGTGCGGCGATGAAACTCGTCTGATAGATAGGTCGGCAAGCTCTATCGGATCTTCTTACTTTTACCTCTTGTTGTGTGGTATTCATCAGAACCGACGTGTTGCAGCACAAGCACTAGCACGAGTAAGAGTAAGAGGCAGACGGCATCCACAATGTTAAGGTCACCTAGAAAAGCGCGCCGATGGAACTCAACAAATTGAGCCGCTCGCGGCCCCATGTGTGTGAGAGGTAAACCGCCTGGCCCCGCTTTATTGTTTCGGCCACATAAATCGGATGCGAATATGCGAACTCGATTTTGCGCGCGAGGTCATCCGCGTCGCCGAGTTCGAAAAAGATCAAGTCATTGTCGCCGAAGTAGTCCTGAATGCCTCGTGCTTTCGGCGCGATCACCGGCTTCGCGAGCGCCAGGTATTCGAAGATGCGTGTAGGTGTATTGATTTCGGTGAAGATATTGCGATGGTTGGGAATAATCCCGAGGTTGCAATCTTCGATTGCCTCGACGATCTGGTTAAGATTGCACGGGCCGAGGTAATCGATATTTTCGTCAAGTCCCCGTTGTTTGGCCGATTTCATCACTTCCTCGAAGAAGGCGGTTCGATCACCGCAAACTTTCAGTCGGACAGATGGGATGGTCTTTCTGATCTTACCCAGAGACTCTACCGCCAGGTCGAAACCATTCCGGTGGACGAGCGAACCATGATAAAGAATTACAAACGGATCGGATCCATTGCCGTTTTTCCCGTTTACTTGGCAAGCCTCGACCCGTTGCAACCGGAAGACGTCGTCATCAGGCGAATTGATTACGACTTGGATTTTGCGCGGCTGACAACTGCGGGAAGAGTAGATTTTCTTGCACGCGAGGTTTACTGTTAGGACAAGATCGGCAAAGGTGATACTCCACCTCTCCAGTCGCTTCAAGATCGTGACGCTGAAGCTTTCTGCAGGCAGTTTAAAGATCGTCTGCATGAGTTCGGGCATGGGGTCGTGCAGATCTAAAATGATCTTTGCACCAAGAAGCTTCGGCACGATTGCGCTGAATACCAGAACATCAGGCATGTTATGCACATGAACGAGATCGTAGCGCCGCCTAAGTGATTTCCAGCCGAGGTACAGGAATGAAACTAAGACAAACGCCGCGTACTGCCCAATGTACGCAAGTCTGCCACCGCGCTGGCGCTTCAACCTTACGCGGGTAACATGGATGCTGCCATAAGTCTCATGCGCTGGATCGCGATCGCTATCGCGCAGGCAAATAAGATCGATATTGACCCCTTGAGCTGCCAATGCCTCGGCCGCTCTCCGGGGGCGAGGATCCGCGGGATAATGTGAGAAGAGTAGGACTGCGGCGCGTTTGCCGCGCAGCCGGCGAGTCCTCGCCGTAGCGAGCTTATCGTATTCAGAGAAGCTCGCTTCAAAGGAACGAATCTTTGCTACGTGGTTCGCTACGTCCTTCGGGAGAACATGCCAGTACTCGCCTGCATATCTGGCTTTGAGGTAAGCGAGGAATTCCCGGTATAACGCCGAGGGATACTTTGTAGCTGTCTGTGGCGACCCAGTGAAAGACATGTAATCGGGGTGTACATTGACAAGAGCCATTCCTCCATGCTCTGCGATCCAATCAAGTTTCCGTATCCAGATCTCTGGAGTCGTCTCGCGCAATAACAGGAACAGAGTGGAATCCTGAGGCAGCGTATAGGGCAGTTCAACGTAACCCCCCGAAGGAGAGTTGCTGTTTGGATGCGGCACCCAGAATGGGAAGATGGTATGACCTCCGTCTGGCTGCGGCTCAAATGGATCTGTATCGAAAGTGGATGCGTCGTATTGCACATCGAGATCGTGCAGCCAGTCGAGATTGCGCAACATGAAGCCAGATCTGAACCCCGACGCTCCCCACTCGCGTGCATAGTGGTTGATTCTCGCGGCGCGTCGTTTGAAGCCGCGATAAGAGGCAAAAAGGCGCCCATCGTGTTTGAGATCGTGAATCCCAACCTCGAACCCATTGGTAATGAGCTCCTCTATTAATTCGGATCGAACCTGGTAACTTCCTTCGGGTATGAAATTAAAGGAAGAGCGGAATCCGAGATTTTGCTCCAGTTCCATCAAGGCCCGACATTTGCTGAGACCCTTCTTGGTTTCGACATCGTGCGTCAGGACAAGGGCAAATTTCTTATCGTTGGGCCAGCCCGTCCAGTTTTCAGGTGGGTTCTGTGATCCCGGCATAACAGGCCATACGTCTCCGACCTGCTTGCGTAACCGCATGGCCAGCTTTCGTCGAATGGCCGTTCGAAGGGATTGCGGAACGAAAGGCTTTAAGCCGTAATAAATTCTATTCCGTAACATCAGACAGCGCGAGTTCGCTGGTCGCGCTAAAGGTCAAGGCAAGGGTCCAACGAACCGAGAGCCTGGTGCTTGCCAAGAATTGGAATCGAGGCGCAGCCGCTATGAACAGATTCGATCAAGATTCAGCGTCAAGCCACTTCGGAACATACGAACGCGTCTTGTTAACCACCACGTCAACATTGTTTCGCTCCGCGCCCAACTTCCGGTAGCTGCGCTTAATAATCTCGCGGTTGTTCTTTTCCGCCTCGACCACGAGCAAAAGCTTGTCCATGAAAGCAGCCATCCCCCACGAGGGACTGGTCTGGCTGAGTGGAGGCATGTCAAAAATAATGTAGTCGAAGTCGCTGGTTTTTAGGTTCGGCATCATGTCGAAGAATCTTTTCAAGCCGAGCTGCGCCGGACCAGCATTCGGGGAACCCACGGTAGCCAGGTAAAGATTATCCGTAGCTGAGCTGATCGCACCATTTGGCTTAAGAGCCGCCTTAAGAGGATAGGCGGGCTTGCCCTTAAAGAACGGGTGCACCTCCTCGGGGCCCAGGTTCACATCAACAAGAAGCACCTTACCGTCATTCATCTCCGAAAGCGAGGCAGCGAGCCCAGCAGCAAGCGTGGAAGTGCCCCCTTGCTCCGAAACGCTGGTAACGCCTATCAGCTTCGGTTTATGCGTCAAATGATTGAGCTCGAAATAAAGACCGAAGCGATCACGGATCGCGTCACAATAGGGCCGGACGAAATGGCCGGACTCCCATGGAGCCAACTTGGAGTTGCGCGGTCTCATAGCGAGCGCTCCCTGATCCGCCGGTGAACCATTGCGAGGCAGGGCGAAACGTCCGTTCGCATACGGGATCGAGAGCATCAGTGGAATATGTAACTGCGTCTCCAGTTGAAGCGGGCGGCCAACAGTCTCGGTCAAAATCAGGCCTCTTAACAAGGCCAGGGCTATTCCCAAGGCTATCCCTCCGCCAGCCAGTGCCAGGGCGATCTTATCTCGCTTTTTGGTCTCCAAGCTAGGAGGGGATGGACGCTGGACTGCGCTAATATTAGGCATCTTGGATGGGTCCAATGCCTCGTCGATGCGTGCCTTTTCCAGTGATGCTGCAAAGTATTTGTAATTTGTTTCGTCCATCTCCTTTTTGCGTTCCAAGTCTTCGATCTGCGGAGCTAGCTGCGAAAGCTGTTTCGTCCTTTGCTGAATATCACGAAGCCGGGATTTGAGCGCCTCGATTTTTGCCTTGGTGCCAGCAACCTTGGCCTTGGGGTTATCTTCAGGTTTCTTTTTTCCCCATGTCTTTGATGTGTACTCTGCTTTTTGACTAACAAGAGCTTGTTGTTCGGCCAGGTCCGCCTCGGCGGCGCTAAGTTGCTCCTGAGCCTTCGCGGCCTCGGTGATAATGAGCGCGGAGCCCTCTTTAAGCGACGCAATACCAGTCTTCTCCTTTAACGATTTCAGGGCATCTTCAGTCTGGTTCAAACGCGCGCGAACCTGATCAGTTTGTTGAGCCACGAAATCAAAGGCATCGGCGGAGCGGTGCACTTCAAGATGTTTGACGAAATAGCGACTTAACAGTTCTTGCAAGACGAGCGTCGCGATCTCCGGATTACGGTTTTTGTAGGAAACGAGAATGATGTTGCTTCCCTTATTTGAAGTGACGGTCAAGCCCGAAGCGATACTTCGCGCTGCAGTTGCTTCTGTGGTCGATGCTCCGGATGGCGCCAGCAATCGCTCCAGCCCGAGTGCCCGGGCGACTCTGGAAAACAGGTCTTGGGGCCGCGGGAGTAACCGCTGGGGACCGAGGGCCTCCGCAACTTGCATGGCCAAATCCCAACTGGTCAGAATCTCGATTTCAGCGCCGATGACTCTATCCGCTTCGTTGTTCGATGCGGCCGCAGCTTTCTCTGCCTCGACTGGGTCGATGGCACTCCTTTCCGTAACATAGCGCACCAGTAGCTTGGCCTGGGATTCGTAGGATGGTAGATACAGAAAGTAAACTGCCGCGGCCGCAATTATGCCCAGCGCCGCGCATATGCTAATTGTTCGCTTGCGTTTAAACAGAGCGAAGAGAATGTCGCCCAGCTTCACCCCGGAGGGCGGTTGGGTTTCGCGTCGGATTTCAGCCATAATTTTAACTCCTAGTCGAGATGCGGATAAATGATTGAGCCTGCCACCCTGTTGAACACCAGCGGTAACCTGCCAAATACTTTCTTGTGGAAACCGGAGTCACTGTGGGCCCGAGTGAAACACTGCCGACCGGATGGATCGACTCGGTAGTAATTAATTGTTTCTTCCTGCGTGCCCCACGAAAGTTTGAATCGCCGCAGACCGTCGTTTTCGTACTCGGTGCGCCCAAAATGTAATTTCTCTACACCGATGCGCACCAGGAACTGGATGCCGTGCCACATGGCGAGATTATTTGCGCGAAATGCTTGAAACCTCTTGTCAGAGGCCCCGTACTTATAAATAGCTTTGTTTCCGAAGCGGAAAAATATTGCGGCGGCAATTGTGCGCGTGCCACGCTTTGCGAGAACGATGAACCCGATGCCAGGTTTGATGATGTGCTCGTAGATGTTGCAGAAAAATGAGGCTGATTGCGGCGGGAGACCGTGCCGCCGCCGCGTTTCAACGTGGAGCTTGTAAAAGTCGCCAACTGCCTGGCGATTGCGGACCGCCATGGCATTGACTTCGCTGCGCTCCGCTTTGCGAATTGCACGCCGCACCGAGCTGGCGAAGCGATCAAACATTTGCGTGTAATTGCCGCTCAGGTCGAGTGTATGCCCGTAAGACCTGCTGGCTGGTCCTAGCGCAAGTTGAAAGGATCTGCCTCCGCGTATCTCGAGGTGGTGCCACCGACGTTGTTGCGCGAAGCTCAGGAGTCCATCTCGAATGGGTCCTGCAACGTCCGGTTCGAAAAGCAGCGGCTCGCATAAATCGCTAAACGGTAGGCACACACCACGACGACCGGTGAAGGCACTGCGTATTTCCATTAACGGAATAAGCGCCGCCAGTCTCCGCCTGTGGAAAAACTGAAGATAGAACGGTTGATGTTTATACGTCTGGTGAAGCACCCGTGCCCAGGCAGCGGTGTGAAAACAAGTTCCATCAGGATGCAAAGCAATGACATGGTCCCAAGCCGGTTCACGTAAAGGATCCGAAACGCGCATTTGCAGCGACCGACCATTTATGTCGGCTCGCGCCCGCAACAGATTTGAGGCTGAAACGATTATTCCCTCTCAAACGACACTACGAACCAAAACTCTTCGGTTCTTTGTTGTTCGTAATGATTTTTTCGGCTTCGAATAATAACGCGCACCGTTATTGGACGGCAGGGTCCCCGGCGCGCTCCCATTGGAACTGCCGAAGATGAATGGCGCGCCATTCATCTTTAGAGATGTTGAGGCTCCCTCTAGCACCTGAATCATCTCGAGTCCCTGGCGTCCGCCGGTCATCGGCTGCGAATTTGTTTCGATGCAATCAATAAAGTGGCGGCAGGCCAAATTGAGCGGTTCTTCCTGCTGCAAGTGGGGAATATAGCTGTCCCCATAATGATAGGAGTAATGAAATTCCGCGAAGGTATCGTAGTGCGGCGGTCGCACCACCCGGACATCATAGATCCGTATCTTTTCCCGGGTTTTTAAATCGTCGTACACGATCATGCGCTGCGACCCAACGATGGTCATTTCGCGGACCTTCCTTGGCTCAAGCCAGCTGCTTTGAATCGTGGCGAATCGTTTGTGTGGGAAAAACAGCGACATATTGATCACGTCTTCAACACTTGGGCTGACATGGGCGTTCCCTTGGCAGTTAACCGCAACGGGCGATTCACCGAGTATGTGCAGAATGATGGAGATGTCGTGAGGCGCCAGGTCCCACGCGACATTGATGTCTTGCTGGAATAATCCGAGATTCAAGCGGCGCGAATTGATGTAGCGGATTTCGCCCAAGTCCCCGGCCTGCACGATTTCGGCAATTTTCCGGACTGGGGCTGAGTAAAGAAACGTGTGATCAACCATCAAAACCAAGCCTTTGCGCTCGGCGATCTCGATCAGTTCCTCACATTCGCCGGAAGAAGTCGCCATCGGCTTTTCAATGAACGTGTGCTTGCCAGCCAGGAGGCTCGCCTTGGCCAGCGAGTAATGGCTATTTACCGGAGTGGCAATGACAACCGCGTCCACGTCGGACGCGTTCATCAGTCGTTGCGGATCAGTGATGCCTTCCAAATCTGAATACAACGAGCAAACGTGCTTCACGCGTACAATATCGGGATCGCACACGACTTTAAGCCGGCATTCCGGAAGACTCTTAAAGTTGCGGACCAGAAGAGGTCCCCAGTAACCGCATCCAAAGACACCAACTCTAATTTTAGCTTTCATAATTTTTCAGTCCCACTGCTTGCGATCGGGTCGAACCGACGCGTGACGCTAGGCTTTTGGATTCTGCTGAAAGTGCACCGAGGCCTGCCGCGATTCGACCACTTGTTGCGTGATTGTGGCGGCGGTTTTAAACATGATTTTTAGGTCGAGAAGGAGCGACATTTTGTTGAGATAAGCCAGGTCCATTCTGATCATGTCGTTGAACGTTGTTCTGTTTTTACCGCTGACTTGCCACAGGCCGGTAAGACCCGGCAGAGCGTTTACGCGTTTGCGCTGCCACAGCTCGTAATTGGCAAATTCATTCGGAAGACAGGGTCGCGGCCCGACCAAACTCATGTCACCGCAAAGCACATTGAAAATCTGGGGCAACTCGTCCAGCCCGCTTGCGCGTAGAAGTCGCCCGAACGGTGCCAGTCGGGGATCACCGCGTGTATCGAGCTTCGTCATCACACAATTCGTCCGAATCAGCTCTTCAAAATAGCGCTCGTGACCCTGCGTTTCCGCGCTGACCTTCATTGTTCGGAACTTCCAGATCGAAAATTGTTTGCCACCGAGACCAACGCGCTTCTGGCGGTAGAAAATCGGACCCGGCGACGCGATTTTCGTAAGCAAGATCAGCAAAAGCATTAAGGGGAGCCACAACGGCAGCAAAAGCAGAATACACATAAGATCCAACGCAGCTTTCCACGCAGGCACTCTGTGCGCAGAGGTCACGTGCAGTGCGCTCGCTATGGGAATAGTGTTCGTCGTCGAGCTCACGAGAAAAAGCTACCGCCCTTGGTCACCTCCGTGGTTTCCCAAAGGTGACCTGCTTCTCTTGTCATATTGAACGCCTCCAAGCTGCCGTTACCGAACTACATCTGCGCTGATCGCAGAACGAGAGGAACAGCCCCGCAGGGCCCTTTCCTCGTTCAGGTAAATATGATCGGGGACTAGATCCTCGAGCAGTTCACTCTCAGAATTCCGAGAAGCGACGGCCAAGACCGCAGGCCGAAGCTGTAATTGGGCATGCTGCGCCCTGTCACCGCTAAACGAGAAGCGTAGCAGTAAGGAGGACGATTTATCAGGATTCGACGCCTCTGAAATTCGTGCAATATCCCGCACGGCTACTACTACGGAAATTGGAGACGAAAGGCCCCAAGTCTTTTCACAAACGTTACAAAACGTGCGCGAAATTTCCCGGTCTTTGAGCGGCAGGCCGTGGACTCTTCTACGGTGCTCGGTCAGGCGCCGAGCGTCGAGGACTCGGGCGCGAAGCGGGCAATGCGTTTACGCGGCTTGGGCGGAACCGGCGGCAAGCGTGCTACAAAGGTAGCGTAGTTCGTCCTCCACATCGGCTGGTTCCGCTACAGTCTGAGCCACTTCGTCACGCAACAAGAGCCGATAACGCTGCCGCATGTGGTAGAGCAATTTCTTTACTGTCGCTTCGCGAACGCGCAGTTTCGCCGCCAGGTTAGCATACGAGAGGTCGTCTCGCTCCGCGCTGAGGTATGCGCTCAAAATGTTGAAAACGCGCGAACGACCTTTGCTCTCGCATTCCTCATGAAGCCGGCGCAGTGCCCGTTCCACCACCGTCGCAGCCCAGCCGGCATCGAAAATTCGTTCCGCAGGCCAGGAATTTAGTGCTTCCGTCGACAGGGCGAATTCTGAAGGTCTTTCCGCCATCCAAGCATCCCACGGAACGAAGCTGACGTCACCGCCGCGTTTACGTGCACGGGTTCTATCGACTGCATCATTCAAAAAATTCTGAAGCGATGTGAGCAGCAGCGATCGAAAACGGCCTCGAGCAGGATCTGCCTTCTGAAGCCAATCACCGTTCAATATTCTGATAAAAAAATCCTGTGTCAGGTCCTCGGCGTCCTCGGGTGAGTAACCGCGCCGTGCGATAAAGAAAAAAATCGGACGCCAATAAATCTGGCAAAGCTCGGCCAGCGCGGCACGGACATGCTTTTCTCCACCTTCCGAGCCTGCGCCAGAAAGAACAAGACTCCAACGCGTCGTGACGAACGCGCCGGATGTGCTCGTTTTTTCCTTCTTGGTTGAACTTGAATTCAAATCGGTCCTAGAAATCGATTAGAACAAAAAAAAGAGAATGGGAAGCAGTAAATTTCCCTAGGTGCGGCTGGATGCAATGATCGATGACCTTTGAGACAACGAATCCGACTGTTCCGTTGAGATTGCCAAGTCTATGTTTCCGAAGTTTTTAAACTTTTTTCGAAACCTCACCCCGCCGTTCCCGAAGAAAGGGTTAAAGTATAGACAAAATAAATAAATATGGGCAAAACAATCGCAAGGCTCGCGTCGCTAATCGTCTGGAACAGGCTGACTAAGCCTTATTTCCGGGCAAGAAGTGGCCGGCACGTCTGACCGGTCTAATCCGGTTCACGCTGTGACATTCAGCGCGCACATTTTGCTATATTTTATCCTACTACCCCTTTTACGAAGCTGCATTAAAAGGGGGACCGGAAGAATGGGAAACCAGAATGCCATCCTGCGATGACGTAGAAACTCACACTGACGGCGGGCCAACACGAGGCCGCTTATCACCGGTTCCGTCCTCGACGGAGAACTGCGGGCGATTTGCACTGCTCCTGCAGCAAGCACAGAACGAACCAACCATAAATGTGTGCGCCGATTCGGATTTTATCCAAACCCGAGCGGATATCGCGCCATGTAAACGATGCGCTTCACCAGTACGCTTCGGACGAGGGTTTTGTCTGAGTTGTGTGCTACAAGAAGGGTTGGAGTCCGACATTGAAAATGCGGACAAGTGGGAGGATGTGTTGGAGCAGGTTGAGGTGGACGCGGTCGAGTGGCGGATTGGCAATTATCAGATCCTCGAGGAAATCGGGCGCGGTGGAATGGGGGTAATTTATCGCGCGCGACAACCGCACTCGGGCCGTATCGTTGCGCTCAAGCGCATTTTAGCTCGCTACGCCGACTCCCAGCAGACCCTGATGCGCTTCCGGCGGGAAGCTCAGGCTGCGGCCAACCTCGATCACCCGAACATTCTGCCTATTTATGAAGTAAGCGAGAGCGAAGAGGGCCTGCCCTTCTTCAGCATGAAGTTCGCCGGAGGCGGCAGTTTGCTCGAAGCAGCCTCAACATTGCGGCGCGACCCACGTCGCGCAGGTGGATTGGTGGCCAAGGTAGCGCGGGCACTGCAATATGCCCACGGCCAGGGAATCCTTCATCGCGATCTCAAACCGGGGAATATCTTATTGGATGGCCGCGGCGAACCGCTGCTCAGCGATTTCGGGTTGGCAAAATGGCTGGAGTCAGTCGGGGACTTGACATGCACACAGAGTGTTTTCGGAACACCGGGCTATCTTGCGCCCGAGCAAGTGAACGGCTCGGCGGGAAAACTCACGCCCGCGGCTGATGTCTATAGTTTGGGCGCAGTTTTGTTCCATCTTTTAGCTGGCCAGCCACCATTCACAGGTAAGCATGCGCTGAACGTCATTAAGGAAGCGACTGAAAACCCGGCACCTAAATTGCGCACGATCGCGCCAGCGCTGGATCGTGATCTCGAAACAATCTGCGCCAAATGTTTGGAACGCGATCCAGATGCGCGCTATCGCTCAGCTGGTGAGCTGGCCGAGGATCTTGAACGCTGGCTCCGTGGGCGTTCTATCGTTGCGCGACCGGTTTCGCTGCCGTTGCGTCTCTGGCGCTGGGCCCGACGCAACCCAATCGTTGCCGGGATGGCCACGCTCTTGTTGACGTTCGCAACGACGGTAGTCGTAATGATTTGGAAGGCCGAAATGGCCGTCCCGCCGGCGACAAGTGGAATCGCAGTGTTGCCGTTTGAAAGTGTGAGTACGGACAAAGAAAACGCGTTTTTCGCCGAAGGCGTTTACGATGGCGTTCTAAGCAAGCTGGCAAAGGTTGCCAACCTGAAGGTGATCAGCCACAACAGTGTGGCGAAATACCGTGGCGGAGGCAATGCCCAGGAAATCGGCCGCGCTTTAAGTGTCACCCACGTTCTCAACGGAAGGGTGCGCAGGGAAGCAGGCAGAATTCATTTGAGTGTCCAGCTAATTGATACTCGCACAAACAGTCCCGTGTGGGAGGAGGCATACGACCGCAACTTTGGCGACGTGTTTACGCTCCAAAGCGAGATCGCACAGAAGATCGCACAGAAGCTGGGGGCTGAGGTTTCATCCTCCGAGAAAACTGCAATCCAAGAGCCACCGACCACGGATCTTATCGCGTATGACGCGTATCTTCGCGCGAAAGACCTCATCGACCACATCTCCTTTAGCACACGGCAAAAGGAAGATCTGTTTCAGGCCGTTCGACTCCTTGATGGGGCAATAGCACGCGACCCTTCGTTCTTTGACGCTTATTGCCAGTCGGCAGAAGCACATGATCGAATATACTTCCTCGGCTTCGACCACACTGCTGCGCGTCTTAAATTGTCTGAGACAGCCATCGAGTCGATTTGCCGGCTGCGTCCCGAGTCTGGCGAGACACATCTCGCCCTCGCCCAGCACTTTTATTGGGCGTATGGCAATTATGACCGCGCCAGAGAGGAGTTGTCCATCGCTCAGCGGACGCTGCCTAACGAATCGAGCATTCCTCTTCTGTCTGCGTACATCGATCGTCGCCAAGGCCACTGGGAGAAATCGCTCGAGGAAATGAAAGATGCGTTGGAGTTGGATCCCCGTGATTTTTCTGTGCTTCAGCAAATCTCCCTTACTTACCAAGTTCTGCGCCGGTATAAAGAGGCGGCCGCCACACTGGATCGCGTCCTAGCCATCGCCCCAAAGGATATTGCAACCAAAGTGCGGCGGGCTTGGGTTGACCTTCAATGGCGCTCTGATCCAAAACCGCTACACAAGACAATTGAGGCGATACTAACCGAGAACCCAAACGCGGCGCCTGTTGTCGTTAACCAATGGCTCGATCTTGCCTTAGGCGAGCGAGACCCAGTTGCCGCTGAGCGCGCACTAGCCGTTATGCCGGCAGATGGGTGCTACGACGAAAACATTCCGTTTCCTAACAGTTGGTGCGAGGGCCTTGTTGCTAAGCTGCGTGGCGATGAAGGTGCTGCTCGGACTGCCTTCAGCATCGCGCGGAAAGAACTCGAACAACGACTGCGCGACCAGCCGGATTATGCCGCTGCACTATCTGCGATCGGTGTAATTGACGCTGCTTTGGGCAATAAGGCCGATGCCATTAAAGAAGGCGAGCACGCCATCGAGCTGATTCCGCGCAGCAAAAACTCTCTCGATGGGCCGATGCTGATCCAGTATCTCGCCGTCATTCACGCTTGGACCGGCAACAAGGATCGCGCAATCGAACTCTTGGTCGACTTGACGGATCCTTCCAAGCTGCCGGGCAGCCATGTGACCTATGGTCAATTGCGCCTCAATCCCCTATGGGATCCGCTGCGAGGCGACCCCCGCTTCGGGGCGATTGTGGCTTCCCTCGCGCCGCACTGAGATTTCGCAGCAATAATCACCCCGGGGAAAGCAACATGCGTGCTGATAGCCTGGACAAATCGCCGCCGGACCCATCGTAAACGGCGTGCAGAGGATTTCGGCTCACCGAAAACTCCGGTGCACCCCGGGGGAACACCGATCAACAGATTCCTCTCTTTTCTCTTGACAGTCTCCGCACAACCTGTAGAGCCAAACTTATGAAGCAACATCACGGAATAGTTAAGCGTCTGCTCGCGGCAATGCTGGTTGCTGTGGCTGTTATCAGTCTCAGCGCTCTGGCAACCCGTTCCCCCATTCAGAACCAAAACTGTATCAAGTTGAAGAGGATCCAAACGGACAAGGGCGCAATGTTCTACGCCAACAATAAGAGAAATCGGACTTGGTTCATAGAGGCGGTCCTGCCAGGAACTGCCGACAGTCAGGCAGCGACTGAGAACTTGAAAGCAGTCGCAGCGACACTTTAAAGGCTACTGGCTCCCACGGAATTACTTGTCAGTCTCGAGCTTGCGGGGCTCGCAGCATTACGTACCGAACTGGCAACCTTGTCGTCGTTGTTCATACCCCGGACACAGCGCAGACGAGTTCGCGTCCGTTTCGAGACGCGTGACAGAGGCGTTCTTAACAAGCCATCTCTTGGTAAACTTCGTTCTTATGCCTGCTTGTGAGAGCATGGCGGAGATTGACTCTGTGAGGTTCCTCTACACTGGTTAGTTGGACCTATTTGCTTTCCGGCGGTAGCCTGTTGTTGCCGGGACTCTTCTAGTTGATATTGTCTCCATCGCCCGATTGTTACTCTATGGATCAGTGGTCAGCAAAACCAAAATCAAGCAACGCATAACATCTTGCTTAGAATCGTCGACAGTGGAATAAGCATCCGGCTGTTTATCAGACAAGTTACAGCGATTTGCCTATTCCTTTTCGGGATAATCGCTATGTCGGGAGCTGTAAACCCGCCTCCCCGAGAGACTCGACGCACCAACGCTCCGAACGCGACGCTTCCGTCGGTCGTTCGGGCGCGATCCCTCGCCATGCTCTGCCAGGTGGTGGTGCAGCTCGAACATCATGTTCAGAGCAAAGACCTGAGCGCTATTCATAACGAAGACGTAATCCTCGGCGCGGCCGGGAGTGATCTGTTAGCTCAGGCCGACGCCATCGCCTCGAACCAGAGCGGCGACTTTAAGGCCAGCCTGGCGGCGTTCTGTTCGCGAGTGAACGCCCTGCACCTTGCGGCGGACTTGAACCAGCAGACCAATTCGGAAACTGAGCTCGATAAAGCTTTGGAATCCTTTGCAAAGCTAAAGGCTTATTTTCCGAAGGAAGTCGTCGCCCAAGCTCAAGTCTACGTTGACACTTTTACATGCCCAATGCACCGGGACATTATCGGTAAGCGGACCGATTTTTGTCCCAAATGCGGGATGCCGCTGGATCAACTTTCCCGGGTTCTACCTTCCAACTCCGAGTTTCCATCGCCCGGACAGCAAACCGTGCGCGCGTCGGTAAGCATCGCAGCGCCGCTGACCCTGGGCCAACCGGTTGCAGCGCTCCTGAAGTTACAAAGGCCGAATGGCGATCCAGTATCGCCCTCCGATCTGATCGAAACGCATACGCAAAAAGTCCATCTCCTAATCGTCGACAGCAGCCTGACTGATTATCATCACGAACATCCATTACCCAAGCGAAATCCGGGGGAGTATTCTTTCAGCTTTACCCCCGCCAAACCGGGCAGCTACCGCGTCTGGGCGGACGTCAGACCGTATCCACTCGGGCTTCAGGAATATGCGATGACGGACATTCCCGCGGCAACGACTCGCGAACCGCTGACGAATCGCACTGTCAATTTCAAAGCCATTGTAGATGGATTGAATTACGAACTCATCCTCCCACCGAAAAGAATCCAAGTGGGCCAACCCGCAATGGCCCGACTAAGGATTACGACCGCGGAAGGGAAGGGCTTCACCCAACTGGAACCGTTCATGAACGCCTTCGCGCATCTCGTGGGATTCAACGAGGACTACAAGACCGTTATGCACATGCACCCCAAGGGGCCGCCGGTGCTGGATCCGGCAGCGCGCGGTGGACCGGAACTGGAGTTTCAAATTTATGCGCTGCGGCCCGGCTTCGTTCGTCTTTTCGCTCAAGTGCAGATTGACGGGCGTTCACGATTCATTCCCTTCGGCCTCCAAATCGCGCCATGAACGAAGAATCACTTTGAAAATTCAGCTCGCCTCGGGCGCAGCTTGAGGCTGTCGCTAGTGCACTAAGGTTCGCGTATCGGAGATTTGGGCGGACGTCGGTTCCGGTAATCCTTTCGGAAACGGGTTTAGTTCCGAACGGAAAATTCATCCTGGCCTATGTTTCGGCTACACTGCCGGACCGGCTCCAGCGGCGGCGGCGCGTTCGTCGAAGGCAGCGAGTCAGGGCTATGACTTTCAAGCATCGCCGTTCACACGTTGCTAGTCGAGATAGATAGGCTGCGCTGTCTCCGCGATCAGCTTGTCGAAACGTGCATCGCCGCGCAGATCGTCCCAGCTCGGATCTAACTTCAACTCGCCAAAGCCCGGGCCCCCTGGCAGTTTCACGACACTGGTCAGCTGCTTAAGAGCAGCATCTTTGTCTCCAACCCAAGCTAGAGTCTGAGCCTGCATATTCGCGTAAAACGGGCCTTCTGCGGCGTCGCGCCAGCTCGGGATCAATTCGACTGATCGTTGACTTGCTCGCAACGCCTCTTCCTTTCGGCCCAACCCGGCGTAGGCCCAGGCCAGATTGCTGATAACTGCTGGATCGTCCGGTCGTTCTGCCAGAACCGTCTCCAACTTGTTGCGGGCTCGTTCAAAAGCGAGCATCGCTTTTTCCCTGTCCCCCTCTACTCGAGCGATCGTTCCCTGGAGAAGATCCAAAAATTCCCGGTCCTGAGGCGTCTCTGAGCCACGGGCGGCGGCGATTTCGATCGTGGCTCTGGCAAAATCGCGTTCATAAAAGGCGATTCGAGCCATCTCGGTGTGTTTGTCCCTGACGTCGTGGGGTGCTCCTTCCAAGGAAGCTCGCGCTCGCGCGGGGTCGCCTTGGGCAAGGATGCTTTCGGCCTTTAAGGACCAAAATGGAGCTGCTCGGGTGGTGATGAGATTGATGGTTTTATCAGCCAGCTTTTCGGCTTCAGAGTATCTTCGCAACTTCAGATAGCTCTGAATGACCTCTGTCGCGATGAAGGGATCGTGCGGGTCGAGCACCATGGCTTTTTCGCCGTCGCGGAGCGCTTCTTTCCAATGGCCCAGCCGCCGCTCTGTGAGTGCGGCAAGATCGAAGAACCGGGCGCGATCGGATGACGAGGATGGCGCCGCTGCCAGTGCCGCGGCAGCCTTCTCGTAATCGCGCACGCCATTGTAGTAGTATTGAGCTTGAGCCAGATGAGACTCAGGAAGATCCGGCGCGATCCGCAGTGCTGCTTCCACTGCAGCTTTCGCTGCCGCGAGTCGCGCCTCCGACGGATCATCGCCGTGGCGATAAATGAGAAGATGTGCGTCCGCCAGTAAACAATAGGCGAAGGCAAAATTCGGATCGCGAGCGATGACTTTGTTGAGCAAGTCGACCGCATCCTTATATCGGTATTCCACGACCGCACCTCGTGCCTGCAGATAGAGGTCGTAGGCTTGCACATCCTCGGTAGGACGACTTTCAATTGCGGCCTTCTCGCTGGCTGAGAGTTTGCCTTTTAGCTGAGCGACGATTGCTTGGGCGAGATCGCTTTGCAGAGCGAATAGATCATCCATTCTGCGGTCGTACTGTTCCGCCCAGACCTGGGAATCGGAACGCGTATCGATGAGTTGGGCATTCACACGGACACGATCATCGAGTTTGCGTACGCTTCCCTCCAGCACGTAAGCCACTCCCAGCGTCCGTCCGATCTCGCGAATATTCCGTGGCCCTTTCCGATAAGGCGCAACGCCCGTTCGGCTAATCACCCTGAGGTCGGCCACATTCGCCAGGTTCGTCAGGATGTCATCCTGCATGCCATCGGCGAAATAATTCTTGTCTTCATGGGCGCCTAAATTATCGAAGGGAAGAACGGCGATGCTTTTTTCAGAGTTGGAGCTGATCGGCTGGGCAACTGCCGGTATGGCCTTTTTTGCGATCTCGCTGCCGAGCCGGCCGTCACGGCCCGCCAACATCACCACCAGAGCCAAGATACAAAGAAAGGCTGCGACACCGAGTGTGAGACTGATTGCCACGACCTTATTGCGGCGGACCAAACTTCGCAGTCTGTAAGATTTCGTTTGGGGAAGAGCCTGGACCGGTCGAGCCGCGAGACAGCGTCGAATATCCGCTGCCAGAGCCGAGACCGAAGAATAGCGCTTGGCGGGTTCCTTCTGCATGGCCATGAGGACAATCGCATCCAGTTCACCTCGAAGAATGTGAGCTTCCGCCGGATCCGAAACAACCTCACTGAGGCGAAGGGGCGTCTGCTCACAAATCACTTGCTTAACTTCCTCGGCTGATGGATTCCGCTGGGAAAAGCGGTGTGG
The DNA here is from genome assembly GCA_963728955.1 of uncultured Verrucomicrobiae bacterium. GTDB lineage: Bacteria > Verrucomicrobiota > Verrucomicrobiia > Chthoniobacterales > UBA10450 > Udaeobacter. The sequence goes on from CAVSMG010000001.1 coordinate 1,273,190, forward strand.
CGTCTGCCCCGCGAGCATTTCGTAGAGCAACGTGCCGAGCGCGTAGATGTCGCTAGCAGTGGTAACGGTATCGCCTGTGGCCTGCTCAGGTGAAGCACAGATCGGAGTGAAGCGCTGTTGACCTGTGGCTGTTTCTTCCAGCGTACTATCGGTTGCGAGCAATTTGGCGATTCCGAAGTCGAGCAGCTTCGGCTCGCCCTCTTCATTGATCAGAATATTGCCCGGTTTGAGATCGCGATGCACAATTCGCCTGCGATGCGCCGCTTCGACCGCGGCACAAATCTTGAGAAAGAGTTCAAGACGCCGTCGAATCGATAGCTGTCGCTCGGCAACAAACGTCGTGACCCGCCTGCCCGGCACATACTCCATGACGAAGTAAGGCAGTCCGGTATCTGCCATTCCGGCATCAAAAATTCCTGCAATGTTTGGATGATCGAGGGATGCGAGAGCTTCGCGTTCTGCGCGGAACCTCTGCACCAGGTCGCCCGTTTTGCCAGTCAGCTTGAGAATCTTGATAGCGACCTGCTTTTCGAAATAACCGTCGGCCCGCGCGGCAAGATAGACGCTGCCCATGCCACCATGCCCGAGCGTCCGCACAATGATGTAGGCCCCGATTCGCTGGCCGGTCTGCAAAAGCCGGTCACGACCAAGCAGGCCGGTCACCGTCTCAGCACACTCTTCCAGCGCGTCCTCCTTGTCCCGCAAGATCGTTTCCGCGTCGCGGAGAAGAGATTCGGCGGCCCGGAGAAGCGCGCCGTCGTCAGCACATCGCTCGCTGATCAGCGCGGTTCGCGCGGCAGGCGAATCCGTCTCCAATGCATCGGCGACGATCGTTTTCAGCTGTTGCCAACGTGCCGGACTCATATGCAAAACAAGGTCGCCGGGTAAAAATACTGAATCATGAACGAACGAAACTCCAGTTGTTATCCGCCTTGAGAAAGAGTCTGTCGCAACCAAAGCTTGGCGACTGCCCACTCGCGCTTCACGGTTGCCGGTGAGATTTCCAGCAGTTTCGCAATTTCCTCGATCCTTAAACCGCCGAAAAATCGCAGCTCAACAATTTGCGTCTGTCGCGCGTCGAATGCTTCCAGTTCCCGCAGGGCTTCATCCACCGCGGAAACGTCAATCTCGCGACGTTCATAGAATTCAAGGATCAGGTCTGCCGGATCGCTCCCGCCACGCTTTGCCCGGGTTCGTGCGACCGCGTGGTTGACCAGAGTCTGGCGCATGAGCCGGGCGAAGATGGCAATGAAATGTGCCGGGTTTTCCCAAGACACGTCGCGTTGCGCGGCCAGCCGCAGGTAGGCTTCGTGCACAAGGGCCGTGCGTTGAAGCGTGTGTTCCGGCCGCTCATTGCGGAGATAGCCACCGGCGAGCATGCGAAGCTCGTCGTACACAAGTGGCAACATAGCCTCCAGAGTTTTTGATGCGTCCGTTGATCCCTCCGCTTTAGGAGAAACGAGCGACGCATCGCACTCAGCAGGTTTCTCTTCGCTCAACGTCCGTACGTTTTGCCCGCTCATCAGGTCGACTTGTTCCTTCTCGCAACTCGAATTGCAGTTCGTCAACTGTTGCTTGCCTCCGAGCCTAATCCAAATCGCGCAATCGCGCGAAATTTCTTCCCTACGAGGGGCCAGAAATTCCCCAAGACGGAAATCAACGAAGGCGTCGGCGCCGCGACTAGTATTCTCGGCATCGCGTCGCTGCTCAATTGCAAACAGAACGCGCTCTTCGACCGTCAACAACAGAGTGTTGCCCGCGCGGTCGTGCGGCAACTGCTCTAGACAATGATGGTTTATTTCACGCACAAACGGTGAATCTCTTCGTAGCCGGTCTTCTTGGCGATCCGCTGATGAATTTCGTCTCCCAAGGCGGCGACAAGGCCTGCTTTTCGCGAGTTCGAGCACGGCACAATCGACGTCGCGTTTTCGGCAGCAAAACGACTGACGACGAGAAGGTTACTGGAAAAGAAGTGATACTTGGTATTTGGTCGGAATCTCTGGACGAGGCCATTTTTTTTCCCGAACAATGCCGTGCGGCGGGCATCGGCTTTCCTGCACCCGTAGACCTGATAAATCTTGGGGCAAGTCGCCGGCGCCGATGGCGCCGGCGACGTTTTCCAAGCGAACTTATCTAGTCACTACGAAACCGTGAACCACGTTGTCTGAATCCAAGGAATATCCTGTCGACGCACCGTTAGGAGCAATGCCGTAAGGATACGGGCCCTGGCCCGGCTCGGTGCCCGCGCCCGGAACATCGAAGGTGGTGAATTTGCCATGCTTATCGCGCAGGAAGCAGTGATTCACGTCGGAATCGTCCACAAACCAGCCAGAGATCGCTCCCTGTGGATTAATCCCGAAGGGATAACTTCCCTCAGAAGAGCCTGGAACGTGTCCCGCACCCGGAACGTCGAAAGTCGTGATGACCCCATTCTTATGGCGCAGAAAACCGTAACTGATGTCATCTGCGTCGACATAATTTCCCATTATCACGCCCTTGGCAGTGAAACCGCCGCCGGCCGTGCCCTGGCCCGGCCCAGTGCCCGCACCGGGAACATCGAAAGTCGTGATGACGCCATTCTTGTCCCGAAGGAAGCCGTGGTTCACACCCGCGTTGTCGACGTAGTAGCCGGTAATATCACCCCGCTGGCTGATGGCGAAACTGTTTGTCCCCTGGCCTGGCCCCGTGCCCGCCCCCGGGGCATCGAAGGTAGCAAATGTCCCATCCGTGTGCCGCAGGAAACCGTGACGGACCGCATTCGCGTCGGTGTAAAAGCCAGCGATTTGTCCCCCGGGATTAATGAGGAGCGAGCTAAAGGCGGGAAATGTGCCGACCGCTCCCGGCACGTCGAACACCGTGAAAGTGCCGTCCGGGTAACGAACGAAGCCGTGCGCGGAACCTGACGAGTCCACGAAAAATCCCGGGATCGTGCCATTTGGATTCGCGGAATAGGCCCGCGTTCCCTGACCCGGACCCGTGCCCGAGCCCGGCGCATCGAAGACGGTGTAATAACTGGTCGCTGAGCGAATAAATCCGTGGCGGACGTCGTCCGCACCGCGGAGCCATCCGACGATCGTCCCGGACGGGGAGATATTGAAGGCATAGGTGCCCTGACCGGGACCCGTGCCCGCGCCCGGCGCGTCAAAGGTGGTAACCGTTTGCGCCGACATCGGGATGCATAGTGCCAGCGCGACAAGGATCGTCACAGCTGACACGAGTGGGAGAGACAGCCGAGTTTTCTTAAGGTGGATTTTTGCTTTCATATTTATGGATTGATGTGTGTTTTTCTAAGTGCTGTTTTTTTGTGGGGCTAAAATTGTCCCACACCCCGTAATGCAATAACGGGCTGGAAAACGGCTCATCCTATCCCGAAAAAACCAAGTTCAACCATCGACCCGAGCGCTTTTCGCCAGCAGGTCTTGCCCGCTCCGTCGGCGTTCAGGTGCTCGAGGCACGCGTCGCCATTAAACCGATCAGGGCCGTCAATGCCACAGACACGCCTTCCGCCGTTCGATTGTAAGCGGCTGGGAATCAGGTGGGCCTCTGGAATCGGCATCTAAAACCAGGAGCAGCAACAGGACAAAAGGAACATGAGTAAGAATTTAGCCTATGAGACGGATTCCGAGAGACTGTCACGATATCCGCCCCGGGAATTTGGCTTCGATCAAATGATCCTCACGGCGCCGTTTTGGTTCCCAGAACAACGCGAATGTCGTGAGGCACGCCGTCGTCATATAGCGTCACGATTTTGTCGGCTGTCTCAACTCCGTCCAATTCCACCAGGATGACACCTCGGGAACAGTGGTCTGGATTCTCGACCGCGATGCGATAAGTGGTGCTTTGAAAACGATATCGCAGCTGGAAGCCAGGCCAATCTCTCGGTATGACCGGGTTGATCGCGAGCCTGTCGCCGCGGCGTTGGAATCCCAGAATTTCTTCGAGCCAGACGCGATAGGTCCAAGCCGCTGCGCCTGTGTACCATGTCCAGCCACCGCGCCCAACGTGTCCTGCTAAAGAGTAAACATCCCCGGGCATGACGTACGGCTCGACCTTGTAGCGTTCGCAATTCCTCTCGTCTCGGGTGCGCTCGACCGAATTCAGCATCCGCAAAAGTCGGACGGCTTTGTCGCCGTCGCCCTTGCGGGCAAAAGCCATTGCCACCCAAGCGGCTGCATGCGTGTATTGACCTCCGTTTTCCCGCACGCCTGGTGGGTAACCCTTGATGTAGCCAACGTCGGCGGCGGTTTTGTCTAACGGCGGAGTAAAGAGCAAAATCAGATCGTCGGCTTCGCGCACGAGGTTTGCCTCAAGCGATCGAAGCGCCATGTCACTGCGTTCGGGACGACCTGCGCCGGAAATCGCGGCCCAAGTTTGCGGGAGCGAATCTATCCGAGCTTCAGCGTTTTCCTTGGATCCGAGAGGGTCGCCATCGTCAAAGTATGCGCGGCGATACCACGCTCCGTCCCACGCCTGATCGTCGATCGTTTTTGCGAGCTCGGCGGCGCGGGTTCGGCAGGCTTGGGCTTCATCGCCTAGCTCACGCTGGTCTAGTAATTGAGCGAAATCCTCAAGCACACAACTCTCAAACCAGGCGAGCCAGACGCTCTCGCCTTTGCCGCCAATTCCGACGCGGTTGAGACCGTCGTTCCAATCGCCTCCCCCAATCAATGGCAATCCATGCGGACCAGCGGTGGCGGAGCGAGCGATGGCACGTCGGCAATGCTCCAGCAGCGTACCCTCCATGTGTGAAGCGACCGGAATGGAGAGGCTTTCCATCTGTTGAGCCTCGAGGGGTGGGGCTTCGAGAAACGACACGATCTCATCGAGGATTGCGCCGTCGCCAGTCGTGCCGACGTAGTGCGCGGTGACGAAGGGAAGCCAAAGAAAATCGTCGCTGATCCGCGTGCGGACGCCAGCGCCTGATTCGGGGTGCCACCAGTGTTGGACATCGCCTTCCACGAATTGCCGCGCCGCAGCGCGCAAAATGTGGTTGCGCGCAAGATCCGGAGCCGCGTACACGAGCGCCATCACATCCTGTAATTGGTCACGGAATCCATAGGCCCCGCCGGATTGATAAAGGGCCGAGCGGCCCCACACGCGGCAGCTAAGGGTCTGGTAGAGCAGCCAGCGGTTAAGCAGAAAGTTCGTGGACAGCTCGGGCGTTTCCACTTCGATGGTGCTCAGAAGCTGGTCCCACCAACGGCGGGTTTCCTGGAATGCAGCCTCAACGTTTGCGGGATCGCGGAATCGGTTCACGAGGGCGCGCGCTTTTTCTTCGTCGTCCGCTTGCCCGAGCGAAAAAGTTATCTCGGCGGTATTCCCCGGTTCAATCTCGACCACGACCTGTACCGCAGCGCAAGGGTCGAGGCCGGCGCCGACGTCGCCGATCAATTGGTCATGTTTCATCGCGCCCGGATCACGTAGCGATCGGTTGCGTCCGATGAACACGGCGCGATCCGCTGTGAACGAAGAAGGCGCTGGCGTCGAAGTGGCGAAAGTCACGCATTCGCAAAATTCAGGGTTGTAAGAGTTGCGGGCAAACAGGCTCTGGCTTTGCAAATCCCATTTTGTGACCACATGCATACGGGTTTCCTCGGGATCAGAGCCGAGAACAAGAGTGGCGTAGGCGGTGATAGTTAACCTCCGTCGACGCGACGACCTGTTGCGCAAGCGCAGCCGCTGCAGCCGCACAGGCTGTCCCCCGGCATCATTGACTGGCACGAAGGTGAGCAGCCGTTGTTCGATCGCGTGGCTGTTATGTTCAAACATTGTGTAACCCTGCCCGTGCCGCACACGATAGGCGTCTCTCTCCCGAATCGGTTGGGGTGTCGGGGACCAAACGACACCCAAGTCGTCATCGCGGATGTAGATGGCGGTCCCGGGCGGATCAGAGATCGGATCGTTGAACCACGGCGTAAGACGATCGTTCTGGCTATTGCGACCCCAGACAACTTCGGCGCCGGACTCGGAAACCAATGCGCCGAACTTCGGGTTCGCCATGACATTGATCCAAGGAAGCGGCGTGTGTCGGTTGGGCCCCAGATAAATGACGAATTCCTTCCCGTTCTCGGTAAAACCACCGAGACCGTTAAAGTATTTCAGTTCCATGAAAGCCAGAGGCGCGGAGGGCTCTTCGCGAAACTGGCGCCCGGGCATTAGCTGTCGCGGGTTCGCAGCCGCGGCTGCGGTTGCTGCAAGCTGTTGGCGCAATGTACCGCGAGCTGCGACGAGGACCATCCGAGCAGCCGCTTGAAGTGCGATCAGCTCTTCTTTCGAAATTTTCGTTGCGGAGCGAAGATAGACTCCGCCGGGTTGATCGACGCCCGTCAAGTGCGCCTGCGCTTCGGTAAGCCGACGCAGATGCTCGGTCAGTGGCTCCTCGTAACTCGGCAGTTCCTCGCTCACCAGCACGAGATCGACCTTCAAGCCGCGCAGATGCCAGAAGGTATGTGCGGTCAATATCTCTCGCACGACTTCCATGTCACGTAGGTGGCTAATCATGACAACGACAATTGGGAGATCACCTGAAATGCCTTGCCGCCAGAGCGCTCGCTGGCCCTCGGTGCGGCGGGCGAGACGCGCGGGCGTCGGTCGAAGCTGTGCCTGTGGGAAGATAATGAGGGCCGCCAGCTGTTGAAAGGTTTGCACATCGGCACGCCGAACGCGCAGCCGGCGCATCTCCAGTTGTGACCGGATCCAGGCCGTCTCAAAAGCGCGCATGCAAGTATGAAACTCAGCGTAGCGCTCCACCAGTGCGACAATCGCTTCGCGAGACTCTGCGACGACAGTAACGAGCGCGAACTGAAATCGTTGGTTAGGCGAAATCGCGACTCGTCGGCGCAGGCTGAAGATCGGATCGAGTACAGCCCCGATACTGTTCGTTAAAGGCTGGGTAAGCGCTTCGGGATTTTCCAGCGTGCGATCCCGGCCGAGAAATAAGGCGCGGTCGGTTTCAAATTCCACCACGTCGGTAGAGGATTCGGGTACGAGGAGGTGGCCAGCCCAAACAGGGCGCTCTTCGGCAGCACGGAGGCGACGCCGGGCTATCAAAGCTTCGCAGTGCGGCAGCCACTCAGTTTCGATGAAGAGCTTGCTGAAAGCGGGATGCGCGCGGTCTGCCCGGTGTGGTGCAAGCGCGAGTTCAAGATAACTGGTCAGTTCCACCTGACATGTTTTGCGTGAGGTGTTCACCAAAGTCATGCGTCGGACTTCCGCGTTGTCTTCCGCGGAGACGACAATTTCGGTGATTGTCTCGCACGGCCCAGTCGTCCGCCGGAACTCCGCTTTGTCCGGGGTGAAACTCCAAGTGTAACGGCGATCGGGAGATCTCAACGGCTGATGGGTATTGCTCCAAGTGGTTCCACTTTCCAAATCGCGGATATAACAGACAGAGCCTGGAACATCGCAGGTCGTATCGGCATGCCAGCGCGTCACATCCAAATCCAACCAGCGCAGGTAGCCACCGCCTGAGTTCGTCACTGTGACGGAACAGGTTCCATTTGAGAGGAGGTGAACGCGCGGCGAAGCGATGTCCGGTGTTTGCGCCACGACGGCGGCGCCGCCGGACTGGATCGCCTGGCGCAGGGGCCGCTCTTCATGTGCTTCACCAGTGGTCGGTAAAATGTGTTCCGGGATATGCTCGTGCAAGAGAGGCTCGGTGGCGCGAATACGCGGATCAGAATGGAAACGCCTCCGCATCGCATTGTTATGCAAAGCGTTATCGTAAGCTAGCAGAGACATGCCTTGGTGATGGACCATGTAGCAATGAATGATGATCCCGGCGGCGCCACCGGGTTCAGCCCGTCGCGAATAATCAATCGCCTCGTAATAGCCGTAGTCGCCGAGCAGTGACGAGTCGTCCGGTATGGTGAGCCGTCGCAGATTTTTCATCGCGGCTACGGGTTCCACGCCGAGAGCGAGCGCCGCAGCATATGGTGCCACTACCAAGTCGTCTTCCTGCCCACGCTTCAACGCCAGCGCTGGCACGCCAAAGGCCCGGTATTGATAAACGTTGTGTCGGTCGAGCGCGCTGAAGGCGGATTCCGAGATGCCCCACGGCACGCGGTTTTGCCGGGCATAGGCAATCTGACAACGCACGGCGTCGTAACAGGCGCGATCGAGCAGCGAATTTTCATGTGTCTGAGTGAACAAGAGAGGCATCAAATATTCGAACATCGTCCCGCTCCAGGATAGAAGCGGCAGCCGCCCGTAAGCGGACCCAAATGGCCGGCTCAAAGCCCACCAATGTTCCACTGGAACCTCTCCGCGTGCGATAGCCAGGAAACTCGTTAGGCGCGCTTCGCTTGCCAGTAGATCGTAAAAAGAGCTGTCAAGCCGGCGCTCCGCCACCTGGTAGCCGATGGCAAAAATCCGCCGTTCCTCGTCGTAGAGAAATCGCAGTCCCATGCCGCTTTCCAGTTCCTGGCTCTGAGCGATCAATTCGTCCAGTTGCGCCAGCTGCTCCGAGGCATTCTGGCGCGAATGCTCCGCCTCGGTGACGAGAATATCGAGCCACTCGCGTACCTCGTGAGGAATCTCCTGGTCCTCTCGCCTCTTATGAAACGGAAGCAGCGGCACGAGACCGGCGATACCCTCGATGGCAATGTTGCGCAGCGAAAAGGTGGCCGCGAGCGCCTCCCGCCTTGATTCATGCGTGGCTTCGCCTAACGACATCAACTGCGCAGGCGGCGACATTAGAATTTCCACCGGCCGAAGATATTTATCGATGACACCATTCCACGCCGCGACCTGCTTCGAAATCTGGTGGGCCCAGTAAACGCGCGAATCGGTTTCCTGCGCGCCGTAGTGGAGCAGAAGATTCTGGGCGGGCTGTTGAGCTGCACGTAAGCGCAGGATGATTTCTTCCAGATCCGTCGGCCGGCCTGTGGCCAATTCTACGAGGCGGAGAAGCGCCGGAGGACAATCCGCTTCCTTCATGCTAGGGGCGATTTGCCGGAGCACGTTCAGCGTGTCGCCTATTCCGCGCAATGCGGACTCATCCAGAAGGGGACGCGCGGCCAGTTCATTGCAGCTGGTTTCGAACGTCCAGAGACTCGCGAGTAAATTGCCGCTATCTACTGTGGACACATAGCGTGGACGCAGCGGATCTAATGTACTAAGGTCATACCAATTAAAAAGATGGCCTTCGAAACGCTCTAGCCGACCGACGGTTTCGAGCGTGCCAAGGTTGCGGGCCACCAGGTCGTCGATTGTTATGTAACCGAAATCATTCGCTGCCACAGTCGCCAGCATCCATAGCCCAATGTTCGTTGGTGACGTGCGCATGAAAATTTCCCGAATCGGCGTCTCCTGGACATTGTCTGGTGGCAACCAGGCGGTCTGGGGTCCGACAAAGTCATCGAAGTATCTCCACGTTCTTCGCGCAGCGGCGCGCAGGAATCGACGATCATCCGCCGTTAGGGTTCCGCCGCGCCAGCTCTTCGCCGACCGATTGATCAGCATCACTGCCACCGGAAAAAGAGCCCATAAAACGAGGAAAGGAGCCGCGGCCGCCGTCGTCGCTGTTCCCCGCGACGCCACGCCGATGAAAAGGAGGACGCAGGCAGCGGGGATCCAAAGCCGACTGAGAATAAATTGCCGTTGCCGACTTCTTGCGCGCCGATGAGCGTCTGCCGCGGTCTCCCATTCCAGCAGTAGCCGATGCGATGTGATTCGCCGGTAGGTCACCCGAAGAATGGCATCGAATGCCATGCCCGCGTAATCCGCCAGAAAAATGACGGCGAACATGGAGCGCAAAAGCCGGTCGCGCGGGTCGCGCCAAAATCTTGTTCCAGGCGGCGGCGGATGAAGCAATAGCGCGAGGAAAGTGTTTAAGACCGGCCACAACATGAGACCCGCGATAATTCCACTCCACACCATCGGAGCAGGCGTAAAAAACCACCCCGCCAGGAGCAGGGCCACAGTCGCCGGCGGTACCAGACTTCGGCGCAAGTTGTCGAGGATCTTCCAGCGGTTGAAGGCGGAAAGCGGATTGCGTTCCATCCTGCCACCGCCCATCGGCACGCGCGACTTGAGCCAGTCAATGATTTGCCAGTCGCCGCGAATCCAGCGGTGTTGCCGACTCCACCACGCGATGTAGCTATTCGGGAAGACATCCAGCAGCTCGATGTCCGTCGCCAGTCCCACGCGGACATGGCAACCTTCCAGCAGGTCATGGCTCAACAAGTGCGCCGTTGGAAATCGCCCTGATAAGAGCAGGTGAAACGTCCGCAATTCGTAAATGCCTTTGCCGTGATAGCTGCCTTCTCCAAACAAATCCTGGTAAACATCGGAAACCGCGTGTGTGTAAGGATCGATTCCACGGGGGTCAGCAAAGATGCGCGAAAACCATGTCGCTCTTGCGCTCGGAAGTGAGGCGCTGACACTTGGTTGAATGATCGTGTAGCCGCGACTTACGCGGCGGCCATCTGGCGCAAGCCGCGCCTGATTCAGCGGATGCGCCAGGGTTTCGATCATCCTCCGGGCGGTGTCGCGCAGCAGTTGAGTATCGGCATCCAGGGTGATGACAAACCGAATGCCTTCGAGCTGCGCCCGATCGCCCGCACGGAGAAATCCTTCCAGCTCGGGCGCGGATTCACCGATGAGAAATCGATTGAGTTCCTCGAGCTTACCGCGCTTGCGCTCCCAGCCGATCCAGCGTTGCTCGCTCTCGCTCCACGAGCGGCCGCGATGGAAAAGAAAGAAGTGTCCCGCTCCGTGTCGGCGATTCAATTCCTCGATGCCGCGGGTCACGATGTCGATATACTCTGCGTCCTCCGGCATGCTCTCACGGGGTGCGTCGGAAAAATCCGTCAAGAGCGAAAAGCGCAGATTCGGATCCGTGTTTCCAAGGTAATGAATTTCAAGCCGGCTGAGTTCGTTTTGGATCGCGCTCGGGGTGGTCAGCAGCATGGGCACTACCACCAGCGTACGGCAATCATCGGGAATGCCTTCTTTTTCGAAGGACATTTTGGGCAAGGCCTCCGGCGGCAGGACAAAGGTCACGAAATAATTCACAACCAGCGCCGCCAACTCACTCGCGGGCAAAAGTAGCAGAAATTCCAGAAGCCCCAGGGTCAGCGGAGGGACCAACCCGGAAACGAAAAGGAGAGGAGCGGCCACCAAGCCAGCAGTAAGTATGAAAAGGCTTCCAAAATAAGCCCCCGCCGCATGGGCGCGAAGCCATCGCCGCGACCGTTCCACGAGGGGCACTCTGGCGCCAGTAGCTTGCTCAAGTGCTGGCTGGCCCGCGTCGATTAAATAATAGCCGACATGGCGCGCCACGTCGTCATCCGCGGCCTTCGCCAGCACTAGGGCGTGGTCGATGGTTCTTTGTTCGGAACAATTTGACCATCGGGCGATTTCCTCCACCGCACCCCGGCACCGATCACGCGTTTCAAAATCCATGCGGGCGTAAACGCCGACCGGATCGGCGGCCAACTCGCTTTCCGCCCAGCTGGTCGATTGAAAAAGTTCCCGCCACTGGATCTGCGCAAGGCGGCGACAACTATTGATCGCATTGGTGAGCGCGGTCTGCTGTACGGCTTGGTGCCGATGTTCCTGCTGTATAACCTCGAGCAGCGGCGAACGGAGCGAGCGTTCCAGCCAACCGCTCACCAGCGGGAGCGCTCCCTCGTCGTCATAGAGATGCGCTACCAGTTCACTCGCAAAATGCGGCGTTGGCTCGGGATATTGTTCCACCAGCTCTTCCATTATTTTGAGCAATCGCGGCGAGCCGTGACGGACGGCGGTGATGAGCCGATTTGCCCAAAAATCGGCCTCCTCACTTTGCCTTTGCTGTTGCTCGACCTGGATTGCCAGCGCGTGCAGACGTTCGAGTAACTGCAATCGCAACATCAGCGGGACTGCCCAGAGTTCTCCGATGTCCAGGGGCGCGGTCGCCTGAAAAGCGACCAGAAATCTCCGGATGATCTCGGCCTCCAAGGCTCCGTCGGTCTCGGCGACCATTTCCGCGGCCACATAATAAACTCGGGGCAACCCCGTACCTAGGCCGCTTGCGATGAGCGGCAATTTTCCGTAGTATTTTTTGGGGAGACTCTTCCGCAGATCGATCACCTGTTCCCGAATCAAATAGGCATTATCGAGCAGCCACTCCGCCGAAAGGGTAAAGGCGTGGTGCGCCTCGGCCGACATGGTGAGGCTCACGTTCGCCCATTCGAGCGCCGCCTCTATCTCCCGCAGCCGGCGCAGAAAGGATGGCCCGCGAGGTTTTGCTTCGCGGCTGACCGCAATTGCGCCTGCGATGCTCGCCGCATTTTCCATGAGACGCTGACTGGAAGGCAATTCATCACCGAGCCGTGGTGCGGTCAGTTCGATCGAGAAAGGGGGCGGCGGATAAAAACCGAACGTCACGGGAGCTTCGGCCTCCACGTCCCGCAAAATCGCCAGCACGCGCGAGGCTTCGCTCGCTTCGACTTCGGCTATGACAACCGTTTCGTTCGGTAGGATCGTGCTCGTGAATCTGTCCAGGCTCGCGGCGTCGACATGCTCTCGAAACAACTGGACGAGAATCCAGCCCGTGATAGCACCCGCTAACGCGAACGCAACGAATAGCAGGGCCATCCCTCCCGACGGATAATCGGCCAGCATTCCGCGCTGCCCCAAGATAAATGCGCCCAGGGCCAGGCTGAGAGCCGAAGCGGCAGCCGATCCGCCGATCGCCGAAATCCCACGTTCCTCGACCCGCTGTCGCCCTTTGGTCGAAGCGTGGATCGCGGCCGCGCGGCGAAACTGAGCGCGATGGAGATTCCGCAGTACCGCCCGACCGGTTGCCACGCTCTGGAAAATGGCGACCACTAAAACGCGATCGCCATTTTTCCGCCAAAATCTCATACTAAACCTTACAAGATATGACCTGGAAATATCGACGCGATTGTTGGACTCTGGCGAGGGCGTCGGATTTTTCCGAGGATCAAATGGCAGCTAATGCCCTTCGCGATTGATTTCAGAAGTTTAAACTTTCGCAACCCGCAACGCGGACAAGATCCACGAAGCGATGAAGGATTTTCTTTCTATTGAGTCTGAAAGGCGAGAAAATCAAATGGATTTGGGCTTGCCCTGTTTTCTCGGACAGTGAGGAAGGGATAATTCAGTTCAGTTTGGATTCAAAGTTGATCGGGCTCTGGTAGTCAAGACTGGAGTGGAGTCTGGTGCGGTTGTAGAAAGTTTCGATGTAATCAAAGATGGCGGTACGGGCCTCAGCACGGGTGGCGAAGCGGTGGTGATAGACCAGTTCGTATTTGAGGGTGCTCCAGAAGGATTCGATGAAGGCATTATCGTAGCAGTTGCCTGGGCGACTCATGGAAGCGACCAAGTCATGCTCGGCTTTGAGTTGCCGATAAGCGGCGCTGGCGAACTGGTTGCCGCGATCGGAGTGGAGGATGAGCGACTGAGCGGGCCGGCGTTGGGCTAAGGCCATGCGCAGAGCGGCGCTGACCAGTGGAGCATCAAGGATAGGACTCATGGCCCAGCCGATGACGCGGCGACTAAAGACATCGAGGACCGCGACGAGATAGAGCCAGCCCTGAGCGGTGAGAACGCCAGTGGCATCACTCACCCAGAGTTGGTCGGGCCGCCGGAGGACCAGGTTTCGCACGCGGTTGGGCGCGATCGGTCCGCCATGGGGAGCTGTCAGTGGTGGCGTGTCGATATTTGGAGCGCTGCCGGGCAAAGAGCCGCTCCAAGCGCATGAGCCGGGCAATGCGGTTGCGCCTTCCCGGGCAGCCCAGCGCGTGAGCCAAGCGCGGACTGCCGTAAGTCTGACGACTGCGCGCAAATTCCTCTCGGATGCGCTCGCGCAAGCGGATGTTCTCCAGTTGGCGTGAGCCAGGCAAGTGACGCCGTTCTTTCCAGTCGTAATAACCGCTGCGCGAGACCAGAAGAGCCTCGCATAACCAGGCGACTTTGTATTGGCCGCTCATCTGTTGGATTCGGGCATATCTCTCGGCGGCGCTTCGGAGAGGATGCCCAGTGATTTTTTTAAAACTTCACGCTGCTCCAAGAGCTTGGCGTTCTCCTGACGCAAGCGCCGGTTCTCCGCCTCTAGTTCTTCCAAGCGGCGCTTCGGCTTGCGTCCGGCTTTTGGTGCGTCAGGCACGCGTTCCGCGTGCGCCCAACGATAGAGCAGCGGCGGACGGATCCCAGCTCGGCCGCTACCTTGGCTGCACTGCGTCCACTGGCACGCCACAACTCCAACGCCTCCTGTTTATATTCATCGGTGTATCTCGCCTTGCTGCGAGCCGGCTTCGATAACTGTGTCTTCATGTGGGCTTCCTTTCGGGTTTTGACCCTTTGCCCACTGTCCGTCAAATCAATGCAACCCTAATTTGACCCCATTTTCATATTCGGAATGCGCTGCTGCCGCGTCTCAGTCCGGCAGTCAGATGGAGAAGTGACTGATTCACTGCGCTTGGAACTCCCCTGAATCCAATTCGCCACACCGCTGCACCTAACGGAAGATTGAAATCGCTATTGCATCCGATTGGTTCAACGGCACTTTGCTCCTTTCGCGCTTGCTGCTATATGAACACGCTTTTTCGCTCTCTCTGTCTCTCGATCACGATCGTCGTGACCTCGTTAGTAACTGCGTCGGCGCAGAACCTGGCGGACACGACCCGGCTATTGCGTTTCCCGACTACGAATGATCGCGAGATCGTTTTCTGTTACGCAGGCCAGCTTTATACCGTCGCCAAAGAGGGCGGCACGGCTCGGCGCCTGACGAGCGGCCCGGGTTACACGTCATTTGCGCGGTTTTCGCCGGACGGAAAGCAGATCGCGTTCACTTCGCATTACGACGGGAACACAGAAGTCTATGTGATGCCCGCTGATGGCGGCACGCCGAAACGTTTGACGACTTCAGCGACCCTCGGTCGCGACGATGTTTCCGATCGCATGGGGCCAAACAACATCGTGATGGCATGGGAGAACACCAGGCCCCTTATCGTATTTCGTTCGCGGATGAAATCGTTCAACTCTTTCGTCGGCTCCCTGTTCGCAGTTGGACTGGATTCGGAATTACCGCAGCAGTTGCCAGTGCCGCGCGGCGGATTTGTTTCGTTTTCGCCGGACGACTCGAAGATGGCGTTCAACCGCGTCTTCCGCGAGTTCCGCACTTGGAAACATTATCGCGGCGGCATGGCAGACGACATCTGGATTTACGATTTCAAAAATGGCACCACTGAAAACCTGACGAACAATACCGCGCAGGATATCTGCCCGATGTGGGGACCGGACAACAAAATCTATTTCATCTCCGATCGCGACAACCGGATGAACTTGTTCGTCGTCGATCTTGCGACGAAGGAAACGAAGCAGCTCACGCATTTCACCGATTTCGACATCAAGTTCCCGTCGATCGGTAAGGAATCGATCGTGTTCGAGAAAGCTGGATACATCTGGCGCTACGATCTTGGCACCGGTCAAGCCACCCCCGTGCCCATCGAGATCAAAGAAGATTTCGACAGTGGCCGCGGCGGTCTGGTGGATGCATCGAAGCACTTGGAGTCAGTAAACCTCGCGCCAGACGGCGAGCGCACTGTCGCAGTCGCGCGTGGCGACCTGTTTTCCATACCCGCAAAGAATGGTACGCCCCGCAATTTGAGCAAGACATCAGGCGTGCACGAACGCGACGCGGTTTGGTCGCCGAACGGAAAATGGATCGCTTACAACTCGGACGCGACCGGAGAGAACGAATTGTATGTGCGTTCGCAAGATGGCAAAGGTGAGCCCCAGCAAATCACCAACGGTGCCGATACCTACTACTACGCGCCGAAATGGTCGCCCGACAGCAAGAAACTGCTCTGGAGTGACCGGCTGCAGCGATTGCGTTACGTCGACGTCGCCAGCAAGGCGGTGACGCTCGTCGACCACGACAAATACGGCGAGATTCAAGGTTATAACTGGTCGCCGGACAGTCAGTGGATTACCTGGGCGCGCCCGGAAGAGAACGAAATGCCACGCATTTATGTTTACGCGCTGGCAAACAAACAGCAGACCGCCGTCACCGACAGCTGGTACGGCTCAGGCGAACCGGTCTTTAGCGATGACGGAAAGTATCTGTTGCTCACTTCCGCACGCGATTTTAAACCAAGTTTTGGCGACCAGGAATTCGCAAACGTTTATCGCGACATGCAGCGCGTCTACCTCGTCACACTTGCCAAGGATACCGCGAATCCGCTCGCGCCCAAGAGCGATGAAGTCGGTAAGACCGCGGAAAAACGGGAAAAGGAAAAAGCAAAGGAAGCGGAAGAGGAAAAGCCGGCAGAGAAGAAGGGGGAGAAGAAACCCGAAGAGAAACCAAAGAAGCCAGTCGTAGTCAAGGTGGATACAGATGGCATACAGGATCGCATCCTCGGTCTGGAAATTACGCCCGGAAACTATCGCAACCTCCGGATGCTGGATGACGGTCGCATCTTTTACCTGCGCCGCACTGCTGCAGACGAAGTGGGAGAGGACGAAGAAGAACTACCCCAAGCGAGAGACAGGAAATCGCACCTTTGCGTTTACAACGTCGATGATCGCAAGGAAACCGTGCTCGGCGACGCCAACAACTATGAAATCACGTTCGATGGCAAAAAGATGCTCGTGAAGATCAATAAAGATTACGCCATCATCGATGTGCCGAAAGAGAAGCTTGAAACCAAGGATCACGAGCACAAGATCGCAGGTCTCGACATGCAGTTAGATCGGCATGCTGAGTGGCGCCAAATTTATTTCGAATGCTGGCGGCAAATGCGCGATTTCTTCTTCTCCCCGACAATGAACGGCATTGATTGGAAAGCGATGCGCGACAAATACGCTGCCCTTTTGCCGTTCGTAAATCATCGCAGCGATCTTACCTACATATTGGGCGAGCTTATTGGCGAGCTAAACAACGGCCACGCTTACATTGCCGGTGGAGAACGCCCGGACACGCCACGTGTCAAGCTGGGGTTGCTCGGCGCAGAGGTTTCCCGGGATCCTGCTACGCGCGCCTATCGCATCGAGCGCATCTTACCGGGGGAAAATTGGGATAAGGAAACACGATCGCCGCTAACGGATATCGGCGTAAATGTGAAACCCGGCGATTACATACTTGCGATCAACAACACGCCGGTCTCGAGCCTGTCAAATCTCTACGACGCGCTCATCGGCACCGCTGGTAAACAGGTGATCCTGCGCGTGAATTCCAAACCAACCGACGCCGGGGCGCGCGATGTAACCGTTGTCCCCACCGATGATGAAGGGCCGCTTTACTACCTCGATTGGGTGCAGAAAAACATCGATTACGTGAACAAGAAAACCGGCGGCGAAGTCGGCTATTTGCACATTCCCGACATGGGCCAGCCCGGCTTAAATGAGTTCACGAAGCTTTACTTCCCGCAAATCCGTAAGCACGCGCTCATTGTCGATGTTCGCGGCAACGGCGGCGGGTTTGTCTCCTCGCTGGTGATCGAACGATTGCGTCGCGCGCTGCTGATGATCGGGATTGGGCGTAACGGCATGCCGCAAACCGATCCGCCACAAACGTTCACCGGGCCGATCGTCACGTTGATCAACGAATTCTCAGCGTCCGACGGCGACATCTTTCCCTATCGCTTCAAAGCGCTGGGACTTGGCAAACTCATTGGGAAACGGACGTGGGGCGGCGTCGTTGGGATTCGCGAATCATTACCGCTCCTCGACGGTGGCCAATTCTTTAAACCAGAGTTCGCAATTTACTCGAAAGATGGCAAACAATGGATCATCGAAAGTCACGGAGTGGATCCCGACATTGTGGTCGATAACGATCCCGCGAAAGAGTTCAAAGGCGAAGATCAGCAACTCGATCGCGCTATCCAGGAAGTGCAAGATGCACTGGAGACAAAACGGTTCGATCTGCCATCGCCTCCGCCATGGCCGAACCGAAATCCGACTGGCTGATCGCGGCCCGGACGCGTCGCACGCAGATGCTATTCCCAGCACTCGCATGGGCTGCCTAGAGCGGCGCCAGTAGCCGCATGGAACAAGCATTTGCAAATCGAACAGAAGCGGGGCGATTGCTCGCGGAAAAGCTTGGCAAATATGCCGGCCGGGATGAGATAATTGTTCTCGGATTGCCCCGCGGCGGTGTGCCCGTCGCCTGCGAAATCGCCAAGCGTCTGCACGCGCCGCTCGACGTTTTCATCGTACGCAAACTGGGTGTCCCAGGTTTCGAAGAGCTTGCGGCCGGGGCGATCGCATCGGGCGGTGTGCGAGTGTTAAACGAAGACGTGATGCGCGCCATACCGAATGCGGACGAGACGATCGAACTGGTGAGTGCGATGGAAAGAGCCGAATTGCAGCGGCGCGAAGAACTCTATCGACAAGGACGAGGCGCACCTCGCGTACGCAATCAGACGATTATTCTGGTGGACGATGGATTGGCTACCGGTGCGACGATGCGCGCCGCAGTCAAGGCACTGCGGCAAAGCGGCGCAGCGAAGATCGTCGTGGCAGTGCCGGTTGGTCCACATGACACCTGCGCTGAGATCAAAGACCTGGCCGATGAAACAATCTGCCTTAGCACGCCAGAATTCTTTCAGGCGGTAGGCCAGTATTATGAAGACTTCTCCCAAATCAGCGATGCCGAGGTGCGGGACCTGCTTGCATGCGCCACCAACCCTGGTGTCGCTGGAGGCGAACAGGCGCAGCGATGATGAAAGTACAAAATTCGCCCCACACGAAATCCTCTTCGGAAACTTGACCAAACGATGCCGCCGCACTCGTTCTCTCGTTGATGGCGCGGGAGCAGGCGGAACACCCCACGAAACTGATCCGTCGCACACACCGAACGACGCCGGGTTGCCAACATTGCTATTTGATTTGGTGACACCGGAAGAAGAATGGCGCAAGTCGCGTCAGTCTTCTCTGGAGAGCGAGTCTGTCTTCCCGGATATTCGCGAAGGTCTGCCGCTTGTTTAAATTGCGTCGTGATGCTGGAACCACCCACTCACAACTTCTCAGCCCTCACCACCGATCTTTACGAAGTCACGATGGCCTGCGGCTACTGGAAAGCCGGAGTGACCGATTACGACGCGGCGTTCCACGTCACATTTCGAGAAAACCCGTTCGGTGGTCAATTCACCGTGGCCTGCGGCCTGGCGACGGTGATCGATTTTCTGCGCAACTTTCACTTTTCAGAAGCAGAAATCGCCTATCTCGCGGCGCAGCTTGGCAACGACGGCAAACGGCTTTTTGATTCCGGGTTCCTGGATTACATGCGCAATCTGGAACTGACCTGCGATATCGATGCAATTCCCGAAGGCACATTGGTTTTCCCGAACGAACCGCTGATTCGCGTGGTTGGTCCGATCGTCCAATGTCAGCTCCTGGAAACGGCTTTGCTCAATATTCTGAATTTCCAAAGCCTGGTTGCGACCAAAGCCACACGCGTCTGTCTCGCCGCTGAAAATGATGCAGTGATCGAATTTGGTCTACGCCGTTCCCAAGGTGTCGATGGCGGGCTGACGGCGGCGCGCGCAGCTTACATCGGCGGGTGCGCCGGCACGTCGAATTTGCAGGCCGGCGAACGATTCGGCATCCCAGTGAGCGGAACGCAAGCGCACAGCTGGATCATGTTTTTCGACACGGAAATCGAGGCGTTTAAAACATATGCCAGAGCAATGCCTAACAACTGTGTATTCCTGGTAGACACATACAACTCCATTGACGGCATGCGTCACGCCATCGCGGTAGCACGACTACTGTGGAAACAAGGCCATGAAATGATTGGTGTTCGGCTGGATTCGGGGGACCGAGTCGCGTTGAGCATCGAAGCACGCCGGATGCTGGATAAGGCGGGGTTTCCAAACGCAAAGATCGTCTGCTCAGGCGATCTCGACGAGTACACCATTGCTGACATGAAACGGCGCGGCGCGAAAATCGATATGTGGGGCGTCGGCACGAAGCTGGTCACTGGCCAACCGGATGCTGCTCTCAGCGGGATTTATAAACTCGGCGCGGTGCGGCAGACGGGCGGAAAATGGCAATACCGCATCAAACTTTCCGAGGAATCGGCGAAAACTTCGTGCCCAGGCTCGTTACAAGTTCGCCGGTTCCGGCAGCCGGATGGCAGATTCGTGGCCGACGCGATTTATGAAATTGACCATGGCATTACTGAGCCGTGTGAAATTGTCGAGGTTGAAACAGAGGAGGAAACGGAGATTCCGGCAAAGACCGATTATTTCGATTTGCTTGTGCCCATTCTCAGGGCTGGCCAACTGGTTTATCAAGCGCCGAACATTGAGGCATCGCGCGAACACGCGCGCAACCAGCTCAGGTGCGCGCCACCTGAGATTTTGCAACTGAATGCCGCGGCGACTTACAAGATCGGTCTCGAACGATCATTGTGTGAGCTGAGATCAGGGCTGGTCGCTCGCGCGAGAGAATTGTAGGGCGTTTCTGCGAAACGCCAGATGCTCGAACCGGCGTCTGACAGAGGCGCCCTACAATCGCCTCGATTTTGAGATAACTTCCAGGAATGAAAGCGCTGATCATCGTCGATCTTCAAAATGATTTCCTGCCCGGAGGCGCGTTGGCGGTCCCGCACGGCGATGAAATCATTCCGGTTGCTAATGAATTGCAGTCGGGATTCGAGCTCGTTCTCGCCACAAAAGATTGGCATCCGCCCGATCACGGCAGTTTTGCGACAAATCATCCGGGCAAAAAACCGGGCGACCGCGTCATTCTCGATGGCATTGAACAGATTCTCTGGCCGGTGCACTGCGTTCAAAACACGCACGGGGCAGAATTTGCCAAGACCTTCGACACAAGCCGAGTCACTCATGTTTTCCACAAGGGAACCGATCCGATGATCGACAGTTACAGCACCTTCTTCGACAACGCCCATCGACGGCACACCGGACTCGCTCATTACTTGGAGAAGCGGTCGATCAAGGAGATCTATCTTATGGGTCTGGCGTTGGACTACTGCGTCAAATACAGTGCGCTTGACGCCCGTGAACTCGGGTTAACTACATGCGTCATTTTGGACGGATGCCGCGGTATCGAGCTAGAGCCCGGTGATATGAACCGCGCACTCGATGAAATGAAACGTGCCGGAGCGGTCCTTCTAAAAAGCAGCGATCTGTAGCCGGAAGCGCTGACTTCGGCCGCCGCAATCAGCGAGCTCGGCTACAAATCTTTGTGCGCGAGTAAACGGGTTTGGCACGGATAGAACGCACCAAATCCCATGATCTTTATTCGAACCGCATTCCATCCGCCCTGCCGCACGCGGTAAAAACCAGATTGCCGTCGGCGTCGAAGATCTGGATCGTGGCAGTATAAGTGAAGCTCTCGGCGGTGGTGAGCTGTAATGTGCCGGTTATTTCGCCCCTGCCGTCAAAATCGCCATCCGTGGTATAGCCGTAACTCACAGTCCTGAACGAGTAATTATGATGGCCTGTCTCGCGCTGCCAAACACCGTATTCGGTCCCCTGACCGGGATCCCCACCAGGCCCGACCCCATAGCCGGTGTATGTGCCGCCCTGATTGAAGGTCATGATAGCCGGAAATGAGAATAGATCCTGGCCAGTTATACAGTCGACCGCGTGTCTGGTAACGCGCCACGTCCCCTGAAGAGTTTGGGCGGTCGGTGATGGTAACGCTTGTCTGTCCTGGCTCCAGACTGGCGAAGTGGTCGCTGCCAGGGCAAGAACTATAACTGCTATTTGCTTTTTAAGGTTCATCTTTTCTCCTTTGGTTGATTCAATTTTGCTTTTTGTTGTTTTGGCCTTGGTTGGCTCCTCATCGTGAGAAGTCATTTCTGGCCGTTCGCTGATGTACAGAACGGAAACCAGCGCGAGGTTATGCGGTAAGTTGGCTTCGCCGCGTTAAATCGTAATTGCGGCAAGCGTTGCAATTGAACCGTGGATCACGCGCATGATGTCAATGTCAGGGGGGATGACTGTAGAGGCAGCCGTGTCGGCTGCTTTAGAGAAACATTGCAGCCGGCACGCCTGCCGCTACAGAATTACTTCGGCGCGAGGGAAGCGACGATTTTTTCGAAGCACGGATCGCCGCGCAGGGGATCCCAGAACGGCATCAGTTTTAATTCGCCATAGCTAAGATCCATACCGCTAGTGGGGCAACGGACGGCAGTGGCAAGCTGTTCGCAGGCGAGATCTTTTTCACCAACCCACGCAGCAATCATCGCGAAATATTTGATCATGACCATGCCGTTGACTGGATCCTTTTCGACGGGAAGAAGCTCGACCGCGTGCCGTCCTGCGCGCAAAGCGTCCTCCTTCTGCCCAAGAGCAGCATCGATTACGCCTAGCACGCACCATGCAGGGCCGTAATTTGGTTCAGCCTTTACGGTTTTCTCCTGCTTCTCGCGCGCAGCAGTAAATGCCAATTGCGCATTGTGTTCGTCGTTTGCCATGCGGGCGATAACGCCTTCGACGAAAGGGCGCGTGAAATTAACAGCTTGTCGCCCTAACGGGAATTCGCCAGAGGCAAGCAACGCGTCTTTGGCGGCAGCCACGTCGCGTTCGGCAAGTGCGGAAAGTAGCCGATAGCCGGCGAGCTGCGGCATGGCAGCAGGATTTGTCGTCCGGATTTCGTTGATCAGTTGATCCAATGGTTCTGTATCAGCTTTCCAATCCACTGCCACGAATGCGCGCGCTGCCTTTGCCTCGAGATCGTTTGGCGCGATAGTCAGCATGCGATCTAACGTGGATTTTTGTTCAGCATAACGCCCGGCCCCTCCATAACTATCTGCGATATTTCCGAGCGTGTTAAGACTACGCGGGTCGAGCTCAATGGCGCGCTCAAAGTTTCGCATAGACTCTTCCCAGCGTCCCTGGCGCCTTTGGATGTAACCGGTCACCGAGAATATCCGGGGATTATTTGGCAAGCTCCGGCGTGCGATTTCCAGTTCAGCAAGAGCGCCATCGTAGTCGAGGTATCCGTTATAAAGATGATGTGCTCGTGCGAGGTGTGCTTCGCCGGCATTTGGACGAATGCGAAATGCTTTCTCGACGGCTGCTTCCGCTAACGCTAACCGCGCAGGAGTATGGTCAAGGCTAAAGAAGTAAAACTGGTCATGAACCCTGGCGAGCGTGCAATAGGCTTTGAAAAACGAAGGATCCCGCGCTACCGCTTGGTTTAGCAGATCGATTGCCGGCAACGTGTCCGCGCCCCAGCTAAGGCCCGCCCCGATGATATCATTGGCGCGCGAATAGAGTTCGAAAGCGACGAGATCAGTGGTTGGCTTCTCCTCAATAGCCAGTCTCTCCGCGGATGTGACTTTGGCGTTCAGTCGTTCGGCGACCTTTTGCGCGATCTCACTTTGGATTGAGAACAACTCATCCAAATCGCGATCGTATTGCTCGGCCCACACGTGCGTGTCAGAGCGTGTGTCGATCAACTGCGCGTTGAGACGGAGATGCGTGCCCGTTCTGCGAACGCTGCCTTCCAGGACATGCGATACACGCAGATCATTACCGATCTGTCGCACATTTCGTTTGTCACGATATTCCATCACGCTGGTTCGGTTGATCACTTTCAGATCCGCGACTCTCGCCAGCTTGGTCAGAATGTCGTCCTGCACACCATCGACGAACGCAGCGGCGTCTTCTCTCTGCTCGCTTAAATTTTGAAACGGCAGAACGGCGATTCCAGTCGTTAGCGGTTGTCGGATCAATTCACTTTTCCAAACGATCCATCCCGCAGCCGCCGCTAGCGCGATCAGCGACGCTGTTAGTAGCGCGCTGGATGGATTTCGCCGCACCCATTTTCTGCTGCGGCCTATGATTCCAATGCGTCGCGCTAAGATTGGCTCATGCTTTAGCCAGCGTTCTAAATCTTCGGCCAGCGCCAGAGCGGAAGAGTAGCGACGCTTTGGATCTTTCTCGAGACACTTGAGGCAAATGGTGCTGAGGTCGCGATCTATTTTCGGATTTATGAGGCGTGGTTGCCGTGGCTCAGTATCGAGTAACAATTTGATAGTCTCGTACGTTGTTCCTCCGGCAAAAGGCGGCTGACCTGTCAGCAGTTGGTAAAGAACTGCACCGAGTCCATAAACATCTGTTACGCCTGTAACCTGAGCGTTGTTACCGACGGCCTGTTCAGGCGCCATGTAACTGGGTGTACCCAATACGTCCAGCGTGTGCGTGACACTGCTTTCAGATTCGACTAATCGGGCAAGGCCGAAATCGGTCAGATGCGGTTCGCCTTTTGCATCGAGTAAGATGTTTCCCGGCTTGATATCACGATGGAGAATTCCGTGTTCGTGCGCGTAATGAACAGTGCGTGCGACCTTCGCGATCAATTCCACCGCCTGCCGGATCGGCATTGGTTCGCGCTTTGGGATCGCATCGAGTTGTCCGCCTTCGACGAACTTCATGCTGAAATAGCAGGAGCCATCACGCTCGCCGACTTCGTGGATTGGAACAATACCGGGATGCTCTAACCTGGCAGCCGCTTCGGCCTCGAGGCGAAAGCGCTTCAAGTGCGCTTTGGTGGCCCATTGGCCAAGACCAATGATTTTTAACGCGACGGTGCGATTAAGACTTTTTTGGCGTGCTCGAAATACTACGCCTTGTCCGCCACGTCCAATTTGCTCAAGCAATTCGTAATCGCCGAAGTCCATCAACATCGGCGAGGCGCGGCCGGGGTCATCCGCCTTCGCCGATCCGGCCTTCGCAGCTGCTTCGGCGGAGTAGGCGGCTTCGGCGGACGAGGCGACCCCGGCTACAGGTTCATCCGCGAGCAGGCCCAGACCCGTCTCCAGCAGACAGGCGCCGCACGAGTGCTGCGGGGAATCGGGCGGAATGGCTGCTCCGCATTTGCGACAAAATCTGGCGGTTGTGATTCTCATCGAGTGGCCATTGCTTTCACTCAAATAATGCACGGAAATTCCCGATAGGTTACATGAGGAAAGACACTAATTTCACGGATTTACACTAAGGTTCTCGACCTTAACTCATCTGGACGAAGCTTGTTATAATTCGTGATCTTTGTGTCTTCACCGCCAACTCGTGCAGTTCGTGTCTATAAAATGACTCTTTTCCATTCCAGAATATCGCTGCCGAAATTGACCAACAGACCGACGCGCAGTTTCGAAGCCGCCAGATAGTTCAGCACTTGTTTGACGTGCGAGTCGGTGAGTTTCTCGAGGGCTTTCGCCTCCAACAGAATTTTCTCCCAGATAACGAAGTCCGCGTAGTAGTAATGAGGCAGGGTCACTCCCTTGTACGTGATTTCGTAATTTTTCTCGCGTGAAAACGGGATTCCGGCGCGAGTCAGCTCGACAACAAGTGCGTCCTTGTAGATGACTTCGTCGTGGCCCTTTCCCAACTCGCGGTGAATCTCCATGCAAAGACCCACGAGTTGAAAAACTTCTTCTTTATAGAGCAGTTCAGACACAAATCGACTGAGACCCGAATTTCACGAATTTACACAAGGTTCGACGGTTCGGACACCAACTGTGGCTGACTACCCGTTCATAAATTTCGTGGCAATTAGTGCAATCCGTGTCCTGCCGTATTCGTGGTAATTCGTGTAATTCGTGTCTTTACGAGCGCAACGCGGCGATGAGGTGACGCAGTTCGTCTTCAATCTCGGCCGGCGTCGCCACCGTGTGCGCGACCTCCTCACGCAACAGCTGTCGGTAACGCTGTCGCAGTCGATGAAAGGCTTGTTTGACGGCGTTCTCGGTCATGCCAAACTCGCGCGCAATCTCCGCTTGTGACGGTCGATCCGGCTCGTCGGAGAGCAATGTGTTCAACCGCTCCAGGAGCGGCGTGTTAGCTGATCCCTGAGATTCCTCGCGCAAGCGCGCGAATACGCGGTCGAGCACGGTGAAGGCCCATTTGCGATCATAAAGCAGATCCGCGCTCAGCATGTCGCTGCGATCGAACTCGCTGGAATCGTAGGATTCGACATCGTCGAGCGGAATCAGCGTTCGGCCGCCACCACGTTTGATCGCCGCGGCGTCACGGCGCTCGTTCGCCATAAAATGCTTGAGTGAAGCCAGAAGAAACGAACGCAAACGGCCCTTTTCCTGTCGAACCGACTGGAAATCTTTCCGCTCTAAAATCAGCGCTAGAAATCCTTGCGTGATATCCTTCGCTTCCTCTGGTCTTGCGCCTTCTCGCCTGACGAAGCCATAAATCGGTCGCCAGTAAGTGCGGCAAAGATTTTCGAGCGCATCCTGTGCAGCTGGGGATTCAGCTTGTGCTTGCAGCACCACGCTCCAGTGAGTGGTGGTAAACGCAGCCGGGCCGACAGATGCCGAACTAGTCGCGCTCAGAGAAGTCACTTCACGGGGGGCGGCGCTCACACGTTAATGACAGTAAAAAGGCGCGCGAAAAGCAAGCCTGCACATAACGGAACAGATGTTGATTCGCCGCAGTCCTGTAGCCGGAATCGACGACTCCGGCGGCCGCGGTCACCGACCGCGGCTGCAGCTACGCCGGCAGACTGTCGAGAGGGTCACTTCGCTGTGGGATGGTTTGGCTGGAAGGTCTTCGACAGTTGCGCCGACTTTTGGTCCGTCGCGATCGACGATCCACACCTGCTGGCCTTGTTCGAACGAACTGCGCATCATCATAGGTAAGACGCCCTCTTCGGTGGCGGGATTATCGAGCACTTCGACAACGATTGCTCCAGTCTTTCCAAGCTCCGTCAGCGCCGTCAGGTGTAATCAACTTCGGCTTATGCATGGACACCGCTCCCCTGTCTTCTCACTAGAAGTATTCGGCGCTCGCCCGCCTGCTGAGCATGTCCGCACTCACAAACGAATCATTAGTCTAGCGTGTCTCGACCAATTCTCGCACCTGGGCGACATGCGCTTTGACCTTGTCGCGCTTAAGAACGCGATACAGGAACCAAACAATAAAACAGTTCGCCAGCAAAATCAGCGCGCCTATCACACCCGGTCGATGCCAGAGATGGCGAACCTCAACAGGAATCAACATAGCAGTCGCGAAAATCATTAGGAACTCCGCCCAGCGTTGCTGCATGTAAACGCCGATTCCTTCGGTGAAAAGAACCACCGAATAAAACAGCGCCAGAAAACCTGTGGCGCGCAGCGCGCCATCCGCAAGCACCGCTTGGAGTCTGTGCAGCAAGTAGGCAACAGTCCTGCTATGCTCCAGAAGGATTTCGTCCGCAGTCCAATTCGACAGCGCATCTATCCAGCGAGTCCGCGCGTTCAGAAAAAGCAGTGAAACACCCACCAGGAGCAACAGCGCGCCCTTACCGATCTTAAAAAGCCCGATCAGCTTAAGATATCGAACACGACGCGCCTCTTGGAGAATGGCAGCCTCGTGATGCGCCAAATGACTCACTAATTTCACTGTTCGCCGATCTTTACCTTCTCGGCAAACTCTGTTCGAAAGGAATTGCTGTAGTGCGCTGTCTTCGGCGCAGCATCTGCCACCCTCTAAAGAAGTCCGCGGAGACAGCGGACCTTACAGCGCTGTGTCACCTATTTGGGCGGTAGGACAGTAGCCACGCCCCTGTGGGGCGTCTAAGCCTGGAGCCGTACAGGCCTGAGGACGGTTTCATAGAGCGGTGATTAGAATGGGACGGCAATCTCCCGTGGTCTGTAGCTACTTGTCCTATCCGGCAATGACCGGACTTTCCCGGCAGCAAATTTCCAGCTTGTTGCCGTCGGGATCTTCGAAAAAGAAGGCGTAATAACCGGGACTGTAGCCTTTGCAAATTTCCGGGCCCTCGAGCTTCTTCCCGCCCGCTTCGCGCACGAGCTTTGCAATCCGATCTACTTCCTTCCGCGTATCGGCCCAAAATGCGATCCGTGTGCGATTAGGTTTATGGTTTTTATCTGGACTAATGCCAAAGAATTCCGACGGTCTTTCGCCGCCTGCGGAATAAAAAGTATGGAAATATCGTCCGGGTTTTTCCTGAACGAATCCAAGCTGAGGCAAGAGTTTTCCGTAAAACTTTCTCGCCACAGCCATGTCTTTCACTCGCAAGTCAATGTGATCAAAGCAACGCGTTTTCATTTCTGATTCTCAATTGGTTCACACTGCAATTCAATTAAGTGTGATCGAATGCCAGGGTGCGAAGTCCTCTGCACGCCGCCTGCGATTCTTGAACATCGGGCCGCACTCGCCATGGCGAGCAAGCTGCATGACGCGCCCTGCCAAGGAACGCAACACGCGACCAAGCCGCGATCTAGTCAGCTACCCACCGCGCCAAAATCGGTCTCAGCTTTTCTACCGTCTGCGGGGGCCAAAGCTTGCGTTGGGTCACCAAAGCCGTGTCCAACGCGAAATGTTCCGGCCAGTTCGGCTCATTTGGGAGTCGCGGGATTACATCCACAATCACCTTTCGTGCTGTCTCTGCGTTTGCCGCTAAATGGCTCATGATTGTTCCCGCCGAAACGGGTTCTTCCTCCACTTTCCAACAGTCGTAGTCAGTCACCATCGCCATGGTGGCAAACGCGATCTCGGCTTCGCGCGCAAGTTTTGCTTCCGGCAAATTGGTCATCGCGATCACATCGAACCCGTTGCGGCGATTCAGTTCCGATTCCGCTCGCGTGGAAAATGCCGGGCCGTCCATATTCACATAGGTACCGCCATTGTGGACCGGAACTCCGAGCGATCTGGCTGATTCTGCCAAAAGATTGCGCAGGTTCGCGCTGATCGGTTCGGCAAACCCAACGTGCGCAACAATGCCCGCACCAAAGAACGTATGAGCTGCGCGGTTGCTGGTCCGATCGTAAAACTGCGACGGCAGGACCAAATCGCGTGGCGCATATTTCTCCTGCAAACTCCCGACCGCCGCCACGGAAATGATCCAGCGAACGTTCAGCGACCGTAGCGCATAAATATTGGCGCGGTAATTTATCTCGTGCGGTAGAATCCGATGGCCTCGGCCGTGCCGTGGCAGAAAATAAATCTGACGCTGGCCTAATTTTCCGCCGACCACTGCGTCTGACGGCGGTCCAAAGGGTGTGTCGACCTTATGTTCGGTCGCGTCACGTAACTCCTCCATTTGGTACAGACCGCTCCCACTGATGATGCCAATTGCTGGAGCTTGTTCATTCATACGCGCTGGGATTTAAGACACGAATTACACGAATGTCACGAAGCTGATAACACTGGATGACTATGGATCAGCAAATCCACGGGCTACGCAAAATAAACAGCATATTGTCATTCTGAGCGAAGCGAAGCTGCAACGCAGCGGACGAAGTCCGCGAGGCCAGGCTTTCAATCTCAGATCATTTTTGATTCCGCAAAAAGAGCAATAGCCTGAGATGTTTCGCTCGCACTCAACATGACAGTGCAATTGATGGGCGCTGGTAGAAATCTGAGTGCCGTGTCTTGGACGACCTGTGCTCGCGATGTATTGTTTTCGTTCGTCCATGCCGAAATTCTTTATCAAAACTTATGGTTGCCAGATGAACGAGCGCGACTCAGAACAGGTCGCACATTCGCTCGTGGCGCGCGGTTACGAGCGGGTTTCGCACGAGTCAGAAGCTGACGTGATCCTGCTAAACACGTGCAGCGTACGCGACATGGCCGATCAAAAAGCGCTTGGTAAGATGGGCATGCTGGGGTGCCTAGCCAAAGAGCGGCCGCAAATAGTATTCGGGTTCCTCGGTTGTATGGCTCAGGCTCGCGGCGCATCTCTGCTGAAAGATTTGCCTCATGTCAATCTTGTCGTTGGCACGCAAAAATTTCACCGCGTGGCAGATTACGTAGATGAGTTGGTAGACAAAAAGAATGACCGAACGCAAGCGTCGGGCACGCCGCATGGCGCAATCGACGATTTACGTCTTTCCATCGTCGACGTTGCGGAGGAACCTGGTTCGCAATCGACTATTCGTGACCAGCAACTGAGGGCGAAGCAGGTGACGGCATTTGTTTCGATTATGCAAGGGTGCAGCATGCATTGCACTTTCTGCATCGTGCCGCAGACGCGAGGAGCTGAGCGCGGCCGTGCCATCAACGAGATTGTGACTGAAGTACGCAATCTGGTTTCGTGCGGCATTAAAGAAGTCACCCTGCTTGGGCAGATCGTGAATCTTTACGGCCGCCACGAGTTCCCGAAGATCGACAACAAATCTCCATTTGTGCAGTTGCTCGAAGCCGTTCATGAAGTCGCAGGTCTTGAACGAGTTCGTTTTACCTCGCCGCACCCGATCGGTTTCCGCGACGACCTGATCGACGCGATATCGCGGCTGCCGAAGCTTGCCGAGCACGTGCATTTGCCCTTGCAATCCGGATCGAACAAGATTCTCAAGGCGATGCACCGTGCGTATACCGTCGAGAAGTATAAGGATCTGGTGGGGCGACTCCGGGGGGCTCGCCGTGGCATCGCGATCACCGCCGACATCATCGTCGGGTTTCCTGGCGAAACCGAAGACGACTACCGGCATACACGCGACTTGGTCGAAGAAATCCAATTCGATAATGCCTTTGTGTTTCGCTATTCACCGCGGCGCGGCACTCCCGCTGCAACGATGCCGGATCAAATCGATGAAGTCATTAAGGAAGAGCGAAATCAGGATTTGCTCCAGGTCGTTAACCGTTCCAATTACCGAATTCTCGAACGCCTAGTCGGAAGGGAAGTGGAAGTTCTTTGCGAAGGCCCGAGCAAAACAAACAAGGCGCGGCTAACCGGCCGCACTCGCACGAACAAGATCGTCGTGTTCCCACCTTCGCCACGGCGACTCCGACAGACAGGCATAGACGCCGAATTCGTCGGGAATCTCGTGAATGTGCGAATCGAACGCGCCAACGGATTCAGCCTCTACGGGACGCCCCTCGTTGAGTAGCGCCCAGTCAATCGTAAGTTGAAAACTTGCGCCACGTTACCGAAACTCACACTCCAGCAGTCAACTTCCACGCATGATTTACCATCTCTCCCTTTACAACGCGGGAATTGCCGCGGGTGCTTTCCTGATCGTCGTCGGCTTGATTGGCCTAATAAAACCGGACTTCTCCAGTGCCGCGAAGCGGTTTCCACGATCTCGCGTTGCCGGAATCGTGCTGTTAACCATTTGTCTGGTATGGACGTTCTGGTTAGTGGCCACCATCCAGATGGGCGAATTTTCGAGCTTTCGTCGTCCACTTCTGATTGCTTTGCCAATCGGTTATGTACTTGTGCTGCTCTTCGTGGACGAATTCTTAGCAGTGCGCGCGCTTGGAATTCTTTGTTTGCTGGCGGCCGAACCGCTACTCGATGCCGCCTTTTTACGATACGAAACGAGCCGCTTGCTCGTGACTGTGTTTGCTTACCTGCTGATTATGGCCGGCTTGTTCTGGGTAGCAATCCCGTACATTTCTTCGAGATCAAATTAATTGGAGTGCGAGGAGCGTTTTCCGTTGGCGCTGCCTGCATGCAATCGCGTTGGTTTACGGCGCCGTGATTCTCGGATTCACGTTTACGCAATACTAAATGTGTAGCGGCGGTTTGCCGCCGCCGATGTAGACGCTTCGGCTCGGCGTTCAAAAAGAGCCACTACATTGAAAGCATGGATCGGATTCTGGTGGTCCGCGGCGGCGCAATTGGCGATTTCATCCTCACCTTACCGGCGCTGAAGGCGCTGCGTAACGCCCGGCCGCATGCCCATATCGAAATTCTCGGCTACAAGCACATTGCGGTGCTTGCGGAAAAGCGGTTCTACGCACAGGGAGTGCGCTCGATCGAATACGGACCGCTCGCCAGGTTCTTCGCTGTGAATTCGGAATTGCCGGGAGAACTGGCGGATTATTTCGCAAGCTTCGACCTGATCGTGAGCTATCTGTTCGATCCGGATCAGATTTTCGAAGAAAATCTACGCCGCTGTGGCGTTGAAAATCTCCTTTGCGGTTCCGCCAAAATTCTCGAAAACGCCGGTCACGCCGCACGCCAGCTCGCGCGACCCATTGAGGAGTTAGGAATCGAAGTTGTCGATCTAAGCGAGAGAGTTTTTCCCTCGACCGCGGATCGAGAGTCTGCGCGGGGATTTCTCGGCTACCCGTCAAAACCAATTGTCGCCATTCATCCTGGAAGCGGCAGTTCACAAAAGAACTGGCCCCTGGAAAATTGGATCGCCTTGTTTTCACAAGCGGATCACTTCTCAGACGTCGGACGGATGCTGGTAATCTCGGGTGAGGCGGACGAAGCCCAGAGCAAGCGATTGGAACACGAGTGGAGCGAACGAAATGTCTGCTTCGCAAAAAGCTTACCGC
Organism: uncultured Verrucomicrobiae bacterium; assembly: GCA_963728955.1. GTDB lineage: Bacteria > Verrucomicrobiota > Verrucomicrobiia > Chthoniobacterales > UBA10450 > Udaeobacter. The sequence goes on from CAVSMG010000001.1 coordinate 1,305,361, forward strand.
TGCCTCAGTTGGCCGCCGTGCTCGAACAGTCGACCTTCATTGGACACGACAGCGGAATTTCCCATCTCGCTGCGGCAGTGGGCGCAAATTGCATTCTGCTCTTCGGCCCGACCGCTCCCAACATATGGGCGCCGTGCAACAATAATGTGCGAGTTCTTAGGGCACCAAACGGGAGGTTAACCGATCTCGGAGTCAGAGCAGTCGAAACAGCTTTTGCTGCCGCTTTATGTGACGGGTGAGAGGAAGGTCAGACAATCGGTTCGTCAGGTTGTGATAGGCGCTGCTCGAGGCCGCACCCATGCGATCGACCGCGGAAAGGGGGATTGAGGTCAATCACTCCTACCTCAGCGCAGCAGCCTCACGCGCAGCAAAGGCATTTCCGCTGAGGACAGCGGACACTACAGTATTGAGTCTAACCTTCGTAGCCGCGTGGAAATTTCTCGTGCCATTTCCAAGCACTTTCGATGATCGCGTCTGCGGACTGAAATTGCGGGCGCCAGCCAAGTTCTTTTTGGATTTTTTCTGAGGAAGCGATGAGCCGCGGCGGGTCGCCGGGCCTGCGCGGTTTCTCGATCGTCTCGATTTTTCGCCCGGTGATTCTGCGGCAAGCCTCGATGACTTCGCGAACGCTGGAGCCGCCGCCCGTGCCGAGATTGTAACATCCGATCGCGGTTGCGCCGAGAGCCAGAATGTGGGCCTGAGCGAGATCGAGGATGTGAATGTAGTCCCGGATACATGTCCCATCGGGCGTCTCGTAGTCAGTTCCATAAATTTCGACGTTCGGTCTTTCGCCGAGGGCGACCTGCAGCACAGTGGGAATGAGATGCGTCTCCGGCCGATGATCCTCGCCAAATTTCTCCGATGCGCCGGCAGCGTTAAAATAGCGCAGGCAAACAAATTTCACGCCGTGGATCTCGTTGTACCAGCGCAAAATCTTCTCGAACGCGAGCTTGGATTCTCCGTACGGATTGATGGGGCGAAAGAGCGCGGTTTCGTCAATGGGCAGCCGGTCCGGCGGACCAAAGATTGCGCATGTTGAAGAAAAGACGATCCGCCCAACACCAGCGGTGACCATCGCATCAAGAAGGTTCAATCCATTGCAAATATTGTTGCGAAAATATTTGGAAGGATTGCGCATTGATTCGCCAACCAAAGCGTTTGCGGCGAAATGCATCACCGCGTCCGGACGCGCACTGGAAATGGCAGCATCGATTTGCGCGCGATCCGCCAGTTCGCCTTGAACGAGATTAGCCCGAGAATCAACGGCCCCCCGATGGCCTTCACTCAGATTATCGAAAATGGCAACTTGATGCCCCTCATTGAGCAGCTGCTCCGTGCATACACTCCCGATGTAGCCCGCGCCGCCAACGACAAAGATTTTCATTGGCGCAAAGAATGCCGCGTGGTTGGCATCAAATCAAAGCAAGTCGTGAATTGCACCGCCACCGTCACTTTGGCCAGCGCAGCGCGGCTAGTTCGAAACGGAACTGCGGTGTAGAGTATTTTGCGCGACGGTCTTGCCTTTCTTTTTCTCCAAGGCAGCGACCATCTGGCGGACGCAATTGTGTTTGCAACGTGGTGCGAGGACTTTCAAACTCTCTTCCTCGGAGCCCCATTGCAAGATGTCGATGTCCACGTAGCGGACACCCCAGCTTCTCACTTCCGACCGACTGGGTTTATAAAGATCGATTGTGTCGGTCCCGACTAACGCATTTCCATAATCGTCGATGACATATTCTTCGTTCGTTTCGGCGAGACGGAAGCGCGTTCCCAGCGGGTATCGTGACCAATCGGAGGCCGCGCTCATCACGTGACGACCGGAAAGGTACGTGCCGACTGCGTTATGAGCCCCGCTTCCTCCCTCGTGCTGCGTGTAAGCAGTAGTGCGCACCTTAGGTAATCGCTGCCCACTGGTGAGAGTCGGTTTCGATTGCGTAGCACAGCCGACAACAAAGCAAGCTAAGGCTCCTGCGAACGCTAGGTTAAGGCATCTAGGCATCGGCTCTGCGCCCCCAATACCAGCCTCGATCCCGAAGGGCAAGCGATAAATACAGAAATTCCCTAAGTCGGAATGGTTGTGACGATCACCGGCAGCGCCGCAACTCAGTAGGCACACGAGCGTCCGTGAACCACAAAAAAGGCTTAATGCGCTGCCCCTTCTGGGAGCTCACCAGTGCAATAGGGGCAACGCGTGGCCTTGATCGGGATCTTCATCGCGCACGCTGGACAATCTTTCGTCTCGGGTTCTTTTTCGGCCGGATGTCTCAGTTGATTGATGGTCCGGATGACAAGAAATATTGCGACCGCGACAATTAGAAAATTGATCACAATGGTAATGAAGTTGCCGTAGTTCCAGGTGATCGCTCCGGCTTTCGCCGCCTCAGTTGGAGTATTGAATGCGGTCGAACCGTCTTGGGCGGCCCGTAAAATGATAAATTTGTTAGAGAAATCCAATCCGCCGCTGAGGAGACTGATCGGCGGCATGACCACGTCTTTTACTAGCGAATTGACGATCGCGCCAAAAGCCGCGCCAATAATCACACCAACTGCGAGATCGACCGCATTCCCTTTTACGGCGAATTCCTTGAATTCTTTGAAGATCTTCTTCATACGACGATATTGACTAGCTTTTTGGGAACGACAATTACATTGCGCACCGTCTTACCAGCGATTCGGTCTTGAATCTTCGGGTTCGCGAGCGCGACCGCCTTCAACTCCTCCTCCGTCGTTCCAATCGGCATCTTGATCCGATCGCGAAGTTTGCCGTTTATTTGAAGGACGATTTCGACTTCGTCCTCGACGAGCAAACGTTCGTCATGAGCCGGCCAGGATTGTTCCGCAATGTCTCCGAGCGCACCGCGGAATTTTGCGTTTAGCCTTTCCCAGAGTTCGGAGGCTATGTGGGGGGCAAATGGATTCAACAGGATTAGGAAGGTCCGCATAGCCGATAAGGGAATAGTTTCCACGTTAGTAAAACCGTTCACGAAAATCATCATCTGCGAAATCGCTGTGTTAAAAGAAAATGATTCGATGTCCTCGGTCACTTTTTTAATTGTGGCATGCAGTAACTTTTGCCGCGCCTTGTCGGCATCCACATCTGTGATTTTCCCGGATAAATGCCATTCGCTCGCCTGGTTTTCAGTCATGAGCAGGCGCCAGACGCGTGCAAGAAACCGCGCGACGCCTTCGACACCGCGGGTGCTCCAGGGTTTCATTTGTTGGAGCGGACCCATAAACATTTCGTAACAGCGAAACGCGTCTGCGCCGTACTGGTCGATCACATCGTCGGGGTTGACGATGTTCCCCCGCGATTTCGACATTTTCTGGTTATCTTCTCCGAGGATGATTCCCTGGTTCACGAGCCGCTGAAAGGGCTCTGGCTTGGAGACGTACCCCAGGTCGAATAACACCTTTTGCCAGAACCGTGCATAGAGCAGATGCAACACTGCGTGCTCAGTTCCTCCGACATACAAATCCACGCCGCCAGGTTTGTCGCCGCCCATCCAGTAACGTTCCGCGTCTTCGCCGACGAAGCGTCTCTCATTGTGCGGATCGCAGAACCGCAGGTAGTACCAACATGAGCCTGCCCACTGTGGCATTGTGTTTGTCTCGCGCACAGCCCTGTCAGAGTAGTGAATCCATTCTTTTGCTCTCGCCAGCGGAGGTTCGCCCGTGCCGATTGGCTTGTAATCATCCAATTGCGGCGGGACAAGGGGCAGCTCGGTTTCGTCAAGGGCTCTGTGCTTTTGATTTTCCCAAACAATCGGGAACGGCTCTCCCCAATAACGCTGCCGCGAAAATAACCAGTCGCGCAGTTTGTAATTGATTGCGCCTTTGCCGGCGTGATTCGCTTCGAGCCATTCTATCATCTTCACGACTGCCTTCGCAGACGGCGATCCATTGATCACAGGCGAATTTATTGCGATCCCGTCGCCGACAAACCCCATTGGATTTTCGTCCGTCAACGGCTGCACGACTTCACGGATCGGCAGTTCGAATTGTCGCGCGAATTCCAAATCGCGCAGGTCGTGCGCGGGAACGCCCATGATTGCGCCCGTTCCATATCCGGCCAAGACATAATCAGCAATCCAGATGGGAATTCGCTCACCATTCACCGGATTGACGGGTACGCCCCCGTGAACACGCCGGTTTTTTCCCTCGCCATTTCGGTCCGCTCCAACTCGCTCTTACCAGCGGCGCGCCCTCGATAATCCCGAACTGCCGGCCACTGTTCCTCGGTCACGATCAGATCGACCAGCGAATGTTCCGGCGCCAAGACCATATAAGTTGCGCCGTAAAGTGTATCGGGTCGCGTTGTGAAAACGCGGATCTGCTGATCTAAACTTTTAATTTTGAAATCGATTTCGGCCCCCTCGCTTCGACCAATCCAATTGCGCTGGAGCAGTTTAATCCCCTCGGGCCAACCCAGGTCGTCGAGTTCATCGAGCAACCGCTCCGCGTAAGCAGTGATACGCAACATCCATTGCCGCATCGGTCTTCGGACAACAGGGAACCCGCCAACCTCGCTTTTTCCATCTACCACTTCTTCGTTTGCCAAGACTGTGCCCAGTTCAGGGCACCAGTTGACGGGGACATGAGCGACATAAGCAAGTCGCACACTGTCCGGATCCTTCCCACGATAGGTGGAAATCGGTTCGGCCCGATTTGTTTCAAGATTGAACCAGGAGTTGTAGATCTGTAGAAAAATCCACTGTGTCCATTTGTAGTAAGTCGGGTCGGTCGTGTTGATCTCTCGTTGCCAATCGGTACGAAAAACCGATCCGCTTTAGTTGGCTTTTGAATTTCGCCACGTTTTCGCGCGTAGTGATTGCAGGATGCTGGCCAGTCTTGATCGCGTATTGCTCCGCTGGGAGACCGAAAGCGTCCCAGCCCATCGGATGCAAAACATTGAAACCGCGCAGTCGTTTATATCGCGCAACGATGTCCGTAGCGGTGTAGCCTTCCGGATGTCCCACATGAAGCCCCGCTCCGCTCGGGTACGGAAACATATCGAGCACGTAGAATTTTGGCTTCGCAGGATCGACAGCTTTCTCTCCGGGATTGGGCGCGTGAAAAAGCTGACGCTCGTCCCAGATAGCCTGCCATTTCGGCTCGATCTGATCGAATGGATATGGTTTACGGCGTTCGTTGCTCATTACAGGTAGATCAGGAAACCACGAAACCAGGAAAAGAAACTAGAATTTTACTCTTGGATTTCTGGTTTCCAGATTTCATTTAATTCGTGATTCAGCTTTCGTTCGCAACGCGCAACGCCAACAAAACGCGCGAGATCCAGTTTATTCTCGGGCCAGAGTTCACGGTACGCGACCTCGGAGCGTATCCGGAGATTTTGGAAATACACGAGAGCGGAACGTCTTTCGAGGAAAACGCGATACTCAAGGCTGTCGAGGCATCAAAAAAATTGCCAGATCTGTCGATTGCGGATGATTCGGGATTGGAGGTTGACGCGCTCGGCGGCGTGCCCGGAATTTATTCGGCGCGTTATGCCGGTGCGAAGGCGACGGACAACGAAAAGATCGACAAATTGTTGCGGGAGCTTGGGAGAGTTGGCGCCGGAGACGCTGCGCGTCAAGCGCGGTTTCATTGCATCGTTGCGCTGGCGCGTAATGGCAATCTTCTTGGAACGTTTGAGGGAATTGTGGAAGGAAGAATTACTGATAAGAGACGCGGCAACGGCGGATTTGGTTACGACCCGATTTTCATTCCACAAGGATTCGAGCAAACGTTCGGCGAATTACCTGCCGAGGTGAAGAATACCATCAGCCATCGCGCTAAAGCGATTCGCGCGCTCGCCGTCAGACTTCGACAGCTTGAGCTACGCTAAGGACCAGGGGGAGGCGGCGCGGGAGGAGGAGCAGGACCCGTTTGGGTTACTCCACCAGCCGCTCGGATCTGGTATCCAACCTTTGTGATGCCAACCGACCGCACTTTGTCCAACACTCCGATCACGTCGCCGTACATCGCCATCGGCGTCGCGCTGAGCGAGATTTTGATATCCTTGTTGGCTCTGTGAAGCTGAAATAAGCGAGGCAGGACCTGATCATCCGGGACGTATTGATTGTCGAAAAACACGGCATTTCCTTCCAGCACTTTTACCGAGACAAAATCCTTAACGCCGGTCGGCGGCGGTCCAACGGCAGCTGGCAAATTGACGCGAATGCCTTTCATGTGCGTCTGGCTCAAACTCACCATCATGAAACTGGCAAGCAGAAAGAACATGATGTCGATCAATGGGATGATCTCGATCCGTGCTCGTTTCTTTGGAACTGGCGAACCTAGGTGCATATCCTAGGACGAGGCGCCTGTCATGGTAAAAGTGATGGGAATCCTAACCTTGGAAACTGTTCCAGGTCTAAATCGCCACTGCCGAAACGCGCTGGTGGCGGCGTTATCCAAGATAGGACTCCCGGTGCTTTGGGCAACGGAAGCGCTGGTGACATTGCCGCTGGCTGAATCGACTTCGGCGACGATCACGCCACTCCCGGTGACGTGCCGCGAACGCGCCTCGTAGGGATATTGTGGACGCGGCGCGTATAAAGCCAGAGCTTTCGCTCGCGACATCGACATGGGGCCGGGGCTCTTGATCGGCGTGAATTTTGCCGCGGTTGGTTGCCGCGGTGGCGGTGTTCTTTCTTCCACGAACTCGGGTTGAATATCCGGCGGAGGTGGAGGCTCTGGGATCGGAATGTCTTCCGGCGGCGGAGTCGCCTCAGGCGGGGCCAGGACCGCTTCCACTACCTGTGGCGGTTGGGGCGGAAGTTCTACCGCAGGGGCTTCGTGCCGTTGAGACACCGCAACCGCGGTCAGATGGATTGCCAAAGCCGCACCGAGCGCAGTCCAGAAATACCATCGCGGCGGTGGCCGATAAATTAGCGGCCTGGCTTCCGTTCGGCTTTGTGTGAGCGTTTCTGGCATACCAAAATCACGATGGCGGCCCGGGAACGCCTTTTAGCGATTCGCTCTTGATTTCAAACGAAATCTTGTAGTAGCCAGCCGAGCGAATGATGTCCAGCGCGTGGGCCACGTTCAGGTGGACCGAATCCTTGTCTCCGCGAACAAAGACCTTCGCATCAGGAGCCGATTGATGCGCGTTTCGCAGGAGGTTCAGCAATTGCTCATCACTACTCATTTCCTCCTTGTCGAAGAAGTAATGGCCGTTCTTGTCGACTGAGACGCTGAGATACTCCCGCTTTGTCTGCGTCTGACCAGAAACACCGGAAGGGAGATTCACCTTAATGCCCTTCATGTGCACCTGACTCAGACTCACCATCATGAAACTAGCGAGTAGGAAGAACATGATGTCGATCAACGGGATGATCTCAATCCGCGCTTTCTTATGTGGAATGGGTGACGCAACACGCATACCAGATCTCTAGATGGAGGAGCGCGTTGCCGATGAAGGCGTGCCGCTCTCGATCGTCACTCCTTTTTCCGCTGTCTGAGATTGGAGCATCACTTCCAAATTCGTAGCTGCCGTTTGCAATTCGAACTCTAAGTTAGACACGCGAGAGGTGAAAAAGTTAAACGGGATCAACGCAAAAATGGCGATACCAAGACCGCAGGCTGTAGCAATAAGCGCTTCGGCGATACCGCCGGTCACCGCTTGCACAGCCAGCTCTTCATTTCCGAGGAAGCTGAACGAACGGATTAGCCCGGTGATCGTGCCCAACAAACCGAGCAACGGCGCCAGAGTGACGAGTGTATCCATCACTACCAGAAACCGGCCGGCGCGTTTGATCTCGATGCCGGCGGCGACTTGCAACGCAGCCTCCAGAGAGCTGTGCTGATGGTTCAGACCATTCCACAGCATTCGTAGCACAGGATCATGGGAACCACGTGAGAGCCTGGATGCCTCGGCGTTGTCACCATTTTCAATCGCGGTAAATACTTTTTCGATCCGCTTCGGATCGCGCCGGAACCAGCGACCACCCCACCAAATGCATCGTTCGATCACGACCGTGAGCGCAACGATTGACACGATCACAATCGGCCACATCACCGGACCGCCTTTGTGAAACTTGTCGATCAACCAGTTACCGGCAAGAAATCCAGCGGGCTCTTCTGGAGAGGGTGAAGCAACCGGAGGTGGGGTTGTCGCTGCGGCTGCAGCGGGACTCGTGACTGCGCCTGGCGCTCCTGGCTGGCCGATGGCTGGAGGTTGCCCGGCTGTTCCAGGACTCATGACTGCGCCTGGCGCTCCCGGTTGGCCCATGGCTGGCGGTTGCCCGGCCACTCCGGGTTCCCCTGGGGGCGGCGGCGGCTGCCCCGGCGGCAGGTTTGTTGCAGGTGGTTGCTGCGCTGCCGCTGCCGGATTGGTCGGCGCCTGAGCAGCGGGATTCGTACCCCCGGTTGCCGGCGGTGCTTGTGCCGGAGGCGGAGATTGCGCGAGCGAAACCAACGCGAACGCGAGTGAATAGAGACAGGTAGTGAGTAGTGTTTTCATAGTTGAAGCACGAGTTTAGTAACCGGTTCGATTTCGGTGCAGGCTTTCCCTTATCGCAGAGAACTTGTCCGGGAGTCCAGCAAAAGTTTTCATTTTTTTCCGCGATATCTCCTCCCACCAGGGCCGCATCTTTAAATCGAAATATCTCTACTTCCAGGACGTAAGGCAAGTGTTTCGAATCGAGTCGCCGAGCTTCTTTCAGCGTTATGACGCGAAATGTTTTGCGCGATCGTGATGCTATTGCACAAGCGTGGCCAATCATCGATCTCTGCTTCCAGTTGATCTCCGGCTCGAATTGGGCCGACGCCAGCGGGTGTTCCAGTCAAGATCACGTCGCCCGGCTGAAGTGTGAGCGACTGACTGGCAAATGAAATAATTTGGGCAACCGAGTGGATCATTCGGCTTGTGCGCGTGCTCTGGCGCAGCTCGTCGTTCTGCCACAACTTTATCGGAACATCGCGAACGTCCGCATCCGCGTGTACGAAAGGTCCAATCGGCGTATAGGTGTCGAACGATTTGCAGCGGCCAAATTGCTTCTCCTGTTTTTGCAAATCACGATCCGTAATATCGAGGCCTATGGTGTAACCGAAAACGTAGTGAAGCGCATCGTTCGCGCTAACGTTCCTGGTGCGAGCACCGATCACGACTGCCAGTTCAACTTCGAAATCCGTTTGATGCTCGGGAAAAGCGACTTCAATCAGGCCCCCGTGCGGGAGCAGCGAACTCGGCGCCTTGAACCAAATCAACGGCGCACCGAATTCGGTGCGTTTCATCTCCGCGATGTGATCCGCATAATTTAGTCCGACGGCAATCACTTTCGACGGCGCCACTGGGATATCGATCTGCAAGGTTGTAAGCGCCAGCGCGTCGCCCGTGGGCTGAATCTCGAGCCAGTAAGGCTGCGCCAGTCGCTGTACTTCGTCGCCACGCACTTCGCCGTAAAAAAAATCATCACCCGATCTGAATCTGCCAAATGTTCTCATTAAAATCCAAAGGTCACGCAGATCAGAAGATTGCAGAACGTTTTTGTGAAACGCCAGCCGCTATTTAGAAACGACGCCCACAAAATCGCGCACTGGTTTTTGTCCCGGAATTGAAAATGGTTTGCCGTTCTCGCGCGCGAACCAGAAGGCGCTCGAGGAACCCCCGTCCAGGTTCATTGCTCGACGGATCTTGCAATCGGCAGCGACGGGTGCCGTGGCCAGGATGTTTGCCAACTCGGTAAGCGAAACCTCCGAACACACGCCGAGCAATGCGCGATCATTACTTGTTATTCCGGCAAAAGTTCGTCGCGCCAATTGTGAATCATTGAGCCCACGGATGCTCTCACTCCGTTCCACGAGAAATGGCCCGGACTGAATTGCAGTGACAATTTTTTTGGTGTGAGAAAATTCACTGGCACGAATGACGTCGATTCCCCGTTGAGATTGCAGCAAGACGCCCGTAATCAGACGCGCCCGGCGTAACGGCGAGAAACTCCTGGTATCAGTAATTCGTAAACCAATCGGCTTGAAATCCGTGTCGAAATAACCGCCGTTGACACCGCACAGGCATTTTTCCCGTTCCATCATTGCGCCGAGGCTTTCGCCCTCAGGATTATCGATGACACGCAAGGCACACGATTTCGCCGAAAAAATTACCGCATCGATGCTGGCCCGCTGATCGGCAGCGGCGTCTTCCAGAACCACGTGCCGATGTTCAATCCCTGCGGGGTTCGACTCCGATTCGGTTGAGAGAATCTTCCACTCCGCCTGCGCGGACGCGGCAATCGCGAGCAGCAATACCGCGCACAGATTTCGCGCAAAGCGGTTTCGAAGTGCGATACCTCCTGACATTATCGTTTACGCGCAGCGCCGGACAGCATAACGAACTCGCACGAGTCTGCCCGTATCAAGCTTTTCCAGCGTATTTGGTGAAGAGCGCCTGAAAGGCTGGATCATTCCGGATCGGATCCCATGCTGGATTCACACGGAGACTTTGCAAAGTCACTCCCGTAAGGCGACTCAACAGTCCATCCAACAACTCGATCGCGTGAGCGTTGTCGCCGAGGATTGCGTAAACCTGCGCAACCTCCTCCGTCACCCTCGGACCGTCGAACGCATCTTTGCTCTCCGGTCGCAAGTCGGTCGCTCGTTGCGCTTCTGCGATGGCAGCGTCCTTTTCGCCAAGCCACGCGAGTACTTTCGCCTGCTGAATGCGCAAATCGAGGTCGTCCGGTTTTTGCTTGAGTTGCTCTTCAAGAATATTTTTCGCTTTGACGAACGCAGCGCGCGCCGCTGCCTCATCGCCCAAACTTTTTTGAGCAATCCCGATATCGTAATACTTGCCGGCGGACGCGCCAGGAATCGCCGCCAATGACTCATCAGGTACACTCTGGGCAAGCTGCAATACCCGCTGGTACCTGCGTTGAAATAGGAGAAGATCTGCTTCCGCGCTGACAATCTTAAGCCGCTCTTCACTGCTCATCGGCAGTGATTTCATTTTCTCCAAGGCCTGCTGGTACACGTTGAAGTCGCCTTTCTCGGCGATGGCCAGTTTGACCTTGACCTCCCACAATCCGATTCCGTTTGGATTCAGTTCCAGGGCACGATCGATCGTCTCGTTCGCGGCCGCGAAATTTCGCTGCATCGCATAGTTGAAAGTGAGGTTTTGCAGTGGCCAGGTGTCCTTTGGATTTAAAGTGGCCGCCTTCTCAAGATTTGCAGTGGACTCAGCCCATTTTCCCTGACGCCGCTGGATCGCACCGATGGAGAGATAAACCTCGGATTCGTTAGGCAATCCGCGCCGCGCGAACTCGAATTCCCTTAACGCCGCATCATAATCATTGTCGCCGTAATAGTACGAGAACCCCAGCGCCAGGTGCGCCTCCGACAGATCGGGCTGCAATTCCAACGCCCGTTCGGCTAAGCTGCGCGCCTTGTTACGACGTTCCGCTGAGTGATCGCCGTCATGTACCAGCCAGCTTTCCAATTGCGAATAACGCGCGATGGCGAGAGCGAAGTTAGGATCAAGATCGATGGCACGCTGATAAAGTTGCTCGCTCTGTTTCAGCTTTGTCGGGTCTTCAAAAGCGCAGGAAAGATCATGTGCCTGCACAAAGGCCAGATAGGCCTCGCCGTTCTCAGTCGGCTTCTGCGTCATTTGCGATTTCTCCGCGGGGGATAGTTTTGCTTGCAAGGCATTGGCAATTTCGCGCGCCAGATCGCTTTGGATCGCAAAAACGTCGGTCACATCGCGATCGTAATCGTTTGCCCACAGGTGCTCGTCGGTATCAGCGTCAATTAATTGCACGTTGACTCGCACCTTGTCTCCCGAGCGGCGCACGCTGCCTTCAAGAATATTGGAAACGCCAAGCGCCTTGCCGATCTCGCGCGCGCTGGCTGGCCTGCCCCGATACTGCATCACCGAGGTGCGCGAAATCACTTTCAGGTCGCCGATCTTTGACAAGCTGGTGAGGATGTCGTCCTGGATGCCGTCCGCGAAATAGGCGTTTTCTTTTTCATCGCTCAAATTTTCAAATGGCAGCACCGCAATCGACTTGTCGACTTTATGCGCTGCGACGCGAGGCAACAGGAAAAACCCTGCCGCGGCAGAGATAATCGCGCCGGTCGCAACCAGCACGATCACGTTGCGGCGACGACGCGTTCTCGGCGAGGCTGTGTCAGGCGTGGTTCGGATGCCCTGTGGAGTAATGTCGAACGCCCACGCAAGAATGAGCGCGATCGGGAACCCGACTAGCAGCAACAGAATCACAAGGCGCAGCGCCCAGTTTGGCAATTCCCACGCCGGAAACGTGGCCGAAGCCAGTTGGATGATGCCACCCGCAGCAATGATGTAGGCCGCTGCTACCCGATAGACTTTGCGCCGTTTTACCTCATCGAAAAAGCCAGTCATAACAAGAACTTGGTTCGCCGCACTATAGTGCAGCCGCTAGAATATAGACACAAATGGACGCGCCACATTCACTTTAGGCAGTGGGTTTCACTGTGCGGAAAACGGATCGCTCGTCACCCGCGATTCTCGACAGCAAAACGGAAGCCGACGCTAAGCTCTCGTGTCGTGCCCGTCGATCAATGTTTGAAAGTGCGGATCGTTACGAAGCGGATCCCACATCGGGTCCAATTTCAACATCGATACCGTGACTCCATTCGGGGTTTGGAGTAAATGATCGACTAGTTGCAAGGCCTGATCTTCTTCACCAACCCAGGCGTAGATTTGGGCGAGCGAAGCCGTGAGCTGCGGACCACCCAAGGCATCCGCCGATTCTGGCGTTAGCTCGACGGCGCGTTTGCCCTCAGCGATAGCTTCTTCCTTGCGGTCCAAGCCTGTCAGAATGAAACCAAGTTGTATATGGCGAGCAGCATCGCTGGGGCTTTCGTGCAGGGATCGCTCTGCAATTGGAAGTGCTCGCTGGAATGCAGCTCGTGCCTTCGCCTTATCGCCCTGAAACAAATAAAGCATGCCTTCAAGAGAGGCTTTTGGCACCAACGCAGTGTCATCATTAAAGACCTCCTGCGGCAACTGGCTTAGGACAGAGAGGGCCTCCGGGAATTTTCGTTGCAGCATCAACACCCTCACCCGGCCGAGCGCCACGAGTCCTTCTGGATCGTCCCCAGGCGCCATTTGCGTCAATTGCTTCTCGATCTCGCGGAAGTCGCCCTTCAGATCTAGTGCGAGCTTCCCCTTCTCTCCGCGCGCACTTAACGAGTTGGGCGCAGCTTCGATTGCGCGATCGAAAGTTCTGTCTGCGGCTTCGAAGTTTCTGTTAGCCCGATAATTATCGCCGAGATTGATGAGGACAACTGCGTCTTTGGGACTGAGGGCTGCCGCCTTCTCCAAGTTGGCTGTGGATTCCGCCCATTTACCTTGACGGCGCTCAATCGCTCCAATCGCCATGTACACTTCTGCGCTATTTGGCAGACTTCGTTTGGCACTCGCAAATTCGTCCAGCGCTTTCTCATAATTGCGCTCGCAATAGTAATAATAAAAACCCAGCGCGAGATGCGCCTCGGGCAGGTTTGGTTGCAGGCGAATGGCCGCGTTGGCTGCGGCTTGCGCTTTTTCCTTTCGCGCGGGAGTTGGATCGTACGCGTGATACATCCAATCGTGGACCCATGCCAGCCCGGCAAACGCTTCTGCAAAGTGCGGATCGAGTTTTGTTGCCTGCTCATAAAGTTGCTCGGCTTTTTCTACGTTGGCGCGAAATTTGTCTGGACGCGTGCACAAATCGTGAGCTTGGAGAAACGCAAAGTAAGCTTCGCTGTTTTCCGTGGGCCTGCGCTCAATCTGAGCCTTTTCCGTGGGCGACAGTTTTGCCTGTAATTCATTCACGATTTTCTGTGCCAGATCAGTTTGAATGGCGAAGACATCGGTTAAATCGCGATCGTAATCTTCGGCCCATAGGTGTTCATCCGTGTTAGCATCAATCAATTGCACGTTTACGCGCACACGATTGCCCACGCGGCGAACGCTTCCTTCGAGAATGGTACCAACACCCAAAGCCTTCCCGATTTCACGAGCACTGGACGCTTTCCCCCGATACGGCATAACCGACGTCCGGGAAATCACTTTCAGGTCGCCGATCTTCGACAGGTTGGTGAGCACGTCGTCCTGAATGCCGTCTGCAAAATAGGCGTTCTCTCTTTCGTCGCTCAGATTTTCAAACGGCAACACGGCAATCGACTTGTCGATCTTGTGCGCTGAGACGCGAGGCAGGAGAAAGAACCCCGCGGCGGCGGAAATCGCCACGCCGGCTGCGACAAGCATAATTATGTTCCGGCGACGATGCCTTCCGGGCACTATTATCACTGGCGTTGCCCGAATGCCCTGCGCGGTGATGTCGTACGCCCAGGCAAGCATGAGCGCGATCGGAAAGCCCAGGAGCAACAGAACGATGACGAAGCGCAGCGCCCAGTTTGGCAATTCCCATGCCGGAAATGCCGCGGAGGTCAGTTGTATAGCGCCTCCGGCAGCGATGATATAGGCCACCGCCACGCGGTACACCTTGCGTTGCTTCACTTCATCGAAGAAGCCGGTCATCGCTACAGGTTTTGGATTGATCACAAATATCAGTCTACGACAACAATATTGACAGCGAAAGGAGTCCCGGCGTTCACTTCACGCCTGTCGCAAAGACGGTCTGGAAATGCGGGCTTTGATTTTCTCGAGACACGACGCTGACCTCGATGCTTCGGAAGCCGCTTTTTTCCAGCAGTTGGTGCAACTGCACTTCGCTGAACCCAAGCCAATGGTCGGCATACAGCTCACGCGCCTTTTCGAACCGATGACTCAACAGATCGAGAATCACCAAACGTCCCCTCCGCTTTAAAATATGGTGGGCGGCGCCGATGGCGCGATTTGGATGAATCGCGTGGTGCAACGCCTGACTGAGGACCGCGAGATCGACGCTGGCTTTCGCGATCGGCGGGTCTTCAATATCGCCAAGCCGGTATTCGAGATTCTTAAATCCATGTTTCTCCGCCAGCTCTGATCCGAACTCGACCATCTTGGGGGAATTATCGATGGCTATGACTTTGCGCGCTCTTTTCGCCAGCAATTGCGAGAGGGTTCCCTCGCCCGCTCCGAGATCGGCAACGGTCAATGGCGGAAGCAGAGTGATGAGGGTGTGCGCGAGCGCCTGCCACGAACGGCCCGGCACATAGCCTCGACCAAATTTGCCGGCCAATTCATCGAAGTATTTCCGCGCCTTGTCCTGGCGCTTCTGGAGAACAAGCTTTAGGCTTGTGCGATCACGTGATGTTTCCGGTAGGTCGCGAGCAAGCAACCTGGTAATCTCTGCCACGCGCTCACGCTGCGCCTTCTGTCCATTATGGTTCGCGCCATAGTAAACGTTCTTTCCCACTCGGCGATCAGTGACGACGCCGGCGCGCTTCAACTGGGCGAGATGACTCGAAATACGAGACTGGCCCATGCCCAGAACTTGCTGCAATTCGGCCACTGACAATTCCTCTTGTTCGAGAAGCAACAGCAGCCGAAGGCGGGTCGGATCGGCCAGTAATCGCAACAAATTTATGGTTGACGCCATGATGAGATCCAACGATATATCGACGCATCATGATTGGTCAATATGTCCCGAACGCGATAGTTACATTGCCAAAGGCGTTGGAAGATCACAACGTCATTCGTGAGCGCTCGCTTCGGACACCCGATTTAACATCTTAACCTCGTAACGGATCACTTTCTGAAAGCCATGTCTCGCCGTTATATTTTTTCCTCCGAATCAGTCGGTGAAGGGCATCCTGACAAAGTTTGCGATGCTATTTCGGACGCTGTGCTCGACGCCTGCATCCGGCAGGATCGACATAGTCGTGTCGCCTGCGAAAGCTACGCCAAGTGCAACATCGTTGTCGTTGGCGGAGAGATTACGATTCCGAATTTGCCCGAAGAAAAGCCTCTGGAAAGCGTCATTCCCATTTCGCAGATCGTGCGCGAAACCGTGCGCGAGATCGGTTACGTCAATGACGACGACGTTTTTCATGCCGACAAGATTGCGATCCAAAATATCATTACGAAACAGTCCCCTGATATTGCACAAGGAGTGGATGCGCGCGCGGTGGAGGGAAAGGAAACCGCGGAACAAGGGGCGGGCGACCAGGGCCTCATGTTTGGTTACGCCTGTGACGAAACACCGGAGCTAATGCCATGCCCAATCATGTATGCCCATCGACTTGGTCGTCAGCTCACGCGCATTCGCAAAAGCGGCAAAGTGGGCTGGCTGAGGCCCGACGCGAAATCGCAAGTCTCAGTGGTTTATGAAAATGGAAAACCGATCGGCATTTCTTGCGTTGTTGTTTCAACACAGCACTCGCGGGACGTAAAACATTCCGAGATTCGCAGTTTCGTCATCGAGGAAGTAGTCAAAAAAGTTTTGCCGAAAGAAATGCTGACCGGGGACACCCAGTTTCTCGTTAATCCTACCGGCAATTTTGTCATCGGCGGTCCACAGGGCGACACTGGCCTAACTGGCCGCAAAATCATTGTCGATTCGTACGGCGGGATGGGCCGGCACGGCGGCGGCGCGTTTTCCGGAAAGGACCCTAGCAAAGTGGATCGTAGCGCCGCGTACATGGCGCGTTGGGTGGCAAAGAACGTCGTTGCCGCTGGTCTGGGAAAAAAATGCGAAATCCAATTCGCGTACGCCATCGGTCATCCCAAGCCACTGAGCGTGCACATCGACACCTTCGGTACACACACCGTGGACGAGGAAGCAATTGAACGCGCTGTGCTCGCCGCATTCAGCTTCAAACCAGCGGATATCATCAAACAGCTCGATCTGCTACGGCCGATTTACTCGAAGACCACCAACTACGGACACTTCGGCAAGATCGACGATCCCGATATCACCTGGGAAAAAACCGATAAAGCCGCAGAGCTGAGGAAAGCAGCACAATAATCCCCGATTTTGTGTCGCTTTTGTCGCTAGTGCGAAAGGACAGAAGCGATAGCAGAGAGACAATATTTATGAAAACATCGACACTCGAACGAACAAAAACCGATTACAAAGTCGCCGACATCTCATTAGCCGATTTTGGTCGCAAAGAGATTTCTATCGCGGAGAAGGAAATGCCCGGGCTCATGGCGATCCGCGAGAAATATGCGCCGCAGAAACCACTGGCAGGCGTGCGCGTCACCGGGTCGTTGCACCTGACAATTCAGACGGCGGTGTTGATCGAGACACTGACCGATCTTGGCGCGAGCGTGCGCTGGGCAAGTTGTAACATTTTTTCTACACAAGATCACGCAGCCGCGGCGATGGCAAAGCGCGGCATCCCCGTGTTCGCATGGAAAGGCGAATCACTCGAGGAGTATTGGTGGAGCACGTATCAGGCGATTTCGCACGCCGAAGGCAAAGGGCCTCAACTAATCGTCGACGATGGCGGCGACGCGACATTGTTCATTCATAAAGGTTATGAGTTGGAAGAAGGCAGCGATTGGGCGAAGACCAAATCGGCGAACAAGGAAGAACAAGTCATCAAGGATTTGCTGCTCGAGATTCAGCGCGAGAACCCCTATCGCTGGCACGAGATCGTGAAAGATTGGCGCGGCGTTTCGGAAGAGACCACCACCGGCGTCCATCGCCTTTACAAGATGCACGAGCAAGGCCGGCTGCTGGTTCCCGCCATCAACGTCAACGATTCGGTCACGAAATCGAAGTTCGACAATCTTTACGGCTGCCGGCATTCGCTGGTCGATGGATTGAATCGTGCGCTGGACGTCATGCTTTCCGGGAAGATCGCCGTCATTTGCGGTTACGGCGACGTCGGCAAAGGCTGCGCGCAGTCGCTGCGCGGCCAGGGCGCCCGGGTTGTTATTACCGAGGTCGATCCGATCAACGCGCTACAAGCGGCGATGGAAGGCTACGAAGTTACCACCATCGAAGAGACACTCGGTCGTGGCGATATTTATGTAAGCGCGAGCGGGAACATTGACGTTATCACGCTCGAGCATATGCAGCGCATGAAAAATCAGGCCATCGTCGCGAACATTGGTCATTTCGATAACGAGATTCAGGTTGATGCGCTCAACACCTCCAAAGGCGTCGAAAGGACCAACATCAAACCGCAGGTGGACAAGTACACGTTCCCCGACGGTCACGAAATCTTCCTGTTGGCCGAAGGCCGCCTCGTGAATCTCGGTTGCGCCACCGGTCATCCGAGTTTCGTCATGTCGAATTCATTTTCCAATCAAGTCCTGGCGCAACTCGATCTCTGGAAGAATCGAGACACTTACAAAGTCGGCGTTTACGTTCTGCCGAAAAAGCTCGACGAAGAAGTCGCGCGGCTGCACTTGAAGAAAATCGGCGTCAAACTCACGAAACTCTCCCAAAAGCAAGCCGATTACCTGGGGATTTCGGTCGAAGGACCATTCAAGTCAGAGCATTATCGGTACTGAGATTCGCGCCCCGGCATAGCGCCTCCGGCGTGCAGAGGATTAGCCGCTCTACTCAGTGCATCGTTTACGAAATCGTAACGTCTGGTAGGGCGCGTCACTCCGTGCGCGCCTCTCCTCACTGCCGCGGCTATGGGGGCGTGATCATGGAGTCCGTCACGTGCAAACGAGTTACTCTTAGCTCGCCAATTTCTAGTCGCTTAATTTTCGCGCGGCCGATGACGAGCTTGGCCGATGGCAATGAAGCCGATGGCGACAGCACTGAGCGCGACAGCACTGAGCGCGACAGCACTGAGCGCGACAGCACTGAGCGCGACAGCACTGAGCGCGACAGCGCCGACCGCAATCGCGCCGACCGATTGCGCACCAACAGCCAGCGCGCGAATTGCGATTGGGCCGAATGTTCCCCGTGATTCCTCAATTTCGTTTGGCTTCATCTCGTTATCTCCACACCGGTCACTTCAACGTAGCTACAGTTCGATTGTCCACCACGTCGCCATCTTCCAGAAATGTGGACGCGCTGGTTCTTCTTCGCCGCGCTGATGAGAATTTTCGTTTCCCACATCGGCGCCCCGAGCAACGCTGTTGATCCCCCGCCGTGAAAATCGAACATGATTTGCGGTGTGCACGGCTCGCCGACATAGAATGTAACCCGCCCGACTTGATCGAACTGGGAACCAACCGCCGCCGCGTTGACCTGCGTCGCCGGTTTCTTTACCTGCGCGCAACCTGCCATTCCGGCCAGCGCAGCGCCTGCGATCAATGAAGTTACCAGAACCTTTTTCATACTTGGCAAATTAGAAATGCTCGCCTGCAGCATTTAACACCGGATGTTCAGCAGAGCGATTTTGCGCACAATATAGGCTGAAAAGTAGCCCGCATAACGCTTCTGCAAATCCGCGCGTTGCCAGTCTTTGCCGGTGAGAATTTTTCGGCAAATAGGCGCGCCGCAAGCGCATTGGACTGAATAATCATCGTCATCGGTCGTGGCCCAATCGTGCGTGAGTTCTTCGCCGGATTGGATGTCCCGCATCGCGACGAACGTAATCTCGCCACGTACACCGAGATTCGGATCGCATGAATGGTTCGAATACAACATCGACAACTCACGTTCTTCATCGGTTACCGGCGCGATGAACAGACCGTCGTCGATCTGAATCTCAACATGGCCGAGACGTGGCGTGATTTGTTCGCGCAACGTTTTTCGATCGATAATGTGTCCGCCTTTCACCGCGACAATTTCGTCTTTGCCAATGTAGGCAATCGTAAACAGACCGCGCCCGTGAATCTCACTCTCGCGCACTTCGGTTTTCGGCGAGAGATAGGAGAGCCGTATCATCGCAACAGAATAGTTGTAGAGGCGCTTACGCCAAGAGCCTTGGCTTCGACCGCGTATTTCAAACATGCTCGGCGGTTGACACAACTGCCGCTACAACGTTGCGTTCCTGCTCCACACTGATGAAATCACGCCCCGCCGCGGTCATTTTCATTCTTGTCACCGTGACCCTCGACATCCTCGCGATGGGTTTGATTATCCCCGTTTTGCCCAAACTGATCCTCGATTTTCTCGGGGGCGAGATGACGGACGCAGCGAAATGGAGCGCCCGGTTCGCAGTGGTCTTCGCGCTTATGCAGTTTTTCTTTTCACCCTTGCTCGGCGTTTTGTCAGATCGATTCGGCAGACGGCCAATCATCCTGCTCTCCAATCTCGGTCTCGGCTTGGATTACATCGTGATGGCGATGGCACCGACCTTAAGCTGGCTTTTCCTTGGCCGAATTATTTCCGGAATCACGACTTCCAGTATTCCGACCGCAATGGCCTATATCGCGGATGTCACGCCGAAAGAAAAGCGAGCTGGAGCATTCGGGCTGATCGGCGTGGCGTTCGGCGTCGGATTCACGTTCGGACCAGCAATTGGTGGATTGGCTGGCGATATCAATCCGCGTCTCGCGTTTTGGATTGCAGCCGCCCTTAGTCTGGCGAATTGGCTCTGGGGTTACTTTTTCGTTCCCGAATCTTTGGCAAAAAATCAGCGAAAAGAATTCCAGTTGCGGCGCGCAAACCCCGTCGGCTCACTCAAGCTATTGCGTTCTCATCACGAACTTTGGCGACTGACCACGATCCAATTCCTGGCCTATTTCGCGCACAATGTGTTTAGCGTCTGGGCTCTTTACGCGATTTATCGCTACAGCTGGAGCCAGGGAATGATCGGACTGTCTCTCATGATTGTCGGAATCGTCACCGCCGTAATTTCCGGCGGGTTGACTGGCGGACATGGTGAAACGTTTCGGGGAAAAACGGACGCTTTATATCGGCCAGTTTTTCGGAGCGAGCGGAATGCTTATGGCCGGGCTGGCCAAAACAGGCGCGTGGTTACTGGCTTCGATCCCGATCATTTCACTTTGGAACATTTCCATGCCAGCTGCGCAGAGCATGATGACTCATCGCGTCAGCGAGCGCGAGCAAGGCGAATTACAAGGCGCGCTTCAGAGCATGCGTTCGATCACGTTCATTATCGGCCCATGGATATTCCTTCGAATTTTTGGATGGTTCATCGATCCGAAAAGCCGCATTCACCTTCCGGGCGCACCGTATTATCTGGCGGCCGCCTTTCTTTTTACCGCGATGCTGATGTCGACACGCATTCAGCAAACACCGGTCCAATCAAAAGACGGCCATGCCGCCGAGCGTGCCATTGGTGCCACCGGAGATCACCGCGACTGGCGCTGCGCCGATTACCGAAACGGAAGAAAATATTTGAGCATTCAGGTCGCGTCAGCGATTGAGTGAGTGTGAGAGCAGGTGCGCGTTCCTTGATTGCCGCAATTACGATCTGTTCCTGGATCGCGGTCTCGAATCATTGCGCGTTCGCGGCGGTCGCACCGGAAACCGACAAGGCGCAAACCGAGTGCCCATTCCATTCCAAGCCTGAGAAACAAAAGCAACAATCCTCGCAGGTGCAGTGCTGCAAAATCCTGCGCGCTGTCGTTTTTGCGAAAACAAAAGATTGGGCGCGCAATGATGCGAAATTCTGCGACGCGAATTTTCCCGTTCAGTCGGGTGCGTTCGTTGCGAATTCATCGCCAACTGTTGAGCCGCTTTTACTCGACACCGGACCACCCGGCGCATTTTCGTTTGCCGAATTGATCTTGCAGCAGAGCCTTCTCGCTCACGCTCCGCCGAGCCGCGCCTAAGCGCGAAGATTCACGTCTTCTGGGGAGCGCACGCGACTCGCGTGCCGTTTCGGCGACCTCGCCGAAAACTCTTGTGTCTCACTTTAGCTCCGACCGCTCGGTGCGCTCCGCAGAGGACGAAACGTCCAATCAGAATTTCCGAATTACCCGTGAACAAACTAATCCTGCTCTTAGCGACAACTGCTACGCTGGTGACAAACATCACCGCGCAGGTAGGGGCGATTGACCTCAATCGCCCACAGATCGAGAAGGAGCATCCGCCTTCGGTCGCCGCGGCGACCTACGGCGTGGCGGGCGAGCAAGAGCAGGAAAAGATGCAGAAGTACACCTGCCTGATGCATCCCGAAGTAATAACTGATCACCCGGGAAATTGTCCGAAATGCGGGATGACACTTGTGCCGCTGAAAGAAAAGAAACGCCGAACTCCGATAAATCGCGAGCAGGCGTCCAACTCCGATGAATCGCGAGCAGGCGCCCAACATTCAACGTCGAGCTCAGACCATCTGATGCACGACCGAGCCGAGATGGCCATGCCGCATCATGATCACGGCGGCCATGAGATGCACACGCCCTCACATGAGGGCCATGAGATGCAGATGGAAATGTCGATGCATTCCACCATCGATCTCGTCGAGCCCATGAGCCGGGAAGGCTCCGGCACAAGCTGGCTGCCGGACTCCAGCCCTATGTACGCCCGCATGTTCATGTTCGGCGAGAACATGCTCATGTTGCACGGCGGAATCTTCCCGCGTTACACAAACGTGAGCACGCGGCGCGGCGACGATCGGATCGACGCGCCGAATTGGTTCATGGCGATGTACTCCCATCCGCTCGGCGATTCTGCCCAATTCGGTTCGCGCTTAATGATGAGCCTCGATCCGCTCACCGAAGGCGGGCGCGGTTATCCCCTTCTCTTTCAAAGCGGCGAAACGTGGAACGGAGAGCCACTGCATGACCGGCAGCATCCGCACGATCTCTTCGACGAACTCTCGTTCAGCCTCTCGCAAAAGTTCGAGCACGATCTCAGCGGATACATCTATTTTGGTTATCCCGGTGAGCCGGCGCTCGGTCCGCCGACGTTCATGCATCGCCCCTCGGCCATGGATGATCCCGACGCGCCAATCGGTCATCATTGGCAGGATTCAACGCACGTCACTTTCGGCGTCGCCACTGCTGGGCTCGTCTGGAACCGGTTCGGCGGGATAAAAGTCGAAGGCAGCATTTTCACCGGACGCGAGCCGGACGAAGACCGCTACAATTTCGATAACCCGAATTTCGATTCGTACAGCGGCCGGCTCTCCTGGAACCCCACACGAAATCTCGCGCTGCAAGTTTCTTTCGGTTACATCGAAAGCCCCGAAGCCGTCGATCCCGAACTCAACCGGCATCGCACGACTGCATCGGCGATTTACAACCTGCCGCTTGGGAACGATAGCAATTGGTCTAACAGTTTCGTCTGGGGCCAAAACAACGACACAGGCCAGGGGAAAACGCAATCATTCCTTGTTGAATCCGATTATCAGCGCGGACACAACACAGTTTACTTCCGCTGGGAGCACGTTGAAAAATCCGGCGAGGAGTTGGTATTAAATCCCGCCGCTGACACGCGTGTCTTTCCCGTAAGCGCATACACGCTCGGTTACGTGCGCGACCTATCGCACGGAAACGGCATTGATATTGGCCTCGGTACGCAGTTCACGATCAACAATCGCCCCGACACTCTCGATCGCTATTACGGCGACGATCTCGGTTACGCTTTCGAATTTTTTCTACGAATCCGGCCATCGTTGCATGGTCATGGTGGACACGGGCACGCGGAGCACGTAGCAGGAATGGAAAAATGATGGTAGGGGGCGACCGCCGGTCGCGCCCTGAGCACTCGTTAGGTGCGACTCCCAACGTTACTGGATTTGGTGCGGATCGAACGCACCAAATCCCACAATCAATCAGAGCTCGAATCTCGTGCCACTAGTCTCAGCACATAGACTCACAAGTAAGTTGCCGTTTGGGTCATAGACTTCGACTGTTGCAGTGCCCGAATTGGCGTTTCCTGTCGCATCGACGGTTGTTTCGCCCGCGATGATGGTCCAACCGGTAAAGACGTTCTGAGCATCAAACGTGAAGAATTTGAAGCGAAACGCGAAGTCATGGGCAGTGGTATGGTGCCAAACACCTTCTCCAGGCGTCTTCAGAGCCTGCGGTGTCCCCGCGTTCGACTCCACGACCGTGCCTCCCGCCACGAATTCTATCAGTGACGGGAAACTCCTGATCACATGACCTGCGCAATCGGTTAGAGTTATCTGCATCTCCCAGGTTCCTTGAAGTTTTCCGCCTTCCATGCTCGGCCCGGTCGCCGGTGCGGCAACCATGGGGAGTAACGCAAAGGCGACTACCAAGGGAGCCAGTATGCTTCTAACTAGTCTTGTTTTCATAAGTGTTATTTTCTTTCGTTGTTTTGGCTTTCCGTGACTTCTCGTCGTTGAGAACTCATTTCTGGCCGTTCACCCGAGTACTCCGTAGGATTTGGCCGTTCGTTACGCGGAAAGTTTGGAAAACACAGACAACACGGATGCCACGAATGGATTTCTCGACTGGCGTCCGCCGCGGCGGACGCCCTATAATTGGACGCGCGATTCGGAGCGTCGGGTACGGCAACGGCCAGACGCCCTACCTCTTTATATCCGCGTTATCCGTGCAATCCGTGGTCGGGTAAGTTGTTCCAGCTCGGTTAGAACTTTTTCTTTAGCTGGACGTAACAGAACCGGCCTTTGATGGTGGCAAGCGATGCGTCATAGCCACCCGAGCCAGCTGCAAACGGCGGGTCTTCGTCGAACACGTTCTGCATTCCAAGGGAAATCGTGGTGTTATTCAACCAAGCGCCCCATCCACAAGGATTGTACTCGGCGGTGGCTACAGGTATGACATTTTTCTCCTTGCCGTCCTTCATCTTGAAATTTTTACCTCCGTCCTTTGCAAAGCCAGGCACTGGCGCCGGAGCCGGGGGCGGCAGGTTGAACGTGTACGACGCGATGACGTCGAGCGTAATCCACTCCCGCACTTTCCGCGCGCGCCACGGCCAGATAGACGGAGTGTTGGGACCGCCTGTTATCGGCATTTGTGGTTTGGGAGAGCCGGTCAGACTGACATTGTCATCTTCGTATTGGCCGGTGTAGTGGACCACCGCGCCAATATCCAAACCCTGCATCCACGTATCAGGTGGGCCGTCGTAGAACAGACTGAAGTTGGCACGGCTCCATGGCAGCGAACCGGTCAGGGTAAATCCCGGCGGGATGACTTCGCCTGCGATACCGAACCGTTTTGTATCAGGCAAAATCTGAAGCTCAGCCCGGGATAGCCAGGTGCCGTTGAGGGTGGCTGTTAGTCTGCCAAAATCCCCGTGACCAAAGATCGAAGAGTCCAGAATATAAATGGCTTCGTAGTCGAGACCTTCAAAGATTGCGCCAGAAAGATTTTCGTTGGGATCAATGACCAGGGTGATTCGTCCCGGTTCACCAGGAACCGTGGGAGGACCACGGAAAACCAGACCCGGGATATCATTATCGACAATGAACTGAAAACCGAGGAGGGACGTGATCGATCGCATGTCGATATGCCACCAATCGGCGCTGAGCGTGAGGCCCTTCAGCCATTTCGGGCTGTAAACGGCCCCGTAAGACCATTCATAGGCCACCTCCGGCTGTAGATTCGGATTTCCTAAAGTGCGTCCTTCCGCGCCATAGAAGAAGTGCAAAAGCGGATCGACCACTCCAATCGGACCTCCTGTGGAAGCGGGCGAAATCTCCGATAACGCCGGAGCATGAAACGCTTCGGTGTAGCTGCCACGCAAGGTAAGGGCACCGATATATTTTGGATCAAGCGGCTGCCAGCGAACCGAGACCTTTGGCTTCTGCGCGTTATACTGGCTGTGCGCCGCCGGCTGAAATGGGAAAACTCCAGAAGGTAGAACAGCAGAGGCGTTCTGGCTGTACCATTCCTCGCGTTCGGCAAAGTCAACCTCCAAGCTGTAGAAACCGGGCAAGTTCCACGTTGGGCTGGTGACGGGTACGCGCACTTCTTGATAAATAGACCAAACATCCCGGTTCACTCTGGCGCTTCCACCATTCGTCGAGCCAATGCTTTCAAAGGTTGTGTTGAGCGCGTCACGATCAAGCGTCCATCTCGGCGCGTCATACTCACCGCCAAGAGCAAAGGAGACAGGCCCCGAGGGAAGGTTGAACAGGTCGCCGTTAATAGTGACGTAACCAATGGGCAACTCATATTCGCCTGAGTTATGCAGGTTGACGTAAACTCTGCTCCTGGCCGCCTTGGTGTTGTGAGCATTGAAGTTCAGGAACGGATCAAACGCCGTAGCTGGGTTTGTATCCAAAAGTGCTTCCCGTAGTCCAGGGTCACTAACTGCGCCCGTTGACAAATTCTGCCCCTCATTCCGGGAATAGCGGAAACCAAACTCCCAGTTCCAAGTCTTGAAATAATCGCCAAATTCTCCCATTTCGCCGCGCAGGCCAACATCGAATAGATAATCGTAGTAAGTGAACTTTTCATGTCTGGGACCGGTGTCGTTAACGGCCCGAAACCCAACTCCGGTAGTTACGGGGAGGCCTCTTCCATCGGGAAAGAAATTTGGAATAGTCGCATCCGCGACAGTGAAGGGGTTAAACGGATTCTGAATTGGCACACTGAAGGCGCGCGGAGTAAAAGGTGCAGTCGTGCCTGGGATCTTGAATGGATCGGGAACAATTGCCACCGCTGCGCCGGACGCATCGAAGAATGAGCGGACCACCTTGAAATCGGAAAACACTTGTAGGTATTTGTCGCAGATGTCGCGAATGAACGAACCGTAAAAACTCTGGCGATCAGCCGGCGGAAGCTCTGGTGTTATAGCCGCGAAGTTATAGAACCAGTAATCGCCGCCGCCCTTGTAATCAGTGCCGAACTGTGGGCGGAATTCGAACGCATGAGGGCCAACGATACCGGGGGCGCCTGGATATGCATTGGGATTAATGAAACCAGGCCCGTTGGGAATGCCGAAGAAGAACGGGGGATAAGAGGGCGTCTTATAAAATGGCGAAACCGCCGCATTTGGTGCTGAGTGCGGAAGGGGCGTGTTCACGCCCGGTAGCGGTGTACCGCCCGGACCGAAAAACATACCTGGAAGCAAGCGGCGGTTTCTAACGGTGCCAACTCCAACGAAGTCGCGACCATCTAATCCTCCCCAGGGTATGTAAAACGCGTTGGCCGTCAGGTCCCGGTCACGACTAAACAGGCCGCCGGTACGTTCCCAGAAATCGGCAATGACTACAATATCGGTCTTGTCGTCTCCAGTGCCGGCCTTGATCCATGCCTCCCATTCGCCCATGTCGTTGGAGGCTCCCAGGTTCGTGTTTCCGTAACTGCCCCCGATCTCCAGCCCACGAAACTTGTGGACCAAAAAGAAGTTAACCACGCCGGCGATGGCGTCGGAGCCGTACACCGCCGAGGCGCCATCCTTCAGGATGTCGACGTGATCGATCATCGGAAATGGAATCAGGTTAATGTCCACGCCTCCGCTGAACCCGACGGCATTTAACGAACCAAGGGCGACACGTTTTCCGTCAACTAGCACCAGGGTTTCTTTGGACAACAAGCCGCGCAGGTTGAATTGAACGGTGCCGTCTCCGCCAGTGCGAGCGTTCAGGTTCTTGGTCCCCCCCGCCTGCTGTGGCAGAAACGTTGTCAGATCCGTTGCATTGCGAATGCCAAGTTTTTCGATGTCTGCCGGACGATACGTATCCACTGGATTCGGGCCCGTTTCTGCTGCGCTGGGAATGTTCGAGCCAGTGACAATGACACGTTCCACTTCGGCCGTCGCGCCCGTTGTCACTTGTGCCGGAGGCGGCGACGCTACCGCCGCCGGCACAATTGCTTGAGCGCAAAGCTTGGGAGCGATCAACAGGCTAAGACCAATGGAAGCGACGAAGGATCTTTGACTTGCTGGCGATAGGATCGCGCTAACTTTCATTGACAGCCGCCCTCTTGGTTCCGGAGTCTGGGTTAGCCAACGGATTAATGACAAGCTAAATCAAGGCTAGCCGCGCTTAGTCGTTAGCGCTGGTCAAGGTGGATCGTTTTGTCCTCAAGATGATGGGCATCGCCGAAGGGCGCAAGAATCCGCTTTCCCTTGCGTGCACAGCAGAGTCCGGCGGCGTAGCCGCATTTCCAACGCTTTGAGGAGTCGCCGCGGCGACCGTTCCACCACTCTTCTGCTCCGAGAACGAGTGACGTTATTTGGAAACCGTTTCTTTCGGTGCTAACGAGGCGACGATTTTTTCGAAGCGCGGATCGCCGCGCAAGGGATCCCACATCGGACTTAGACGCAATCCGCCATAACCCGGACCGCCCGGAGTTTTGGCCAGGGCTTCAAGCTGCTCAAGCGCCATTTCACGTTCGCCCACCCAAGCGCAAATCATGGCAAACTGGGTCCTTGCAAATCCCTCATTGTTGTGTGGCCCCCTCATTGCTTCTTGAGCGATGGGCGCCAGTTCGACCGCCCGTCGGCCTTCGTTCAGCGCCTCTTCTTTTCTTCCCAAGGCTGCATCGATGAGCCCGAGATCAGAAACTAGATGCATATCATCAGGGTGAATCCGTAGCTCTTCCTCCAGCTGTGCGCGCGCTCTCATAAAGGCACCCTGCGCAGCCGCGACGTCTCCTTTCAAACGAGCAACTACGCCCAGCGAGAAGTCACGCCCATTCTTCTCGGGAAGCGCTGCCGCAAGACGACCAGCGGCGTCCAAGTCGCGATCACACAAAGCAAGGTCCAGGCGATAGCCCGCCACAAATGGATCTTTCTCTGACCCCGGTTCGTTGGTCAGGATCTTTTCAATTATAGTACGCAAAGGTCTTGTGTCCGCTCGCTGTTCTTGATCGATGTAAGCACGAATGAGCCGCGGTAGCTTGCCGTCTGGTTGAACTGCAACGATACGATCGAGAACTCTGGTCATTTGATCATAGTCGTGTAACCACAGGTAGGTGGTTGCGAGGGTAATCAGGCTAGGGATGTTTCGAGGATCGAGCTCACATGCGCGCTCGAGATTGTGTGTAGCGTCAGCCCAGCGACCCTGACGGCGGTCAATCAATCCAGCTAACTCAAAAGCTCGCGGGTTATTGGGTAAACTCTGTTGAGCAAGAGCAAGTTCGTTGCGGGCGCGGTCGTAATCGGAATGTCCCCAGTAGAGATGCCAGCCCAGCGCCAGGTGCGCTTCCCCGGAATCAGGCCTCAACCGAAATGCAGAATCTATGGCCGATTTTGCCAGGGCCAGACGAGCGGGGGTGTGGTCGGTCTCTTGCTGATAAACCAAATCGTGCACGAAGGCTAGCTCGCAATAGGCGAGAGAGAAATTAGGATCACGAGCAACTGCCTTATTAAGCAGCTCCACAGCCTCGGAAAGATTCACTAAATCCGCCAGAGAGTCCACCTGGGCGTTGTAAATTATGGAGACAGCGCGGACATAAAAATCATAGGCCACCAAGTCCTGAGTTGGTTTGTCTTCAATAGACGCTTTCTCACTGGTTGACAGCTTGGCGTGAAGGTGCTCGGCCACTTTTTGCGCGATCTCACTCTGGATTGCGAACAAATCATTCAAATCGCGATCGTATTCCTCGGCCCAAACGTGGGTGTCGGTGCGCGTCTCGATCAATTGCGCATTCAAGTGAATCCGATCACCGCTCCTGCGTGCGCTTCCTTCCAGCACGTGAGACACGCGAAGCGCATCGCCGATCTGACGCACATTTCGTTTGCCGCGATATTCCATGACGCTGGTCCGGCTGATGACTTTGAGATCGGCGATTTTCGCGAGTTTGGTTAGAATGTCGTCCTGCACACCATCGGCGAAGACGGAGTTATTTTTCTGGTCGTTCAGATTTTCAAATGGCAAAACGGCGATTCCAGTTGCTAACGGATGGCGGATCAATTCACTTTTCCAAATGATCCAACCAGCAGTTGCCGCAAGCGCGATCAGAGACGCTGTAAGTAGTGCGCTCGTTGGATTGCGTCGCACCCACTTTTTGCCACGGCTGAAGATTCCAGTGTGTCGGGCCTGAATTGGCTCATGTTTTAGCCAGCATTCGAGATCTTCAGCCAACCCGAGAGCGGATGAGTACCGACGCTTTGGATCTTTCTCGAGACACTTGAGGCAGATGGTTGATAGATCGCGATCTATTTTCGGATTCACGAGGCGCGGTTGCCTCGGCTCACTGTCCAAGAGTAGCTTGATAGTCTCGTAGGTTGTTCCACCGGCAAAAGGCGGCTGACCTGTCAGCAATTGATAAAGGACTGCGCCAAGTCCATAGACATCTGTAACGCTGCTGATAGCCTCGTTGTTTCCCAATGCTTGCTCAGGTGCCATGTAACTCGGTGTGCCTAACACCTCGAGCGTGCGCGTCACCGTGCTCTTCGTTTCGACTAATCGGGCAAGGCCAAAGTCGGTCAGATGCGGTTCGCCCTTTGCATCGAGCAGAATGTTTCCCGGTTTGATGTCACGATGTAGGATCCCGTGTTCATGCGCGTAATGCACGGTGCGGGCGACCTTCGCCATTAATTCCACCGCGCGGCGAATCGGCATCGGCGCGCGCCTGGCCACTTCATCGAGTTGTCCGCCTTCGACAAACTTCATGCTGAAGTAGCACGAGCCATCACGCTCGCCGACTTCGTGGATCGGAACGATGCCAGGATGCTCCAACCTCGCAGCGGCCTCGGCTTCCAGGCGAAAGCGCTTCAGATGCGCTTTGCTCGCCCACTGACCAAGGCTGATGACTTTTAATGCGACTGTGCGATTGAGGCTTTTCTGCCGAGCTCGAAACACGACGCCCTGACCACCGCGACCGATTTCCTCCAGCAGTTCGTAGTCGCCCAACTCTCCGAGTAGCTTTGCAGCATTCGCTGTCGTTCTGTTTTGAGACGCTGATGCGCCATCATCAGGTGCTGTAGCCGGCATCGGTGATGCCGGTTGACCGGGGTCGACGCCCCCGGCTACAGCCGCGTCAGGGAAATTGCCGAGCGCGGTTTTCAGCACGCATCTGGCGCAAACCCCTTCCGGCGCATCGGAAAAAATCTTGGCGCCGCACTTCCGGCAAATTCTAATTACCTTGATCATTGAGACACCAATTTCACGAATTCACACCAAGTTAGTAAGACTTGCCACGCGGCGAATCCGTTCCGATTTGTGACAATTCGTGTAATTCGTGTCTTTACGCTCCCCCTTTTGTACTCCGTAAAATTCTCCCATACGTTACGCAGACACGAATTTCACGAATCCAAGAGCGGGACACGAATTTGCACTAATCGACTCAACCCTTCCGGCGTTCGCGGTGATTCGTGTCTACTCCTTTCATTTCTGTCTATAAAATGACGCGTTTCCATTCCAACACATCACGACCGAAATTAACCAATACACCGATGCGAAGCTTCGAGGCAGCCAGATAGTTCAACACTTGTTTGATGTGCGAATCGGTCAGCTTTTCAGCTTCAAAGAGAATTTTATCCCACACGACAAAGTCAGCGTAATAATAGTGAGGCAGCACAACTCGTTTGTATGTGATTTCGTAATTTTTCTCGCGCGAAAACGGAATTCCAGCGCGACTCAATTTCACTAATTCACACCGTTGCATCAGCCGTATTCGTGATAATTCGTGTAATTCGTGTCTAGCTTTCGTGTCTAGCTTTCGTGTCTTTACGCCTCGAGCACGGCAATGAGATGGCGCAACTCATCTTCGATATCGCCGGGTGTCGCAACGGTATGGGCGATCTCCTCTCGCAATAACGACTGATAGCGTTGCCGAAATCGGTAGAACGCCTGCCGGACCGCATTTTCGGTCATCCCTAATTGCGCGGCGATCTCCGCCTGTGACGGTGACCCCGGTTCATCCGGCAGCAATTGCTTCAACGAATCAAACAACGCGGCATTACCCGCCGTCCGGTATTCATTCTTTAATCGGTCGAACACCTGCTCCAGAACCGTCAAGGCCCACCGGCGTTCGTAGATCATTTCAGCAGTCAGAGGATCTGCTGGTTGCATCTCGATCCGCTCGTCAGTACGCAGTTCTTCCAACGGGATGAGCCGCTGTCCTTTCCCGCGCTTGATCGCCATCGCGCGACGCTGTTCATCCACCAGAAAATATTTCAAAGCGCCAAGCAGATAAGAACGGAGCCGCCCTTTTTCCTTGCGAACTGCATCGAAACTTTTGCGCTCCAATAGTTGCGCAAAAAACCCCTGGGTAATATCCTCCGCCTCCTCTGGCGGAATACCCTGTCGCCGCAGAAATGCAAAAATGGGTCGCCAGTACATGCGGCAAAGTTTTTCCAGCGCCTCATGTGCTGCGGGCGATTCGCCCTGCGCCTCCAGCACAACGCTCCAGTGCGTTGTCGTAAACGCGACCCCGCCCTGTTGCCCACTCGCACCCGTCGCGGCAGTTGAAGTCACCTCATCCGGTGCAGGGCTCACAATACGATCCAAGTAAAAAACCCCGCCAAAAGCAAGCCTGCAAGATCAGTAACGTAG
The DNA here is from genome assembly GCA_963728955.1 of uncultured Verrucomicrobiae bacterium. GTDB lineage: Bacteria > Verrucomicrobiota > Verrucomicrobiia > Chthoniobacterales > UBA10450 > Udaeobacter. The sequence goes on from CAVSMG010000001.1 coordinate 1,337,482, forward strand.
CGCGCGAACCCCCGGCCCACTGCGGTGCGCTGGACGCATGCGCTACTTTTGATCTCTTGTCATCGCGCGCGACCTGCGTGAAAATTGTCGCTCCATGGCTCTGCGACTGCCGAAACAGGATTATCAGGACATCGAGCGCGTCATCGAGCTGGATTTTGTGCGCGCGACGGAAGCGGCGGCGCTTAATTCCCTTCGCTGGCTCGGGCGTGGCGACAAGGAAGCAGCTGATGCGGCGGCCTGCGACGCGATGCGCGGCATGTTCGATCTGATGAACATCTGCGGCGAAGTGGTGATCGGCGAGGGAATCAAGGACGACGCGCCCGGAATTTTCAAAGGCGAACAGCTCGGCACCTGGTATCCCGGTTCGCCCGAATTTCACATTGCTATCGATCCAATCGACGGCACCACGAATATTTCCAAGGGCGCGCCGAACTCGATCAGTTGCATCGCGGCGGCGAGTCCCGAAGAAGGCGTGAAAGTGGCGCTGCGCGACATCCCTTCCTTTTACATGTCGAAGCTGGCTTACGGGCCGCGCGTGATCGAATACACGAAGAAACGCGGCGATTCGCTTGACCTCGACATGCCGATTCCAGAGATGCTGGCAACTGTCGCGCGCGCAGTAGACAAGCGGGTGCGGGATGTAGCAGTGATGATGCTGGATAGACCGCGGCACAAAGAAATCGTCGAACAGATTCGCGCGGCAGGCGCGTCTTTGCGGATGATCGGCGATGGCGATATCGCTGCAGCCATCGCGCCGTCGTTACCCGACAATGACGTCGATATTTACATGGGGATCGGTGGTTCGCCCGAAGCAGTCCTGGCAGCGGCGGCGATCAAATGCCTCGGCGGCGACATGCAATGCAGAATGTGGCCGCGCGATGAAAAGGAGAGAAAACGCCTCAGCGCCGACGGGTACGAGAAAGGTCTCGACCGCGTCTTTTCAGCCGACGATCTCGCTCATGGCCAGAACATCATTTTCTGCGCAACCGGCATCAGCGACAGCGCGCTGCTGCCGGGTGTGCGAGCGCGCGGAGGCGTGACGGCAATCACGCATTCAATCCTCATGCGGGCTAAGAGCAAGACGGTTCGTTTCATTCGAGCCCGGCACAACTTACAGATAAAAACCATACGGCTTCGGTCAGACAACCGCGAGCACGTCATTTGAGGCCTAGGAAGGCGCGTTACCTCTGCCTTTGCGCCTTGAGCTGCTTAATGGCATCGCGCAATTCGGCAGCGCGTTCATAAAGTTCCTTTGCAATCGCGGTTTCCATCTCGCGCTGCATGATCTCCAGCTTCGAAAGCGGCCGCTTCGCTTTGACTTCCTCAAGCCACTCGTCGAGAAATGCGATCTCGGCGCTCTTCGAAGCAAGTTCCGGAAAGTTTGAGTGCTGCAGAAAATCCACGATCGCTTCGCGACCGTGTTCAATTTCCGTGATGGCGTCAGCGAATTTTCCCAGGCCGAGAAAAATCGATGCCTTCGCGCGCGTATTCATCATTAGGACGTACGGCCGGAACTGTTGAAGACCCCAGGAAAATTCCTCGCGATCGGTGTGCTCATTGACAAAACTAAAAAGATCAAGGTTACGCTGTGTATCTCGCACCACGCCTTCGAAATCATTGATCTGAAAAAGACTCAGATAGCGATGATAATATTGGATGCCCTCCTGTTGTAATTCCGCGCATTGCTCGGGTGTTAGGTCGTAACTGTCGCCTTTCTGTTCCGCCCGCGTGGCACGCCTTTGGTGGTATTCCAGGAGCGATTCGCAATTGTGGGGACGACGACCATCCGGGCGGCCTCTCATTTCCATTTGCAACACGCCAAGGTCCACGCGCAGTTGCAACTTTTCACGCCCGTCCAGCCCGGTGATTTTGCGCACTTTAATCGTGCCGCTCTCGTAGGGCCAATCCTTCAGGATGGTGTTGAGATCCAAGCTCATCGTACGAAACATCCAGCATTCAATGTTCGCTTGTCAATAATTTCACGCTTGGGTACAGCGTGGGCGTGTGCGCGTCGCATCGATTCTCAAGGACGACAAGAGCGACGAGAACGTTACGCGGCACAAATTTCCACTAGTCACTAACCACTGCTCATTTAGCTTTGGCGCGATGGAAGAGTCGATTGAGGGGTTCATTCGTTTTCTCGCGGTCGAGCGCGGTCTTTCTGAAAACTATCAGCTCTCCACTCACAGATCACTGACCGAATTCGCGCAATGGTGCACTGCGAAAAAGAAGATCGCGCAAGCGCACGGTGTAACTCTTCCCATACTAAGCGAGTATCTTGCCGACCGTAAGCGCGGCGGCCTTTCGGCGTCGTCGATCAAGCTGATCGTGGTTGCGCTGAAGATTTTCTTCCGATTTCTCGCCGCGAAAGGACTCATTGAACGCGATCCGACCGAGGCGCTGGCGCTGCCACGGATTGAGCGTTATCTCCCAGAAACGCTCAACGAGCTGCAGGTGGAACAGCTCCTGGAAAAGGTCGACACAAATGCTGTTCACGGGTTGCGTGATCGGGCGATGATCGAACTGCTTTACGCAAGCGGGCTGCGCATTTCGGAGCTGACAAATGCACGGTTGGAGAATTTCAATTTTGAAGAGCGCGTTGTGCGCGTGACCGGCAAGGGAAACAAGACGCGTCTGGTGCCGGTTGGCCGAAAGGCGTGCGAAGCGCTGGCGGCATACCTCTCTACGGAACGGCCGAGGCTTGTGAAGCAACGCACTGGCAGCGAAATTTTTCTTTCTGAGCGAGGCACGAAATTAACGACAGCGCGGATATGGCAGATCGTGAAGAAACACGCGCAGCGCGCCGGGCTGGGAAAGAACGTTTATCCTCACCTTCTCCGGCACAGCTTCGCGACGCATCTGCTCGGAAACGGCGCGGATCTGCGCATTATCCAGGAGATGCTAGGCCACGCCGACATTTCCACAACGCAGGTCTACACGCACGTCGATCAGCAACGGCTCAAGGCCGTGCACCGGAAATTCCATCCACGCGCGTAGCGGCGAACGGTCCCCGGATTTGTGTTGATCGGCCATCCGTCATCGAGTATCCAGCATCCACTCTCGTGACGCAGTTATTTTTATGAAGCGAATTCTGTTGCTTTTAATTGCGCTGACGGTTGCTGCGTTCGCTGGCTGGTACTATTGGAATTATTTCCAGAAGATCTCCAGCACCCCCATGGCTGCGCTTCTACCGCAGGAAACAATTTTCGTGGCGCACGTGCCGGATTTTAACCGCGCCATGGATGAATGGCAGCATTGCGACATATATCAGCTGTACCGCGAGCCATCGGTGCAGGATTTTTTGCGTAAGCCTCTGGGAAAGGTTCCAAAAAGTGATGCGGTGTCTCAAACGCTCCAAGAAATCGAACAGGTTGCCCCAAAAAATGCCTTCATCGCCTTAACCTCCATGGAGAATAACAATCCAAAGATTGTGGGCGGCTTCAGTTTTCGTGGACGTAAGGATGACGCGGAGCGAATTATTGGCAAATGGCGCTCGGCGTTATGGGGGCAAAATTCAAGTCTCAAGCCTGAGAAAATGCAATATCAACGTCATGAAATTGAGGTAACCAAGGCGGCTACGTTCAGTGTTGCGACGGCTTACGATCCTCCCTGGTTTTTTGCGGCTACGGATGTGCCAGAGTTGCAGCGATTGCTCGATCGTGCCGATCACCGCGCATCAAATCCAGACAACAGCCTCGATAAAGATGACTCCTATCGCGCAGCCATCTCGCATCGACCCTCCGACTACGCGGCATCCTTTTATCTCCAGCCGAAAACGTTCTCGCAACGGCTCGCAGTGTTGCGTGCGGCTGTCGGGTCAACTCCCGCAGCCGGCGATGGCACGCTGCTGGAGAAAATGCGTTGCGTCGCCGGCTCAATGCGATTCGAGAACGGAAAAATACACGACGTGCTTTTCCTGGGGATGCCAAAGCTCGAGCAGGATACAACTCTCACGCGTTCGTCGGTGTCGCTCGGAACCAAAGAGACATTTCTTTACCTGGCGATGCTACTCAATCTCGGGGAAAAGATGGACACGCTGAACCAAGCGGCGACCTTTGCAGGGACAAAAGCTTTTCAGGCACTTAGCGACAGCGGAATCACCGCCGCCGATTGGAAGGCGGCATTCGGAATCGAGTTCGAGTCGCTGGCGGACTGGCCTTCAGATGCCCACTGGCCGTCATTGCTTGCGACGCTGCCGGTGACGGATGCAGTGAAGGCCGGAAAAATTGTGGAGACCCTTTTGCACTCCGACGAAGAAGGAAGCTGGTCGCAAACGGAAAAAGATGGGATCCGGTATTTTTCAAAGCAATCGGCGTCGAGCTTTGTTGCAATCACGCCTACCATCGCCGTGTCCGATCGAATCCTGATCGCTGGGTTGAATCCAGTGTGGGTGGAAGAGGCAATTAAACGCAGTACTAGTGGCTCGCCTGAACTTGCAGAGTCCCAAACTTATAAGGCAGCTGCACGCTTGCTGCCCGCGCCGACGAACTTCTTTGCCTATATCGATACCGTGCTGTTGTATTCGCAGCTCGACGCTTCGCTGCGCCCGATGCTGTTAATGGCTGGGGCATTTGTTCCCGCGGTCGCGAACTCGATCGATCCCGGCAAGCTCCCGGCCGCGGAAGTCATTACCAAGCATCTGAGCCCTATTGTCTCTTCGCAGCGATACGATGGCGATGGTTACACAGCTGAGTCAATCGGACCCATTACTCTGGATCAATTGGGAATTGGCGTTGCGATTTTGAGCAGCTTCGGGGCGGCTGCGCAGCACACTGGTTCGAGCCCCCCTCCTACAGTAATGCCATCGGGATCCAGCCCATCTCCCACGCCCTGAAGTTCCAACTCGCAAACTTGCGGAACATTCGAACTGTCTACTGTGTCATTCCGACCCGCTTTAATTTCCTAACAAAGCCAGAAGAAAACTGCTGCACTTTGTCAAAAATCTGTTATTTTTGTTGCCCTTATGGCTATTCTAAAGAAAAATGCATTCTCCCGTCGTGTTCCAGATCTGGTAACAGAGGAGCTGGTCGCTGTGCTCTCAAAGCGTTCTTCGTTTGAGTTTAAGCAGTTGTTCGACATCGTGCACGAGAATCTTCGGGCGCGAAATGCTGCCAGTGGCGGCGAGGAAATGCTACGGCTGCGAGCCTACGAGAAATTGCAAAATCTCGTGGCGCGTGGTGCGGTGAAGAAGAATGGGAAAAAATACAAGGGCTTGCCGTCAGCTCTTGCTCAGGCGATTGCTCAGCAGAATGGTCATCTGGCCGGCGTAAAGTAGTTGGCCTTTCACAACGAATTGGCTTCAGACGAAGTTTCCGAATGCTGCGCGACTATTTGCCGGTACTCCTGCAAATCGTCGTTGTGGCGCTGTTTGCAATTTCCGCGCTCCTAGTCAGCATCCTCGTAGGTAAGCGCGGAAAACGCACTCGAGCCAAAGACACCGCCTATGAGTGCGGGATGATTCCGCAGGGCGAACGGCAGCCACGCTTTAGCGTCAAGTTCTATCTGGTGGCGATGCTTTTCATCCTCTTCGATCTCGAGATTGTGTTCATGTATCCTTGGGCCGTGGTGTATCGGGACGCGATCAAGCAAGGCAGCGCGATCTTCTGGAGCATGTTCAGCTTTATTGGCATCCTGATGGTCGGCTACGTGTACGCGCTCAAAAAAGGCGCGCTCGATTTCAGAAACTAATCAGCTTCTTCTGACTTCTCCCGCAGCTCCCCGGCTTCTGCCGCTCACCCTACTGATGAGCGCGTTCCTGTGGGCGTTCACTACAACCGGCGGGCGGCAGATTTTTGTCAACGAGGTACTCGGCGGCGCCTACGATTCGCAGGCGGAACATTTCCTTCGTGGCGATGTGGACGTCGATGCGGACGCGATCAGTCATGAAGCAATGATCGTGAACAATCACGTGCGCACGTACTTTGGGCCGTTCCCAGCGTTTCTCCGTATTCCCTTAAATTTCGTATATCCGGCTGGACACGGAAAATGGTCACGCATTTCAGGCTTTTGCGCGGGGATCATCGCGCTTTTTGCGTTTGCTGGTTTAGTGCGCATGGCTCTGCGTTCCTCGCCTTTATCATCGCGTGCACGCAACTGGGTGGGCAATGCGTGCGTAGTCGGGTTCGCGTTCGGTTCGCCGTTGCTTTTGTTGCTTGGCAATCTTTCGATCTACGACGAAGTAATCATCTGGGCATTCGGGTTGTCGTTGGCGGCGATTTTTTTTGTTTTCCGTGCACGACAGTCCGAGGCGCAGGCCCACACACGTGCGCTGCTGGGGTTCTCGCTTTGTGCCGGTGGAGCTTTCTTGTCCCGAGGCACCTTCGGTATGCCATTGATCCTGGTCGCTTTGTTTTTGGTTCCAGGAACAGTTCGGCAGAACAACAAAACAGCTAATCTCATCGCGCTCATACTTCCCCTTGGAGCCGCACTCATTTTTTATTTTTGGCTAAGCTACGCAAGATTCGACACCATCACGGGCGTAAACTTCGATTATTACATCAACCCGGTTCATGCGGAGTTCGCTCGCAATTTCGGCATGTTTAGTCCGCGCCGGATCCCCAGCAGCTTTGCTGACTATTTCACCCCTCGATTGCCAAGCCTACATCGAGAGCCGCCCTTCCTGGCGGCAGATCGCCATCCCTACAATTATTCTTCGCTATATTCGAATGACTTCAGCGAGGTATATCTCCCTCTAACATGGGGTTCACCGTGGCTGATCTTCGGGGCGATCATGGGAGCTATCTGTCTCATCCGAAGGTATCGCGCAGCCGGATTCCACCAAGCTGTAGCCATAGCTCTGCTTACGCAGTTTATTTGCATCCTCTCGTTTTTCGCACTCGCACAGCGCTATACCGCTGATCTATACCCATTCCTGATTTTCTGTTTCGTCATATTTCTCTCGTCAGGCGGGGTCGCGTTGGTGCGCTCGCGTCACGTGATAATCGGACTCGTCGCTTTGTCAGTCATTGTGAACTCGCTTGCGACCGTTTCCTGGCTAGTCGACGCTGATCAAAACGTGCCGGAGCAAACCAGGGCTGTTTGGGAAAAACTGTTGGGGCGCGATTGAACTAGAAGTGAGAAATCATACAGCTCCAGAATCCCGTGACACTGTCCGGCAATTTTGGGTTGCCGCCGGTTTGTCTCTGTGTGCGGCACTCGCCTTTTATTTTTCAACCAAACCGACGCTACACGATTTGGATTATACCACCGAGATCGCCTCAGCTTTGCTGCGTGGCGACTTGGGCCTACGGGAAAAGCCGCCCGAGTGGCTCAATGAGATGATTCCATACGAAAATAGATATTATTCAGCATTTCCGTTGGGCGCCGTCATTAGCATGGTGCCGATTGCACTTCTGCGAAAAACGTCGCTGATCCACGACTTCCCCGCGCGTCCTCTGGGCGCCTTGATTGCCGGAGCTTGCGTTTATTTCTTTTTTCGACTGACGAAAGCATTGGGACCCGATCACTCCAGCTTCAAAGCCAAACCTCTCACCCGGCGTATTTTGTTGGCGCTGTTTCCAGTTTTTGGAACGTGGACCTGGTGCAATCTTGGAATGGGCGGGGCCTGGCAAATCGCCCTAGGTCTCGCTCTATTGGGGGAAACCGCGGCTCTCTATTTTACCTTGGTGCGCCCGTCGCCTTTCGTCGCGGGAGCATTCTTCACCCTTGCTTTTGGAAATCGCACCGAGTTGCTGATTACCGCGCCTTTGTACCTTTATCTCTTCTGGCGCTGCCCGAATGGAACACATCAGGAAGTGGCGTTCTCCAGTCCGCGGCAAGGCCGGAACCTCATCTCCCGAATCAAGCAGTCGCTTCGTGAAAATGCACCAACGCTGTTCGACTTTTTAACTCTGCCGGTAACCGTATCCCTGCTCACGGCTGCGTATAATTTCGCGCGCTTCCATTCAATCTTCGATTTTGGGTATTTTCATATTCCTGAAGTCCGCGACGAACCCTGGTACGAACACGGGTTGTTTTCGCTGCATTCCATTCCCTGGAACGTGCACCAAATGTTGTTCGAAGGTTTTCCCGACAATCCTGATTTTCCCTTCCTTACCTTTCCCCCGTTTGGATGCTCCATCTTCCTCAGCAGTCCGTTTCTTTTCCTTCTTTTTCGAGCAGGGGGAAGGTACAGGATTATATCGTGGATTGCGATTGGGATTATTACGTTCGTGCTTTGGTGCCACGGGAACCCGGGAGGCTGGCAATTCTCTTACCGCTACGCCATGATTCTTCTCCCGTGGATGTTCCTTTTGCTCACGGGCAACGGACCACCCAACATAACTGTCACCGAGATTTCACTCTTCGCCGTCTCAATCGCGATCAATGCAATCGCCACCTGGCTATTCCTTTGGACCGACCAAATTCAGCCGTAGCAGAAATGTTACTTCGAGTGCCCCGCAGCTTTGCTGGTTCACCTCCGCCAAATAACGCGACATGTTTGACGAAAAAAATCGAGCGCTTACGATTTGCGCCTGTGCCTGCCACGCCGAACGCGAGTGCAGGTCGTAAATCAGCGAGAACTTGGGTATGTTGGCTCTGATTTATTTTGGATTGGCCGCTGGTGTCGGCGATTTTCTTTGCCGGCGCTTTTACCAGTTTGCGTCGATTGCACATCGCTGTGCGGCAGCAATCCTGGTCGGCCTACTGATTAGTTCGTGGTTCACGTATCTGGCGGGGCTCGCTTTCTTTTGGACCTCACAACCGCTTTTATGGGCCAACCTGTTGTTCTTTCTCGCCGCGATCGCGGTGCTGTTCTGGCCTAAGTGGAAGGACAAAATTATCAAACAGAAGCCGGGCAAAACCCGCGAGAACCGAGCGGATCTGTATCTGCCACGGCCCAAAGGTTCCGGTATTGCTGATTGGCTACTCATAATTGGATACGTCGTCCTGGTGTCATGGATGATGTTTGCCTCGTTCAATGCTCAGGGCAGTAAGCTCCAGATCGCCAATCCCGAATACAGCGATTTCGGGCCAAACACCGCGTTGATGCAGAGCTTCGCCGTGGGACACAATTTTCCAACGGAGTATCCACACTTCTCCGGCGACCGAATCCGTTACCATTTCTTGTTCTACTTTCAGGCGGGAAATCTTGAATTCCTCGGGCTGGATCCCGCGTGGAGTCTAAACATTCTCAGCATTGCCACGGCCGTAGCCATGCTCGTGGTGCTAATGACCCTCGGGCAGGTGCTCTTCAATTCGCGCGCAGTCGGTCGCCTCGGGTCGTTGCTCTTTTTCTTTTTCGGATCGCTTTCTTACGTTCCGTTTCTTCAGAAGCAAGCTTCAGTCCGCTCTGCGATTCAAACTATTACGCATCAACGGGACTATCTTCAGACGATCTTTCCGTATCGCGGTGAAGCCTGGGGAACCTGGTCGCAGGTGACTTATCTCAATCAGCGGCACTTCGCCAGCGGCATCGGGATACTGTTGCTCGTTCTGGTGTTTCTCGCGATCCGCTACCGCGCGGTATCGGCAGAGCAAGCCAAAGTACATCGTTCTAGAACCAATCTCTTAAATTTGACTCGGTTATTCGCGGACCGAGGGCGGCCCGGCTCGATTGACACACATCAAAAGTTGGAGACAACCTGCCCTCAGACTGTTCCCATTTGTGAGACCGGCTCTAGTGATGCGATTACCGCCGAGCGAAAAGCGGTGCCGGAAACCACAACAAACACAGTGTCTGAGGATGCCTCGCTGCGGGAAGCTGTTCCAGAAGTACAAAACGAGGCAGTTGACGTCGCAGTAGGAAAAGAAACAACGGAGGAAACCGTTGTTACCTCGGAACCTCTTCGTGCTGCCCTGCCAGGCTTCATTTTTTCCGGCGTCGTTCTCGGCTTGCTGCCGGTGTGGAACAGCGCCGTATTTCTCGCGGCCGCGGCGATCCTGGGATTGTTGTTCATCCTGTGTCCGCAACGAATCCAAATGTTGGGGCTGGCTCTTACTTCAGGTGTGATTGCGCTGCCACAGATGCTCTTTCTCAGCACCGGGGTTGGTAGAGCCCACATGCCGAAGCTCCTTCACTGGGGTTATACGATAGACCACCCTACCGCAATAAACGTGGTCAAGTACCTTGGGTTCACTTTTGGTTTCAAGTGGCTGTTGATTGCGCTTGCGCTGGTTTTCGCCAGCAGTCTGCAAAGGCGCTTCTTTCTGGCAGTGTTAAGTCTGCTTGCAGTTGCATTTTGTTTTCAGTTCACGATCGAGGTCCTTGCCAACCAAAAATTCATTCATATCTGGGTAATTATCGCTAATCTTTTCGTCGCGTTTGCGCTTTGGCGGTTGTGGCATTTTTCGATGGCCGGAACCACGTTGCCTGGAAAGTTTGCGGCGATTGTTACCACCCTTTTCATCATTCCAGGCGGGATCATCGATTTCTTTCCGATCCACAACACTGGCTGGAGCGAAGTCACTTATAAGAACGATCCATTGATCGACTGGCTTAACAAGAACACCACACCGCGGGAGATCCTTCTCACGGATCGCTTCGTTAATCATCCGATCTTGATGGCTGGCCGGCGCGTGTTTTATGGCTGGCCTTACTATGCATGGTCCGCGGGGTATGACGCGAGCAAACGCGACAAAGTTTACGTGGATCTGTTTGAGAACAGGGATCCATGGAAAGTATATCGCCTTCTTAAGGAAAATGGGATTAAGTATGTAGGGTTCGACGGCGCTGTCCGCCACGCTGAATTCATCAAGCGACCGAACGAACAGCTTTATGCCACTTATTTCCCCAAGGTGTTTGAGGACAAGCAAAACAAGTATAATTCACTGACCATTTATAAGGTCCCGGATGCACCGCCCCCGAGCCTCAGCTCCCTGCCTGAGGGTGTAAGTAACATGTTTAACGGCGGGAGAGGAAGCGATAAGGGCCAATTTGATGCCCCAACAGGAATCGCCGTCGCTGCCGACGGGAATGTCCTGGTCGCCGATACCAATAGCGGCCGGATCGAGAAGTTTTCGCCGACCGGCACCTTTCTCGGCGTCATAGGAATCAAGGGAACCGGCTATGGACAATTAGGCGCACCGAACGGAATCGCAATCGATCGGACTGGCAATATCTACGTGGCAGACGCTTCCAAGCACGTTGTCGAGAAGTTGGCGCCCGACGGCACCGTCATCGATGAGTGGAAGGGGCCGGCTCCCGGATTCTACGGACCGCGCAGGATCGCGATCGGCCCCGATGAATCGATTTATGTCGTCGATCAGGGTCGCACACGAATCGCGAAGTTTAGCCCCGATGGCCGAGTGGTGGCGGTTTGGGGCCGCAAGGGAACTGGCGACGGCCAGTTTGACGACCCAACTTCTGTGGCGGTTGATCCGAAAACCAACAAGATTTATGTAGCTGATCCACGTAACCGACGAATTCAGGTATTTGATTCAGATGGAAAGTTCCTGGCCAAATGGATTGTCCCAGAATGGGGACGGCCGCATGGCTTCGAGGACTTGGCCATAAATCCCAAGACAGGTCGGCTGTACGCTTCAAGTGCAAACATGGACGCTGTGCTAATCTTTGATTTGAACGGTGCGAGGATTGGCATCTTGACGCCAAAGCCTCCGGAGCGCCTCGACGGGCCATCGGCGCTGGCTTTGGCGAACGGGAAACTCTACGTTCTAAACATGGCTGGCAATCGCGTAACCGCGATCGATCTGTAAACACCTATTCTCCTAAACGGACTTATACCCTAGTCATTTGGCCACCGCGGACTAAGTGGAATTAACAGCACGTTTCTTGTCATTCCGATCAAAGTCGAGGAATCTCTGGCTGTTTTTGCAGCGATCCTAAAGGAATAAAGTCAGAGATGTTTCCAGACCTTCGCATAAAGCTACGGCTTGGCAGGCGCTTCGCTCAATTCGCCACAGGACGAATCCGCCGTGGCGGACATGACAACGCCGTTTGTGTTCAGCTCTGTTTAACTCCACTGGAAAAATGAGCAGGGTTGTGGAATTGCCGCCTCTGAAATCACGATTTGTCACACCGAGGATTTTCTTACTCGGCTTGTCATTTCTGTCGACGGTTATCTGTGCGTTTGCCGCCGCAGCACACTACCAGAAATCGGCTTGGGGCGACGTTTGGCAGCCGATCGGGTGGCTGCTTGGCTTGCTGTTTTTACTGTTGGCCTTTCTACCATCTCCGCGTGAACTGGCTACGCGTTTAAAGGCTTCAATAAAGCCGAAAACGGGATTCTTTCTGTTTTGGATCCTATTCTTTGTAGTTTCGCACCTCTGGAATTTCAGTACGGCCCCTTGGAACGGAAACGCTCTTTTCGACGAGTCTGGATGGGACCTATGGTATCTCAAAAGCTATGTTATCGGGCATGCATATCAGCCGGCCTGGTTTCACGCTCCTATCTCGAGGGAAACGCTATTTCATTATTATGTTTGGGGATTTCTCAAGCTGTTCGGCTTTAACATTCTGTCCTATGAAGCAGCGCTGTTCGTCATCTGGCTGACCATCTTTGTATTCACGCTCCTCTTAGTTGATCTGTTTTTCGAGTCTTACCTCGTTACCTCTGTCGCCGCTCTGATCCTGAATTTTCTTCCCTTTGCGTTCATTTACACTTTTGCCGGATACCGTTACCCGATGGCGACCGCGTTAGCCGCGGTCTCTCTCTATTTCCTGCAACTGGGATTCAGAAGCACGTCTCGTTTTTATCTTTCGCTGGGAGGCATTGCTGCCGGGCTGTGCCTGGGGAGCTCAATATCGGGAAAACAATATCTGCTCGCGCTTGCCATTGCCGCGCCGCTTTACGCCATCTTCTACCGGCGGGCCTTAGCGCAAACGAGCACCTGGAGCTCGCTCGCTGTCGTCGTTTATGGCTTCTTAGCGGCTGCCGTTCCCATTCTGCTCTATATCGCGTTCAATCGAAATGCGTACACGCTGTATGAGAGCAACTTTCTTCGCGATTTCTGGCAAGCCGCGCGCACAGCGCCATTTCCGAATGGTATCCAGCCTTACATCGATCAATGTCGTAGCTGCTTTTTCCGCGTCCCAGCGCTTCGGTTCTTCATTCCCGATACGCTGCCAATTCCGCTGCCCTATTATTGGTTCTTAGTGCCCGGCTTCGTGCTCGCACTATGGCAGAAGCGGTTCGAAATCCCGCTGCTGGCAGTAATTCCCGTTTTAGGCGCTTTTATCGCAAAATGCATAGAGAACCGCCTGCTTATGCCGATCCCATTCTGGGTAATCCTGATGAGTTTCACATTCGCCGGGCTGTTGGAGCTGCGGCGATGGCGAAGCATGCAAATTGTCCTTGGGGTATTGGCGGGATTAATCCTCCTGGATGGATTGGCCCCGTCAGTTCGATACATCTATGCCAAGAGCAAAAGTCCGTTTTCGATCCACTACTATGCGCAACACGAGGTCGCTGTCTCGCGCTTCCTAAAACATGTTGTAGCCGGAGAAGAACACCCCCGTTCTCCTCATCTCGAACGCAACGAATTTAATCGCATCCCGGGCCTGCCGGATTCGCCTTACGATACATTCATCTGTCAGGATGACGCTTATTCGATCATCCATTTGTTCTTGCACGATTACGACGAGAATAAAATCCTGTCCTTTTGTTCCGGCTTTCCGTTCTTCTTTATCATGACCGAACAAGATGTATGGAACGCGAACAAGAGAACTATTGCGGGTTACGTCCCGAATGACAAGGATCTCAAATTGATCTGGGAGAGAAATCCAAAGACAGAAAGAATCATCAGGATGTTTCAATCACTCCGCGATCTTGGAACAGAAGATTCCATCTCGTTTACCTTTGGTGGAAGAGTAAGGACGTTTTACGTATTGAACATCCCTAACAGCAACATTCACCAGTTTCAGCAACGTGTGAGATTGTTAGCTGCTACGCCCGATATGCCGCCTTCGCAGGGCAACTCCCTGCCCCAAGGACCGCCTAGCATGTTTAAAGGCGGCAAAGGCACCGAAAACGGGGAATTTGATTCGCCGACTGGCATCGCGTTTGATGGCAACGGAAATGTTCTGGTCGCCGATGCTGGTAACGAGCGGATCGAAAAATTCTCTCCCACTGGCGCATTTCTCAGCATCATAGGAGCCAACGGGAATGGCCACGGCCAATTAGCTGAGCCGAATGGGATCGCGGTTGACCAGGCTGGGAACATATACGTAGCAGAGGTTGGCAATCATTGTGTTCGGAAACTTGCCCCCGATGGTTCCTTCATCGCTGAGTGGAAAGGCCCGGACCCAGGCTTTTACGGGCCGCGCCGGATCGCGATTGGTCCGGATGACTCCATCTAGGGCCGCAACCGAATCGTTAGGTTTAGTCCCGATGGACGGGTGCTTACGACCTGGGGCGGCAAAGGTAATGGCGACGGACAGTTTGACGACCCGACTTCGGTAGCACTCGATCCCACGACTAATAAAGTGTATGTCGCCGACCCGGCTAACAAACGGATTCAGGTATTTGATTCGAACGGGAAATTTCTGAGCAAATGGCCAGTGCTCGACTGGGGAGAGCCCGCAGGTTTCGAAGATTTGGCGGTTGATTCACAGAGAGGGCGGCTCTACGCGTCGAGCGCGCATATGAACACCATTCTTGTTTTTGATCTCCAGGGGAACAGGAGCGGGACCCTAGCGCCGATGCCACCAAATAAACTCGAAGGGCCATCAGCCATTGCCTTGTCGAACCGGAAGCTCTACGTCCTAAACATGCCTGGGAACCGCGTAAGCGCGATCAATTTGTAAAACAAACAGTAACCCGTCGCGTTCCGCCAATACATATTGACCAACCCAGTGTGACTCTGCAAAATAGATACAAAAAGTTCGTGAAGTCACTTTATAGAAAATCCGGAGTTTCTATGTCGAGGAGGATTCTGTCCCTCGGCTTGTCATTTAGTGTTCTGGTGAGTTGCGTCTGTGCTGGCCGTTAAGCAGTCCATTCAGATCGAGGAACACCGTTTCGGCGTTGAGCAGGAGATTGTCGCCAAACTCGCTCGCGCAGCCGTTTCTCACCAACAGCAGCGCGACGTCGCGCGACGTGCAGCAGGGCTGCCAGCTCGCGAAAAGCGCGCTCAACTTTTTCGACACGCTCGTGCCGCAGTTCCTGCGCTCGTTAGACTCATGCTGGCCCTCGCGCGCTCCCCCGCAAGCGCCGCCCGCGCCGATTAACTATGCCCACCCCCGTCATCGCCGTCGTCATCCCCGTGTTCAACGAGCACGCGGTGCTGCCCAAACTGTTCGCGCGGCTCGCCGCGCTGTTCGATGCGCAACGCGACTGCGCCTGGCGCGCCGTGCTCGTCGATGACGGCAGTCGCGATGATTCCGCCGCGCTCGTCCGCGCGCAGGCGGCGCGCGACGCGCGCTTCGAGCTCGTCGAGCTCTCGCGCAACTTCGGCTTCCAAGCCGCGCTCGCCGCCGGCCTCGCACACGCGCGCAACGCAGATGCCGTCGTGACGATGGACGCGGATCTGCAAGACCCGCCCGAAGTCATCCCCGCGCTCGTCGCCGCGTGGCGCGACGGCGCTGAAGTAGTGCGCGCGACGCGACGCACGCGCGCCGACACTGGGCTGCGTCGAGCGGGCTTCGATTTGTTTCACGCGATTCTCGGCCGGCTGTCCGATTACCCGATCGAGCCGAAGACTGGCACCTTTGGCGTACTCGGGCGCGCCGCCGTCGATGCGTTTCACCAACTGCCCGAGCGCAACCGTTTCTTTCCCGGCCTGCGGGCGTGGATCGGGTTTCCGACGGCTGACGTACCTTACGACCGCCACGAGCGCGCCGCAGGCAAGCCGCAGCAGACGTTCCGCCGCCTCGTGCGCTACGCGCTCGACGGCGTGTTCAGCTTCTCGCGGCTGCCGTTGCGGCTGCTGACCTACTCGGGAATTTTCGTCGGCTTCGTCGGCTTCTGTCTTGGCCTCTACTACGTCGTGAAACGCCTCATCAAGATCGAGACGGCGCCGACCGGCTTCACCACGCTCGCCGCGCTTGTGCTGTTTCTCGGCGGCGTGCAACTCATCGCGATCGGCGTGCTCGGCGAATATCTCGGCCGCATTTACGACGAGGTGAAACAACGCCCGGTTTATCTCGTGAAGCCGCCGCGCGTCTCCGGCTGACCATGCGCGGCACTGCGGCAACGCTCGCAGCAGGCGCGTTGCTCGTGCTCTTCTGGTGGATGGCCGCGATCGTGTCGCGCGAGCACGGCACCACGTTCCGCGTCTGCGCAATAGAAAAAACAGTCTAACGACCTCTGGCGCGATGCGCAAACCGCCTGCAAACACGGGGGGATCCATATCGGCGGGCTGCGCCAATCGCCAGACTAACGACTGACAGACCTAATAACAGCCGTCTTGGAGTCCAAAGGCTGCTTTCTCTATCGGGCACATCCATACGCAGGCGACAACGGAGTATAATAACAAAACAGCCTTCACAATCGCCGCGCCGAACCGGTTACGGCGCGACTCCAGACCAAGATTCAGCACTAATCACTTGGGCGCCAAACTGATTGCAAAGCCATCATCTTTTAACGTAGTAAACCTTGTACCCGGGAGGGCAAATCTCGGCTTCCATAGCCTTTGTATTTCGGAGCATGTGTTCCAGCTGGTCAGGATAAGCCGATACAACGATGTCGAAATATCCTTGCTTCAACAGTCTATCCATTGAGGCACGGTTATCATCTGTCAAGAACACCAGCTTTCCCTCGTCTCTCATTGTCTGGACGCGCTTACCACCAAGCCAACGGACCACAACGTAGCTCCACTCGTTAAATGGACCAAATTCATGATAAAGTATTCGACTGTTTGGATGACCGGCCATGTAAGGCTTCAGAAACTCATTATACACCACCATGGCAGCGTCGTTCTTACCTCCATGTATTGTATCCTTTTCGTAATGGAAATAGTTATTGACCTGATAGGCAGATACTAGGCCAACGAACACGGCAAATAGTCCCGAGACAGCAGCCTTAAGTCTGTCACTGCTTATGGTATAGATTGAACAGAATAGGCCGTAAGCCCCATATGTTATCAAGAAATATATCGGTACGAGCAACATGATACTCCTCGTTAGGTTCGGAATACCCGCTCCTGACATCATATTGCTCGCCAGACCTGGGAGGAGCAACAATACTGGCATCGCAAGAATGAAACGCTTCTGCTTATAGGCCTGCTCCAGAGAATATACCAAGCCGACGATAAACAAGGGTACAAGGAACTTGGGATATAGCACCACGCCGGCGATAGGCGTCAGAGTACTTGCTACATTGACGTTCCAGAAAGCTTTCTCGTTTAGTCCCATTACCATCTTGAACAGGTAGTGGAAATTCTCGTTCAGTTTGTGCGCGACAAAAGCAAAGTCATAGCCGCCGTTTGGAAGCCTCTTCGACATCGAAATAAGATTTTCTCCTCTGGCAAAAAAGTACATTTTGAAAGAGCGAGGAAAATCGCCGATTTGAATAGCACAGATTGCGAGGATCGTGCCCAGATAGGCAAAAAGGTTGTATTTTTCAATTCTTCTAAAAGAGACGATTGCCAACAGGAGTAATAAAGGCAGAAGCAATCGGATCCCTGCGTAGCCATATGGGATAGTGGCTGCGCTTGTTCCCGCCAATATCGCAAGTCCCACCGAGCGTTTTCTGTCAATTAGCAGGAGAAACGTGGACAGCGCGATTAGATACTGGCTGATGCTGAACCCCTGAATCCCACCGGACCGCGTGGCCAGTAAATGCCATGGCGACAGCGTCAGCAGCAATATGAAACCAAGCAGAAAATACTGTGGAAAGTATTTCCTCAGAGCGAAAAATGTAAGGATAAGAGCCCCAAATTCGATCAAGGCAGGAAAGAAACGAACGCCGAACAAAGTAAGCCCGAAGAGCCGTAGCCCAGGCTCTATAACCATGTTATAAAGCGGCGATTCATAAGCACCGAGCGTGTGCATGTCTTTCCAGTACCAATTCACCTTTTTAGATATGTCGGCGTGGTCAAAGACCTTGTTCACCTCCATGTGAATCCCGTGGTCAACCGCGTCGTTGAAGTACGGTGGGTAGCTCCCGAGCCTCCAGAACATAACTAAGAGCACGACGGCGAAAACCAGCGCTGGCGGGAGCCAGTTTCTCAACCGCTCCGCTGCATTGTTCGTCCGCGAGCCTGCGTTCTTCTCAGCCATGGTTCGCGGGCCGGGCACCGTCAGCTAAATCGATCGATTCAGTCACTATGTAGCGAGGGCGTCCCTTCACCTCTTCGTAAATCCGGGCGAGGTACTCGCCAATGATACCTAAACTGATCATCAAAAGACTGCCGATAATCAGCTCGAGTAAAATGACAGTCGCGAAACCGGTAAACGCTCGTCCTGCTAGTTTTAGGTAGAGCGTTTGAATTCCCAAACCAACAGCGAAAAGAAAGAAGATCATCCCTGCAAACGTCACGAGGCGCAGTGGAAAGGAAGAAAATGTCGTTATTCCAATCAAGGCGAGCTTCGCGCGCCTCAAGTAAGACCATCCTGACTTCCCCGCCCGGCGTTGACCTACCTCAAAGGGAACTTGGATGGCCCTAAAACCCATCCAGGCTGTCATTCCTCGGAAGAAGACGCTGCGTTCCCGCATCGCCAGCCAGGTATCGAGTACCCTGCGGTTTATGAGCTTGAAGTCTGAAGCGCCCTTCAATTCAAAGCCGGAAAGTTTGTTCAGGATGACGTAAAAGGTCAGCGCACCAAATTTACTTGCCAGGGATTCGCGCCCACGGCTGCGCTTAACTGCTTCAACAATATCTGCTCCGGAAGTCCTCCAGTTCTCAATCAGAATGGGCAAAAGCGAGGTAGGATGTTGCCCATCTCCGTCCATCACTATAACGGCATTGCCCCGGGCACGCTCCAAGCCCGCGCACAGCGCTAACTCTTTTCCGAAATTTCTACTCAGCCGAATCGCACGCAGGTCGGGCCAAATCCGCGCCTCATCCTTAATCTTTGCCCACGTATCATCGGAAGAGCCGTCATCGACGAGAACCACTTCAAATCGGCATCCGATATCTTGCAATGCCCTCCTCAGATCCGATAGAACCTCTCTCAAGTGGGAACCTTCGTTGTACAGCGGAATGACCACTGAAATCAGCGGTGCAGTCGGCGAGAGATCATCCATTGAATCAGATTATCGTTCGTACTGACGCAGAGCAATCCCCGCGCGCGGCGACGTCATTTGGCAGGCATCCAATACAGCCGACGCAAACCAAAGGACCTGATCGTTTGCCTGTCCGCCCATGCCAGCCTGCGCTTGATCATCGGATCGCTATAAAATCAGAAAATGTTCGGTCTTGGCGCCGGTAACGGCAGCGGGTGAGATTGTACGATCAAATGTCACAAACCGGCCGCCTTTCTCTGTGGCCAGACCAAGGAGGTAGATGTCCGTCAGCCCCTTTGATGTCAAAAGCCGTTCAAACTTAAAGTGCTTCGAATCACAAATGGAAATTGAATCGGACCAAAAGGTGTGTTCGGGAGCTGTCACTGCCACCGCAAGCCGACGCGCGATTTCCGCCACGGGAAGCTGCCCCGGATATTGCGGCTGCGACATGACTCGCATGCAACCGTTTTGCGTAACAGGACATGTCGCCCAACCCAGGCGGCGATTCTTCGCCATCCACACGTGGGCATCACGGTGGTGGACATGCGCAGCGTCAAACAGCGCGATAAGCATATTGATGTCGAGAAGTGCGATCACACGTCCCCGGATTTTTCGAGTATTCTCTGCACCAGTTGCGGGGTAACAACACGGCCTTGTGCCGGTAAGATCTCGAACCCGTGCATGATTTTCCGTCGAAACTTGCCGCCGTGGTCTTGAATGCCCCGGCGTGCCAGTTCGGAAAGCACCTTGCCGGCTGTTTCGCCCTTGCGCGCAGCCAGCTCCTTGGCGGCGCGTAAAACATCGTCATCGATGTCGAGCGTCGTCCGCATACATCAGATGCTAATGCATCAGATGTAGCACCGCAAATGGATTTCGGGAAGATTCCGCGGGTGCGATTCATGCCCGGATTAGCACTTGCACGCCAACTCGGAAACGCCTATTAGCTTTACCCTCATGGTGCACCACATCGTTCTCTACAAATTGAACCCCGAGGTCACGCCCGCCCGTGTGGAGGAGATGATGATGAACGCGCGGATGCAGCTCCTGAAAATTCCGGAGGTCCTCAGCATCAAATGCGGCAAGCGGATCGAGCCGGAAATGGAGTGGCCATTCTTCATTGCCATCGATTTTGAGTCGATGGACAAATTCGCGATTTTCCGCGAAGACTCCATCTACGTGAAATTCATGGAGGAAGTGATCAAGCCGAACACGGAAGATTCGCTCGCGCTCGATTTTGAGATGGATCCGGGCAAGGACGTTCGGTTTTCATAGCTGTAGCGGCAGGCGTGTCGGCTGCACATTTTGCTGAATGCAGGCGGCACGCCTGCCACTACAGGTCATTGCTATTCGGCGCGGTGCGCGTCATCATCCGATCTCAATGCGGTTCGGTTATCTTTACTCCCGGTATCCCGTAATCTCGCAGACGTTTTGCGATGCGGAGATGCTGGCGCTGGAACGGCGCGGAATGGAGCTTATGATCGGCTCGATTTATCCGCCGCTTACCAGTTTGCGCCATGAACATATCGCCGCGCTGCGTGCCCCGATTCACTACGCGCCGCCCCAGCAAATTCTGATGATCTGGGAAAAGAATGCGAAAACGGGCCGGGTCCCGCCAATGCGAAACAAATGGCCAGAGAAGCTCGTTCAGAAGCACGAGAAAAAATACGGGCCCGGCGTGAAGGCAGAACTCCGCGGGCGTAACGCTCTGTATTTCGCGGATTTTTTCGCGCGCAACAACGTGGATCATGTGCACGTCCATTTCGCGAATCGTGCAGCGCATACTGCACTTTTCCTTAAGGAAATTTCCGGGATTTCATTCAGCGTCACGGCTCACGGCCAGGATTTTATGAAGGACCTCGGCAGCGACGATCTCCTCCGCGAAATCTGCGCCGCCGCGGAATTCGTCGCGGCCGAAACTGATTACAGCCGTGATGTGCTTCGTCAGCGTTGTCCAGATTCGGCGGCGAAAATTCACCGCGTTTACAACGGCATTGACCTCGAGCGTTTTCCGGCGGCCGGTTCAGCAATCGATCATCCGACCCCGCGGATCCTCAGCGTCGGACGCCTGGTTGCGTTTAAGGGTTTTGAGGATCTTACCAACGCCTGCGCCGAGCTTGCGCACCGCGGAGTCGAATTTGTCTGCGATATCATTGGCGATGGCCCGCTGCGTGACCCGCTCCAGGCAAAAATCGGCCAGTTAGATCTTTCCTCGCGAGTGAACCTGCTGGGGTCGCTGTCGCAAAACGCCGTTCTCGAAAAACTTCAAGCCACTGACATTTTCGCGTTGGCTTCAACTACCGACGCGCAAGGAGCCACTGACGTGTTTCCGACGGTAATCCTCGAAGCGATGGCGTCAGCGCGACCTGTGGTTTCCACTCGTCTCGCCGGAATTCCCGAATTGGTCGTGCCGGGCGAGACCGGCATTTTGGTTTCACCGAGCGATACCTCTGCTCTCACTAATGCGCTTGAGCAATTACTGCGTGACCCTCACCTGCGATTACGGTACGGCCGCGCTGCGCGTCTGCGAATCGAGCGGCATTTCCAAATTGAGCAGACGGTTGCACCGTTGATTGAGATGTTCGAGCGGAGTTGTAGCCGTCGCCGTGCGGGCGACGTAAGCGTTTCGCGATCGGCATTATTCGCAGCGACCAGATCCAGTCGCGATCGCGCTTCTCATAGCGAAGCGGCTACAGGAATCGCTTACCTCATCGATCGCTGGCCCGATCACGAATTGCCGCTTCTGGAACGCGAGCTTAAGGAGATGAAACGCCGTAACGTCCCCATCATCCCGTTCGTGTGTGAATTGACTCCTTCTGAACCGCTGAAGCGTGAGATGCAGCAAATTGCGCCGTCGCTCGAATTTCTGCCCGATGCGATGGTGTTGGAAGCGGAATGGCGGGCAAATCGAGCCTCTTGCACAAAAATTGGAAGAACGTCGGGCACAACAGAGCAGCCGTGCACCGGACAAACTCTTTTTGAGGCAGGCTCGCTTTGCTCTTGTGCTCCGAAAATTGCTTAAAGAGCGAAAGGTGTCGCACGTTCACGCTACGAGTTCGCGTGCACTCGTCTGCGCGCTCATGCTAAAGAAGCTTCTGCTCGTGACAGTAAGCGCTACGATCGAGCCCCGATCAGAATTATCTCGTAAATGGATTCAGAGCGCGCTGGCCGGATGCGTAGGCGGCCGCGCGCCGAGTCGGAAATTGGTTGAGCAATTCGGTAGCTCGTTCATGATTGATAAGACCACGTTCCGGTCAGCTCCCCGGAAGGCTCTCGGGTTAGTCACGACAAAGATTGGGATCGATTTGACCACGGGCGCACGTTTCTGGCACCAGTGGGCGGAGCTCCTTTTGCGTTGGAGCTGCACCGATCGAAAATCGGAAGCTTGTCCTGAGCAAGCAGAGCAAGTCGAATGGATCGAAAATCGAAAATGAAAAAGGCCATTCTGCTCGCCGGCGGTGCGGGGACACGTCTGTTCCCGCTCACCAAGATGATGTGCAAACAACTGCTGCCGATTTACGACAAACCGATGATCTGCTATCCGCTGGCGACTCTTATGCTCGGCGGCTTGCGGGAGGTGCTGATCATCTCGACTCCAAAAGATTTGCCGATGCTGAAGGATTATTTGGGCAACGGCGCCCAGCTCGGTATTCACATCGAGTACGCTGAGCAGCCGAAGCCCGAAGGGATTGCACAGGCTTTTTTGATCGCTGGGAAATTCATCGGAGACTCCGGCGCGTCGCTCATTCTGGGCGACAACATTTTCTATGGAAAACTCGATTTCTACCGGGACGCGCTGAGCATTGAGCGTGGCGCGTGCATTTTCGCCTATCAAGTTCGCGATCCCGAGCGTTACGGCGTAGTTGAGTTCGACGCCAACGGCAGAGCGATCAGCCTCGAAGAAAAGCCGAAGCGACCGAAAAGCTCCTTCGCTGTGCCGGGGCTTTACGTTTACGACGATCAAGTCGTTGATCTCTGCCGGACCCTCCGCCCATCAACGCGTAACGAACTGGAGATCACGGATCTGAACCTGCTTTATCTGAAGCAGAACCGGCTGCACGTGAAACTGCTCAGCCGCGGCATGGCCTGGCTCGACACCGGCACCACGACCACCTTGCTCGAAGCTGGCAATTACATCGCGACGATTGAGCACCGGCAGGGGTTGAAAATTGCATGCCTGGAGGAGGTCGCCTTGCGAATGGGTTTCATCAGTCAATCCGATCTCGCCAAGATCATCGATGGGTTACCGAAAAACGAATACCGCGATTATCTGCGCGTGGTCTGTGATGAAGGACCCAGCGCCGGGCTGGAACCGGTGGGATGATTTGTAGCTGCGAGCGGTGACCGCGGCAGCCGGGGTCATCGCACCCGGCTAACAATTATTTCGGTTGTTCGCGCAGCAAATGATTGGTATCCGCGAGCAGTTTGGTGATCGCTTCTGGTTCCGTCGTGTCGTAGTACCCACGGATTAGGCTATTTCGATCCACCAATACCATCCGCGTGCTGTGGACGGGAATTCCTTGCGCGTCGCTCCCATCAGAAACCGCAAGTTTGAAACCGTCATGCGAAAGTTTGTAGATCGCAGATTTCGGTCCGGTGAGGAAATCCCACCGTCCCGGCTCAGCTTGCAATTTCTCGGCGTAACCGCGCAACACTTTCGGTGTGTCTTTCTCCGGATCGACACTGAACGAGACCAAGTGCACATCCGTTTTTTCCAACGGCTTTTGCAATTCGCTCATGCGACCGCTGATCATCGGGCACGGCCCCGGGCACGTTGTATAGATAAAATCCGCTATCCAGATTTTACCCGTTAGCTGCGCCAACCCAAAAGGCTGTTCGCTTTGATTTATTAGCTGAAAACCGGGCACCGTGCCATAAGAGGAAACGGTGCGCTGACGCAGAGCGGAAACTTCGACGTTACGCAACCACAACAAGACTCCCAGCGTGACAAGCGGGATAAGGATCAGAATTACTTTCCAAACGATGCCGCCGCGTGTTGGCGCTCGATTCATTGTGGCAGAGGTCGTGTTCATAATCGCTTAATCTACAGGGGCTGTAGCGTGCACTGTCCTCAGCGCATCCAGCACAGGGCCGATGATCGCGCAACGTGTTCTCCGCTGAGGACAGCGGACACTACAGGATTTGCCTGCAGCTTCGTAAAGTGGTTCGACATCAGGTCCGAAGTCGCATTCATGCTTTTGTCAGCACTAGCGCGCCGAGTAGCAAGGGAAGATAAACAATAGATGCGATGAACAGTAAACGCGCGGCGCTGTGCGTACGCAGGCGCAAAAAACGCATCGCGACGGCGACGAATAGCGCACCCAGTAGAAGCTCGATTGCTTCATAAACGTAACTCACAATTCCAACAAACGCGGGTAGGCCCGCCAGGATCAGTAGCAGAATGCAGAAAAACACACTTTGACTGGCGCTGCGTTCGCCGCTGGCATCGCCGCTCGAAATCATGCGGAAACCAGCGCGCGAATAATCTTCGCGGCACATCCAGGCGATGGCAAAGAAGTGCGGCAGTTGCCATAAGAACACGATAATGAAGAGACTCCACGCGCCGGGACCGATGTCCCCGCGCGCAGCCGCCCAACCGATCATCGGAGGAATAGCGCCCGGAATCGCGCCGACGAGCCGTGTTCGCGGTGCTGGCGCGCTTGAGAGGTGTGTACGCAAAGATGTAGATCGCGATCGTGATCGCCGCCAAAATCGCGCTGAGCGTGTTACAAACAATCGCCAGGTATAGGACTCCAAAGACTGACAACGCCGCACCAAGCGCGAGCGCTTGCAGCGGCGACATACGCCCTGCCGGAATTGGACGGGTCCTGGTGCGGCGCATGAGCGCGTCAGCTCTGCGTTCCCACCATTGATTGAGAGCAGACGCGCCTGCGGCCGCGGCAGCGGTCCCCAAGACCGTGTTAAAGAGCGTGCGGTAATCAATCGGCGTTTCCGAGCCGAGATAAAACCCCACAGCCGTCGTAAGCAGGACGAGAAGCGTCAGTCGCGCTTTGACGAGTTCAGCGAGATCGCTTACGAAGCTGTGGTGTGAGGATGTGAGCGTCGAGTCTTCGACTGTGGCCGTTTTCATGCCGCGATCGGTTTGGGTGCGCCTGGCGGTCGTGCCGTACCTGTTTGTGTTTGCAAGATTCGCCAGCAAATCGCGCTGATGCTCACACCAAAAGATAGCATGACAGCACCGAGTGCGACATGTGCCGTGGCGACATCGGCGGCTTTGTTACTCCAAATCACCCAGGCACCGAGCGCAATCTGGCAAAGGACCAAAGCGACCCAGAGGACGGATACACGTTTAAGAACAGCAATGGCGCGCCCATATCTCCAGATGCGCAGGCAAAATGCGATGATCGCAATCGCGATGACCAAAGCGACAAAACGATGCGCCATTTGCAGCCAGATTTGGGACGCGGTCACGTCCGACAACGCCCGGGCGTCGCGCCACGCGTTGATCTTCGCCAAGGCCGTCGGTACTGGTGTCGGGAAGCCATGCGCCGTTTGCGGTAGGAAAATCCAGAATGGCCAGATCGCGGTGCTGATGGCGCATGGTCGCCCCGAGCGCCAGCTGGATATAGATCGTAACTGTGATTGCAACCACGAGCTTCTTGAATGGTGAAAATTCTTGTGAATTGACGAACCCATTCGTAAGAGACCGCCAAAATTGCGTCGTCACGAGCGCGATAAAAACAAGCAGCCCGAGAAAAGCCTGCGCGACGCAGGCATGGAAGATGCCGATTTGATCTTTCAACATAGTCACGCGAAGGCCGCCCAGAATTCCCTGCAAAATCACTCCGATAACCGCAACCAGGCCAAGGTTGCGGGCCCACCGCCGGTCGTCGCACAGCCAGAGCCACACCGCGAGAATGATCGTAAGAAGTCCAACCAGCGAGCCCATCAATCGATGTGTGTGCTCGAACAAAATGCCACCCACCCATTTCGAGACCGGGAAAAGAAACATGTTGTAGCCGAACGTGGTCGGCCAATCCGGCACGGCGAGGCCAACGTTCTTACTAGTCACCATTCCGCCGCTGCAAATCAGCAGGAGCGTGGCGACGCATGTTAGCCATGCAAATCGATTAAGCCATTTAGCCGATCTACCCATAGAGGGAGAATAGGCCAAATGAGACGGATGAGACAAATGCGAGCCCCGAAAGCTTTCGCGGCTGGTGTGAAAATTTAACCGCCTGGACTAGACGATGGGACCGATTCAGGTGGCTTGCTTTGGGGCTGCGGTGCGCCCGGCGATGGTGAAGGTGGAGCGGCTTGTGCGCTGGCGGCGAGTTCAGCGCGTTCTTTCAGCCACGCTTGATAATCCTGCGGCGTATCGACCACCAATGTGCCTTTCATGCCGTAATGGCCGAGTCCGCACAATTGAGCGCAAATCACTTCGTATGTCCCGGTTTTAACTGGCGTGAACCAGATCGGAATCAACGAACCCGGGATTGCGTCGCCCGCGATCCGCATATCCGTTAGAAAAAAATCGTGGATGACATCTTTCGAGGAAAGCTCTGCGACCACGGGCCGATCGACCGGCACATGGAGTTCGCCCGTCGTGACGATGTCGTCTTTGCCGGCAGGATCGTTTGGATCAAGGCCGAGCGGGTTTGAATTGGATACAAGATTGACATTGCGCCGGCCAAATTGTCCGTCCGCTCCCGGCAAATGATAATTAAAGCTGAATTGCTGCGCGACTACGTGCACCAGCAACGCGTCTTTGCCAGGCGGAAACTGATTCACCCTCCTTCCCCAAAGTGGAATCGCGAATCCCAGCAGGAGCACCGCCTCGATAAGAACGACTGAAAATTCCAAGTGCGTGGAAATGGGGCTCGTCACGCCGAGGTAATTCGCAGTGGGCTGTCGCCGTTTCCGAAAACGAATCAGGACGAAAATAAAAAACGCCGACCAACCGATAAACAGGGCTCCCATGAACCAATGACAGAATTCGAGGATGTGATCGATCTGCAACCCGTGCGACGAGGCGTTCGGCGGTTGACCCAGAAATTCATTGATGAGCGCCATGCTATTCATACTTGGTCAAGTCTTCCTGAGTAAGCTCCTGATGGGGCTCGATGGGCATGCGGCCATGGCGCCACAGATGAAAACCGAATGCGCCGATTCCGCCAATGACCGACATCACCGCGCCAAACAGAAACCAGATCGCAACGGCCATGTGCTCGGTCGACTTCCCGTCCTTCGCGCCGTAGCAGAACGGGCACGCCGCAGCTTGCTGTACGACGAACAGCGTTGTTACCAACAATAATGACGCGACTCTTTTCATGTGATGATCCGCAGCCGCTTCATTTTCCTGTAGAACCAGACCCCGTACACCATCAACGCAATCGCGACCACGAAAGAGGCCGCCGCACCGGCAACGTACGTCGGTGCGCCTTCTACGAAGTTGACCCAGAGGCACCACACGCCGGTCCCCAACGCGAGCAGCGTCGAAAAAATGATGAAAACAATATGGAAGGTCTTAAGCGACATTTAACGAAAGACCGGGTAATCGTACCACGCCAAGAATGTAAGCCAGAAGAGGCCGAGCACAAAAAAACCGGTGAAAACCAGGATGCGGTAGATCAGCCGTTTCTCCGCGGCGAGATGCATGAAAATTGCCGCGACCAAACCAGCCTTCAATGTGGCGACTAGCATCGCCACGGCGATGTTCGCCTTTTGTGTGCCAAAATGAACGTACGACAGAGCAACAGTGATGCCTGTGAATGCCAGCAGCATGGCGCCCACGATCAAATATCCCCGAACATGCTTGCGAATGCCGTGCGCGTATTCCTCGTATTCCTTCGGGTCTTGCGAAATGTCAGGCGGATTGTTCATGACTTACAGCAGGTAGAAAAGTGGAAAGACAAAAATCCAGACCAGATCAACGAAGTGCCAGAAAAGCCCACTAACCTCGACACGATTGGCCAGGTGTTCGGGGTTGCGCTGGTAAAGGCGCTTACTGACGGGTAGCCACATGTAGATGAACACCAGCACGCCGCCGAGCACGTGCAGACCGTGTAGACCGGTGATGGTAAAATAGCTCGCAAAATATGCACTGTGCCTCGGCTCAAACATCGTTGCGTACTGCACATCTTCCTTTTCGATGGTGGCGATCTTTTCCGTCGCAGCATGCGGCCAGAAGTGTGGCCGATCCATCTCGGAATTCGTTGGGTCTGCGTTCAGCGGGTCGAGCGCTACTTCGTATTCCTTGATGTTGGGATCCTTCAACGCCGCGCGATTGTGCAGATGACCGGTAATCTCGAGCCGCGGCGGCAGGCCTTTCTCCGCGGTGTACTCGTTGCCCAGATACTGTTCATATTTCCCAAGGGCTTCCGTTTTAATATAAACGCCGAAGTGATCGAACTTTTGCGGCCATTCATAAGCGAGTTTCACGGTCAAGAAGATCACGCCGCATGAAATGGTGGCGAGCATGTACCACCAATAAGCGTTATACCTTCGCATCTTTAACGACGCCCATGCCAGAACGACTGTCACGGACGACATGATCAGGATCGCGGTGTTCATCGTGCCGACTGGGACGTTAAGTAATCCGTGCGGCCACATGCCTGGCGGCGCGTCGATCCGTAGAAAAATGTAGGCGGAGAAAAGGCCTCCAAAGAGCATCACTTCCGATGCCAGGAAGAGCCAGATCCCGATCTTCGCATTCCAAAGGCCGGTATCAGGGCGATTAGAAACTGTATACGGAATTTCCATGGTTCAGTAGATGACAAACCGTCTAGGCGTGAACGAGCTCAGCGGGTGGTTTGCGAGGCGTTCGCTCAGCGGGTTCCACCGGCTCATTTTGCATGGTGAAATCACGTTCACGACCGGGCAGGCTGTATTCATACGGCCCGCGATAGGCGACAGGCGTCGTCACGAAGTTCCCGTGCGGCGGCGGCGAAGGCGCAGTCCACTCCAGCGTGGTCGCCTCCCAGGGATTGTCGTTCACCTTTTCGCCATGCTTGATGCTCCAGAAAAAATTGATGATGAACGGAATCTGGGCGAGCCCCATGATCCACGCTGCCCACGAGATTGGTTTGTTCCATTCGAACCCGGTCAGTCCCCAGATCGTGTGGTCATTCGAGACGTTCCATCCCTGGCCGCCGTCGTACCAGCGGCGATGCATTCCGGCCATCCCCTGCAAGAACATCGGCAGAAAAATCAAGTTCATGCAGATCAGCGTGGGCCAGAAATGCACTTTCCCCCAGAAGTCGTTCATCTTTCGGCCGGTTGCTTTCGGGAACCAGTAATAAATGCCGGCGAAAAGCCCGAAGATTGTGCCAGGCGCTACGATGTAATGGAAATGCGCGATGATGTAGTAAGTGTCGTGCAGATAAAGGTCGGCTGAATTAAACGCCAACGGAATCCCAGTGAGTCCTCCGATTCCAAACATCGGGAGAAACGCAATGGTGAAAAGCATGGGCACCGTGAAGCGAATGGAGCCACCCCAAAGCGAAATGAAAAATGCACTCAAGATTATCACCGATGGAATGGAGATCAGAAGCGTGGTGGTCTGGAAAAATGCGCTGACCGCACTGCCCATGCCCGTCATCCACATGTGATGGGCCCACACGATGAACGACAGAAAACCGATCACGAGCACCGAGAAGACCAGCGATTTATATCCCCAAAGCGGCTTGCGCGAATTGTTGGCCAGAATTTCGGCAACAATCCCAAACGCAGGCAAAATCAGCACGTAAACCTCCGGGTGGCCAAGGAACCAGAACAGATGTTGCCACAAAAGCGGGCTGCCGCCGCCGCTGATATTTGCCGGCGCACCATTGAGGATCAAGCCGGCGGGCATGAAAAAGCTGGTGTGCGCGACCCGATCCATTAACTGCATGACGATTGCCGCTTCGAGAGGCGGAAACGCCAGCAGCAACAGAAACGCGGTGACAAACTGCGCCCAGACGAAAAACGGCAGCCGCATCCAGGTCAGTCCCTTGGCACGCAGTTGAATGATGGTCGTGATGAAATTGACGGCGCCAAGCAGCGACGAGCTGATCAGAAAAATGAATCCGATCAACCAGAGCGTCTGGCCATTGAATACGGGATTGTGACCGGGACCTGTATCGGAGATATTGGCCAACGGCGTATAGGACGTCCAGCCGCTCTTGGCTGGTCCACCCGGCACGAAGAAACTGATCATCATGATCACTCCGCCTACTCCAAAGGCCCAAAAACTTGCCGCGTTCACTTTCGGGAACGTCATGTCGGGTGCGCCGATTTGCAGCGGCACGACAAAATTGCCGAACGCCGCAAAGGCGAGCGGCACGACGCCGGCGAAAATCATGATCGTGCCATGCATCGCGCCTAACGAGTTGTAGAAATCGGGCGTCATTTTCCCATCCGCCATGCCAGGGCCGAAAATGTGTGGCAGCCATTTGCCGATTACCGGCAGTGCCTGGCCGGGATAAGCCAGTTGCCAGCGCATCAGCATCATGAGGCAAAAGCCAAAGAACAGGAACGTGAGGCCGCACAGACCATACTGAATCCCGATCACTTTGTGATCGGTAGAGAAAATGTATTTTCGCCACCAGCCGAGCTCGTGATGTTCGTGCGCGTGCGGTTCGTGATGTGTTTCGACAGAAGCAGAAGAATCCATTTCAGGAGAAAGTTATCATTTCAATATCTAGAGAGAAGCGTGGTTTGCAAAGCCGAAAAACATTTCTACCGGCCAAAAATAACGCCGCATCTCTTGGATCGCGCCCTTTGCCGCGATATTTTTCCTTCGTTTGTCCAGTTGGCGTTGGACCAGCGCAACCGAAATTGACCCATTTTCTCTCGTGTGTTCTCGCCTACTCTTCACAGGCAAGATGACGAGAGAGGTCTATCTCAAGTGTTCGTAAATCAGCTGAAACAGACTGCCGGTGTATAAAAGAATAGACAAGGAACGAGAAGAATATCATCGTCATCATCAAGCATAGGAAAATCCGCGAAGTCTCTGAAATGGGCTCTCGCAACCCTAGGAAAGGAAATCCTAATGAAAACATCTTTGGCTGAACCCGCTCCTGAAAAACTATATCAAACCGCGTGCTTTTTTCATTGCGCCCTGTCGTTGGGCTTCTCGAAACTCGTGCTGCGTCGACCGTTGGTGTTGGCAGCACTTTTAGTCGGGCTTTGCCAGGTGAGCCTGGGGCAAGACTACGACATAGAAGTGCCCGGCCAGCCTGCCGGCGTTCCAGTCCCTAAAGGGGTAACGCTTTTTCAGAACGTGCGCATCTTCGACGGTACGAGTCCCAGGCTGTCAGCTCCTTCTAATGTGTTGATTAGAGGTAACACCATCGAGCAAATATCTGAGAGCCCGATCACACTCGGCGCGAATTCCAACGTTCAGATCATTGCGGGAAACAGGCGGGTCTTAATGCCGGGCCTCATTGACGCGCATTGGCATATGTTCATGGCGGCGACACCGCAGCAGGTCCTCATGACTTCCGAACCCTCTTACCTACATCTTTTAGCTGCGCGACAGGCTGAGGCGACGCTGATGTGTGGTTTCACAACTGTGCGCGACTTGGGCGGGCCTGTGTTTGGCCTCAAACGTGCCATTGACGAAGGCGTTATGGTTGGCCCGCGCATCTATCCGTCGGGCGCGATGATCTCGCAAACTTCGGGCCATGGAGACTTTCGCTTTCTCTTTGAGCTTCCGCGAAAGCTAGGCGGGCCATTGAGCAACTCTGAGCTCGAGGGCATGGCAGCGATTGCTGACAGCGCCGATGAGGTGCGTCTGCGCGCTCGGGAGCAGTTGAGGCACGGAGCAAGTCAAATCAAGCTGATGGGCGGCGGCGGCGTGAGCTCCCCGTTCAACCCGATCGAATCAACTCAGTTCACTGAACCAGAGATGCGTGCGGCGGTTGAAGCTGCCGAAAATTGGGGCACTTACGTGACCGTTCACGCTTATACGCCGCGCGCGATCCGACAAGCGATCGCTGCGGGCGCAAAGTGCATTGAACACGGCCACTTAATCGACGAGCCCACCGCCCAGTTGCTGGCAGATAAGGGCATTTGGTGGAGCCTGCAGCCTTTGCGGCACGATGAAGGCGCATTTCAGCGAATGAGCCCTGTCTCGCAGAAGAAGGCGCAGCAGGTGTGGGCCGGAACGGATAAAGCCTACAAGCTGGCGAAGAAGTACAAGATCAAGACGGCTTGGGGCGCAGACATTTTGTTCGACCCCGATGCAGCCAGCCGACACGGAACCGATCTGTCCGTGATGGCGCAGTGGTACACACCAGCAGAAGTGTTGAAAATGGCCACTGCAGACAATGGCGAGTTGATGGCGCTGTCGGGAGTTATGAACCCCTATCCCGGCAAGCTCGGCGTCATCAAGCCGGGCGCGCTCGCCGACTTGCTGCTAGTCGACGGCGACCCGATCGCCAATATCAAGCTCGTCGAGGACCCGGAGAAGAACTTCATCGTCATCATGAAGGATGGGAAAATCTACAAAAACACCCTCAGATGAAGCACACACACAGCGAGGTATTCGCAGCCGGCGGACTAAGTGGCGCGCCGGCTTAGTGGCCAGGCCGATGTCGAGCTGGCCTGATCCAACTGCCTACGAAACCCTTGGTGGGATTAGAACCGATTATCCCGTGTTTAAAGGCGGGATTTGCTACTCTACTTCTCGTTAGGCTGTGCGCTCAAACGACGTCATTGTCGATGGCTGTGCTGTCGCGATGGTGGCGTTTGCCCAAAGTCGACCCCCACCGTCTGCTAGAGTGTGGCACGATGCGGTACCACCTCACCGAGCACAGTTATTCCGCGATTGGCTGGCGCGGATCCGCTTCGTACGGATCTTCCTTTGCCACAACTCCTTTGGCTTTCGTGCCCGGCATGATCTCAAAGCGTGGATCGAAATCGACCATGGTCGAAGCGAGCTGCTTCAAGATGCTTGCGTCGCCCTGAATCTTTGCGGCTCGTCCGCAATCTGGGCTTCGAGCGTTTTTGCACCTATCATCATCTGCTACTCGCTACCGAGCATCTGCGCTTTCACCAAATCGCCTCGCTGCTTCTTGGTCATCATGTTCTTGATGGATCAAGTCCAAGGGGAAGACATTAGTGTTGAAGTGTTGGCAGGGATGAGCGAATGCGCCGGGAGAAATCTGGAGTGTTATCGGCAGCCAGTGCAGCGTCGTTGATCCGAGAACGCCGGCGCAGCTCGTCAAAAGGCAAGGTATTGTCTACCAGTCCTGCGCTATAGATATAGTGATCGATGAAACCGTTGAGGAGATGACGGATATCAAATCTGCCGATCCTGCCGGCGGCGTTTGCGTAGCGCACGATGTTGATCGTGCAACTGTTGCTCAGCAGATGGTAAAACTCTGCATGATCAGCGAGTTTATTAATCCGATCCATGTACACTGAAAAAGCCGACGCGCATTTTCGGGCGATGTCAGGATGCGGTAAAGATACACTTCCTCCTTCCGGTAATTGGTGCGAACACCTACAATGTCGCGCTCATCACCGACGACGTAGATCAACTCGAATTGCTTAAAGAGCGAGGCGATTGGGTGGAAGCCTTCGCCGACCTCCGGCCTTGTTTCGATGGAGATGCAGAGGGGAAGGGCGTTGTCGAAGTTAAAACTCACGAAGGTGTGTCCCACTGGTCCTTGTTTCCAGTAGGACACGAACAAATCCAGCGAGGTCAGATGAGAGATAAGAAACTCGCGTTCTTCGTATCGCACCGTGAAATCATCCGTGCTGCGGTATTCGAAATTGCGAAAACCGGTGATGCGCACGCGGTCGCCGTCGATGGTTGCCCGGGGCATCACCGACACCTCTGGCCGCCATTGACGATCGTGGGAAGGGCGGATACAGATCCACCAAACGAGCACGCAGAGAAACAATCCTGCAAAACCCAAGGGCATTCGCGGTCTGCGCGTCAGCCACAAGGCCCAAGTACCGAAAACCAAAAACGCCACCGCCAGCGACAGTCGCAGCCAGGCCCACGGCAGATTTGAGTAATAGATCGCCAAGGTGGCCCACGCCAAGAGCAGGACTCGACAAAGAAATCCTATGACAGCCATCAACCAGACGAACGCCTTGAAGAACCGGCTTGTTCGAGGCTTGATGGCGCGCGATTCAGTGCAGGTCATGGCAGAGGAGATTTTTTTCTGTTTTGTCGCAGTATACGATTGCCTAAGAACTCGTCGAAAAACAGTGATTGGTCGACAGGGAAGTCCTCACATGCCGCGCGGGTCGTCGGGCATGGTTCAACCGGAGATCGTGCATATCTTGTTCATGGATACAGTGACCCGGCGTGCCTAGATCTTCCGATTACTAGGTTTATCGCTGCCTTCGCATTTTAATGCCAAAGAACTGCGCCACTAGCTTGTCGAGCATGCGCATCGGAATCATCTGCGGAATGGTCCAGTTCACAAAACGGTTCGGAACAATGGCGGATCGCACTCTGGGCCGTGTAACTGTGAGGCACGCTGCGGCAGCCGCCGTCGGCGTCGCACCTGGCGCCGGCGGCGTTGGGTATGGCACTGCGGTCGAAGAGTTTGGTTCTCCGGCCATTGGGTTCACTGGTAACGAGCGGACTTGTAGCCCGCGCGTTCTCCAGCGAACATCGCGGTCGGCGGTAAATCAAGCCCCAACGCGACAAGCGAAAACGCAGGGCAGTTCAGAGACAATCCAACCCGTAACGCACATTCCTATACTGCCGGACGAATCCACTCGATCTTTTGCAGTCGAATTTCATTAAACGTGTTGTGAGTTAGTCATCGCGCCGGGCCAAGCTGTTGGTACTGTCTGTGTTGACCTTGACGAGGCATCGCTCTGCGCAGTGCATACAAGT
This sequence comes from uncultured Verrucomicrobiae bacterium, assembly GCA_963728955.1. Taxonomy (GTDB): domain Bacteria; phylum Verrucomicrobiota; class Verrucomicrobiia; order Chthoniobacterales; family UBA10450; genus Udaeobacter. The sequence goes on from CAVSMG010000001.1 coordinate 1,372,348, forward strand.
GAATTCGTGATGAAGAACGATGTCGAACACAACGGCGACCCAAGAAGCGAGCCCGAGCGTGGCTAGAACCCGTTTTCGACCGGGCTTAAGCGTCCGCCAGTCCTGCACTAGCACGAACCCGTCGCAGTGCGGGCAACGGGGGGAGAAAGCAAGCGGAAGGAACACGAGCATGTTGATAAGAAAGATGCACAGCGCGACTGCGAAAAGAATCGCCCAATGGAGACAGAAGACCAGAAGAATACCGACGAGTAACAACGCGAACCAGCACAAGGACCATACACCGAGCCACGCGACCACATACAGAAAATGCGACCGTGGATGGCTAAGCATGGTAGACCTAGGTTAACGATGGCAACATCAGCTAAACCGTAGTGAAATGTCACGGGTAAGTTATCATTTAAAGTGTAGATTAAAAAACAATATATTTATTTTTTAGAATGCACCCAGCACCGGATGCAATCAGCCGCTCCCATGATTTCGTGATTCGCGTTTTTAGAAGAAGCGGCAATGTGACTGAGATGCACGAAAACGCAGACGAGTTCAAGGCGTAGTGAGATGCTGACTGCCGCGATAAGTTCCTTGGAGCTCACGAAACCCTGGGCTTGCCAGCCGCAGCCCGCTGCGCGATCATCCGATCTCCCAGTTAGACGAAACTTTTTCGTATAATTCTCGTTAGACGTAACCGCTCATGCTTGACTATGTCGCCGTAAATAAGGAGTGGATATTCTCCGGTGTCGGATTCTCAGTTGTTGTAGCAATTATCTTCGTAGTCCGATTGATTCTCAACCGGCATCGCTCTGACGGTTCGATATCCACGCGCCCTTTCCCCGTCGAAATCGTCCAAGACATTGGGAAGCGGCCACCAGTAAGACGCATCCTTCCATTTCTTTCAGTCGGTTACGTCATTTATGCGTTGTTGATCGCGTGGTTCATCTGTCGGCTTTTGTTCCGTGTTTACCGGGCACAGTCCGCTGGCCAGATGCAATTGTCAGGCATCCAGTGGATGCCGCTCGCTATGACCTCATTTTTTGCCTTCGCTTTCATTGGCATATGTCTTTGCCTCGCATTGTTCCTTTCAGCACGGCGCTGGCGACGCGGCGCGTTGGTGCTTGCCTGCATTTCGTGTATCTCTGTTCCTATCGGCACGATTTTAGGAGGACTTACGATCTATGCTCTCACTCGCCCGCAGGTCAGTTCCGAGTTCACACGCAAACGATCTAAC
>CAVSMG010000002.1:0-246144 GCA_963728955.1 uncultured Verrucomicrobiae bacterium
CATGCCCTAATTCATGCGCCAGCAGAAACACAATTGTGTTTCCGAAATATCGAGATCTGCCCGATTCGCGACCGCCGGCTCGTCGCGTGCATTGTTTCGAACGGCCAGATGTCAGAAACACCGGAAGAAGCGGGGCTCTGGGCGACAGTGCTGCTTCGCGAAAAAGTACGCCGACATAATCGCGCACAGTGGTGCCATCGTATCCGTGAGCGTTGAGCCAGGCATTTGCGACGCAGAGGTCGGCATAAGAAGCGTAGCGAAAGCGCAGGCAGATTGATCTTGCCATCTGCGTAATAAAACTGGAACGGGTCACCAAGTGGTCCTTTGACAGGAAACTCAATCCCGGATTTGCTTAAGCGCGGTGCGTTCCGCGTCCGTAAGATGCGGAACAATCGTATCGCGGTATTCGGCGCGAATTTGTTCGCCAGTTCGCGCGGCGTCGGCCGTTAATTTTTCCGTCGGATAAAGGTGGGAGACATCCTGAAACGACCACTGCACTCCACCCGCATGCGAGCGCGAGCCCGAGGGCGAGAGATCTGTTCACGCGGTCTATTGTTTTTGGAAGTATTCTGCCACCATATACAGTTCAGAAGGCGGAGTGCCACCTTTGTCGAGCCAATCGCGGAAATTCGCAATATCACCCCAGTCCTCCGAGCACAGCGGTTGGATGAGAGTGCGAGCTTTGATCGCGTAACGGCACGCGTGAGTTGTGATTTTCCGACGTGGCAAAAAAACAGTCAAAGCGACGATGTCCTGCTGAGTGTCAGCTCGCGGGTGCGCGCGATCTTCGTCTGCTTCCGGAACAGGAAACGGCGCCGACGAATTTGAACTCCGACGCGGGGAGCATTGCGGGTGCAATTCGGCCGGTTTTGTAGCAGGCCGAGACATGGTCAGCGCGACCAGATCGCGTGAGCGAAAACACGATTAGGCCTGCGCCGAACACAGCGAAGAACACCCGGCCCCACCTTTGCCAGCTTAATTTTGTTTTCCACCGCCAAATGAAAACTCACCGGTGCCGCTATCGGGTCCACGTTTGCCTGGCAGACTAAGAAAAAGCCGATAGCCAAAATAGATCAGCAACCCGCCGATGAGCACGCCCGCGATCCGCTCGGCCAATCGCAAAATGATGAACAGCGAGACTGCGGATCCATGAACCTTGTAACAAATTGCTTCGTTCCCTGCAACGCTATTTTGAGCGCGATGGCGAGGTAGTCACAGCTACCCGAGCCGTCACCTTTTACTTCGACGGCCCGGAAGCCGTGCTTCTCTGCGTCGCCGATTCCTTCAAACGCTCGGCCATATCGGCGATTTGTAATGATTGGATCAATTCACCGAGGTCGCCGTCCATCACCCGATCCAGGTTGTAAAGCGTCAAACCAATCCTATGATCCGTGACGCGGTATTTGCGGAAAATTGTAGGTGCGAATTTTTTCTTCGCGTCCGCCGATGCCAATCTGTCCGCGGCGTTGCGCGCTGTATTTTTCCGCTTCCTCACGTTGCCTGTGCTCCAGTAAACGCGCCCGCAAGATCGATAACGCGCGGTCCTTGTTTTTGATCTGGCTCCGGCCGTCCTGGCAGCGAACGATCATGCCAGTGGGGATATGCATCACTGCACGGCCGAATCGGTCGTATTTACGCCCTGACCGCCCGGCTGCCGGCCCGCGAGACTTCGATCCGTAAATCGTCCGGGTTCAGCTCGACATCGACATCTTCCGCCTCGGGCAATACCGCCACAGTCGCTGTGGAGGTGTGAATCCGGCCCTGCGTCTCGGTCGCGGGTACACGTTTCACGCGATGCACACCACTCTCGTAACGAAGCTTACGAAACACCGATTCGCCCGAAACTCGGAAAATCACTTCTTTGAATCCGCCGAGCTCCGAAGGACTCGATTCGAGGTCCTCAGTTTTCAGTCCCGCGGATTCTGCGTAGCGATGATACATTCTATACAGATCTGCGGCGAAAATGGCCGCTTCATTGCCGCCGGTTCCAGCGCGGATTTCTACGATCGCGTCGCGCTCTTCCGTTTCATCCGCCGGCAGCAAGGCAACCTGAACATCGCGTTCAAGGTTGGCCACGCGTATTTCGAGATCCGGAATCTCATCGTCAGCCATGGCCGCAATCTCAACATCGCGCGACATAGCCAGCTCACGGTTGTCATCCAATTGTTTGCGGGCCGTTTCGAGCACACGCCATTTTTCGAGCAGGTCCTTTAATTTGGCGTGTTCGCGCATGATTTCCTCGGCGCGCTTGCGATTGTCGAACAGCTGCGGATCCGCAATCTCGCTCTCGAGTTGTTCGAAGCGTTCGCGTTTGAATTGAACAAGAGAGTTTAGATCAATAGTCATAGCCGCTGGCGTTGACGGCGGCTCCAAAGGACCGGGGTCGCCGACCCCGGCTGAAAGAAGCTAGGCTTTCTTCTCGGCGCGAGCGGCTATAGTGCTGCCATAGCGCCGGGCAAATTTCTCGACGCGGCCCGCGGTATCGACAAACTTTTGTTCGCCGGTGAAAAAGGGATGACAAGCGGCACAAATGCCGATCTTAATATCGCGACACGTGGAGCGGGTGTGATACACCGCGCCGCATGCGCACACCATGTCTGTCTCGTAGTATTCTGGATGAATGCCTGCTTTCATCTTCTAAAGGAAGCGCGGAATCTATCCGCGCAAGGCAGTTCCTGCAAGCGATGAAATCGGACGATCCACTGCTGGCTGCCTGGCAAGAGACGCTTTCGCGCAAAGGGGATCGTGCTGCGGTTCTCGCCTCGACCGGCAAAATCGCGCGCAGCTTTCGTGATATTGAGGAGAGTGCGCGCGCTTTCGAAGCTAAAATCGATATGTTGCCCATGGGCGCGGTCGTCGCGGTGCAAATTGGCAATCACGAAGAGTGGCCATCTGTCTTCATCGCATGCTTGCGCAAGCAGCTCGTTGTTCTCCCGCTTGACCAATCCATCAGCGAGCAACAGCGCGATACGGCAATGGAAATCTGCGGTGCGAGCGCTGTAGTGTTGACTGTCCGCAACGGAACTTCTCCGCACGCCATTCGACTGAGGACAGCCGACGTTACTGCAGATTGGGGCGAAAATATGCCATCGCTCTTAAAGCTTACTTCGGGTACGACAGCGGCACCGCGCTCTATTCGATTTCGCAGTCATCAATTGCTGGCCGATTGCAATCAGATTTGCGATACGGTGGGCATTTCAGATGGGGATCTCAATTTTGGCGTGATCCCCATCTCCCACTCCTATGGGTTTAGCAATTTGCTTACGCCGTTGATCACGCGCGGCGTGGCGATGGTCGTGAGCCGTGACACAACACCGCGAGCCGTTCTTGCCGATCTTGATCGGACGGAGGCGACGGTTTTTCCGGGCACCCCGGTTTTTTACCAAGCGTTTTGCGAGATGAATGATGTTTCCACGGTGCCCGGACTTCGGCTGTCTATTTCTGCCGGGGCACCGCTTTCGCGTGCGGTGGCGAAAAAGTTCTTCGAGAAGTTTAAGCAGCCAATCCATTCCTTTTACGGCGCGTCTGAATGCGGCGGAATTTGCTATGATTGCGATGGCACGACGTTTGAGGATGGTTTAGTGGGTCGACCGATGCAAGGTGTTGAGGTTGAATTTGTTGAACCAACCGCGCCCGTGAGCCAGATCCGCGTGCGCAGCGGAGCGGTGAGCGACAGCTATTTCCCCGAGCCGGATGAGCAAAAACTTGGTAACGGTGCTTTTGTTCCGGACGACCTTCTGGCGCGGCACAATTCAGCGCTGAAGATCGTCGCCGCGTTTCAGACGTCATAAACGTTGCGGGAAAAAAAGTGAACCCGGCGGAAGTGGAAGCGCATTTGATGCGCTTTGAGGGTGTGCGGCAGGCGGTCGTGTTCGGTTGTGTTACAGACGCAGGATTACGAAACGAAGAAGTGACGGCATGCGTGCTGGCTGCGCCACAGGTTAACGAAAACGATCTTTTGCGATTTTGCCGCGCGTCGTTGAGCCCGTGGCAGGTGCCAAAACGAATCTTTATCCTCGAAGCGTTTCCGGCCAGCGAACGCGGCAAGATAAGCAGACGCGAGCTGGCGCGGCGATTCTCAGAACAGGGGTGAGAGTTCTCCGTTGCGAAGATTGGCTTCTTGATACAGCCTTGATATGGGCTTTGGTTACTGCGGCATAACATTTGCACTACCAGCAGCCGGCAAACCCAAGTTAGTAAGAGCCTAAATGGAAAGTTCAAACAGCGAAGAGCGCGACCAGATCGATCAGCCACCCATTTGGCAGGGGGAGGAATCTGCGCCGGAGACCGGCACCGATCCTGAGGCTTTCCAGCCCGACGATTGGTGGCGTGCATCGCCGCCTGCCTCCGATTGGGCCGAACCCGTCGCGGGTGCTGAGGCCACTCAACCCGCACCCGCCAATGATTCGGGAACCGCTAATGTTTATTTTTGCGGGCGCACGAATCTATTTCCTTTGAATCTTGCAATACGGGTAATCGGTAAGGAGCATCTGACCGGTTTTCTGCGGGCGTGTTGGGATCAGGAACCGATCGATGTTCTCGCGCGGGACGGAGAGATTGTTCTGGCCACAACTCGCGACCCGGGTCTTTACTGTCCGGATAATCCTACCGTTCTCGCCGACGTGGATCCGGACACTATCGCGAATGCTCGCGAACAGCAGAGAGAAAACGGAGCTCCATTCCTGTTAACCCTTGCTCGCAGCGAATCGATCGAGCGGCAACCAGCGTTCGAATTAATGCGGCACTATGGCCAACTGCTCTTCTCTCGGCTGTGGTCGGCCCCGAACGTGTGGATCATATTTGAAAAAAACGCGGAACTATTGAGCGGGTTCGGTGACGTCACGGGCGATCCGGATGTGGACGATTGGTCGCTGGAAACGTTGCGAATCGTCCAAAACCCGGACCAACCGGCAGGATTCGATCCGGGGTCCATTCCGGCTTTCACAAGAGAAGGTTTCGATCGCGTCCAGAAGTTGAAGCTGACTTCTGATGAGGCCCAGTTCGGCTCGCAATTCAATGGTGCGCGATCGGTACAACAGATTGCGAAAAATTTGCGGCTCGATCTCAAATCCGCCCGGCAACTGCTTTTTCGGTTCGTGGCGCTTGAAATAGTAGAGTGTTGGCCTTCCAGCACATCTGCGAAGCCAGAGCCAGATGGCGGCTTTGGCCGCTTGTTCCGGCGCGGCCGATAACGTCGCCTCCCCGGGGGCGACAGCGCGCTCATGAAGAGAAGAGTTCTCGTTGTCGATATCGGCGGCAGCTTTGTCAAACTGCTCATGTCGAAGCGCGTCGAACGCGAATTTGTTTCCGGTCTACGAATGACTCCAAAACAGTTCGTCGCTAGATTCAAGGAGACCGTGCGCGGCTGGAAATTTGATGTCGCCTCGATTGGTTTTCCGGCGCCTGTGCGCGACGGACGGATTCTCCGGAACCCGAAGCATTTGGGCAAAGACTGGGTTCACTTCAATTTTGCGCGTGCGCTGGGAATACCGGTGCGCGTCGTCAACGATGCAGCAATGCAAGCGCTCGGCAGCCATCTCGACGGCGGACGCATGCTGTTTCTCGGCCTCGGAACAGGACTTGGATCGGCGCTCATCTGGGACAGAAATCTTATGTCACTCGAGTTGGGCGATCTTCCATACCCGAACCGAAAGATCATCGAGGACTATCTCGGTATCCCTGGCTTTGACATGCTGGGGAAGAAAAAATGGAAACGCGAAGTGCTTTACGCAGTCAACCAATTAAAGCGAGCGTTCATCGCCGATTACGTCGTTCTCGGCGGTGGCCTGGTGCATCGGTGTGGCCAGTTACCAAAGGGAATCGTGCGCGGTCAAAATGAAAATGCATTCCTTGGCGGACGCCGTTTATGGGAAACAAAAAGAAGATCGCGAGAGCTAAAGTGGCACCTGTTGTAGGTACAAAACTGGACGCCGTTTCAGAAAAACTATCGCACGATTCCTCAACGATCGCTAGTGTTCGTTGATTGTCAGTTTGGGCTAAAGGAGGGCAAAATGAAAGGCTCAACCAAATCGCGAAAAATGGATGAGCCCTTCAGCTTTAACTAAGAGGACCGAAGTCATCGAAGTTGTGTGCTCTTTGAGCTTGAGCGAAATGCCCCAGGAAGTCAAAGCTCTTGAAGAGCAAATTGTTCAATGAGTGCACGAGTGCGGGCGGCAGTTTTTGATCTTTCTTCGAAAACGTGGACAGGGCTTTTAATATTTTATTCAGTTGTTAGCTCGATTGAAGTTGTTTTCGAATTCCAGTGGTGATTGGTATCCGAGACTACTGTGAAGTCGACGGCGGTTGTAGAAGGTTTCGATGTAATCGAATAAGATCAATTTGGCCTCACGGCGACTTTTTGGGATTTGGTTTTGGAAGCATTCAGTTTTGAGGGTGGCAAAGAAGCTTTCCATCATGGCGTTGTCGTACGGATTGCCTTTGCGGCTCATGGAAGCGGCTGCACCGCAAGAGCGCAGTAGAGTTTGAAACTGAGTGCTGGCATATTGGACGCCGCGATCCGAATGGTGGAGGAGTCCGGGCTCGAGCTGCTGGTCACGGCAGGCTTTTTCGAAGGTTGTTGCTACGAGCGAGCTCTCCAGGGACTCGTCGGCATGCCAAGCGACACAGCGCCTTGAGCAATGGTCCAGGATCCCGGAAAGATAAAGCCAACCCTCCTGGGTTTGGATGTAGGTGATATCGGCTAACCAAACCCGGCCGGGACGATCCGGGTTGGGGATTTTGTCCAGCCAGTTTGGCGCTACGGGCAACTTATGAGCGCTCTGAGTTGTTTTGGGCCTGAATCGACGTTTTTGCCTGGCGCGGAAACCGCCTGAGCGCATCAGCCGAGCGATGCGATTTTTGCCGCAGCGCCGCCCGGTTTTGCGCAGAGCGTGCATGATGCGCGGGCTGCCGTAGGTCCTGCGACTGGCCACAAAGATTGACTCGATTGCATTGGATAATTGGCTGTCCTGCTGAGCACGGGGGCGCTCTTCTTTACGTTGATGAGCGAAAAAACCGCTCTTGGAAATCTCCAGAGCGTCGGCCATTTCGGTGAGGCAATGAGACTGTTCCATGTGCTCCATCACCGTAAATCGCTGGGCTGCACCTCGGCCGACAAGATGCTGCAGGCTTTTTTTAAAATGTCGCGCTGCCGGCGCAGATAGTCGTTCTCCTGGCGCAGCCGACGCAGCTCGCGCTGCTCCGGCGTCTCGGCTGAAAGGGTTTTAGGTTCGCTGAAAGAGAGACCGCATTGAGCGTCTTTGAGCCACCGGCTCAAAGACCAATGCGATACGCCAAGATCACGCGACACCTCGGTAATGGAGCGGCCGCTTTGGATCAGAGCGACCGCGTTCTCTTTAAACTCCCGGTCATAACGCCGGGCGAACTTGCTGCTGTTGGATTGCATAGGGACTCTTCCTTTCTATTTCCAAAAGCCCCTGACCGCAAAACCGAAGAAACCTCATCCCCTCGATTGGACCCACTGGTGGCGCAAAACCGCTTTAAGCAAAGTCAAAGTAAACCCAGGTTGGCCTTCATGCGCCCCACCGCCTAACTGACAATTGACCAACACTACCTCAACGATCCCTCCGGCAGTGATTAAGCTTGACTTGATCCAGTGTCCTCACGACGATGGCACGCCAAACCAAGGGAAGAAAACATGAAGAATCACACCTATCTCGTTCTTTCGACTCTGTGCATCGGCCTGTTTGCGGTCCTGCCGTCAAGTTCGTTTGCTCAAAAAGGGGGGGCAATGGCAAAGGCTCAAGCCGTGGCACAACAGCTTAACCTCACGCCACAACAGAAGGAGAAGGTCTTACCAATTCTCATCGCCGAAGGACCAAAAGTACAGGCAATCAAAAAAGACAATTCGCTTTCGAAAATTCAGAAAATACAACAGGTTAAGGCTATTCATCACCAAACGGATCCGCAAATGAAAGCGATCCTTTCGCCTGAGCAGGTACAAAAAACTGCAGGAAATTCGGCAACAGGCGATTCGCGATGCCGTGCAAACCCGCCTCGGGGGGGGCTGAGTGCCAGCGACAGATCAGTGCCGATCCGTTCAGGATCGTGAGCCTGATCGCTTTTGTAATGTGGAATGTGCGGCTTTGACGCACACTCTGGGCAAAACGTACAAAGTGCGATCCTCATAAGTCGCGCTGGATTGCTTGGCGATCCGTGCTCCATAAGAGTTGAACATCGCAACTGCATTCGTTGATGTCTGATCCCCAATCACAGATTACCGATCATTTCGCGACGCTCTGCGATATTGTCGCGAAACTGCGCGGCCCGGGTGGTTGCCCGTGGGACCGGGAGCAAACAAACGAGTCGTTGCTGCCGGCGTTGATCGAGGAGGCATACGAAGTGGACGAGGCGGCACGCGCACACGACGATGCGCATTTTCGCGAGGAACTCGGCGATCTTTTGCTGCTGACCGTTATGCACGCCCAGATCGCATTCGAAGCGCGCCGCTTCAACATTGAGGAGATTATCGGCACAGTGTCGGATAAACTCATCCGGCGACATCCGCATGTGTTCGGAACGAGCGACGCGCGCGACTCCGTCGCCGTCCTCAAGCAATGGGAAGCGATCAAGCGCGAAGAGAAAAAGGGCGACTCGCATTACCTGTACAGTTTGCCGAAAGCCCTGCCCGCTCTCGTGCGCGCGCAAAAAGCGCAATCCAAAGTGGCCCGGGTAAATTTCGACTGGAAAGATCTCCGTGACGCGATCGCGAAAATCGAAGAAGAACTGCGCGAAGTGGAAGAGGCGATCGAGTCGCAACAACACAAACTGGTCGCGGACGAGCTTGGTGATTTGCTGTTCGCCGTGGTGAATGTGGCGCGGAAATTCAAAGTCGACGCGGAGAGCGCGCTGCAAAGTGCGACCGACAAGTTTGTCGCGCGATTCAATCGGCTGGAGGACGAACTGAAAGCGCGCGGAAAGCAACTCGGTGATGCTACTCTTGAAGAGATGGACGAGATTTGGGACCAAATTAAGATGGCGAATGACCAATGATGCATGATGAACCATTAACGAACCCCGGACGACAAATCCCTCTGCCGAAGTGCTTGGCGCTTCGGCCTTCGTAATTGGTTATTCGTTCGTCATTCAGCTATTCGACAATCGTCATTTAGCGTTCATATTTCGCCTCTCAATGACCCTGCTGATTAATCTCTGCCTGGCGTTCTTCGTACTGATCTCCGCTGTCATGGTACTCGTCATTCTGATGCAGCGGCCAAAGAGCGAAGGCTTGGGCGCCGCTTTTGGCGGAGGGGTTACCGAAAATATTTTTGGCGCGCAGACGACCAATGTGCTGGTGAAGTTCACAACGTGGCTTGCTGGTATATTTTTCCTACTCACGTTTGGGTTATCGGTCCTATACGCGCACCGGAGCACAGTTGGCAGCGCATTCCGGCGTGAGTTGATGAAACAGCAGGCCGCGCCGCAAACGTCGCCTGCGCGTGCAGCGGCAAAAACGTCGCCCGCCACTTCCCCGATTCAGAATTCGCCCGGCGGTTCCACCGCGCCGAGTTCTGGCGCGAGCGTTTCGCCCGCCAGCAGCACATCGCCCGCGACTTCGCCGAAGTGATTGGACCGTCTGCCCTCGCAGCCGTCTCGTCCCCGCACGGAACTGCTGGCAGCGGGATACGCGGAAGCGAATTAAAGGACTATTTCGATTTGCGCGCGAATTTTGGCGGGAACAACCACAGAAGTTTTCCTTCACCCGACTCTGAATCGACGTCGAGCAATGCGACGCCCGCTTTCGAGAGCTTGAGCGAAGCGCCGGTCAATTCCGAAATCAGATCGGTAAAATCCGGTTCGTGGCCGACCAGCATCAAAACTTTTGAGTAATGGCGCTCGAGCAGGGTTCGTAGCTGCCTCATCCCAAATCCGGGCTCGAGCCCTTCGTCCTCGCGCAGCTTTGCTCCGAGATATTCCGCGGCGATTTTGGCCGTCTGCGATGCTCGGGGCAACGGACTGGTCACGATCAAATCCGGTTGCACCTTGAGGCGCTCGAGCAATTTCGCCACCTGGCGCACTTCCTTTTTACCGAAATCGGTGAGCGGCCGCTCATCATCGGGCTTTGTCCAGTCCGGCCAATCGGCCTCGCCATGTCGGAGAAAATAAATTTGCATGCTCAGGCCTCACGCAATGTCGACAAAGGACACAACGTCATAAAACGGGCTTGGTTTGCTCTGTGAGCCGCGGTGTGAAATTTCATAAAACTTGCCACTTTGGCTTGTTCGTGTGCGGGTCGGTTTGCCAGAGGCGAACGCCGCCCAGAAAAGCATTTCGGTTGTGTCCTAACTCGATGCCGTCCGGCAGCTCGTCCAATTTCTTTGCGCCGCCACCGCCGAGCACGACGTAATCGGCAAGGAGCGACTTCTTCAATAGCACGACAGCGCGAAGGACTTCGCGTTTCCATTCTTTTTCACCCAGGCGTTTCATCCCAGACTTTCCAAGGTAATCCTCGATGATGTGACCGTTGCCGTAAGGGAGATCACCGAGCTCGAGAGGGAACACTTTCGTTTCCCAGATCAACGCCGATCCCAGACCGGTGCCTAATCCAAGAAACAACAACCGCCGGCCGCGAAAACTGCCGAGGGCCTGCATGGCGGCGTCATTGATGACGCGGATTGGTTTGCCTAACGACTTCTCGAAATCAAATCGTGCCCATCCCCACCCGAGATGCTTCGGCTCGCTCATGATGCCATTGCGAACGGGCGACGGGAATCCCATCGAGATTGCGTCAAAGGTCCAACCTCGCAATAGCGGTTTGATCTGAGCGACCATTTCGTGCGGTGTCAGGTCTGGACCGGATTTGAATTTTCGCCGTTGCGCACGCGAAATCATCAACTTCACATTCGAGCCGCCGACATCGATGACGAGAATTCGTTTCTTCACGGCTTTTCGGACATCGTTGATTCCCCAGCCGGATTTTGGTGCACCGAGCTGATCGGTACTAATTTATCCGCACGCAGTTTTTTCTTTGAACCGGTCATTTTTTTTGAGCGCTCGCGGGAAACTTCGCGGAAATGCCATTGCGCCTGCACGCTTGGCTCCGAACCTTCCGGTTTCAAGCGACGATAACTTCCATCCGGCTGCAACTCCCGCGCTTTTACACGGTCGTTCAAGAAACTTGGGAGAACTTCCTTAATGATCCGGTCCCGCAGCACTGGGTTTTCAATCGGAAACGCCAACTCGATCCGCCGGAAAAAATTGCGCGGCATCCAGTCTGCGCTGGAAAGGAAAACCTGAGGCTGCCCCGCGTTCTCAAAATAGAAAATCCGGCTGTGCTCAAGAAAGCGACCGACGATACTGATGACGCGGATGTTTTCGCTGAGATCGGGGATTTTCGGGCGCAAACAACAAATACCCCGAACAATCAAGTCTATGGGCACATCTGAGCAGGAAGCTTCATAAAGTTTCTCGATAATGTCCTCATCGACCAGCGAATTCAGCTTCGCAACGATACGTGCAGGTTTGCCTGTTTGTGCGTTCTCGGTCTCGCGCTCGATCAATTTGATCATCCGGCTGTGCAGGTCGAAAGGCGCGACCATCAATTTTTTCAGACCGGGATAACCCGCAAGACCGGTAAGGGTGTTAAAAACGGTCGCCACTTCCTCGGTCAACTGCGCCTGACCGGTAAGGAGACTGAAGTCGGTGTAAATGCGGGCTGTGCGCGGGTGATAATTGCCTGTGCCCAGCTGGACATAACGCCGAAGTTGATCGGCATCGCGGCGAACGATGAGTAACACTTTACAATGTGTTTTTAAACCGACCACGCCGTAGATGACGTGGGCGCCGGCTTCTTCCAAACGCCGGGCCCACTGAATATTTGTTGCTTCATCAAACCTCGCGCGAAGTTCGACGATCGCCGTCACCTGTTTGCCTGCGTCAGCGGCATTGATCAGCGCTTCAACGATTGGTGAATCGCCACTGGTGCGATAAAGCGTGATCTTGATCGCGAGCACTTGCGGGTCGGTTGCCGCCTTCTCGATCAATTCGACAACCTGATCGAAGCTGTCGTACGGATGATGCAGCAGCACATCCTGACGCCGCAAAACTTCAAAAAAATCAGCATGCGGCGGCAATGCCGGATCACGCGCCGGCTGAAACGGACGGTCCTTCAGCTTGGCAAACGCATCGTTCGCAACGAGCGGGGCCAGGTGCGTCATCGATAGCGGCCCATCAAGCTTGTAAGCGTCCGCTTCGGATAAATTGAAGAAATCGAGAAGCAACTCGAGAAAATCTTTCGGGCAATCGGCTTCCACTTCCAGGCGCACAGCGTTGCCGCGGCTGGAGCGTCGCAATTCCTGTTCGATGGTGCGCAAGAGGTTCTCCGCTTCCTCGTCGTCGATATACAGATCGCTATTGCGGGTGACGCGAAATGGATGCGCACCATCGAGAATCAGCCCAGGAAACAATTCGCCAATGTGCTGTTTAATGAGGGAGGCGAGATAGATGTACTCCCACGGTTCGTCCGCTCCCTTGCCGCGGGGTATCAAGATCAATCGCGGAACCACCCGGGGCACCTGCACGATTGCGTGCAGCGGCTCGCTGCGACGGCGCGTCTTTGCTCGCACCAGCAGATTGTGACTGCGGTTCAACAGGTGCGGAAACGGATGGCTGGCATCTACTGCCAGCGGCGTCAGCATCGGAAGAACTTCGTGTTGAAAGTAGCGGTGCGCCCACGCCGCGCGTTTTGGCGAAAGTTCACCCATTTCGCGCACGTGAATGCCCTGCTTCGTCAGCTCGGGCAGTAAATCATTTTTCCAAAGCGCATATTGCATCCCCACCAATTCGCGCACCGTCTTCTGAATGAGATTGAATACTTCGGTCGGGCTTAATCCGTCAGGGCCGACGTCGCTCGTCTCGCTCTCAATCTGTTGCTTGATCCCCGCTATGCGAATCTCGAAGAACTCATCCAGATTCGAACTGAAGATCGTGAGAAACTTTACCCGCTCTATGAGCGGTTGCCTTTGATCTTGCGCTTCTTCGAGGACGCGCCGGTTAAACTCGAGCCAGCTCAACTCCCGGTTAATGAAATTTCTTGGGACGCCAAAACGCTCATACGCTGTTGGCACGGCCTCTCGAGCTACAACCGCGCTGCGTTCCTCTTCGGTTCGAGCAGTGGCCTCAGCTTCCGGCATCTCTCAAACGTCAGCGATCAACTGCGCATACGCAACGCGGCAGCCTCAAACAGAGGCCGGGAGACTCTGATGCCTGATGTCTTCCGCTGCAGCGGCGTAAACGGCGTCCTCGGCAATGTTAGTCGCATAATCGCCCACACGCTCAAGAGCACGTGCAATAAAAATTAGGTTCAAGTAGCCCCGCAATTGCTCCGAGTCCTTCGCCATGCGTTCGATCAGCGTTCGGTTGACATCACCGTTCAGTTCGTCCAGGCCTTCGTCGCGCTGAATTACACCGCAGGCAAGATCGACATCTTCTTGAACGAACGCGTGCATGCTTTCCTTGAACATCGATATCGCCTGCTCGTGCATCGGTTTGATCAATTCAACTTCGGCCAGCGCCGGATGCCGATTTAGCTTGCGTGCGCGCCGCGCAATCGATGTTGCCTGATCGGCCATCCGCTCGAGGTTTGTTGAGAGTTTCATGGCTGATACGACGCGGCGCAGGTCAGAAGCGACAGGCTGAAATCGCAATAAGATATCTACGCCATCCTTGTCCATCTGTTTTTCGAGTTGGTCGATTTCCTCATCATCGGCGATCGCGCTTAGACAAAGATTTTCATTCCGCTCGAACAACCCTTTCATCGCGTGTTCGAGGCTGCGCTGAGCCAGTCCTGCCATCATTAGCACATTATTGCGCAAAGAAGCGAGGGCTTCGTCGAACGTTCCCAGGATGTGTTTAGGGGCGATCATAACAAGAATGTTGATACTCCATTAACCAAATCGACCGGTGATATAATCTTCGGTCTGCTTTTCTTTTGGACTTGTGAAAATTTTTGTCGTTGGGCCAAATTCGATGAGCCGACCGAGATACATGAAAGCCGTGAAATCCGAGATGCGGCCGGCTTGTTGCATATTGTGGGTGACCGTCACGATGGTGTATTTCGTCTTAAGCTCGTAGATCAGTTCTTCAATCTTTGCCGTGGCGATGGGATCGAGCGCCGAGCATGGTTCGTCCATCAAAATGACTTCCGGTTCCACGGCAAGCGTGCGCGCGATGCAGAGCCGCTGTTGCTGGCCGCCGGAAAGACTCGTACCCGGCTTGTTCAAGTCATCTTTCACCTCGTCCCAAAGAGCAGCCATGTGCAGTGATTTTTCGAGCCGTTCATTGAGAAATTTCTGATTGCGAACCCCATTCAGACGCAGACCGACAAGAACGTTCTCGCCAATCGTCATGGTTGGAAAAGGATTCGATTTTTGAAAAACCATTCCGACGCGACGGCGAACGATTGCGGGATCGACCGTGCTCGAATAGAGGTCTTTGCCGTTCAAGAGAACCGTCCCTTCCATGCGCGTCCTTGGGGTCAGTTCGTGCATTCGATTGAGAGCACGAAGAAACGTCGATTTGCCGCAGCCGCTCGGCCCGATAATGGCAGTCACAGCGTTTGAAGCCACATCAAGGGTGACCTTATCGATAGCAAGCTTCTCGCCGTACCAGATTGATAGATTTTTTATTTCAAATGTGCTTGCCGGCGCAGCGACTTCGGGCGGCAGTGGCGGTGGCTCGGACCTCTGTTCGACATTGTCCATGACGGTTCGTTCCGGTGTTTCTATGACTAAATTCTCCATTCGTGAAAGCCCTAGACCATCGATGCCGTGCGTCCTCGAGTCACAATTCTAACCAGTATATTAACGCAAAAAACACCGACCACGAGGACCAGCGCGCCCGCCCAGGCCTGGCGATGCCAGTCGTCATACGGAGAAATGGCATAGGTAAAAATCTGCAACGGCAGTGCAGCGATGGGCTGACTGAGACTGTGATTCCAAAAACGATTACCAAAAGCGGTAAAAAGGAGCGGGGCTGTCTCGCCACCTATGCGAGCGAGGGCGAGGAGAATCCCCGTGATGATCCCCTTCGAGGCCGTCTTCATCACAATATGGACGATTGTTTTCCAGCGGCTGACGCCAAGTGCGAGCGCGGCTTCGCGATAGCCATTTGGCACGAGAAGGATAACTTCCTCCGTGGTGCGCAGGATCAGGGGAATCATGATGAGACCCAACGCGAGACCGCCGGCGTAAGCTGAGAAGCCTTTGAAGCGCAAAACTACGAAGCCGTAGACCACCACACCCCAAGTGATCGAGGGAACGCCGTTAAGCACGTCAGCGATGAAACGCAGCATCCAATTCACACGGGCTGTTCCGTATTCCGCCAGGTAAACGCCACCTAACAAGCCAACGGGAATTCCAACAATCGATGCCAGTGCCAGCAGTTCCAGCGATCCGACAATTGCGTTCACCATTCCACCGCCAGCCTCACCAACCGGTTTGGGTAAATGTGTGAAAAAAGCCCAGTTCACCGAGCTGGCACCGTTTACCAGAAGATGAAAAAAGACCAAACCGAGGGGCGCAATCACCAGCACCGCAGAAACAAAGGTGGTCGTCGAAGCCAGCGCATTCGTAATCTTGCGCCAGCGATGATTGCGTCCGCGACCGGAATCCTTCGTCATTGCACCGCGCGTGTTGCTGACGTGCTCGTCGTCATGGTTTTGAGAAAAAGTTGCGCAATCAGGTTCACGAGAATGGTAACGCCGAAAAGCACGAGACCGATTTCGAACAACGCTCCAAGATAAACGTCAGTGGTCGCCTCAGTGAACTCATTCGCGATCACGCTGGCCAGGGTATATCCAGGCTTGAAAAGCGACGCAGCGATCTGCGGCGTGTTGCCAATCACCATCGTGACCGCCATCGTCTCGCCAAGAGCGCGCCCGAGACCGAGAATAACGGCACCGAACAATCCTTTCCTAGCGTAGCTTAGTACCGCAATCCGGGTCACCTCCCAGCGAGTCGCGCCCAGACCGTAGGCGGCCTCCCGTTGCAAATCCGGGACACTGCGCAGTATCTCGCGCGAGACCGAAGTAATGATCGGCAGAATCATAATCGCGATAATAATTCCACCAGCAAACATGCACGGGCCGTAGATCGGTCCGGTGAAGAACGGCATCCAACCGAAGTAACGTTTGAGAAAGGGAAAAGGATAATCGCGGAGCCACGGGACCATGACGAAGATGCCCCAAAGCCCGAGGATGACGCTCGGAATCGCCGCCAGCATTTCGATCAAGGAAACCAGGGGCTGGCGAAGCCAGAGTGGCGCAAGCTCGGTCAGATAAACCGCAGTTGCGATGCTCAAGGGCACAGCGATGAGCAAGGCGATCAAGGAAGAAACCAGCGTACCGTAAATAAATGGGAGCGCCCCGAATTGCTCGGCCACCGGGTCCCAGGTGGATGTGGCAAGAAAGTGGAACCCAAATTTTTGAATGGCCAGTGAGGCTCCGCGCCAGAGTTCCCAGCCGGTCAGGATTACCAGCACCACAACCGCCATCGCCATCGCGAAGGTGAGCCACTGGAACGCCTTGTCCCCAAAGCGCGACGGTGGAGCCATTGCTCGAGACACCGATCGCAGATCATCTGGTGGCCCGAAAACCTTCGGAGCTGGAGTTGTGGTAATCTCCATTCTTCCTCAAATCACATTTTGATTTCGTCAATCTCCTTCAAGACACGCTCTTGCACGCTGTCCGGCAAAGGAGCGTAGTCGAGGTCTTTGGCCATCTTTTCGCCGTCTTTCGCAGCCCATTTTAGAAACTCCACCAGCTTCTTTCCTTTCGCGGCATCTTTCTGCTGTTGGTAAACGAGCAACCATGTCGCACCGCAAATCGGGTAGGCGTCTTTCCCCGGCGCGTTCGTCATCGAGAAACGGAAGTCGTCTGGAATATCCGCCGTCGCCAGCGCAGCAGTAACCGATTCCAGCGTCGGTTTCACAAATTCGCCAGCGGCGTTCTTGACCTCGGCATACGGCATTTTGTTTTGGATCGCATAGATCAATTCCACGTAACCGATCGCGCCCGGCGTTTGCTTCACTTGCCCCGATACGCCTTCGTTTCCCTTGCCGCCAATTCCGGTGGGCCAATTGACCGAAGTGTTATTGCCAACTTTACTCTTCCATTCCGAGCTGACTTTACTGAGGTAATCGGTAAAGATAAATGTTGTTCCGCTGCCATCTGATCGATGCACGACCACGATGTCCTGATCGGGCAACTTTACGCCAGGATTCAACGCTGTTAGCTTCGGATCGTTCCACTTTTTGATCTGACCGAGATAAATTCCGGCGATTGTGTCTCCGTTGAACTTTAGAGCCGGATTGCCTGGGAGGTTGGAGACCATTACCACTGCGCCCGCGACAGTTGGAATGTGCAAAAGTTTGCCCGGCGCCTTCGCCAGGTTCTCATCGCTCATCGGCCCATCCGACGCACCAAAATCTACGGTTTGCGCCAGGATTTGTTTCTGGCCGCCGCCGGAGCCGATGGATTGATAGTTGAATCGGACCGAGGGATCAACCTTCACGTACGCATCGAACCACTTCGAGTAAATTGGATACGGAAACGTCGCCCCGGCACCGTTGATCATCATTTGCGCCGAAGCGCTTGCGCTCATTCCCAGCGCTATTGTTAGCCCAAGAATCGTCAATTTGTGAAGTTTCGCCATGAAACCAAATTGCCCCACGCCGATTCGTCCGGTCAAAGTGTTTACTGTTACGATTGTGTGACAGCCGGCGGAGAAGCCGTCCGGTCCGAATTCAGTCCGTTGCTTTTGGCGGTGCAACAACCCTTTTCTCGCACGCAAATACAGGCTGGCACCGCAAGTAACGCGCCAAGAATCGGAGCGACAACATAAATCCAGAGCGTGACGGTGTTGCCGCCGACCAGTGCCGGCGCGAGCGAACGCGCAGGATTCATTGATGCGCCACAGATCGGCCCGGCAAACATTGCCTCAAGAGCAATGACAGCACCGACTGCGATGCCGGCTGTAATTCCTTTCTCGCGTGCACCGGTGGAGACGCTAAGGATTACGAACATGAGCAAGGCTGTTAGGATTATCTCGAGCACGAACGATTGCATTGCGGAACCTGCTGGTATGGTCGCTCCAAGTGTTGGGCTCTGAGGAAACAGAAACCGCAGCACTACGCTAGCCACGAAAGCACCTGTGCACTGACTCGCGACATAAGGGAGAACACTTCCCGCTTCAAAGCGTCTCGCAGCGAAAAACGCAACTGTGACGGCGGGATTAATGTGCGCACCCGAGATATCTCCGATCGTATAAATCATCGCCAACACGATGAGCCCAAAGGTAAACGCCACTCCCGCATGCGAAACCGCGCCGCCGCTAACGGTATCGACTACGATCGCGCCGGTGCCGGCAAAAACGAGACAGAAAGTTCCCAGGAATTCAGCGACTAGTTTTTTCGCCATCTTTTGGGAAATGCGCGAAGGCTCAGGTTCCTAGTTCCAACTCGCAATATTCTTCGCAGAAATCGTCAATCTTTGCGCGAATTTCTTCCAGCAGCTCTCGCGTTTTCGCCAGCCTCTGTGCGTGCGTTCCCGTGAACTGCGATGGATCGGCAAACGGCCAGTGCAACCGCTTGGTTACGCCGGCGAAAATAGGGCATCCTGTCGATTCCGATTCACTGCAAACTGTGATCGTATACGCAAATAACTGACCGGTTTTGAATACGTCGAAAACCGATTGTGTTTCGTTGCCAGAAATGTCGATCCCAATTTCCTGAAGCGCTTCAACCGCAAGCGAGTTTAGCGTTCCTGGTTCGAGTCCGGCGCTTTGCGCTTCAAAAAACTCACCACACGCTTTATTGAGCAAGGCTGCAGCCATCTGGCTGCGCGCACTGTTATGAACACAAATGAAAAGAACGTTTTTCTTCACAGACCGGATATTAGATGAATCCTAATACTAATTAAACCCATCCGTGGCACTGTCACCAAAATGTCACATTGCGCCCGGCAGAACCAAACGGATCGTCGTGCCTTTTTGAAGTTCACTTTCCGCCTCAACAAACCCGCCGTGTAGTTGCACGATGTGTTTCACTATCGCGAGGCCGAGGCCGGTTCCCCGAACCTTGTCGGCGCTGCGCGCTTTATCTGCGCGATAAAAGCGCTCGAAAATGCGCGGCAAATCCTCTTTGGCAATGCCGATTCCATCGTCGCTGACGCTCAGCTCGATTTCGCCGTCGCGATGGCGTGCGCTCACCCGGATCTCACTGTGCTCGCGCGAATACTTCATGGCGTTGTCGAGCAAATTGTAGAGAGCCTCCTGTAGCCGCGTTCGATCGGCGCGAATCGGCGAAAAGTCAGGCTGAACATCGACGATGATGTTGAGCTTTTTATTCGCGAGCTTTTTTTCCCAATCACGAATGATTTCCGCAAAGAAGCTCGACAGATCGACATCTCCCAACTGCAAATTAGGATTACCAGATTCCAGTTCGGCAAGCGTAAGCAAATCCTCGACGAGCAGTTCGAGCCGATTCGAATGCCGCTCCATCACTCGAAGAATTCGCATAAGCTCCTCGCGCGGTGTTTTCGGGCTGTCGAGCAAGGTCTCGATGTAACCGCTTAAAATAGACAGCGGTGTGCGCAATTCGTGTGAAACGTTGGCCACGAAATCCCGCCGCACTTGATCCATCTTCCTAGGCTCGGTGACGTCGTGAAACAAAACTAGGGCACCTGTGATCTCGCCTGCGTCGTTCTTCGTCGCGACGACGTGAAGCTCGATTTGCGAATCGTCCAGAGTCAGTTCGCGGCGAACCGGCCCATCGCCGCTAAAAGCATCGGTAAGCAAACGATCGAGCGTAGAATTACGGACAATCTCCAACAGCGGCGTTGCAATTGAAATTTCTGACGTGTCAAACAGCTTTCGAAACATCTGGTTGGTCAAAATTACTTGCCGGTTGGAATCGACGACCAGCACTGCGTCCTGCATCGCAGAGAAAATGGTCTGCATCCCCGATTCGCGTTTTGCGATCTGCTTATGAAGCTGCTCCAAATCGCCAACAATCTTTTCCAGCTGGAAGCCGATCCGTTGAGCCGTCGCGTTGCGTCCCAATAGGAACGTCCGCGGCCGTTCGCCGCGACCGATTTGTGTTATGACACCTTCAACGTGCCGCCACGGCGCGACCCATTTGCGCCAAACAATGAAGGCAGTCACTCCCAACGCAGCGCAGAACAGGACAGCAATGAGCCAGGACATCGGCTTTCTAGTCTCTTAGTAACTGACGTATGCTGCAAAGCCATCCTCGCCCGCCATCGCGCTCAGCCTTCCCGGAGCCGATAACCGAATCCGCGGACGGTTTCAATCGCGTCGCCAGCTTTGCCGAGTTTTTCGCGCAGGCGTCGCACGTGCGTATCCACGGTGCGCGTATCGATTACGCTCTCGTAGCCCCAGACGTCATTGAGCAATTTGTCGCGCTCCTGCACGCGGCCCCGGCGTCGCACCAACGTCCGGAGCAGCTTGAACTCGAGACTGGTGAGATAGACCCGCTTGCCGCTAATGCGAACCTGGTGGCGCTCTGGGTCGATCAAGATCGGTCCCGCTTGTAATGTTTCCTCCGGTTTTTCGCCGCGCCGCAAAATTGCTCGAATCCGCAGCATCACTTCGCGCGGGCTAAAAGGCTTGGTTACATAATCGTCGGCGCCAAATTCGAGACCGACAATGCGATCAACCTCTTCCGCTTTCGCCGTCAACATCAGAATCGGAATGTGAGACGTCGCGGTGTCGCCCTTCAAAATTCTGCACACTTCCAGTCCGGACATTTTCGGCAACATCAAGTCAAGAATGATGAAATCAGGCGGGTCGTCGCGTGCGTTCTGTAAACCCTCTGCGCCGTCAGTAGCAGTCGAAACCTTGAAACCCCCCTTGCGTAAACTCAGCGTGAGAAGATCCGCCACGTCGCTCTCGTCTTCGATGATCAGGATTTTTCTGCCAGAACCGGTGTCCATTCGATGAAGGATCAACTTTTCAAAGGTGCCGAATTGTTTTCGTTTATTGAGGCACGCCTGACTAACGCCTCCCACCAGAAAGATCTTCAAATGGGTTGTAAACCTCAATCGTGTAATAAGCGATCGAGCCGTCGGGCTGTCTTTCGATGCGCCTTGCGCGCCCGAAAAAGGCTTCCACATCAGGCAAGGTGGTGCGTCCACGGATGAACGAACCAATGCGCTTTATATAAAACTCGTTTGGTTTTCCCTGCACGATGTAAGCCGGCGGTGCGGATAACACGCGAGCGGCGTTAAAGCGAAACGCAAGCACATCAGCTCCACGTCCGTGATTAAACGGGTCCGATGTGTCCCGGGTTGGCGCGCCTTGAACGCCGAGTTGCTGGATCAGGGCTGAGCTGGGACGAACGATGTAATAACCAGTGCGCGGCCCGATTGCGACGTAACGCGAATCATCGCGGAACGAATTGGCAGGAGCCACTGCGGAAATCGTCAGAAAAACAAGGGCACCAATATAGCTAAGTCGCATGATCGATGAATTGCGCAGTATCAACCATCTGGCCGTAAACCGGACTCGCCGAGGAGCGCAAGCAAAAGGTTCTGGAGCGAATAATTGTTATCCAACTTGACCCACCGGATGCCACCGCGCGGGTAGTTTGTTGCCGTCAATGTCGCCGTCACGCGGCCGCTGTCCTTAAGCAAGTAAATCTTTGCGCCGGGCGCTAACTTAATCCAACCACAGGCGGGATCGCCCCGAAACCACGCCACCGGGATGAATTCATCTCGACGCCCGCGTGCAACGAACGCATGTCGCGCGAAATCGACACGAACGCCCGGAAATCGGAAGTCGAACGGTTCGTCTGTGGGTGGCTGGTTTGTGTCCGCGTAAGGTCGATTGCTGAACGTGATTCGCGCGGTCAGTTCGCCGCGTGTTCGTTCCAAATAGAGTTGATGCCAGCTCACAGAGCCATAGGCATATGTTTGCGCGTGATTGGGGCTGGTAACGCTAATCGCATCCGCCATGGCGGTAGCGTTCGTCAGGAGAATAGCTGCAGCCACGATCACGAGTCGCATCGCATGAATGTACAACGAAACCTGTGTAATCGTCCAGTAGCCGCCTTCTTCAATATGGGGTGTGTGCGCTAGAGGGTAAGCAGGTCGGTTGCGAGTTTACGCAATTGTTACCTTGCCGCCATACGGCTGTAACAATCGATATCCATCCTGCGGCGAAACAACAAACACCCTGTGGCGTAAACGCCGCACAACTAAGGAGGAACAATCTTCATGAAGAAATTAACGTTGGCTGCCGTCGCTCTCTGCCTCGCCTTGGGCGGGACTGCCGCCCGGGCGCAAGACGCAGGCGCACTACTCGACTTGCTTGTTAAAAAGAAGCTCATCAGTGATCAGGAAGCCGAGGAAGTTCGCGCGGAGTTAGTGAAAGAGTCGGCCAGCACCGCTGCTGGAAAATGGAAGCTCTCAACGCCAATTACTGAAATCGAGCCTCTACGGCGATACACGTCTCCGTTACGAATATCGCGGCGGCCGAACCACCAGCAATGGTCCCGTGGCGCCACCCGCTCCCGGCGTGGCAGGAAGGAACGATTGGGAGGAGCGCGACCGATTGCGGTATCGTCTTCGCCTGGGTCTCCGTGGAACGCTGGCTGATGATTGGTTTTTCGGCCTTCGTTTGGAAACCAGCACCAGTAATCGCTCGACGAACGTCACGTTTGGAGGTGACAGCAACAACGGCCCGTTTTCGAAAAATGACGACGCAATCTATGTGGGTCAGGCATATTTTGGTTACACGGGTTTCAAGGACTTCAAGTTCACCGGCGGCAGAATGCCAAATCCGCTCATATTCACGTCGATGGTATGGGATGACGATATCAATCCGGAAGGTCTAGCGGAACAATGGAAGCACACGTTCACTTTCAATTTTGGCGGCGGAGGCGGGGAACCCGCACCGGTATATAGCAAAGACGGCAAGGGCGTCGTAGCAGCGCCAGCCAGTGAGCCTTTCAAATTGAAGCTCGATCTCTTCGCGAACTTCGGGCAGTTCATTTACAGCGGTAACATTATACAAAATGGGCTCGGGCCTCGTCCGACCGTGTCGTCTTCAGCCGGAAACGGGACTGGTCAGACTGGCCAGCTTATCCCAGACACAAACGCATATATGCTCGCGTGGCAGGCGGGGGCGAGAGTTACTTTCCCCAACAACGTTTACTTTCAACTGGCGCCCACCCTCTACAATTACACCGGCGACGGCCAGTTCTTTAATATCCACTTCCAGGGAGGCTCTCCCCACCTGACGAACGCGGCGTCGATGGCGCAGAACCAAAACGGGATCAACAGCCTCCTGGTTTTCGATATGCCGATGGAAGTCGGCTGGAAAGCTTGGGACTTGCCAATGCGCATCTTCAGTGACTTTGCTGTTAATTTTGAGGCTGACGATCGCGCTACAGCGGCAGGCGCTCCAGGCGGTGGCGGTCAGCGATACGCCTATGAAATCGGTTTAGGCGTGGGCCAGCTAAAGGCGAAAAGCGACTGGGAGATCCGCGCTTGGTGGCAGCACAGCGACCAGTTTTCGCTGGATCCCAATTTGGTTGACTCGGACATCTTTGATAGCCGCGTGAACATGCAAGGGGTAGCCGTGAAAGCCGGATACATGCTGGCGGACGCAATTAGTCTGAACCTCACGTACTCGTATGGCTGGCGCAGTAATGGTAATTACGGCACCGGCGGCGTTGGCGATATCCCCATTAATCCGCTCGACCAATATCAGCTCTTTCAAGCTGATATGAGCGTGAAGTTCTAAACGTCGATACACCGAAAAAACTATGAAAATTAAAAAACTCGCGGTCGCTCTAGGGTTGTTGGCTGCAACCCTATCCATTGCCAACGCAGATCGGCTGGTCATCAAAGGCTCCGATACGCTTGGCGCAAAATTGGTTCCGCAACTGGCGGAGCAATTCAAGGCGCAACATCCCGGCACGACCTTCGACATTGCCGCCGAAGGATCGACCACTGGCATTGCTGCGATCATTGACGGCACCGCGCAAATCGGCATGGCGAGCCGGCGCGCCAAGACTTCCGAGGTAGGCGCTGCTGCGGCCAAAGGAGTACACATGAAGCCGACGATTGTGGCTTACGACGGTATCGCCGTGATCGTGAACTCGGCAAATCCGATCAAAGGCCTCACGAAAAAACAAGTGGAACAAATTTTCACCGGCGACGTGACTGACTGGAGCGCAGTTGGCGGATCGGGCGGCAAAATCTCCATTTACACTCGTAATACTTCATCGGGGACGTCCTCGGAGTTCAAGGAACTGGCGATGAAGAAGCGCGATTACGCTGGTAGCTCACAAAAAATGGCAGGCAATGAGCAGATTGCAGCCGAGGTCGGCAAAAATCCGAGCGGCGTTGGTTATGTCGGGATGGCTTATATGAAGGCAGGTGGCGTCAAAGCGGTGCCGATCGATGGCGCAGTACCGTCGGTCAAGGGTGTGCAGAGCCATTCGTATCCCTATTGGCGACCCACTTTTTACTACACCAATGGCGACCCGAACGGTCTGGCTAAAGAATTCGTCGATTTCACAGTCGGAACGGGCGGCCAAAGAATCGTATCGCAGGTTGGATTTGTGCCGATCAAATGACCCGAGAGTGGTTAGGTTAGCAGGAGCCCGTCGGGAGAACGTTCCCGACGGGCTTTTTGCAGCTCGCTGCGCTCACTAATAACGGTGTAACTCAACATCTTTCACTCACAAAGCAGTGAAACGAAATAAACAACGGCACAAAAAGCCACGGCACGAAGCCTCTCCCGTCACGATGCTGACGGAAGAATTGGACGCGTTAAGACGTGATTTGCGCCGGACAGTTCGGGCCTACGCCGCGCGCCTGGAGCTCGATCTTGCTGAAAGCGTAGCAGCTGTGGCCCTTTACAAACGGGCCGAAGATTTGTCTCGCGAGCGGCTCCACGACATTCGCGATCTGACCATCATGATGCGCAAGCGCAAACTGAAACCAGAAAAGGGCCGGCGAAAAGATGTCCGCAAGCTTGATTCTCTCATTCACGATTTGCAGTCGATCGCCCGCCCCAACGCGGATCACGTCGATTCAAAATGAGGCGGAGTTTTCTGCGCGTAATAGCGTTACTCGCGCTGTTAGGCGGCGGTCGGACCGCAGCGGTCGCCACCCCGCTCAGTGCAGATATGATTGTCAGCGTGCCCGATCAAGTGCTGGCACTGGTCAATGGGGGGAAGTTGATCACGCAATACTCCATCTCGACGTCGAAGTTTGGAACTGGCGATTCGGCTACCAGCTACCGCACGCCTCTGGGCACACTGTTCGTTTCAGCAAAGATCGGCGACAGATTGCCTCCGGGCGCGGTCATCAAGAACCGAATTCCGACAGGTGAAATCGTAGCTGTGGACGCGCCGGGTCGCGACCCGATTGTTTCGCGTGTAATCTGGCTGCGAGGCATGGAAGCGCAAAACCGCGGCGCGCGCGACCGTTGCATCTACATCCATGGAACACCGGAGGAGCGTCGAATCGGCACGCCGGCGAGCTTTGGTTGCATCCGTATGCGCTCGCGCGACATCGTCGATCTCTACGATCGCGTTCACATCGGAACACACGTCCTGATCACGCTCCGCAAAATTCACGATTTCGTTAAGCCGGAAGAATCAGAATTGCTGGCGCGAACAGATTAGCCGTTGGTTACTTCTCATCGTAACAGCCGCAATGTTTTGCACTGCCCTTGCGTATGATAATGGAACACATCGTCGCCTCATCACCTCGAGGTCCTGGTCTAATGACGTAGAGACAAGCTGCGCCCCGGCCGCGACTCCTAGGACAGTCATTGTAGTAATTAGCCAGCAACCGTGAATCTGATGCTGTCGCTACTGCTGCATGGCTTCTGAACACAAATACGACGTGGCTAAGAGCGCTCTCAGGTCTAACGACAAAGGGCCAATTCCCTTCGAACACTGCGACTCATCAGGCGATTAGTTCTCGCCCTCTGCGTAACGAATCGCCATGCCAAGCGCCACGTGTTGGCCGTAACTCACTGGCGCCAAAATAAAGATGAGCAGTGCCCCTCCAAACCACGCACCGCGAATAACCGCAATTACGCCGCAAAGAACACAAACGATCGCTGCGACAAACGCAGCTCCCCAGGCAATCCGCATGGCCAACATTGCAACCGGACCACAGCGTGACGGAGTGGACTCCGGTGGCATTCCGCACGACGGACACACGCGCTCATTTGCTTCATATCCTTTACCACACGTTTCGCAAACAGGCATAAGAGTCCCCAATCGAAAAGATCAACTACGGCTTCCAAGTTCCATTCGCTGTTCCATCGGGGCTGGCAAGCACGACGGCTCCTCAACATCGCGCACGTAACTAAGTAGCTGTGGACGCATAAGGAGGATCTTTCCGAAACGTTCTCAAGGCCTCTAGGCGAAGCGCATTAATAGCACGAGCGAGGCCACAGCGAACACAATCCCAATCACTTCAAAGTAATTCAGTGACTCTCGGAACAACACCACGCCAATCGCCGTAAGTAGCAACACCAAGGAGACAGAGTACAGCACGCTGATCGTAGCCAGCTTCAGATATTTCATTACGAATACCCAGCCGAAGGCGGTTGAGGCGTAAAGGGCGAAGCCAAGGTAAAACCAACTCGCCCGCAGCGGTTGCTCACGAGCGCTGGCGAGTTTCAGGAAATAGTCCCCCAGCACCCCGATCACACTGAACGCAATCGTAATGATCACGGCGCGTGTCCTTGTTCCCATGGTTGCCTTGTTATTTGTCAGGTTAAACCTCGCGCAGGTATCCCCAGGTGTGCAGCTTGTCGTGGTCCTCGAACCAGCGCTCGCCGATGTCATCACGGTAATACATGTCCGGAATCATGATGTTCCAGATACGCGAATAGGCCTGTGTCTGTGCCTGGCGCATCGTCTGCCCGACTCCGCAGACCACGAGCACCACGCCGGAGGTTCGGGCCACGTGCCATTGTCCGTTTACCTGCATCACGTCTTCGATGTGCACTTCCTCGGGGATGCCTTTCTTGAAAAGGATGGCTGCATGCTTCGATACAGAGAAGAACGTGGCATCATCGTCGAACGCGTACGCCGATTTGGAAGCCGCTCTTCACCTTCAGCTTCCTTCGCCACCTGCCAGGCGATGTCGCTGATGAGCCCGGTAATCGAAACGAAAAGAAACCTGCGCTTGTCGCCGTTCATTGAGTCCGCTCCGTTAAAGCTGTAGTACGCGAGTCCGCACTCAATGGAATTCGCCCCTGGGCTGACATTGGGCAACGAGAGAATTGTTAACCAAAGCGGCCGGTAATGTAATCTTCGGTCTGTCTTTCGTTCGGGTTTGTGAAGATTTTCACCGTTCGCCCAACCTCGATTAGCTTTCCGAGATAAAAGAACGCGGTGAAATCGGAAACACGGCCCGCCTGCTGCATATTGTGAGTGACGATCACGATTGTGTATTGCGTCTTGAGCCCTTGGATCAGCTCCTCGATTTTCGCAGTGGCAATCGGATCCAGCGCCGAGCAGGGCTCGTCCATTAACACTACCTCGGGTCCGACGGCGAGGGCGCGGGCGATACACAAACGCTGTTGCTGGCCCCCGGACAGTCCAAATGCGTTGGTGTCCAGCCGGTCTTTGACTTCGTCCCACAACGCGGCGGAACGCAAGCTTTTCTCGACTGCTTCGTCGATGCGGGATCGCTTTTTGACACCGGCGACACGCAAGCCGTAGGCAATGTTTTCGTAAATGGATTTCGGAAATGGGTTCGATTTTTGGAAAACCATTCCGACTCGCCGGCGCAAATCGACCACGTCCAATCCGGGCATGTTAATATCAATGCCGTCAACATGTATCGTCCCCCGGGTAATGCGCGAGCCATCGACGAGGTCGTTCATGCGATTGATGCAACGCAGTAGCGTGGTCTTCCCGCAACCGGAGGGCCCGATGAACGCTGTCACGGCGCGAGGCGGCATTTGCAGGGAGATATCGTGGAGCACCTTGTTATCCCCATAAGCGAAATCCACATCGCGCACGTCGATCATAACCTGGTGTCTCTCCGTCCCATTTGCCGTCGGCTCAAGCGTCTGCGGGGGCATTTGTGGTCGAGTTGTTTGTGGCGGTTCCATTACGTTTACCATGATAGTCGCCTCCTTTGTCTCTCCCGCAGCACAATGGAGGCTAATGCAATCAGCATTACGACTACCAGAAAAACAAACGCCGTTCCATACTGGACGCGTTCGGTGTATTCGTTCTGCGGAATTTTCGAGCTAACAACATAAATGTGGTACGGGAGGGCCATCACACCCTGGAAAAAGAAATCGGTCCATTTGGTCACCTGCCATGGCATTTCATCGCGCATCGCATACGCGGCGGTGAACATGATTGGCGCGGTTTCACCTGCGACTCGAGCAATGCCGAGGATCGAAGAAGTCAAAATTCCCGGCATCGCATAAGGCAGGACGTTCTTGCGGATCGTTTGCCAACTGGTCGCGCCAAGCGCCAGCGAACCCTCGCGCAAACCTTTCGGCACCGCGCGCAACGATTCTTCGCTCGCGGTAATAATCGCCGGCAGAATCATCAGACCCAGCGTGAACCAGCCGGCAAGCAGCGACACGTTCCAGCCAAAGAAAATTACGAACAACCCAAAACCGAACAGACCGAAGACGATCGATGGCACGCCAGCAAGGTTTAAAATCGCTACGCGAATGAACCGAATAAGGCGTGTCTCGCGGCTATATTCACTGAGGTAAATCGCTGCACTGATTCCGATGACCAAGGCCACAATCATCGATCCGATGACAAGCAGTGCAGTGCCAACGATACAAGGCCAAATTCCGCCTGCAGAATACGCAATGCTGGTGGCATCAACGGGTTCCTTGTGCGTTTCCTGCCACTTCCGGAAATTCTCGATCGCTCAGCTCCATTTTTTTGCCTTGATAGTCGAAGACGTAGAGCGTTTGCGGCGGCTCTGTGAGAAATTTCACATTGATGAACGGTGCGTGATTGGTGAATACCGTCCGGCTACCCTTGATCGCGATCTCGAGAAAGATGTAGGTCGCGCACGCGAGCACAAAGTAGGTCGCGAGACGAAACGCCCAAAACATAAACGATTGGACAAAGCTGCGGCGGTTATTGGACGAGGCGGTGACCATTTTATCCAATGCTCATTCGGTAGCGCATGACGAGTTTCTGCGCGCCGTAGTTGATGGCGAGAGTGATCGCAAACAGCACAAGCCCCACCATGAACAGCGCGCGATAGTGGATGCTGCCGCGAACGACCTCGCCCATTTCCTGCGCGATGATTCCGGTCATGGTGTGCACCGGTTGGAAAAATGCGCCCAATCCCTGTGTGAAATCAGGAATAGCGATCCGATTGCCGGCGCAGAGCAGCACAACCATCGTTTCTCCGATGACCCGGCCGAGCCCGAGCAACACTGCTGAAACGATGCCCGACAACGCCGCCGGCACGAGCACGCGCACAATCGTCTGAAGCCGATTCGCGCCCAGTGCGTAGGAAGCTTCCTTGAAACCGCGCGGCACGTTACGAAGCGCGTCCTCGGCGAGAGTAAAAATCGTGGGTACAGCCATCAGCGCGAGCAAACAACCCGCTGTGAACACGTTGAGTCGCTCGCTGATTGGAAAAAACGGCACCCATTGCATGAACGAGGCACGTGAGATAGCGCGGATCGTTTCTCCGAGCACGGCGATGCCGAAAAAGCCCAGCACGACAGACGGGATTGCCGAAATGAATTCAATGTATGGTTTGATCAGGCTCTTCTCGACCGGTGAGGCAACCTCGCTTACGTAGATCGCCGCGCACACGCCGAGCGGAACAGCAATTAGCAACGCGACGATCGAGACCATCAGCGAACCCACAAACAGCGGAATGATGCCGTACCAATCCTGCCAAAAACTTGCCGTGATCCATTGCGTGCCAAACAGAAAAGACGTAATGGCGCGATACGCGGGCACAGGTTTGTTCGGGTCCCACGCGCGAAGTTTTACCACAACTTCAGGAAGCTGTTTGAGATACTCTTCGACTTCGGCTTTCCATTTCGCGAGGGATTTTCGCGCTTTGGCGGTGGTTAACGCCGGAGGCGCCGCAAGCAGTTCATTTATCTGAGCCTTCATCGAATCGGCAATTTGATGGAACTTGTCCGCTGCAGAACGAAGCGCAGCCATTTGCTCCGCTTGGTTGCCCGCTGGCGTGGCCGCCGCGGCGTGATGTTCATCCTGCGTTTCGGTCTCTATCACCGAAGCATCCCCATGGCTGCCGAGTTGAAGCATTGTTTCCCGCAGCGCCTGCGCCTGATCGGTCGCATCCGATACCAATCCATTTAACTGTTCGCCGGTATCGCTGAATTTATTTGCAAACTCATCGAATTTTTCTAGTGCGGCCTGGTCGGCTCCGGCTCGCATTTGTTGAAGCCGGATGTCGCCGAGTTGACGCGACAGAGCGGTCTGCTTTTCGGCTTGCGCCCGAATGATGTTCACGTATTCGAGGCCCGCTTGCCGATACAGCCGCAAATTCGCTAGATTCTGTCCGAAAAAACCGAAGCCCTCGCGAAAGAGGAAAATCGTAATCAACGTCAGCACCACGATGGCAACGAGCGCGTTGCTGCCAAAGAAAGCTTTGATGGCTGATTCGGCGGTTCGCCGTCGGTATCCAGAGGCGCTTTTTCCGGGCGCAACCGAGAGCTCTTGCGCGGTGGTTTCCACACTGCCGACGATGCGAAACAGCCACGACGCCAGCAATGCAATTTATGTTACGTTTCTGTGACAGCATCCTGTAGAGCCCGCACTTCAGAGCGGAACGGTTTGGCCTCGAACAAGACGCGATTATGACACCGCGCTTCTCCGTTTCATCAGTCCACAGAGATTCAACGCTTTTCTCCAGGCACCTGCTGTCGCACGGGCGTAGTATCCGGGAGCTCCGGAGGACTTTCTTCCGTGGCCCGATAGACCGTGCGGCCGGGAGTTTCTCGAACAGCCTCACCCGATCCGAACAGGCCGCATCCGGCAATCGCAAGGGCAGCTACAATGGTAAACGTAGCGGCGAATTTTTTCACTCAGCTAGACGATTGAGGCGCAAGCGAGTTCTCGCAAGTGCAAGAATTGACAGTTCCGGAAGCGCTCATTCAAATCTCGATGTCTCGGCAAGAAATCCTTGGAAACAACTATATCCTCTGGTTTGCGATAACTAGTTTGGCGACTTGAGTGTCATGAATTTGTAACACACGATGGTGTCTAAAACCTGCTAAGGAGATCTTGTGCATGCGACCGCATGCCCGACCCGAACTGTTCTTCTGTTCGCCTCGATTTTCGTCCGCCGGTCCGAGCCGAATCGAATCGAAGCCAAACTTGCGCCGAACGATTTCCTTCTCTTTTTCACTGACGGCGTTATCGAGGTGGACGATAAGGAAGGCAGGGATTTTGGTATTGAACGTTTGCGGCAAAGCGTTCGCTCGCACCTTGATCAACCTACTGAATCTTTGCTCGAAGCTATTATCAGTGACGTTTACAAGTTTGCCGATTCGACGGTCTTAATAGACGACGCTTGTTTGGTTGAGCGCAAGCACGTGACGATGGCAGCCCGGTACAACGCGAAGCTGGCTTAAAAATTCGAGCGAGTTCTCATGCAGAGCCGAGTTCACGCATAGCTACGCAAACGTCACCAGTCTTTTGCAAGGCCGCCATCCGTTTGTCACGACCGCGTGCAACGCTGAGGTCAAACCCAAATCGAAAGGATGAAATGCCAATCTGTTGTGAACGATCTGGTTGACGCGTCTACGAAGTCAGTCCCCCAAGGCCACAGGCTTTTTGAAGCCAGAGGTTAGGTTACGGCAGAGAAGACGAAAGCCGGGCGCCTTGGAATGAAAATCCCAGGGCGCCCGTTGCTTTTTGGAATCGAGACATCGACAACATTCATTGAGTTGCGCTGGAAAAACGACGCAGACCGAGGAATCGTTTTGCCACACAAAAGTAACAATACTTTTTTTGCTGCGGTTTCGACTCGTCTTTACGGTTTAGACGCAGTGACGCAAACGTTCACCTTTCCCCGGCGGCGTTCACCCAAATTTTTCGCAACGCAACAACGATTTTCATTTGGCAAATCCGCTGAAGACTTGCTCGCGGTGAAGCGTTATCGCGCCGCGTGGATCTCCGACGCGCACCTTGGTACGCGCGGTTGCAACGCTACGGCACTGTTGGATTTTTTGCGCGAGAATGATTTCGACACGCTCTACATCGTCGGCGATTTGATCGACATTTGGTCACTGCGTCGCGGAATTTATTGGCCGCAACAGCATAACGACGTGATTCAAAAAATCCTGCGCAAGGCGCGCAAGGGAACGCAGGTCATTTATATTCCAGGAAATCACGACGAACTGATGGCCGGCTTTTGTGGCTCCTACGGGAATATCGAGATCAAGCAGAGCGCAATTCATTCGACTGCCTCCGGGGAACGTATCTTGATTATTCATGGCCACGAACTCGACGTGGTGGTCTCCGGCAGCGGCCGGTTGAAGTGGCTCGCGTTCGCCGGCGACCTTGGCTATCAATTTCTGCTCTCGCTCAATCCGCTTATTAACTTCATCAGACGCCGCTTCGGCTTCGGCTACTGGTCGCTCAGCGCCTACGCAAAGCGACGCGTAAAGGATGCGGTTAGCTTTATCGGCAGATTCGAAGCCGCTGTGGCGCATTATGCGGAACGCCATCAGGTGGACGGCGTGCTGTGCGGCCACATCCATAGCGCAGCGATCCGCGAATTCGGAAATGTCTCCTATTATAATTGTGGCGACTGGGTCGAAAGCTGCACGGCATTGGTCGAGAGCGACGACGGCATGATCGCGCTCGTCAATTATCAGCCGTTATCCGCAACGGAACGCGCAGTAGCTCCGACCAACAACTCACCGGCGCGCAAGCAAAGCTTGTTAACTAGTGAAGCGGTAAAGGATTAAAGGGTTGAAGCGACTGCTTCCCGGTAATCCTTCAACTCTGCAACTTTTCGACCAATCACCCGCGAGTTGTAGTGCATGTTACCTGGTCGTCGTCGACTTTTAACAATTCGTAACCTGACACTGCGCGCTTCTGGTCTATCAAAACTGCAGCTATGACTACGATTACAGTAAAGCGAATCATCAGACGAAGACACGCGCAAAATTCGGCTATGCGCCGATCATTTCGCGAACTGGGCCGATCTTATTTTCTCAGCGAAAGAAGCCTGGAATTTGCGATCGAGGCGTTCTTTTTTGCCATTATCGTAGCCATTTCGGTGCGGCCAGTCCTGGCTGTTGCAACTGCGCTCAGCGAATTTCTTTAGAATGCACCTGGCTGAGCCCCAGCATGCAACCCCCCATCGATGATGCTGGCCGGAAGCTAAAGAAGAAGCTCCAGAAACGGGGATCATCGATCCCGGCTACAGATCGTTCTTTGCAGCCGTGAAAGTCTCGACACTCGATGCAACGTGTTTAGGATGTTCACCCTGTGGGAGGGAATGATCCAGCGCGACACAATCTCGAAATTGAACGAAAATTTTTGGTCATTTGGCTGCCGGACAACCTGAAGCAGTCGCGAAGCTTTGTTATAGAACAGGGTTATCTGGCAACCGAGTCCGCCGGCCGACAGGTTCGCCTTCGAAAAACAGACCGCGCTACATCGCTGACGTTTAAGGTCGGTCGGGGCAGTCATCGCGAAGAACGTGAGATCAAGCTGACGGCAAAACAGTTCGCGGCACTCTGGCCCGGCACGGCCGGAAGAAGACTGCGAAAGGTGCGTTACGAAATTCCTTGGGACACCGTTCTGATCGAAATCGACATTTATCGCGGCAGACATGCCGGTCTGGTGGTGGCGGAGGTGGAATTTCCCGATCGCGCGAGCTGTCGCAGATTCCAACCGCCTTGGTGGTTTGGGCGGGAAGTGACCGGTGAAAAGCGCTATAGCAACGTGCGGCTCGCTCTCAAATAGCAAACGCAATGGGCTTCCGTCTAAAATTGCGCGAACCTTTGCCGGAAGGACTTAAGCGCGTTCTCGCCGAACAAATCGACGCGGCTCTTCACTTGTGCCAGCACCCGGCCAAACAGCGTGGTGTCACCGTGCATGAAGTGCGAAAGCACCTGAAAAAACTGCGCGCGGCGATGCGACTGGCCATCGGCCGGGTCGGCAAGAATTGCCATGCACGCGAGGACCGTAGCGTGCGCAAGATCGGACGATTGGTGTCCGACTTGCGCGACGCGCAAGTGCGATTGCAAACATTTAGTGAGTTGCGCGATCAAGGAGCGAAAATTGTCGGGCATCAGTTCTTTCCGCGCACGGAAGAATTGTTATTGCTGGAACGAGAAAGTTTTTCCGCGGCCTTCGCCGGTTGGCAAAGCCAGGCAATTCCGCAGCTCGAGCGCGCGAAAGCGCGGCTCATGAATTGGCCGCTGGAGGGGCTCACTTGGAAACAGATTTGCGGTGCAATTGCCAAAATCTACAAACGTGGACAACGCGGTCTCGCCAAAACGATCAATGATCCAGAGGCCGAAAATTTCCATGCTTGGCGTAAACGTGTGAAAGACATCTGGTATGAGTTGCGAATTCTACAGCCGCTCAACCGCGTCGTTCTGCAAGAAATGGCTCACAATGCGGAGGTTCTCGGCGAATTGCTTGGTCACGAGCACGATCTCCATTTTCTTCTGGCGCGTCTGGAGAAGGAAAGCGGCGACGAGACGCCTGCCGGGGAACTGGCGCAACTCGAAAAGCTAATCGGCAAACGTTGCAAGCGGTTGCAACGCGACGCATTGGAACTTGGACGACGTTTCTACGCGGAGCCTGCAAAAGCCTTCGCGAAACGTGTCTCTATTTTTGTCGGTAAACGAAGGTAATCGGTCAGTACGCTTCAAGGTATTTGATTCCTGAGCCCGTGTTGAAAATGACTACGCGCTCGCCGGAGGAGATTTTCTGGGTGCGTCGAAGCAGTTTCAAACCTGCGAAACAAGCTGCGCCTTCCGGGCAGACGAACAGACCTTCCTTTGCTCCGACCTCGCGTCCGACGCGAATCATTTCTTCGTCATCGATAGCGACCGCACCGCCGCGGGATTCCCGGAGGATTGTCAGCATCAAGAAATCGCCGATTGCTTTTGGCACGCGCAGGCCGGATGCGATCGTGTGCGCATTGGGAAATTCCGTTGCAGTCTCTTCCCCGGCTTCAAACGCTCGGACGATCGGTGCACAACCAGCGGCTTGCACCGCAAACATCCGCGGACGCTTTGTCCCGAGCCAGCCGAGCGTTTCCATTTCATCGAACGCTTTCCACATTCCGATCAATCCCGTGCCGCCACCGGTTGGATAGAGAATCGCGTCTGGCAATGTCCAGTTTAGTTGTTCGGCTAATTCGTAGCCGAGAGTCTTTTTCCCCTCGACGCGATACGGTTCCTTCAGCGTGGAAATATCGAACCATCCATCCTCTTTCTTGCAACCGGCGATCTCCGCGCCGCACGCGGTGATTAATCCGTTTATCAGCGTCACGTGAGCACCCAGTTCGCGGCACTCGATCACATTCGCGCGCGGCGTGTCACCCGGCATGAAAATGTGCGCTTCGAGCCCGGCCCGAGCCGCATACGCGGCGAGCGCGCCACCGGCGTTGCCCGCGCTGGGGACCGCGAGCTTCAGTGCTCCTAAATATCTTGCCATCGAAACGGCTACGCTCATTCCGCGGGCCTTAAAGCTTTGCGTCGGATTGAGCGACTCATCTTTGATCCAGAGATCGACGTCGTCACCAATTCTTTGTGCACGCAACAGCGGCGTTCCCCCTTCCCCTAACGAGACCGGCTCAACATCGTGTGGCAACGGCAAGACTTCGCGAAATCGCCACAACGATTTCTCCCGTGTCGCGAGATTCTCCCGCGTCAGCGTCCCTGCTGCTTTTGTGAGATCCACTCTCGCAAGCAGCGGTTTGTGACACGACAAACAGAGATTCTGTAAACGTGACCACTCGTGCCGAAGACCGCACGCGCTGCACTCGAGATGCTTTAGGAACATGAGGCAATGGAGCGCACATCTCCGCGAAGCGCACGCGCCCCATGCCATCGCGAACTTGTCTCAGCAGTTGTAGTGTCTGCTGTCATCAGCGGATTATGTGCTGCCGAAAACGTCTTGAGCTGGGGACACCGCACGCTACAGCACAGCTTGCGAGTCGTGTTAGATTAAACCGAAATGGATTTGCTGACTCTGACAGAAATTCGCCGGGCAGCTCAGAACAGCGCCGTTCCGGCGCGTGTGCATGTGCAGGTCGAGAGCGCAACGCCTAAGTTCACCCGCGAACAGCAACCGTATTGCGAGCTTACGCTGGCCGACGCTTGCGACCGGATGACCTTGCGGGTCTGGAGCGATCATCCCGCGTACAAAACGTGCAGCGCGCTCACGCCTGAAAGTTTTATCGAACTTGCCGGCGAGTTTTACCAGTCGCAATACGGACTCGATGCGCGCAAGTGGACGGTGCGTCCTCTTATCGAAGACGAAAAGAACGACTTACTGCAAGGCCCGGCAGAAATGCGCGCGAAACAAAACGCGGACTGGGAGTTAATCGTTTCAACAGTTCAAACGATTGGCGAACCCCGGCTGCGCATGGTCTGCGAAGCGTTTTTGAAAGAATGGGGTGACCGGTTCCGGCGCACCGCAGCTGCGCGCAATTATCACCACGCGCGGCGCGGCGGTCTGGTCGAACACACCGCACAGATGATGCGCCTGGCGAAGCAGATCGCACCGCTTTACCCCGAGTTGAATCTTGATCTCCTAGTCGCGGGAATTCTCTTCCACGACTCCGGGAAACTTTGGGAGAACGCGCTGCCGGAAAACGGGTTTGTGATGAATTATGACGAACTGGGCGAACTGATGGGACATATCTCCATCGGACTGGAGTTGGTGAATGCGTTGTGGAGAAGGTTAAGCGTCGAAAACGCCGACGCATGGAAGAATCTCTCGCCAGCATCAGAAGATGTGCGAATGCACCTTTTGCATCTCATCGGCGCGCATC
The DNA here is from genome assembly GCA_963728955.1 of uncultured Verrucomicrobiae bacterium. GTDB lineage: Bacteria > Verrucomicrobiota > Verrucomicrobiia > Chthoniobacterales > UBA10450 > Udaeobacter. The sequence goes on from CAVSMG010000002.1 coordinate 37,019, forward strand.
ATGGCGAGCCGGAGTTTGGCTCGCCGGTCGCGCCGAAAACGCCCGAGGCAATGGCACTTCACTACATCGACAATCTGGATGCGCGCCTCGAAATGTTCGCCGCTGGTTACACCCGGGCCAAACCTCTCGCCGCGCGCATTTTTGATCGCGTACGGCCCTTGCCCGGAAATTTGGTGAAATCGCTGGAGAAATTTCAGCAACCGACGAACCCGCGTCCTTCCGCCGACAAGCTTTTGTGACGCGATACGAACGCACGCAGATCGGTCACGTCATAATTTGGTCGTTGCTTTTAGCGATCGGCTCTGGTCGCAAGCAGCACCGGCTTATCTGGATCATCGTTTCATCGCGGCGCGCCGGTGGTCGTTTTGATCATCCTGCTGGTTTCGCTGGTTCTTTTCTACAAATTTAGGATTACGATTCAGGATGAGATTTTGTGCGCCTCGTTCGGATTGGGCATTGTCCGCAAACGGCTGCCGGTTGCGGATAGTCGCGTGCGAGCCGATTCGCATTAAGTGGTGGTACGGCTGGGGGATTCATCTAACGGCATATGGCTGGCTCTACAATGTCTCCGGTTTGAATGCCGTAGCGATCACATTACGCAATGGACGAAAGTTTGCGCTCGGCACTGATGATCCTAACGGGCTCGTCAAGGCGCTCGGAGGTTCTCACCGCACGCACGTTTAATTCAACGCCAGGTTACTTCGCTAGTTCGCGAAACCAGCGCAACGCGATAGAGGATTGCGCGTCGTTCACTTCATGGCCACCATGGAACGTGCCGACCCGAAGTCGCTGGAAGCCGGTGCGTTTGATTGCGCCCGCCACGTTGTACTGTTGTTCCAAGGTCGCGATCCGGTCGTCGCGCCCCGCGCTGACGTAAATCGGCGTCAGAAGAAAACCCGCGCCCGGGCCAACGCGCGCATATCCCTCGCTCAAGCGATCTTCGTTCGCCCCTGTGATGTAAACGCCCGCGATATTACAACCATTCTTCGCCAGCAACGGCGCTACTACACCTACGCCTTTTCCACCGCCGGAAAATCCGGCGCACGCGATCGGCCATTTGTTTGAACCGGGAAAGCTGCGATGAAGCGCGTCGACTGCGGCGAGCGTCATCGCGCCGCGCCACGCTGCGGTATCCTTCCGGGCCGGTTGCGGCCCGTCCCCCGCTAAGAGGACCCAGCCTTCTGCGAGTCCGACTCTGCGATAACGATCAACAAGGTCATCGCGATTCTGACGTTTGAAATCGCTCGTAGAACACACAATCAATACCGGCCAGTTCCGTCGTGGATCAAAAGTCGCAGGCGTAGCGAGTACCGCCACGGCATTCGGCGGTACGCTGTTTCCGCCCTGGGCGGCCAACGATCTTTCCGGCTTGCTCAGCGGGACGTTAGCCTTCACCATTGAACCTGGAGAAAACGCGACTCCTGCAAACCTCAATGAAGCGTCAGTTGCGACCGCCGAACCAGCGTGGAGCATTAGAATAAGCGGCAGCAGAAAAAGCAACTGCCTCTGGTTACCGTGGACGTATTGCGAAAACATCGAGGTCATACTGTTTCGTATTTCCGGACCAAAAAACTGCCGAACGGAACCCTAAACTCTAATTTAATTGGAAATCTAAAATCGGCCATGCCCCCCCATATTCGAACAGAAGTGCAGGTGATGTTTTTCGATACCGATTGCGGAGGCGTCGTATCCAACATCGCGTACCTGCGTTTCATTGAGATCGCTCGTACACACCTGGCTGAGGCGCTCGGCCTCGCGTTGGCAGAGATGGCCGAAAAGCAAACTTATCCGGTCGTGGTCCGCACCGAGATCAATTATCGCCGCGCGGCCAAGCTCGGGAACCACCTCGCAATTGAGGGCTGGCTGGATCAAGTGGAGCGCGCGCGGTTCTGGTGCGCATTCCGAATCACGCGCGCGGAAGACAACACGTTGATCGCCGAGTGCCGCCAGATGCTTGCGCTGATCAAGATGCCTACGGGAAAACTGCTCCGTTTGCCTGAGCATTGGAAAGCGAACAGCAAGACCGATTCAAGCCAACGGGTTGAAGGCGAATCTCGAACCGGAACGGTTTCCGGTCGAGAATGTGAACAATGACCGCGGGCGCACGCACGTTAAGACTTGAAGAAACGCTGCTGGAGCCACCGGCGCTTCCACCCCCGCCGACTCGCCACGCTCTGTTGGTGATTCTGATTGCGCTGACAGCGCTGCTGCATGTGGTCACCATCGGGACCGGCGACCTCTACAGCGAAACCGAAGGTCAATATGCCGGAGCAGCGCGCGAAATGGTTGAGACCCATCAGTGGTTGCTTCCAACGAACGACGGAATACCGCGCCTGCAAAAACCGCCGTTGCTTTACTGGCTCATTATCGCTTCGTACAAGATTCTTGGGATTAACGAAGCAGCGGCCCGGCTGCCCGTTGCACTTGCCGTCGTCGCCACCGTTGCGCTCATTTTTTTGATTGGCGAAAAGCTTTCAGATTACTGGCGCGGCTTCATTGCCGGTCTGATTTATCTCAGCTTCTGCGGGACGTTTTTACTGGCGCGCATTGTTATGCCAGAACCGCTGGTCACCGCATTCATTGCCGGCGCGATTTTCTGTGGACTGCGCGGCTATGAGCGCAAGCGGCGTCGCGGGGTGTGGTTCGCTGGAGTTTGGACTTGTTCGGCACTGGCTTGTCTCACCAAAGGCGTCCTCGGCATCGTTTACGTGGCTGCGATTTTTATTTTGCTCTCAATTTTTTATCGCGAAGCCAGAATGCGATTCCGCGCGCTGTTGCGGTGGGAATACGCGGCGATTTTTCTTGTTATTGTAGCTCCATGGCACATCTGGGCAGAATGGCATTTCCCGCGCTATTTTCATTATTTGCTCCGGTCCGAATGGCTGGGACACCTGCGCGGACTTACCGACGAAACGCATGATTTCCTGGGCGTACCTGCTTATCAATTTGTGATCCTGCATCTGGCCTGGTGGTTTCCGTGGTCGATCGCGCTGCTACCCGGGGTGACGTTTGCCTGGCGTCGTGTGATTCGACCGCGCGAAATCAACTTCACCGATGGATTACTGCTTTGCTGGATGGGCGTGGTGTTCGTTCCACTGCTCTTTTTGGGTCAGCGCCAGGACTATTATTCCATGAGTATGTGGAGCGCGTTTGCCCTCTGGGCAGCGGTGGCCTGGGATCGGACACCGCAAGGATTGCGCGCCGCTGGCGCCATCGCGGTGGGTATTGTCGGATTGATAACCGGCATTGGAGCATTATTTGTTGGCCGTGCGGCGCGTGTTCTAAACGGAGATTGGGGAATAATGGATGCGCGCTGGACCGCATGGAGAGCGCTGCACGACATGCCGGCGTCTGCCTGGGCAGCGCTACGGCCTTCGATTGCGATCATAGCTGTTTCGTTCGTGTTTTTCTCACTGGTAACGCTCTACTTCATTTTCAAACAGCGCGAAAAACTCGCTGCCATCGCACTGGCGGTGTCGATGATCCCGGCCGGGCTCAGCATGGTAGTAGGAGTCGCGAAGACGGCGCCCTATTTCTCGCTCGCTGATGTAGCCCGTTTCTTAAACCCGCGCTTGGAGATGGGCGGCCACGCGATTTTCGAAGGACCACTCGACGACAGCAGCAGCCTGATTTTTTATCTGAACCGAAGATTCTTTTTTGTGAATCAAAATCCCCAGAAGGAAGCTCCGATGGGCACACCCTCGAAAGACATTTTCTTGAACGAACAGGCTGTTTTGGACAAATGGGGGCAAGCCGATGCGGTTTATCTTATTGTGGAGCAGAGCCGGGCAGACTACTGGAAAGAACGGGTCAACAGCCGGTTTCACGTTTATCACCAGGTCACGAATTCGGGAACGTACGTGGTGTTCAGTAACCAGCTTTAGATCAAGTCGATTGGCGTTCGCGCGTCGTTCTTGAAAAACGATCGTGTCAGGCTAATGTGCGGGCTCACTCTGGGTTCAGTCCTTCAACGGTTCAACGAATTTATGTCGCAACATCGCAGTCTAAAAGGCGCAAGCACCATCGCAGCCAAGCGTAATGTCCTGAAACGCTTTGAGCGCGTCGAGCTTCTGAAGAAACGCGGCCAGTGGAAGGATAGCCAGAAAGTCATCGGCTTGCCGAAGACCAAGCCCGACGTTTGATCGGAAACGTGAGCCCGCGTGCGCCTCAACCGCTTCCTTGCTGCCGCGGGAGTTGGATCACGCCGTTACTGCGATGAATTAATCGCGGCGGGTCGAGTCGCGATTAACGGCTCGGTCTGCACAGATTTCAGCGTGCAACCGGGGCCACGCGATCACGTCAAGGTTGATAGCAAGCTTGTCCGCGTCGGCGCGCCGCTTACCATCATGCTGCATAAGCCCGCCGGGTTCGTGTCGACCCGGAAAGATCCGCGCGTCCGCGATGCTGTCTTTGATTTGCTCCCGGCAAAATTTTCGCGGCTCTTCAACATCGGACGTCTGGACGCCCAGACTGAAGGTCTGCTTCTTGTTACTAATGATGGCGAGCTTGCGCAGCACCTCACTCATCCCCGTTTCAAGATCGAGAAGGAATACGAGGTAATCTTGGATCGGCCGTGGGATTCGGCGCTTGCGCCGCGATTGCTGCGCGGAATTGTTCTCGATGGTCAGCGAGCAAGGATTGCCCGTCTGCACCCTGTTTCAACGACGCGTTTGCGCGTCGTGTTGCGCCAGGGTATCAATCGTCAGGTTCGCCGCATGTTCGAAGCGGTCGGATATCACGTGAAACATCTTGTCCGTGTTCGAGTTGATAGCCTTCGGCTTGGCGATTTGCCGTGCGGGCATTGGCGGCCATTGACAAAGCGTGAGTTAAAGAGTTTGCAACGTGGCAGCGACATTGTAGCCGCAGGCGCTGACCGCAGCGGTCAGAAAGCTGGCTGTCTCAGGGAATACCGAGGTCAACGCCCTCCACTACAGGGTACATGAAACTGGACGATTGTAACGTACTAATCACCGGAGCGTCGGCTGGGATCGGTCGTGAATTTGCGCGCCAGCTTGCCAGTCGCGCGCGCTCAATAATTCTCCTTGCCCGCCGTGATGAAAGGCTGGTCGAGTTATCTGATCAACTGCAACGCGAGCATGCAAAACTTCTCGTTCACATTCGAAAAGTTGATCTCTCTGATCTTGCGCAGTTGGACGATTTGCTGGACTGGCTCGATCACGACAAGGTCGACATCGATCTTCTAATCAACAATGCCGGGCTCGGCGATAGCGGTCCTTTTAGGAAGAGCGATCCCGTTCGTGACAGGGAAATGACCCTCGTAAACGTCACGGCGGTAACATTGCTGACTCGCAGTTTGCTTCCGCAGATGATCGCGAAACGGCGCGGCGGCATTCTCAATGTTAGCTCGTCGGCAGGGTTTCTCCCGATCCCTGGGTCTGCCGTTTACGCCGCTACAAAGGCGTATGTGACAAGTTTCTCCGAAGCGCTTCGAGCCGAACTTCGCGGAACCGGTGTAAGCGTATGCGCTCTTTGCCCGGGTCCTGTTGTAACGGAGTTCCAGCAAGTCGCCAGCCGTCCGGGCCGGTACGTCAAGCCCGGCCCAGGCCCGGAGTTTCTCCAAGTTCCGGTCGAACAAGTCGTGCGCGACGCGCTCGCAGCCCTCGAAGCAGACCGGCCAATAGTGGTGCCCGGGTTGGCTATGAAGCTACTGATGCTTTTGACTCGAGTGACGCCAATGGCTGTGATGCGCCTCATCGCACGGCTGTCACCCAGGACACGCGGCCTCGTGTAGCGGTGAATCGTTTTTTGGGACTAACCACCGAAATCCGCTAAAGATGCTCCCTGCGAGCGACGACCATTTTGGAATCAGCAGACGCCGTGGAGCTAGGCTTTCAACATTTGTCAAAACAAAAGAGGCGACCGTATTTCGACCGCCGCTTTCGAATTTTCGGATTTTTGCCAGAGCAGGATCCTATGACGACTTGTATTTGACCGAGCAACCGTACGGCTTGGTCTGTGGCGTAGTGACAGATTTTCCTGCCAACGATTGATCCAGCGCGGCCTTCACGTAGTTCGTGGAAGTCGGAATGTCAGCCGGGTTTGGAGTGGCCTTGCTGTCGATGGCGCCATGATAAATGATTTTCCCGTCGGGATTAATAACTACCATATTCGGCGTATTCTTCGCGCCGTAAGCCTGCCCCGTTTTGCCTTCCGGATCCAGAAGAAGCGCGGTCTCGTGCGTTTTCCACGACGTTGCAATCTTCGAGGCTTCTTCCGCCGTCAGATTGCCCTCGGTACCCGGGGCGTTGGAATCGATGGTCAGCCAGACCACACCTTTGTCGGTGTATTCCTTCTGAAGGTTTTGCATGTTGCCGCTGCCGTAATGTTTCTTCACGAACGGGCACTGCGGATTAAACCATTCGAGCACCACGTATTTGCCTTTGTATTCCGAAAGCGAATGTGTGTTGCCCTTGGCGTCACTGAGCGAAAAACCCGGGGCGGCGCTTCCAACCGAAGGCACGTCTGCGGCGAAGACAGCGGTTCCGATCAATGATGTAAGAATGGTCAAAAGTATTTTGGTGTTCATATGATTGATTAGAAACCGGAGTTGCGGATACGTTTAAAGTTCTTCCAACAAGACAATGCCAATGGGCAGCCAAATTCAACGGCACACAATTCGATTCAGCGTATTATTGAGAAGCAACACGCCGCGCGGCGGTTTCGAGCTTATCCAGGATCATGCTTTTAGTGAGCAGTTCCGGAAACACAAACGGCTCTTCGTTTTTCCCGGGATAAAGCACGTAGAGCGGAACGCCGGGGCGGCCGAACTGCTGCAATAGTTTTGTGATCACGGGGTCGCCGTTGGTCCAATCCGCTTTCAGTTTCACGATGCCGTGGCGCTGGAATGCGTCTCGAACATCTTGAGCTTCGAGCACATTGGCTTCGTTGAATTTGCACGTGAGACACCACGCAGCCGTGAAGTCGACAAAGACAGCGCGGCCTTGGTCCAGTTCCGCTTGCAAACGTTCGGGCGTGAACGGTTGCCAGTTACCTCGCAATGATGCACCCGGAGAAGCAATTTTTGCCGACTGAAATTTGTCGCTGATGAAATAAATGCCGCTTCCCATCACGAGCGGAAGCATGAGCACGATGACGATGCTCCGTTTCATCACTGATGCTGTTGGCAAAATGAACGCGCCCTTCATCCAGCACGCGACACTGATCGCCAGGAGAAAACAGCTCGCCCAGATCGCCCCTTCCAAGCCACGCTGCGCGCCGAGCACGTAAAGGAGAAACAGCAACGTTGCCAGCAGCAGGAACCCCATGAACTGCTTAAGGTGCAGCATCCACGGGCCGGGTCTTGGCAGGAATCGCAGCCACGCAGGCTGCGCGCTCAGAAGCAGATACGGCGCGCTCATCCCCGCGGCCACCGCGATGAACATCGCCAGAATGATCGCGGCTGATTGCGTAAACGCGAACCCGAGCGCGGTGCCGAGAAACGGCGCGGTACATGGCGTGGCCAGCACCGTCGCGAACACGCCCTGGAAGAATGAGCCGAGGAGATCTCTGCGTTCGCTCGTTGAAAGCAAACCGCGGGTAAGGGATTGCGGCAACGAAATCTCGAAGACGCCAAAGAGATTGAGGGCAAAAACGAGAACGATTACACTCAGCACGAGAACGAAGTAAGTATTCGTGAACTGAAATCCGCCCCAGGTTACATCACGCCCTGCGCCTTTAAGCGCAATCAAAAGCAGTGCCAGCGCAATGAACCACGCAAAGATTCCCACCGCGAACGCAATCCCGCTCCGCAAGATTTTTTGCCGGCTCTGGCCCGCCTGTTGTATGAAGCCGAAGATTTTCAGCGAGATCACCGGCAAGACGCACGGCATCAAATTCAAAATGAAGCCGCCGATAAAACCGAAGAGCAGAAAGGTGAAAATTCCGCGCGCAGGTGGCGGACGAGCGGCCGAAACAGTCGGCGCCGCACTCGTAATATGCCACGCTGCGCGATCGTCCCCGTTGGGTTGCTGCGAAAAAACCACCAGGCCCGCCATCGACGACAGATTCTTCGGCGCGGACTCAAGCGGAATCCGAAGAACCATTTCGTTGCTATTCCGCGACTGAACCGCAGGATGACCAACAATCGTGTCTTGCTCCGGCAGCGGAAAGAAATCGACTGCCGGATATTTGGCCAAAGTTTCGCTTGTGATTTTCAAGCGAACATCGGATCCAACCCGGCTCCACTCGGCGCTTGCCACATTTGCTCCCGGCCAGTTTTGCGAAAGCAAACGGCGATAACGTGCGAAAAGGTCCGTGTTCGCTGGCTGGCTGGTTGGTGCTACTGGCAAATCTAACTGCACTGTTGCGCTGCCGGGGATGCAGATCTTCTCGCATACCAGCCAATTCGCTTCAGCAACGAATTTCATTGACGAGCTTTCGATAGCCGGTGGCGGCGTGATTTCCTGCATCAACAGGACTTCATTTTCGTAGCCGTAGGTTTCAATGTCGCCTGGGTCGATCGTCTTCAACGGAATTGGCCATTGGATCGCGCCGATCTTCCAGCCGGGTGGCAGTTTCCAGTTCAATTCCGTCGGAAGCCCTGCGTCACCGGAGAATTTCCAGTACGTGTGCCAACCCGGAGCCATTCGCATTAGCAGGCCGGCGGTGAACGGCTTGCCGGGCACGATGGCGTTTGTCTCTCCAAGAAGCTCTGCCGTAACAAGCTGCTTTCCCTGGTACGTCTGCGCGAGACCATGCGGGGCGACAGCAAAAAGCAGCCAACAGAGCGGCGAAAAGACAGCAAGCCTTGAAGCCAGTCTCATATGATTACGTAGCACTCGTGCACGTGCGCGGCAATAATGCCCGGGTAGCGCACGCGTCCTATGGGACAACGAAAATTTTATCGGTCCAGGGATCCTTAACTTTTGTCCCGGGCGTGTAACCGCTCACATCAACGTATCTGCCGCTGGAATCGAATGGACTGAAAACGTATCCCGGCTTGTCAGGCACCGCTTTGGCAGTCGGAAATGCAGCGGAAGACGGTTGCGGCGGGGGCGCTGGCTTCGGCTCGGGCTCCGCGGTTTCGGTCTCAACGTGCGGAGCTTTTTTGGGCGGGCTTTGACTCTGGGCGACATCGGATTTTGGCCGGCGCGGCGGCGGAGAGGCGACCTGTGTCGCTGGAGTCGCGTGACCCGGCGCAGTCACGTGGGATTCGACTGCATCTGTTGTTCCAACCATGGTTGGTTCGTTACTGCGCCGCCGCATAGCATAATGCACGGGCGCGGTCGCAACACGGTAAGAACCGACTGCAACATCGCGCGTGACGTGATAGGAACTTACCGCCACGTCACGGGTGGTTCCGCATCCCGCAAGCAAAACTGCCGCGAACACCAAAGGCCGCTCAACGAGATTCATCTCGTTTCTAAGATGTCCCTTGGCGCAATCTGTTCAATCATTTAATAGCAACAAGATCGCGAATGAGCCTTGAGATTTCATCGTCGGTAGTGGACCACGAGCATATCAAACGATAAATGTCGGGCTCCAGAAATTTGTAGAAACGCCATCCCCGCATGTGGAGATCGCGCAAAAGTTGATCGTCCATCCGTACAAAAACGGCGTTGGATTCCACTGGGAATACGTTTTCGATTCCTGCTTCGCGTCCAATTCGCTGCGCAAGCTGGCGCGCCGCTCGGTTCGCATGCCGCGCGTTTCGCAACCAGACGTCTCCATTCAGGAGCCCCAGCCACGGAGCAGCGATAAACCGCATTTTTGAGGCGAGGTGCCCGGCTTGTTTCACTCGATATTGAAAATCACGTGAAAGTTTTTTGTCGAAGAAGACAACCAGCTCGCCCGCAGCGACGCCGTTTTTCGTGCCGCCAAAGCTGAGTATATCTACGCCCGCTTTCCAGGTGATCGTTTTCGCAGCGCAATCAAGCGATGCGACGGCGTTGGCGAATCGCGCACCGTCCATATGAAGCAACATTTGGTGCGTCCGCGTAAAACCGCCAATCGCCGCAACTTCATCAGCTGTGTACACGGTTCCGACTCCGTTGCCTGTGCTATGCTAATGGCGCGCATCATATGCCCGTGGAGCTCTACCTGCTGCGCGACGAGCCTTTCTGCCTCGCCAAGGTCGATCTTTCCGTTGCTAGTCTTTGTTAAAAACAGTCTGGCTCCCCCTGTGTAAAACTCCGTTGCGCCAGCTTCGTCGGTCTGGATGTGTGCGAGTTCATGACAGATCACTCCGTGGAAAGGTTGGCAGAGCTGGCTCAGACCCAGCGCGTTCGCTGCCGTGCCCGTAAACACAAAATAGACATCGCAATCGGCTTCGAATATTTCCCGTATTCGTTCGCACACCTCAGCAGTCCATTCGTCATCGCCGTAAGCGGGCGCACGAGTTGTATTCGCTTGTTCCAGAGCAATCCAGGCTTCCGGACAAATCGCCGCCGTATTATCGCTGGCAAAATCGTGACGAATCGTGTCAGTGCGCATCCCGCCTTCCCTTACAGCGAGTTTCTAGGCCTCGCAATGAGCGCCAAGGAGATTGCCTGACAGCGGAGCCCTGGGCCTCCGAGTCTGCCAGGCAAATCCCTCTTTTTGCTCCTCGAAACGCATGCAGCAGTTTCATTTAATATTTCGGACGGAAACCTGCAGGCGAGCGTATTAGCGGCTGCATTTTTCGTGTCGAAAATCTGCGTAGTTGCATTTTCCTCCCCCTTTGCTTGCCGCTTAATTTCATTTTTTAAATCACATATGTGATCAAATGGGAAATGAATTGAAGCGCGGATGGGACGGCGACAGCGCGAACATTTTGCCTAACACCCGGGTGGAGTTACCCTTCGCGAATGAGATCGCTTCAAGGCGAGGTCGAACAGCGGGGTCGGCGAATCTTTGAGCTAGTCGACAAACATCCTGAGCGACTCTTCAGCAAGGCCGGCTTTTATCAGCGTCTGATGACGCTGTCGATGCGCGACGAGCGGTTCAAGACGCAATTGTTTCGGTTCGTGGCCGTCCTGCCATCATTGCGCGGGTCGCGTGAGATCATTCAGCATCTCGAAGAATATTTCAGCGACGGCGAGGATGGTTTCCATCCATTGCTTGGTGTTGGCGTTCGCCTGGCGCGTATCGCTCCATGGGTAAGCGCTCCGCTGCTCCGTTGGAATGTATCTGAAACGGCACGCCAGTTTATCGCCGGACGAAATCCGAATGAAGTGATAGCAACATTGCGCAAACGCCGAGCACAAAAGATCGGCTTTACTGTTGATGTTCTTGGCGAAGCAGTCGTGAGTGAAGCCGAGGCGAATGACTATGCGCAGCGTTACGCTGATTCGCTGGAGAAACTGGCGAGCGAAACAAAGAACTGGACCGATCCGCTCGGAAAAAGCGCCGATCTTTTTCCGGTCGTAAATCTATCAGTCAAAATCTCTGCCCTCTATTCGCAATTGAATCCGGCGGCTCCCGTGGATGCCATTGCCCATCTCGGCGCCAGGCTGCGCCCGCTCCTCCGCCGCGCGCGCGAGCTAGGCGCATTTATCAATTTCGACATGGAGAGTTATACCCTCAAGAATACGACTCTTGAACTGTTCAAAACCATTTTCACCGAAGCGGAGTTCAAGGATTGGCCGCATGCCGGGATTGTTATTCAGGCTTATTTGCGAGATTCTGAAAGCGACTTGGGCGATTTGATCGAGTGGGGTCGCAAACGCGGCACGCGATTCGCCGTCCGGCTCGTGAAAGGCGCATACTGGGATTACGAGACAACAAAATCGGGGCAAAACGGATCGAGTTCTCCGGTGTTTCTTCAGAAGCCCGAGAGCGACGCGAATTTCGAGGAACTCACGCGGGTGCTTTTTGAAAATGAGTCAATTGTCACCGCTGCATTCGGGTCGCACAACGTCCGCAGTATCGCGTATGCGCAGGCCGCCGCAAACGAACTCAGGATCGATCGCGACCGCTTTGAGTTTCAGCTGCTCTACGGAATGGCTGGTCCGATCAAGCGTGCACTGGTGGAAATGGGGTACCGGGTTCGCGAATACTGCCCGATTGGCGAATTGCTGCCCGGCATGGCCTATTTGGTTAGGCGCCTTCTGGAGAACACGTCGAACGAAGGATTTTTGCGCGCAAAATTTGCCGAGAACGTGCCAGCGAAAGAATTGCTGCGCGATCCAAGGGAGCTGATCAAGCCAACTGTAGCCCGGATCGGCGATCCCGGCCGGCTGGATTACTCGGATCAGAAAAATGGGACTTCACTTCAGACTCAACGCGGCGATACTTTTAAAAACGCACCACTTGTGAGTTTCATTTACAAAGATAGCCAGGATAAAATGCAGAGCGCGTTGTACGAAGCGCGCAAACGCCTCGGTGAAAAACATCCGCTTTACATCGGAGGTGAAAAAGTTTGGACCGATAATCTGACGCCCTCGGTTAATCCAGCCGAACCGACCGAGATCGTTGGTTACGGAACCGAAGCGGGAGTTGCCGAAGCCGACCGAGCTGTTAAAGCCGCTCGCACCGCCTTCGAAAAATGGAGGTGGACCTCGTTTGAGGAACGAGCGCAGTTGCTGGAGCGCGCAGCCGACATCTTGGAACGCAGGCGCTACGAACTCTCGGCAGTAGAAGTCTTCGAGGTCGGCAAGGCGTGGTCCGAAGCCGACGGCGATATCCGCGAAGCGATCGATTTTTGCAGGTTCTACGCACAGCAAATGCGACGGCTCGGACGCCCCAAGCTTACGCAGCAGGTTCCCGGCGAAGAAAGTTATCATCACTACTGGCCGCGCGGCGTGGCGTTCGTAATCGCGCCGTGGAATTTTCCGATTGCGATTCTCTGCGGCATGGCGTCGGCCGGAATCGTTACCGGTAACGCCGTAATCATGAAACCGTCCGAGCAATCGATCATCTGCGGCGCCATGCTCATGCAGGTTTTCGAGGAAGCAGGCGTTCCGCCGGGCGTGTTGAATTTTCTGTCCGGGCACGGCTCTGTGATCGGGGCGCATCTCGTTGATCACAAGGATGTCGATTTGGTGGCGTTCACGGGTTCGCGCGAGGTCGGATTGAAAATCTGGGAATCGGCCGGGATCACGCGTCCCGGTCAACGCGAGTTAAAGCGAGTGATTTGTGAGATGGGCGGCAAAAACGCGATGATCGTCGACGCCGATTCAGACCTCGATGAGACGATCATGTATTCAATTTACTCCGCATTCGGTTTTCAGGGGCAAAAGTGCTCCGCGCTTTCGCGTCTGATTCTGCTCGAGGAAAACTATGATCGTGTGATGGGGCGTTTGATTCCGGCCGCAGCCAGTCTGCGCGTCGGGAATCCCGAACAACCCGGAATCATGGTCGGTCCTGTCATCGATGAAGCCGCGTACCGGCGCATTTTGGAATACATCGATATCGGAGAAAAAGAGGCTACGCTCGCTTATCAGGCGAAGGAAATCCCGTCACATGGTTATTTTGTTCCGCCAACCATTTTCACCAATGTGAAGCCTCACATGCGCATCGCTCGCGAAGAGATTTTCGGCCCGGTGCTGAGTGTGTCAAAGGTGCGCGATCTCGACGAAGCGCTCGATGTAGCGAATGGAACCGACTACGCGTTAACAGGCGGCTTTTTCTCGCGCAGCCCGGATAACATCGAGCGCGTGAAAGCGCGGCTGGAGGCCGGCAACGTTTACATCAATCGCTCGTGCACGGGTGCGATCGTCGGCCGGCACCCATTTGGTGGGTTCAAAATGAGCGGCAGCGGCACCAAGGCCGGCGGTGAAGATTATCTTCTGAACTTCCTCGTGCCCCGAGTGGTAACCGAAAACACCAGCCGGAACGGCTTCGCTCCAGAACAGTCTCCTGAGTATCGCGACGAATTTCTCTGGCCCAAACCTCGGCACTAACCACTCGAACCAGCAGGAAAATCAGTTTAGCGGCCGGGCTTTGCTGAGCAGCTTCACAACCGTGAAGATCATGTAGAGGACCGGCCAGGCTGAGGTGAGAACAATTACGGCGAACGCCGCCATCTCTCTTGCTCTTTCCCGTGCCGCTTCGAGACGGTATTCGCGTCCCAAATCAAAGAGATTCCTGAACTCCGATTTATCTTCTCCGTCGTAAGACCAAAAATCGCCGTGCCAACGACCGAAACCGGAATGAAAAAAATAGTCTGTCTGCGGAAAGCGTCCCTTACCGCCGGTGGAAGGATTCCTCGGTTTCATAGAACTCTGACCGACAATTGACTTGGAACCAGCAATACAATACCACGTTCAAAAAAATCAATCAGCCCAAAAAGTTGTATTCGGATTGCAGGACAGCGGAAACCAGAGTTCGAACGAAATCACAGTCCGACGGGATGCCTTGCGTCAAATCCGCGGGGCGGGCGGTAAGCCGCATACCAACGCGGCGCCCACTTGCCAGTGTAATGATCGAATGGCGTCGTATCGAGCCGCAGTCCGGCAATTACGGCAAACGTATGACCCTCGCGGGCGTAGATTGTGATCCATTTTCCGGTTCCGCGCTCGCCGTAGCTGCGAAATTCTGTTGAGCTCATCGGTGAGTTGATCAAACCGGCCGCGGCCAACACATATGAAATTGTGCCGGAACAGTCGTAACCGTGATCATTGAATGATTTGTGGCCCCCACCGTACCGGTAGGGCTTGTGGTGAAGTTGGTTCGCGGCCCAGATCGCGCGTTTCACCGAGAGCGGCGCGTTCTTTGGCGCGGCCGCTTTTCCGAAACGAAGGCGCGCAACTTTACCGGACACAACAGGTCCTGAGGCCGGGAAAGAATTGGCAACTGCCGACGAAACGATCAATGCCAAAACTGCGGTACTCGTTAGGGCCTGACGACAAACAGGATTGATAAACTCCTCCGGTGCGGTGTTCTACAAAGCACGCTGGCCGATTGAAAGAAAAAAATCCGGATTTCTTGGTGGATCGTCTTCTCCGCAAGGCGATAAGGCATGCATCGCGGAAGGCGCAGATATCCGGCGACGAAGCCGCAGTTCCAATGCGTTGACGACAATGCGTTCCACCAAGAAAAATTTGTGATAAACTGGCGGCATGATCCGCGCGATCGCGTTGGCGGTGACGTTGCTCACCAGCGCAATGATCGGACTAGCAGCGGATCAATCGAGTAACTCTGACGAGCCCGGCGAGTTCGATATCGAGCCACCGATACTGAAACAAAACCTCTCGGACGAATTAGCAGCCACGACGGGAACGCCGGATGGTGACGTTGCGCGCTGGGAGAAAAAAGTGGAGCGGGCAACAGAAAGCGCCGCAGGCGCGGAGCGCCTTTGGAAGATTGGCGTGCTGGCGAAAGTTGAAGTCGAGCAGCGGGTGTTGAAGGTAATCAAATACCAAGCTGAGCTGGCAACCGCGCGAGTCGCTCAAGCCAAGGAAAGACTTGCCGAGCAGGAATCGCGAGTTGCGTCGGGTGAAAGTTACCAAACAAGAGGTGGATGTGGCGAAAGCAGCACTTGCGCAATTAATCGTAGCTGCGGAAGCGGCAGTGGCTAAGCGCGACAGCGCCGAGCTCGAGTCTGCTGAATCAAACCTGCGTCGTCAGCAAAGATTGCTGAAACTTGGCAGTGCGCACAAATCCGACGTGATCAATGCCGAGGAAAAACTCGCGGAACTTAAGGCGCCGAAGAATTAGCTGAAATTGTAAGGCGCTTGTGTCGAACGCCCATTAATTTGGCTTTGGCGTCTGACAGAGACGCCCGCAGTGCAATCAATAACCAGCGGCCTGGCCGTCCTTGCGTGATTCGCTGGCGCCGACGTAAACGCGCCGGCCATCGTGCATTTCGACTTTGATGGCCTGATAACCGCCATAGCCGCCAACGTCGAAACGCATGTCGTGCCCTTTCTTGCGCAGCTCGCGCACGGTCTCGTACGGAATACCGCCCTCAACTTCAACGTAACCACCGTTCTCCATCTTTTCGCCGGTCGGTTCGTTGTCGCCTTCGTGATGCCACCGGGATGCATCTCCTGCCTCCTGCACGTTCAAACCGAAATCTATCTGGTTCGCGAGCACCTGGACATGTCCCTGCGGTTGCATGTCGCCGCCCATTACGCCAAACGCTTCCCATGGTTTGCCATCTTTCATGACGAATCCCGGAATGATAGTGTGAAACGGACGTTTCCGCGGCGCATAAACGTTCGCCTCCTGCGGATCCATCGAGAAAAGTTCCCCACGATCTTGAAACATGAATCCAAGAGCTGGCACAACAATCCCGCTGCCCATCCCGCGATAATTACTTTGAATCAGCGAGACCATATTGCCCTCATCATCGCCAGTGCACATGTAAATCGTGTCACCTTGATCGAGCGCTGGATTTCCGGCTTCGACCTGTTTCGCTGCGTGATTTGGATCAATCAATTTCCGCCGCTCCGCTGCGTATTTTTTCGAAAGCAATCCCGCCAGCGGAATTTTCGCAAACGCCGGATCTGCGTAAAACTTTGCGCGATCGGCCCACACGATTTTCTTCGCTTCAATCATCGTGTGCAGCGTCTCGGGTGAATTGTGTCCCATCGCGCGCAGATCGAATCCTTCGAGAATGTTCAGCATTTGGAGCGTGGCGATGCCCTGGCCGTTCGGCGGAAGTTCAAACACATCGTAACCGCGATAGTTCACCGAGACCGGCTTGACCCACGTCGAGGTATGTTTTTCGAAATCGGTTTTCCGCAGGAAGCCTCCGTTGGCGCGCATGAACGCGTCGATCTTGTCGGCTATTTCGCCTTTGTAGAACGCGTCCCTCCCTTTTTCACCGATCAATCGCAGCGTTGTCGCCAAAGCGGGGTTCTTGAAGATGTCGCCCTTCGCCGGTGTGCGTCCTTTGCCGTCAAGTGTGTACGTCTCCAGAAACGCGCCCGGCAATCCTTTGTAAAGGCGCGGACCAAATGCCCAGTAGTAGGCGATCAAGTCCGTTACTGGAAAACCCTCCTCGGCGTAACGAATTGCCGGTGCGAGATCGTCGCTTAGCTTTAATTTGCCGAATTTCTTGTGAAGTTCGGCCCATGCATCGACGCACCCGGGAACGCTGATGGGCAACATGCCGACTGGAGGGATCGTCTGGCGATGCAGCTTTCCCAGTTCCGCTTTCATCTGCTCGTAACTCAGACCAAGCGGGGAACGTCCGCTCCCGTTAATCCCATAAAGCTTGTTGTCTTTCGCGCTGTACACGATCGCGAACAGATCGCCGCCGATCCCGCTTGATACCGGTTCCATCAAACCGAGTGTCGCGTTCGCCGCGATCGCTGCATCCACCGCGCTGCCCCCGCGCTTCAGGATGTCGAGCCCGACCTGCGTCGCCGCCGGCACGCTGGTGCAAACCATTCCGTGCGTCGCTAAGACCTCTGATCGCGTGGCAAAATTTTTGCCGGTAACGCGATCAATCTGCGCATACGAACGCAGAGCTGCCGTAACCGCGAGCAGTGCAAAAATCATGGGTCGAATTGCGCGCATCCCGAACATTATTGCCCTCCGCGCAAGGAGCGCACTTGAATTTTGGCCGTCTGGCTATATCTCATTGCCGCTGCCAATGAAGATTTCTACCGATGACCAACGAGCGATCGGGTTGATCATGGTCTGCGTTGGAGTTCTTTGTTTCCTGATTGGCCTCGCTGGGCACCTTAAAGAGAATTACCAGTTCCGCGGCGAAATCTCGACCACGGGCTTCACCGCCGCCGCCGTTCTGGCGGTGATCGGCGTGATTCTGTTTTTGTTTTCGTTGAGAAAGAAACGGGGCTGAGTCTGGCCGAAGCCTAGCTGTACGGCGCCTGTGCCAGACGCCAGTGGGCTCCCATTCTGCGATTCAAAAACCAAAGAAGCGTCTCGGCGGCGACCTCTTTGAGATCGCCGCCTTTTTCCCTAGTCGCTCTGAACGAGCGGGAAATCAGTCCTGCAGCGCGTCGGTACGTTTCCTTTGCGTGCCCATCCTGCCTTGACGAGCCTTCTGATTATCATCGAGCTTGCTCTGCTGCTCAGGTGTAAGCAATGGACGGATCTGCGACGCGGTATTGTCCATCACAACTTTCATTTTCTGCATGGACTCTTGACGGATCGCAGCAATTTGTGGCTGTGCCTGATCAACAATCGGTTGAACCTTGGCCTGTTGATCGGGCGTCAGGTTCAGCCCCTCGGTTAGTTGTTCAAGCCGGTGCCCTCTGGCGCCACCACCATGGCGGCCTTGGGCCTGCATGACGGCAAAGCCGCCAAGGATAATTAAGGCTGCCGCGGCGAATGTGAGGAAGTTTCGTTTCATAGTTGCCTACTAAGACAACGGCAGCTAGTCCTGCGTTGCTTGGTGAAGCTCTTTTTGAGCATTCATCATGTCTTGATGCGCCTTCTGGATGGCATCGAATTTCGTCTGCTGCTCAGGGGTAAGCAGCGGACGAATTTGTGACGTAGCGCCGTCCATCACCGTTTTCATTTTCTGCATCGCCTCCTGATGAATGGCGGCGATTTGCGGTTTAGTCGCGTCAAGGATCGGCTGAACCTTGCTCTGCTGCTCGGTCCTCAGGTTCAACTTGTCGGTGAGTCCTCGAAGGCCGAATGCGTGGCCGTGCCCGCACCCGAATCCGGGGCCAGCTTGTGCCTGGTTAATGACAAATCCGCCAAGCGCGATCGCACCCGCGGCCACAATTGCTAATAGGTTTTTTTTCATAGTTGATTTCGTTTGTTGTTTTGAAGCGCTTCTTAGCGCCTTTGAAAGAGATGACCGCGCGCGGGCTGCAGCGGTTACAAAATTCTTTGTCGTGGTCGTGGTCGTGGCGGTGCTCGCCGCCGCGAGCACCGAACCTAGACGTGCTTGGCACAAGCACTTCTACACGGGAAATTGTAACCAAAGCGCAGTCTCGCCGGTCATGCTTAATGGTGTGGATGCGCTCTTGATCACATGGATGATTTTGATGCAGGCGCTCTGGTTAAGGCTGCGCTTCAAAACGACGACAAAGCAGCTCGTGAGTTGGTGCGACGGCTTTATCCGCTGGTGGCCAAGATCGTCCGCGCGCATCGGACGCGTCGAACACCGGAGGAGGACCTTTGCCAGATGATTTTCATCAAAGTATTCCAAAAACTATCACAATTTTCCGGCAACGTGCCACTGGAGCACTGGGTTTCGCGGGTGGCGGTCAACACCTGCCTGAACCAAATAGAATCGGAGAGAGTGCGGCCGGAAGTGCGTCATGCTGATCTGAGTGTCGAAGAGGAAGCGGTGATCGAAAATCTGGCAAGCTCCAGCGAGGAACTAGCTCCTGACCAGCGGTTCGCGTCGCGTGAACTGGTAGAGCATCTTTTGGCAGCGCTGAAGCCAGTCGAGCGGTTAGCGATTGATTTGCTATATTTGCAGGGGCGTAGCGTGGAAGAAATACGCAGGATCACTGGCTGGAGCGCGGCGCTTGTTAAGGTGCGAGCATTTCGAGCGCGGCAGAAGATGAAACAGCAGCTCGCGAAAATCTCGGCAAAAGAAAAACAATGAAGAACGAAGACATCGATCGCTTGCTACGAGCTGCTGCGCAGATGTGCGAAGAGCGTCCCGTAGCGATGCCGTTCGGCTTCGATACTCGCGTGGTGGCGTTGTGGCGTGCTGCGGGCGTGAAAACGAACGGCGTCGTACAACTGCTCCGACGCGTGGCCGTGTTGTCCGCTGTGGTGATCGTTATTTCAACAATCGCCGCCGTTAGTGAAGCAAATCAAAGCCGGGAAATCCGCGAATCACTTACGAACGAATTTGCCATCGCGGATTCGGCGATCCAGGATGAATTTTTGAAATGAACCAGGCGTTGCAATGGAAACTGGTCGCCGGTTTCCTTCTCGTCTTCGTGGCCGGTGGAATCACTGGCGCGTTTGTTGGCGGATCATATGCCAGGCATCATTTCTTTGCATTGCATCGTCCCGACCGGATCGGTCCGCAAATGAAGGAGAGACTCCGCGCCGAACTCAATCTCACCCCGGAACAAGTCGCGAAGATCTCGCCGATCATCGACAACATAGCCTCGCAACTAAGGGATATTCGGCGTGACACCGGCCAGCGCGTCCATCAGGTGATGGCGGATGCGCACCGGCAGATGAATGTCAATCTCACAGATGAGCAGCGCCAAAAACTTCAGCAAATCGAAGAGCGGCATCGACGATGGCGTCATCATCACCTTCACGAAGACCAACCGGGCAATCCATAGACAGGATCTAACCACTGCACGGCCACAACGCCCTGGCTCCAATGGTTCTGATTCGCTTTCGGGACGACGCTTGCGCCTCTAAAAGCGCAGGCCGTTCTCGAAAAAGATTCGTTCGCGTTCGACGTTCGCACCGCGACTTCGAAAAAGATCGCGAATTTCAGGCGTATAATAGTCGCCGTTATAGCTGGGGTTGAGTCCAAAAAAGATCTTGCCGCCCAGCGCCAGGTGATCTTGCAGATTGCGCACGAGAAAATCCCATTCCGCCGTTCCCCAGCGTTCCTTCGACGGATGATAAAGATTAAAGTTGACTGAGAACGCCGTGATCAAATCAAACTTCTGACCGAGATCGGGCAGCGGTTCAAACGCATTGATCCGATAAACGACGCGAGGAACGCCGAACAATTCCAGCAGTTCGCCAAACAGCGGAACGCGTTCGACATCGACGCCGAGGACGGAATGGCCAAGGCTTTTGAGGATAAACAAGAAGAATCCCCCGCCGCACCCCAGATCGAGTACACGTTTCGGCGTTGAGCGATGAAGGTTTAAGTCCTGCACACGTTCACGATTTAATCGCAACCACGGCTCGATATTTGCATATTTCGCGTACCCGGCAGTTGAATTCACATATCGTTGCTGGATTTCGCGGGCGCGTTCCTGATCAACCTGCGCCAGCATCGGCTCGAGCGGTACACGGAAAATCGAGCGTTGCGCCCTGCGCCAGCCGCGCCGATACGTCAGCGGCTCGGTAAACTTGAGGATTTTACGGGAAACTCTCATTTCGAAAATCGATGAACTGTAGAGCAACCGCTCCGGTTGCCAACCATAGCAATAGCCGTCGATGCGCCCGCTCTACAATTTATTCATGATTTCCTGTAAAAGTCGCGGTCCGCGATAAACAAGTCCCGTGTAAAGCTGAATCAGCCGTGCGCCTGCCTGAAATTTCTCCCGCGCCGATTCTGCGTCAGAGATTCCGCCGGAAGCAATTACCGGAATTGTAGATTGCGCAGCAATTTCACGCGCGAATGCGGTCGCCTTTTCTCGCAGTGGCGCTCCACTCAAGCCGCCTTCTTGATGCAGCTCTGGGGGAATCGACGAATGCTCGAGGGTGGTGTTTGTCACAATAATTCCAGCCACGCCGTTCTCTTCGCAGACAGCTACAATTGCTTTCAGTTCAGCAGCCGACAAATCAGGTGAAATTTTCACCATAACCGGTTTTGGGGCTGTTCCGGCTTCATCGCCGATGGCGTGAAGTAAGTGCGAAAGCTTTTGAGGTTCCTGCAACTCGCGCAAGCCCGGTGTGTTTGGCGAGCTGATATTCAGCGTGATGTAATCGGCAAAATCCCGAAGCAATCGAAATGAGTAAAGGTAATCGTCTATCGCCTGTTCGAGTGGCGTTATGCGCGACTTGCCAATGTTGATTCCGACTGGAACGGCTGGCCATCGTCCGCTCTCACGCAGCGCCTGTAGTCGGCGCGCAATTGCGTCGGCCCCATCATTATTAAAACCGAGGCGATTGATCAACGCTTGTTGCTCGGGTAATCGGAAAATGCGTGGCTTCGGATTTCCGGGCTGCGATTTCGCAGTCACGGTCCCAATCTCGATGAAACCAAACCCGAGCGCCGCCCATGCAGGAATGGCAACCCCGTTTTTGTCGAGGCCGGCGGCAAGTCCGATCGGGTTTCCAAATTTGAGACCGAAGAGTGTCTTGGGTTTGGACGGCGGCTGAAAAGACTTCAGTGCGCGCAATGCGAGATCGGACCGCGACACCCAGCGAAGCAAACCAATGGTGAAATGATGTGCAGTCTCGGCATCGAGCGAAAACAGCAGAGGCCTAACGAATCGCTCGTAGCCGTTCTTCATTTGTACCTGGTGCTTCAACGCTTCAGGAGGTAACTGTCATTTGCCGATGCAAAACTGGCTGAAAACGGAATCGAGAATCTGTTCCACGTCCACCACGCCTATGACTTCACCAACTGCGCGCAGAGCCTGATCAAGATCAACCGCAACTTACTCTTCTGATAGACCCTCGCCGAGCGCCGTTCGCGCCCGATCACAGCATTCCAGCGCGCGGCGGAGACAATCGCGATGACGCGTATTGATCGCGATCGGGCTTTCCGGCCTCAGATTCTGCCGCCGAATTCGCGCCAGAATTTCCCTTTGCAGATCGAGCACTCCGTCTCCAGTCACGCAAGAAATGCGTAAGGCCGGGAAATCTTTCCAGTCACTGTCCTCGGGCAAATCGCTTTTGTTCAATACGACGATCTCATTCGGCTCTTCCGCGCGGCCGTTGAAATGCGTCGGCTTCGGCGCGTTGCAATCAGCTATGTGCAGGCGCAAATCAGCCAGTTGCAACGATTTTTCGGTGCGCGCGATTCCTGCCCGCTCCAATTCGCTTTCTGAAGCGCGCAAACCCGCAGTATCGAGCACCCGAATTGGCACACCCTCCAGGTTTACGCTTTCTTCGATTGTATCGCGCGTGGTGCCATGGGTGTCGCTAACGATCACGCGATCGTAGCCAAGCAGATGATTCAGTAGACTCGATTTGCCGGAATTCGTCGCCCCATAAATCACCACACGCACACCTTCGCGTAGCACGCGGCCTTGATCGGCGGTTGCAAGTAACGTCGCGATTTGCTCGCGAATGGAGTCGAGTCGGCCAGACAGTGTTTCGCCTTCGTCCGGGGCAATGCCTTCTTCCAGAAAGTCGATTGACGCGTTGATGTGGGCGAGCAGGGCAATCAACTGGTCACGGATCTTCCGGATCTGATCGCCCAGTCGTCCCTCGAGTTGTTCGGTGGCGGATCGAAGCGCGAGATCTGTCCGGGCGCGGATCAAATCGATGACCGCTTCGGCCTGGGTGAGATCCATTTTGCCGTTGAGAAACGCGCGCTCCGTAAATTCGCCCGGACGCGCCGATCTTGCCTCTGCATGTAAACATGCTTCGAGAACTTTCGCGGAAACCAGCGTGCCGCCGTGACAACTGACCTCGACCAAATCTTCGCCCGTGTAACTTGCGGGGGCGCGATGCACCGAAAGCACGACTTGATCGATCAACTCATTCTCTGCGCTGAAAATCTCGCCAAGATGCTGGACGTGCGATATAAATCGCGACGGCTGTTCTTTTCCCCGAAAAATCTTACCGGCGATTTGGATCGCATTTGCGCCGGAAATACGGACCAGTGCAATCGCGCCTTCACCTGGCGGCGTGGAGATAGCGGCAATAGTGTCGGTGGTCATGACTCTGGAACATAAATTGTAGGGCAACGGCTACGGTTGCCAAATGCTGCAGAGCCAATGTCGAAAGCAAGCTAGGCAAGCTTTCGCAGGCAGAGCTTCGACAAATTCGCAATGGCTATACCGACCCCATCGAAGACGAATTGGAATTCACCCTGAGTTCGAACACTCCATCCAACAAGGCGAGCGCGACATGGCCAGACAAAAGCGCGCGGGTGCGTGAGCCTTGACCCTTCGTGGACGCAGCGACTCAGATTTATCACGTACGTTTCGACGCCGTAACGGCTGTGTCAGCCGTGAAGATATGGCGCGCAGCTGGGTAACGGGTTTGTTACCATACTGGTGTTTGGAAACCTGTCGTGCGTTCAACAGTGAGTTCAAAAAAGTGTCTAATGAACGTAACCGTAAGCATCAACAGAGGAGGGGAACATGATAAAGAAGACTATTGTTATTCTCGCCTGCGGCGCACTCATTGCGCCGGTGGCGTTTGCCCAGGCGGGTTCGACGCATGAGAGACAAACAACAACGACGACGGAACCGATAACGGTAACGGGAGCGGTAATCAGAATGACGACTGAGGAGGGGTCGGCTGCCAGATATCAGCCGGTCAAGACTCTCGTTGTTCTCCAGGATCGCTCCAATACTCCGGGCAGTTATGTTCTCAACGGGCCCGGTCACGTTGTGAACAAGAACGGCGAAGTGATTCGAACCGCGATCAAACCCGGCACCCGTGTGCGTGTTTACTACGCAAACGTGGGCGATCAGCGTATGGTTGACCGCGTAGTTGTCGATTGATCCTACCAATAAAAGGCCGCACGATTCCCTGAATCCTGCGGCTTTTTTGGTCGGCACATCACCGCTGACGGCAACCTCTCGATCACGTCGCTCTGTTTGCTGTAACGGCATCTGTGTCAGCCGCAATAGCCGTATCGGAAGGCCTGTCGCTTGCGATTCCTGATGTCGCGGCGGGTTATTTCTCCGTCTTCTTTTGTCCTTGGCGAGCCGGAGCATCGCGCGAAGGCTGCTTGACGAACGCGAGGCGCTCCGTCTTTTTCCGGCGTCTTGCGCGTTTCCTGGCGTTGTCTCTGCCTTTACTGTGTCCCATAGACCTCAATTTTTGACCGCTTGTTGCGATGTAGCAACCGGACGAAATCGAGACCTGCGTCTTCGATGTGGTTGCTGCTGCTGCGTTCCGTACGATTTTGGCGCCGGCGCATCCTGAACTTTGGTCGCTCGCTCATCCGGCGCTTCCGCCAGCGATCGAGCTGCTTGGCCGCCTAGCTGCGCGGGTCCCGCGTCGCGCGCGTTCATGATCTCGAACGTGCGAAAGAGCCCCGCCAGATCGATCACGTCGTTCGCGGCTGATCTCAAGATTTGTCCAAGATTTGCGGCGACTGACGCGACTTCCACGCGGATCCCGTGTCGGCGCAGCTTGGTGGCGAGATAGGCGAAATCAGCGTCGCCGGTCACCAGAATCACAACATCAGGCCGCATCTCGATGGAAAGCTCGAGCGCGTCGATCGCCATCATAACGTCCACGTTTGCCTTGTAATGACCTTCCTCGGCGGGCGCCCCATCTTTGGTCACGACCATAAATCCGTTGGAGCGCAGCCAATGGACGAACTTGTTTTTCTTGTCCCGTTCCTCCTGCCACATTGGAATGGCTGGCGGCAATCCGGCATACACCACCATCTCGATCAGATCACGTCTGCTGTTTGGCCCGGCCAGAAAATCCCGGAGTTTCAACCAATCGAGCCCGCGTCCCGCGGTCCGCACGGAACTGCCGACGTTCGATTCATCCACCAGCACCAATACCCGGGAACGAACATGAACATCTGAATCATTTTTTCGCATCTGGAACGAATGAACTACATCCGCGCACTTCTAGCGAGCACTACTTCTTTAGATCAGATGACAATGGAGTTCGCCGGGCGGAAGACAAGGATGGGAAGTCCGAAGTGAGCGATTGGCAATTCGTGAATCAATTTAGGAGGCGATGGTGTCGCTATTCGCCACGATCGGGTGTGGGTGCCGTTGCACCTTATGGAAATTAAGTCTCGACTATGCTGCCTCGTCCACTTAAGGATTTGAAATGGCACAAAGGAAAGAAACACCAACACCGACACCGCCGCCTGAGCCTCCTCCTCAGGGGCCTGCTGGTCACTAGCCAGTCGCAATCTTCAGCATTAGTCCTGCGAGCGCCTTTTGAAATACGGCGCATGCCGAGTTCCGCTGTCGCCGGAAGATCGGCGATCTCCGCCAGGGCGACGCGTTTAACGCGTCTGACTTGTAACGTGGAACGCCTTCTGTAGCCGCTGTCGCTGACAGCGATCCCGTTTACTCGGCCTCTATCATATGCGGCTTGTATCTTGGAATCGCCCTTTTTCTGAAGAGTCGACGAGCGGGAGCAAAAATGGCTCTGCCCGAAACAATTCCCATGGAAGTTGCTGGCTCAATTTTCGCTGTCTCATGAACGCGATGTCGCTAACATCATATCCTGATGAGTGTGCAAGATTCTGACGCCACGATGGCTGTGTTCCTCGACTTGGAAAACATCGCGCTGGGCGCGCTCGACGCGGACTTTCCTGCGTTCGACATCCGCAAGGTGCTTGAGCGTCTGCTGCTCAAGGGTCAAATCGTGGTGAAGAAAGCCTACTGCGATTTTGAGCGCTACAAGACGTTTAAGCGAGGGCTGCACGAAGCGGCGTTCGAGCTCATCGAGATCCCCCATGTGCGCCAGTCGGGCAAAAATTCCGCCGACATCCGCATGGTCGTCGATGCGCTCGATCTCTGTTACACCAAGAGTCACGTCGACACCTTCGTCATCATCAGCGGCGATTCGGACTTTTCGCCGCTCGTCAGCAAATTGCGCGAGAACGACAAGACGCTCATCGGCATTGGCGTTAAAAGGTCCACGTCCGATCTATTCATCAGCAACTGCGACGAATTTATCTATTACGACGATCTCGTGCGCGTGGAGCCAATAAAGAAACGTTCGAGCGTTACCGCGACCGCGCCAGCGGCGAAAACTGGTAAAGATCATCGGCCCTCAATCGACGGAGCGCTCGATCTTCTGAGGAAAACCTTGGAAGCGCTCCGCGCCGAGCGAGGCGAGGATTATCCGATCCGCGGTTCACTCATGAAACAGGCGATGAAACGTCAGAACCCCGGTTTTAACGAGCGTGCGCATGGGTTCCGTGCCTTCAACGAACTGCTCCTCGAAGCGCAAAAGCGTGGGCTGCTAAAGCTGGAGCGCGACAAACAAGTCGGCACCTATATCGTCCACGCGATCGAGTAACCAGGCGCCTACCGACCTGCCGAGGTTCGATTCATCCATCACACCGACACTGGGGAATGCGGGGAGACTGTCGCAATCTTTCATATTGGCGCTTCTTAGAACGAAGCTTCCTTTTGGCCTTCTACACCTCCTCAGCGTCTTCTTTGATGCCGCTTCAACGCTTCATGGCACCGAGGGTTTAATGTCAAATGCAGTGCGCGCGAAAACTTTCGGAGTTTAGACGCGACACCATTTTCTTTCCCTCGGGTATTCCTCGCTATCAGCTCAATGTCTGCGATTGGTATCATATGCCACTGGAGCCTTGCCCTACCTGCGGCTACGCGCTTTCCATCGTCGATCATCATTGCCGTCATTGTGCTACGGCATCGCGGGCAATTCCGTCGCGGCCCTTTGATGCAAAACACCTCCAACGAATGATTATTGCCGTCGTCGTGTTAAGCGTTCTCGTTTACTTGATCTTCTTTCGCTAAACGAAAAGGCGCCGAGAGAACGAATCAGTCTTCAATCGGGGAGCGCAGCAAGCTTGTCCTGAGCCTGGGGATGGGCGTTTACCGAAGTGCTGACGTTAAGCGGCGCTGGCGAACTGGCTGCCGCGATCGGAGTGGAGGATGAGCGACTGAGCGGGCCGGCGTTGGGCTAAGGCCATGCGCAGAGCGGCGCTGACCAGTGGAGCATCAAGGATAGGACTCATGGCCCAGCCGATGACGCGGCGACTAAAGACATCGAGGACCGCGACGAGATAGAGCCAGCCCTGAGCGGTGAGAACGCCAGTGGCATCACTAACCCAGAGTTGGTCGGGCCGCCGGACCACCAGGTTTCTCACGCGGTTAGGCGCGATCGGTCCGCCGTGGCGGCTGTCAGTGGTGGCGTGTCGATATTTGGAGCGCTGCCGGGCAAAGAATCGTTCCGCTCGCATCAGCCGGGCAATGCGGTTGCGCCTTCCCGGGCAGCCCAGCGCGTGAGCCAAGCGCGGACTGCCGTAAGTCTGACGACTGCGCGCAAATTCCTCTCGGATGCGCTCGCGCAAGCGGATGTTCTCCAGTTGGCGTGAGCCAGGCAAGTGACGCCGTTCTTTCCAGTCGTAATAACCGCTGCGCGAGACCAGAAGAGCCTCGCATAACCAGGCGACTTTGTATTGGCCGCTCATCTGTTCGATTCGGGCATATCTCTCGGCGGCGCTTCGGAGAGGATGCCCAGTGATTTTTTTAAAACTTCACGCTGCTCCAAGAGCTTGGCGTTCTCCTGACGCAAGCGCCGGTTCTCCGCCTCTAGTTCTTCCAAGCTGCGCTTCGGCTTGCGTCCGGCTTTTGGTGCCTCAGGCACGCGTTCCGCGTGCGCCCAACGATAGAGCAGCGGCGGACGGATCCCCAGCTCGGCCGCTACCTTGGCTGCACTGCGTCCACTGGCTCGCCACAACTCCAACGCCTCCTGTTTATATTGATCGGTGTATCTCGCCTTGTAGCGAGCCGGCTTACTTAACTGTGTCTTCATGTGGGCTTCCTTTCGGGTTTTGACCCTTTGCCCACTGTCCGTCAAATCAATGCAACCCTAATTTGACCCCATCTCTACCACGTTTCCCCGTTTCTGACCTCTGACTCCCCGATCGGGACGGTTCGCGCTTGCCATTCCGTGAAAAATTGATGCAATTGCCTCGAAATTCAACGCGGATTCACCGTGGAAATTTCATTAACCCAACCAAGGAGTCAGAAATATGAAGAGAGTCTTGTTTTCAGCAGTGGCGGTAGCGGCATTAATGGGCGTGTCGGTCTCACGCGCGCAGGACCCGGTCAAGGTGGACCCGAAGCATTACACCGTCGTATTTGAGAACGATGCCGTGCGTGTGTTGCACATCCATTACGCAGTTGGCGAAAAGTCGGTGATGCACTCGCATCCCGATTCGGTGGCCGTGTTCCTGGAGGACCAAAAGTCGAAGATGACTCATCCCGATGGCAAGAGCGAAGAGATGTCTGCTAAGAAAGGAGAGGCAGTCTTTACGCCGGCCGGCGCGCATCTGCCGGAAAACATCGGCACGGGTCCGATGGATCTCATCCTGGTGGAGCTAAAGAAACCGGCCGCAAAATAGTCACGTTCAAGGTCAGCGGTGATTTCCGGCGATGGAACCACCGGCGGCTGATCTTTGGCCTTTGACCTCGGCTTCGGCGTATTGGACTCTGACCTCTCTGCAACGCAAGCGCTATCTCTTTGTCTGCATCAATCGTCGGGCCGAGAATAACCCGAAGGGCTGCTGCGTGGCCAAGGACTCGGAAGAAGTGTATAGAGCGCTGAAAGGCGAGGTTGCCGCGCGCGGACTCGCAAAGCTAGAGGCGCGCGTGTGCACGTCGAGCTGTCTCGATCAATGCGCAACCGGTGTGACCGTTTTAGTCGAGCCCGACCACTTTTTTTACGGACGCGTGACAGTCGCAGACGTCCCGGAGATTGTGAATGGACTCGTTGAGGGCCAACCGGTTAAGCGGCTTGTGGTTACCGCGGATTCCTGCGGCACGTAAAGGTCGGTGAGACGAGGTCCATCTTTTAGTCATTCATGAACTTGCGGCGACGAATGGTGCTATTCGTGACCCCAATCAACAGGTGCTTATCGGATATTTTCGGAGAAGAGAATCGAATAACCGACAAATTTCCTCCTCGCTCCACACAAAGGGCCGCGGAGAGAAGTGATCAGTGATTTGTGAACAGTGAGAAGAGTTGAAGGCGAATTATTGATTGTTGATCCGCCTCCGCGCCCATCGGCGTCATAGCAGGCGACGGCATCCCCCGCGCGCCGTGTTGCGGAATTGGTTTTCTGGGCGATAGTGGAGGTCTTCGAAAGCCCGAAGGACGAAGGAGGAAAGTCAGCCTCCGGTGCGCGCCAAAGGTGGTGCGACGTTGGTGCCGTATAGGAGTCAGAATCAATTATGAAACCCGATCTCGTTACAGCCGCCTCTGAAGTAATCACTAATAAGCAAATTCTGGTGAACGTGGTTTCACGCCGCGTGCGACAGCTTTTGCTCGGTTCTCGTCCCCTCGTGGAATATGCTCCGGGGCTCCGTGAAGCCGATATCGCGTTAACCGAGATCGCTAACGGAAAACTGACGTTCGAGTCGACCTTCGGTCAGAATGGAACCGCTGAGACTCCCGCCCCGGTCGTGCTGTTCCCCAAAGTCATCGTCGCCAAGAAAGCGGTGGCGAAGAAAAAAGCGGCGTGATCCGCTTTTGGTCGCCGCGGCGATCTACGACGTTGCGAGCGCGGCCTTGATCCGAGCCTTCGGATGCGCTGCTTGATCCCCTCGACGAAACAGTCATAAAATTGTGTAGCAAGCTGCTGCACAATTGGCGATGGTGCCCATTTTCACCTGGTCGCTCATGCTTTCGGAGACGGCATGAAGCGCGGAAAATAGTAGAAAGCGCGAGAAGGCTGAAGCAAAAAGCAAGAAGTTCGCTACGGCGAATCCGTCCGTTGGCGGAGTTTCGCGCAGTTGCGCGCAATTCAGAAATCGGCTTTTCCGCATAATGCGAGCGACCCACCTCTATCGAGGCTGCGCTTGTGGCAGGCATAGATTAGTTAAGCCGAGAGGCCGAAATGAGCGTGAGCGAGTAAGTCAGTCCCCGCACACAGCGGGCAGGCTGTCCGTCGGCGGATTTGATGTTGGAGGCTTGATGTTTGATGAGAAGACAAACAAACCAGAAGGCGTGGTTTTATCCGCCGAGCCGGAAAAACTCCAACGGAGGTCGATTGAAACTGCTCGTTGTCCGTACTAGCTCGCTGCTTCCCTCGCAGCTTTACCTTCGATGTCGCTGATCCCATCGGCTCCATTCAGACTGAAAGCCGGACTTCGCGTTCGGCTTGCTTGGTCTGTAGTCGCAACTGACCGCACGCGGCGGCAATGTCGTGGCCCTTCTCGCGGCGCAAGGTCGCGACCACGCCGTGCTTCCGCAGGATGGATTGAAATTGTTCCTGCCGCGCGCGCGAAGGGCGTGACCATTTCAAGCCCTCGACGGTGTTGTACGGAATGAGATTGATCTTGGCCGAGAGACGACGCGCAATTTTGATAAGCTCGTGAGCCTGTTGGTCGGTGTCATTTACCCCGGCAATAAGAATGTACTCGAACATCATCCTTCGTTTTTTCGCGACGTAGTAATCGCACGCTTCGAGTAACACCTTGAGTGGATACTTGCGATTAACCGGCATGATCTTGCTCCGCACGTCGTCGGTCGCGCCATGTAGTGAAAGAGCGAGACGAAACTGCGTCGACTCGTTGGCCAGCTCGCGAATTTGCGGCGCCAGTCCGCTGGTGGAAACGGTGATGTGGCGGGCGCCGATGCCGAGGCCCCATGGCGCATTGATAATGCGAATCGCCCGCAGAAGATTTTTGAGGTTGGCGAGCGGCTCGCCCATGCCCATGAAGACGACGTTATCGATTTTTTCTCCGCTCTTCTCTTCGACGGCGATGAGTTGGTGCACCATCTCGCCTGCATCGAGATTGCGCGTCCACCCTTCCAGTCCGCTCGCGCAAAATTTGCAGCCATAAGCG
Source organism: uncultured Verrucomicrobiae bacterium (assembly GCA_963728955.1). Classification (GTDB taxonomy): domain Bacteria; phylum Verrucomicrobiota; class Verrucomicrobiia; order Chthoniobacterales; family UBA10450; genus Udaeobacter. Next base: position 68,200 of record CAVSMG010000002.1, read on the forward strand.
CATCCGACCTGGCTCGATACGCAAATTGTCCGGCGATCTGAGGGTTGGCCATAAAGCGCGGGTGACGCTGGAATGAGCACCGACTCGATCAGGTTTTGGTCGCGTAAGCGGAAAAGAAATTTCTGCGTCGTATCTTTGGAGCCAAGGACCCGAACGACTTCGGTCTTCGGCGTGTCAAATTCCGCCATGAGCTCAGCGCGCAACACGTCAGGCAAATCCGTCATCGCATCAAACGAGGCGACGCGTTTTTTGTAGATCCAATCGATAATCTGCTTCGCGCGATAGGAAGGAGCGCCGCGCTCGCGGAGGAGAGCCGCCAGTTCTTCTAGAATGATCCCGGTGAGCGCGGGCTTCACCCGGAACTCTACCGCGCAAATAAGAAGGAAGAAGGAAAAATTAAGAAGCGGGGAGCCCGAGCGGCCTTCAATTAAGGAAATCGAATTACCGCGATAGAAGGTAAAAGAAAGAATCGGAAAACGAGCAGATTAAGCTTTCGGCTCGATGCGCTTGACGCCTGGGAATTGATCGAAGTCGCGATCGAATGAAGCGATCCCAACGGATTCGCCAGTGGCGACCGCAGCGTGATACGCGTCCACAAAATCGACGTTGATTTGCGCAAAATTTCGCAAAGCGCTGAACAAGATTGCCTTGTTTTGGACTTCAATTCCCGTGGATTCGATGAGGTCTTTCAGGGCGGCGGTAATCGTATCGCGACGCAGTGAATAAAAGGATTGCAACACCCAGACAGTTTCGGCAACCGCGAGATCTGTCACAACCAGAGTGAGATCGCCAACCGCGGCACGAGCAAACAAGTTTCGGCTGCGGGGCGAATGAATGGGATGGTCGCCGGTGAGAAAACGAACAATGACGTTGGTGTCGAGTAACACCCTCGTCATCAGACGCCTTTTTTCTTCCAGCGGCTTGCGATGTCGGTTTTCACCGCAGCGCGCATCTGTGCCTTGGTCGGCGGCGGTCGTTTATGACGAATTCGAGATTTGAAGATCGCGTAGAGTTCGTGCACCAAAGGAGCCGGTTTAATAGCGACCTTTCCATCTTCAACTTCATAGAGGATCCGGTCGTTTTCTCTTAGTCCAAGCAGCTTGCGAATCTCGCGCGGGATGGTGGTTTGTCCTTTGGTGGTGAGTGTCGAATGGTGCATAGGTGCTCCTTACATCAAGTAACGTTCCTTACTTTTTCTAACAATCAAGGCTAGGAGGGATCAACGGAGCGACTGGGAGAAGGCGACATAGAACGTAAAGTGACGAGGGTAGGAGCGAATAAGCCCTCCGCACTTCTTAATCAATTTGGCAAGTGCACGCTTTGCGGATGGCGGATCCGGTTCTCAGGGTCGTACCGCTGTTTGAGTTGCTGGAGGCGCGGATAATTTTCTCCACCGTAATACGCAGTCGGCCAGTCTGTAAAAGCAAGGTCGGGATAGTTTGCGTAATGGCGTGTGACCCCGGCTTGCGCAATATGATCGCGCATCCGGCCTGCCGCCTCTTGAAGAGCCGCCGCGTGCGAGGGCGATTCCCAGTATGCCTGGGATTCGCCCAGGTAAGGGAAAGCGCGATGCGGATAGGCGCCTTCCACGTCGCTGGAAATGGCGCCTCCCAAAGTATTAATTTGAAAAATAAGGCCCGGAACACTTAGGACTTCTTCGAAAATACCGGGCAACGCGGGCGCGATGTCTGCCATTTCTGTGTAATATCCGGCACTGGCATTTTTAAAATAAATTGGACCCGAATCTCCGTAATACCAGGACAAGGCTCTTTTGAGCGAAGTAGGGCCTCCAGACGTTGTTTTCTTCGATAGCTCGCCCATCCGTCGACGGAAATTCATCAATCCTTTTTGCTCGCGCGAACCGGTGGTGGTCACAAGCACGGTGACCTGTTTACCGTTCATGATCCAGGCCGAGAACGACTCGTTAGGCAAGTTAGCGCTGGCCTCGAACCAGGTCTCCAGCAACGCCGTGGCCCGTTTCGGATCGAGTTTGTAGATTCTAAATTTCCATGATGAAAATTGTGCCGGCGCGGCGTGCGTATTGAATGTCAGCTCGGTTATTATCCCGAAATGGCCGTTCCCACCACCGCGCGCAGCCCAGAGCAAATCCGGCTCCTCGTTTGAGTCACAGATCATCCCGGCCCCATCGACCATTTTAACTCTGCGCAGATGGTCGCAGGTCAAACCCCATTTTCTGGCGAACATCCCATAGCCGCCGCCAAGTGTGAGACCTGCGAGGCCGACTGTTCTGCAAGATCCGGCCGGCAGGAAACGGCCTCTCGCCAAGAGGAACTCGTTCACTTCTTCCAATCGACAACCCGCGCCTGCAGCAAAAATGCCGGTCTTCGGATCAAGCCGCATCTCGCGCATCGGCGAAACATTCACCACCAGTCCATCGTCGTTCAGACAAAATCCTTCAAAGGAATGGCCTCCTGCTTTTACCGCCACCGGCCAATTCTCAGCCTTTGCTCGTTCGAGGGCGCGTTGAACTCCAGTCTCAGACACACAAGAGGCGATGATTTTTGGCCGGGTTAAGATTCCGGCGTTGCAAACCATCCGGGCAATCGCGTAATCGGGTGCCTCCGGCGTAAGAAACTGGACACCATCAACGAACCGGTCCGACGACGCTTTGGATACTGCGGATCTCTCCTTCGAAACAATGCTCGGAACATCGAGAAGGATTGCGGTCGTGGCCGCAAGCGATGTGCGGAGGAAGAGTCGACGCGTCTGCATGAATCGCTAAGGATTCCATCGTGCACAAATTCTCGCGCAATTGAAACTGCGAAAACGCGCTGATGTTTGATTTGGCACGGCGAATCCATCCTCCGATCGATTTGAAGTTCAATGTCAGGCGACAGCTGATTCATCGAGCTCCGCCATCTCGTTCATCCTATCCCTTATTAACAAGGCCGAAGCTTTGTGAGGATACGAATAAAACAGCGATGAAAGGAAAAATTATGCGGATAGTTACAATGACTGTGATATTGGGGTTACCACTCATGGCGTTAAGCCAGACAGCGGACCCGCAAGAGGCACAGGGGCAAACAAAGGAGACGCAAACTACTGCTCCGGTGAAAGGGAAGAAGACAAAGGTGCAGGAGCCGGGCAAAGCGGAGGCAAAACCTGAGATGAGCACGAACGTGCATGGACAAACCAAAATTAAGGGACATGTTCCGGACGCAAACAAGGATGAAGCTGGGACGCGTTCGAGCACGCACGAAACCAATGTAAGGAACACAAATCAGACGACGACCATAAACAAGGAAGAGTTCAGGTCGCGTCACACCGAAGTGTTCAGTCTTGGGCGGCATCCGAAAGAGTTCTTCGTCCAACGATATGGTTCGAGCCATTTCCGATTGATCGGAAACACATATTTCGTCTTCGTCGACGGCTGCTGGGTCGCAGTTGACGTGGAGGGCTTTGTCTACACCGAACGGGTGATTTGCCCTGGCGAACCGGACTTTATTGAAATCGATTAGCGCATTCCGCGTTCGTTACAAAAGCGCTCCGCTGAAATGCGGGGCGCTTTTTTTTGGCGTCGACCGGTAACACAGGATGCGCCTAGTCACCAGAGAGAGCCTGTCTGGAAATTTGCTCTCAGATCCAATTCGTCCCGCGTGTCATCGTGGCTGTATTACGTGTCTTAGCGTGGCGATCAGTTTCTTGTTCTCCTCCATTGTGCCCACCGAAATACGGATCCATTCGGGCAGATTGTAGCCCTTGAGCGGCCTGTACGATAATTTTCCGTCGCAGCAGCTTCTCAAACACCGCACAACCGTCGCCGACGTTTACCATCAGGAAATTCGCAACGGCTGGCACAAATGGAATTCGCAACTCAAGAAATTTCTCCTGCAAATAGGCGCGGCCGTCGTCCACAATACGCTTGGTCTTTCGCAGATGCGCTTCATCATTGAGCGCCGCGAGCGCCCCGGCGTGGGCGATGCTGTTCACGTTGAATGGTTGCCGGGTCTTGTGAAGCACCTGGATCATCTCGGTGGGAGCCATAGCATAGCCGATGCGCAGCCCGGCAAGGCCGTGAATCTTCGAGAACGTCCGCAGCACGATGACGTTTCTCCCGTCCCGAACAAACCGAAGCGTGTCGGGCGGATCATCAAGGAATTCGAAATACGCCTCGTCAAAAACGACAGTAACACTGGCCGGGACGCACGACATGAAATGGGCGATCGCAGACTGCGAAACCAACGTGCCCGTGGGATTATTTGGGTTCGGAATGAAGATGAGCCGGGTTTTTGGGGTGATGGCCTCCAGCGTGGCGGCCAGATCCTGCTGATAATCAGGGCTCGGTGTTTCAATCGTGCGCACGCCGAACGCGGTGGCCAGTAGTTTGTAGACGATAAACGCATACTGACACGTGATTACGTCATCGCCTGGATTCAGAAAAGCGTGGCCCAGAAATTCGATTACTTCATTCGATCCATTGCCGAGGATCACGTTCTCCGGTTTCAGACCCAGTTTTGTCGCGATTGCCTGGCAAAGGTAGAATCCACTTCCATCGGGGTATAGATGCGCGTTTGACATCGCTGCCCGCATCGCCCGCACTGCCTTGGGGCACGGGCCGAGCGGATTTTCGTTTGAAGCCAGCTTGACGATTTCAGCCGGATCGATGCCGAGCTCGCGCGCGGTTTCCTCGATCGGTTTCCCCGGTTCGTACACGGCAAGATCTCGCAATTGCGGATTCGCGAGATCCCAGATCGAGGTCATGCGCGAGAGATTAAATGGAACTAATCGAGTTTCCAATCGGCATCATCTTTTGTTGTTCTTGCGCTTGTTGTCACGCCTGTCCCTTCCGCAGTCCATGATAGACTGAGGCATGAGGAGCCGCGACGGCGGACTGGACACCCTTCGCTTCCCGATAATGTTCTTGCCGCATGTGGTTGCGCCGAGTTTTTTAACGTAATGGACGTTCCACGCGATCCTGCAGCTTCACGTTACGACCATGCCGACAAGGGTCTGCGCCGGAGCGATCTTGATTCCGATCCGATCAAGCAATTTACCAACTGGTTTACGGCTGCAATTGAGGCCGACATTCGCGACGTAAATGCAATGAGTCTCGCTACCGCGGGTCGCCATGCCAAGCCGTCGGTGCGCATCGTTCTGCTGAAGAGTTTCGATCAGGAAGGGTTCGTGTTCTTTACGAACTACGAAAGCACAAAAGGAAAACAGCTGGAGGCGAATCCTTACGCTGCCCTGGGGTTTTACTGGATCGAACTCGACCGGCAAATTCGAATCGAAGGAAAAGTCGAGAAGACTTCGCGTGAAGAATCGCAGATTTATTTTCATTCGCGTCCGGTCGGTAGCCAAATGAGTGCATGGGCGTCACGCCAAAGCGACGTAATCGATGCACGGCGTGTGCTCGACGCCCGTATGGCAAAAATGACCGAGCGATTTCGGAATAAACGAATTCCCTTGCCGCCGCACTGGGGCGGTTACCGGCTGAGACCGGATGTAATGGAGTTTTGGCAGGGCCGTCTGAATCGGTTGCATGACCGGTTTCGTTACAGCCGGCAGGCGGACGAGTCATGGCGCATTGATCGGCTGTCGCCGTGATTGCTACGCCTATGGGAGAAATTGAGATCCTCCGTGGCGACATCACAAAGCTGTACGTGGCTGCAATTGTAAACGCGGCAGCAAACACCACGCTCCTCGGCGGAGGCGGAGTGGATGGCGCGATCCATCATGGTGCGGGGGCCCGAACTGCGCGCCGAATGCCGCAAACTCGGCGGTTGTGAACCCGAGGAAGCGAGGATTACTCGCGGGTACCGTTTTTTGGCGCAGTTCGTTGTTCATGCGGTGGGACCCATCTGGCGCGGCGGGGAACATGGCGAAGCGCAGACGCTCGCAAATTGTTACCAGAATTCACTGCAGCTCGCAGTGGAGAACGAATCAAAACGATAGCGTTTCCCGCGATCAGTTGCGGCGCTTACGGTTATCCGATCGACGCAGCGCGCAGATCGCGCTGAAAACGACGCGTGAGTTTCTCGCGACGAATGATTCGATCGACAAAGTAATCTTCGTGCTCTGGGGTGAAGACATTTACGATGCATATCGCAAGTAGGGTAAACGCTCCTTGTGGAAAGCGGCATTCGCACATTTGTTTGGGTGATCAGTGCTGCATGGCCAATCAAAACGATTGCAGAAAGAGACGCAACCGTGTCTTGTAATACGATAAGAGTTTGTATGAATCCGAACGAAAATGAGTTTACGAGCAACGAACCGCGTCCGCCGCAGCATCAGCCGCATGAAGAAGAAATTGGCTCAGCGGGGCGTGAGCAGTTTCGTCGAGCAAAAGAACAAGTTTCCGCGGAAGTAAGCCAGACGTGGGGCCAAACCAAAGAGAAGGCGGGCCGGGCATTGGAGCGCACGGAACATTTTGTGCGCGAAAATCCAGTGCCAACCATTCTCAGCGCGCTCGGCCTCGGAATTGCCATTGGCCTGGCAATCCGCTACGTCGCTCCCACTGAAAGCAAACGAGAAATCGAAATCGAGCCGCCGTGGGGGAAAATCAACTGGAGCATTCTTTCGCTGCCGTTTCTCTTCCCGCTATTCAAATCGGCCAGGGAAAAATCAACCGATGTGATGCGAGACGGCGTTAAACGGCTAAAGAAAGTGGACGTTGAGCGTTATGCGAAGCCGATCCGCAAGCGCTGGAAGGCGTGGACACGGTGAACGCTGGCGGAGTTCGTTAGAGCTGATTCGGGCTGCCCGCCGACGTGGAGTGCGAAAGCGTGGCCGGCTTTCGTCGATCGATATTTGCTGCCCTCGTGTTGCCACAGAGCAAACACGTTCGAAGGGACCAACCAGACTTCATGGACGATAGAGAAAACAATTGATGACATCCGCCAGCGCGCGCGGGTACTGCGCCATAAAAGCATGGCCGGCACGAGGGAATTGAGCAAGCCACGCGCCGGGAATTGCGTTGATGAGCTTTAACGCATTTGAGGGAGGGATGACAATGTCCTCGGTACCAGTGCCGACTAACACAGGGAGACGTATCTCTCGCAATCGGCTGGCGACGCCGTTGTTATGCCACGTTTCCATCGCGGCAGCCTGGCGCCTCATGATATCGGGAGATAACTGCGCGCGCGCTGCCGCCACGATGTCGCCAAATTGGCGATAGAAAGATTCGGCGACATCACTTGGGAAAAGCAGGAACATTAAGCGACGCGCCTGCTCGTGAGGTGTGCCGGATGTGTCGATGAGTTGCGACCAGACGGCGACCGAGGCGCGATCGGCATCGGATCCTCCCCAATCGGTCGACAACAAGATCAGCTTGTCAACCATCTCCGGGTGCTGCAATGCGAGTGCCTGCGCGATAAATCCTCCCATTGACCATCCCATTACACTTGTGCGCTCCAAACCGAGAACCTCGATCACATGCGCGGCATCGTCGGCTAGCTTGGCGATTTCGAATGGCTGTCCATCATCGGCGGAGCCAGCGATCCCGCGGTTATTGAGCAGGATGAGCTCGTTGGCAGACGCGAGTCTATCGATCAACGAAGGGTCCCAGCCTGCAATCGTCGCGGCGAAGCCATTCAGGACCAAAAGCGGTCGGCCACTGCCGATTCGGCGATAAGCGATTTGAGCGCCATCGACCGCGATCATCGCTAATGACTCAGCTTCCATCAGACGCCATCGGCCTGAGAGTTGAATCTTGGATGTTGCGCGATAAACGTTGTCTTCATGGGAAGCGGCAAGGGAGTTCAATTGTTCGCGGTGATTGCTCTGTTCGCAACCGCATTGGCTGGATGCGCCTCCAGTAATAGAGCGGATGGCCGCTCCGGTATCGACCAAACGATTCCAGGGGCAACCAAATGGGGTCATTACACCGGCGAGCCGGTGACGAAGTGGAATCCGGATGGGCGAACCATGACGCTATTAACTGAATTGCGCTACACCGATCCGCATGGTGAAGTCTGGATCGCGCCAATAGGTTCAGTGGTCGATGGCGCATCGATTCCGCGCTACCTCTGGTCGGTTATGGGCGGACCATTCGAAGGAAAATATCGGAACGCTTCGGTGCTGCACGACGTCGCCTACGGCGAACACAAGCGGCCTTGGTGGGATTGCGACCGAATGTTTTACTACGCCATGCGTTGCAGCGGCGTGAGCGCGGTCGAGTCCAAGACCATGTATTATGCGCTCTACAAGTTGGGGCGTCACTGGAAGTTTCCAATCAAACGCGGAAAACCGGTGAAATATGAAGGCGCGCTGGTGGCGAGAGGCGAAGAAATTCCGCGGGCTATTCCCGTCAATCCAGCGCAAATCAATCAGGCGCGGAATTGGATTAACAGCACCGATCCCAGTTTGGAACAGATCGAGCAGCGAGCGCAAGCCGAGGGATGGTAAATACCTACAATTGTGGTGTTCGATTGAACGCCATCTGTTAATGGGACTCGTTAGGTAGCACCTGTGGCGCCGGTTGCGTTCGGAGAGATTTGAATTAACGGTGCCAGCCAGTCGGGTGGTTTCATGCCCAGGTGAGTTGTGAGGATCTCGCCGGTGAAACGGCGAAAGTCACCGCCGCACTCCGTGCAAAGTATTTCCATCGTATGCGCGCCAAGCATGCGATAGCTTTCGAACTGCGACTCGGAGAAAAACTGATCAGCCGTGCTCTCGTGCGGGAATGTTTTGCTCCTCTTAAAGTATTCGTAAATGTCGCGAGGTTCGTCGCCGTAACACGCCGGCTTGATGTAAACAATGATGCCGTCAGGAGCATTGGAACCGTCAACTGCCGAATAGCGGACACGACCAATAGCGCAATTGTGTCCCCGCTCTTTCAGCGGGTCGATTTGGCCGCGAGAATAAATAGTCATCTGGCCGAAGGCGATTGGAATTCCAAAATCGATCCGGATCTTTCGGACGGCCTCACCGAGGTCGGCGAAGGAACATTCGTGATCCTCGCCCGCGTCGCTTACTACAATGAAATGGCAGCGCCGCAGCACCATCTCGTACAGGCCTAGGTTTTCGAAATGGCCGCCATCCGAAAGATAGACATATGGACTGGTATCCTTTGTTAGGCCGAACGCTTCGTCAATTATCGGCCGCACACTGCTTTCGGGATAGCCAAGTTGAAAAGTGTCGTCGCCTGCTTTCCCCGGGTTTCCAAGCCAGGCCCCAAGCCGCACATTGAGCAACGTTAGGATGAAGGTGACGAAAGGCGATGAGTGATAGCCCATGTTAGGACTGGCCGCGGCGCCGGAAATGGTGATGGCCGATCCGAGCGAGATCCCTTGCGGGCCACCATACGCTGTCCCATCCGCGCCGGTCATAGAGCGATACCCCGGCTCCATGGCGGAAGAGCCGCAGTGTAGCGGGGTGACCGTAAAGCTCTGTGCCTTGCGTTCCTGCCAGCCGAGCTTCTCGCCAGATACGAGATTGAGCGCTATATTTATAACCGGCATAAGCTTCCCCTGGAATTTTTCGTGCAGCCAGAGATCGCGCATTTTGATGTTGTCGTTCTCATCGAATCCCGTAAATGGATTCTCTTTCCGGTCCGAATTCGAAGCGCCGAGGTAAGCGCGAATCAACCGGTCGCGATACACGCCATGTAACGAAAACTTGTTCGCGTTTATCAGGCGCGCCGTGACAACGCCGGCGAGGAAAAGTACCGCGGCGAATGGAATCACCAGCCCCCACGGCGTGTAAAAAATTACGTTCAAATATTCTTCAGGACGACCGAGTAACCCGGACTTGGAGTCCAAGGTTGCGTCGTAACTCAATTTGATGTGATAAGCATGGATCAACATCTTCATCACCGATGTGGTTGCCTCGGTAATGAGAATCAACAGCCCCGCCGCAAATACCACTGCTGCGATAGTGGATGCCTTCGAGAGGATCAGCCCCAGTGGACTCGCCGTCGCCCGTTCCTTCTCGCTGCCGGCAACCATCGGGCTGCGACCGCCCAAAACGGTAAGAAGTGCCGCTACCCCTCCGGTGGTGATGAACGACCAGGTCCACTTGAGAGAAAGCGGACCGAAAACAACGAGGCCGCTGACGAGCAGCCACCCCAGAGCTACTGCCAGTAGCCAGCCAGTTGCGCGTCCCCACCATTCACGATCCGAGTCGTCGGTCCAGCGGCTGGAGATTCCTGCAAAGACCATGATCGCCAGGAAAAAGAGTGCCATGAAACCCGGCACAGCCAGGCAAATGTACAACTCCATCTGCATCACCGGGTGTGGAAACAACTTTTGCGCGCCTAACCAAAGAACCATCCCGCCAATAGCTCCAGAGACGACGACCGCAACGAATTCCAGAAGCCGAAATCCATGAGCCGGAAGCAATGACGTCAGCCATGACATGATGTGCAGCGCTATTCCAAGATAAAGAAACGGCACCCAAGTCTGTGGCTGGCCGAAACCGAATAATGACCAGGCGATGAGAGAACGGCCGTAAAAATTGAACCACGCCCAGTAAATCGTCATGAGCACCGACGCGAGGAAAAGCGGCAGAAGACAGACGAACAGGAATCGTTCCTGATCCCATTGGAGGTTACGCCCACATGGCAAATTGACTCCCATGTAAGCGACTGCGATCACAACCATTACCGCTCCAACCCAGAATAGCGTGTCGGTTCGCAGCGGCGGGTCCATCATCACGATTGAGCTGAAAATCCATGGCAGTGCGAGAAAGGCGGCGAGCAGTGGAATGATCACGCACCAGTTCAGCAGAAGATTCCGCAGGTATGTGCCAATCAGTGTCCAACTATCCGCAGAAAGCATCCCGAGGCGCGGGGTGAGATAATTGCTGTAGCTACGCAGATTCTGAATCTCGATCGGTTCCGGGTTTAGTCTCCCGTGTTCGCTCGGGTGCGCCAGTTGATCCACAACACTTGTTAGACCGGCACGTTGGATCCACGCGCTCAGCCAGCTGCCGATGTATCCGCCACCCGAGACGGTGGAGAGGTAGTTGAACTTGTCGAGCAACCCGTAGCGAGCGAGGCCTTGCAAAATTCCAAGTCCGAACGTTGCGCTGCGAATGCCGCCACCCGAAATGCAGAGCGCGGCGCGTTTATCTGGGAGTTCATGAACAGCCGCCCAGATCGCTCTTAGCCGAACGTTGGGATCGGTCGAACTCGGATAATCAGGAGGCAATCCTCCATGCAAAACCGCGAACTCGGCCTCCAAGACTTCATGCAGTGGAATCGAGGGATTGGCTGATGAAGCTTCCTTCGCCATGGCAGGCAAACGCGTCCGTCTACGCACAAGCGTTTATCAAACTTGTGTCAGGATGTCAATCACTCTGCAATTCGCTTGAATGAAAGGTATCGAATGCCCCGGTCGCTTTCATCCGTCTCGAAACGGAAAAGCTTTTCGTGATAAAGGCGGTTGAGAAAGTTGTCAGGGTCTCTGCACCTGATGGCTCGTTACAGAGTTGTAATGAATGGGCAGGATGAAATCTTTGGACGATCTTTGATAAGGCAGTAGCGTAAAAATAACTATGAAAACGATAAAAGCACTGCTAGCGGCGGCGATCGGCATTGGGCTGACGTTGGGCGCGGCCGCTCAACCTGGAAAACATCCCGGAGAACAGGTTGACCTTAAGTCACTCCCGGCATCCGTCCAAAACACAATTAACCAAAAGGCGGCAGGTGGAGACATCGTTAAGGTGTTACGGGAAGACGATCCGGATGGCAGGTGGAACTACGAGGTCTTCCTCAAGACAAACGGTAAGGAGTCGGGATTCGAGGTCGACCCGAACGGAAAACTGGTAAGACACCACAACGAACGTTAAAAAATAATTTACAGCGTTGGCCGATAAATATTTACGATGGCGTTTTCGGCTAGCCTGTATAACTTCCAATCACTCGGCCACGGCGGAGAGCTGGGCAACGATGTGTTGTCAGCTGAGCACAGCGTCTATGCAGGTCGGGTAAAAGTCGGCCGCAGCCCGCTCCACCAGGCTGCGGCCTATCCACTTCATTGCAGCCGCGGGTACCTGACCGCGGCCCTAAACTCCATGGAGGAATGCGCAATAATTACAAAATTGTAATCTTTAGCAAGGAGAATTTTTTGCTCGCAACTGCAACGCAAGCAACGAAGATTTTGCTGCGGTTTCAGCGCGGTTTTTGTTTGTTATTTACACCCAGTTTGCCTGGCGTGTGCGCCCGTAGCTCAGCCGGATAGAGCAACGGATTTCTAATCCGTAGGTCGGGTGTTCGAGTCACCCCGGGCGCGTTTTTTACGAAGGTGAGATGTGTTAGTGATTGGTAAGAAGTAACCAGCATCTATTTGCAGAAAACATGATCTTATGGCTCACATCTTAGTTCTCATTCGAATTTTGCGGCCATAGCTTCGCTCGTGATCGAGCAGCCATTTCTTACGCCACAAACCGCCACCGTACCCGCACAACGTGCCGTCGGCGCGAATGACGCGGTGGCACGGAATGATGATGCAAATCATGTTCGTGCCGTTCGCGCGGCCAACCGCGCGTCGCGCATTTTCATCTCCCAGGCGCTTTGCCATCCACGAATACGAGCGCGTTTCGCCAACTGGAATCGACTGCAAAATTTTCCAAGCACGCGATTGAAAAGGTGATCCTACCGGCGCCAGTGGGATGTCAAATCCCAGCTTCTTGCCGGCAAAATAATCGGTTAGTTGTTGGCGTGTCGCCGTGAGATGACGATGCTCACCGGGAACAATATTAGTCTGCAATCGCTTTCGCAGAATCGATAATTCACGCTCGGTTGCACGCCGGTCAATGAACTCCAGCAGACGCAACCCTTCATCGTCCGCAACGGCGATCATCGCCCCGAGCGGCGTATCGATTCGCTCCGCAAACAACGGTGCACGCGTCTTCGCATTGCTTGGCGATTGGCCAAAAATCTTTGTGACTGCTTCACGAAAACCGCTCTCCGACTCAAAGCCGCTGCCGTTTCGCGCTTCATCCACGCGACCGCGTTGCCGCACCTGGCTCAACGCAAGCCCTATCCGGCGCGCGCGATGATAAGCTTGAAACGTCATTCCAAAATGGCGTCTGAACTGTCGCCGCGCAGTGGAGGGATCAATCGAGAGCGCCGTCAGTTCTTTGTCAGTCAGACGTCCACCCGGAGCACGCTCGACCTCAGCACGCAGACGCTCAATCAGTTTCGGCGGACGCGCATTTGGATCGAGGGGGTGGCAGCGTAAGCAAGGCCGATAACCGCTCTCCAAAGCCTCGTTGGCTCTGGCAAAAAAATCGACATTCTCGCGCGCCGGTTTTTTGGCCGTGCACGTGGGCCGGCAAAAAATTCCAGTCGTGCGCACGCCGACATAAAAGATCCCTTCAAAGCTCGGATCGCGCTTCACGAGCGCGCGATACATCGTTTCAGGTGTCGGGAGAAGTTCGAGTGTCTTCATGCGAAAAAATTACGCGTTCATTGCCGTTGATGCATCGACGAAATTCGAGCAGCCAATTTTAGCCGACACCGCTGTGTCGAGGCGCGTCGCGATATGCCGCCTGCGTAGCGATGCAGCGCGGTGGCTCCAATCGCATCGTCGACCAAACGTCGAGCTGTCATGCACGTTGAACTCGAAATGTAAAGCAGCCGTGAGTAACGCTACGCACATCAACAAAAGCAACGTCGGAATTATGGAACAACTCTTGAATTACAGCTTCGGGTTCGCGGCCATTCGCAACTTTCGCGTCGATGATCTGGTAATTTGAGTTGTAACCGCGAAACACGCGGCCATTGCGAAACGCGGCCGGGTATTTGTCAGCCTCGCTGTAGCGGTCGCACTTATCAGCGTGAACAAAAATCGGTCCAGTCTCAGAATAGGGATGACCAGACGGAATTGCGGCATATGGAAATAGAATGACTCGCTCGCCAGGTTGTGCCCAACGCAGACAATGTCGGCACGGAGCACTTCTGGGCGAATCTGCGGTGACGAGCGCGTGATCCGCTGCGCCTTTGTTTACTGCACGCCGTGCTGCCTCTGCAATTTCTGTAGGAAGAGGGATGATGCGAAACGTTAAATTTCTCATGAGTGATAGGTAAATGCATCGCTTCGAATCCCGCATCGGCGAAATTCAGGCAGCAAATTCTTATCTCTTCTGTAGCGGCGGTCTGTGACCGCCGACACACATCTAGATCGGCGTCGACCCTCATAAGCGGCCGCTACAATTAGATCCGTGAGGAGAATGGCTATTTGCCAGCACCGGACAAAGACTCCACGACCACGCGTGCGATTTCTGCAATAACTGCGGCGCGATCATCTGCCGGCGCTGTTGAGCCGATCGAGTAAATAGCAAGCAGGATCGGCACATGCCCGGGTGGCCGAATAATAGCGATATCGTTCGTCGCGCCATTTTCGCATCGCCCTGTTTTGTCCCCGACGCTCCAGGTTTTTGAAACGCCCGCTCGAATCATGAGTGCTCCGGTCTCGTTATGCTGCAACCAATCTTCGAGCTGATGGCGCGAAGATTCGGATAAGACGCGACCTAGCAGTAACTGCTGCATATCTGCACACATTGCCGCAGGTGTTGTCGTGTCGCGTTCGTCTCCGGGAATGGCGGTGTTTAATTCCGGTTCCTTGCGATCGAGCCTCGTCATCTGGTCGCCGAGACTACGCGCGAAATTCGTCAACCCGGTCGGTCCGCCAATTGTATCCAACAAAAGGTTGCCGGCCGTGTTATCACTCTGTTCGATAGCGGCCGCGCACAAGGCGCCCAGTGTCATGCCGCCATCTTTCAGGTGAGCCTTCGTGACCGGCGCATATTCCAGGATGTCTTTTGCGTCATAACGTACAAATCGTTCCAGTTTTTCTTTTCCCTGATCGACTCGTTTCAAGACCGCCGCGGCAGCGAGAAATTTAAACGTACTGCACATCGGGAAACGTTCTTGCGACCGGTAATCGACACGTTTACCGGTGCCGGTATCCAGCGCAGCCACACCGATCCGGCCACTAACGCGCGCTTCGATGGCCGCAATCTGTGTGGCGAAATCGTTTCGTCCCTGCGGCGGGCTTGCTACACCCGGTGTGGTCGGAGTGCTCGCCGCAAGCAACAAAAGCAAAACTGCTACCATCGATGGTACGCGGGATGACCTTCTTTCACTGCGACAAAAACTCCGCGACAGGTGGCGCACACTTTTCCTCCGGCAGTCAAGCTGCCTTCGACAGTTGCGCGGTCGTCAGTGATGTCCACAATTCTTGCGGAGAGAAGAACTGGATCGTTCGTCGGCGTTGGCCGCAGTAGTTTGATGGCGTACTCAGCCGTGACTGTGCAAGGGGGATGGTCGTCGCCCGCGCGTTTCATCAAATAGTACGCAGCTGTCCAGTTGCAATGGCAATCAAGCAATGTGCCGATAATTCCGCCGTTCAGCACTCCTTCGAATGCTTCGTGTTTTTTCTCCGGTTTCCATTGAGCAACGACCTGGTCGTTCTCCAGGAAACTGCGCATATGCAATCCATCCGGATTTGCCGGGCCACAGCCGAAGCATGCGTTTCGGGGCGCATATGTTTCCTGAAGCGATTTGTCCATTGTAGCGGCGGTCTACGACCGCCGAAACTGTATCAGTCCGAATGGTAAGACTTCACTCACGCACTCAACATGATTCTCTGGTCATCCGTCGAGACAAACAGATGCAAGTGGTCCGGCATGATCATATAGGCGCCGACCCATACCCCACGTTCAGGACCTCTCCTGGCGAAATCGAGAAAAGCTTTGTGGACTGTTGCGTTCGCAAGAATTTTTCGCCTCTCGTGGGTACAAGCTGTGATGAAATAAATCGGAGAATGGACAAACACTCGTTCCAGTCGGTGCAACCGGCGCTTGCGATTCTCGGCGCTCATAGAGCGCCGCTACAGGTGCAGGCTCACTTCGCAGGCGCGCCGGGATAGGGTCGCAGCGGTGGGCCGACGTACAGCGAGCGTGGGCGGATCAGGCGATTGTGATCGTGTTGCTCGGTCACGTGCGCACACCAACCGGCCACTCGGGACGCAGCAAACAGGGGAGTATTTAGCTCCGGCGGAAAGCCCAGCAGCCAAAACACGGGCGCAGCATAGAGATCGACATTGGCGCAAAGCTGTTTCTCCCGCTCCATCACTTCTTCGAGCTTCTCACAAATCGGGACCCAATTTTCTTTGCCCGTCCGTTTCCCAAGGTCGCGTGCAATCTCCCGCATCGCCGGCACGCGGGAATCGCCTTTCTTGTAAACCCGATGACCGAAGCCCATGATCTTGCCCCTGGCCCCTAGCTTTTTCATTAACCATGCCTCCGTGTGATCTGGAGTCCTGATTTCCTCGAGCATCTTCATTGACTCCTCATTCGCACCGCCGTGAAGCGGGCCTTTCAGGGTCGCGACAGCGGAGGTTACTGCCGCATACATGTCCGCCAGCGTGGAAGCGGTCACCCGCGAAGCAAATGTGGAGGCGTTGAATTCGTGGTCGGCATAGAGATTGAAGATAGTGTCGAGCATCCGAGTCTGCCATTGCTCGGGAACCTTTCCGTTGAACTTGTAGAAGAAATTCGCAGCCTGCGTGAGACTCCGGCTTTTCCGGAAACGGTTCTTCGCCCTGCGAGATGCGCCAACCGTTGGTGATCAAAGTTGAAACGCGCGCGATTAGCCGGGTCGACTTACGAATGTTCGCGTCGTGCGAGTTATCGTTCAGCTCTTTGTCGAACGCGCCCAACATCGAGACCCCCGTCCGAAGCATGTCCATCGGATGCGTGTCGCTCGGCAAAAGCCGCAGCATTTCCATTACCGGGCCGGGCAACTCGCGCTGGCCGGCGATTTGCTCCGTGAAATCCTTCAACTGTTTGGCATTCGGCAACTCGCCATTGAGCAACAAATAAGCGACTTCCTCGAACGTGGCCTTCTCGGCCATCCCATGAATGTCGTAGCCTCGATACATTAATCCGGCAGCGGGATCGACCCAGCAGATCGCCGTCTCGCCGGCGATGACCCCGGCCAGTCCCGGGCTGTATTCTGGTTTTGTTTCAGTACCCATCTTGTCCGCTGATTCTAGCAACGATACGCGCGACGACAAATATTCAGTCGCTCAAGCCCAGCCATTTCTCCGCAGTTGGATCGTAGTCCAGCAGTTTGTAAAGCTCCTCACGCGTCTGCATCTCATTTATCCATTCTTTTTGCGTGCCGCTCTCTTTCAGAGCACGCAGGAATTCCTCACTGGCTTTCATCGACACGCGAAAGGCGCTCTGCGGAAAAATTACCAGGCGATAGCCGAATCCCGTTAAGTCTTGGAAGGAAAGGAGTGGACTCTTGCCAAACTCCGTCATGTTCGCCAGCAGCGGCACATCGATCTTCCTGGCAAAATCGCGAAACTCTTGTTCGCCTTGCAATGCTTCGGGAAAGATCGCGTCCGCGCCCGATTCGACATACCGCTGCGCCCGAGCAAGCGTTCGATCGAAATCCTCCACCGCACGCGCGTCGGTGCGGGCGATAATCATAAAATCGGGATCCCGTCGCGCAGCAACCGCTGCTTTGATTTTTCCCGTCATCTCCTCGACGTCGACAATCGATTTGCCGGCAAGATGTCCGCAGCGTTTCGGAAATTCCTGGTCTTCAATGTGGCAACCTGCCAAACCGGCGGCTTCGAGTTCACGGATCGTGCGCGCGGCATTTTCCGAACCTCCAAATCCGGTGTCAGCATCGACGATTGCAGGAATTTTCACCGCTGTGGCGATGTACCCGGCCAAGCGTGCTACTTCCGTTAAGGTGAGCAGACCGATATCGGGAACACCCGCAGTCGCGTTCGCCATCCCGGCCCCGCTGACATATACAGCGTCAAACCCGGCGCGCTCCACTTGTCGGGCTGTCGCCGCATTCGCCACGCCAGGCAGCATGACTCCGCCTTTTGCAATCAGTTCCCGCAATCGCGCGGCTTTCGTTTTCTTTGTCATTCAAGCGAACCCTCTGTCATTCCGAGCGAAGTCGAGGAATCTCCAATTATTTCTTCTCCGGCATTTCCAACGCGCGCATCAATTCATCGACGTTCTTCGCTTCATCTAATTTCCATGCGAGGTCGATGATCTTCTTTGCCGGTTCATGGCCAATCACCGGCTCAACAAGCCCGAGGAATTTTCCTTCTACCGCTGAATCCTTAAGCCGATTTTTGGCATTACCGAGGGGATAATCGACGCGCCTTGTCAATCGCCGGCCATCGGCAAGATCAACGTGCACGATATTCCCGACCGCATCCGGGTACATCGCGCTTAATTCTGCATTCCGTTCTACCTGCACATTCTCCAAAAACTTCCATACTTCGGGATCTTTGAAGCGTTCCGGCTCAAACTGGCGATCAGTGATTTCGCCGTCAATCAACGCAATGGCCGTGATGTAAGGCAAACTGTGATCGGCCGTTTCGCGTGTCCTCGGCTTCCATTTCTCCGGCTCGCTTCCGATGATGTCCACAGAAGCGTCGTGACTCTCGATCACGACGCCTTTGATTTTCGAAAGGTCGCCAATCTCGGTTCGCAAAGAAAGCGCCGCTTCAATTGCGCTTTGGCTGTGATATTCCGCTGGCCAATATTTGATGCTCGTTTTCAAAATCATCGAGGGCGCGCCGCGAAATTTTTCACCGACGTTGCCGAGCGAGACACCGAGTTGTTTCTCAAATCCCATTTCGCCTTCGAAGATTGGCGCAGGCCCGGTCATCCCATGACGTGCAAGCAATGAAGAGAAGACGCCGTGGCGCGCTGCGTTCGCGAAAGCCACGCCCTTCCAGTGCGAAAGTTCGCCCGCGCGCGCCTGGCGCATGGCCGCGCCGGCCACACCGGCAATATTCACGGCGTGCCGCGTCTTTTCCGGGTCAAGCTTCATCAAACGCGCACATGCGAGCGCGGTCGAGAACGTCCCGTAGGTCACGTGATCCCAGCCACGTGCACGAATGCTCGCCGCGTCGCATAAACGGCATTGGACTTCGTAAGCAAGCGCGATTGCTGTGATTAGCTCGTGTCCACCGGCGCCAACGCTCTCCGCCACTGCCAGCGCTGCGGAAATATTGTCGCTGGGATGGGCAGGCTCTTTCGAGAGATACGTATCATTAAAATCGAAATACCGGATGCCACAGCCATTGGCGAATGCCGCCCAGTCCGGCGGCGCCTTGTAGCCGGTGCCAATGATTGTCGATCCGTGTTTCGCTGAGAAATCTGCGGCCACTCTTCTGGCGATTGCAAACGGTTCTTCCTTCCAGGCGCCGAGCGCGCAGCCTAACGAATCGATCACGCGCCGTTTCACTTCGTGCACCACTTCCTTCGAAAGATCCTCAAATCGCAGCGCGCACGTGTAATCAGCAAGTTGATGAGCAAGCGTCGTTTTCATTGAAAATTGGGATTCCAATCTGCCGATGAATCGCAGCGGAGCAAGGGGAGCGAGGAAGCCTGCCCGCTCGCAGCGCTGAGAAACAGACTTGCCGATCAATGCGGCGGGATTTTTGGAGCCACGGCTTCAGCCATCGATTTGAGCATTCGGCCGAGATCGCTGTTGGTGGAGAGGACCGCCGTTGTGTCCTTTTCGAACGCAGCGCGCATAACGTCGAGGCTGCGAAGGAACGAATAGAGTTCCTGCTCATCAGGCGCGCCGAATGCAGCGGAGTAGATCGCAGCTGCTTCGGCGTCGGCTTTCCCTTCGATTTCGAGCGCATTCTTGGTCGCCGTGGAACTTATCGAGGCGATGTCGCTTTCCTTTTGGCCGCTGATGTTCGCGGCTTCGCCGCGCCCCTCGGAACGGAAGCGTGCCGCGATTTGGTGCCGCTCGCTCGACATTCGCTCGATGATTTTCTCCGCGACCGCCGGATTGTATTTGCTGCGCTTAAAACGTTCGTCCAGCAGTTCGATCCCGAAGTCGGCGATCTTTTGACGCGTGCGCTCAGTGATCTGTTTCTCGATTTCGCCGCGTCCAAATTCGACATCGGGAATGGTGGTGGGAAGAACCGTGCCGGTTTTCTCCAGC
Source organism: uncultured Verrucomicrobiae bacterium (assembly GCA_963728955.1). Lineage (GTDB taxonomy): Bacteria > Verrucomicrobiota > Verrucomicrobiia > Chthoniobacterales > UBA10450 > Udaeobacter. Next base: position 88,109 of record CAVSMG010000002.1, read on the forward strand.
TCCTCGTCGCGCACAGGTTTCCGCCCTTTGGTTACGCGAATGATTTCGACCAGATCATGCGTGGCGACTGCAGTGCGGGTTTCGCTGCCGAGAATGTCGTCCAGGCGCGACAGCGCGCTCCGCTCATCATTGAGCCGGTTGTAGTAGAGCATCGGATCGCTGAGTCGCCACCGGGCGAAACAATCAACGATGATGTAGAGTTTATCTTTGGTCGGACATTCGGTCGGCGGCCCGTCCCAGGCGAGGATGCGTTTGTCGAACCGCTGCACTTTATCGAGGATCGGCAGCTTCATTTTCAACCCGGGCGTGTTAATCGTGCGAACGATCTTTCCGAACCGCGTGATGATGACCGTTTCGTATTGATGGCACGACGAAGAGCAGTGTTCCCCATTTGAGCGCCGTCAGAATGAACAGGATGCCCAGGAGTGACATGACCGGGCTTTGCAAAAAACGAACGGCAGATGACACGGCAGCTGGGCGGGGAGTCACGTCGATCACGTTCATGGCGACGCTTTCGATTCGTTGGGCACCTGAAGCGGCAACGTCTGGAGGATGTTCTTCAAGCTGTCATCGATGATGATTTTCTTTTGCAGGTTCGGCAGGATGGCTTGCATTGCCTCGAGATAAAGACGGCGCCGCGTCACCTCTGGCGCCTTGCGATATTCGGCGAGCAACAACGAGAACTTTTGCGCTTCGCCTTTGGCCTCGTTCACGCGACGGAAACGCGTACGCGTCGGCTTGTTTCTCGCGCTCTTTTGCCTGGCCGCGCGCGTTCGGAACAGCATCGTTGTAAACTGCCCACGCCTGGTTGATTGCTGTTTGTTTTTCCTGTTGCGCCTGGTTAACTTCATTAAACGCCGCCTGCACGACGGGCGGCGGACGCACGCTTGGCAATTGCACTTGTTGAATCTGAATTCCCAAACCGTACTGCGAACAGAGATCGGCCAGGCGTTTCAAAGTCGATGTCTCGATATCGTGGCGCCCGATCGTGAGCACTTCGTCTACGGTTCGGTCTCCGATGACTTCGCGCATCACGCTTTCTGAGAGATCGCGCAAGGTTTTCTCCGGCTCGCGCGCGCCGAAGAGATACATTCTCGGATCAGAAATCCGATACTGCACCACCCACGGTACAGGGCGGTGTTCAGATCGCCCGTGATCATCGTTTCAGTTTCCTCCGGCTCGCGGATCGCCCTGATAAAGGTTTGTCGCATCCGGGGTGGAAAATCCAAACTCGAGTTTCTGCAAACGCTGCGTGGGCACGATTGAATCTCGTCGACATATGGAATGGCATAGGTCAAACCCAGGATCACGATATCGTGGTAAGCGCCAAACCGCGTCCTCACTCCGACAGAGTTTGCGGGGATGGTCATGAATCCGAACAGTAGCGATGAAGAGCATGACGGCGATCCCCATGCACGCGATCACACCAAGTATCAGGCGAACGGTTTATAATCGGGAAGATATTCTTGGCGATGTCCGGCCAGTCTGCATGACAAGCGCCATGTCAAGTTTGCATTCGAAACCGTCGCCGAGCGCAAGCTAATTCCCGGGAGTGACGGGCTGCCCAAGCCGTCATCCCTTGACTGGCCGCTCGTGCACCTTCGAAAACTGAAGGATGAATATGAGAAACACGATCTTGTCAGCGATCGTTGCCTTGCAACGTTCACATGCATGGCGACGACAGAAACTCAAACGCAACCCGAAGTCGGAAAGCCTGCGCCGGAATTCAGTCTCACTACAGGCGACGGTTCGCAGGTGAGCTTGAAAGATTTCCGAGGTAAATGGGTTGTTCTTTATTTTTATCCCAAAGATTTCACCAGCGGTTGCACCATGGAGGCGCGCAATTTTCAACGCGACATCGCGAAATATGGTGATGCCGGTGCAGTCATTCTCGGAGTGAGCGTCGATACCGCGCAATCGCACAAAGATTTTTGCGCGAAGGAAGGGCTGAACTTTAAATTACTCGCCGATCCTGACGCCAAAGTGTCCACCGATTACGGTTCGGTGATGGATTACAAGGGTCAAAAACTCGCCGCACGTAATACATTCATCATTAATCCGAACGGCGATATCGCCAAGGTGTACACTGGCGTCAAGCCCACCGAACACAGCGAGCAAGTGCTCAAAGACCTGGCGGAGTTAAAGAAGAGTTAAGAAGCCGACACAAGTCTTATTGTGCTAACGGATCACACGCAAGGTAGAGGTTCGAGCGTCTTAGGCAGAAACATGAGTTACATCGCCTTTACCGATCAGTTCAAAGAACGCAGTGGCTAGCGTTTATGGCGGCTGAGTTCTTGAAGTAGCTCGATCTGAATCTGCTGAATCTCAAATAGTCGGTTGTACTGCCGGCGCAGCAGATGATCGAGTTTCTCGTGCAAATGCCGGATCTCGACTCCGCTTTCAAATTCACCTTGTAATCATTTTCCGCCCGCAACCGATCACGCGCCTCGGAACGGTTTTGACTCATCATAATAACCGGCGCCTGCACCGCAGCCAGGCAGGAGAGGACCAGATTTAGCAGTATGAATGGATAAGGGTCGAACGCGCGTGTTGCGAGCATGATGCCGTTGATGGCGATCCAGATGAGGATCACCACTCCAAACGTGATCAGAAATTTCCAGCTGCCGCCGAACTCGGCGATCCGGTCAGAGAGTTGCTCGCCAAACGTGAGTTTCCTTTCGAACTGTTTGCTGATGTCGGCGGAAAGAATTTCGTGCTGCTCCAAGCTTTCGACGACTTCTTGATCGAGAGCGGAAAGTTCCCCAATCTCGTCTTCCAGGACTTCCTTGACGTAATCCTTGCGAAACTCGCCCAAATCTTCGAAGCAGATGAACGCTTGACCGTCCACGTCGGGCACTTTCTTTTTGATGAACTCGAGGAGCAACGGCCGAATCAACTCGGCGATCATTCCGCTGTGGGGTGACTTCGTTTTTTTGCAAATCTGGCAGACCAGTGGTGCGGTGCTCATCGGGATTCGTTGCCGAATTAAGCCGCTTCCGCACGAATTGTCGATTCCGTCTTCGCCAGCAGTCAATTTAGATCAGCAGAACCGTTGCACCGAGCGCAGACGCAATAGTGCGCGTGACAACCTTGATGTCGTCGAGCTTCCAATGACTGAGAACGCGCTTCATCGAAGTCCCCACGAATCGTTTGCCGTCTGAGCGGGCCAGCGACCTCTCATGAAAATCTTTACTCCCGCCTCGATTGGATCGGTTTTCGGATCAGGCTTCAAGGGCCGCGCGCACACGATCAAGAAAAGGCAGTTGGGTGGGCTTTAGCTTGCGTCTGGCAACTTCTTCCGACAAGAAACAGGCCTGATCGACTTCTGGAAATTTTTGGTATTTCCCCGAGCGCGGCGGCCATTCCAGCTCGAACAAATTTGATTTGCACTCGAACGGTTCCGGCAAATCTCCTTCGAACGCCCAGGCGTGCACAATTTTGCCGCCTTTTTGCTTGATCCAGCCGAGCTCAATCCATTCCCGGGGGTTTTCGGGGCGGCATCCTACTTCCTCTTCAAATTCAATTTGAGCGCGTGTCAGTAAATCTTCACCCGGAGTTATTTCACCTTTTGGGATTGTCCATACGCCGTCATCCTTGCGAGCAAAGAGCGGTCCGCCGGGGTGCACTAGTAGAAATTCCAGTTCGTTGTTCCTGCGCCGGAACATAAGCAGACCGGCACTGATACGGCTTTGCGATGGCATAGACTTCTTTGGCACAATTCATTTTACTGCTGGCCGCACGTGTTGCGACAGGCGCGACCTCCTTTTGCCGTCCGAGGAAATGTATAAGTGAAACCTGCGTAACCGAACAAGTCGATTCCGTGTTGAACGCGCAGCAGTCGATCTTAACATTGCGATAATGCGCGTGCTTGCGATTGACGCCTCTTTGCGGAACACCGGTGTCGCAATCGTCGATGCAAATAGTGGAAAACCATCGCCTGTATATTTCGGGACCATTCACAACGCGAGAGCGATGCGTTCCTCGTCCTGCCTGGTCGCGATTCGCGATCGGCTTGTGGATTTAATTCGTGCGCACGAGCCGGACTGTTGCGCGCTCGAGTCCGTTATCTACGTCCAAAGCTATAAAACCGCGATCATCCTCGGCGCCGCTCGCGGCGCCGCCATCCTGGCTGCGGCCGAAAACGGATTACCGGTTTTCGAATATCCGCCGAGACGAATCAAACAATCTACGGTTGGACGCGGCGGAGCGGGAAAAAATCAGGTGGCCTTCATGGTGCGCGCACTTCTCGGACTAACCGAAACGCCGGATGCCGATGCCGCAGACGCGCTGGCGATCGCTCTCACGCATTTGCGTACACAGGAAACGGCGGCACTGGGAATTGGCGGTGGCATTCAAATATAACGGGCCCCATTAAACAGCTGGCTCCGTGTCGATGTTCGTTTCAGCGCCGTGGTATCTCAGCATAGTATGATTCGCATAAACTGTGGCATCGCATCTCCCGCAATCATGTCCGCGTCTTCAACGTTTGCCGCTGAAGAGAGCGGCCACTACAATTGCCAGATGAAAGCCGACGATTGGGAAACAATCTCAAGCGAGCGGCACTTCGCCAATCCCCATCTTGAGGTTGTGACCGATCAAGTGTTAACCCCGTCGCAAAGGGCGCCGCGCACGTGGACGACTGTGCATCGCAAAATTGCCGTGGTCATCGCGCCGGTGACCGGCGATGGAAAAATCGTTCTCATTCGCCAGGAACGTATCTCCATTCGGGAAACAATCTGGGAGATGCCGTCCGGCCAAGTCGATTCTGTATCCAGGGGTGGCGATCCCGGCGACACAGCCGAAACAATCGAACAAGTGGCACTGCGCGAACTGCGGGAAGAAGCCGGTTACGAACTGGCAAAAGACGGCGAACTCATCCCGCTCGGCTTTTACTTTACCTCGCCAGGATTCACAGACGAACGCGGCCACTTCTTTCTGGCGCGTTTCGTCGTACCGGTCCCGGATTATCTGCGCGACGAGTCGGAATCGATTTTGGATTGTCGACCGTTCACTATTTCCGAAATTCGCCGCATGATCGCGGACAACGAAATTCGCGACGCCAATACCCTGAGTCTGTCGGCGCGCCTTTGGGCGCGCGGCGCTCTGTCGAGCAAAAGCATTTAACGCTAAACGCGACCGTATTAAAAAGCGGCGCGAGGATGTCCGCACACGGTCTGCAGGCTGCACACTCCGAAAGCTTTTGTGAAAAAGAACAAGCGGTTGCCATCAACTCGCGCAGAGCGCTTTGGAAGCGCGAGGGCGTCCCCCCGTCGCTTTTCGAGGATTTGCGCTTTTCACCTTTGTTTCGACATTCGACACTCGGATTTCGGATTTTGACCCATGGAGTTACGAGACATCTTCAAATTTCGCAGCCCGCCGGAGGGCGAAACTGCAAAACCGTTTCTCGAGCATCTGGAAGATCTGCGTTGGATGATCGTGAAAATGGCGATGACGATGGCGATCGCGATGATTGTTTGTTTTGCGTTTCGTTCGACGCTCGTCCGCGTCCTGCAGGCGCCGCTCCACGGTATCGGGTCGCAAATCGGCACGCTGAAAGCGCTCGGCATCACAGATTCGATCGTGATTTCATTTCATCTCGCGTTTTATGCCGGGATCGTTCTTTCATTCCCGCTGCTCCTGTATTTTCTCGCGGAATTTGTTTTGCCGGCGCTTACTGCCGTGGAGAAACGCTTTTTGTTTCCAGCGATCGCCGTCAGCTTCGCCCTGTTCCTTGTGGGTGTGCTGGTCTGCTATTTTTGGTTGTTGCCGAAGACGATCCTGTTTTTCTTCCACGACACCGAGTCGCTCGGCTGGGCGCCCACGTGGACTGTGCAGCAGTATTATTCGTTCGTAACCCGATTCACGATCGGCTTCGGATTGGCGTTTGAATTGCCGGTAGTCGTGCTGGCACTGGTCCGATTTGGATTGATCACCTACCGATTCATGGCGCGCACTCGCCCATACGCAGTCGTGCTGATCTTTGTTCTGGCAACCATCATCACGCCGACACCTGATATTTTGACCCTGATCGCCATGGCGCTCCCAATGTGTCTGCTCTACGAAAGCTGCATCTGGATTGCATGGCTGATGGAACGCCGCGCGTCCGAAAAGATTTCCAGCTAATCGCGTGCTTCATCCGACTTACGATTTTCTCTTTGGCGGGTTTGCGTTCGTACTGGGCGCGGCGGTCGGCTCGTTTTTGAACGTTTGCATTTATCGCTGGCCGGTTGATCTCTCGATCAATCGGCCGCGTCGCTCTTTCTGCCCCAACTGCAAACAGCCGATTCCCTGGCATCAGAATTTACCGCTGGTGAGTTGGGTTGCCCTTGGCGGGCGATGCGCAAATTGCGGCGCGAAAATTGCCTTTCGGTACTTCGCGGTGGAACTCGTTACGGCACTGCTTTTCCTTGCGATCTGGCAAAGGTTCTCATGGCAGGTGGCGGTCACGTACTGGATTTTTATGTCGTTCCTGATCGTCGGCACATTTATCGATTTTGAGCATTTCATTATTCCAGACCGCGTGACAATCGGTGGAACGATCGCGGGCGTTGCATGCAGCGTGATTGTTCCGGCTTTGATGCAAACAGATTCGCGCTTGGCAGCCGGCGTTCGCGCAGTACTGGCGGCTGCGCTCGGTTACGTGATCCTTTGGATCGTTCTCGAAGGGGGAAAGATCGCTTTCGGCAGAAAACGGATCCAATTCGACGCGCCGACCCCGTTCACGTGGACGAAGCGTGAGGACGATGCCGATTTCGTCGTCGGCACCGAAGAAAGTCTTTGGAGCGAATATTTTGCCCGTGAAAAAGATCGGCTGCTGCTCCAGTGCGACGAGGTCCGAATCGACCATCGTGAATATGGAAACGGGACGCTTGCTTTTCGCTACGATCGCGTCACTGCCGACGGCCACGTGTTGATGCTCGATGATGTGACGCATATTTCCGGCGTCACGCGCGAGCTGGTGATCCCACGCGAGGCAATGGGGCGAGGCGATCTGAAATTTCTCGCCGCGATCGGCGCATTTCTCGGCTGGCGCGCGGTGTTATTCAGCCTTTTCGCCGGATCACTTTTCGGCTCCGTGATCGGCCTGATAACGCTTGTCGCGGGAAAACCTGTTTGGTCAGCGAAACTACCGTTCGGTCCGTATCTTGCACTCGGCGCGCTGATCTGGATGTTTTTTGGCGAGATTCTTTTGCGATGGTACGGAACGCTGCTTAGCCCGTAATGTGATTCCATCGCAGCCTCTACGCACGATCAAATCATGAAAGCGCGGAAGAGCCCGTGCCGGTTGAAGCAGTCGCCGCGGAAACCTGACTTTGGATCGCCGCTGATCCCTGCTCTGCGGGAATGAAAGGCCGCCGCAGCATCAACGTCAGATTAATTAACTCGCACTTCCACCAGCGCCGGAGTCCGCGTGAAATTTGTTTGTGCAGCCGGATATCCGGAACGAATCCATCGTAGAGCTCGCGCCAGCCGGCGTTTCTTTTTCCGTAATAGCCTGTCGCCCACCTGCGGTTCGCTAAAGTTTTCAACCGGCGATTGTAAAAGCTCATGACCCTTCGCACCAGATTTCCACCCGCGCCGGTGAAAGGGAGATTGAGAAATTCGTGTTCGGCGTCCCGATAGACTGCTTGCACTAGCCCGATGTAGTAACTACTCACATCGAGCAGCAATGCCGCCGACATCAGTTCGGCGTCGCCCATGTAATAGTATTTGTCCTTGTACAAACTCTCGAACCAACAACGGTAAGTGACAGGATATTGCTGATTGTAGTGGCGAAGACGTTCGGTCACATCTTCACCCGCCAGACTGCGCGCGAGCAAATCCGCGACGTAGTATGAAGTGTAAGAACAAAGATCGAGACCCGAACTGTACAGCGGATCGATGAATCCGGCGGCATCACCCACAACAGCCCAGCCGTCACCGCAAACTTTTTCACTGTGATACGGCAGCATCGACAGCGCACGCACGTCTCCTCCGATCACCTTCGCCACACCAAAAATTTCGCGACCGATGGGATTTCCCAGAATGTGCGTGTGCAATCGTTGACCCAGAGTCGGTCCCTCAGGAAGTGTAAAGATGCGGTTGTCGTAAACGATGCCGGCGCTGACATCGCCGCCTTGCAAGGGAATGATCCAGACCCACCAACCGCGTCCGAAAAGATGGTTCGTGGCCCACTCACGCGCGGTGCGACAATGGTTCGCATAATCGGGAAAACGTTCGCGCCATTCGTAGCTGTCCCACTCCTTGACGCCGGTGAACCGCGCCCAAACCGAGTTTACCGGGTGTTCGACGTTGGGGCGAAAATGTCCGAGCTTTCGGGCGAACATCGCGGCGCGGCCTGTCGCATCAATGATCCAGCGGCACGTGGCGATGCGTTCCATGCCATCCACAACGGCGCTTACTCTTTGTCCATCGCCATCATTTAATTCAAAGCTTGTGACCTTTGCAGGACGCCACAAGTCGCAGCCCGCGTTCGATGCGAGATCTAGCATGTGCGAATCAAGCTTGGCACGATCTATTTGAAAACCGGGCAGCCGGCTCTGATAACGCGTGCCGACCTCAACGCAATCATCGAAGCGTTGGTCAGCCCGGTTTGAGAACCAGAGGCGCAACCCATGTTTCGCCAACTGATGATGGCCGAGATAATGCGTCAGACCCAAAATCCGCGTCATGTAACAACTGCTCACCTCGGTCGTCGATTCGCCTACCTTGCGATCGAATGCGGCGGTCTTTTCGACGATGAGGACACGCGCTTCCGGCCGTTTACGCTTTAGCATGAGCGCTGTCGCGGCGCCCGAAAACGCTCCACCGACAATCACGACGTCATAATCGAAATTCATCGCTCCGAAAGATAATGCGCTCCGCGGTGCTCAAACGCAATTACATCAAGAAACCGCACAGCGTAGTCCTGCCTCAGAAAAGCGAGGCGCTTGCGAAGATATACAGCGTCGTTCACCCTTGGACTCACGCAACATGATCTTCACCAACGCGCGTTTGATTTTTCCCGATGGAATTCGCGATGGACTTGAAGTTATCGTGGAGGAAGGAAAGATCGCCGGGATCCGCGAGCGAACCCGGGCGCGCGACGACCGGGTCATCGATCTCAACCAACACTACCTCGCGCCCGGGTTCATCGATCTTCATGTGCACGGCGCTCTCGGTCGCGACACAATGGAAGCATCGGCTGAAGCGTTCCGGACGATCTGCGATTTTCACGCCAGCGGCGGCACAACCTCACTTCTGCTTACGACGGCGTCAGCGCCATTCGACAAAATAGTCAGCGTTTTGCGAGCGGTTCGAGATTTGGGTTCACTCATCCCGGCGATTGCCGGTGTTCATGTGGAAGGCCCGTTCATTTCAAGAACGAAGGCCGGCGCGCAAAGAGCGGAGTTTATTCAGGATCCGTCACCGGTTGCTGTGCGACAGATGCTCGAACATGAGAACGTTATCAAACGTGTAACACTGGCGCCCGAATTGCCGGGAGCACTCGAGGCGATCAAAGCCTTCCACGGCCGCGGAATTAACGTGAGCGGAGGACATAGCGATGCCTGGGATGACGATGCCCGGCCTGCATTCGACAGCGGAATGCGCAGCGTGACGCACACATTTAATTGCATGTCGAGCGCGCGCCGTCGCGGCGTTTATCGGAGTGCTGGGTTACTCGAGTTTGCGTTGAGCGAATCAGAAGTCAGTTGTGAACTGATTGCGGACGGCCATCATGTATCGACGACGCTGATGAAAATGTTGTATCGTGCCAAAGGCCCGCACGGAATCTGTCTCATCACTGACGCAACAGCGGGCGCCGGGTTGCCAGATGGATCGGAATTCTCTCTGTTCGGCAATCAGTGCATCGTCGCAAACGGCGTGTGTCTATTGACTGACCGTTCAGCGCTCGCTGGCAGCGCTGCCCGCATGGTGGACCTCGTACGCACCATGGTGCGGAAAGTGAATATTCCGTTGCATGAAGCCCTCGCTATGGTGACGCAGAATCCCGCGCGCGCGATTGGCTTGGAAAGTAAAGGTCGTCTAATGGTCGGGGCGGACGCGGATTTCGTCGTTCTTTCACTACAATTGGATACGGTGCGAACGTTCCGCGGCGGCGAGGAAATTTGGTCTCAATGACATTCGTGGCGCTTGCTACTCCTTCTTATTCACCGAGTTGAGGCAGCGGCGCTAACAAGGCGACTCATAACGCCATCAGAAATTCGGCGATATCGAGAGCTGCGCGCGGGCGGCTTAGTTTACCGATGTTCTCGGCCCATTCGCGCCATAGTTTTGCGTCGTCATTGAATGCACGCTGCACCTGTGCGACAACTTCTCGTGGTGAGCGGGCGATCACGCCCGAAGTCGTTTCGACGATCAATCGGGCGTTGCCTTCTTCCTGTCCGGCGACGACGTGGTTGACGATCATCGGACATTTAGCGGCAATCGTTTCCTGCACCGTCGCGCCACCAGCTTTTCCGATGAGCAGATGGTTTTCGTGCATCATCCGTGGAAGTTCGTCCGTCCAACCAATGATCTTTATTGGGTGCGCATCAGCGGCCACTTCGATTGCCGTGCGGAGTTCATCATTGCGCCCAATCGTGACGGTTAGATCCAGATCAAGTTTCGCGAGCATACGCACCAGTTCCGGAGCGCCACGCTTGGCCGCATTAATCATGTACAAGACCCGCCGACTGGAATTGCCAGAAGGCAATGAGCGATCCTCCGCGAAATCTGCAAACTTCGGGCTGATAGGAAAACCGAATGTCTTGATTTTTTCCGGCGCGACGCCGCCGCTCCGGAGCACGGTCGCGCTTTGGTCGTTGGCAACGAAGAAATAATCGGCGGCACAGCGGTACCACACCGCGTTGATGGTAATCGAGTCGGTGACGACGACGACGTTTTTGCAATCGGAAAAGATTCCCGGGTTCTCCGCGAGGATTCGTCGGAGCACGTTGGAATACACCGGGAACGTACAAACCACCACGTTGGGACGAAAGCGGTCGAGCAATGCAGCGAAATGACTTTTCAAGCGGACCAATCGCGCGAACTCCTGATCGAAATCCTTCTCGCGATCGAACCATCGGTAGATCATGCCCCAAAAAGGAGACGCGAAATTGACCAGCATCAGGTAAGCCCTTCGAATGACTTCGTTCAGCGGTCCATAGACCTCGGCCAACAGATCGTGTAATTCGACCTCAGTCTGATCCGGTGCGACACGGGCAAGACCGTCACGCACCCCCCTGGCCGCGCTGTTGTGGCCCTCTCCGAAACTGGCAGTCAGAATCAATATTCTCTTCTTCATTGGTCGTTAGGCGACACCGATTACGATCAACGGCCGAGGCAGATGGAGCTCATTCGGGCAAGCATTCGGACTTTAATGGATATTTGTGCCCGGCAAAGTAAACTCCTCCGGAGATGAAATATCTCAGATTCATTTGGCGCGTTGGACACCGGCTGGTGTGGGAAACCGCCACAGATAACACGACCGGCCTGTCCGCACAGATGGCGTACCTGCTTCTTTTCGCGCTGGCTCCCGGCACACTCTTTTTTTGGCATTTGCTGGGCTTGTTCGGCACCGATCCCACCAAATTGCACCGGATGTTCGTTTTGTTGCAAAGCTTCATGCCGCCGGACCCGAAAGTGCAGGACATTCTGGACTCCGCCATGGCCAGTGTCGTGGTGACAGGCACAAGCGGACTGCTTGCAAATGCCGGCATCATCCTTGGAATTTATTTCGGGACCATTTTCATCGCCACGGTTTCACGCGCGCTGAGCCAAATGCATGGAGTCCGCGAAGATCGTCATTGGTGGTCCAAATATATCATCTCATTCTTCATGCTCTTTTGGTTTGGCATCGTAATTGTGTTTAGCTTTAATGCCGTTGTTTTTGGCGAAAAGCTGGCCGGCGTTGCAGAGGTGACTTGGCAACTGTCATTTCCGCTGCAAGCATGGATCGCCAGGTTGAACTTGCCATTGACCGCCATCGCGCTGGTCGGACTGGCGCTTGCGCTTTATCTTTTCACGCCAGAGAACTATTTGACAGTTCGTCAGGCGCTGCCGGGAGCAATTTTCTTTGCCGTCGGCTGGATCATAGCAACGAAACTTTTTCAGCTCTACGTAGCGAGGTACGATCGTTATAACCCAACTTATCTCGCGTTGGCGTCCATCATCGTGCTGCTCACGTGGATGTATCTGACTTGTCTACTGTTGTTGTTGGGAGGCAAATTAAACGCCATCATTCGGCGCGAACGCGAAAAAATGCGCACTGTTGCTCCTCTCGCGCCTGCGCCTGCGACGACGAATTAACGCAGTTGCAAAAACTACAGGGCTACAAAGAAGCTGTGGATCCTCGTAACTTTTGTTTTTGACCTGTTGTAACTTTTTTCACAAATCACTGCTGTAAGCGTTGATGGCGTTGCGCGCTCTGTTACTCTCCGTCGCAGTGGTGCGCTTTCGCATTTGGCTCGTAACGGTACTCGCGTTTGGCGCAATAATTGCCGATATCCTTTGCGCGGAAGTTGATGAACAACAGCGGCGCGATCAATCTGAAGAAGCCGAGCCTCGCGCTGCGTCGTCTTCGAAACCAAAAAAATCTCCGACGCCCAGAGCAAAAGCAAACGCGGCAGCTCAGAAATCAACGAAAAAACAGCGACCTTCTGCCACGCCACGGAAAGGGGCATCCCCGAGCGATGCTTCGCCAACGGAGAAATCCGGCTCGGACGAGGACACAGCGCCGGCGTCGACACCGCGTAAAACACCCACGCCAAGTGCTTCTCAAAAAATGAAGCGGCGCCACACGCCAACGCCCAAACCAAAAGTAGGTAAAACTAAACCTCGAGCGAAAGAAACATCCGCCAAGACGAAGAGAACTGCGAAATCAAAGCCAGCGCGAAAAGAAGACGAAACGCCAAAGCCGCAGAAAACGCCCTTACCGCGCGTAGAACAAGAGCGCGCCGCGTCAGAAGGCGCAGCACCGTCGCCACGAGCGCTCGCTGCGGCAACACCGGCGCCTGTGTCGCAGTCGAAGAGTCCGCCTGGCGGTTCAGTCGCTGGACAACCTCAGGTGGTGATCCAAAAGTCCGGCGTCGAGGAGAACCAGGGCTTCGAGCCTCCGCCGTCGCCGCCGCCGCGCCGAAGCGGTTTCTGGCCGTGGAGTCGCCCGGTCAGCTATCGTTATCTGACAAGCTCGATCATCGAAGCGATCCGGCGTGCGCCGGTGAAACGGCATCGCTGGCAGTTCATTGTCGTGCACAACAGCGGCACGCGACAGGGCAACGCCCGCGTTTTCGATTATTACCATCGGCATGTTCGACGGATGCAGAATGGTCTCGCTTACCATTTCGTGATCGGTAACGGCACATCAACCGGCAACGGCCAGGTCGAAGTCGGCGACCGTTGGCGACGTCAGATCAACGGGGGCCACGTGCACAGCGATTATCTGAACAACATCTCGCTCGGCATTTGTCTTGTAGGCGATTTCAATCGGGATCAGCCGACGAGGGCACAGCTCGACGCTTGCGAAGAACTCATTCGCTACCTGCGAGAGCGCTGCGGCAAAACTGAGAGGGGCGCCATTCCCGTGAAGCCACACCGCGAAATGAATCCGCCGCGCTGGCCGACCGATTGCCCGGGAGACGACTTCCCGTACTCGTGGTTTCGCAGGTTTTGATAAATTCTCGAGCGTGTGTTCTGTCAATTACTTGCGCATCGCCACGATCAGGTTCGCTTCCTTGTAATTCCATCGGTACCCGAATCCGAAATCGAGCAGCGGCGGATTGCCCTGCTCGAATAGTTCGCGCAGACGAACCTGATAATGTTGCTTGAAGACATCAATGGGACCGAGATACATCCCGAATAAGCGGAGAGTCCACTTGTTAGAGTCGAAGTAGTCCAGTGGAATGCCTGAATCGTCCTGTACGATGATGTTGCTATGATCGAGAATGAAATTGCGGATCGTGGCGAATCCGTTTTCGAACAGCAGATACGACGACGACTTAAGCAAACTCGCGCCGTTGCCGAGGCGCTGGCAAAATTTCAAGAAACCGGGACTGGCCTTGATTCCGCCATCGGAAATATCCGTGGTAAAATAGTACAGGGTTTGTGAGTTGCCTGACTGATTGTCGGTATAGCGAATCCGCACACCGGGAATGCTGCCGCCTTTCTTGCCTGGTGCAGCCTCCTCAAATACACCGCTGCTGTTGAGCGAACCGAACGTGACGTTGGCAATCGATTTATTTGCGCGGGCCATGTAGGTGTAGAGAATCGGCAGCACGCCGTTCAGATTCTGCTCATGCAGATCAACTTTCATGTCCTTGGTGATGAAGTACGTCGTGGCCAGGGACGACTTCATCGCGTTCTCCAAATTTCCCAGCGCGCCAGACAAGTTCGCGATGCGCAACGGGTCCGGCGGCGGCCCCATGGCTTCTTTTCCACAAAGTACGTACACTGAGGCATTGGGAAAAATTTGGTCGACGTACAAAAAATCGGGCCCGCTGAACATGTAAAACGCGACCGGAATCGGCTGGAGTGATTCTGGAAGAAACGTCTGTTGCCAGGCGTGCAATTTCTCAAGCTGGCGGAGGTTGAGTTTTGAGAATTGCTCTTCGAAAAATGCTGCATGCGCCTGCCACGCCGGGTCGCGCATGAATGGCGCGAGTGGAGAAGTCTCCGCCAGAGGCATTCCCGCTAGAAAACGCGCGACGTCGTTTGGACCGGCATTCACCGGAATTGCGCGTGGTGCGACTTCGGAATTGTGCTGCGCGAAAACCGCGAGCGCAGTTACAAGACTGAGAAGGATCGAGAGAGCGGTGGAACTTGTTTTCATCACAAATGAGCAACGCGTTTTCGCGTGCAGAAATAAAGGAGCAGGCCCAATAGCGCCGTCCCCAGACCCGCAAGCGATTCCATGGTGTGGAAGCGTAATAGATAAAACATCATCCAAACTGTGATCACGGAGAAAAGAACAGGAGGAAGCGGATAAAGCCAAACGCGGTACGGCCGCGTAAGTTCGGGACGTTTAAAACGAAGAACGATCACGCCCAACACAGCTAGCAACGAACAGAGCAGCAAGCTGAATTGAGTATAGCGCACCACGTCCTGGAAGCTTCGCGTGAGCAAAAGCAAATTCACCATGAGCAGTTGCAGCACAATGGCGTTTGTCGGGATGCCGCCTTTGTTCTTCCGGCCAAGCAGTCGTAAAAGCCAGTGATCTTCACCCATCGACATGCTCACGCGGGGACCAATCCACGTCATTGAACTGATTGCCGCAATCAAGCCGAGACAAATCACTGCGCCGGCAACTCGCCCCCCGTCCTCGCCAAAAATATGTTTCCCTGTGATCAACGCCACTTCGAGTTGACCTTTCAATTCGCCGATTGGCGTTGTGGCCAGGAAGACCGCGTTAAGCAGCACATAAATTACGACCACAACGCCTGTGCCAGCGAGTAGTGACAGCGGTACATTCTTTTCTGACCGCTTGATTTCGCCGGTGACGTACACTGCGGCATTCCAACCGGAGTACGAATACATTACGTACACCAACGCGACAGCGAATGGCCCGCTGAGCATTGATGTGATGTCGTCGCGTGCAGGCAAAAAATTGATCGGCTGCTTCGGTTGAACAAAAAAGCCGGCGACGATGAGCGCGGCGATCAAGAGTAATTTTACGAGCGTGAAGACATTTTGGAACGCGCTGCCGATTTGCAAATTCCTTAGATGAAAGAGAGCCACCAGCCACACGACGATAAACGAGAGAAAGACCGGCGAACCAAAGCCAAGTACGCCATTCAAATATTTGCCAAACGCCATCGCCGCCAACGCGATCGGCGCGGCAAATCCAACTGTCGCGGAAACAAATCCTGCCATGAAGCCGAGAGACGGATGATAAATTTGCGAGAGAAAATGATACTCGCCTCCGGAACGCGGTAGCGTGGCGGCGAGTTCCCCGTAACAAAGCGCACCGCATAGCGCCGCAATTCCACCGACGACCCAAAGTATCGCGAGCGCAAAACCTGACTGAATGTCGTTCAACTGAAAACCGAGACTCGTGAAGATGCCGGTGCCAATGATGTTGGCAATCACGATCGAACACGCCGTCACAAACCCGATCGTGCGCTTAGGTGCCGTCTTTTTCGCGGGAGCATGCTGCGCAATTGTGCTCACGGGTGAATTTACGCTCACATTCAAGTTCATCATTCGCGAATGAGGTCGCCCAAGGAGAGCAGACGTGCTCACCGGCGCGGGTTGGACAGAAGCTCGCGCTACTCTGCTTTCCTTAGTTGTCAGAAGCCGCTCCCGGCACCTGTTTTAACCCAGCATGAACGCACATCCCAAGCTTTCCGTGGAAACGGCCACCCAACTCGCCGTTTTCCCTGCTAATCGTCTCGGCGCACTTGCCCGCGTGTGTGAAGCGCTGGAATTAACATCAATGCGCTGGCGACGTCCGATACGGTTGATCACACCGTTGTGCGAATGGTGGTGAGCGATCACACCAAGACGCTGATGCTCCTGGGCGAAGCCGCGTGCTCGCTCTTGAAATTGATGTGCTCACGATTGAAACAGCGAACCAGCCTGGTATCCTGGCTAAATCGCGGAGCGCCTCGCGAAAGCAGAGGTGGGCATTGAATACACCTATCTCGCTGGCGGCCGCGAAGCGGAAAAGGGTCTGATCATTCTACGACCGTCGGATGTAGAAAAAGCGCGACGCGCACTCGAATATCTGTGAGTGTGCGCAGCGGCGGGCATTCTGCTACTACGCCGGATCGCCTACGGATGAATCTCGATCGTTGTGCCGTCCGGCGTAACTCGCCAGAGTTCCTCGATCTCTTCATCGGTGAGCGCAATGCAACCCGCAGTCCAATCCTTCCAACGATGGAAGGCACCAATCCAACCTCGTCCGTTTCGAATTCCGTGGATCATAATATCAGAACCGGCCGATATCCCGCGCGCAGACGCACGCGCATCGTCAACATCTGAAGGATAAGAAATGTGCAGGGCAAGGTGGAAAGCGCTTTGCGGATTCCGTCCATCGATCTTGTAGGTTCCTTCCGGCGTTTTCACGTCGCCTTCCTGCTGCTTCGCGCCCACTGGATTCCCACCCAAAGCGATTCGGTAGATCTTGATCTGGTTTGCGTCGCGAAAGATCAATAATCGTCTCGCCGATTTTTCCACAACGATTCGATCAATGGTCGTTCCGGCCGGCAACGGATTCCAATTGCGATGCGCATAAAAGTAGAACGCGACAGGGCAAATCAGGATAAAAAGGGCGAGCGTGATCTTGCGTTTCATATTCGTGAGGTTTTGAGGCGGATACTCAAGAACAGCTGTCCAAGATTTAGCCGATCCCCCATTCGTCATTGCCAATATTGGCTCAATGCCAGATAAATGCCCTCCGCCTTTATGACTTCGATAAGAACGCTTCTCGGTAATCCCTATCCGCTTGGCGCAACCTGGATTGGTAACGGTGTGAACTTCGCGATTTTTTCCGAGCACGCGACCGGGATTGAGCTTTGCTTGTTCGAAAGAATTGAAGACGCGAAAGAAGACATTCGGATACCGCTGAAGGAGCGTACCGGCCACGTTTGGCATGTCTTTTTGCCCGACGCGCGGCCGGAACAGTTATACGGTTTTCGCGTCTCGGGCCCGTACGATCCGGAGCGTGGCCTGCGCTTTAACAGCTCGAAGCTCCTCCTTGATCCTTACGCTAAAGCGATCGCCGGTGACGTGAGCTGGGCAGATGAAATGTTCGGTTATGTCTTCGGAGGTGAAAACGGAGATTTAACGCAGGACTTTCGTGATGACGCGTGGGGTGTTCCGAAATCAGTCGTCATCGACCCGCAGTTCGACTGGCAAGGTGATAAAAGGCCGGCAACTCCGCTACATGAGTCGGTGATCTACGAGGTACATGTGAAAGGCTTCAGTAATCTTTGGCAAGCTGTGCCCGAAGAATTACGAGGCACGTATGCGGGACTCGGCAGCCCCGCGCCCATTGATTACTTCAAAGGACTTGGCGTGACCGCGGTCGAGTTGTTGCCCGTACACGCGCACATTGAGGACAAATTTTTGGTCGACCGCGGCCTGACGAATTACTGGGGCTACAATACGATCGGATTTTTCGCGCCACATGGAGATTACTCTGGTAGTGGCCAAATGGGCCAGCAAGTCGCCGAGTTTAAATCGATGGTGCGTAGGCTGCACTCAGCTGGGATCGAAGTGATTCTCGACGTGGTTTACAATCATACTGCGGAGGGAAATCGTCTTGGCCCGACGCTGTGCTTTCGGGGGATCGATAATCCCGCTTATTATTGGTTGCGACCGGATGATCCGCGTTTCTATATGGATTTCACCGGAACCGGAAATACCTTCAACCTTCTGCATCCCCGACCGCTTCAGCTGGTGATGGACAGTTTGCGTTATTGGGTTCTCGAAATGCACGTGGACGGCTTTCGCTTCGATCTCACCTCCGCGCTGGTACGGAATCACGCGGGTGTAAACCTGTCGCATGCCTTTTTCCAGGTGATCGAGCAGGATCCGGTCCTGTCGCAGGTGAAGTTGATCGCGGAACCATGGGATGTCGGCGAAGGCGGTTATCAGGTTGGCAACTTTCCCGCGCCCTGGTCCGAATGGAACGGCAAATATCGCGACACGGTCCGCAGCTTTTGGAAGGGAGACGAGGGCCGCATTGGCGAAATGGCCTATCGGCTTACCGGAAGCCCCGATCTGTACGAACACTACGGCAGGCGTCCTTACGCGAGCATCAACTTCGTTACAGCCCATGACGGATTCACTCTGACCGATTTGGTCAGCTACAATGAAAAACACAACGAGCTGAATGACGACGAGAACCGCGACGGCGATAATAATAATCAGTCGTGGAATTGCGGAGTCGAAGGGCCAACCGATGATCCGCAAATCAACACATTGCGCGACCGACAGCGCCGGAATTTCCTCACCACGCTGTTTCTTTCCCAAGGCGTTCCGATGCTCTGCGGCGGAGACGAGTGGGGCCGAACGCAAAACGGGAACAATAACCCATATTGCCAGGACAACGAGATCAGTTGGTTCAATTGGGAACGTGACGACAAGCAGAATCAGCTTTTCGAGTTCACGCGGAAGTTGATTCAGCTGCGAAAGGAGCATCCCGTTTTTCGTCGTCCAAAATTCCTAAAGGGTCGGCGCATCCCGGGTCCCGAGATTCGTGATGTGATGTGGTTCAATCCAGGCGGCAATCAGATGAGCGAGGAAGAATGGACATCGCCGTTCGTGCGCTGTTTGGGTATGCTGCTCAGCGGCGATGCAACCGACGTGCTCAATTTTGAAGGTGAATCCATCCGCGACGACACATTTCTGCTGTTGGTCAACGCTCATCATGAGGCAATTCTCTTCGTTCTGCCCGGTCAGGAGAATCTCGAGTGGCAATTGATTCTCGACACTACAGAGCCTAACGGTTTTCTGGCGGTCCCAAAAAAATTCGCTTCAGGAGATGACATCGACCTTGGCGGGCGCGCTTCTTGTCTGCTTCAACTGATCAGCGGCACGCAAGCTCAGGCTCGCGAGGAATCCTGGAAAAAACGACGCGTCGAGTTTCCTCCGTTGAGCGCCGAGCAAGAACGCGCAGGTCTTTAGCTGGAATGGCTGATTCCACTCACGCGCATCCCGCGAATCGTCCGGGAACCCCCCGCAGCCGCGATCGCTGTCGTCGATTTTCAGCGAGGCGTCGCAATGTATAAGCGAGGCGCAATCACACTTCAAAATAGAAATCGGCCGACGCAATCTTGTGGCGCCATGGGAATTAGTTTATAGAAATCGTAAGCGCGTGTTATCGTGCGTGCCCAATCCGTTGGTCAATGGTTTGTCATGATACCGAGTTCTCTACTGATCGTCACTGATCGCGGCAGCTTGAAAGCATATCGGGTGACTGAGACGCCGACGCGTGGGCCGAGCCTGCAGCTAGTACAGGCGTTCGACATCATGGACGCGCACGGCAGGCTCGGGGATAAGCTGAGTGATTTGGCGGGGCGTTTTCCCGTAACCGAGGGTGCAGGCGCCCACCGCGGGCCGGCATCAATTGCCGAGCGCACACAACTGGTCACTGAAATGGACCGTCGGATTCAGAAAGGGTTGGCCGACCAGATCACAAAAATTGTTTCACAAAACGGAAAGGAGGCATGGTCGTTTGCCGCGCCGGCGGAAATTCACGCGGCTGTCGTGGATCTTTTGCCTGCGGCTATTCGCGCACGAATCGTCGAACATGTAAAATCGGATTTGGTAAAGGTGGAACCAGCAAAATTGATCAGCCGTTTCCGCTCGTTACAGCAGATCTGAAAGTCGGATGCGGAATCGAAATTATTACTCCCTCCATCGCGACCACCACCGTAGTATCTAAGTAATTTATGCAACTGCCTGTTAAGATATCGTATCGGGGTCTGGAAAAATCTGACCAGATTGACAATCTCGTTTTGGAATATGCAGCACGACTCGAAAAATTTTGTGATCACATCAACCGCTGCGATGTCGCGATCGAGCAGACGAATCACACGCATTACAAAGGAAATCCTTACCGTTGCCGTATCGATGTGACCGTGGCGCCTAGGCACGAGCTGGTTGCGGATGAAAGACAGATGGATAACGGCACTCATGAACTGCTGAAAAAAGTAATTCATGACGCGTTCAAAACGATGGAGCGCGAACTGCGACGCGTTGTGGAAAAGCAGAGGCGCGAAGTGAAAACACACGCCAATACGCGTTCACCCAAATAGTCACGGTTTTCACGGGTCGAAAACCGGTTGTCACCGGGAGGCGAACCTAATCGCTGTCCAAATAAATCGGTCCGCGGCCCCCGGCAAAGAACATTGTGTTTTTTGTGCCCTAGCACACGGCGATTCCAAGCTTCCCATATCCCTTCGTTCCCCGTGCCAGAGCGGCGATATAAGGTTTGTGATGGCCGTTATCGCGGGATCGGGTGGCGAAAGCGTGTCCATATGAGTTGACCGAAACTCGCCGCAGGAAGAAATGTAACCGCTGAGACATGCACATCACGGACATCATCCAGGGGAATTCTCCCACCTTTTCGTTCGAGTTCTTCCCTCCAAAAACGCCAGAAGGAGCAGATACTCTTTATCGAGCGATGCGCGATCTGGAAGTGTATATGCCGGACTTTGTCAGTGTGACTTATGGCGCCGGCGGCTCGACTCGTGAGTTAACTCACGACCTTGTCGAGCGAATCCAACACACCACAAAGCTGGGTCCGATCCCACATCTGACCTGCGTCTGCCACAACGAACAAGAGATTGAAGCGATTCTGTTGCGATACGGCAGATCCGGCATCGCGAACATTTTCGCGCTCGGTGGCGACCGGCCGGCTAGAATGCCTGAGAACAAATCGCAGGACGCGTTTCAGCACGCAATTGATTTGGTGAAATTTATTCGTCGCTTCAACGACTCCGGCGCGCATCCCGACCGCCGCGGTTTCGGGATCGGCGTCGCCGGTTTCCCCGAGGGACATCCTTCCACGCCAAATCGATTGGTGGAGATGGATTATTTCAAAGCGAAAGCGGATGCAGGGGCCGACTACATCATCACACAGCTGTTTTTCGACAATCGCGACTTTCTCGATTTCCGCGAACGCTGTGCGCTCTCTGGCATTCATATCCCGATCATCGCTGGCATTATGCCCATTACTTCGATCAGTGGATTGAAACGCATGGCAGAGCTCGCGGGCGGCGCGCGCTTTCCGGCGAAGCTTCTGCGTACTCTTCAACGCTGCCAAGACGACCCCGAAATGGTGAGGCGCGCTGGCATCCAATACGCCTCGGAGCAATGTCATGGTCTTCTCGAAAATGGTGTTGCCGGTATTCATTTCTATACGCTTAATCGATCGGATGCTACGCGGGTAATTTTCGACAGTCTCGGAATTCCCCGGGATCGGAACTCACACGCTTCGAATGTGTAACTGGTGCAACAACATGCGATCGCGCGTTCACCTGCGTGCTCTACGTTGCACGATTCAGATCGTTTACACGAAGCTGGCGAAATTTGCGTAGATTGGGTGACACGCGCACAATTTCAGGATGTTGAGTGTCCGGCGCATGGTTTTCTGGCAGGGGGCCGCAGTCGTGTGTGCGACTGCGCTTGCGGTGGCACTTTCCCATTTTTTTCCGGTCGTTAGTTTTATCGCGGCCTTGCAAGAACGCGTGATGAGCTGGGGCGTGTGGGCTGCGATTTGTTACCCGTTGCTTTTTGCAGCTTGTAGTATCCTTCTATTGCCGGGCGGCATCCTCGCGGTGGGAAGCGGTTTTTTCTTTGGTTTGTGGTGGGGATTTTTGATTGTACTTGTTGGCAACGTGGTCGCGACGGCGGTGTCGTTCGCCCTGAGCCGCTTCGTGGCGAGACGTTGGTTTAAACGAAAGCTATCACAGAATTCAACGTTGAGGGCGTTTGGTCCTGCCGTGGAACGGGAGAGCTGGAAAATTATTCTTCTGAGCCAGTTGCATCCGCTGTTTCCGACGAGTCTGCTCAATTACTTTTACGGGCTGACACGAATTCGTTTTGGCACGTATATGCTTTGGGCCTCGATTGGAAGAGTGCCCGGGCTTTTCTTCTACGCATACATCGGCACACTCGGGCAATTCGCAGTGCGTATTATGCGTGGCAGAAGTTATCCCCGAATTGTCGAGTATTGGATTTTGGGAGGGGCGTTTATTACGACGGTGCTGTTACTCGTCGTGTTGGGGCGTGTTGCTTATAGGGCCATTCAAACCTCCCCGGGAAGGCCTCTGCCTCAAACGTCAAACGGTCCTCTGGAACATGGTATTTTGTCGAGATAAACTATTTTGGTATAGAATGTTATGTTTAAATTGTCCACTAATTACGACGTCGCAATAGTGGGCAGCGGTCATGCCGGGATTGAAGCGGCACTAGCTGCCGCTCGGATCGGTTGCCGTACGCTCATGCTGACTCAGAATTTGGACACGATTGGTCAAATGTCGTGCAATCCGGCGGTTGGAGGTCCCGCGAAAGGACACATCGTGCGCGAAATCGATGCCCTGGGAGGAGCGATGGGAGCAAACGCGGATGCAACTGGAATCCAGTTTCGACTGCTGAACAAACGGAAGGGTCCTTCGGTACGTGCGCCTCGAGTTCAATGTGACAAAAAGGCCTACCAATTTCGAATGAAAGCCATCTTGGAGCAGACGCTAAATCTTGACGTCAAACAAGCCACCGTATCGCGCGTTGTCGTCCGGCATGGAGCGGTAGTTGGAGTCGAAACCGATCTCGGTGTTGCCGTCACCGCCGACACTGTCGTCGTCACGTCCGGGACATTCTTGCGTGGACTTTTGCACGTAGGCGAAAATAGCAAGCCAGGGGGCCGGATGGCTGATGCCAACTCGGGCCTCAGTGCAAGTCTGCGGCAGCTAGGATTCCAGGTAGGACGGTTCAAGACGGGCACGCCTTGTCGACTGAACGCGGGATCGATCGACTTTTCGTGTTGCTCGATCCAGCTCGGGGACGACCCGCCCCCCGTGTTTTCCTTCAATCCCGAGGAGATCGCCACTGGTGACGACGAAATCTTCACCTTGAATCAGATGCGCGACGGTAAGTTCCACGTGGAACAATTACCCTGCTGGATCACCCACACCACCCAAAAGACCCACGACATCATCCTGGCTAACCTACATCGATCGCCCCTTTATGCGGGGCGAATTCACGGCGTCGGTCCACGATATTGCCCGTCGATCGAAGACAAGGTCGTCAAGTTCGCTGATAAAACTTCACATCAGCTGTTTCTCGAACCCGAAGGGCGGCACACTAGCGAGTTCTACGTCAATGGAATCTCGACGAGTCTGCCATACGAAGTCCAGCTTGAGTTTCTCCATTCGATTCCAAGTCTTGAGCGTGCCGAGATCATGCGGCCAGGCTATGCCGTGGAATATGACTACTTCCCGCCGACGCAACTTTTGCCGACACTGGAAACTCAGTTGATCAGCGGCCTTTACTTTGCCGGCCAGGTAAATGGCACTTCTGGTTACGAAGAGGCGGCAGCTCAAGGGCTGGTCGCTGGAGCGAACGCTGCTTTGAGCGTTCGAGGCCGTCAACCCTTCGTTCTTAACAGGAGAGAATCGTACATCGGTGTTTTGATCGACGATCTTGTAATCAAGGGAACAGAAGAGCCATACCGAATGTTCACAAGCCGCGCTGAGGACAGATTGTCTTTGCGACATGATAACGCCGATCAGCGTTTGACGGTCAGAGCGTTTAAGGCCGGGTTAATCAGCCCAGCCAAGTACCGTCGCTTCCAAGAAAAGATGCACTTGCTGGAGCAAGCTCAGGCGGTAGCTGTGGGCACCAAGCTGCAAGGAATTTCTCTTCTGCAACTGCTGAAGCGACCCGAGTTTACAGTGAAAAACCTGCCTTCTGAGATATTATCGTGTGTGCCTCTTTCCGTATGGGAACTGGTCGAGACTGACTCGAAATACGAGGGATACATGGCACGCCAGTCAGACCAGAACCAGCAGCTTGCGCGCAAGGTGAACCATCGTATTCCAGACGGGCTCGATTACGGTAAAATTTCCGGATTGCGATCCGAGACGAGAGAAAAACTATCAGTTGTGCGGCCTAGTTCGCTTGGTCAAGCAGCACGTATCAGCGGAATTACTCCAGCTGACGTTTCTATTATTTCTATATGGTTGTCCCGAAAAGCTTTATCTGAAGAACAATTGAGCATGGAGGAACCCTGGGGTCCACTAAATTGAAGGTCCGATGGTCGCGTTGGCCGTGATTTTAGTCGGCAGTTATCTGCTGGGATCGATTCCCTTCGGATATCTGGCGGGTCAATTAGCGGGAATCGACGTCCGAAAGTTCGGTAGCGGTAATATTGGCGCGACTAACGTTGTGCGTGTATTGGGCAAAAGATATGGCTACCCGGTATTTGCGCTCGATTTTTTGAAGGGCTTCGGGGCCGTAAGGATTTCGATGCTGATGGCAACAGGCCCGCCGCCTGAGTGGGATTCGCCCGAGATATTTGGAATCGCCGCCGCGATGTCTTGCGTCATAGGGCACTCATATCCCATTTGGCTTAAGTTCAAAGGCGGAAAGGGCGTTGCGACTTCCGGGGGTGGGCTTTTCGCTTTGGCGCCAATAGCAGCTTTTATCGGCGTCGCGATTTGGGTCGTTACGTTTTGGGTAACGTGCTACGTCTCACTAGCTTCAGTGACAGCTGCAGTCGCGCTGCCCATCGTGATTTTGGTGGTTAGCGGGCGCAACGAAAACGCAAAAGCAATATTTTACTTTTCAGTCTGCGTCGCGGCAGTTGTGATTTGGCGTCATCGTTCAAATCTTTCGCGGCTGCTGCGCGGCACCGAACCACGTTTTACTCGAAAGTGAGAATTGCAAAGACAGTCATCATAGGCGCCGGAGGCTGGGGGACAGCGCTAGCTCGTGTATGGGCAAACGACGGACGACAAGTTTTTCTCTGGGGTCATAACGCCCATCGCGTTGCACGCATGCAAGAAACCCGAGAAAACCGCGATTATCTTCCGGGACTTACGCTGCCGAACTCAGTGCAGATTACTTCAGACCTGGAGGATTGCGCCGGCGCGGACCTACTGGTGTTAGTGACACCATCGACCGCATTCCGTGAGATCACGATCCGTCTGCGGAAAGCGAGTGGCGACACAGGCGCTGTGTTGTTAAGTTGCACAAAGGGAATAGAACACCGCACGGGAATGAGGATGAGTGAGATCCTGCGCGACATTTTCCCCGACAACAAAGTCGCGGTCTTATCCGGCCCGAACCTTGCCGCTGAAGTTGCTAGCGACCTCCCTGCTGCGACTGTCGTTGGCTGTGAGGACACCGATTGCGCTGTGATTCTGCAGCGCATGTTGGGGAGTCCGCACTTTCGCATTTACACCAGCCCTGATGTTATTTCGATCGAGTTGGGTGGTGCATTGAAAAATGTATTCGCCATCGCCGCAGGGATCAGTGATGGACTTGGATTAGGCGACAATTCGAAGGCGGCGTTAGTGACTAGATCTATGGCAGAGCTGGTACGACTTGGGCAAACCATGGGCGGGAACGCGAATTCTTTCTATGGACTCAGCGGTGCCGGTGACCTGATTTTGACGTGCTACAGCGAACGCAGCCGAAATCACAGCGTCGGGAAACGCCTCGGGAGAGGTGAGTCGTTGGCGGAAATCATCGCATCTGAAAAAATGATCGCTGAAGGCATTCCGACAGCGCGCAGCGCGTGGGAATGCGCACGGCGGTTAAACGTTGCCACGCCGATCATTGATCAGATATACGCGGTTCTTTATGAGCAGAAAAAACCGATTGTCGCGTTGGAAGAACTATTGAGGCGCGAGCCAAAGCCGGAGCAAGTGTGATAACGCTATCGACCCGGTCGGCGGCTTGTATCTTGGAATCGCCCCTCTTTGTGATAGAAGAAGGGCGGGTGTGAGATCCCAGTAAAGCGACAGGTCACGATCGCTTGGTAAGACCGCTCGTAAGTGTGATCCGCACTCTGCCCTTGGCACTAAAATCAACCCATGAAGCAAAGTGTTGTCTCTATCGGCGTCGATGTGGCCAAAGCGCATCTGGATGTGGCTTGGGCCGGAGCCACTCGTCGTTTTGCCAACGATCAGAAAGGCCGCGTCGCCTTAATCAGCTGGATTAAACAAAGTTCAAACGCTAGCGCAGTGCAGTTAATTTGCGAAGCCAGTGGTGGTTAAGAGCAGGCGTTGCTCGAGAGCTTGGAGCAAAACAATCTTAAAGCCACCTTGGTGCAGGCCGCTCGGGTGCGGCAGTAGCGCTTGTGCTGCTGGCATCTTGGCCAAGATCCGACAAGATCGATGCAAAAGTGCTGACCGCTTTTGGCTCAGCCATTACGGCCCAAACCCACTCAGCCTCCTTCGGCAGAGCAGAAGCGCCTGCGTGAAGTGGAAGCTCAGCGTCGACGCTTGAGCAGAGTCCTGCTGGGAGTAGAAAATCGTCTTGGGCAAATAGTTGTTGCAGAGCTGCGCTCTTTAAGCCGCAGTTTGATCAACAAAATCAAGAAGCAAATTGCTTTGCTCGATGCAGCCATCGAGGGTTTGATCGCGCAGGACCAAACCCTTTGCGCTAAAGCACAAAACTCACCGCCATTGCGGAGTGGGCACGCGCACAGCTGCGCTCCTGCTTGCACAAATGCCCGAGTCGGAAGGCTCAACCGCCGACAAGCCGCCGCGCTCGCTGGCCTGGCGCCCTTTAATCACGACAGTGGCTCGATCCGCGGCAAGCGTGCCATCTTCGGTGGACGACGCGCCCTGCGCAGCGGTCTTTTACA
Source organism: uncultured Verrucomicrobiae bacterium (assembly GCA_963728955.1). GTDB lineage: Bacteria > Verrucomicrobiota > Verrucomicrobiia > Chthoniobacterales > UBA10450 > Udaeobacter. The sequence goes on from CAVSMG010000002.1 coordinate 115,410, forward strand.
GGGCGGCGCTCTCGGCCGCTCGCTACAATCCAATCCTGTCGAGCTTTTACCGACGCCTACGCGTCAAAGGCAAACCGCACAAACTCGCTCTCACTGCAGTCATGCGAAAACTCCTCCTCGCCCTTTACTCCACACTCAAACCGACCGCCTGCTCAACTTGAAAACAAGACAATTACTTATGATGGATGTTCTTTCGTCGCGATACCAGGCATCGTGAATCCGATCGCTTTCAAGTCCGCAGCAAGCAACCTTGTCTGCTTTGTAGTGAGCTCGACCAGCGGCGGCCGCACGCGGGCCCATTCCGGATCGTTCCGGTAGATCGCAATCGCCTGCTTCAATGCCGCGATCATGGACGGAAATTTCCTGTTACTGAACACCTCACGCACGACATTCAATCCTGATTGTTGTCGATCCGCCTGATCCGTTTCATCCGTGGTGTTCCACTCTTTGTACAAGTTGTAAATCGCTGCCGGGTTTACGTTGGCCGTCGCGGAAATCGCGCCCGCACCGCCATTGCGCATATTGGCCAGCAGGAACGATTCGCTTCCTACAAACACATCGAAAGTGTGAGCCGCACGGGCAATTGGAGCCCGACGGGCGGATCTGACCACAAACGTGTCGAGAAAAGTTTCGGAATTGTTCCAATCGCCCGAGCTGTCTTTCATCCCTGCGATCGCGTTCGGATAAGCTTTCAGGAGGCGATCGACCAATTTTGGTGTGATACCGACGATCGCCACCGATGGAATATTGTAGAGATAGATCCTCAAACGCGTGTCGGCGACGCGTTGCACTACTTCGCTGAAGTAACGGTAGAGACCGTCTTCGCTGACATTCTTATAATAAAATGGCGGTAGCATCAGCACACCGGCGCAACCGTGCTGTACGGCATGCGCTGTGAGCGCGACTGTCTCGGTAATCGAGCAGCAACCGGTGCCCGGCATCATACGGCATGGATCGATGCCGGCTGCGACTACGGCATCGAGCAATTTGATTCGCTCTTTGGCTGACATCGAATTCGCCTCGCTGTTGGTGCCGAACACTGCGAGCCCGCAGTTCTGCGAGAGTAACCATTGGCAATGCGTGATGAATCGTTCGCAATCAGGCGAAAGATTAGCTTTGAACGGGGTTACGACCGGCGCCAGTACGCCGCGAATGCGTTGACCGAAAATCCTAGTTTCGGACATCGGCAAAAGAAAGCCGAAGAATACGATCGTGGATAGTTGAGAGTTGAGTCGAGACGTCTACGCCGAAGTCAGCCACAGCTACCTAACTTCGCTTGAAAGACAGATTGTTCTTCGCAAAGTAATGCTGACATAAATGCTTGGAGCATACTCCCACCAAAATTATGAATAGCGGCCCAACACTCAGCATCGGTTCGACTGGCCACGACGTGCGAAGACTTCAACGTATCTTCGTAATGACCAAGGCGCTTGGCCCGGGCAATATCACCGGCATTTTCGATGCGACAACGGAACAGGCCGTCAAAGATTTCCAACAAGGCGCGGGTTTGGTGGTCGACGGCATCGTCGGGCCAGCAACGTGGCAGGCGCTCCCTGCCGACCCAAATACGCCGGTATTAGCTCGTGGTGCGTCAGGCAGTGTCGTGACAGCGTTACAGGAAGGTCTCAAGAAGTATTCAACTTCTGCGACCGATCCTGGTCTGGTGGACGGTGATTTCGGACCCAAGACCGAAGCCGCTGTCAAGACCTACCAACAGGATCGGGCTATCCACGTGGATGGGGTCGTCGGCGACCAGACATGGTGGGCTCCCGCGGGCGCCGCGGGTGCTACTCTCGCATTGCTTTCCGGAGTCACGACGGTGTGATTTGAGTGGACGCTACGTTCCTTGTTACAATTCCGCCTATGATTTCGAACGGCAGGGAATTGGAGTCCCCTGCTTTATCCCTTGAAATACTTCGCGGCGAGGGCTTGGGCGCCAGCGCCTAACACTTTGGCGGCCGCTTTGCTACCCAGCAGTTTTCGCAACAAAGATTTCGCCTGATTTTTCTCACGTACCGACACATCGGCCTGATCGATCGCGGCGATTACTTTCTCCAATGCCTCCGTAATCGCCTGTAGCTGCGGAGTGCTCGCGGCAACCTGCACTTGTTGCTCCCGGCGAAGGCTGGTTCGTCGGCTCTTATCGATGGAGATCGAGATCGGTGGTGCAACGCCAGCTTCGAGCACTTCCAAACCGAAGTTGTTTATCCTGGCAAAGCCGGACAGCAGACCCATCCCGCTGTTGTCTTCAAGAGGAGTCCAATCTATGAGACGATACTCTGAAAGCTGGGCCACAGCGCGTAGCCAATCGCGGCGATTTATACCTCCTGGCGGCGGGACCGCTTCCTCAGTCCATCCGAACGGAAGGAAACCATCGCTTCGACGTTCATAGAGAAACTGCAACAGACATCCTCTGACGACAGAATCTTTCATTAGGCTTTGCCAATATGCTCTGCATCCCGCGCACCAACAACTTAGCTCGGTACGCGTCCGACTACTCTACACGGTGACGTTTGACTTTCAGAACATGCACATTTTTCCACAACAGCAGTTCTGATCCACCAAGTTGCCCTCTAGAGATTTTGTAGCAGCTCGGTTCGAACTCGCGCCATATGTCGGCATTGAATTCATACGTTTCCCTCCCCGATTCGATGCGCCTCCAGACAAGAGGTTGGGAGGTTGTTGCGGGTTTCTTCATAGCGGAGGAAAATGGCCGACTTATGCGATCGGTTCGGAATGCAATCGGTACTTGGTCTTGCGATCGTTTTAGGCGCTGGGCAAGCGCGTGCTGGGGAGTTCGATTCGATTCTTCGCTGGCGGAACATTGGACCTTATCGCGGAGGGCGGACACGCGCGATCTCCGGTGTGCCGTCGCAGCCGAATGTTTTCTACATGGCGGCGGTGAATGGCGGTGTTTTTAAATCGATCGATTACGGTCGGACGTGGCAACCGATCTTTGACGATCAGCCAACGGCGTCAGTCGGTGCGATCGCGGTTTCAATTTCAAATCCGAATATCATCTACGTTGGCAGCGGCGAAGGATTACATCGGCCCGATCTTTCAGTCGGCGATGGCATTTATAAATCGACTGACGCCGGCAAGACTTGGACGCATCTCGGATTGCGTGATGGTCAACAGATTGCGCAGCTGGCTGTCGATCCAAAAAATCCGGACCGCATCTTTGTTGCGGTCGCTGGCCATCCGTACGGGCCTAACGAAGAACGCGGCATTTATCGATCGCTCGATGGGGAAAAACATTTGAAAAGGTGTTGTACCGGGACGAGAACATCGGCGCGAGCGATGTGCAGATCGATCCGGGCAATCCACAGATTGTTTACGCAACGCTGTGGGAATCGCGCGAAGGCCCATGGGAAAACGGCGTATTCAACGGCGATGGCGGCGGCATTTTTAAATCTATCGATGGCGGCAAGACATGGCGCCAGTTAACCAAAGGACTGCCGAACAACATCGTTCAGGCGAACCTCGCGATTGCGCCGAGCGCGTCGACAACGTTGTTCGCGGCAGTGCGAATAAAAACGATTGCGAAACTTTATCGTTCCGACGATGGCGGCGAGAGCTGGCACGGCACAACTGACGATCCGCGACCCGGGCTTGGAATCGGCGGTGGCGATCTGCCAGTAGTGCGATTCGATCCGAAAAAGCCGCAGATCGTTTACTCGGCGAGTGTGGTTTGTTGGAAATCAACGGACGGCGGCAAAACGTGGGACGGCTGGCGTGGCGCGCCCGGCGGCGACGATTATCAAAACGTTTGGATCAACCCGAATAATCCCGACGTCATCCTTCTTGGCTCGGACCAGGGAGCGATCGTCACAGTGAACGGCGGAATGAGCTGGAGCTCGTGGTATAACCAATCGACGGCGCAGTTGTATCATGTCAGTGCAGACACCGCGTTTCCATATCGCCTTTATAGTGGCCAACAGGAAAGCGGTTCGGTTGGAATCAAAAGCCGTGGCGATGACGGCGAGATCACCTTTCGCGATTGGCGACCGGTTGCCGCAGAGGAATACGGTTACGTCGTCGCAGATCCGCTCGATCCAGACATTATCATCGGCGGCAAGCTGACACGATTCGATCGCCGCACTGGCCAGGCGCAAAACATACTTCCGGTGCCGGTGCAAACGGAGGACTTCCGGATGCTACGTACGGAGCCGGGTACTTTTTTCGCCGCTTGATCCCCATTTACTCTTCTTTGCCGGAAACACGCTTTGGCAAACACGCGATCGTGGCGACCACTGGGAAAGGATCAGTCACGATTTGTCGCGACCGGATTACGAGTTGCCGGCGAGCGTTGGAAAATACAACGAGGACGCAACAAAGCAGGCCCATCGGCGGGGCGTGATTTACACCGTTGCGCCGTCACCGCTCGACGCGAACCGGATCTGGTGCGGGACCGATGACGGTTTGATTCATCTCACTACCGACGGTGGAAAAACATGGAGCAACGTTACACCACCTAACATTTCGGCCTGGCAGAAGATTTCGCTAATCGATGCCGGACATTTCGATGCGAACACCGCTTACGCGGCCGTGAATGCTATTCGGATCGATGATATGCGGCCGCACATTTTTGCAACGCACGACAGCGGCAAGACGTGGGCGGAGATTGCCAAAGGAATACCGACTGGCCAAATCGTAAACGCCGTCCGCGAAGATCCGGAGCGGAAAGGTCTCCTGTTCGCCGGAACGGAGAAAGGCGTCTACGTGTCGTTCGATGACGGCACGAACTGGCAATCGTTGCGATTAAATCTGCCGGCAAGCTCCGTACGCGACCTCATTATTAAGGATGATGATCTCATCGTGGCGACACATGGTCGCGGGTTCTGGATCCTCGACAACATCACGCCTATGCGGCAATTCAATCCTGTAGCCGGCGGTGTCGACCCCGGTCCACGTGGGACGTCAAACAAAACCGCGGTCACCGCCCGCGGCTACAGCGCGGATTTGCTTTTCAAACCGAAGAGAGCGTTGCGCGTTCGCGCGAACCTGAACACTGACACGCCATTGCCGCCGGACGAACCTGCGGGTAAAAATCCACCCGACGGCGCGATGATCGATTATTTCCTTTCGAAAGACGCGAGTGGTCCGGTAACGATCGAAGTTAAAGACGGCAAAGACCAGGTAGTCAGGAAATATTCGAGCGCCGATATACCCGTTGAGGCGAAGCCAGAGCGGCTGAGATTTCCGGGCTACTGGATTCGGCCGCCGCAATCGGTTTCCACCAACGCAGGTTTGCATCGGTTTCTGTGGGACATGCATTACTCGCCGGTTAATGGCGTGGAGCCGGAGTTTCCGATCTCCGCGACGTTTCGCAACACAGCGCCGGTGGCGACATCGCCCTGGGTTGCGCCCGGTGATTACACGGTTGTGTTAACGATCGACGGCAAAACTTTTAGCCAACCGTTGACCGTCGCGATGGATCCGCGCGTTAAAACGTCGACCGCCGATCTTCAGAAACAGTTCGATCTCTCGTGGCAGTTGTATCAGTTGCGGCTCAAACTCGCGCCGATCGGTGAGAAATTCGACACTATCGCCGAGCAGCTAACGAAACTCAAAGCGCGTGCCGCGGAACGACCTGATGTCACACAAAAGCTTGAAGCGTTTGGACAAACACTCATGAAGTTTGGTCCGCCGCATCCGCGGCAAGGTGCTCCACCTTCGCTTTTCGTTTTGGAATCGACGACGCACCTGTTCGACGACATCCAAGCGGCGGACGCTGCGCCGACAGCCGCGACGAAGGCCGCCGTGACGAATCTGGAAACAAAAGTCGGACCGATGATGGACGCGTGGCACAAATTACTCGCATCCGATCTTCCCGCGTTGAATCAGCAATTGAAGCAGGCGGGATTTCCGGAAATCACACCACCAGAATCGGAGAGGTAATTTCGCTAACCGGAAGGCACTCAGGCCGCGGTTATCGCAGCGGCTACAGCTCTTAAGCTAGTGCCAGTTATGACGCCAGCGCCAGTAAGCCTGGCGGCCGTGGTAGCAGTGTGGCCCGTAAAACCGCGGTCCGTAATAGCCAAAACCCGGCGCGACCACGACGCCAAACACCGGCGGACGAAAGTATAGGACAGGACGCGGCGATGGTGGTGGCGGAGGCGCGTAGTTGTAAGTTGGTGCGGGCGCGCGGTAAGGCTCAATCATCTCGGTGCCGGCGTTCGAGCGCAGAGCAAATCCGAACGCAAATGCCAACGCCGCCAACGTTATAATTATAAGAAATTTTCCCATGATCAGATATTCCCTTCTGCTGTTTCGCGGATTAAACGCGACAATCATTGCGAAGTTGCCTGGAAAAATGCCCGGCCCACGGATTCTCATTGAGCCACCAGTCAAATTTGTAGCGACGCTTTCTGGGCGTCGCCATGCCGACGTTCGGAAACCGCCGATACAGCGAACAAGCTTTCTATTTTTTGTCGAGGAGCGGGAGGTAGGATTCGTACCCTCTGTCCTTCATTTGGTCGACGGGCACGAAATGGAAGGCGGCAGAATAAACCACGTACCGCCGGCCCGTGGGCGATTGCGGGTCGGCAAAGACATGGCCAAGGCGGGCATTACTTCGCTTGGCGCGCACCTGGGTGCGTTGCATCCCGTCTGAAGTATCGGAGACCTCGACGAGGGCATCTTTCGAAATGGGTTTGGTGAACGTGGGCAAGCCGACGTGGCCGTCGAACTTGTCGACTGAAGCGAAAAGAGGTTCGAGGGTAATGACATCGACGTAAACGCCGGTCTTCTCGGTATTCCAGAAGTCATTTTGAAAAGGTGTTTGCGAGCCATTTCCCCGCACGACGGCATATTCCTCGGCCTTTAAGCGGCTTTTCAAGACCGTGTCGCTCGGGACGGGGCGGTTCGGATCGAAAGTGGTGGTTTCCTTTTTCTCTTTCTGCGTCAGAAAGAAGAAGTAGACCCCCACGAAAACAAGCACGATCGCGATGCCAGCACCGACGTACGTGCTGATCGCCGATTTTTCTTCGCTTGTGATTCTCCCCCCAGCCATTGGATCTCTGAGAAGGTTATTGAATCCGCGATTGATGGTGTCCGTCAAGACGGAATCCAACCAAGCTTCATTTTTCCTCTTCCACATCGAGGCTCATTTCAAATCATCTCCGTGGCGAAAAGAACTCTGTTGGTAATGGGTGACCACGCCAGTCTTCAACTTCCAACGACCAAGCACATGGAACGTTGACGGAATCCGGCTAACCATCGTAAAAGATATTGTTCGTCGTACGGGGCGAAGGTTGGCTTGGGGTCGCCGTTCACCGTTTTAGGAGAATTCAATGGAGGGCCACACTATGAGAGAACTCATAAGAAACATGGGCATGATTTCGCTTGTGCTGCTGTGGGGGACACAACAAGCACCCGGTGGGGACACAACGTGGGACAGAAATACCTTGCCGCCTCCCGCACAGCCATTCAAAGGCGTTGCCAACCGAACGCTGGAAGGTTCGGTAGAGGATTACCCCAAACCAATAGAACCTCCCGCGGGCGCACCGAATATTCTCCTTATCCTGATCGACGACGCCGGGTTCGGTAATCCTTCCACGTTCGGCGGTCCTGTCTCGACGCCGACACTCGATAAGGTGGCTGCCGAAGGTCTGCGTTACAATTCCTTTCATGTTACTGCGCTATGCTCGCCGACGCGGGCCGCGTTGCTTTCAGGACGTAATCATCATGCGGTCGGATTTGGTTCGATCGCGGAACTGGAAGGCGGCTGGCCCGGTTACAGCGCGAACTGGCCGAAAAGCGCGGCCTCCATCGCGCAAATTCTGGAAGGCAACGGATACAGCACTGCCGCCATCGGCAAATGGCATCTTACCCCGGACGATCAACAGAATCCTGCGGGTCCGGTTGATCATTGGCCCAACGCCATGGGTTTCGATTACTTTTGGGGCTTCCTCTGCGCCGAGAACAGCCAGTTCGATCCGCTGTTGACGGAAAACAACACAATCATCGGAGTGCCGAAGGAAAAGAATTTTTACCTTAACCCTGCGCTGGCTGATCATGCGATTGCCTGGATCCGCAATCAGAAGTCGCTGGCGGCGGATAAACCGTTTTTCCTCTATTTTTCGACCGGGGCCAGCCACGCGCCACATCAAGTGCCCAAAGAGTGGAGCGACAAATACACGGGCAAGTTCGACATGGGCTGGGACAAGTTACGAGAGGAAACCTACGCGCGTCAGAAAAAACTTGGCGTGATTCCCGCCAATGCAAAACTCACGCCCCGCGATCCGGCGTTCCCAGCGTGGGACAGTGTCCCGGCAGATGTGAAAAAACTTTACGCCCACCAGATGGAGGTGTTCGCCGGATATCAGGAAAACACCGATTTCGCCGTGGGGCGGATAGTGAAGACGATTGAAGACCTGGGCATCGCCGACAACACGCTCATCATTTACATCTGGGGCGACAACGGCGCCAGCATGGAAGGCGCCGAGACCGGGACGTTCAACGAGTCTGTTGTCTTGAACGGCATCCCGCTCACTGCGGATCAGCAATTGGAGGCGATCAAAAAGTACGGAGGTTTGGACAAATGGGGAGGCCCGGACATGGATCCGCACTACGCGGCGGCGTGGGCGTGGGCCGGTAACACGCCTTTCAAGTGGGGGAAACAAATCGCATCACATCTCGGTGGCATTCGCAATCCGATGGTGATCGCCTGGCCGAAACGCATCAAAAACAAAGGCGGCCTGCGTAGCCAGTTCACTCACTGTAACGATATTGTCCCCACAATCCTTGACGTCACAGGCATTCCGGCGCCGAAAGAAGTCAATGGTGTCGCGCAGATGCCGATGCACGGCACGAGTTTCGTCCAGACCTTTACCGATGCCGCCGCTCCCTCGCTGCACACGCAGCAATACTTCGCGATTCTCGGGAATCGAGCCATGTACAAGGATGGCTGGCTCGCCTCTTGGCGCATGCCGCGGATTCCCTGGAAACTGGATCCCGCGACGCTGGCTAAGTTCGCTCCCGGTAAATGGAATCCGGACGAAGTAAAGTGCGAACTCTACAATCTAAATGAAGATTTTTCGCAGGCCGATGACGTCGCGGATAAATACCCGGACAAGGTACGCGAGTTGACAACTTTGTTTTGGTCCGAGGCGGAAAAATACCAGGTCCTGCCGTTGCTGGCCGAGTTTGCGGGCTTTTACGGTTTCCCGCGTTACATAACGGACCGCACAACGTTCACCTATTACCCGGGCACGGAAAACATCACAGCGGGTATGATTCCACCGCTCTACAATCGATCGTTTAGCATCAGTTCCGACCTCTACAACCCCGGCCACGCTGGATTGCTTCCTGGAATCGCCGGCGTGATCGTCGCCGAGGCCAGTTTTCTGGGTGGATTTTCTCTCTATGTAGAGGGCGATCGGCTACATTTCACCTACAGTTTCCTCGGCCTGAAACTCGACACGCTCGACTCGCGCGATCGGTTGCCGGACGGCAAGGTCAACGTCCGCTACGAGTTCTCGGCGGATAAACCGGGCGAACTCGCCACCGGCGGGACAGGCCGACTGTTTATCAACGGCAAACAGGAAGCCGAAGGCAGACTGGAACACACCGTGCCTCTGCGCTTCAGCCTCTATGCGGGAATGGACATCGGAACCGACAACGGCCTGCCCGTAGTGCCGAAACTTTGGTACGCCAAAATCCTGCCGAAAGTCTTCAGAGGGACGTTCGAAAAAGTCGAGTTCGATCTCGGCCCCGACAAGCCAACTGCCGAGGAGCAACAACGACTGTATCTGGAACACTTTGCCGCCGCGATTCGCAACTGACCTGAAACAGTCTAAGCGGTAAATTTTACGGTCGCGAGTGGAATTGATTCACATGAAGCTGTCGGAGAAGTTTGAAGAGGCCCTGATCTATGCGACGCGAGCGCATGGTGATCAGATGCGGAAGAAAACGGGGATTCCATACATCGCGCATATTCTTGGTGTTACTGCCATCGCGCTGGAATACGGGGCGAATGAAACCGAAGCGATTGGCGCGCTCCTTCACGATACGGTGGAAGACTGCGGCGGCGCGGAACGGCTGCGCGAGATCCGTGAGAAATTTGGCGACGCTGTGGCCGGGATCGTCGATGGTTGCACCGATACTTATGAGACGCCAAAGCCGCCGTGGTTGGAACGAAAACGCGCTTACATAGGACACCTCAAAGACACCGATTCGTCAACGCGGCTGGTGTCGGCGTCAGATAAGTTGCATAACACGCGGGCAATTCTGGCCGAGTTGCGAAGGCACGGACTGGAGGTATTCGAGCGTTTCAGCGGAAAAAAGGACGGCACGCTTTGGTATTACCGAACGCTCGTGATCGCATTTCGTCAGCATGGCGATCACGCCGATCTCATCGACGAACTGGATCGCGTGGTGAGTGAGATTGAGAAGTTCGTGCGACAATACTGAAACTCTGTTGTGCCTAACCCTTTGGCTTGGGCTTCCAGCCTGAACGCGGGAGGCGATTTAGTTTTCGCCCAAGTAGCGCGCCAGGGCAAAGTTGCTCCATTGATTACTAAAGGTGGCTTGAAATCCGACGTCCACAATCTTTCCATCGGACTGAAGAGCGGCCCCGTTGGCTCCACCATTGAGATCCCCAAACGAGGTGCGGACCTTGCCGCCGACACCGAAGGTATTGTCGAGTGAGCCGCGCGGACTCAAACGCGCCAGCAAAAAGTCATCCTCGGATGACTCGCCGTTCGAACCGCCGACCGTGATGATCTTGCCATCGCTTTGCAGCAGGACTTTCATAGCACTCTGGCAGCAATTGCCAAAATCGATTTGGGTTCTCCCATCACCACTAAAAGTGGTGTCGAGAATGCCGTTTGCGGTATAGCGGGCGACCGCGAAGTTCTGGACTCCTCCGTTTTGGGAGATAGCGAATCCGGCAGCGACGATCTTGCCATCGGCTTGAAGCGCTGCCGAGCGCGCCCGATCGAAGCCAGCAGCGCCGAAGTCATTGCTCACTTTTCCAGCGACACCGAACGTTGCGTCGATCATGCCATTACTGAGATAACGCGCAGCGGCAAAGTCATAGAAAGTCGCAGGATCATTGGCGGAGCCGACTGCGACAATCTTTCCGTCCGGTTGGATTAAGACCGAAAACGCATCATCCTCGAAACCGACAAAATCGGTTGAGACCTGGCCGCCATTGCCAAATGTAGCATCCGGGGTCCCATCCGGGTTGTAACGCGCTAGCGCAAAATCGGTATCGGACGACTCGCCAGAATCAAAATTTACGAAGACGGTCCCGGCGGCAATGATCTTGCCGTCAGGCTGCAAGGCCACGTCGAACGCGTAACTACCTTGGGGAAAATTCGTCGTTACGATGCCGCCGTTCCCAAAAGAAGTATCAAGCGATCCGTTCGGCCTATAGCGGACCACTTTGAAATCGCCGGCGAAAGTAAAGAGCGGAAAGGCGCCGCCCGCGACCACGATTTTGCCGTCAGGTTGTATAACCACCGAGGAGGGTACCGCAGCGAGGCCGGGGAAATCTGTTCGCACCCTGCCACGGGAGCCGAAGGTATTATCAAGAGTGCCATCTGGATTGTAGCGGGTAACGACAAAATCCTCGTTCGAGTAATCATTCTGTTTATAGGTTGTGCCGACCACGACCAATTTGCCATCAGCCTGGACCGCCACGGCGTTAGCGATATCGGTGCTATGGTTAAGATCAGTCATCACCATGCCGCCGGTCCCGAATGTCGGATCGAGATCTCCGTCGACTGCGTGTGCCATCTGCACACTCACGAATAAGGTCAGGATTATTGCCGCGGCGCCGCTAACGCGGCAGTGAATGGCGAATCGGCAAAGTTTTGGTTGGGTGTTTTGCATATATGTCCTTTGGTTTTTCCTTGCGACTTTCATAAAGCGCAATCTCGTCGCCTTCAACACGTGCATAGTAACAAAGCTGTTACCGCAGAGGCATCCGCGCGGCGTATCTTGCTTCCGCAGATGTTTGAGACAGACGCTCCACAGAGGTCGTGTCACCGCAGCCTTGTAATCTGTGTCCGACTTGTGTTCATCTGTAGCTAAATGAGCTCGGCGCCGTTACGCCTTCGAAAACGCTTCCCGTGGATTTTGTATTGGATTGTCCTCGCGCTGATCATTCTGTTCGCGTTTGCGCCGATAGGATCGGTGATGTTGTGCGCGGTGATTGCCAATGCGTACGGATGCAAAGTAGACGAGGGCTCGGTGCATCCGTGCATCATCAACGGGCAGGATTATGGCCACCTTCTTTATACGCTCGGCGTTTTGGGTTGGTTGATGCTTGTCACTTTTCCGTGCGGCCTGTTCGCTTTTGTTGTTTGGTTGATCATTCTCATCCTCCATCGCGAAAGGTGGCGAAAGCGATTCGCTGCTGGAGTTCCTCCTCCGATTCCTCCACCGACTGCGACAGCATGAGAGTTCCAATCGCAGTTGGGAGTTGAGAGACTAATCGCGGCCAATGAGGGATCTTACTTAGGGTTCAGTTACCAGGCATTTGCTGCATATGTCCGCGTTTTTGGCAGTGAGCATGCTGGTGCCGGCATTCGGTCTATTCGGCGATCGGCTTCGCATCGCTAATGATGCTGATGCTCACGCTGATTGCCTATCTCGCACCGGCGACATTGATTCGTGTTTTCTCGCGCGACCCGCGAGTGATTGCCTTCGGCAGCGAATACCTGCGGATCGTATCGTTGAATTTTATTTCGGCAGGAATTGTCTTCACGACGTCCAGCGTGTTCCAGGGAATCGGCAACACACTGCCGCCGCTGTTTAGCTCGTTAACGCGGCTGGTGCTGTTTGCCGTGCCTGCGCTGCTCATCTCGCGCACGCCGGGTTTTGAGATCCGACAGGTCTGGTATTTGTCCGTCGGGTCTATCGTTCTTCAGATGTGCTTTAATCTCTTGCTGCTCCGGCACGAATTACGGAAACGACTTCGATTTGGCGAACCGGAAGATTTTATTCCTGCGAACGCAACCGCATCTTAAGTTCGCTTCCATGGTCGGTCAGACATTTGAGACGCGACCAAGACTGCGAACATCGCCACACAAAACGACGCGAACCAATCGCCGGTTCGGGCGTAGAATGTTTTCTCGCGAGCAACATTTACTTTTCCAGAAACCCACACAAAACGATCTGGTATCGTTGCGACTTCCACCAAGATGCGACCACGATTATCGCTGACTGTCAGAAGTCCATTACGCGCGGAGCGGGCGAGCGCGAAACCGTTTTCGACAGCGCGTAGCACGGCCATCCGCGCGTGCAGCCAACGATCGAGATTGAAATCCCAGGCGGGCACCAGCAACAAGTTCGCGCCGTCGTGAGCGTATTCGCGACTGAGACGCGGAAAATCCATGTCCTTGCAAATTTGCAATCCCCAACATCCCGTGGGTTGATCGAGAATTACTCGTTGATCGCCGGGTTTTTCAGGTTCCACCCCGGGCAGGAGATGATGTTTGTCGTAGTTCGCCTCTAATTTTCCGTTGGCCGAATACAAACGCGAAGAATTGAAAGAGCCGGATGGCGTTCTTCGAACAACACCAAGATCAATTGCTGCGTGTGTGGCGTTCGCAGCGGAAGAAAAGAGCGCGTCCAACTCTCTCAATTTGTTCTGACTGACACGTCCGATTTTTTCCGGGAGCACAACGATCTGTGTTCCAGCCGGCGTAACGCGGCGAACCTCGTCAGCGTATTCACGCAACAATTCCAAGGCTTGCTCTTCAGAGCCAAGATAGACGCTCATCGGCACGTCCCTGGCGATTAGTGTCACTGCAACTGGTTCAGTGGAAGGATTCGAACGCAACCGCCACTCGCCGAAAACAAACACCGCGCAAATGACGATGCCGACGGCGATCGCTAGTGCGCCACGTTGCCGTGGTTTTCCCACACCGCTGAGCAATGCCGCCGTGGCGCCAGCAAATAGAAACACGACGAAGCTGATTCCCCACAGACCGGTGATCGAAGCGACCTGGATCAAGGGCAGGAAATTCATTTGTGTGTAGGCGAGATTGCCCCATGTGCTGTGGGGCGACACCGATGCGGAAAGATATTCGTATGCTATCCAGTAAACAGGAAGGGCGAGCGAGGCCGCGAAGAGAGATCCGCGTCGCAGAAAACTGCGCACGAATAAAACGCCCAAACCGAAAACCAGGGCCGGAATTACAAAGTAGAGGATGGCGATTTGCCGCGGCAGTTCGATCGCGTGTAGAACGTAATTCCATTGATTGGTTTCACCGATGAGCCAAACGACTGAAGCGAGCAGGAAAGCGACGCTGCCGTGAAGTCGCGAAGCAATCGCGAGTACCTGGAACCGGTGCTAACCAAAGCGGCCACCAGATCGGATGCAGCCCGGTGCCGAAGTAAAAAAACGCCGCCGAGACAAGACCGGCCACAATGGCGACTGCAAAGTTACGAGATCGCATCTGGCGACATACTAAAGCCTCTACAAAGACGGAAGCGAAAAATTACAAAGGCGGCTTCTCACAGACGTAAATTTCTGTTAGTTTCGGCGCTTTCATGCAGTCCCCAGAAGAGCTCGCGCGCGAGAAGATCGATGCATTGCTACAGCAATGCGGTTGGATTTTACAAAACCGCAGCACAATCAATCTCTCAGCAGGGAAGGGAATTGCGATTCGCGAAGCTCTCTTGAAAGATCGCGATGAAGTCGATTATCTCCTTTTCGTCGATGGCAAAGCGATCGGCACAGTTGAGGCGAAGCCTGAAGGTTACACACTGACGGGAGTAGAAGAACAATCGGGGAAGTACGGTAAAGGCCTTCTCGACATTTATCCGAAATGGCGGGAACCACTGCCATTTGCGTACGAATCGACCGGCGTGGAAACGCAATTCACGAATCAGCTCGATCCAATTCCGAAAAGCCGCAACGTCTTCGCCTTCCACAAACCCGAGACATTGCTGGAGTGGCTTGATACAGAACACCAACTCAACACGCGACTAACGAACCTTCAGACTTCAGATCAGATGCCTACGAGCAATCTGTGGTCCGCGCAGATCGAAGCTATTCGCAACCTCGAGCGCTCCCTCGCCGCCAACAAACGCCGCGCCCTCATCCAGATGGCCACCGGCAGCGGCAAGACCTACACTGCCGTCAACTTCGTTTACCGCCTCATCAAGCTCGCCGGCGCGCGCCGTGTCCTCTTCCTCGTCGACCGCGGCAACCTCGGCGACCAGACCCTGAAAGAATTCCAGCAGTTCGTCACGCCCGACGACGGCCGCAAGTTCACCGAGCTTTACAACGTCCAGCACCTGCAATCGTCGCAGCTCGACAAGGTCAGCCGCGTCTGCATCTCCACCATCCAGCGCCTTTACTCCATGCTGCGCGGCGAAGAGATCGACCCCGAGATCGACGAACGCTCCGGCTACGAGCTGCGCGAGTCGCTTTGGAAACAGCCCCCGCCGGTCGTCTACAACCCAAACGTCCCCATCGAGACCTTCGACTTCATCATTACCGATGAATGCCACCGATCCATCTACAATCTCTGGCGCCAGGTGCTCGAATACTTCGACGCGTATCTCATCGGCCTCACCGCCACGCCTTCCAAGCAGACCATCGGCTTCTTCAATAAGAATCTCGTCATGGAATACGGCCACGAGCGCGCCGTCGCCGACCAGGTCAACGTCAACTACGACGTCTACAAGATCGACACCGAGATCACCAGAGGCGGCGGCCGCATCGACAAAGGTTTCTATGTTGATAAACGTGACCGCCTCACGCGCAAAATCCGCTGGGAACAGCTCGACGAAGACCTCGCTTATCAGCCTAACGAGCTCGACCGCGCCGTCGTTGCGCCCGATCAAATCCGCACCGTGATAAGAGCTTTTCGCGGTCGCCTTTTCACCGAAATCTTTCCCGGCCGCACCGTAGTTCCGAAAACACTCATCTTCGCAAAGGACGACTCACACGCCGACGACATCGTTAAGATCGCGCGCGAAGAGTTCGATAAAGGAAACGACTTCTGTCAGAAGATCACCTACCGCACCACCGGCGCTTCGCCGAAAGAGTTGATTCAACGATTCCGCAATAGTCCGAACCCGCGGATTGCCGTCACTGTCGACATGATCGCCACCGGCACCGACATCAAACCGCTCGAGATCGTGATGTTCATGCGCTCGGTGAAATCCCGCAGCTTCTTCGAGCAGATGAAAGGCCGCGGCGTCCGGGTCATCTCCGACACGGACTCCAATCCGTCACACCCGACGCGAAAACAAAAACACATTTCGTCATCGTCGATGCCGTTGGCGTCTGCGAACGCGACAAGACCGACTCACGCCCGCTCGAACAAAAACCGAGCGTGCCGCTGGAGAAGCTGTTTGAGCACATCGCCATTGGCGCACGTGAACCACAGTTACTTTCCTCGTTAGCCGGCAGACTTATCCGACTCGAGAAACGAATCGAACCAGACGTCCGCACCGAAGTAGAAAAGCTCTCCGGCGGTAAAACGCTCTCAACCATTGCGCGCGATCTCCTCGACGCGATCGATCCCGATAAGATCGAAGCGCAAGCTGGTAGGGACGCACCGCCGGGGCGCCCGCTCAAACAATCCGATTTGCAATCCGCGTCAGAGAAACTCGCAACGGAAGCAGCCAAAGCAATCGCTACCAACCCCGATCTTCGAAACAAAATCCTCGCGATTCAACGCGCCGCCGATCAAACCATCGACACCGTCTCGCAAGACAAACTCCTCTTCGCCGGCGCCGACGCGAAAACGACCGAAGCCGCGCGCGACGCGGTTAAGTCTTTCCGCGACTATATCGAGCAACACAAAGCCGAGATCGAAGCACTCCAGATTCTCTACAGTCGTCCATTCAAGAAGCGCCTTACCGAAGAATCGCTCCGCGAGCTAGAAACCAAGCTGAAATCAGAGTTCGGCCCTCAGCCCGTTCCAAAGCTTTGGAACGCCTTTTCCCAAACTGATCACTCGTCACCCGTCACTCGTCACTCAGCGACACGTCGCTTCACCGATTTAGTGTCGCTCGTCCGCACGGCGATCGAACCAACAACTCCACTTGAACCTTTCGAAGATCACGTCCGCCAACGCTTCGACGAGTGGCTCCAGGAGAAAGATGCTTTTGTCTCTCAACACTCAACTCTCAACTCTCAACTCGCCGCGCGGCCTGGCGCGCGGGCGTTTACTTCCGATCAACTCGCTTGGCTCGACAAAATGCGCGACTACATCAGCGCCAGCGGCAGCGTCGACCGCGAGCATCTCGAAGCCGACAACGTTCTCGGCCCAATCTACAAAGCTTTCGGCGACAAGCTTTGGCCGTTGATGGATGAACTTAACCTGACACTGGCCGCATGATTAATCGCTTGGTGCCACTTTCCGCAGTTACTGAGCCAAGGGTCGTTCAAGCGAAGCCGAGCGGCAACGGCGAGTTCACTTACGTCGATATCAGCAGCATCGACAATACCGCGAAACGGGTTGTATCCGCAAAACGTGTCGCGATTAGCCGCGCACCAAACCGGGCTCGGCAACATTTACGTGCAGGAGACGTGGTTGTTTCGATGACTCGCCCGAACTTGAACGCGGTCGCCTTGATCGATAAAGAACTAGATCACGCGGTTGGCACAACTGGCTTTGATGTGCTTCGCGCTACGCAGGGAGCGTTGCCTCTGTGGATCTATTACGCGGTTCAGTCTCCGCAATTCATATCTGCCATGTGCGGTTTAGTTCAGGGGATTCTCTACCCTGCTGTGAGGCCGAAAGACATTCGATCTTACAGAATTCCGCTTCCGCCGCTCGACCAACAAGAGCGGATCGTGGCGGAGATCGAGAAGCAGTTCACGCGATTGGATGCAGGAGTCGCGTCGCTGAAGCGAGTGCAGCTCGCGCTGAAACGCTACCGCGCCAGCGTGCTCAAAGCCGCCTGTGAAGGTCGACTCGTGCCTACCGAAGCCGAACTCGCGCGCAGAGAAAATCGCAGCTACGAAACCGGCGAACAACTCTTGCAGCGCATTCTCAAAGAGCGGCGCGAGAAATGGAACGGCAAAGGCAAATACAAAGAGCCGGCGGAGCCGAACATTGGCAATCTTCCGATTCTTCCTGAGGGATGGACGTGGGCAAGAATCGACCAACTAGCCGCCCCAGAGGCGAACTCGATAACTGACGGACCTTTCGGCTCGAATCTCAAGACAGAGCATTATACCGTCGCAGGGCCACGGATAATCCGACTCCAGAACATCGGTGACGGTGTTTTCGTTGACGAACACGCGCACATTTCTGAAGAACACTTCTCAAAATTGCAAAAGAGCCGTGTGTACGGAGGCGACATAGTTATCGCGGCGCTCGGTAAGGACCCTCCACGGTCTTGTATCATTCCACAAGACGTCGGACCAGCCGTTGTGAAGGCCGATTGTATTCGGTTCAAGCCACACGCTGATCTGTCTGCTCATTTCATCAATCTCGCTTTAAACTCACAGCCCGCCCGAAATCGCACGAAAGCCATTATTCACGGTGTTGGCCGTCCTCGTCTAAATCTCGGCGAGATCAAATCGATTGCAATACCGCTACCCGCTGCCGCAGAGCAAGTGCGAATTGTAGACGAAGTGGAAATAAGGTTCAGCATCGTTTTACAAACAGCCGCGGCAGCTGCCGCCAACGACGACCGAGCACGACAACTTCGAAACGCGATACTCCAAGACGCGTTTCAAATATTTCACAAACGCTGCGGATGACAGTAGTGACTCTCATACACGGTACGTGGGCGCGGGGCGCTGAATGGACCAGGAATTCATCGCCGCTTGCATCGGCTTTGAAGGAACGGATCAACGGCGAGGTGCAGATCGAATCCTTTAGCTGGTCGGGCAGCAATCTTCACCTGGCGCGATGGCGGGCTGCCGCCCGATTGAAGAAACACTTATCTCGGCTCACTTGCCAACATATTAACTCGAAACATTTCATCATTGCCCACAGCCATGGCGGAATGGTGACTCTTTACGCCCTCGACGATCCGGAGATTCGCAAGACGGTCAGCGGGACAGTGTGTTTGGCGACGCCGTTCATACAGTGTCGACCGCGACCATTGCCTAGAAATACCATGCAGCTACTCGTGACAGTGCTAGCTCTTGCCGTTTTCTTCTCGCTGCTTCCGCGTACGCCCCGTTCGATCCCTGGACCCCTGCTTCTCATTCCGGCTTATATCGTGGCCCTTGCCGTGGTGTTCGGTATACGCGCCCTCTTGTCATACGTTGTGTTAGGCCATCTGAGGGGAAAGTTTGATGAAATCTACAAGGCTGTCGTGGCGTCGTTTTCGCTGCCGCAGCTATCATCGACTGAACTCCTGGTATTACGTGCCCCAGGCGACGAGGCATCTGCCGCACTGGGAGCGTCGGAATTCGCTTCGTGGCTTTTCGGTAGATTGTCAGTCTTTGCGCAAAGGGTTTATCGCTTAGGCGCATCGCTGAAGGAACTTAATGACAGACTCGGTCGGCCCACTCGGATTTGTCTCGCACTCGGTGGTCTGTGCGCGTCCTGCCTGCTCTCCCGCTTGGCTGCAACTTGGCTAATAATCCCGATTTTCACCCTCTCGATAGTGGGAGGGTGCGTTTTGTTTTCGAAAGAGTGGGGCGGGTATATTCAGGTTGCATACATGGTGGTAGCAATACCTTTGCTACTTCTGTGTTCACTATTTTCGGTCGCATTCGGCGCGGACTGCGCATTATTAGCGACCTTTCTTGAGTTTTCCGTTGACACCACACCGATCGGAACATTTTCGGTGATCAGCTTAAAGGCCCCAACAGCACGCGGGCTTTGGCATAGTTTGCCGTATTCTGATGCGGAAGCGTTCGAAGCTATCGTCGCTTGGATCAATGTTCTGACAGATCGATGAATTCACCGCAACTGACGCAAAAGCTCTGGAATTACTGCAACATCCTTCGGGATGACGGGCTGTCGTACGGCGATTACCTGGAGCAGCTGACCTTTCTTCTTTTCCTGAAAATGGCGGACGAGCAGAGTCGTCCGCCCTTTAACAAGAAGTCGCCAATTCCGGAGAAGTATTCGTGGCCGGAGCTGTTGAAGCGCGACGGCGATGAACTGGAGATTCATTATCGCCACACCCTCGAAGAACTCGGCAAAGAACCGGGACTGATCGGCGTCATCTTTCGAAAGGCGCAAAACGCAGCTAGCGCGTGTAAAAGATAATATGCCAGCGAGCCCGCCACTGAAGGTAATGATTTCATCGAGCGTCTATGGAGCTCAAAGCCTGTTGCGGCAAACCTATGGAGTTGTCCGAGGATTCGGTTACGATGTAATCTGTTCGCCCGTCGGCACGATATCCGTCAACCCGACGCAACCCAACCTCGCTAATTGTCTGCAGGCGGTTGAAGATTGCGACATCTTCATCGGGTTCATCCGTCCGATTTACGGTTCAGGCCGCGACTCAAAAAAGGACAAATCAATAACGCATCTTGAGCTAGAAAAGGCGGTCGCAATGAATCGCCCTCGGTGGATGCTTGCTCATAGCAGTGTGGTCAAGATGCGTAGTCTTGTTCGACATGTTTTCTACGACGAAGACGGCACCCGCAACGGAGTAGAATTCAAGGTGTTGAAAGGCGAATTCGATGATCCGCGCGTAATCGAAATGTATGAATTGGCCGCGGACTCGCTTAGCAAGAAGCCGTGGTCGCAACGTGTAAATCACTGGGTGCATGAATATCACTACGATTTTGAAGCTCTAGACTATATCAGCGCTCAATTCAGTAACCCTCAACGCGTCGCAGGGTATCTGATTAAGAAAGACTGACCATGGAAACTCCGAAGACAATTCGCGACCTACTCAAAAAAGGCGAGTCATCTCATGTGGAGTTCAAGTCCACAGCCGCAGATCTCAAAACATTGGGTCAGACGATTTGCGCCTTTTTGAATTCTGGCGGCGGACAGATTGTAATTGGAGTCGACGATGATGGTCGAGTCGAAGGCGAGATTAATCTTGCGAAAATCACAACTATGTTGCGGCCACTTTCAGGAGGGAAATTGCCAGGCGGTCTTATCAGTCCGAATGCAATGTGGGACGTTTCCGAGGAAGCCCTCGATGGTGGGACCGTCGCAATTGTCGATGTTCCGGGCGGTGGCGACTTACCGTACGTGTTCGAGGACGGTATTTTTGTTCGCGTAGGGACTCGGACGCGACCGGCAACCGGCAGTCAGACTCGGGCTTTAGTCGAGAAGCGCTATCTTCTCGGAGCAAGGTGGGAGCGGCAGCCCGCCAGCGAAGTAACCCTATCTGATCTAGACGACAAACAAATCCTAAAGACCGCCAAAATTGCTGCGGACAAACGCGGATGGCAGTTTCGCGATTCTGATGATCTGACAGCGATTCTGGAGGATTTAAGTTTGATCGATCATGGGCGGCTGACGAATGCTGCGGTCATCCTCTTTGCAAAAGAGGCCGGTCACATTTTTCCGCAAGCGCAAGTGCGAATGACGGCGTACGCCTCGGACAAGACAAGCGCTGCATTCTCTGATGACCGGGTGTCGTTAGGGCATCTTTTCTCCAACCTCGATGAGTACGATGCATTTGTGAAAAGGCATGTTTCGATTGTTTCGGATCTTTCGGCCGCCAAGCAGACACGCGAAGACTCGCCTGTGTTTCCGTATTGGCCGCTACGCGAGGGATTTCGAAATGCCCTCATGCACCGAGACTATAGTTCGTATCACGGGCGGGTCTCAGTAAGCGTGCGGCCGCATCGAGTCGAAATCTGGAGTTTCGGAAAACTGCCTAAGGGATTGAGCATCGCATCGTTAAAAAAGGGCGACCGTTCCCTTCCGGTCAATCCTGACATCGCCCAAGTAGTTTTTCTCCGAGGTTTGGTCGAGTTGCTTGGCAGGGGCACTCGAAAGATCGTCGAAGAGTTTCGCAGCTTGGGGTTGCCGGCACCCGTATGGAAAGAACACGCTGGGGGGATTTCACTGATCATGCGCGGCGGGCATTCTCCAGGTGAACTCCCGCGCCAGCTCAACGCGCGGCAAATCGACTTGTTGCGAATAATGCGACCCGGGGCTTCTCTGAATCTTGCAGAGGCTCGCAAGAGCGCTAGCGGAACGTTGAGTGAACGGACGGCTCGTAATGATCTTGCGGGGCTAGTGAAGTTGGGTTTTCTCGCCCGACAAGGGCAGGGTAAGAGTTACATTTTATGTGCGAACTGAGAAACCCATCGCGTAATTTGCCGGAAATTGCCGGAATAACACCTTACCCCTTGAGGCTCTTCCCCCGGTATTGCGGCTGCAATTTAACAGAAGAAAACAGCAGCGCGTTACCGGAAATTGCCGGAATCAAACGGTCGATACAGTTGCGGGATAATTGCCCGAAGGAATCCGGCAAGATCCGGCAAACTCTAATGCTTGGCGAGGCCAGATATGCCTCGATAAACCCGCCCTTGCGTATTCGAAATCCGGCAAGATCCGGCAACGATTCCCATGAGTAATCCGGCTGCAATTGTCCAAAAGCTTTGGAACTACTGCAACATCCTTCGCGATGACGGACTTTCGTACGGCGATTATCTCGAACAGTTAACGTTTCTCCTCTTTCTGAAAATGGCGGACGAGCAGAGTCGCCCGCCGTTCAATAAGAAGTCGCCGATTCCGGAGAAATATTCGTGGCCGGAGCTATTGAAGCGCGACGGCGATGAACTGGAGATTCATTATCGCCATACGCTCGAAGAACTCGGCAAAGAACCGGGCCTGATCGGCGTCATCTTTCGCAAGGCGCAAAACAAAATCCAAGACCCGGCGAAGCTGCGCCGGTTGATCGCTGACCTGATCGACAAAGAAGAATGGTCGTCACTCGATACCGACGTGAAAGGCGACGCTTACGAAGGGCTCCTGCAAAAGAACGCCGAGGACGTGAAAGGCGGCGCCGGCCAATACTTCACTCCACGACCGCTCATCCGCGCCATCGTCGATGTGATGCAGCCGCAGCCGTCCGAGGGTGGACAGCCGTTCACGATTTGCGATCCAGCCTGCGGCACCGGCGGCTTTCTGCTCGCCGCGCACGATTTCATTCGAAATCACAACAGGCTCGATAAGAAACAGCTTACCTTTCTCAACACTGAACAGCTACGCGGCGTTGAGCTAGTCGATGGCGTCGCACGTCTCTGCTGCATGAACCTCGTGCTTCACGGGATAGGCAGCGACGCTACGCACGTGCCAGTGATGGTAAAGGACGCGCTCGCCGGCAAGCACGGCGAATATGAAATGGTGTTGACCAATCCACCATTCGGAAAGAAGAGCAGCGTCACCATCGTAAACGAAGTCGGCGACGAAGAGAAACAATCGCTTGTCGTGCACCGTGACGATTTCTGGGCGAGCACAAGCAACAAACAGCTCAACTTTCTCCAGCACGTCTTTACCATCCTGAAGCAGCACGGCCGCGCAGCGATCGTTGTTCCCGATAACGTCCTCTTCGAAGGCGGCGCCGGCGAGACCGTAAGACGCGAGCTGCTCAAACAAGCCGACGTTCACACGTTACTCCGTCTACCTACCGGCGTCTTCTATGCGCAGGGCGTTAAGGCGAACGTCCTTTTCTTCGACCGCAAACCCGCCGCGGAGAAACCTTGGACAGAGAAATTCTGGATCTACGACCTCCGCACCAACAAGCACTTCACTCTTAAAGAAAATCCGCTAAAGCGCAGCGACCTCGACGACTTCGTCGCCTGCTACAGTCCCCAGAACCGCCACGAGCGAAAAGAATCCGAACGCTTCAAGAGTTTCACCTACGAACAATTAACCAAGCGAGACAAACTCAACCTCGACATCTTCTGGCTCAAAGACGAAAGCCTCGAAGACAGCGCCAATCTTCCCGATCCAGACATCATCGCCGCCGAAATCGTCGAAGACTTGGAAGCTGCGCTTCAGCAGTTTGCCGCAATTGCCAATGACCTAAAGAAGTGATCGCGCCTCAATTGATTCGCTCCGCCCCCGTCGCTCACCCTTCGGGTTTACCGTCCACGTCGTCCATTCCCATGAACTCCGTTGTCGAAGACCTACAAGCCGCGCTAGAGCAATTTGCCACGATAGCTAATGAGCTGAAACGGCAATAGGGCAACGGCCTCAATCCTTCCGCTTTCGCCAAGAGCTTCCATCTTCGCTAGGCTGCGACGTGACAAGCCGGCGTGGCAGGCGACAGGACTTTCAACTCCGAAAGTATTCGCGAGTGAACTCCGAAAGTATTGAAACTCGCTCGTTGCCCGGACTCGCTCGCTGCTTCCCTCGCAGCTTTGCCTTCTATGTCGCTGATCCCATCAGTTCCGTTCGCGAGTGAACTCCAAAAGTGTTGATTCGTTCGCTTCCCGCTCACTCACCCTCGCCCCTCGGGTGTTGCAATGTATGTCGCTGCGTCCCCACGCGCTCCATTCGCGAGTGAAAGGCGAAGGTGTAATCAGAAGTCGAGAACAACCACGTCTCCGTTGCGCAAGATCTTTGCGATGAACGGCGGTTTATACTGTTCCGCGACTCTCCCAATCTTCGGGAGTGCTTTGAGAACCGTCTCTGCCAGCATTTCTGCTCGCAAGTTGCCTTGCGCGGCGAGGACGAATGCACGGACCTGGGCCCGGCGGATCGCCTGCTTTTCAGCCACGCGATAGCGGATGCGCTCGTCCCTGGTAACCACCATCCAGCCTTTCTCTCCGACGGCCTTCAACCATTCAGGATCGAGTGCGTCCTGCCGAAAATGATCGTCGTGTAGTCCGGCCGCGCGAAGAAAGTTCGACATCTTGTGACGGCCTAACTGTCGATCAAGAAAGAAGATTAATTCTTCAGGCGGCTTCGGCGAGGCTGAGTTCGCAGCGGATCGCTTCTTCAATCTTTTCCCGCTCGCAGCCGTAGTCTTTCGCGAGTTCGTCCGCGGATTCGCCAGCCTTGAATCGCTCGGCCACGATGTCCGTGCTCACACCAGTTCCAGTGATGACAGCTTTGCCAAAGGAAATGAACGGATCGATGACGATATTCTTTGGCTGCTCGGTTTCGTCCGGCCGCGTGAATGGATACAGACGCAGCGCGAATCCTTTATCATCACGATCGATCCTGCGCAGATGTGCTTTTAAAAGCTCGCGTACTGCGAGCTGTCCACCTTGCGAAGCCGAAATAAAGTCTCCGAAATGTTCGACAAATAAATCGATACCATTTGTCTCGAATTTGTAGTCGGCGAGAGGATGTGGCGAGCCGAACTCCTTTTTCAGAAAATCGATTGTTCGACGAACAGCTCGCATGTCGACGCGATGCTTGCGGCGGATCGCAGCGAGCACGTGTGCTTCAATCAGGTTAATAAACGAGAGTGCGACGGGTGCTTTCGCTGCTGGCTGAATGACCGGTTTGAAGAATCTCCGTTCGCTATCGCTGCCGTATGACATCCCGACAACCCACGAACGCAAAGTTGCCCGCGGCACGAGCAGATAATGCGCGGCCTCTGCGACTCCGTACGCTGGCAATTCTCTAACATCCTGGTCTATCATCGCGACGATTTCTCCCACATTCTTTCTACAGAAAACCTACATCTTTCTATTGAAACGCGCTTCAAGAGCAAGTCTGCTCTTTTTCATGGGGACTTGGAATGGATCAGATTTCATCGGCCTTCGTACACTATCTTGCCCCCGACGATCGTGGTCTTTACTTTCACATTGCGAAGGGCTTCCGGTTTCAGGTCAAAGATGTTGTCACTGAGGATAACCATGTCGGCGAGCTTACCGGGCGTAATCGAACCTTTCTCGTGCTCTTGAAATTCAGCAAACGCCGCGCCGAGGGTGTACGCTTCGATCGCTTCCGGCAGCGTGATTTTTTCCTCCGGAACCCAGCCACCTGGATTTTTCCCATCTAGCGTGGCGCGCGTGACGGCGGCGTAAAGACCCAGCACCGGATCGAGCGGCGCAACCGGCCAGTCGGTTCCGAATGCGAGCGGGACTCCGCGATCAAGAAAGCTGCGCCACGCGTAGCTGTAACGCGCGCGATCGTGGCCGAGGCGCGCTTCCGCCCAGCGGCCATCGTCGATGGCATGATAAGGCTGCATCGAAGCAATCACGTGGAGCTTCGCAAATCGTTCGAAGTCTTTCTGCGCCATGTGCTGCGCATGCTCGATGGCGAAACGCTGGTCGTGATAGCCGTGTTCCTTTTCGATCTCGCCGAAAATGTCGAGCATCATTGAGATCGCGCGGTCGCCGATGGCATGAACACGCAGTTGTAATCGAGCAGCGTCCGCCTGCATTAATCGTTCGCGCATAGCGCTGGGCGGATGCATCTCGTCGCTCAACAGCCCGCTGTTGCCCGGATCATCGGCAAACGGCTCAAACATGTAAGCGGTCCGGGAGCCTAACGAACCATCGGCATAACCTTTAACTGCTCCGAGTCGCAGAGAACTCGAGCCCCACGCGCGACGGATGCCAACCTTAGCCTGGTCGCGCCATTTCGTTTCCATCGGCACTGCGTAAATGCGCGTTGTGAGCTCACCTTTTTCCGCAAGCTCGGAATAAGCGGCGACGTCGGCAAACTCGGGGTTCATATGCTGCACGCTTGTCACACCCAGCGATGCTGCATGTTTCAGTGCGCCGCGAGCAGCGCGGAGCCGTTGATCGTGCGACATCGGTGGAATCGCCTTGTAGATCAGTTCCATTGCCGCGTCTTTGAAAACGCCCGTGGGATTTCCGCCTGTATCGCGCATGATGACGCCACCCGGCACGTCTGCGGTTTTGGCGTTAACGCCTGCCAACTTCATTGCCGCGGAATTGGCAAGCGCCTCGTGACCGTCGTAGCGCTCGAGGAAAATTGGCGTGTCACGGGTGACTGGGTCGACCAGCTCTTTCGTCGGAAGCTCCGGTTTGGCCCATTTGGTTTCATCCCAGCGGCCACCCAGAATCCATTCGCCTTTCGGCGTCCTGGCCACTTGTGCCGCAATGCGTTTCACGAATTCCTCCGGGGTTGCGGCGTCGACGAGGTTGACCTGCTCAAGCTGCGCTCCGCCCTGTATGAAATGCACGTGTGCGTCATTAAATCCGGGCAGCAACGACTTGCCTTCAGCATCGATCACTTTCGTTTGCGGACCGCGCCACAATTCAATCTCCGCGTGCGAGCCGACGGCAACGATGCGGTCACCGAGCACAGCTACTGCTTCGGCCTTTGGGCGCCGCTTATCCACGGTGTAAACGGCAGCGTTGGTCACGATCAATGTTGCCGAAGGTTTCGACTGCGCGTTAGCGTCGAGAGCGGCCATAAGTATCAAGAGGCAAAGTGCGAATTTACATTTCATAATTGTGTGATGAATCCCGTAACATTTACCTGGGCTCAGGTTTGCTCAGCATGATGAGGAGCAGCCTCCCATTACAGTGCTAGAATCGTAAACACAAAATGAGTGGCAAGATCCTTACCCGGGAATTCTCCGTCGACGATTACGACGCCGCGTTTCAGCTCTGGCAACGAGTGGAGGGTCTGGAGATTGCCGAGGGCGACGACAAAAAAAGCGTTGCTCAATTTCTCGTGCGGAATCCGGGGTTAAGCAGAGTGGCCCTTGACGGACCGGCGATTGTTGGCGTCGTACTATGTGGACACGACGGACGTCGCGGACACATTTATCATCTGGCCGTTGATCGGACGTATCGCGGATGCGGGATCGGCAAGCGTCTCATGGAAGAATGCCTGGAAAGGTTACGAGCGACAGGCGTGGTCCGCGCCATAATCCTGGTAGCGGATAACAACTTTGGCGGTGTCGAATTCTGGAAGCGTACGGGCTGGGAGGACATACCCGGCGCCGTGCCCATGGGAATTGATGTGTAAAAGCCATGTTATAACTGTCATTCTGATCCCGCAGACGCGGGAGAAGAATCTCGGATCAAATCTGGACCGATCCCAACAGCAGAAAGAGACAGAGATGTTTGAAAGCCTGGCCTCATGCTTGCATTTCGTTGCAGCGCTTCGCTCAAGATGACAGCGCCATTTATGCATTAAGAGCGAGATCACAATTACCGAAGTTGTGAAAGTTGGCGGCAAACGTTTCCGGACGATCTGGCTTAGGCCGGGTGAACAATCCGTGGTGGAGCTGATCGATCAACGGTTTTTACCGCAGGACTTGGTTATCGAAGAAATTCGTACGGTCGAGCAGATGGCGACCGCCATTCGCGAAATGCACCTGCGTGGGGCGGGGTTGATCGGCGCCAGCGCAGGATATGGGATGTATTTGGCGGCAATCGAAGGCGGGATGCACGACGCATTCGACGAGCACATGGCTCGCGCGGCAGCCCGGCTCGAAGCAACAAGGCCGACAGCGGTCAATCTTTCCTGGGCGATTGAGCGCCAATTACAGAATATCACCGTGGCAAAAACTGCGGACGAAAGGATCGCCCTGGCGTTACGCACAGCCGAGCTTATTGCCGATGAAGATGCCGAGCATTGCCGCATCATAGGGCGGCACGGCTCAAAGCTTATTCGTGAGATCGCGCAAAGGAAGACTGGACCGGTCAATGTGCTTACTCACTGCAACGCGGGATGGCTGGCGTTTGTTGATTATGGCTCGGCGACTGCGCCTATTTACAACGCGCACGACAACGGATTGCCGCTGCACGTGTGGGTGACTGAGACCAGACCCAGAAGCCAGGGCTCGAAACTCACTGCGTGGGAACTGGGCCAGCATGGCGTGCCGCACACGGTAATTGCCGACAGCGCGGCAGGCCATTTGATGCAACGCGGCGAAGTCGATCTGGTCATTGTGGGGAGCGATCGCACCACCTACACGGGAGATGTTGCAAACAAGATTGGCACGTATCTCGAGGCATTGGCGGCGAAGGCCAATAACGTTCCGTTCTACGTTGCGCTACCTTCGTCATCGATCGACTGGAAGATGCGGGACGGATTGAAGGAAATTCCGATCGAACAACGCAACGCGGAAGAAGTAAAACTGGCCGACGGCTGGGTTAATGGACAACAAGTCGCCGTGCGAATTGCGCCGGATGAAAGTCCCGCCGCAAACTACGGGTTTGATGTTACGCCAAGACACCTCGTGACCGGATTAATCACCGAGCGCGGCTTGTGCGAAGCGAACGAGAAAAGCATTTGCTCGCTTTTTCCAGAGCACGCGCCGTGAGCCAGTACGTAAAGTTCACATACGAGTGCGTACGCGCGGAGATCGCGCCATTCGATCAGCTTGCGGAATTAAACGAATGCAGACGGAAACTTCGTGAGCTGCATATGATTGGCGTGGACTCAAATGGGATTGGCTTCGGTAACCTGAGCGTCCGGGATCGCGCGTCCGGCAATTTTTACGTCTCCGGTTCGGCCACCGGCGGTCTCCCCAAATTGGCGCTCGCGCATTGTGTACGAATCGTGGCGTACGATTTCGAAAAGAACTGGGTCCGCTACGAAGGTTCTGCGATTCCGTCATCCGAATCGTTGACGCACGCCGCGATTTACGAATGCGATCCAATGACGTCCGCAGTGATTCATTGTCACAATTCAGATTTATGGCCGACGCTGCTTGATCGCGTCCCGACGAGCTCCAAAACCGTTCCTTACGGCACGCCGGAAATGGCATACGAAATCATGCGCCTGTTCAAGGCAAGCGATGTGCGAACCAGGAACATTTTGGTCATGGCCGGGCATGAAGGCGGCATTCTTGCTTTCGGTAAAAATTTCGAAGACGCATTTGGGGTTGTAATATTCGAATGGAGGACGTCAGACCCTTTGCATTGAAACCAGTTTTCATGAACGTATCCCTGCCCGTCATGACGGATGACCTTGCTGCAGCGAATCACGAGCGCAGCGTGACTCGCCGCAGATTTCTCGGAATCACTCTCGCGAGCGGAGCCTCGCTTCTGGTAGGGAAATCCGATGTGCTTCTTGGAGCTAACACGTCAAAATCATCGAACATGGCTACAAATCCGACATTTAACTTGGGTGGCGACTTCACTGTCAATCGGATTGGTTTTGGCGCGATGCGCGTCACGGGGCAAGGCATCTGGGGTTGGCCAACCGATCGACGGAACGCGTTAAACGTTCTCAAACGCGCAGTGGAGTTGGGTGTGAACTTGATCGACACCGCCGACTCATACGGTCCGGACACAAGCGAACTGCTCATTGCCGAGGCGCTTTACCCTTATCCTAAAGGACTAGTCATCGCTACGAAAGGCGGGCTCACCCGTCCGGGACCGGGACAATGGGTTCCGAATTGTCGGCCTGAACATCTTAAGCAGGCTGTCGAAGGAAGTTTGAAACGCCTGCGTCTGGACCGGATCGATTTGTATCAATTGCACACGGTCGATCCCAAAGTGCCCATTGAAGAATCCCTTGGCGCGCTCAAGCAAATGCAGGACGCCGGAAAGATTCGGCACATTGGATTATCGAATGTGGATAAAAAAGAAATCGACCGCGCACGCAAAATTGTTCCGATCGTCAGCGTGCAGAATCGCTACAATATTGAGGACCGCGAATCGGAAGATGTCCTGGCCTATTGCGAAAAGGAAAAGCTTGGGTTTCTGCCATGGTTCCCGATCGGGGGAGGTAGCGGTTTGAAACCGGAACACCCGTTGAACGCCGCGGCAAAGGCGCACGGCGTAAGTGTTTTTCAAGTGGCACTGGCGTGGCTTCTGGAGCGATCGCAGGTGATGCTGCCGATTCCCGGCACGTCTTCTCTGACCCACTTGGAAGAAAACGTGGCTGCCGCCAAACTCAAATTAACGCCGGAAGAATGGAAGGCGATTGACGCGCTGGCGGGCTAAACGCTCTCAGGGCGTTGGAAAGGGAAAGACAGTTGGTGTAGGCGTTACACCGGGAGTGGAACTGAAGATCGGAATCGGCGTTGCAGTACCGCCTCCGCCTCCACCCCCACCCCCACCGCTGCCCTCGTCACGTTCTTTTTTATAACTGATGAAGAGCTTTGCACCGACTACTGGCCTGATCCTCACGATAGCGGGGCCTGCTATTGTCACTCGGTTATTGATTTCGGGAGAGTTCTGCGAGTTGCTGCCGGTACTAAAATCAATTCGCGTCGCTGTGAGAACATTGGTAGTGCCGCCATTTTCCGTGTCACCCGGCAGGGTCACCTCAACAACGGCCCGATCCGTGCCTCCGTCCTGCGTGAAATTTGTGATCTTCATGAAATGATCCCCAGGCACAGTAATTTCGACAACCGAATCGTTGCTGGAGATGATCTTGCTTTTAAAAGGATTGGCGAATGCAACCGCTGCGGCAGCCAGCACGCTTACAGCGACGAAACTTCGCAAGGCGAGCATTTTCATAGTTCAGGACACATACACGGTTTGTATTTCGTAATTGGAATCGTCGCTGGTTGCTCTTCGAAAGCGTATCATTTTAGCCCATTGGTCCGGTATGGAAAGTCCAGGAATTCATTTGTCGGCGGATTTGATGTTTCAATTGAGGCACGTAAAACAAAGTCATGAAAGCGGTTCGAGTCCATGAGTTCGGGGTTCCTGAAGTTCTCAAGATGGAAGAAGTGGCGATGCCGCACCTCGGGCACGGTCAGGTGCTTGTTCGAATGCACGCGATCGGCGTCAACCCGGTAGAGACCTACATTCGCGCGGGAACGTACGCGCGATTGCCGGAGCTCCCTTACACGCCGGGTAACGATGGCGCGGGTGTGATCGAGCAAATTGGCGACTCCGTCACGGAGCTTAAACCGGGCGATCGAGTTTACACTGCGGGGTCGGTCAGCGGGACGTATGCCGAGTTTGCGTTGTGCGGAACGGAGCAAATTCATCGCCTGCCGGCAAAAGTTTCATTCGCCCAAGGCGCGGCCGTTGGCACACCGTACGCGACGGCGTATCGCGGGTTATTTCATCGCGCTCACGCAAAGCCGGGTGAGACACTGCTGGTGCACGGCGCCAGCGGCGGTGTAGGAACGGCGGCGGTGCAATTGGCGCGTGCTCGCGGTTTGCGCGTGCTCGGCACTGCAGGCAGTGACGAAGGACACAAGCTCGCGTGCGAACAGGGTGCGCATAAAATGTTCGATCACCGCGCGCCTGATCATTTTGAGCAGATCATGGAGGCGACCGATGGACGTGGCGTTGATGTCATCATGGAAATGCTTGCGAACGTGAATCTGGGGAAAGATCTGACGATTCTGGCGAAGGGCGGGCGTGTTGTCGTGATCGGGAGCCGCGGCACCGCGGAGATCAATCCGCGCGACACGATGCAGCGCGAAGCCGATGTCCGCGGAATGGTTTTGCCGAGTACGCCGCCGGCAGAGTTAGCGAGCATTCACGCCGCGCTGGTCGCCGGCTTGGAAAATGGGAGCTTGCGTCCAGTGATTGGTAAAGAATTTCCCATGGCCGAAGCGGCCCAGGCGCATCGCGCGGTAATGGAATCAGGAGCAATGGGAAAGATTGTGCTTGTGCCGGGCAAGCACGAACAGAAAAGCTAAATTAGGAAAACAGGAAGCCAGGAAGAAACCAATCGGGCGAAGCGAGGACGAATTATTTCGTTTTGCGCCAGATGACGTCCTCGTTGTTACGGCGGTCGATCAACGCGTTGACTTTACCCGCCGCATTGTAACGAAACAGAATTCTGCCTTCGACACCTTTGCGGAAGAAAATTTCAGATGTTTCCGGGAAGAGTTGCTCCTTTTTGCCCTTCCGTTCGATGAAAAGTTTGTCGCCTTCGGCAGTGACCGATCTTGTTTGGCCGGGTGCGAGTTCGTACGTGCCGATATACTCGGCGAACTTTTTTGGATCAGGTTTACCCACGGCCGGATCTTCGTAATAGCGATGCGCCTGGCTGGCGACGATTTGCCAATCGCCGTTCCGCTGCAGCCAGGTGTCAGTGATGTGATAACGCGCTTTGAGGTTTTGGCCGAAGATCGTCTCGGTCTCGTCCGCGTCGTAACTGAGTACGGCGGTATTGCCGATAATGCGGCTCCGGGCATTTTGGATCCTAATTGTTCCAGAATAACCCGCCGGCAGTGGCGTGATGTCGGCGATCAGTTTTGGTTTGTCGAAAAGGCGGCCTTTCTCGTCGGCGAAGATGCAGTCGTCGGCAAAGTATTTTTTCCACGGCGATTGATCACCGTGAACGACGGCGTCGTAAAGCTCCTGGGTGCGTCGGACCAGTTCGTCATGCGTAATCGGAGCATCCGCAGCGCAGGTAATGGTTGCGGCGGCGAAGAATACAAGGAACGCAAGTTTCATAAGAAAAGAATGAGGAAGAATTAGGAACCGAAGAGGAGAAATTTTAAAAAGTGTAGAAATTGTTTAGCAAACTGGACACGAATCCCTAGGAATGCCTACATACCCCTAATGTCCTATAGGGAAAACTGCTGCAGTACATTGCTTCTTCGCTAGCATCGACGAACGCCGTGAAGATTTCCGACTCTTATGAAGCTTGAAAAAACGAAAACATCCGTTCGTCTCATCGCTGGCGTAACATGCATCGCGTTTTTTGCCAGTTGCGCAACGGCGCCGCAGACAACGCACGGTCCGGAATACGCGCCGACCGCGGGCATCATGAGCGAGGCCCGGTCGTCACAAGTGCCGGTTGAGACGCGAGCGGCGAATTATTTGCAGGCCGCTGCCATAACTGCTCCACTGCTCGGTAATGGGACTTCGCCCACGCCAGCCGTAAATACTTACAACGCAGCTGCGGCAGAACTCACTCTTCTCCTTCGCTCAACCGAAGGAGGACGTCTGTGGGATCATCGGCTCACACTCGCTGACAGGAGCACGACCTACCATTTGCGGCTCCAACCAGGCAGCCCCCCCTCCACTTGGGCGCCTGATTATTTCACGTCGTTCGAAGACCCTAATAAGATCAAGCGCACATTGATCAAAAAGGATGTAACTCACGACGGCGTCGGTGGCGCCCTGGTTGGAGTTCGCTCAGTCACGCCGCGAGAACAGTTCGCGCCACCTAAAGGAATGGCTGCAGCGGTTACCGCCACTCTTGATTTTAACCGGTCCGATGCTGTCCTGGCCTTGCGACAACCGAGTACTGACTCTGTTGCACGGGTAGAGGGAAAGACGCGGCCTCTCGCGGCGGACTTTTCGGCGCCCATCTCTTACTTTCAACCGCCGAAGAACCTTCTTCTGTTCGGGCTGATGGGCACCTTGAGCGGCTCAAATATGATGGAGAAAACGGGATTGTATTTTCTTGAGCCGTACGATCCCAGCCGAATTCCAATCGTTTTCGTGCATGGACTCATTTCGACTCCGTTTACTTGGGTGAAAACAATCAACGGCCTTCAGCAAGACCCTGAGATCCGGAAACGTTACCAGCCCTGGGTGTTCGGTTATGCCACCGGCAATCCGATCCTTTATTCCGCACTACAGCTGCGCGAAGAGCTGTCCAAAGTGGACAAGCTTTATCCAAACCACCTTCCGTATGTTGTCGTCGGACACAGTATGGGAGGCATGTTAACTCATGCCCAGGTCACAACAGTTACCCGCTCGATGTGGGAGAACGATAAAAATACCAGGTCAGCCGCCAAAAGCATTTTCGCCAACAACTCTAGTGATAGTCTCATTGTGCGAGCTCTGACTTATCGCGCAAATCCGCGAATTAAACGTGTTGTGTTCATCTGTACTCCGCATCGGGGGAGCGATATGGCCAGCGGCGGATTGGGTAGCCTTGGCATTAGCTTGATCAGGCTTCCGTTCCAGCTGCTTTCTACCATGAAGAACGCGCTTACGAGCGCTGAACTTGTACAATTGACCGGAAGTGCCAAGCGTTTTCCCAA
The DNA here is from genome assembly GCA_963728955.1 of uncultured Verrucomicrobiae bacterium. Classification (GTDB taxonomy): domain Bacteria; phylum Verrucomicrobiota; class Verrucomicrobiia; order Chthoniobacterales; family UBA10450; genus Udaeobacter. The sequence goes on from CAVSMG010000002.1 coordinate 150,081, forward strand.
TAGCATTTCGGGTCTGAAGCCAACCAATCCAGCGTTCTACGTGGTTAATGAATCAACGATGAGTGTCCCGTATCACTCCATCATCGGCGATCGCGGGAAAGGCGACTGTCCGAACTGCACTGACGGTGTCGTGCCCTATTGGAGTTCTCACCTCGACGGTGCGAAATCCGAACTCATTGTCCCGGGTCCGCACGGTTCGGCCGAACTGCCACAAACGATTGCCGAGCTTGACCGGATTCTGCGTTTACACTTGGGGACTGACGGCGCCTCAAGAACTACGGTTGCTCGGGCGAACCCGTGACAGCCGAGTCGGCGGTCACAGTGTCACCGGTCGCAGAAGCTGGAACTCTATCTTGGTTCCGGGATTCACCACCGTTGTGCCAGCGGTGTGTCCATACTGAGCCTGGCGTGCTGTCGTCGGCGAGCTTCCCGGCTGAAACGTGTTCGTCTTTACCGAGACATTGCGTCCGTTTACCGACACGGACGCCAGCTCCACGGTGAGCGGCTCGTTTTTACGCGGATTGTAACGAGATGTCTTGATTTTTCCGAACACTTTCGTTCCGGCCTTCAATACAACATTTCCCTTGATCGAAACATCCTGAGCAAGCTTCGCCTCGAAGCTTCTGCCCACCACATCTTTCGACGTGATAAGGCTAACCGTATTTACTGTCAGTGTTGTTCCGGCGGGAATCGTCGCCGCATTCAAAGGTGAAGCGGCAACGTAAGCGCAGATTACACTTACAACTGCAATGGTTTTGGCTTTCATCATATCTATTTTGAAGAGTTAATGGTTGAATTGTCAATTGGGCGTTTCGTAAGGCGGTTCGTCTGTTGCGATCGGGGTGATTTGCATAGGCGGATTGATCATCTGGAAAATCACGCGGCAGCAAACTCGACACAGTGCCCAGCAATTGTATCACTGGCGAGTTCTTCTGCGAGATTTCTGATTTCATTGTGATTGGATCGTTCCTTGGATGTGCTGAAGGATGGTCGGTCGTTGTTCACGCAACAAAACTGAGAGTTCGTTGGATCAGCCAAAAGGCCGCGACGGCGCCGACGGCGTAAGCCGCGATGTTCTCGCACCATGCGAAGGCGAATTGCGACGTGACGTTGGATCGACTGAATTTTCTGGCGGCGCAAACCGACACGGCGATCACAGCCATAACGAAGCTGATGAAGAGGAGTTGGCCCAGTTCGACGCCGACATTGAAAAAAAGAAGGGCAAGCGGGATGGCGTTTTGCGGCAATCCGACTTCGCGTAACGCGCCCGCGAAGCCGAGTCCGTGCAAAAGCCCAAAGCTGAAAGCTATTACCCATGGCCACATTTCCGTAAGACCGGATCGTCCCTGGCGCCGATGAACGATCTCGCAAGCCACAAAGACGATGCTAAGCGCGATCGTCGCCTCGACCGGCTTGCTTGGGACATGGACGAATCCTAACGTTGCTGCTGCAAGCGTAATGCTGTGAGCAACAGTAAACGCGGTGATAGTTCCGATGAGCTTTCGCCATCCCTTCACCAGAATAAGCAGGGCCAGCACGAACAACAGATGGTCGACGCCAAATAGAATGTGCTCCACGCCTAATACGAGATAGGTGCGACACACTTCTAACTTGCCGGGCGCGGCCGCGACGACGAACGAGGGTGACGACGGTGTGAGCCGAGTCACTTGAGTTGTGCCGTCCAAATTTTCAATTCGCACCAGAACATCGGTCATCGTGGCGACTAGGCCGGCAATATGAATCTCATTCCCGGTCAATCCGTCCGGTCGTTTTACAGCCCACCGTTCGGTTGAGGCATTATTAGCAAACGATGTTCGAGGCGGGCTGAGTGTTGACGTGCCCGAAGGGAACTCCACGTAGATGCCTAGCCGCATATTGTCGCCACGCGCAGGCACCTTCCACAAAACGTCATAAGTGTCCGTCCTCGTCTGGCGCAGTTCGAGATACGCGGGGCGGACCTCGTGCCCGAAAACAGTTGATGAGGACAACGTGGGCAGGATCGCGCCGCAGCAAACAGAGAAAACGAGCCTTTTCGTTCTCCTACCTAGCTTCTGTTCAAAAATTTTTGCCTGACTGATCATTTCGCGTTTGCGAATTTTTGGTCCGCTTTCGCCGGATCGATTCTTTCGACCACTACTTGGTAGTGCCTGAGCAAGTTTTGGAAGAACTTCTCGTTAGATTCCAGGCGACGAGCATTGGTCCACTCACGCCGAACGGCGTCACGAACTTCAGCCAGCGCAGGCAGATGCCCCTCGGTCTCTTCTTCCACGAAGACAAGATGCATGCCGTAGCCGGATTCGACCGGACCGAACCATTGTCCGACTGGCCCGTCAGCCAGCTTCGCCGCGAACTTGTCGCCAAATTGTTTTGCGATCTCGGTGATCGGCGCCGCTTCGAACCGGTGCACCAGAAGAAAGGCATCGCCTGACAACGAAAGATCGACATCGCGGCCTTGCTGTCGCAGCTGAACGAGCAATTGCTCCACATCTTGAGTCAGACGTTCGCCGTGCTTACTCGGTTCCAGATACACCTGGCTCAATGTAAACTTTCGATCGACGTAAAACATATCGGCATGCGCTTTCAAATAATCTGCTAACTCGGCATCCGTCGGCTCGGCTACGGTGGTGACATCATCCGTCACGAACTCCAGTTTCTGTTGCAGGCGGCGCCGAATAACTGGGTCATCCCGATCCAAACCCATTGCTACCGCTTCCCGGGAATAGACTTCCTCGCGCACCTGATCCCGGATCAGGCCTTCGAGTTCTTCACGCGTGGGCGGACGTTGCCACGTACGGGAAAAGCCAATCACCATCGAGGTGATCTGTCCCGGTGTGATCACGATCTTTCCCGGCTGATTATCGGAACCTCCCGAGATGAGATGATTGGCAACGAAAATGGCCGCTCCGAGAAGCAGGAAGTGAATGAATGGTTCACGAATAAGTTTTTTCATAAGTGGCATGGTCATTTTGCGGGTGTGTACCAAATAGGCGACGTATAGGCGCGCTCGGTCGTAGTCATAGGAACTTCCGGCGGCATTTTCACATTGAAGTATTTCGCGTCGTACGCTGTCCAGCGCGGCGTGGGAATCTCGAGCACGCGCACGTAGTAGAACGCCCGCAGGGTTGGATCGAAGTCGGGGTCTTTCCAAACTTTGATTAATTCGGGAGCGCCGATGGTGTTAGTGTAGGTCGCGTTTGGCACGTCCACAGTATTGCCAACCAACGGAACCTTTCCGTCGCTGCCGGGTTTGCGATCTCCGCTCCACACTACGTCGTAAACTTTCTCCTGAGTTTTGCCCGCTTTATCAGGCCAGCCTTTGATGATCTGGATACGGTCGAGATTAGCACTGATGGGGTCCTTAAGGGCAGCAACGAGGAATGTCGGCGATTTGCCGGCAGGAGCCGCGAGAAGATCGCCGCCCATCGGCACGCCCTTGGTGTAACCGACACGTGCCGGCATGCGATTGTTCGCGTCGCTCGGTTCGAAATCCCAGCCGCCGAAGAAGCGCACAATCATGCGCGGCCCCGTCGTGGCGTAAGTCTCGCGCCGCTTCATCGCGTCGAAGAGCGCTTCCCGGGTGTTTTCGGCCGCCCAAACTGCGGCATAACCGGACGCGGTTTGTTCCCAGCCCATAATGGTGGCCTTGTCCGTTTTCACAAACGGATGCGTGGCTCGCTTGGGGTTCGGCTCGGAAGTAGTCGTCTTGCCGAAGAAATTGTCATCATCAGCCGTAGCGAGCGCGGTATGGGCGTCAGTGGAGCCAATGAGCCCGAACTTGTAAGGATTGATCCCAAGTTCCGCTTCCATCTTGAGACCGTTTTTCAGCGCTGAACGCGCATACTCGAACTCCAGCATCTCCGGTTTTTTCAGTTCCGAAAGATCGAGATTCCCCTTGTCCCAGCGCTCGAAATTGGCAAACTCGTCGTTAGGCGAAAGAAATGGGTGCGTCTCGCCGTCGCCTTTGATTTGTGTGACTTCGTAGAGCGGTTCCCAACGCATCCGATTCTCTGCATAGGCGCGATCGATCTTCTTGCCAGTGAACGACTCGATGATCGGGAACATAATGCCGTTACTGAGATTGCCGTTGTGCGCGATGGCGAGAATCTGCGCGCCGGTTTTTTCCTCGCACATCGCCATCCATTTCCACAGGTCACGCGGATTAGGGCTGCCGAGCGGTGGCTGCGTGGTGTAAGGCTCGATCAGGCTCGCTTTCCGGCCATCATCGCGAAAGATCACATTGCGGTGAAGGTTGTTGCCCTTCTCATTCGAGGTCCACTCATAGCCAATGAAGGCGGTAAACCTGCCGGGGTCGTTCGCCTCATCCGCAGCCTTGATTACCTCCTCCCAGGCCGAGCGATAAGCCGGTGCGCCCGGCAACGGAAATCCCTTCGGCAACTGGGCCTTGCCGAAACTGATGATGATGTCGATCGCTGCCTGTGCGCCTTTGCCGGAATGGATCTCGTCATACCATTTTCTCCCTTGCGGTGTCTCAAGCAAAGCTGGATCGCCGCTCATCAACAGCGGAAAGAAACCAAACCCGTCCGAGTGATCGGTGACTGCGAGAAAATCGAGCGGGCGCGATAGCTTCACGCGCTGACCGCTGGACGCTATAACCTCCTCACCTTTGCCGAAGCGATAAGCGTCTCGTGGTCCGAGTCGGCAACCGAACGCGCCCGCGTCCATCGAGAACGAAGTGTGTACATGCGTGTCGCCAAAGAACGGGCGCGTGGGGAAGTTCCGTCCAGCGTAAGGTGAGTACGGCGGCTTGGCTGGAAAGACCCGCTTGGCTGCTGCCTCGTCTAATGTGCCTTCGTCCATTAGTTGCTCTGCGGCAAACAGTGGCAGAGCGATTCCGACAACACACGACATCAACGTGATCAGGAATGGTTTTCTCATAGGTTTTGGGTCATAATTTTAGGTTCATGGTTTTTCATAAGTGTGTTCTTCTTCCGGCGACGGCTCATCTCACCTTTGATTTCGATGTTGTGCCTTCGGCGGTAAGAATGTTGAAGCCGGGCGTGCTATGAGTTCGTCGGGTCACAGGCTGATCGGTTACGATCAGCGTGGTGCCCGGCGTGATCAGCGACCGGACGTCTTGTTGGAAAGTGGGCGGGATCGCCACTCGTTTGGCGAGATCTTTGATATTTGGTCGCCGACCACCAATGCTGGTTGAGGAGAGCCAATCGCGTCGTCCGTCGGAATCAGAAGTCGCGAGTGCGGAAAAAACATGCGTGCCGGAAATGAGTCGCGCGCTAAGGCCCCCGATGGATGCGCGACCGATTTCGACGCCGTTACGATAAACGTGAGCGACGCCGTCACGCGCGCTGATGATGATCGATACCGGTCCCTTCGTTGCCTTCTCCGGCGTCCAGACAAAGCCTCCTTCGGGCACCGGCTGCTCGGGCGCGCCGGTCATTCCGGAGAAGAGCGCTCCCGGGCGGGTGGTATGAGATGGTGCGGAATTATTGTCCGCGATGATAACGGTCGTGCCGTTACTCGTGATTGAATAGAGTTTTTCGGCAAAGTCCTCTGGCATCCGCACACAGCCGGCGGACGCCGGATAACCCGGCAATTGTCCCGCGTGCATGGCGATCCCACTCCAGGTGAGCCGCTGCATATGTGGCATCTTCGCGCCTTTATAGAGGTTCGACTCATGACTGACTTTCTTTTGCAGCACAGTGAATACACCGGTCGGTGTACGCTTGCCCGGCTTTCCGGTACTAACCGTCGAGCGTCCGATGCGCACGCCGTTGCGATAGACATACATCACCTGATTCGGCAGGCTCACGATGATCACCACCGGGCCTGCGGGCGAAACCTCGGGATGCCAGACATAATCTCCAGGTTTTAGTTCCGGTGTGAACGGCGCAGCGATGCGGCCTTTGGTCAAAGCAGCTGCGGCCGGGGCAACCACCAGCACGACCGCGAAAGCAAAGCTAGTGTAAAGAACTGAATGTTTGACTCTCATAGGATTTCGCGCTGACTTCAGTTAATACCTGACTCACCCGTCTTTTTGCCGGGGCCCGGGCCCGATCCATGCTCTTCCCAGTTGCTCGAGTTCCTGCGTGTAACAGAACAACGCGAACAAGGCAATAACGAGAACGAAGTAACGGGACGCGGGTATCTGGAATTCAGGCCTTCTCAAAATAAAAGCGAATCCAAAAACAGCGGTAGCCAGGACGAAGGACATGCGGGCAATAAATAGAACAATGTAGCCAACGAGTGCGTTACGAAGCTGCGGTAGCGGTGGACGAAGTCGATAGCGCACCCAATAACCCACCTGCATCAACATGATCGCCGACAACGACCAGACCAACCTTTCTGGTCGCGCTTCATGCCCGCCAGGGTCCAGAAGAACTTGCCTGAAAAGCGGAACGGCATAGCAAAAAAGGATGGCCGCTCCTATCGTTTGCGTGGCGAACAAAAAGAAGTAGAGCGAGACACCGCCGCGGTTGTGCGCTGCACGCCCGAAGGCACCGGTAGCTTCCTGCGCTCCCATCATTGAGTTGTAACCTAGCGCACAATGGGGACAACCGGACAGCAAATCACCAGATAGTGCAGGATTGAAAGACAGCGGCCACAATTAGCGCCAGACGATTACTTCACGCTTTCAACATCCATGTCTTCTTGAACAAATGTTTTGACTAACCATTACGAGTCCGGATATACGACCTTTATCCAATAGGAGCTGCCCAAGGTAAGTTCTTGGTCGGCGGCGAATAGAAATCAAAGGAGACACAACTGTGAAAAATGTTAAAAAAATTGCGGCTCTACTATCAATCCTTGGTGTGATGACAGGATTTACACAGGCGGCGACTCATCATGAATCGAAGTCAGACGCAACGTTGCGGCTGAGCGGAGGTTCGTTCGCTCTTGGAATTGGTGTTAACTGGGGGTCAGGCACGCTCACCTACAAAGGCAAAGACTACCCGGTTAAGGTAAAGGGGCTCTCGATAGGCAAGGTTGGGATTACGAGCTCTTCCGCTTACGGTGAGGTTTTCAACCTGAAGCATCTTCAAGATTTCAACGGTCATTATGATATCGGTGGCGCGGGCACCCGTGGGGTGACTCTTGGCAGTGGGAAAGCTGGCACCATCATGTCAAATCAGGCCGGTGTGATAGTCCGCATTTCCGCCACGCAAAACGGCGTTGCTGTCAACGCGACTGGCGGCGGCGTTGACATGCAACTCAAATAATAACTGAGTGCCTAATAAATAAGCGTACCGCCGATGAGACGGGACGCTTGCCTTTCTCGCCCGACTTCGTTGAGAACCTAAGGCGACGCGTTAGTGAGTGATCTCATTCAGCTTTTCTCGTAACCCGTCATGGCGTTTCCAAGAGACTAAATCCGTCTTTTGGTTCGCGTCTCACAGGTGGTTGGATCGGCTACGAGCTACTTGAACAATGGTCCCAGTTGTCCGTACCACAGCGCAATGCCAACAGTTGCGTAGTTAGGGTACAGGATATACCCAGTGATCGCTGAGCTTATAAAGTGACTGCTTGCACAAGCTGGAACTGCATCTTGGTTCCCGGGCTAAGGAGCAAGGTGCCGGCAGTATGTCCATAACGCGCCTGTCGCCCCGTCCTCGTCGGGCTACCCGGTTGGAACTCGTTTGTTTTTACCGTGACAGTGCGTCCGTTCACAGAAATCGATGTAAGTTCCAGCGTGAGTGGCTCGGACTTGCGCGAATTCGCGCGAGATGACGTAATTTTTCCAAACGCTTTGGTTCCAGCTTTCAACAGAACCGTTCCTTTAACGGCGACGTCCCGGTCGAGCTGTGCCGCAAAGGTTCTACCCACTGGGTCCTGTGAAGAGATGGAACTGGCGGTACTGACTGTCACTGTTGTTCCCGCGGGAATCGTCGCCGCATTCAAAGGTGAAGCGGCAACGTAAGCGCAGATTACACTTACAACTGCAATGGTTTTGGCTTTCATATTTTGAAGAGTTAATGGTTGAATTGTCAATCGGGCGTTTCGTAAGGCGGTTCGTCTGTTGCGATCGGGGTGGTTTGCATCGGCGGGTTGATCATTTGAAAAATCACGGCTGCGACGACGGCCGCAGCCAAGTTGGCCAGCAGATAAATCCAGATGTTTCCCCAACTCGAAATACCGAGAATGCAGATTCCCAGAGCGACCGCCGGATTAAATGCGCCGCCCGAAATGTCGCCAACAGCGAACGCGCCCGTCATCACCGTCATGCCAATAGCGAGCCCGTAAAACGAATTTCCAGAAGTGCCTTCCGCGGTTGCCGCATTCAATACCACATAGACGAGCGCGAACGTAAAAAGAAATTCTGCAACCAACGCGGGGCCAACGTGAGGCGCGATGGGAGTGACAGCCACACCGGCACGGAGAAACTTGCTCACAAGGACAGCCGCGAGGGCTGCGCCGGCGAGCTGTGCCACCCAGTAAGGCACTACGTCGGCCGCATTCACTTTGCCCCGGATCAGCACGCCGAGTGTCACTGCCGGATTATAATGCGCCCCAGAGATGTGGCCACCGGCGTAAACCATCACCATCAGCGCCGCCCCGATAGCGAGAGGCGCAATGACGCCCGCCCCTGCGCCAATTCCCGTGCAACCGATCGTCAGGACAAGAAAGAAAGTTCCGATTAATTCGGCGATATACTTATTCATGAGTTGCATTCTTACCCGACACAGCCTGAAAAAAGCAAGACAGATCAATAGTGGTACTTTCGTCTTATCGGCGGCGAGAAGGCCGAGCGCCGAACGCACAACATCCAATGCGAAATAGATAGGCGTTGTTTACCCCTCATTTCGAACGAAATCGAGGAAAGCGAATGCCTTCGTCAGGTCGCTAGTTTTATCCAAATAAAGAGCAGAATGATCGCGCCAATGATCGACATAATAAGACCAGCCGCATGAAATGCCGAACCGGGCTCCGGTTTGGAAAACAACCGGCCGATAAGTCCGCCGACGATGGAGCCGGCGATCCCGAGGAGCGTGGTCATTATGAAGCCGAGATGCTGAGCACCCGGCATGATGGCGCGTGCGATTAAACCGACGATGAAACCTACAATAATGTACCAAATAATGTGTAGCATAGATTTGTTTTGGTTAGGCCAGCTAGGCTAGCATGAAAGTCAAGGAGATGTCGATCTCCTTGACGGAACGAATTGGCGAATCGATCTTCATTTTGGCTCCACTTGACCCGTGTTGAACCGATAAAATTGTCTATTCATGCCGGGCCCGCTCCGATATTCTGTTTCACGAAATCAAACTAACAGCGAAAGGAGCAATCAAGTTATGGGACTATTCGACTCAATACTCGGCGCAGTTAGTGGAAAAAGCGGCGTATCCGGTGAAGCGACTCCACTAATGGGAATTCTCGGCGGTCTCCTCGCACAGAGCGGCGGTCTGGAGGGTCTAGCCAACAAATTTGCACAGAGTGGCCAGGGGAACGCATTCGCATCCTGGGTTGGCATGGGTGAAAACCAGCCCGTTTCCAGCAATCAAATTCAAAACGTGCTTGGTTCCGAGCAGGTCAACGCGATCGCGACAAAAATGGGAGTGGATCCTGCGATTGCCTCAACGTTCCTGGCTGAGTACCTGCCAAAGATCGTCGACAAGCTAACACCAGCCGGAAAAGTCGATCCTGCCGCGGACCATCAGCAGGGATTGGCGGCTTTGCTGCCATCTCTTTTACAAAGCCTTGGCGGCCAATCGTCGGGCGACCAGTCCGCCCGAGCGTAGCGGCTGCCGCTCGTCTCGATTCCCGTCTGAACCATCCCGTCCCCAAGGGCGATGGGACTCTTGTGGTCTATTGTTTACTCGCTTTGTCTCCCTCTTTGATCGCGTCAGCTTCGCTTACGTACTTACCTTTCTTGGTTTTGCCGTAAAAGCGCGAACCTTCCTTATGGTAGATATGCGATTCAGTGTTAACCCACACGAGACCGTGCCCTCCGCCCGGAGCAGGTGCCGTTTTAGCGACTGTCTCGGCTGTGCTTGTGGTAGTCGCAGCAGGAGCAACGGCAGCCGCCGGGCTAGCTGAAGTTTTTGGCTTAAACAAGTCAGAAAGTGTTTTCCTAACCGGCGAGGGCGATGGACTCACAGTCGCCGAGGCGGCGGTCGTTTTTGTTTTCCGCCCGCCTTTGGCAGCTGGCGAAGCGGAAACTGCAGCTCCCGCCGGTGATGGTGAGGCGTCAGCCGTTGTTTTTGTCTTTCGGCCACGTTTAGCCGCTGGCGAAGGTGAAGCTTCAGTAATCGCAGCCGGAGACCCCGCTGCCTCAGCTTTTTTGTGCGTGCGATGTTTTGCAGGCGACGCAGCGGGTGATTCGGCCGGCGTCGGCGATTGAGCTTGCATACCACAGATGGTTGCAAGGCCGATTACAGACAACAGGGCAAGAAATCTGGTAGGCATGAGCAGAAGGCTAGGAAAGCGATAGGGTTGTAGTCAAGATGTTTCACATCTCGATTTGATCGCATCTCAACTGCTGTTTTCATTTCACGCGATCAAAATTTCAGGCACGAAGTGAAATTGAAGCCGTCCCATCTACTCGCGTGGCCACATTTAGAGTTATGACTCCAGCGCGTATTGAAATCGAGGTGGCTCTTACCTTCGTGGAGTAGATGATAATCTGCCGATACCGAAAGCGCGTAAGCTGAATTTGTTAGGCGATAGAGCCTGGAAAAATCAGGACTCTTCAGCAACCGGGTTTTGATCTCACGGCTACATTCAGTGGGCGGTATAGCCACCGTCTATGACGAACGTATGACCAATGGCGAAAGACGGCGAAGTCGGAGCAAAGAAATAAAACCATGCCGGCCATTTCTTCCGGCTGAGCGACTCGACCAATCGGCGCATTTGCCAAAAAGTATCGACGAATGCTGGGATCGTGGAACCAGGCTTTTGTCATCGATGTTTCGACCAGACCGGGTGCAAGCGCATTGATTCGAATTCCGTGTGCAGCATATTCCTTCGCAGCAGCCTTCGTTAGGCCGATGACGCCGTGTTTTGCGGCCACATATGTACTGATGCCGGGATCGGCTATCATTCCGGCGATCGATGCGTTGTTGACGATGGCGCCAGCGACGCCAGCAATCTTCGCGCGATCTGGCCTGTCCGGAATTGTGTCCGCATCGACATTCGAGATCCCATGTCCGTCGACACGCAGTTCGGATAGCCGCGAACTTGTCATCGGAATGGAGCCCGTCGCACCATTCAGACGAAATTTAATCCTTTTTCAACTCGCGCCTTGTCACCGCATCCTGCAGGAACTTGCCCCAGCTTAGATTATCGCGGCCGGGGATGTGTTCGCGCGCCTTGCGAACGGCCATTTCAGACACGGCTTCCACCACCCATTTGAAATTCGCCTGACCGATCCACGCGGCTTCGCAATCCGGGGCGGGATTGCAAAAATCGATCGCAACCGGTACACCGTCGCGCATAGCGAACTCTACCGTATTCAGGTCGTAGCCGAGAAATTGATTCAACCGCAGGACGCCCTCCTCGACGCGTTGCAGAATTTCCTTTGGCGCGTGCCACTCGGTTTGGTAGCGCAGATGAAACGGGTTCCGTGGCTCGTAGGGCATGATCCGGACCTGACGCTGATCAATCGAATAGCATCGGAAATACATGTCGAACTTGATTTCCTCTTGCAGCATCATCACCAACTGTCCCGTATCGTTGTAGGCTCGGAAGAATTCCTCCCGATTGTGCAACCGATAAACGTTCTTCCACCCACCGCCGATGAAGGGTTTGAAGAAGGCAGGCCAGCCGACGTAGCTAAAAATCGATTCCCAATCGAGCGGGTAACCGAGGTTACGAAATGATTTTTCGTCTGTGTCCGGCGGCAGCTGATGCGACGGCAGCAAAACCGTGCGTGGAACAGCGACTCCGACCTTGGTTGCCAGCGCGTTATTGAAAAATTTGTCGTCGGCGCTCCACCAAAACGGATTGTTCACCACGGCGGTGCCAGTTAGAGCAGCGTTCTTCAGCCAGGCGCGATAAAACGGGACGTCCTGCGAGATCCTGTCGATGACGACGTCGTAACCGCACGGTTCGCCCTGGATCACTTTATCGATCCTGACAAACTCCCCGGCGATGTCTTTGCCGCCGGTTTTCTGGTTCACCCGCTCGACAAACGCCGGCGGGAAACTCTGCTCCTGCCCAAAAAGTATTCCGATTTTTTTCATACAGTGCTGCTGTCATTCCGAGCGAAGCCGGAGGCGAAGTCGAGAAACCTCTCGAATTCGGACCTCACCAAGAGATGTCTCGACTTTCGCTCGACATGACACAAAGCAGTCGAGTCGGGGACTCTCATTGACACCGCGGCTTCGAGCCCGGTGCACTTCGCGAGGAGCGCAATGAAGCCGGTTTAGCTCGTTTGTCCAGAGATCCCGTTCGAATCCATCTGCCGAGAATCAGAGATTCCTCGACTGCGTTTCGCCCCGCGAGACTTCGCTCGGAATGACAAACCGAGGGTTGAAAGGTAAAATACGCGATGGTCAAGAAATTACTGCACACGCGCTATCGCGTGCACGACTTGGAGAAAACAGTCTCCTTTTACAAGGATGTCCTCGGTCTTCAGGAGATTCGCCGACATACTTCGGGGCGCGGGTCGCAACTTGTCTTCCTAAAAGCGCCGGGTACTGATGAGGAAATTGAGATCTGCAAATTCGATGAGAGCGGACCGATAGTCGTCGGGCCGGATCTCACGCATCTTGCCTTTGAAGTGGAGGACCTGGATAAGTTCGCCAAGCATGCTGCTGCAAAAGGTTATCCGTTGTCGGATGGGCCGCATTCAACCAACGGCGGTCGAATTGCATTCATCGATGCCCCGGAAGGATACGAAGTTGAGCTGATTGAGCGTGGAAAGAAATGAGATTTCGCAGCCACGCGCGAGGTGTCCGCTGCCCGACCATTCATTGAATTTCGGGGAACGAGTATGACTCTCCGGCGGCGTTCAGGATGATAACAGATCTGCACTGCAGGCACTTGCGCAGGTGAACTTTTTGTCGCTAATTTTCCATCCATGATTTGGCGCAATCGAATTTCGTTCCTTTGCGCATTGATCCTGAGCTCAGCATTGAGCGGCTGGGCACAGGACACCGTTGATTCCGATCTGGTGCGCCCCAGCGGCGTCTCGGGGCCGATCCGCAAGGCGAAAGCCGTTACAACGAAAGCGGATGCAGATGACGATGCCGAATCCGCCGCTCCGAAACCCAAGACGTCGAAATCGAGTCACGCTCGGTCGCGTCGGACACGCTCAAAATCGACCGAGTCGTCGGACACAATTTCCGCGCCGACCGAGTTTACGCCGGACGGAATACCGAAGACCAGCGCGGCCTCAGTGATTGTAGTGGACGCGAATAATGGCAGGATTTTGTATGAAAAAAACGCGGACCAGGTACGACCGGCCGCGAGCACGCAAAAATTGCTGACAGCCCTGATTGTGGCGGAGACCGGCTTTCTCGATCGGCCGGTAACGGTACAATCCGTCGATGGAATGTGCGAGCCGGTGAAGCTGGGAATCAAGCCCGGCGAGACTTATCAGCGGATGGACCTTTTGCGGGCATTGCTCGTGAAAAGTCCCAATGACGTCGCACGTTGTCTGGCGCGGGACAATGCCGGCAGCATTGACGCGTTTGCCTCGATGATGAACCGACGCGCACTGCAACTTGGCGCCGCGCATTCGCACTTTGTGAATCCAAATGGCCTTCCCGTACCCGGGACAATATTCGAGCGCGCGTGACCTCGCGATCATTGCGCGCGCTGCATACGCAAACCCGACCATCCGGTCGATCGTTTGTCTGCCGCAGCTTGTTTTTCGTTATGCAAACGGCCGCACGCGTGAACTTGAAAACACAAACAAGCTTTTGCGACGGCTCCCCTACTGTAATGGAATGAAAACCGGTTACACCGACGCTGCAGGAAAATGTTTGATCGCAAGTGGAACGCGCCCCGGGAAAGATGTCATCGTCGTTGTCCTGGGCGACAGCTCCGGCCGGGTGTGGCGAGACGCGTCGGCTCTGCTTTCCTGGGGACTTTTAATGTAAAAGCCGACGACGGGATTCGAACCCGTGACCTACGGTTTACGAAACCGTTGCTCTACCAGCTGAGCTACGTCGGCGCGGACGGCAAAGATGCCATCCGCAGATTGGGTGAGCAAGCGCGAACCGGTAGTCGCTTCGCGGTGCGAAGCGCAAATCAGACATTGCAAACCCGCGCTGCGTCGCCCATCCCCCTGGACGGATTCCTTGCGGCGAACAGGGCGACGGCTACATCGGCAGCACAAATGTCTCTCCGATTTCCCGCAGTGCGATGCGCTGCGGTTCGTTGCCAAGCGCAGGCGGGGAATCGTTCGCCGCGTTGAAGAGCGCGGAGTTGAGGCGCAACGGCATCGAGCATTCCGAGTTTCCAACGTCTATCGGCGAAATGGCTCAAAATGCTGTGTCGCGGTAATCGAGTTGTTGAAACACACCGCCGGTTCGTCTTGGGCCCGCGAACGCTAACGCTTTTGGCGATAAAGTGACGGGAAGACGACCGCTGCCATCGCAGCTTCGTTAGGCAGTTTTTCCGCGCCGAGAAACTGGACGAGGCGCGAGATAATCGACTGCGGATCCCGCACCAGAGCGGGATAATCGATTTCAATGAATTTCATGTGCGATGCAGTCGATAGCCACCGCAGCGCTTCTTCGCGGTGCGCTGTCAGACCGCGCTGTAGTTGCCCAGGGTCAAGTTCGGCACCTTTCGTTCCCAGCCGGGTCACCATGTGCCGTTGTGAGGCAACAACCTCTTCGACTGGCCGGGTCATGAAAACGACCTCGTAATCATGTTGCAGCGGCATTCTCGGCAGCAGCATGGAGATGCATTTGATTGCGCGGCCCTTAACAGCTTCGTCATCGAGCAGCTCCGGTCTTTTCCCGATCTGCTTGATCGCTTCCCATTCATAATAGCCGCGCGGGTTGTCTACATCCGCAGCGCGTTCTCCGTCGGTCATCAGCGGCATACCGCCGGCTTCGAGCAATTGCATCATGAGCGATGTGCCCGAGCGCGGCAAGCCTGAGACAAGGACGAACGTCTTGCCGGACTTGGTTTGGTCCGCGGGCTTCGGATCCGGGCGTTCTTTGAGCAGAATCGCGAGTCGCTCTTCCCGTTTTGGAATCTCGGGGAGATCGAAGAGCTTTTCGCGTTTCGAATCCGCGTTGGTGGAACGCCGGCCACGGCTGCGGGTCAGTCGAAAGACTTCGCTTCGATGGAATTCCGCTTTCTCGCGATTGCCTCCCTCGCTCTTGTGGATGGTCGCGAGATAACGATGGGCATTTACCATCTCGGGTTGAAAACGCAGCGAGGTTTCAAACGCCACGCTTGCGCGCTCGTTCTCGCCGGAGCGCGCCAGCGCGACCCCGAGATTGAAGTGCGCCAGAGGGAGGCGGTGCAGCAGGCTCACTGTCCGTAACGCGCAATCCACGGTCTGCTGGTTAGCACCGAGTCGGCGATACACCGTTGACAGCCCTTGAAAGGCGAGCGCGTTGTCCTCGTCCAGGGCGATTGCTTTCTTGTAGGCAATTTTCGCGTTCTGCCATTGGAGCAGACGGGCATAAGTGTCGCCGATCTGGATATGAATTCCCGGCAGTTGCGAATTCATCGCTTCGGCCGTGAGGAGGGCTTGCAAAGCACCACCGAGATCGCCACGCGCGAGTTTGATTCTTGCCCATAACAGCGTCATCCCAGCCGTGCCCGGCTCCGCATCATCGGCGATTGCGAATAACACACGTTCCGCCTGCGCCAGATAACCGCCTTGGTAATAACAAGCGGCCAGCTGTGTGAGAAACCGATCCTCCCAAGGTCGGCGCCTAACGATCTCTTCGAGCAGCGGCCGGGCCTGGTCGGTCCGATTTCTCCAAAGATAGGTGCGCGCGACATTGTATTTCGCTTCGATCTCGGCCGACTCCCCCATCTTCTCCTTGTCGGCGCTTGGGTCTTCGATGTAACCGAGGGCGGCGAACTGCTGCATCAATTCGTTAGCTTGTTCACGATCTATCTGCTGGCCCGCTATGTGCATCCCGCATTCACCTGGAACTTTTTCCCAGCTCGGGATCGTCTTCACGCTCGGCGGGACCTCGAACGCCTCAAGCAACGGCCGGCCGTCCATATCTTCGCCGATCGGAATGTCGAACAGGGTCAGGACGGTCGGCGCAACATCGATCAAGCTCGCGCCATAGATGCGTTCGTCCCGCTTGATGCCCGGCCCCGCCATCACAAATATTCCATACTGCCGGTGCCAGACCGCTGGGCCGGCGGGTTCACGCGGTGTGCCATGCGGGCGCTGTGAGCCGGATTCGAAGCCGTGGTCGGAGCAAAGGATAACTGTTGTTTCCGGTCCGGCGAGCTCGAGCAAGCGTTCCAGCATCATGTCGTGAAAGCGGTATGCGCCCCTAACGACATCTTTGTAGAGTGCGAAATCCTCGTCTTTGATCCAAGGCAGCTGCGGCGGGTGATACGCCATGAAGGCGTGCGAGAAATGATCGATCCCATCGTAATAGACGGCGGTGAAATCCCACGGCGCGCTCTCCATCAGCGCGGTCGCGACCGTGTGGATGGATGCGTTATCGCTTAGCACCTTCGCAAATGAGATCAGCCGCTTGTCCTTTTGCTGATCGATCTTGGCCGCGTCGGGAATAAAGGGCAGGATATGCGCCTCGGTCAGTTCGTTAGGGAAAACCTTAAAGCGGGCGAGCTTCGGCCCGTTCTCGGGCGGGTGGACTGTTCCTTTCGGAATGCTCCAGCCTTTCTCCGGATGGAACTTCACTCCGGCGAACGCGTTTGTCACGACCGTGCCCTTGATTGGCTCCGCGGGATGACTGGCCCACCAGCCGACGATGTTACTCCGCAGACCGCGTTGGGTGAGAATATTCCAAAGCGCCTTGCACTTGCGCGAGGTGCTGGTGTAGGGACGCGCCCCGCCGTTGATCGGGTCCGGCTCGATGAAGCCGTGGATGCCGTGCTTATCGGCAAATTTGCCGGTCGCGACAGAGTTCCAAAGCATTGGCGAAAGGATCGGCTGGAGCGTCGCAAGGTTACCCATCACGCCGCGATTGATGAAGGCGTCGAGGGTCGGCATCAGACCTTCCTCGAGCAGTGGTGTGATATGCTCCCAATCGGCCGCGTCCCATCCGATCAAGAGAACCTTTCGCTGGTGAGCTTCTTCAACCACAGAGAGACAACGCGGTGGAAAATTTCAGCGCGCCACAACCAGTTGCGGGGTAGACGATCAGGCAGACTTTCCTCGGCCTGCTCCTAGGAACGATGCCGTCCTTCACACTAAACAGGCAGCGGAGGCCTGGTCTAACTTGCGGTTCGTGACCGGCTCTTGCGCCAGGCCAGGAGCCCCACGGCACCGAGCGCAAGCCCGCCGAGAGAACCGTCGTCGGGTCCTCGTTCATCACTCACATCTTGGTCGTCTTCGCCGGCTCTGGGGATGCCCTCGCCGGCTCTGATGGCTTCACCGGGGTCGGCATATGCGTAGTCGACCAGTTTGAAAGCATTGTTCCTGCCGGCCCCGCCCATTCTGACTCGGGCCCACCCATATTGATAGCCCGCGCCGCTATTGAACCTAAAACCGACAAAGCCCACGCCGGGATCCAGCCACTGCTGATAGGAGGTCCCTAAAGAATTTGCCATTATGGCAAACGACCCGAAAGAAGAATAAAAGTAACCCGCCGCTATGCTCTGGCCGCGGCTCAACTTCGAAACATAAGTAGTCAATTGAGAAGTGAAAACCCCCCTGATGGCGCCCCCGAAGCTGGAAGCGACGAAACCAAAGGTGGCAAAACCACTAAGAGGGTGGCCGTGTCCAAACCTAAAGGAATGACCGGGCTGATCCAACTGAAACGACTTGGTCTTATCCGAGTGCGGAGGGAATTTCTCGATCACAAGGCCCGAATAGTGAATGGCAGCTTCCAAGGAGTGACTGCCGGCTAGTGCCGTCGCGGCGCCTGCGGTCGCGTAGGCGAGCCAGCGGGAATGCGAAACTTTCGTGGTCTGGCGGCGGGATTGGCGTGTCTTCATACTCATTACCTCAAGTTGAGCGAGCGAACCCCTGTCGTTCGCGGTTTTCCCGAGCGGGAAGAGGGTGAGGTGGCTTTGCTGGAGTCGCCTAAACGGACTTGCCGCCAATCGCAGAGTTTCAATTACGAGAACGAGGGTCAAGCACAAAATCGCCTGCGATTCTCTGCCGTTCGTCCCTCTACCCATTCGGACAACGACTCTCGTCTCAGGCGGCTTGTAACCGTGCGATTCGTGACCGATTCTTACGCCAGGCTAGAAGCCCTACGGCACCGAGGGCGAGCCCGCCGAGAGAACCCTCGTCAGGTGCCTGTTCATCAGTCGAACCTTGGTCGGGTGCTTGCTCAGCACTTGATTTTTGTCCAGCTCTTATCGGCTCACCCGGGTCCGCATAGGCGTAGTCAAGCAACCCAAACCGATACTTTTGAGCGCCCCCATGAGGATTCGCACCCACCCATACTGAACACCGGCGCCATTGTTAAATCGAAAACCGATGAAGCCGCGGCCGGATAATGCCCACCTAAAGCAAAAGCCGTAGGCTCTGGCTAAAGTGCCGTAAGCAAACGAAGGATATCTAGGATCGCCTGAACAGAAATCTCCGTTCGACATCCTTTGACCCGCACTCAACTTTGATACGTAACCTCGGCCAGGATAGCAAGATGCATGACATCCGCCTCTAAACGCAACCGACTGGATCCCGTGCATGTAGAAATGGTCGATGTAATAACCATCATAGTTCTCGTGATGTAACACAAAAGAGTCGCCAGGCTGATCGAGGGTAAACGTACGTCTCACAGCCCCCCTGCCGCCGAATTGAAGGTTTATACGACCCGAGTAGTGGATGGCGGCCTTCCGCCGACTGGCTACCCACAAGTGCCGTAGCGGCGCCTGCGGCGGCGTAGGCGACCCAGCGTGTCTTCGGGATGGATGCCGGTTTGCTGCGGCGAGTTTTGATTTTCATAAGCCCGTTATTTCAAGTTATGCGAGCGAACGCCTTCGTTCGCGGTTTTCCCGTGCGGGAAGAGGGTCAGGTGGCTTAACTCGAGTCGCCTAACGAACTTGGCGCAACTGCAGAATTTCAGATTAGCTACGAGGGGTCAAGCAAAACGTTCAGAATCTGTTTCATCTCCTTCTGTTGCACATCTCACGGAGCCATTTCGAAAGCGGCGTCCTGTAGCGTTTCGGCAAGGGAGCGGACCATGCGTCTCATATAGAGACGCGGCTACTGGGGAAGAACAAAGGTCTCACCGATTTCACGCAGTGCGATACGCTCCGGAGTTTTACTTAGCGCGGCTTCAAAGCGCTCGATCGGTTCACGGAAGGGCTCAAAGCTGAGCCGAAACGTTTGATGGTGCACTGGAATAATGAAGCGCGCCGCTGCGGCATTGGCCATTTGGACTGCCTGCTCAGGGGTGCAATGCGAGCGGACCCACGGATTGTACGCGCCGATTGACATGATGGCGAGGTCGATGGAGCCGTGCCGCGCCAGCGTTGCGAAGTTATCGGTCATCGCGGTGTCGCCGGCAAAGATGATCCGGCGTCCCCTTCGTTCGATTAAGTATCCGTTATACTGGCGGTGCGTGTCGTGCTGCGTGCGTGCTCCCCAGTGCTTCACCTGGAACGCAATAATCTTGATTGCGCCCGCAGCAGTGTTCAATTTCCCGGTTTCGCCCCAATGGAGCTCGGTGACGTCAGCAAAACGGGTTCGCTTCAATAAATCGCTTGTCGCCCGCGCAGTGATCACGCTCGTCGACTCATCAAAGCAACGCAGCGTTCGCAGATCAAGATGGTCAAAGTGCGCATGCGAGAGAAGAACAAGATCGATCTTCGGCAGCTGATGAAGGCTGAGCGCTGGCGCAATCATTCGTTTCGGACCGATGGTGAATCCCGGTAGACGAATTCCTACCCTGGGAAAAAGCACGGGATCGGTAAGAATTGTAACCCCGAAGAAATTGATGAGGACCGTGGAGTGTCCAATCCAGGCCACCGTGACCTGCGTGTCGCTCCATTTCGAGGGCTCCGGTTTGGCTGAGGCGGGAGCAACCGGCCGCCAGCTTTCAATGATCCACTCCCGGAAAAGATGACCAAGCCAGCGTCTCACTCGCGAGGTGTAGAGGACTGGTTGTTCGGGTGCTTTGATACCGGGTTTTCGCATAAAAGGCGTAATCGATGCGGCGACGCATCGCACGCACGAAAGGCGTTCGTGCGAATTGTACCCGAAGCGCTTACCTCACTTCACGAAAGCGCGCGAATGCGACGCCGTGGTTGTGTCGATTCTCGTCAGCTTTTGCCAAACAATCCCTTAATAGCTTTCCAGAGCGTTCGAGTAGGCTTGGGCGGACCTGCACGGGCGACGAGGTACCTGGAACATTGGCGCGGTTCAAAATGCTCCGCGTTAAATCGCCCATTATGTAGTGCCGAAGCAAACCGCGCGCCTGCGATGTCCCGGTCACAAGCAAGTCGTAGTTGCCCTCGCGCACTTCCTCGAACACTTGATCAATCACGATTCCGTGCCGGAGATGGACTTCCGCGGAGACGCCGAGCCGCTCGAGTTCACGTTGTTGCCGGCGCAGATTAGTCCCAAGCTCCGATCTTGATTGAAGTAACTGATGGACATTTTCTTCCATTCGTACGAGATCGGCGTACATCGCCGGCGGCTCAGCCATCACGTGTAGCAACGTAACGGATGCGCCCACGGCGGCGGCGAGTCTGCCTGTGAATTGGACCGCTTGCTCGATGAATTCTTTTCCGCCCGTACAAACGACGAAACGCTTCAATTCCTTGCGTTCGCCAATGGCTACCAGCACGGGAGGCTGAACGGTCTTGATCACTTCGTAGGTTTTCCTTGAACGCCAGTACTCTCCCACCGCGCCAGTCCATCGCGCACCGATCACGACCAGATCGTACTTGCTCTTCGACGTCTGATCGAGAATCTGGTGTATCGGTTCACCAGAGCGCACGACGATTTCAGGCGATATGCCGCGACCCTGAAGCGATGTCGCGTGCTGATGAAACGCATCGCGGAGAGGCTGTTCAGCCTCTGATGTTTCGGCGATTCCAAGCAGCGTGGTCTCGGCTTTAAGCGGCCCAGCCAACAAGCCTCCCAGGTGAATCGCTGTCTCGGCTGATTGCGTTCCGTCGCTGCAGATCAAGATTTTCATTCCTAGAATTTGTGACCGGTTACGAGTGTGTATACGACGATAGCCACGCCGATCAGTGGCAACGGCACAAACGCAAGCCGGATTTTCGGGCCCGCAAAATACTGGGTAGCGACCACCCCGATTTGCGCGCCTACGACTGCACCGGTGTGCATAACGAGCGCGATCAAAATATCCACGTTGCCTTTGATAGCGTGCGTAAGCGTTCCGTAACTGGCTGAAATCACGATCTCAAAAAGGTCTGTGCCTACCGCCAGGTGCGTGGGAACGCCGAGCACATAAACCATCGACGGCATTCGAATGTAGCCCGCGCCGCCGCCCAGAAAACCGCTGAAGAACCCCCCGACAAACGAGACCAGGATAATTGTCCATAAGGAGATTTGCCGTATACCCGACGTAGGCAGATCGATCATCGGCCAAATTTTCAGCCGTTGAATTTTTTTCGTCACATGTCCGAATGCGGATCGGTCTTTTTTGAGATTCGCGTTCTTGCGGCGCGACCGCGTTTTGTCTGATCTCAGTGTTTTCTGGCTCTCCCAGAGCATGAAGATCGAAATGCTAAAATAGACAACGATCGCGACCCAGCTGACGACCGTGTTGACGTTGCCTGCTCGCTTGAGCGCCTGAATCACCTGTGCGCCGCCTTCGGCGCCGCCAATGGTTCCCAAGGCCATGATCAGGCCCAGCTTGAGATCGACATTCCCGAGCGTGCGATGCTGTCTGGCCGCCACGATCGACTTGCCGACAATGTGCGCCAGGTCGGTTCCCACTGCGTAATTCCAATCCACTCCCATTAACCGCAGTGCCGGACCGGCAATGAAACTTCCGCCTACGCCAAAGAACCCGCCCAAAATTCCGATGAGAAAGCCGACAACTGCCAGATAGATCGGGTCGATGTGGGTGTTGGAGATTGGAAAATACATGACTTATCTCCAGCGGCGGCGCAGGAGCCGGAACAGGAGCGTCGTTACCGCGTCTAAAACGACGGCCTGCCCGGCAATCAACGAGAGTGCGACCACGGCATAGGTGATGCGATGCTGCGTTTCGAGCCGGTACAACCAGTCGCCCATAAGATGCAGCACCAGGAAGAAGTAAGCGGTGACAAGAACAGCGTAGATCGCGAGCTCGATTGCGAAGAGGCACAGACTTTTGGCACCGTCCTTGTTCATGAAAAGAGCGTTGAAGAGTTAAAGAGGTAGACCGGGAATTCGTTCAAGTCTGGCTAAATGGTCGGCCATCATGCTCTTTTCGTTTGAATGAATCAACGCCTTGTTTGTGGAGATACGTGCCAGCGGCACGTTGCGGTTGCGTCTGAGCCAATCAGTCGCCAGATTATTGCGTTAGGAGCCTTTCTTTCCTAACGTTGCACTTCACTTTGAGGGATACATGGCCGACGCCGCAAATAAATATCCAGAAAACGTACCCGGTAAATTCTACGTCGATGATCAGTGCATCGACTGCGACTTGTGCCGTGAGACCGCCCCCGCCAACTTCAAACGGAACGATGACGGCGGCCACTCTTATGTTTACAAGCAGCCGGAAACGCCTGAAGAAGAAGGGCTCTGTAAAGAAGCGATGGAAGGCTGCCCCGTGGAAGCGATCGGCAACGACGGGAACGGTGCGTGATGTTGTGGCGGCGGTCTCTGAGCGCCGGATCCATGGGTAAGCGAAGCGGTCGCCACTCAGCACTTCCCGTAGCTCTCACCATTGGCGGCTCCGACTGTAGCGCCGGCGCCGGCGTTCAGGCGGATCTGAAAACTTTTACCGCTCTCGGCGTTTATGGATTGACGGCTGTTACATGCATCGTCGCAGAAGTTCCTGGAAAAGTGTCGCGGATTGAAGCGGCGACCTCGAGAATCGTTCGCGATCAAATCAAGGTGCTGCTGAAAAATTTCCAAGTCGGCGCGATAAAAACCGGCCTGCTCTGCTCGGAGAAGATCGTTTCTGCTGTGGCAGAGGCGCTTCAAAACAGCACCCCACGTATCCCGCTCGTGATCGACCCCGTAATGATTGCGACCAGTGGCGATCGCCTTTTGGAACCTGCAGCTATCGACGCTTACAAAAACAAACTTTTTCCGCTCGCAACGCTAATCACCCCAAACTTGGACGAAGCCGGCTTGCTGCTCGGGATAAGAATCAAAGGCTGGGACCAAATGGAGAAGGCGGCGAAGACGCTCTCGAAGCAATTTGGCTGCGCGATCCTGTTGAAGGGTGGCCATCTTCCATGCAGGAACGCGATCGATTTACTTTTTCACAGTGACCAACTGACAGATTTTTCCGCGCCATTTGTGAAGGGTGTCGTAACGCACGGCACCGGTTGCACCTATTCGGCAGCAATCACCGCTGGTTTGGCCGCGCGCCTCTCGTTAAAACAGGCGATCGAGCGGGCCAAGAGATTCGTCACTAAATCAGTCGCGCAGCATTTCCGCTGGAAACGAGATTGTGGTGAAATCGACGCACTGAACCACGGCACCCTGATTTGAGATCGATCGGGATTACGACTTACGATTCTTTCTCCCAGCGCCTCAACTGCAACGCTTCGAACGCAGCCACCGTCTCCGCCTGTTTTTTACTTCGGCCGCTACCCTGACCAAGAACAATATCCTCCCAGACAACTTGTGAAACAAATGTCTTTTCGTGCTCAGGCCCGCTCTGCGAAACTAATTCGTAAACGGGAATTCGCGGCGAGATGCTTTGCAGCAGTTCCTGGAGATCGCCCTTCGGATTGATATCCACCGGCTCTTCCGCCAGTTTCTCTAGATTGTCATGGGTCTGCGTGAGAATAAACATCTTGGCTACCTCGAGACCACCATCGAGGTAAAGCGCGCCGATCAGGGCTTCAAATGCATCGGCCAATGTGGACGTGCGTTCCCGGCCGCCACTGGATTCTTCGCCGCGTCCCATCGAAATGTAACTCCCCAGATCGAGCACGGCAGCATGCGCCTTTAACGCGTCGCGGGACACCAGCCGCGAACGCAACTTCGTGAGTTGACCTTCGGCTTCGACTCTAAAATTGCGAAACAAATACTCAGTGATGACAAGCTGAAGGACGGCGTCGCCCAAAAATTCCAGACGCTGATAATCAAAATGATAATTTTGTGCTTCGTGGCCTACGCTGGGATGCGTAAGCGCTTCGGCCAACAAAAGCGAGTTGCGAAATTTATAGCCGATACGTTCTTCGAGCGGCGTCACGTTACCGATTCTGAGCCAAATCGAAGAATCTCGTCAACTCCTATAAACGCGAGTGGCGCTGGCTACCCGTGGGCTGCCAAATGAAGATGTAATGCTCCGCGTTTAATGTTTCTGATAGACTTCAAGCGAGGTCACTACGTCCAGAGCCCGCTGCAATACAGGATCGTGCGGTGCCGGTTTTTCCGGCGCTCGGCCGCGGCGTTGCTGTGCGGCCTCTGCAGCCTCTAATTCGGGGTTTGTCCCCGCCAACAGCGCCGCTTCAGTCATGTGTGGACGGCCCGTGTCATAAATGAATGGGTCCAGCCCCTTCTCGCTGCTCGCCTGAAAAATCAGACGCTTCTCTGCCAACGACATCTCGACGGGCAAATCTGGTTTTAAGCCGTCCGGAAACAATGAACTGCCGTCGGGCGAAATCATTTCCGCTACTGCCAGCCGCACGATTTTGCCGTCCGGCAATGGCAAATCGGAGTATTCGGCTGCGCGTCCGGCAGTTGGTTGCCCGATAACCAAAGCTTTGTTGTAAAAGTGCAGTGCAGTTGCGATCGCCTCAGCCGCGCCGGACGTATCGCCATCGGCGAGCACCATAATTAAGCCATGAAATGCCGGTTCACGCTCGGAACTAAATACGCGGTCCTGATGCCCCGCCGGTTTACGCAACGTAAAGATCGGCTTGCCTTTTGGACAAAATCGTTTCGCGAATTCCGCCGCGAGCGACAAATCACTCGTTGCAGGGCTGGCGCGAAGATCCACAACGAGATCATTCACTTTTTTTGCTGCGAAACCGCTGATGACTTTATCGAGCGCTTGGAGATTGGTGTTATTCAAGGGTCCGAGGCGCACGTATCCGATGCGCCCCGCGATGACCTCGCTGTAGAACGCACCAGGCGCTGCGGCGGGAACGCTTTCTTTGCCGGGCAAGAGTGTGATGCCACGCGGCAGCCGCAGCAGCAGACCCTCGACAGTTGCACGATTTAACTCTGTATCGGTGATCGCGTCGGGGTCTGTGAAATTACCTTTCAGCAACGTGACGAATGCCTGGAGATCGGTTGGACCTAGCGAATTCACCAGCTCTTCTACCGTAGGCGTAGCCGAGGGTGCGGGGGCGGGCAGCGCGGGCGATTTGGTAGCCGGTGTCGGCGATTGCGCGCCAAGACTTGAGCTAAACACGGAGACGACAACTGCCGCCAGGATGAATCGAAACATCACAACAATTCCGTGACGTTAGCCGCAACGGCATTTAGAGCAATATCGCGCCGGTAGTGACAGCCCTCGAAATGAATTCGCGACACGGCCTCGTACGCGCGCGTCCGAGCTGCGTCGATGGTTGACCCGAGTGCCGTAACGGCAAGCACGCGGCCGCCAGCAGTCTTTACCGTGCCGTCACATTTGGTTCCGGCATGAAAAATCCGGACGTTTTCCAGCTTTGCTGCGTCGTCGAGACCCGCAATCGTTTTTCCAGTTTCGTATTTGCCGGGATAGCCGGCAGAAGCCAGCACTACAGTGACCGCCGCGCCCGGGTCCCATTCGATGGCACATTGGTCGATATTTCCGTCAATCGTTGCCTCCAACAGCGGCAACAGGTCCGATTTCATCCGTGGCAAAAGCGCCTGCGTCTCCGGGTCGCCGAACCGGCAATTAAACTCCAGCACGCGCGGTCCTTCGCTGGTGATGATCAACCCCGGATACAGAAGTCCGCGAAATGTGACGCCTTGTTGAACCAGAGCACTCAGCAACGGCTGCATGATTTCCTGCTCGAACCGGGATTGCAATTTGCTGTTCCAATTATCGGCAGGACTAAAAGCGCCCATACCGCCGGTATTCGGCCCTTCATCTCCGTCTAAGGCGCGCTTGTGATCGCGGGCGGATTCCAGCAGGAGGTAATTTTCTCCATCCACTAGTGCATGTAGCGAGCATTCTGTGCCTCGCAAAAATTGCTCGATCACAATCCGCTGCCCGGCCGTGCCGAACCGGCGTTGATTCATCATCTCATCGATTGTCGCCGCCGCCATGCCAGGATCCGTTGCTATAACGACGCCTTTGCCCAGTGCCAGGCCGTCCGCTTTAATCACGACGGGAAATTTGACTCGCTCGCAGTAATGAAGCGCCTCGCGGATCTCAGAAAACGTGCCCGCTGCGGCAGTGGAAATGTTATGCGCGCACATTAATTCTTTTGCGAAGATTTTTGACGACTCGATCCGTGCTGCCGATTTGTCGGGGCCAAAGGCGCGCAATTTTTCGACCTTGAATAGATCAATAATTCCGGCGGCAAGAGGATCGTCCGGGCCGACGACTGTCAGATCAACGCGGTTTTCTTTTGCGAATCTGGCAAGCGCCTGCAAATCACTCGCTGGAATCGGAACGTTTTCGGCAATTTCGCCGGTGCCCGCATTTCCCGGTGCGCAGAAAATCCGGCTCGTATGCGGCGATTGCCGCAGTTTCCATGCAAGCGCATGTTCGCGGCCGCCACTGCCAATGACGAGAATTTTCATCGCTTCTCAAAAGAGAACCAGAAGTTGTAGCCACGGCACCGTAGGCCGTCCAATTTTTTCAAGAAGGTCCCTACTCCGATCGGTCACGAGTCCGCGCACCGGACAGATTCGTCCTGCGAAGAACCAGCGTTTACAGGTTACCTTATTGCAGAAGCGGTGATTCTGCCGGCAAGATTGGCAACTCTAGTTTTTTTGTGTGTCGAATGATCGTCAGGCTGGCGTTGACACCGATTTGTTCCCCGACCAAAACTTTGTGCAGGTCGTGCACACTGCCGATGGGTTTGCCATCGAAGGCCACGATCAGATCGCCATCGTGTAAGCCCGCACGTTCAGCGGGGCTGTTGTTCTCGACTGAAACAACCAGCACGCCAGTCTCGAGTGGAAGGCCATAAAAACGCACGATCCGCCGATGGATAGGCACATTCTGCCCGGCCACACCGATGTAACTGCGCCGGATTTTTCCGTCTTTAATGAGCCAGCCTGCTACGAACTTTGCGGTGTTGCTGGCGATGGCGAAACAGATGCCCTGCGCCGGCCTGATCATCGCCGTGTTTACGCCCACAACTTCGCCAGCTGAATTGACCAATGGTCCGCCGGAGTTACCGGGATTCAGCGCGGCATCGGTTTGAACGATGTTGTCGATCAAACGGCCAGATTGCGCTCGCATCGACCGACCCACGGCACTAATCACGCCTGCAGTCACAGTGGCCTCAAAACCGAGCGGGTTTCCAATCGCGATGACCAGTTGACCTACGCGCAACTTCTCAGAATCGGCCAGCCGTACGTGCGTGAGCTGTGGCGCATCGACCCGGATGACGGCGAGATCGGTGTCTGGGTCGTCGCCCGCTAATCGGGCTGGATATTCGCGTCCGTCCTGCAGGTTCACAGTGATCGCGCTCGCGTCATGGACAACGTGGCTGTTGGTCAAAATAAATCCATCGGGCGTGATCACGAACCCTGAGCCGTTCCCGCTCACTTCACGCCCTCCGCGGCGTCCGGCATCGGCGCGGCGTTGTTTCACATCGATGTTCACGACGGCCGGTGCGACGCGCGCCACTGCGCCAACGACTGTACGCGAATACGCATCAAACAAATCGGAATCGTCCGGTTCCGTCTCGGCGCGAACTGGCGATGAGGCGCCGGGACTCATCTCATTCAAGAGAAAATCGATGGACTCAGAGTCCTTTTTCAAAGGAGCCATGATGGTCATCATTCTCTAATTTCGGATGTCGAAACTATCAGTCAACTACATACCACTTCAATCCATACATACTAATTGGAGTGTTCCTTCCGGCTTGCGCCTATCGTCCAATTGTTTTACACGGAAACCATGTCAAAAGGATCTTCGGTTCCCTCTGTGCTCGATCCGCGGTGTCCATCGCGGCTTGTGCTTGACCGCATTGCTGACAAATGGACTGCACTCGTCATCCAGATTCTCGCGGGCGGTACGATGCGTTACGCTGCACTTCAGCGCGAGATAGGCGGGATTTCGCAAAAAATGCTTACTCAAACTCTGCGCAGCCTTGAGCGCGATGGTTTGGTCCAACGCACGGTTCATCCCGTAGTGCCACCGAAGGTAGAATATTCTCTTACAAAATTAGGCCGCACTCTGATTGAGCCATTGCAGGGCCTTTGCCGGTGGTCGGAAAAACATCTCGCGGAGCTTCAGGCGAACCGCGCGCGGGCGAAAGCTGTAGCCGCGGGCGTTGACCGCGGTAAATCAGGTACTTTTTGTGCGAGCCGGGGTCACCGCCCCCGGCTACAGCAGCCACCGACTCATGCATCAGGCTGAAATAATTGTCCTTTTGTTTACAGCAGTCGCGGTTTTGGCTGTGCTGGCGTGCAAGGTGAGGCTGCCGTATCCGCTCGTGTTGGTTCTTGGCGGACTAGCTTTGAGCTTCGTGCCGCGACTGCCGGAGGTTACACTGAATCCGCAGGTTGTATTTTATTTCATTCTCCCGGCACTTCTTTATCCCGCTGCGTTATTTACATCGTGGCGTGACTTTCGCCGAAATCTGCGGACGATACTTATGCTCGCCATCGGGCTCGTGCTGGCAACAACACTGGCGGTTGCCGGGATCGCGCATTCAATTGTGCCGGCGCTTTCCTGGGCCGGCGCTTTTGCGCTGGGCGCGATCGTTTCCCCGCCAGATGCTGTTGCCGCGACGGCAATCATTCGCCGCCTTGGCGTTCCGCATCGCATCCAGGTAGTTCTGGAAGGCGAAAGTCTGGTGAACGATGCCACCGCGCTTGTCGCGCTGCAGTTTGCGGTTGCCGCACTCGCTACCGGGACATTTTTCGCCGACTCATGCAGCCGGCCGCTTCGTGTGGGCGGCGGGCGCCGGCATTGGGGTCGGGTTGCTGCTTGGGGTGGCGATCCGTTGGGTGCAGAGCCATCTCGATGATCCACCGATCCAAATCACAATCTCACTCGTAACTCCGTTTATCGCCTACCTGGCGGCTGAACAACTGCGCGCCTCTGGCGTTTTGGCGACGGTTGCCGCCGGCATCTTCCTTGGATGGCATTCACCGCTGACGATCAGTGCCCGCACTAGGTTGCAAGCTTACGCTTTTTGGGAAGCGGTCGTTTTCCTTCTAAACGGTTTCGTCTTTATCGTCATTGGCCTGCAACTTCCCGGAATCCTGCGCGCCTGGAATCGCGAAACTCTTACCGGGGCAATTGTTAGTGCGAGCGTTATCTGCGCGACCGTGATTTTGGTTCGTTTTGCGTGGGTCATACCGGCGGCCTTCCTGCCGTATCTCTTCGGTAAATTTCAGCCGCGCGATCCAATTCCATCGTGGCGAAACATTGCCATCATCGGCTGGACAGGGATGCGCGGCGTGGTGTCATTGGCGGCGGCGTTTGCGTTGCCGCTGGCGTTAGCCGATGGCAGGCCGTTTCCGGGGCGCGATTATATTTTGTTCGTCGCTTTTGCTGTGATCCTGGTCACACTCCTGCTTCAAGGTCTGACATTGCCGCTGTTGATCAGGAAACTCGGCGTACCACGCGATGGAGAAACGGATGAAGAGGAACGCCGGGCGCGTTTGGAAGCAAACAAGGCCGCACTTGAATGGATCGACAAAGCGCGGACGAACAACAAATTTTCGCCAGGCGCCGTAGATAGGTTGCACGCGGAATATGACGAGCGAATCGAGCAGCTGGAACTTTGCGCAACCAACCCTGACGATTGTCGGGGCGAGATCGCCACACCGCAATATCAGCGTTTACAGCACGAGGCGCTGCGGGTTGAACGCAGAACGATTATCCGGTTGCGAAATGAGCGCGTCATCAACGATGACGCGTTACGCCGCATTCAGCGCGACCTCGATCTGGCGGAGACACGCCTGATCGGTGGGTGAACGGCATGGCAGGTCGCGTTACAGCCTGACCTGAGCGAAGTCGAATGGGTATGCGCCGTCTTTGGACCCGCAAATAAGGTGTGAAAACTCCCTACCTACGCGATCCAATCACACCAAAACAGGAGATCGATACCCTCCGCCAAATTCCAGAACAATAGCAGCAGTGAAAAACCGTATCGCGCCGGCCAATTTCTGGCTGGCCCGCCGAGCCGAGCCGCACAGGTCTTTAGCTCTTTCTTGAAGAACTGAGCCAGATGCGACCGAACTGTGTCTGTCAGCACAAGCTTATCCATCCTGGCCCAGCCATTATGGTTTACTGTCTGCCGGCTGCCTTGCTTATCCGGATCGGCGCCCAAAAAATCGAGGATGGAACGCCGGAGCTCGGCGGGCTTTCTTTGCAGGTCATCAAAGAAATAGATGCGAAACCGGTCCGGGTGAACGTAACGTTTCCATCGCGCGACGATTGCGCTTGGGTACGAGCGCAGGAGCATCCCCCGGCGGAGCAACTTCCGATTGACTTCGTCAACATCAGTCGCGTCAAACTGTTCGATTTGCTGGTAACGCACTTCCATCGATAAGTGCGACCACACTCGCTCAACCGGATCACGCGCCAGAAAAATCACTTTTAAGTTTGGGAAATACCGCACGATTCGCCGAATTACCTCATCACTCAGCGTCGAATAGTTTGGCGAAATATCGCCGGACAGGAGCGATCCCTTAGGTTCGAACAGTCGGGCATAAAACTCGAGGTCTATGCATGGTTTAGCACTGAGACTGGCTATAGTCTCGAGAAAGCGAAGATCGCGCTCATCTCTGCAACGCGGAGAAGAAGAGCGTTGAACCTTCCCCAACTGATCAAAATAATGAAGCTCCTTTAAAGGAGGCATCCAGAAATCCGGATGCGAGTAGAGTTGTTGATAGAGCCAGGTCGTTCCTCCTTTGTGAATTCCGACGCACAGGAAATCAGGGCCTGCACCCCCGGCGTGACACCGGTTCCCCTTCTCCTGTTCGCCGTCACTGCCGCGACCGTTGAATGGCCAACCCCATCTCATGCTCGATTATCTTCCCTTCAGCGTTGAAAATGCGAGAACGTTGGCAGCGTCAAGCAATCCAATCACACCAGAAGAAGAGATCGATACTGTCGTCCAGCACATCCCAGAACAAAAGCAGTAATGAAAAACCATATCGGGCTGGCCAGCTTTTTGCGCGTCCGCCAAGTTCCGCCGCGCAAGCTTTGAGTTCCTGTTCGAAAAACCGGGCTATGCGTTCGCGTACCTTCGTGGTCAACCGGAGTTTGTCACGGCCGGCGTCGTTATTTTCGTTAGGCTTTAGTTGTCCGCTTGGCTTCTCGGGGTCACCGCCCAGGAAATGCAGAATCGATCGACGCAACTCCGCCGGGTTTTCCTTCAGGTCGTCGAAGAAATAGGCGCGGAAGTTTTCCGGACGTACGTTAACGCTTCCAGCGCGCGACGACCTTGCTGGGATGCGACCGGACCAGCACACCAGGATTGAGCAAATTGCGAATCACTTCCTCCGGATCCGTAGCATCAAAGCGATTGATCATTCCGAGGCGCACCCCCATGGACAATTGCGACCATGCGCGCTCGACAGGGTCGCGAGCCAGAAACACAACCTTGACATTGGGAAAGTGATTCACAACTCGCTCAACGATTTCGTCGTTCAGGGTCGAGTAGGCCGGTGAAATGTCGCCTGAGAGAAGCGGACCTTTGTAGCAGAACAACTGGCCGTACTCTTCCAGATCGATGTGGCTCCGCATGCTCAAATCTTTGATGCTCTCCAGAAAACAAGTGTCACGTTCGTCTTTGGAGCGCGGAGGCCGATGTCGCTTCGTTCTGTTCAGATTGTCGAGGTAATGCAGTTCCTTCACCGGCGGCATCCAGAAATCGGGGTGCGGCTCGAGCTGCCGATAAAGCCACGAAGTTCCGGCTTTTTGCGCTCCAACGCACAGGAAATCGGGGCATGCCTGACCCGTGCCGCCGTTTGACTCCTGTCCGTAGCCGTCGTGGCCATTCCGATGATTGCCGTTCCGGTGACTGCCGTTGCGACGATTGCCATTGCGGGATTTAAATGGCCAGGCCAAACGCACGGTGCAATATTTTCCATTCGCGGCTTAAAAAGCAAGCCGAGAGTGCCAGGTTGCAAGGAATGGTCGGAATTCTAATGGCCTTCCACAAGACTAACGTCAGCTAGGCACACGGTCTCGAAGACGGTAACATTCGCCCTGCTTAGCTCCCGAACACCGCCGGTTCCACAGCGGCACAGTTCAACCCAGCTTTAGCTCTGGTCTGACTTTCGCCCGAACCATCGTCGCTTTTTCGGCTTTGGCGCTTCGGTCGGCGGCCCTGCGGGTTTCTCTTCTTTTGCAGCGGCAGCTTCGGCCTTTGGTTCTTCTCGCTCCGGCCGCTCGGCTTCCGGCGCTTTTTGCTGCGGCTTCGTCTCCGGCTCCTTGCGTTTGGCCTTCTTTTCTTTGGCAGGTTTTTCTTCGACGACCTGCTCGGCGTCCACCCACTCGATGAACGCCATTCGCGCAGAATCGCTTTTGCGTGCACCGAGTTTGACGATGCGCGTGTACCCGCCGTTCCGCTCGGAAGATCGTTGCGCGATGTTGTCGAACAACTTTTTCACAGCACTTTTTTGCCGCAGTACAGCCAGGGCTCTGCGACGCGCGTGAATGGAGCCGTTCTTACCGAGCGTCACCATTCTTTCGGCGAGCGGACGGACTGCTTTCGCCTTGGCCAAAGTTGTCTTGATTCGCTGATGTTGGATTAGAGCGCAGACTTGATTGGCAAGTAACGCCCGGCGATGCTCAGCGGTACGCCCCAGCTTGATCGTCTTCTTTTGATGTCTCATACCCGGCGAAATGCGATTTTGGCACAGACGTTTACTCTTGGCCAGCGGATGCAGTGTTTGGCGCAGCGCCATCGCCGCGCTCACGGGCAACTCAATCAAGCCCGGCTCGAACTTCATCCCTAGGCTCAACCCGAGATGTTGCAGTTTGTCCTTGATCTCGTTAAGCGACTTCTTGCCGAAGTTCCGATACTTCAGCATTTCGGCCTCGGTCTTTTGGGCAAGCTGACCGACAGTCGTGATGTTTGCGTTGTTCAAGCAATTCGCCGCGCGCACGCTCAGCTCGATCTCGTTCACGCTCATGTTCAGCAGCTTCTTGAGCTTGATGTTTTCTTCGCTAACGCCGGCCGGCGTCTGGTCGAATTCGATTACTTCTTCGTCATAGTGCACGAATACGTCGAGGTGGTGCCGCAAAATGGCGGACGCCTGGAGCAGCGCGTCATCCGGCGTCAAGCGCCCATCCGTCCAGACTTCGAGAATGAGTTTGTCGTAATCGGTGCGCTGACCGACACGAGTGTTTTCCACCGCATATTTTACTCGCGTGACCGGTGAAAAGATCGAGTCGATTGGGATCAGCCCGATCGGTTGATCTGGGCGCTTGTTTTCCTCTCCGGTAGCAAATCCGCGGCCGACGCGCACCTCAAGCTCGGCGTCGAATTTGTGCTTTCGATCCAGAGTGCAAATCATCTGCTTCGGATTCAGCACTTCAAACCCCTGAATAGTCTGGATGTCTCCTGCCGTGACTTCACCCTCTTTATTTACGGTGAGTGACAGTTTCTTTGGCTCGTGGTCCTGACCGTCCAGTTTGAATTTCACTTTCTTGAGATTAAGAACGATATCGGTCACGTCCTCGACCACTCCGGGCAACGTGGCGAACTCATGTTGCGCCCCGGTAATTTTCACCGCGGTGATCGCAGCCCCTTCAAGTGAAGAAAGCAGCACGCGCCGGA
Source organism: uncultured Verrucomicrobiae bacterium (assembly GCA_963728955.1). Taxonomy (GTDB): domain Bacteria; phylum Verrucomicrobiota; class Verrucomicrobiia; order Chthoniobacterales; family UBA10450; genus Udaeobacter. Next base: position 184,128 of record CAVSMG010000002.1, read on the forward strand.
GAGAGTTTCCGACGGTGTGACCATAGCCGGCCTCGAACGGCTCAGCTGTGAACTTTGCATACGTATCTGTAACCGTGCTCTCGTCTTTCGTGAGAGTTTTCGGCATTTCAAAACGACCGTAACGAATAGGCATAACTTAATTTTCGATTGTCATTTTCGATTTTCGACCGGATGCACGATTCGGGGACAAATCGGCAATCACAAATCTAAAATTGAAAATTCCTTCGCCGGGTTCCCCCTGGCGAGTGCGGTCTCACGTCCAGAAACGGAGACCCAGGGACCAACGGCGCAATTTCAAAAACTCGCAGCGGAGCGTCGAATAAAGACCATTCTGCCTGTTTTGCAAGCGGCTGTTTCTAGCAGTCTCACTGCTCGATGAGGTCATCGGGCAATTCGTTTTCGTCTCTCAATGTCTTCGGAAAATGCGTGGCGAGTGCGCTGCCGACACCGTGAACTGCTTGGACCAGTGCGTCGCTAAATTTCTCGTTTAGAAAATGCGTCCGCATTCCGTCAAGAATTCGCTGCCACAATTCGCCGCCACACACCTCGTGAATTGCCCGGTCGCCAACCACCGCAAACTTGTGCGCGCGCGGTGCGACGAAAATCAGCACCGCATTGCGCTCGCGCGTCTTTTGCATTCCGAGCCGATCAAAGTTCCTCTGTGCCGCAACGAGGGGATCACTCTTCAACTTGCCGCGTTGGATCAAAACTCGGATCTCACCCGAGGTTCTGGATTCCGCTTCCCGGATTGCTTCAATAATCCGGTCGTGCTCCAGTTTGCCGAGGAATTCTCGCGTTCGCATTTCTTTCACCAGCTAGATCCCGCGCCGCCTCCGCCGAAACTGCCGCCGCCACCGCTAAACCCGCTGAATCCGCCTCCACCCCCGCCACCGGACGACCAGCCGCCCCCACTTGGGATAAACACCGGGCCGCCTCCTCGCGACGAATAGCTGTAGCCACCAAGTCTTCGGATTACGCGGGAAATAGCGATCAGAACGATGATGAAGATGATTAACGGCAGGACGCCGGAAAACCCTCCGCCGCCCTGTCGTTCCGCCGTGGTTTTTCCGGATCCCTTGTACTCGCCACGGATCGCTTTACATATCAGATCGATTCCGGTAGAGAGACCAGCCTCATAGTTGCCAGCCCTAAACAGTGGCTTGACGTGGCGCTCGGTGATATCGAACGCAGTCGCATCCGGTAAAGTGCCTTCCAAGCCGTAGCCGACCTGGATAAACATCTTGCGGTCTTCCACGAACACAAAAAACACGACGCCGTTGCGCCGCGCTTTTTGACCGACACCCCACGCCTGCGCGATCCGCTGGGTATAGTCCGCAATGTCGGAGTCCGTCTGCATTTTTGAAAAAACCAAGACCACGACTTGGTCGGAAGTTTCCCGCTCGAATTGGGCGAGCTGCTCATTAAAGCGGTAACCGGCTTCCTTCGAAACGACGCCAGCATAATCGTTAAAGTAACGGTCGGGTTTCGGTGGAATCACTTCTGCCGCGCGCAATTTGATTGGCAGTAACCCAACGAATGCCGCAATAAACAGTCCGAGTTCTCGCGCGCGAAATCCTTGTGGTGGCAGCCGTGTCGGCTGCTCAATTGCGGGCGACACGCCCGCTGCTTCAGCAGGATCGAGAATCACCTCTACGGCGCCGCAGTTGCTGCCGGCGCCGCTGGAGCAGGCGAGCTAAAATTAAACTGCACCGGCGGCGGTTTTTCCGCGCCCGGTTGCGCAGCGAAGAATGGTTTCGGCGGAAAGCCGAGCATTCCCGCGATCAAATTTGTCGGGAAAGTGCGCACCGCCACGTTGTAATCCTGCACCGTTTTATTGAAGTTGCCGCGTTCGACCGAGATTCTATTTTCGGTTCCTTCCAATTGCGCCTGCAGACTGAGAAAGTTCTGGTTGGCCTTTAAATCTGGGTAGCGTTCTACCACGACTAATAAACGCGACAGCGCGTTGCTCAGTTCTCCCTGGGCCGACTGAAACTTCTCCAACTGCGCCGCGTCTGTCGGCGCTTTGTTTGGATCGATTTGCGCCTGCACGCGGCCGACGCTGGCGCGCGCGTTCGTTACTTCGACGAGTGTCGATTTCTCGAAATTGGCCGCGCCCGACACTGTGTTCACGAGATTCGGTATCAAATCTGCGCGACGCTGATAGACGTTTTGCACCTGCGCCCAGCTTTGATCCACGGCCTGTTGCAAGCGGACAAGACGATTGTAACTGCCGCCAATCGCGATCGCAGCAACTACAACGAGGAAGAGCAGCATGGCTATGAGGACGCCACAACCGAGTGCGAATTTGTTCATGATCAATTATGCATAACCGCTGACAACTACTTTTCCAAGACCGGAGTTATCTGCGATGCGACCACCTACCATTGGCCACTTTGTTTTACAAATGTATCGGTCCAGACAAATTTTCCGTCGAGAAGATCTTGGGTTGCTTTCCGCGCCTTGATCGTGCCCTCGCCGACGACTGTCCCGGTGTCGCCATACAAATGCACCCGAACATTGTCGATTTTGAATTCGGTGAAAACGATCTCGCCGGTCATCGTTTGCAAGTCGGCGCTTTTGCCTACGATCCTGCCGTTCGGCCAGACGATTGTGCAATCTTCCGCTTTGAGTCCTCGCGTGAACGCACTATCGCCTTTGACGCGCGCGCCCGCCCATTCGTGCTGAATCTTGATGAGCGCCTGTTCGTCCTCTGAACATTGATTCATATCGAATGATCGTTTGCCAGACCAACGAGCAAGTCAACCTGCGCAGCTCATTAGATCCGCCCAAACACCAACCGCAGAAACCGCGCGTCGGAGAAGTTTGCGCCCGGACCTTGCCGGACAATAACCGCTTTCAATGACGGGATGACAAACAGGCGCTGGTAATGCGAGCCGACCGCCACCACCATGTCAGCAGGCGCATCATTGCAGAAACACACGCCTCGCCATTCGGCGTTTTCCCAGGGCAAATCGAGCATTCGTTCCATATCGGCCTCACGTCCGTTCGGCGACTGGTGATTCAACCAGAATGTAAGTCCGTAGGCGGGATTCGCCTCAGAACCGGCAAACGCTTCTCGCAACAAATCCGCCGGCACAATTTGGCGGCCATGGTAATTGCCGCTCCCAATCATAAGCTCGCCCAATCGCGCCCATTCGCGCGCAGTTAATTCAAAGCCGGTCGCAGGCAGGGGATTGCCCCGCGCGTCTTTTTTGTAGTTGAGATGATCGAGTCCAAGCCGTCGCGATACATGTGCTTCGAAGTAGCTAATAGCGCTCCGCCCTCTCAATTTCCGGCGCAACAGCTCGGAAAAAATCTGGAGATGACTCGGGCCATAAATGAAAGCTGTGCCAGGAGTGGCAAGCACAGGCAACTGAATGGCCATCGCGTTCCGATCTCGAATGGTCGGACGCTGAAGGCGCGACGCACCCTCGGTGCCGTCGGTCTGGCTTAACAACTGACGGATGGTGATCTGCGATTTACGCGGGTGCCTCTTCCATTCCGTGATGGTGTCTGACACCGGATCGTCGAGTTTAAACAACCCGTCGTGGACAGCCGCCAGCGCGGCGATTCCCCAAAAGCTTTTTGTTCCGCTGAAGATGGGCCATCGTTGACTCGCTGAACCTCCATTGGCGTAGTGCTCGAAAACCGTCCTACCGTTTTGAAGGACGAGGATCGCGCTACCACGTCTGTTCTCGGAATACTTTGCCGCACGCGCGCAATCGGAGGGCTGAATTTCGGCGAAGGTGATCCGGGGAGCTCCAAGCGTTACAATGAGTAGTATCTTGCAGCCACTTCGCTGTGCGAAGCGCAGCCATGACGAACCATTCATACACGAATCGCGTCGCTCACAGGACGACGGCTACAATCTATTCTTCTGATGTTGTAGCTGCAGATGGCCGTGCCAATGGCACACTTCGTTTTCGCAGTTCTTCGACATTCGGCAATTCGTCGAGATTGCGCAGGCCAAAGTGATCGAGGAAAAACTGCGTCGTTTCGTAAAGGAGAGGCCGACCCGGAATTTCGGCGCGTCCCGCGATTTTTACCAAGCCCCGTTCCATCAATGTTTGCAGCACGCCGTCAATGTTGACACCCCGCACGGCTTCCACGTCGGCGCGTATAATCGGCTGGCGATAAGCGATGATCGCGAGGGTTTCCAGCGCAGGCGCACTCAATCGTGCCGGCTTCTGCGTGGGGAAAAGCTGTCGCACCCATCTCACAAAGCCGGGATCGGTCGCGAGCTGCCAGCCTTCTGCTTTTTCGATCAGTTGAAATGCGCGATCCTGCTCGATGTATTCTACTTTTAGCTGTTCGAGTGCTGCGGCAACTTCCGCATCTTTGACGCGCGCGAACTCGTTGGGTGTCCGGCTTGCCACGTCGTCTTCGGCGTCTCTGACTGCGCCCGTGATTTCACGAATCGAGAGCGGCTTACGCGCACTGAACAACAGCGCTTCGATAATCCGGATTAAAGTCATTTGGCGTATCTGTCTTATGCTCCGATCGCGCTTTGAATCGCATCCGCAATTCGGTCGGCTTGCTTGTCGATCATCGCAAACTCGCGGCCTTCAATAAGCAGACGGATTTTCGGCTCGGTGCCTGAATAACGCAGGAGCACGCGGCCTTTGCCAGAGAGCTCTTTCTCGGCCTCATTAACGAGCTTCATCACGGCAGATAACTCGGCCAGCGGGCGCTTGTCTTTAACCGCCAAATTCCGTTGCGCCTGTGGATATTTTTGCAAGCAGCTTTTGAGCTTGCTCAGTGGCTGGCCGGTCTTATGCATGATGCGCAAAACCTGGAGCGCGGTAATGATGCCGTCGCCCGTCGTCGTGAAGTCGCGGAAAATGACGTGACCACTTTGTTCGCCGCCGAGATTAAGTTTCTGCCGCACCATCTCTTCAATAACATACCGATCGCCGACTTTCGTCCGTACTACTTTGCCGCCACGCGCAGCGAGCGCTTCATCCAGACCGAAATTGCTCATCACGGTCGCTACGACGGTGTTTTGCTCCAGTTGGCCGGCTTCCAAAAGATCCAACGCCGCAATGGCCAGGATTTCATCGCCGTCGACAACCGCCCCGTCTTCATCGCAAAGAAGAACGCGATCAGCATCGCCATCGTGACTGATGCCTACATCAGCGCCGCTGAATTCGACAATGCGCTGGATCTCCTCCGGGTGCATGCTGCCACAACTGTCGTTGATGTTGACGCCATTCGGCTCGTCATTCGCCACGGCAACTTCCGCACCCAGCTCGCGCAAAACGCACGGCGTCGATTTGTAAGCGGCGCCGTTCGCCACATCGACTGCGATGCGCATTTCGTCGAGGGACATTCCCTTAGGAAAACTCGCTTTTGCGAATTCCACGTAACGGCCGAGCGCGTCATCAATACGCGTCGCCCTACCGATATTGTTAGCGGTCGGCCGGATGGTGTCGATCTCCCCGGTGAAAACCAGTTTTTCAATTTTCTCTTCGATCTGATCATCGAGCTTGTAACCGTCGTGACGGAAAAATTTGATGCCGTTGTCCTGATAAGCGTTATGCGAGGCGGAAAGGATGATGCCGGCATCCGCGCGCAGCGACCGTGTGATGTACGCGACACCAGGCGTAGGCAACGGTCCGATGACAAGGACGTCCACTCCGAGCGACGTGATTCCGGCGACGAGCGCGTTCTCCAACATGTAACCGGAAAGCCGCGTGTCCTTGCCCAACACGATCTTCGGTCGCGCTCCATCAGGCGTCGTGCGAGGATTCAGTTGCGCGAACACATACGCCGCAGCGCGTCCAAGTTTCAGTGCCGTTTCCGCAGTTACCGGCTCTACGTTCGCCACGCCGCGCACGCCATCTGTTCCGAAAATCTTCTTCTGTTCCGTCACGCGCTAATTGAAACGCTCGAAAGATAGTTCGTAAACGGGAAAGTTTTCGCGGATAAACACTATCCGCGGTTCGGCCTACGGCTGACCCGTTGTTTGCGCCGACGGTCTGGCCAGATTCATTTCGTTTATTTTTCGATGGAGCGTGCGGCGGCTGATGCCGAGTTTTTTGGCAGCGGCGGTGACGTTGCCGCTCGTCGCGGCAAGCGCCTGAGCAATCAATCTTCTTTCGGTTTCGTGCAAATCGAGCGGACCGGTTTTTTCGCCGAACGCTTCAGTTGGCGAGACGCTGCCGGGCAACTTTGCCGTTGCGGCCTGACGCACGGCCATCGGCAGGTCGCGTAATGTAATTTGTTTCCCAGTCGCCATAACGACGCCGTGCTCGATCGCCGTGCGCAGCTCGCGGATGTTGCCCGGCCAATCGTACGTAAGCAACGCGTCCATCGCCTCCGGAGCGAGTTCGAGAAGCGATTTCTGGTTTTGCTTGCAGAAATGGCGCAGGAATCCGCGAACGAGAATCGGGATGTCTTCTTTCCGTTCGCGCAACGGCGGCATCACAATTCGGACGACGTTCAGGCGAAAATAAAGGTCGTCGCGAAATTTTCCTTGGCGCACGAGTTGTTCGAGATTTTTGTTCGTGGCTGCAATCAAACGCACATCGGCCCGTAACATTTGATTGCCGCCGACGCGCTCGAACGCGCGTTCTTCGCTAATCACCCGAAGCAATTTGACCTGCGTGCTCGGATCGATCTCCCCGATTTCATCGAGGAAAATCGTTCCGCCGTTGGCCTGTTCGAATCGGCCGATGCGACGTTCATGAGCGCCGGTGAACGCGCCTTTCTCGTGCCCGAACAATTCGCTTTCGAGAAGCTGTGGCGAAAGCGCGGCACAGTGCACAACGACGAATTTCGCTTTGTTACGGCGGCTCAAATTATGAATGGCGTGCGCGGCTAGCTCTTTGCCGGTGCCGCTCTCGCCTTCGATCAACACATTGGCCGACGACGGCGCGACTTGCTTAATCGTCTCGAGCACCTCATGCAACGCACGCGAATCGCCCCAGATGTTTTCGAGTCCGTAGCGTTCGTCCACCTGTTCGCGCAGCGCGCGATTCTCCTCCTCGAGCTTGCGGCTTTGCACTGCGCGCACGATCAGCAGTTCCACCTTGTCGAGATTCAGTGGCTTGGTGACGAAATCGTAAGCGCCGCGTTTCATCGCCTCCACGGCAACGTCGACCGACCCGTACGCAGTCATCATGATGCAGATCGGCCGACGCGACATTTTCAGTGCGCGATCAATCAGGATCATTCCGTCTTCGTTGCCGAGGCGAAGGTCAGTAAGAAGCACGTCCACCTGCTCGCGCTCGAGCACGTCCATCGCGCCAGCGATTTCCGCGGCAACGTACACATCGTAATCGTTCTCGAGCAGACGGCGCAGTCCGTCGCGCGTATGCTTCTCGTCATCAACGATCAGTACCAGTAGGTTGCGGGCTCATTTCAGGCGATGCTGGATACTGGAATGTTAGATTGTTAGATGCTGGATTTTCATCCGGGATCAAGTCCGTGGTGCAACGATCAAGCACAATGGCATACTCTTCTCGAAGTGGCGCGCCGACTAACGTGGCGCAATGAAACGTGGCCACCTCGGGGAAAACGTGTATCGTCGCCCGATGCTTTGCCGGGTCCTGTCGGGTTTGGGATCGATCTTGCTCGTTTCCAGCTCGAACGCGTTCAGCGCCGACGAACCCACCACAGGTAATTCAAAAGATGGGTGGAAGGTCGCGGCAGACACGAAGGAAATCATTATCTACAGCCGGCCGCACACAGATTCGCGGCTGAAAGAATTCAAGGCAATCGGGGTAATCGACGCTCCTGCTCAGGTCGTGCATGCAGTCATCGATGACTTCGAGAATTACCCAAAGTTCATGCCTTACACATCGGAATGCCGGCTGATAAAACGCGATGGCAATGCCCTGATCGGCTATCAGCGCCTTTCACCGAAAATCTGCGAGGATCGCGACTACACATTGCGCGTCCAGAAAAAATCATGGCCCGGGCCCAAAGGGCTCATATATCTCAGCCAATGGGAAACGGCGAACGAACTTGGACCAGCGGAACAAAAAGGCGTTGTCCGCGTAAAAGTTTGTAACGGCAGATGGTTACTTGAGCCGGATGGACCGGCAAAAACGCGCGCCACGTATTCCATTTATTCCGACACTGGTGGGGTTATCCCTGCGTTCATCGCTAATCACGCCAGCCTGACCGGCATAAAGCAGTTGTACGCGGCAATCCGCAAGCAGGTAAACGATTCAAAGTATGCGGCGGCTTCTCTGTCGTCGACAACAGGCACCCGTTAGCAAATCTTTTTTGGCAACGTACGCGCGCTCGTCTTTTCTCATCCTCATGAAAACGAATCTTCTTTTGTCCCTAGTCGCAGCGGCCGGTGCGCTTGCGCTCAGTAAAGTGACTTTGGCCGAACGGCTATCCGAAACTCCAAAGAAACCTGTCTCCACAGATTACCACGGTGTGACCGTGGAAGATCCATATCAATGGCTCGAAAACGATGAGGACTCACAGGTAAAAGCGTGGTCGGACGCGCAGAACCAGCAGACACGCAGTTATCTCGATAGCTTGCCCGACCGGCCGGCGATCGAGAAACAACTGAAAGAATGGTACGCGAAAACCTCGCCAAATTATTTTTCGCTCGTATCGCGGTCCGCCACAGGACGGATTCGCCGTGGCGAACCCGGAATTTTGTTCGCAATGAAATTCCAGCCGCCGAAACAACAGCCGCTGTTGGTGACGCTCGCTTCGGAGGACGATCTGAAGTCGGAGAAAATCGTGCTCGATCCGAACGTGCTTGACGCCAAAGGCACGACGGCAATCGACTGGTTTGTGCCATCATTGGATGGCAAATCTGTCGCCGTTTCTCTTTCCAGGGGCGGCAGCGAAGACGGCATACTGCACTTTTACGCGACCGCAACAGGGAAGGCGCTACCGGACACGATTCCACATGTGCAATATCCCACCGCAGGAGGCAGCGCGGCTTGGAACGCTGATGGCACCGGAGTGTACTACACGCGTTTCCCGCGAAAAGGCGAGCGCCCCGACGCCGATCTGAATTTTTATCAGCAGATTTATTTTCACAAACTCGGCACGCCTGACACAAGGGACACTTATTCAATCGGCAAAGAGTTTCCGCGTATCGCGGAGATCGCACTCCAGGCTTCCTATGACGGCAGATACATTCTTGCGACCGTGGCCAACGGCGATGGCGGGGAGTTTGCCCACTATCTTCTCGGGCCAGATGAGAAGTGGAACCAGATCACACAGTTCGGCGACCAGATAAAACTCGCGCGGCTTGGTCGTGATAATGCGCTTTATCTGCTTTCACGCGCAAACGCGCCGAGGGGAAAAATTCTCCGCCTGCCGTTGAATACACCGGAACTAAAGAAGGCGGTTGAGATTGTCCCGACCGGGCAAGCAGTGATCGAGCAAGTCGTCCCCACCAGCGAGACGCTATATGTTGGCGATCTACTCGGAGGTCCTTCACAGATTCGGCGCTTCAGTCTGGATGGCAAAGGTGAAACAATTATCCCCATACCGGCAATCTCAGCCGTTCAGGAAATGGTCGCCACGGACAACGGCGCGCTGTTGTTCCGCAATGTAAGTTACACTGAGCCGGTGGCGTGGTTTGACTGTTCCAAAGGCAAAACCGAGCCAGCGAAGACTGCGCTGCGCAGCACATCGCCAGTGTCATTTTCTGACATCGAAGTAACTCGCGAGTTCGCCACTTCAAAAGACGGCGCAAAAGTCCCGCTCAACATTCTTTCCCGGAAAGGAACGAAGCGCGACGGGGAGAATCCGACGCTTCTATACGGCTATGGCGGCTACGGAATCAGCATGTCGCCGAATTTCGATTTTACGAGAAGACCTTGGTTCGATCGCGGCGGCGTTTATGTGGTGGCGAATATCCGCGGCGGTGGCGAGTTGGGTGAAGAGTGGCACAAAGCAGGCAACCTTACGAAAAAGCAAAATGTTTTCGATGATTTCGCGGCTGCCGCCGAATACCTGATCAAGGAAAAATATACACGCCCGGAAAAACTCGCGATCCAGGGTGGAAGCAACGGCGGTCTTTTAATGGGCGCGATGATTACGCAGCATCCTGATTTGTTTCGGGCAGTGGTGTCTTCGGTTGGCATTTACGATATGCTTCGCGTGGAACTCGCGCCGAACGGCGCCTTCAACGTGACCGAGTTCGGCACAGTGAAAGACCCGGAACAATTCAAGGCGCTTTACGCCTATTCGCCTTATCACCACGTGGTCGATGGAACGAAATATCCGGCAGTGTTGATGATGACCGGCGCAAACGACGGACGAGTCGCCCCTTATCACTCGCGCAAAATGACAGCGCGCCTGCTAGCCGCACACAACTCGCAGAATCCGATCCTTCTGCGAACCAGCACTGGCGCCGGCCACGGTATCGGCACCGCATTGAGTGAGCGCATCAAACAGCTGGCCGACATTTATGCGTTTCTCTTTGCGCAGCTTGGGATGACAAAAAAATGACGAGGACCGCCGCATGATCGTGTGGCATTCTTCGAGCTTGTTCATTCGTCAGTAGTTATTAAGTAGTTTCCATCTTGCGAAGGAAACTACTGATCTGTGGGGCGGCGATTGCGTTTTTTTTCCTGCTTGCAGCAGGCGCCAGCGTGACCGTTTTCAATAGTCCGCCCTTCACGCGCTACATCGAAAGCGACAGATTTCGCTTGGCCATGGAACAGGAGACGGCCAAAGGATTGCATTTTCCTGCCGGCCATTACGCGCCGATCCGACGAACCGGCGGATTGACGGCGCAAAGCAGCAGTTTTGAAGCGGAGAACGGCAAAAAGGCGATCAAGTCACTCGATGCTCAGGGCATTACCGCGACATTCAATCCATGGGGCATCTTTTTGCGGCAGTGGCGTCTCAGGAACGTGCGTGTGCAGTCTGGCGACGTCGAAATTCAAATCTACAAACCGAACCCTGAAGCAGCGCCGCGCAAGCCGTGGTTCGCGATTTTTTTGCCGAACAGAGTTTACCTCGAAAAGATTGAATCGGATCAAGCCAATATCACCTGGCGTTTTCGCGGAGAACAAGCCGGTTTTTTCGGAACTCAACTGCTCATTACCCCTAACGGCCGCGATTTCGAGTACGTTGCGACGGGAGGCAAACTGAAGATGGCGTTGGTTCCTGATGTTGATCTTCGCCGCACGCACATCCTCATCACCAAAACGCAGTTGACCCTGTATGATCTCGATCTCGCCTCAAATTTGAGTGGGGACGAAAGCATCAAGGTTCAGGGACACGCGGGGCTCGGCGAGCACAGAAACGTTGATGTCAAAGCAAACTTCAACGCGGTGCCGATTGAGCAGTGGTTGCCGGCGGAATGGAAACACGCTTTCAACGGCAGCGCCTTCGGGGACCTTGACTGGACTGGAAAGGATCCGAAGGTGGAGAGCTCATCCGGCGAGGGTTTGTTGCGTATTCAAAACGGCCGAATCGAGGATGTTCCGCTGTTGCAAAAGCTGGCTGAGCTTTCCCGAAAAAAGTCGTTCGAACGTCTCGACCTGAATGAATGTTCGCTCAAATTTGCATGGCGTTATCCGGAAAATCAACATCACGGACATCATCATCGAACAGGAAGGGAAATTCCGGATCAACGGCGAAATCTTTATCAAGGGCTCTCTTCTCCGGGGCACGCTTAATCTTGGGCTCACGCGTGAATATCTGGATTGGCTTCCGAACTCTGAAGAAGTTTTTAGCCGGCGCTCAAGCGGCTACTTGTGGACGAATGTCCATCTATCCGGCACGATTGACGATCCCGTGCAAGACCTCAGCCCGCGCATCATAGAACTTTTCAAGGAATCGCCCAGCGCTTATCTGCAACTCATGTTTCGGCAGTTCGGTGATTGGCTGAAGAAAGCGTTCGACGGCGATTGAACGCGCGCTCTAAAGAGAGTTGGAGTGGCACCTGGCACGCGCGGAAGCCTGCCTAACGAGAAGAAGATCAGCTACGGCACCGAGACCGTGCCTTGATCGAAGTAAAAATAAGCTAACCATAAAGAAAGGTAAACGCACGCCGGGTAGCCGTTAGCTGCATCTAATCTGGTTAGAGCAGACGGGTGATCTCGATTCGATGGCATTATTTGTTGCGAGGTTGCTCTCCAGCCGGCTTGAAGTCGAACTTACCTTTACCCTCTTGATAAAAGACGCAATCGGTTCCCGCACGGCAGCCACTCACGTGCATCCAATCGCCCGGCATGACCACAACTGAGCCGGGACCGAAATCTTTGGCCGAGGCCGCGTCGGGCCCCGTATACCAGACTCCGCTGATAATTACGTTCTTGATCTCGCTGCTATGAGAATGCAACCCGTTATCAGTGCCTGCGGGTACTTTGCGCATCTGCGTCTAGGGCCCGGTTTTCGGATCGCCCGAGAGAATGGCAAATTGCATGCCCTTCCTCGCAGGCAATTCGACCCATTTTAAGTCCGTCAATGACACCATGAACGGTGTTCTGCTTTCCTGCTTCTGCGACGCGTCTTGGGCGAGAAGCGTCATTAAAAGGCACACGACACCTGCTGCTGCGAAGAATATTTTCATCTCAAATCCCCTTGTCTTCATTTCACTCGGCTTCAATAACTGCGCAAATCCTCTCCTGTATCTAACGAAAACAAGCTCAGCCACTGCTGGCGAGAGCGAGCTTTGCGAAGATCGATAACTGCTTCATAAAATCAAATGTGGACGTCACAACGGCCAGCGGTTGGCTCGAGCGATTTGTTAGACGGTTTGGGTGAAAGCACGACGGACATCTGGATGAGTAAGCAATGCGATGAAGAGAATGATAACGCAAAGTGTCAAGGCACCCGACAACGAAATGATCAGGCGGGTGCAAATCCAGTGATTGGCGATGAACGAGAATGGAACGAGTAGAACGACGCCGAGTCCGCAGCAGGATAGAACGACGACAAGTAGAATCCTGGCCCAGTTGCGGCCACGAAGCAGAGGATAACCAAGGAGGAGCGCGACGACTGCGGCACCACCAAAGACCATGTCGCCAAAAGCGAGTCCGGTGTGATCTGGGTCGAAATAGACGAGCGCGTCGATCCCGAGCTGTAGCAATGCAAGCACTACAGCGAAGAGTGTGACAAAAACGTTCCAGCGCATGCGTTACCTTCTAACGAGAACAAGATGAGCCACGTCAGGGCCGTAGTGGCAAACCCACTGGACGCATTTCGAGGTGGGGCCGTTGGCTTCATCGATTAGATGGCATGTAAAGAGTGCGGGCAAGTGGTTAAGCTCACCCGCACTTATGAAAAATACAATCGTTCATCACGAAGGGGCGGCCTCACTCAAGGTCGCCGTTAAGAAGATAAAACTTTCCGGTTCGATCATCAAGATCGGTCTGGATGTGCACGTCCGGCTCTATGTCGCGGTAGCGCAATACGATCAGCTCTTACCCAAGCCGGCCCGGCGGCTCGCACCGACCGAGTTCGTGCCTTGGGTAACCGAGCTCTTGCAGGCTGGTCACACGGTCCATGTAGTTTATGAAGCATGCGGGTTTGGCTTTGGTCTGTATCGAGAATTAAAAGCGCTGGGGGTTCATTGTTACGTGATTGCTCCGCGCAAACTCGATGAAGGTTGCACGCGAGTAAAGACTGATCGGCGCGATGCCACTACGCTGTGCCAGCGTCTGTCGCGCTACGTGGAGGGCAACACGCGCGAGCTGGCAGTGATTCGGGTGCCGAGCGAAGCGGAGGAACAAGCCCGGCATGTTTCACGGCAACGGGAACAGTTGGTGCGTCATCGCCAGAAGCTCGAAGCGCAGGGGCGCTCGCTGCTGATCAATCACGCGCTGCCGGCGCCGGCTCATTGGTGGAAGCAACAGAGTTGGAGCCGATTGGGGAAACATCTGCCGGCCTGGATCAGGCTACGCCTGGAGGTGGCGCGACCAGCTCTTTTGAGTTTACAGGAGCAGATTAACGCCCTAACCAGTGAATTGGAAGCAGCCGCGCCAGCTTCTATCCCGGCCGGGTTGGGTAACTGACTAGCGTGGTGCTCACCCGCGAGATTTGTAATTGGCACCGGTTTCACAACCGGCGCACGATCAGTTCTTACACCGGACTGTGTCCCGGCGAACGCAGCAGCGGGAGTAAACGGGTTCCAGGGAGCGTAACCAAACGCGGTAACCCGCGGCTGAGAGCGGCTCTGGTGGAGTGTGCCTGGCGCATGGTGCGCTTCCAGCCCAACTATCCGCCGGTGAAAAAGCGCCTGGGCGTTCTGGCTAAAGGCGCGCGCGCCACCGGCGCACAACGCAAAAAAGCGATCGTCGCCGTGGCGCGTCGGCTGGCCGTTGACCTGTGGCGCGTACACACCGGACGCTGCTCCGCTCAACAACTCGGATTAAACATTTCCAATTAGAGTTCGAGGGGAACAGATAAAAACTTACTTTGGAACGTGGCCTGTGTCCGGGATCTAACCTGAACCGTGCTGCAAAAGGACGTGCTTCGTCGCTTTAGATTGGACCAGGCCAAGTTCCGCTTCAGTCGAGACGGAATAAGTCACATTGCGCTGCCGCAAAACATCGACAAGCGCGGATAGGAGTATCAGCCGCTGAAGAACCCAAAGCGAGCACCAGAAGCGGAAGCGTTCCCAAACCAACTCCAAACCTCAAAACCTAACAAACCCATGTAATCGCCATCCTTAAAACTTACCTTTGACACCCTTCATAGGAGTCACATTGCGCTGCCGCAAAACATCGACAAGCGCGGATAGGAGTATCAGCCGCTGAAGAACCCAAAGCGAGCACCAGAAGCGGAAGCGTTCCCAAACCAACTCCAAACCTCAAAACCTAACAAACCCATGTAATCGCCATCCTTAAAACTTACCTTTGACACCCTTCATAGGGGTTAGATGTTTAAGGGTCATTGCGCTCGTGCTCGGCAGCACCCTCGATGAAAACCTCTGGGGATGGTGGTGCGGAAACGTCCTCGTCGCTGGCGACGCCAAAGAATCGGTAGAGTGCGCTCGTAAGATATTTTGTCACGGTGCCGCCCTTGCTGCTGGCGAGCGCATAACCGGCCTGCTCAAATGAAGAAGCATTCGCCTCAAGATAATTCAGGGCCGCAAAGATACGCTCTGCCCGCCACTTCGCTTCTGGCGGAATGCGATAACGCGAAAGGAAGTAATCCCGGATCGCATTCGGGGCGTGCTCTCTTGGCACCGTTAAGCTCTGTTCTAGCATGACCTCCCAGTCGGCCACCCAGTCCCTCAGGTGGTAGCGGATATCCATATCTCTCGGGCTACGGCATCATCGGTGCGCGGGCTTTTGCATCTAACGAGACGGAGCTGAGCCACCGCTGGCAACGGCGAGCGTGGCGAACATCGAGAACTGTTTCATAAAATCAAAGGTGGACTTCACAACGGCCAGCGGTTGGCTCGAGCGATTGGTTAGACCTAATCGTCTACATGGGTGACCCATTCAACCATCCGCGCAGGATATGTTGTCAAGAACTGACGGGTTGGAACTGGCTCATGAGTCTCAATCAAGGAGGTCAGCTCAACAATGATGTATCCTTCAGCGATCTTGCGAACGAGATCGGAGAGGGCAACGAAGAGGTCGGAGCGACCTGAATCGGTCTGCACGGTGTGCGAAATGCCGAGGGCAAGCTCGTGAGCGATCTCGTTCCTGGCGGACTTGGCTTGTTTTATTTTGCCGGCGATATCGGATGGGAACTCCTCATACTCCAAGATAGCTTTGACGTGTTGCCATAAGCGCTGCTCCCAAACGTCAGCAACCACAGCGGCGAAAGCTTCGTCGGCGGTGTCGATGGATAAGCTCTTTTCAATCACTTGCTGACGGATGTGATGTCGGCTGCTCACGGCACGGCAAATGGACTCGAACGATGTCGCATACGCCAATGCGCGTCCCAGCGCCGCATAGTTGGCATCACTGAATTCTGTGCGTTCATGTGGAAAGTCGAGGAAGCTGCTATCCATACGGAATGCGCCAAGGTCTAACGAGAACAAGATCAGCTACGCCTACCGAGAGCGCGCGTCAATCGGAGTTGGAATGGTTTAATCATCAAAAGTGTGGAGCGAACAGCGGGTAGGCGTTAGTTGCATCGTCTGGTTAGACCCGAAGGCAGCGAAAAAGCGATCATCGTCGTAATGTTTTCTTGCGTCCGCTTGTAATCTGACGCCGCTCTTCTCTGGAGCGTTTCCGGAACTCACGCTTAACGCCAAGAAAGAATTCACGAAGTGGACGACCTGCGTGACCATACTGAGTCCATGAGAAGCCGATCTGAGTGCGGGAGTCCGCTGCCAATCGTTTCTTCCTTGTATCGACTCTTTGCGTGGGTTTTGGAGGCGCGAGATTTTTCTTCCGAAGCTTGCTGAGCGCCGCCAAGCATGACGCCTTGATCACGTCCCATGTGAGGCCTTGAATGAGGCCTTGCCACATGATCGCTGCCAAAGCGATAAGCCAAGGATCAGGTTCAATGAGCTTGTATTTGACTCTTCGCCCTTTTTCTTGATCGCGCGCTTGGACCGAGGGATACAAGACGTTGAAATAAACAAGGTAGTGGAGCTGATCATTGAAGGCGGAACCCGAGCGATCACGCTTGATCGGTACAAAAACTCCTCGTGTCGAGCGGCCAGTCACCACGTCAACTGCAAGTGAAGTCTTCCTGATTCGGATATAAGGCATGAATTCGAGTAGCTCTTAGGTCTAACGAGAACAAGATGAGCGACGGCGGACGAGAGCGCGCCTCGCTCGGAGTGGAAGTGTCAAAATCATCTCAAAAGTGGAGCGTACGGCGGTCCGCGGTTCGCTCCATCGCATAGATGGCATGTAGGGAGTGCGGGCAAGGGGTTAAGCTCACCCGCACTTATGCAAAATACAATCGTTCATCACGAAGGGGCAGCCTCACTCGAGGCGGCCAGAACAAAGGTAAAACTTGCGGGCTCGATCATCAAGATCGGTCTGGATGTGCACGCGCGGATCTACGTGGCAGTGGCGCAATACGATCAGCTCTTGCCCAAGCCGGCACGGCGGCTGACGCCGAGCGAGTTTGTACCGTGGGTGGAAGCGTTGTTGCGCGCTGGCCACACGGTACATGTGGTCTATGAAGCATGCGGGTTTGGTTTCAATCTCTATCGAGGGTTAAAAGCGCTCGGGGCGCATTGCTATGTGATTGCGCCGCGCCAACTCGATGAGCAATGTACGAGAATAAAGACCGACCCGCGCGATGCGACCACACTTTGCCAACGTCTATCGCGCTATGTGGAAGGTAACACGCGCGAATTGGCGGTGATTCGGGTGCCGAGCGAAGCGGAGGAACAAGCCCGGCATGTTTCACGGCAACGCGAACAACTGGTGCGGCATCGCCAGAAGCTGGAAGCCCAGGGCCGCAGTTTGCTGGTTAGTCACAGTCTGCCCTCACCGGCGCACTGGTGGAAGAATCAGACCTGGTCGCGTTTGAGTAAATTGCTTCCGGCCTGGATCTGTCTTCGCCTGGAAGTTCATCGGCCGGCCTTGTTGACACTGGAGCAACAGATCAGCGCTTTGAGTGCGGAGTTGGAAGCGGCCGCTCCAGCCGATATTCCCGCAGGCGTGGGCAAACTAACTACCGTGGTGATGACCCGCGAGATCTGCTCATGGGAACGTTTTAGGAACCGGCGCGCGATCAGTTCGTACACTGGCTTGTGTCCGGGGGAACACAGTAGCGGCACTAAGCGAGTCCCAGGCAGCGTGACCAAACGAGGCAACCCGCGGTTGCGCGCCGCGCTGGTGGAATGTGCCTGGCGCATGGTGCGCTTCCAACCCAACTATCCGCCGGTGAAAAAGCGCTTGAGCGTTCTGGCCAAAGGTTCGCGCGCCACCGGCGCACAACGCAAAAAGGCCATTGTCGCTGTGGCGCGACATCTGGCGGTCGATCTGTGGCGTGTGCACACCGGGCGCAACACCGCCGCACAGCTCGGCCTAACTATTTAACGATTGAGTTCGAGGGGAACAGTTTGGAACGTGGCGTGTGTCCGGAACCTAACCTGGTCCGAGAACCCCTTCGGGCCTCGCACCGTCGCTTTAGATTGGATCGCGCCCCGTTCCGCTTCACCGAGACGGAATAAGTCACATTGCGCTGTCGCAAATAACATCGACATGCGCGGATAGGAGTATCAGCCCGCTGAAGAACTCAAGCGAGCAGTGGAAGCGGAAGCGTTCCAGCAATCACCCTCAACTCCAACCCAACAAGCCTATGCCACCACCATCCTAAAACTTACCGTTGACACCCTCCATAGGGGTTAGGTCTGTGGTGGCAACTCGCTAGGGACGCTGGTGTAGAACTGACCATAAGAGCGATCGAAGTCTGCGCGGAAATCTGCACGGGACTTCTTGGAGAGCGGCGACAGCAGGATGCCAAGGATACCGAGCCACACTCCAACGTTAAGCGCAGCATTGCCTGCGACCCACGCTGCGGCTGACGGCCAAAAGAAGCCGATGAGAAAAAGAATGACGAATAGTACAACGACCCAGAGAATAGGCGTGATAAGAAGACGAGTGTAAACGCGCGAACTCATCTCGCCACGCAATACCAGACGGATAGCGCGTGGGAAGCCGAGAATAATTGGCAGAATAATCTGGGCACTGGCGAAGAGACCAATCGCAAAGCCAAGTGGTGTCCAAATCAGCGAGCGCCAGCCGAACTCTGCGAACATAACGCCGAGCACGATACAGAACAAAAAGCCGATGATGCCTTGCATGCGAGAGACCTAACGAGAACAAGATGAGCGACAGCGGGCGGGGTGGCGCGTGGAGCGCATGGAAAGCGTGATAGCCAACTCAAGGGTGAATCGCAAAGCTGCCCGCTGTTCGCTCCATCGCATGGTTAGACGTTAGCGTGCTTCTGCGCGGAAATAGTATTCGAGGAGCTGCTCGGATTGCTTGTACCCAATCTCAAGATCTCTACTTTGCGCGAGTTACGGTGTTATCTGCCATTCGCACTCAGCCGGAAATTTCCAAGTGCGGCGCGCCAGTGGGGATGGCAATATGTTTTTCCTTCATCTCGCATCTCGACCGATCCGCGGACGGGCAAGAAGCAGCGTCATCACACCGCGGAAGGAATTTTGCAGAGCGCACTCAATCGGGCGGTGCGGGCGGCCGGAATCGTGAAGCGCGCCAACTGCCATAGTTTGCGCCACTCGTTTGCCACGCACCTGCTCTCAAAAGGTCACGATATCCGCACGGTGCAGGAACTCCTGGGTCACAAGGATGTGAGCACGACGATGATCTACACGCATGTGCTCAACAAACCGGGCGTCGGAGTGAAAAGTCCGCTCGATTAGAGTCGGCAACTCTTCCCAAGGCAGCGGGCAATCATTTTTTCCTGTGGCCGACCATTTCAGCCTGAAAAGTGCGGCGATCGACGCGGGTGAGATTCTTTGCCATTGCCGGTGTCAGCAATGCGATATGCGGGATTTCGCAAAGGTACTCGGCGATGAACCAGATTGGTTTAACCGTGGTCATCCAGTTCAAATGATCGAACCGCGCGAGGTTCACCGGGCGCGAATACCGCCTCAGTGTGCGTTCGCCGCGCAGATTGAAGTAAATATTAAAATAACTCATGGCCAGCTCGCGCAGGCTGCGATACACCGGCTCGCGATAACGGCACCCGGTGAAATTGGATTTCGCTACCGCACCCCAATGCCCGCGCGCTTTAAAAATCGCGACGACGTGATCGGTGTCCTGGTCCGCTTCCAAATCGAAGATCAATGGTGGAAATCCGAGGACGCGGAGAGCGGCTGCGGCGAAGATTCCGCCCTCGAGGCATGATGCGGTGCGATCGTGCAGGACCTTTCCTGGCGACCACGCCGTGTAGCTCAGATTGTAAGGCAGTTCGTCGAGGAATTTCTGAATGCCGGCCGGCGTCTTAAGATTGCGCAACTTGCGCCAGTCGGATGTTGTGAAACCGAATTTTTTAGTGCTTCGCACGAAGCAAGCTCCAATATTCAACATCCAAGCTCCAGAGAAATTCCACCTTCGGAAATGTCAGGTCGGTCGTCGGCTTACCCGGTGAATGGCTGTAGCGTGCGCTGTCTTTAGCGCATCAGATCCGCGTGGCGAGCACAAATCCGCTGAGGAGAGCGGACCCTACAGCAAAGGCTGCCCTCGTAGTTGCGTGGGGGCTCTTTCTTCAAAGCGCAGCTCAGCGAGCGGTCTGCTTCTTCTCTTTCACGCGTGTGAAAAGGCCCAGAGATTCGCTTTCGAAACTTTCGGCGTTGCCGTCCTCACCGATCATGAACGTTGTGATGACAGGAGTCTGGGTCGCGCCGGGGAACTGCATCATGAATGCGCCGTGGTTCCAGTGTTTTAACGTGGCGGGATATTTGGCCGGACCAAACTGGATACTGACACCCTGGCCATCCGGTACGATTTCGCAGCGACCGTTATAATCGTTTTCGTAAATTCCGACGAGCGATTGCAGCGATCCGTTGAATTTGCCCGGACTCTTCGGCGCTGGCGGGGGCGCCATCAGTTTTTTTAGTTGCTCGTTTAACGCGAAGATCTTTTTCTCATCGGCTTCAGGATTGATCCCCAAAAGTTGATTCAAAAAATAGGCGCGCACCGCTTCGGGAAACGCGGTGAGATTGAGGTTCGCCAGAACGACAATGCCGGCATCCTTGTCCGGCACCAGAACGATAGTCGTCCGCACACCTGCGAGAGCGCCGCCTTTTTCGATGATCTGGTGTCCTGCGTAATCGTAGCTGCCCACGCCGAGCCCATAATAGAAACCTGTGGCATCGCTAATCGGCGGCAGATCGGTGAAGTCGATTTTACTCACCATGCTGCGCTTGAACATTTCCGCGACCGTTTCGGGTTTCAGAATGCGTTTGTCCTTGAATGTTCCCTTATTTAAAAACACCAGCATCAGTTTCGACATGTCGGCGGCGGTGGAAGTGCCCGAGCTGGCCGCGCCCGTGACGTCGAGTTCTGTTGGTTCGACGACGGCAATTTTCCCATCGACAAGTGCGTGTGCGGCCGTGGCATTGGGGTCTCGCAAAGCCTTGATCACCGTACCGGAGCGCGACATCTCGAGTGGCTTAAACAAACGCTGTTCAACGAGATCGTTCCATGATTGCCTGGCGCAACGCGCCGCAACTTCGCCGGCCACAAAAAATCCCGGATTCGAATATTGCGCGACTTCGCGCAAGCTGTAGCGCGGTTTGAAGAACCGGAGCCGTCGCAGTATTTCCGCGCGGTCATAGCCAAAAAAGTCGAGCTGATCTCCAGTGTATGCGGGCCAACCAGTGCGCATGGCGAGCAGATCGCGTTCGGTCAACCAACGCGTCATGTATGGCTCGTATCCAGCGAATTCCGGCAAATAATTGAAGATCGGCTTGTCCCAATCGAGCTTGCCTTCGTCCACAACCGTAGCGGCCGCGGCGGCGGTCAATGTCTTTGTAACGGATGCGAGCTGAAAAATGGTGTTCTCGTCTACCGCGCCGGGCTTGGTCGCGTTGCGCACGCCATATCCCTTGACCAAAGCTATTTTGCCGTCTCGAACCACCGCGACTGCCGCGCCTGGCACCTGGTATTCTTTCAATGTTTTCGTAATGAAGGCGTCGAGATTCGCAATCGGATCGTCTGGAGACGCAGCGGGAGCGGAATGTCCCCACAGAAGCAAGGCTAGCGTGAAAAGACTGGTGAGACTGAACGCGCGCATGAGTTTCATGTTTATCTTCCCGTCAGCCGAAAAGCAAACCCAGCGATGCGTGAGCGGAAGGACGCTTATTTTTCAGTTCGCTCAGCGCGGCAAACGGTCGCCAGGCAACTGCCGAAACGCTTAGCCGGCGGGAGCACATATTTTCCGCTATACACCGTTTTGCCTTGCCGCGAATGGTAATCTGGCCTTAAAAGCGACACCGACAGATTCGCAATATGGGCCGGTAGCGCCGCGAAAAAAGCCCCATACACTTTGGAGATTCGATGGGTTGGCTCTTGCATTCACTCTTTTACGGAACAGGCAAGCTGTTGATAAAACTGCTATTTGGCTGTGTCGCGCATATCCGCGTGCTGGGCCGTGAGAATGTAAACCACTCCGGTGGATTTTTGCTCGCGGCGAATCACATCAGTCATTTCGATCCATTTTTCCTAGGCCTGGCGGTCCGGCGAAAGATCGATTGGATGACCATGGCCGAATTTTTTCACCCGCCTATGCTAGGCTTGCTCCTGCGCTCGATTGATGCGTTTCCAGCAGAGCGGAACCGCGCTGATCTCAAAACCATTCGCACCGCAATCGAACGCCTGAAAAATGGGCGCATTGTGGGTATTTTTCCAGAGGGTGGGATTCGCGACGGCGCGCGCTCGCTGCTCGAAGGCGCACCACTGCGGCCGGGGGCAGCAACGCTCGGCCAGATCGGTGGTGCCCCAATCGTGCCGTGCGTGATCCTTGGCACCGATCGGTTGTATTCAAAGAGGCAGTGGCTGCCGTTCCGGCGCACGCCCGTCTGGATCGCGTTCGGTAAACCGATTTCAAATTTTCCGGAGCTGCAAAAAATTCAGGCGCGCGAACGGATCGAATCCGAACTGGCTGGCGCATTCCAAAATCTCTACGCCGAATTGCGCGGGAAATTTCGGCTTACGGCTGATGATCTGCCGCAGCCACCGTGCGAACGAATAAAGGGGAGGGTTGGCGCGCCGCGCAAACTCGACGCCGCAGTGCAGCGTCCCTACCATCATTTTGCTGCCAGGGGAGTGGATTCACTCCTCTGCGCATCGATCAATTTCCTTCACAGGCGCCACCGCCTGAACGGGCGCAGTCGTGAAGAGATGGAGCGCTACGTAATTACGTGCGAGCGGCTCTCGCTCCAGGAATATTATGCCATTTCAAAAGTGATCGCTCGTAACGGCGAACTCGAGTCAAAGCCCTCGCTCGACGGCAAGCGCGATTCAGATGTGGCAACACTGTCGTGGCGCAGTCCCATCGAAACGGCTTTTGCAGCAAACAACGTTGCGTGCGCGGAGTTTTTCCCATCCAAGGCACAAAATTGGGAGGGAGCGCCGACCGTGTTTCTGCTACACGCGCTTATGTCGGCCACTCCCGCCGGCTACCACCGTTGCGCAAAGTGGTTCAACAAACTCGGCTGGAACGCTTGTTTTGTTCATTTGCCTTATCACTTTTCGCGTGTCCCACCTGGCTATTGGAATGGCGAACTGGCGATTACGCCGGACCTTATGCGTAACGCCGAAGGGTTGCGTCAGAGCGTGATTGAGCTGCGACAACTGATGGAATTATTGCGGGCACACGGCTGCCGTGAGTTCGGTGTGCTGGCTGCGAGCTACGGCGGTTGGATTGGCGCACTGTTGACACTCGTCGAAAGCGATTTCCGATTCGTCGCCTTAATGGTCCCGATTGTAAACATTGAACACGCTATCTGGAAAAGCCCCGCTGCGCGTCGTCTTCGGCGCGAACTGATCGAGGCCAAGATTGAGCCGGGGCTCGTTGCCCGGCATTTTCATTTGAGCTCGCCATTACACGGTCAACCGGCATGCGATCCAGCGCGGATCCTATTCGTCGCAGGCGAGTTCGATTCGATCGCTCCACCGGAAGAAATTGAGGCGATCCAGCAAATATGGCGCGGCTCGGAACTGTTACGCGTGCGCCAGGGACACTTCGGTTATCGCATGATGCCAGAAACAATTTCCCGACTGAAAGAGCGCGGCGATTTATAGCTCTCGAATTAAATTCGACCAACCCCGTTCCCATTTACACCGGTTTCAGCTGATGAAGCAGGAGTGTAACGGTCGATTCCAAGAAACTCCGACCCGGGACCTAGCGCACAGAAGCCACTTTATTTAGAAAATTGTATCCTTCCTCATAGGCGTCCCACGCGTCGACAGGATGCGCGCTACCTTTTATTCATCGAGCCAATCCATCGCTTCAAGCAACCGGCGAAGCTGCGAATTGTCCGTGGAGAGTGCAGGTAGCCATTCGCCGATCGGTTCGCGTTTCCACCACGCTTTGTCGCCAACCGGAGCAAATCGATAACGAAAGAGTCGCGCCCGAATATAATGCGGTGGTGCGTCGGGAAAGGGATTGTTCGCTAGCAGCGACAGTGTGCCAGGATCGTTATGTAGAAGTTTCCAAACAAAGTGAAAGGTCCATGGATAGTCAGTCGGTGAAGCCATCGCCGCGAACCAGATTTGCCAGTCGATCCGCGGCTGGTACGGCGCGACGAATGGCGGACGTCGATTCGGATCACCCGGTTTGGCCTTAAACTCGTATTCCTTCCATTTCGTGCCAGCGGTTATCAGCGTGTCGTCTGTTCCCTCGAAAATGATCTCGTCGCGTTCGCGGCCCACTGTACCAAACGCGCCGTAAGAGTTCACGAGATCAAGCGGATCGAATGAGTAGTTCATTAACTGCCGGCCGGAAACGAGATTGAGCACCGTCGGTATGCTAAGCCACGCAACGACGATCGATAATGCGATAGCAATCGCATTATTTACGCCCGATGGCTGCGATTCCTGAGCAGCGCGCTCTGCACGTCTAACGAGGGCTCCCGGCAAAAAGCGACGAAGAAAAGTATCATCGAAGCAAGCGAGAAACGGAATGATGGTCAGGTAGTTTAGGAACGAAAGATTACCGCTGAGGATAAGAAAAAGCTGAAACGCGACGAGCAATACGCCGGCAGTGTGGCGTGCCATTCGCGGCCCGAACGAGAACCATGGCACAACTAGTTCGACGAAGTGGTTCCAGGCCGTCTCGAACTTGAGCAGCCAATGCGGCGAAGAATGCAAGTAACGGCTGATCGGGTTCGGGATCGGCTGCGTTTCGTAGTGATAATAGAGACAGGTTAGATCGCGCCAGCACGGGTCGCCGCGCAATTTGATCAGGCCCGCGCCGATCATGATGCGAAAACCCAGCCAGCGAAAAAGCCAGATCACCAGAATCGGTGGCCTGGTCTTCGGAAATGGTCGTCCATCGAGCAGTGGACAAAAGAAAATGGACAGGAAACCGGTTTCGAGCAGTTGGATTTCCCAGCCGTAGCCGTACCAAACCTGGCCGATGTGAACAATCGACATATAGATCGCCCAAAGGACTGCGAGCAGAATCGCGTTCGCATACCCGCCCAGGACGACGAGCGACAGCCCGAACCCAACCCAGGAGAAAATCACTAACGCATTGTCGGAGATTCCAAACCAGAAAAGCGTGGGTACTCGAAGCATGCCCGCGCTTTGCGAGCCGAGTTGCGTTTGAACTGCGTTGAGAAAATGCGTCGCGGGCGTCAACCCATGTTCGCCGATCAAGGGGACCAGCTGGTTCGCAGCGATTAAAAATGCGACTGCATAGACAAACCCAAGCAGCCGCAGAATCATAAACCGCGTCAGCCAGTACGAATTTTCGAGTGCGAAAAATCTCTCGAATACGCTTCCCCGATTCATTCCGAAGAACGTCGAACACTGAACGTCTACCGTCCAACATCGAACCTGAATGAATGAGAAATCTGCACTGCCTCGCCGCTGATACTGCCAGGGGGGAGATTCGAACTCCCGACCAAGGGCTTATGAGTCCCCTGCTCTACCACTGAGCTACCCTGGCGTCTTCTTAGTGCGCAAAGCTTAACGAATTTCCTTGAAGGACCAACCCCGAACGCTTTCGGGGGGCTCCTCTATTTCTGAGTTATCTTCGTGCGAACGAGGCAAAAATTGAGGGCTCGGCATCCCAGTGTCAACGCCGCGGAGGAACAGCGTTATTTGTCGGCCGCTTTGGAAATGTATGGCCCCAAGTCTTTCCCGCGACCACGCACGGCAGCCATGAAGCAAACGCCGCTGCGTTCGGTCACCACACCGGTCCAGCCTTCCTGATGGATATAGCGCCATCCGGGGAAACGCAGCACTGCGCCGGTTTTGCTGTCCCTTTCGGCGGGAAAGAGAAAAAACTGCATACGTTTTTCGGCGACCCAGATTTGGGCGATACGCCGTGACTCGTCGTCGTCAAAAACGCGCCAACCGATTGTCCGAAAATCCGCGAACTCTGCCGGGACATCGTAACGTTCCAACCCGTGTTTCATAAAAAATAGATCGCTCAATGTTCCTGCTTCAGCGTCCACCGGATCTAGCATCACCGGTCGCGTAGAAGCCGCGACGGTCAACAATTTACGAGCTGTCGCCGACCCCGGAAAATCATTTAGGTGGCTCAAAAAATTAAACACAAACACACCTGCAATAACCGCAACGGCGATGCTGATCGCGAGGACGGCGGGGTTCCGGACCATTTTTTTCCAAGTCCACTTCGAAGCTGGAAACAGGTCTTTTTCGGAAAACCACTCGGCAGACTCAGCCGGAATGGGAACAAGGCTAACCAGGCCCGCCACAGCACGATCGAAGGTCTGTTGACTGGCGAATTCGACGGAGCCATCCGCGCGAGATATTGCCGAGCGCATCGAACGGTCGGCTGACTGACGCGCGCTGATCGGCGCGCAATTTAAAAGGGCGCGTCGACGGCGTATCAACGACAGCATTTTCATACGTCGCCCGATTGAGGAAATTTCGCGTCAAGCCACGCCTGCAATTGCCGGCGGCCCTTCGCAAGGAAACGCGAAAGTTCGTTTAACTTGAGTTCGGCCAGATCGAGGATTTCGCGGTAATCGAATTCGTCGAGATAAAAAAGTGCCAGCGCGCTCCGCTGCGGATCGGGCGCCGCCGAAATCCAAACCGCGAGCTGCACTGGATCGAGACGTTGGATCTGTGACACCGCCTCCGCAGCGACTTCACGCTCGTCCATTTCAAACGACTCGGGTTGCAACTCCGTTTTCGTCGCTTCCAAACAGCGCCACCGCGCATCCCGGAAAAGCCAAAACGGTTCGGTCGGGACCTCTCCGCGAGCAGCGCGCACCCCCGCCTCGCGCAGCGTCGCGTGAAAAACTTCCTCTGCCTTGCCCGAGTCGCCAAGCATCAGGAAACAGAAGCGATAAAGTTGCGGCAGGTTTTGTTTTCGATCCGGCACGCCTGATGGTCCCTGAGAAACTCCACGCAATCTACTCGTGTGGAGCAATGCAGGCAATTCTGACTGCGTGGATTCCGCTCGCAGACAAGGTTGCCTGCATCACGAGCTTGCCAGTCTTTTCAATCGCTGCGCCACTTCTTCAGCATTCTCGCGGCTGTTGAATGCCGATATGCGAAAATAGCCTTCTCCTTGTGCGCCAAAACCCGCGCCTGGTGTTATGACCACATTCAACCGGCGCAACATCCGATCGAACATTTCCCAGCTTGTAACGCCGTCTGGCGTTTTCACCCAAATGTAGGGGGCATTAATTCCTCCGAACGCCGCCAAACCAGCGTGAGCAGCCGCATCGCGAAGGAGCTTGGCATTGCCCATGTAGTGATCGATCAACGTACGGATCTGTTCACGTCCGTCAGTAGAATACAATGCTTCTGCGCCGCGTTGCACCGGATACGACACGCTGTTGGATTTCGTGCTCCAACGGCGCTGCCAAAGTGAATGCAATGGGAGGCGGCGACCATCACGCGTCCGCGCAAGTACCGATTTTGGCAGGACCGTAAACCCACAGCGCACACCAGTGAAGCCGCCGTTCTTCGAAAAACTGCGAAATTCCATAGCGCACTCGCGCGCACCGGGAATTTCGAAAATGGAGCGTGGAATTTGCGGATCGGAGATGTACGCCTCGTATGCGGCGTCGAAGAGCAGAAGCGCACCATGTTCCAGCGCGTAGTCGACCCAGCGCGAGAGCTGCGCACGCGACGCGACCGCTCCGGTTGGATTGTTTGGAAAACACAGATAAACGAGATCAAGGTGTTCCTTTGGCGGCTCCGGCACGAAATGGTTCTCTTCAGTGCAAGGCAGATAATGGATTCCTTCGTAGCCGCCATCCTTTCGTACCGGGCCTGTGTGACCCGCCATCACGTTTGTGTCCACATACACCGGATACACGGGATCGGGGACCGCGACTTTGTTTTGGCCGCCAAGGATGTCGAGAATGTGACCGCAATCGCATTTTGATCCGTCAGAAACAAAAATTTCGTCGTCTTCGATCTCGATATTGCGATTGCGGTAGTCGCACTTCGCGATGCTTGATCTGAGAAATTCATAACCCTGTTCAGGGCCGTAGCCGTGAAATGTGTCGCGATGTCCGAATTCTTCAATGGCGCGCTTCATTGATTCGATTGCCGCACGGGGAAGCGGCTCAGTTACGTCACCGATCCCGCAGCGGATCAAACCTTTGGCAGCCTCAGGATTAGCGTTGCAGAATTCCCGTACACGGCGCGCCACCTCCGGAAAAAGGTAGCCGGCCTGAAGCTTAAGATAATTTTCGTTTAGATAAGCCATGGTTCCCCAGCCGGACTCTGAAAACCAGACGAGTACAAGTTTAGCGGCGGCCAGAGACCGCCGCTACAGCAGAAGTTGTACAGACGCCAATCAGTAATTCTTGGCCACCGCGTCCCAATCCACCACGTTCCACCACGCCTTGAGATAGTCGGCCCGGCGGTTTTGATAGTTCAGGTAATACGCGTGTTCCCAGACATCAACGCCGAGAATGGGCGTATTGCCGTCCATCAGAGGACTGTCTTGATTCGCCGTGGAGATGATTTCGAGTTTCCCGTTCTTGTTCTTGATTAGCCATGCCCAACCGCTGCCGAAACGCCCTGCGCCAGCGGCAGCAAGTTTGTCCTTAAAATCGTTGAAACTTCCGAATGTAGACTTGATGTCGTCAGCGAGTTTGCCTGTCGGTTCGCCGCCGGCGTTTGGTCCCATGATTTTCCAGAAAAACGAGTGGTTAGCGTGACCGCCTCCGTTGTTGCGCACGACCGTGCGAATGTTTTCCGGAACGGCGTTGAGATCGCTGATCAGATCTTCCACTGTTTTCTTCTCGAGATCGGTGCCTGTGACCGCCTTGTTCAAGTTATCGACGTAAGCCTGGTGATGCTTGGTGTAATGGATCTCCATCGTGCGCGCATCAATATGCGGCTCCAAGGCATCGTACGGATAGGGTAATTTAGGTAGTTCGTAAGCCATAATGTTTACTGTTAGATCGAATTACACCGAAGGATAGGTTTTATTTTCATCCCCCGGACCGAGCAGCTTAGTTATTGCATCCTGGCCGGTCGCCCCCTCTGGAACAAGACGGGCCGCAGACCCGTGGCTCCAGTATCAGTCGCAGCGGTAAAAGCCCAGGCGATGCCCGAGCCCGTTGCGATAATTCACATAGGTCGCCAAAGCCAACAGCGGGAAATTCTGGCGATACATGTCGTACTTCAGATAAAAAGTTCGCGGAAATCCGGTGCCGGTGATTTCCTCTTCATCCCATGTCCCGTCGGGCTTTTGCGATCGAAGAAGGTAACGCAAGCCACGCTGAACGCTGGACCGGTCCAGATCGCCGCATGCGCAAATACCCATGATTGCCCAGGCTGTTTGCGATGCGGTACTCGGGCCGATCCCTTTGGTCGATGGATTGTCGTAGGTCGCGCAGGTCTCGCCCCAGCCGCCATCGTTATTTTGGCAGCTCTCCAGCCAACCCCGCCCGCGCAATATCCAATCCTGCGTCATGTCCTCACCGATCGCACACAGGCCGCGCAGTACCTGCCAGGTGCCGTAAATGTAATTTACTCCCCACCGTCCATACCATGAGCCGTCGTGATCCTGAGTGGCGATCAGGTATTGGATCGCGTCGCGGACGCACTTTGCATTGCGATCGAACCCGATATAACCGAGCAACTCCAGCGTGCGCGCGGTCAGATCGCTGCAGGTAGGATCGAGAATCGCGTTATGATCCGCAAAGGGCATGTCTTCGAGCCACGGAGTTGTTACCTCCTTATCGAATGCCGCCCAGCCGCCATCGCGACATTGGAAACTGAGCTGCCACTCGAGCGCGCGACGAAACAATTCGTCGAGTGACTGCGGATCTTTCGGTTGAATCAACCTTAATGCCATCAAGACCATGGCGGTATCATCAACGTCCGGGTAATAAACGTTGTTGTACTCGAACGCCCAGCCACTCGCTTCAGGGTATGAATTGTTTACCGCCCAATCGCCGCGGATGCGCACCTCCTTATTAACGAGCCACGCACCGGCTTTTTGCAATGCGGGATGCTCTGCCGGAAGACCAGAATCCGCGAGCGAAAGAATGGTGATGGCTGTGTCCCAAACAGGGGCGAGACACGGTTGGATTCGGAAATCCTCGGGATCGTCAACGAACAATCCGGCGAAATCGTTTTCCGCTTTCGCGTAAACCGGATTTGTTTTTGAATAGCCGAGAGCACGCAGTGCAATAAGACAGTTCAGCATCGCGGGATACACCGCCGCAAGACCATCGCTCCCCTCTCGGATGCGTTCCAGCATCCAGCGCTCCGCTGCTTCCAACGCTCGCTGGCGGAGTAAACCAATGCGAAGGGGGTGCAGAAATTTCAAAGTGTCATCAAGGCGAAGGAAGAAATTGCGCCAGGTCCAGAATTTCTCGCTTCGTGGCAGCCGCAAATCGGCTTGCTCAGTACCCAGGGGATACAATTCGTGCAATTGCTTTTCGCCCGGAAGAACGCGCGTCGGCTTGAAATGGTTGATAATGGACAGCGGCATGAGCATCGCGCGACTCCATGACGACATTTTGTAAATGTGAAACGGCGCCCAGCTCGGCAGGAGCACCATCTCTATGGGAATCGCCGGCAAATATTTCCACGGAAACTGACCCAGAAGCGCGAGATAAAGCTTGCTGAACGTGTTCATCTGCGGGATACCGCCGAGACGCGTGATCGTCGCGCGTGCCTCCTGCATAAACGGCGCGTCCACAGAACACCCGGCGAGTTTCAGCGCAAAATACGCTTTAACCGAAGCGTTAATCTCGCTGGGCCCACCGTGGTAGATGTTCCAGCCGCCTTCGGGCAATTGCCGTTTAAGAATGTGCCGGACGCAACGCCGCTGCAGGTGCGCATCTACTTCGCCGGACCAATGCATAAACACGACGTAGTCGGAACATAGCGTGCTATCGACCATCAGTTCGCCGCACCAATGCCCGTCGGGGTTTTGCTGCCCCAAAAGATTTTCCTGTGCGCGCGCGATTGCCTGCGCGATCTCTTCGTCGGCGGCCGAGAAGGATTCAGATATTTCCGGAGCGCTCGGTAACACGATCAGTTGGTTCGACAACTCTCGCATTCCAGTCTCTACGACGCTTTCGCGGCCGGCTCTGCCCGCTTGCCGGTAAGGTGACCATTTCCGGAACTGACACCATTATAGGCGAGAACCTCACTGCCTCGGCCCGCGGGCTTCGGCTTCGGACCGAAATTGAATTTGATCGTTTTCCAAGTGTCACCGCGCTGGTTCTGTAACCCCAGCGTTGCAGTGGGTTCGTAGCCGCAATGCACCATGCAATTTTCACAGCGGCTATCGCGCGCGACGCCATTGACCACTCCATAGCTGTCCCAGTTGGTCTGCTCCAGGAGCTCCGCATAGCTCGAGTAATGTCCGTCCGTCATCAAATAACATGGGCCTTTCCAGCCGCGAATGTTTCGAGTGGGAATGGCCCAGGCCGAACAAGTCAGGTCTCTTTTGCCTCCCAGAAATTCAAAATAAACCGGCGTCCCGAAAAACGTGTATTGATTCATCCATTGTTCGATCTTTCGGAATTTCTCGATCGTCATGGCGCGAGTGAGGAAGAAGTCTTCCGGCCGCAAATTCAGCCGGTCGATCATGTCTCGCTTGGCCGCGTCATATTCGTAGCCAGGCGTGATGGTGTGGCCATCTACGTCGAGGTCGGCAAGGTAATCGAACATCCGTTCGATCTCCTGCATATCCGTCTCTTTATAGATTGTGGTGTTCGTCGCGACCTGGTACCCGAGGACCTTCGCCATCTTGATGGCCAGAATGCATTCTTTGAAAACGCCCTCGCGCTCGACGATGAGATCGTGGGTTCGTTCCAAGCCGTCGAGGTGCACGTTCCAGTACATCCATTTGCTTGGTCCGATGGTCGGCTTCGCAGGATCTTTTGGGCCCTTGCGAATTTCGGCGGCTTCTTTTACGGAAATCAATCCGCGCTCGAGGAGCACGCCGATCTTGTCCTGCAGTTTTTCGCCGCTGCCGTTTGGCGCTTTGTTGAGTTCGTGTGCCAGCCATTCGCGCATTTTCTTTCGCATGAACATGGCGTTGGTGCAGATGTAAACGATGCGCTTCTGTGAGAGCAATCCCTCGACCAGTCGTTCGATATGCGGATATATCAGCGGTTCGCCGCCGCAGATGGAAACCATTGGCGCGTTGCACTCTTCCGCCGCTCCCAGGCAGTCCTCCAAGCTCATCATGTCTTTCAGCGATGTGGAATACTCGCGGATCCGTCCACAACCCGTGCACGTCAGGTTGCAAGTATGCAACGGCTCGAGCTGAAGCACAGTGGCAAATTTTTTTGTACCGCGCAGCTTATGTCCGATCACGTAGGCAGCAATTTTCGCTGTGAGCGGAAGAGGAAATCTCATAAAGGCGTGGATTTTAACGAGAGCCGCTAGGGGTGTCAATAAGCCGGCCCCATTTGTTAATATGAATCGACCTGCAGCAGCTCTTTGGATTTACTCCACGACCTTACGTTATTGATACGCGAACAGCAAAATAAACCTGCGACTATAAGGAATTTCCGTGGTTTAATAGTCGCAAATTGGAATTTAATAAAATCAAGGAGTCGAACATTATGAAACGATTAGTCTTAGCTGCATTTGCCGTCGGGCTAATTGGCTGCGCAAACCAACCCGCGCCCCCGGCAGGACCAGCGGTAACGGGAGATTATCCCTACTCCCGCTATGCGAGCACCGCGGTAGTATGGGGTTATCGTAGCCCTGCATATCGAAATTGGACCACGGGCCAATTGCAAGATCGGCGGCTTCAACTCTACGGAATGAACCCGCTGACCCAGACTCGCGAGGGAGTACCTGCCTATATCTATCACGGGCAGCCAACGGCTTCGCAAGATGAGATCAAGGCAATCGAAGTTGAATTGAATTGGCGTTACCAGCAGGGCGATAAGACCGCCGAATTGAAGGAGTTCTGGCCCAGCGTGCGTCGACACATTGCCTCCAGTGGCCGTTTCGACACGGGTATGTAACCAGGCGACGAACTTCGAGGTGTGTCTAAGCATTGTGAACCGGCGAAGTCGCCGGCGCGCAAATCTTTGGATTGAACTTATTCGTCCCAATCACACACCATGCCAACCGCGTCGGATTAAACTAACGGCGATCGCGGCCAGAAGGAGGGCCACGATTTTTGATACTCCCCGCAATCCTTGTCTACCCATACAGCGCGCTACCATATCGGCATTCCAAAAGGCGATCGCAACCAGCGCCAGATTAACCACAAGCGAGATCAGCGTAAACACCAAGCCCACTGTATCGACCAAGATCAGGAGTGCTGTCAGCAGCGCCGGCCCGGCGATCAGCGGCATTCCGAGCGGGACAACGCCAAAGTCGTCGCTCGCTTCACGATCGGCTGGTGCAAGATTGAGCAATTCGCGTCCCGCCAACCCGAGCAAAATTAGACCACCCGCGACCTGAAAATCCGCTACGGTAATTCCCAGCGCCGTAAAGATAATTTTTCCGAGAAATACAAAACCAACTGCAACGCAGAGCGCCGTGAGGATTCCGGTGAAGCCCTCGCGTTGGCGCTGTTCGCGCGCGGTGTTCCCGGCCAGACCCATAAACACTGCCACCAGCCCAATAGGATCGATCGCAACAAAAATCGGAATAAAGGTGACGAAGAATTTGTGGACCATGTTTTTAACCGTTTTCCTGACGTCCTGGTTCTTTCCCCAGATGAACACAGATGGAACACAGATTCATCAAAATTCCTTCTGCGGTGTCTGAAAATCTGTGTTAAACCTGTGGCCCGTTTATTTTTCCACTCTTATGTCGAACCATTCCTTGAAACTCACATTTCTTTGCGTCCCGCTCATTTTCCTGGGTTCAGTTTCAATGCTTTCCGCGGTTAAGTTGAAAACTGTAGATGATTTCCGCGGCGCTGCCGCGAAGGCAAACGCCGTTCTGACCATTCCCGATTGGGAGCAAACGCCGAAAGCAGTCGAGGCAGCGATGAAAGACGCGATTGCCAGGGCGAATGCTGCGCTGGATCAAATCGGCGCCCAGGATCTCAGCAAAGTGACATTCAAAAGTACCGTGGTCGCGCTGGATGATGTGACTTATCAGGCGAGTCTCGCGGCCAACAAGGCCACCATCATCAAGGAAACGAACACAATTCCTGCAATGCGCACTGCCGGCGAGAATGCCGTGAAAGCGTTCCAAGACTGGGCGGTCGGCGTCGATTATCGCGAAGACGTTTACAAAGCCATAAAGGCCTTCGCCGACACGCACCCGAAGCTCTCCGGGGAAGACGAAAAGCTGCTCAAGGAAACGCTGCGCGATTATCGCCGCGCAGGTTTGGAGTTGCCACCGGATCAGCGCAAGGAGGTTGAAGAACTGCGCAAGGAGCTGTCCACGCTCGGCACAGATTTCGACAGCAACATCGTTAAGGCCACCGCTCCAGTGATGTTCTCGAAAGCCGATCTCGACGGTTTGCCAGAGAGCTTCTTCAATTCACCCGGTATCAAGACTGGCGACGACGTTTATACCGTCATGGCGAATGTCACATGGCAGTTCAATACTGTCGAGGAAAACGCGAAGAACGAGGCCACCCGCAAACAACTTTATCAAGTCCGCGAAACCCTCGCGAAAAAGAATGTCTCCGTTCTCAATCAGATGCTGGCGTTGCGGAATAAGATCGCGCTCCGGCTCGGCTACAAGTCGTGGGACGATTACCAGACGGAAGTCAAAATGGCCAAGACCGGCGCAAATGCGGAAAAGTACATCAATGACCTGGTCACTGGAATTCAGCCGAAGTTCGACAGCGAAGTTGCGGAACTGCAAAAGTTGAAAGCCGCCGACACGCATGATCCCAACGCCAAAATCATGGTGTGGGACTGGCGCTACTACAGCAACCAGCGAAACAAACAAAAATACGCTGTCGATAAGGAAGCGCTTCGCGCGTATTTCCCGTTCCAAAAAGTGCTCGACGGCATGTTCAACATTTATCAGAACATTTTCGGCCTGAAGTTCGAGAAGATCGTCGCACCCTACAAGTGGGTTGACGATCTCCAGCTTTATGTAGTCACCGATTCGGCTACGGGCGAGCCGCTCGGAATGTTTTATCTCGATATGTTTCCGCGCGAAGGGAAATTCAATCACTTTGCGCAATTCGACATCATCAGCGGCAAACTCTTGCCCGATGGAGAATATCAGCGGCCAACCGTCGCTTTGCTATGCAATTTTCCGCCGCCGACCGGCGACGCTCCGTCATTAATGACGCATCAGGACGTGGAAGTTTTGTTCCACGAATTCGGGCATGCTCTGCATTCCATTGTCACTCGCGCCAAGTATGGCCGTTTCGCGGGAACACATGTGCCCGGTGATTTCGTCGAGGCGCCTTCCCAGATGCTTCAAAATTGGGTGTGGGACAAGAAAGTGCTCGACACCTTTTCCGCTGATTATCACGACCCGTCAAAGAAGATCCCGGCAGATGTCGTTAAAAAACTGAACGATGCCAAGCTGGCCAACGCCGGTATTTTATATCGACGCCAGTTCGCGTTCGCGTCGCTCGATCTCGCTTTGCACGATCCGCATCCTGAAGACATGCCATATGACTCTGTGGCAATATCGAACCCAATCCTGGAAAAAGTCTTTCTGCCGATCGATCCGAGTCACAACGTTTGTTTCCTACTTCGGTCATCTGAACGGTTACGATGCCGGGTACTATGGCTACGCCTGGGCAGATGCGATCGCTGCGGACATGGCAACAGTGTTCGAAAAGGCCAAGGACGGTTACCTCGATAAACAAGCTGGAATGAAATTGCGCCGCGAAATCTATGAGCCCGGCGATTCGCGCGACGTCAACCAGTCGATCGAAAAGTTTCTGGGCCGCAAACAATCGATCGAACCGTTTTTGAAGAAAATCGGAATCGACGCGCAGGAGAAAAACATCGGCCCACAGGAGAAGAAGAAGAATGCGCCCGCCGGACTCTCACAGGGAAGCAAGTGACGGTTTCGACACAGATGAACAATAAAACAAAGGAGCGGCCGCCGGATCGAAGGCGCCGGACTTGCGCTCCGGCGAATTAGATGGTTGAGTCGGAACCTCAGTTCCAAAATCTGAATGGGCTCGCTCAAAAAACGAAGGAAGGCAAAAATTGCCAAACACAAGCGCCGCAAACGCATGAAGGCACACCGGCATAAGAAGCGCCTGCGGTATAAGCTCTAGCGTCAAATGCTGGAGGCGAAATTAGACTGGCTGTAGAATCTCCGAGGCGGAGCGTTAAATTGCTCACGGCTCGATCGCTCCACGGACTTCACCGCACTACCGGCCTGCCAGTTTGCCGAACACGCGCCAGAAAGATAAGATTAGGCGTGAGGGAATCGAAAAGGTTCTGGCCTGCTTGCGCCTGCCAGAAGGTCATTTTCGGGGCCACCTTTTTGATTTCGGCCGTCGTTGCGCACGGCGAGGCACCCAAAGCTTCGCCTGCTAGAATTTCTCGCGGCCATTTGCCAAAACCACCCGCGCGGCAGGACGATGCGGTAATCTCGAAACCGGCTCCAGACCTCGCGTTGCGTCCGCAGGGTGCGCACAAAGCGGACGCTATTGCGCATTTCGTTGAAGGACTGGCATTCGAGGAAAACGGCGAGCTGGAGCGCGCGCTAGAAGCGTATCGCAAAGTGCTTAATGTCGATCCGGGCCAATCAGAGCTCGCCTCGCGCGTGGCCGGTTTGCTGATACAGCAAGACGATTTTCCGCAGGCGATCGACGTCCTGAAAGATGCAATCAAGACGAACCCGAACAACGCTGAGCCGTATCAGCAACTCGCTTTCATCTACACGAGATATTTGAAGAAAACCGACCAGGCGATCGATTACGCCAATCGCGCCATTATTCTGAATCCCGGAGACGTCGAAGGTTACCAGCGCCTGGTCGAAATCGAACTCGCAGCGGGACAGCAGAGAAAGGCTCTCGAGGTTCTGGATCGAGCCCTTAAGGTTCACAGTAGCGATCCGAATTTCTGGCTGCGCCTTGGAAAACTTTATGTGGCCATTCTTTTCAAATCCGATTCGCAGCCAAAACCCGAAGAACTAAAAAAGACCAACGACATTTTCAAAAAAGCGGCGGAAAACGCAGGCGATGATCCGGGCATCCTCAAGGATGTAGCCGACTACTACGCGGCATCGCAGCAACTCAAGGAAGCGATCCCGCTTTATCTGCGCGTCCTGGAACTGCAACCGGACGATGCAAACGCGCGAGAGAAACTGGCTACCGGTTTTGTCCTGACAAATCAGAGAGACAAAGCGGTTGAGATGCTTGAACAAATCATCAAAGAGCACCCCGAAAAATATCAGCCGTACGATTTACTTGCTCAGGTGCTTGACGAAGAAGCGCGATCACTGCAGCGCGCGAAACACTTCGACGAAGCGAAAATGAATTTCGCCAAAGTGGCTGCCAACTACGAGCAAAGCCTCTTAATCAATCCAAACCACGCCGGAACATATGTGCGTCTGGCGGAATTACTTCTCGGCCCTTTAAAAGATCCCGATCGCGCAGTGAAATTGCTGGCTGAAGCCCGGCGCCGATTTCCTGGCGCGGCGGAGATCGTTTATTACCTGGCGATCGCGCAACGCGAAGCAAAGCAAAGTCAGCAAGCGGTGGCTACTTTCGAGGAAGCACTGCACGAAGCGCAGATCGAGGAAGACGACGATTTTGTAAACGCGAAATTTTACTTCAATTATGGCGCGGCTGCCGAGCAGGCGGGCTTGTATGACAAAGCGGGCGATTTGCTTCGTAAATCGATTGCGCTCGATCCCGAGAGCTCGGCGGAGGCATGTAATTATCTGGGCTACATGTGGGCGGATCACAACATGAACCTGGACGAAGCTGAATTGATGATCAGACGCGCCTTGGAAAGCGAACCCGGCAATGCGTCGTATCTGGATAGTCTCGGCTGGATGGAATTTCGAAAGGGTAAGTTTGATCAAGCATTGAACGACCTGCTCCGCGCTGCGAAGACTGCAGACCACGAGGATCCGGTGGTGTTTGAACATATTGGTGACACCTATTTGAAATTGAATCGCAGCCGGGAAGCATTGGAAGCCTGGCAAAAAGCGCTGGCGCTCGATCCCAAAAATAAAAATCTCGCGGACAAGATCCAAGCGGCTAAGAAGGCGATCGGAAGGAATTTGCCGGCAAACACCAACCCCACCTAACAAGTGGATCGACATCGAACGCCGAAGTTCAATTTCAGTCAAGTCGGTACGCGCTTGTCGGACATTCGATATTTGATATTCGGCGGTGAACGCTAAGCACTGAGATGAAGGAATACCCCACGCCCTGGCAACGCAAGATGATGTGGATGGCGCTGACTGCCTTCTTCGTCCTTGTTCTCGTCGTCATCCTTGCTGCGGTCATCTGGACCGGGGCAAATATCATCAGTTTTCTCCAGCCAATTCTGATTCCGGTGGCGATCGCGGTGATTCTTACTTATCTGCTCGATCCGTTGGTGACGAAAATGTCCCGTGGAACGCTTAGTCGTACCAAGGCAATCGCGCTGCTTTTCGCCATCGCGCTTTTCGCATTGGGTAGCCTGGCAGTCTGGCTGGTTCCGACGATTTCGATTCAGAGCGCAAATTTCGCCAAGCAAATTCCTTCCTATACCGAACAGGCGCGGGATTACATCGTCGATTTCATTTATCGGTTCGACCACCGATTCGGCCTGCTCGGCGCAGGGCAGACAAAATCCGCGTCCAAAAATCTCACAAACTTGCTGATCGGGCCGGATCCATCTCTCCACTCGCAACCCGCATCAAGTCCTAGCGCATCACCGTCAGACAATGCGCCTGCTACCGAGGTCATCGCCCCCAGCCAACCGAAGCTGAGCATCGCTGAACGCCAGCGCATTCAAGCATACGTGGAGAAACAAATGCCGAAATTGCAGAACGCGCTTCCTGTCTTGCTGGGAAAACTGTGGGAGATTTTAAAGAACAGTATCGGCGGATTTCTCGGCGCAACCGGTTTCTTGCTGAGCCTTATTCTGGTCCCGGTCTATTTATTTTTTCTACTGAAGGAAAAGCCGCGCATTGAACAGAAATGGACAGACTACCTACCGTTACGCGCATCGCCGCTAAAGGACGAAGTGGCGGAGGTACTGTCGCAAATCAACTCGTATATTATTGCGTATTTCCGCGGTCAACTACTTGTCTGCCTGGTGGATGGTCTTCTCATTGGCGTGGCCCTCACATTCTTCGGGCTGAACTTCGCGGCAGTGATCGGTGCGATGGTGGTTGTGCTTACGATGATTCCATATATCGGGATCATTATTTGCTGGGTGCCGGCTGTTCTTATCGCCGCGTTCCAATGGGGCGATTGGACGCATCCAATCGTCGTGACGGCCATTTTCATTTTCATACAAAACTTGGAAGGCCTCTTCTATGCGCCACGAATTGTCGGAAATTCCGTCGGCTTACATCCAATGACCGTAATCGTGTCGATCTTTGTTTGGGGTCTGATCATCGGCGGAGTTATCGGACCGCTCCTTGCTGTGCCGCTTACTGCTACGCTGAAAGTGCTTCTCGTGCGTTATGTTTGGGGCCGGCATTTGCGGGACCAGCCTCCGCCGATCGAAATGGCCGTCACACTTAAAGCAACCGAACTGCCGACTCATCGTTAGCGCAACCATCAGCAGGCATGAAAGTGACCAGGGGATCGAAGGGCATTCAGACAACACATGCAGTCCCGAAAGATTTCGAGAACGCTGAAGATGCTAGGCACCGGCAATCATTCACCGCTAGTCACTTTTTTTTGCAGCGACCGCTCCGGCTGCCTCGTCTTGCACTTGCAGCTGCCGGATTGGCGATCGTTTTTTTGCTGGGGGCCTTTTTCGTTACTTACGGTTCCAAGGTGTATGAGAACTGGCGTGAAAACCGTTTGCTGGGTCGGGCAAGTGCACTGCTGCAGGAGGGAAAACTCAGCAACGCAGCGCGGATAACGCGGCGGGTCCTGTGGCGGCATCCGGATTCTCTCCCGGCGCTGGCGATCCTCGCGGACACAGCAGAAAGACAAAATCTTGAAGAGGCCGTTTCGTGGCGAGAGCGCATAGCGAGATTACGCCCAAATGATGCCGAGAGCCAGCTCAACTACGCTTCCGCTGCGCTCCGGTTTGGGCAGCTCACCGCCGCGCGAGAGGCGCTTAATCGAGTTTCTCCAAGAGATCGCGACAGCGCAGCTTTTCACGTCGTTGCAGGTTGGCTGGCGCGCGCCGAAGGAAATTTTGCCGAACAGGAGGAACAATTCGCCGCTGCGGTAAACAAACAACCGACCAACGACCTCTATCAATTTAATCTCGCAGCACTGCAAATTCGCTCTAAAGAGGGAGGAAAGAATAAGAACGCACGGGATACACTCGAGCGTCTTGGAAAAATAGCGCCGTACAGGACGGGTGCCCTGCGAGCCTTGCTTAACGATGCCGTGGCACGCAATGACCTCAACGGCGCTGATAATTTTGCTCAACAGCTCCAAATGTCGTCAGATGTCACGTTCGGCGATTATCTACTTTGCCTGAATTTTTACCGCAAGCTCGACGAGAAAAAATTCCGGCTGCTGCTCGAGAGGGTGAAACCGTTTGCCGCACGAAATGCCTCCGATCTCGCAGCGCTCACGGAGTGGATGAATCAAAACGGACTCGCTGGGGACGTTGTGAAGTGGATCGATGACCTGCCGGCAGCACAACTGAGTTCGCCGCCTGCCTCTCTCGCGGTCGCTGACACTTATGCGAAAGTAAAAAATTGGTCGCGTCTGAGACGGTGGACGCGGACAGGAAATTGGGGCGACGCCGAATACCTGAGGTTCGCGTTTGAAGCAATTGCCGTCGGGCACCTGCGATCGGGAAACGGTTCAATCGCGAGCTGGGAGTTTGAAACGCTGTGGCAGAATGCCGACGAATTATCAAAGCACGAGCCTGCACGCGAAGTTACCCTCGCCCGACTCGCCACGAAATGGCAATTAGAGAACCACGCCGAAGAACTGTGGCTGCGGGTGAAAGAAAATCCGCCGATGCGCCGTGAAGCTCTCGACAATCTTCGCTGGCTGTATCGCGCTAATAATGAAACCTTCCAGCTATACGAAATTCTCGAGCGCCTTCATGAGAGTTCGCCTAACGAGGCGCCGATCGCAGCCGACCTTGCACGG
This sequence comes from uncultured Verrucomicrobiae bacterium, assembly GCA_963728955.1. Classification (GTDB taxonomy): domain Bacteria; phylum Verrucomicrobiota; class Verrucomicrobiia; order Chthoniobacterales; family UBA10450; genus Udaeobacter. The sequence goes on from CAVSMG010000002.1 coordinate 225,291, forward strand.
CTGGGCCTGACCCTTAACCAAAAGACTGAACGCTCACATCAACTCGCGAAAGAGGCGTACCGACCGCGCTCCGAACGCCATCAGTTGTGCTATGACATACGCATTTTCGCTACATCGCCTTGGTAGGAACGCAGAAGCTCTTGCCATCATCGAAAGTTTGCCGCCTGATCAGTTACACGATCCGAAGGCAGCAATTTACGTCGCCTTGATCATGGTTGAGGCAAGCCAACTCGACGGAGCGAAGGAGTACATCGCCGCCGCCGAAAAGGGCAAGCTTTACTCGGAAGAAAAGAAGTTGCTCGACGAAGCCAAAGCAGGCTTCATCGCTGCGTCAGCAACTACGGCGCCAACGGAGGCGTCGAGGGAAACGCCACGGCGGTAGCGTTCCCCCGTCCTCTGCGGATCAGAAATTCGAACCTTGGGACCGCTGCAGCGGTCGCCTCGATCACGCATCTTTCGCAGTTGCTAGCGAGTCAGTCTTCTTGCTGCCACAAGCCGCCATGCTTCAACGTGTAGGGCGCTTTGCGTAGGCGAAATGCAGCGAATCGCTTCAAGCCCATCGAAACTGATCTCGGAAAATGGTACGTATGATTGAAGCGGCAAGATCGCGCCGGGTTACGTCTGAAATTTTTTTGTACAGTAAACTCAAGTGCGGCTTAACCTCGTATTGCGATGAATCGTGCGCACTCTGGCGAATCAACTCGTTCAGTTGCAGCAGTTTTGAGCTCAACTCGAATTGCACAAACAACGTTTTGGTAAACTCGTCTGACTGATCAATCCCAAATGGTTTCAAACGGATCGATCTGCATTCGCGCGCAGCACGTTCGATGGCAGTCTCAGCCAAATCAGCGCGATCGGCTCCCACATGAACTGTCACGTGCGGCTCGAAAACGGGCGCATCATATCGGTGAGCGAGATCATTGATGATCGCCCGAAGCAAGCTGTGCGCGGGCTCGGACGGTATAAGCCAGTAGGCAATGACAATTTGCCTAACCACAAATTCCGGTTCAACTCCACTTCTGCAGCTCAACAATGTTGCCTTCGGGGTCCCGCGCATAGACCACGCGAAGAAGGCCAACGCCGTCCACTTTTGCCGTGGCAATTTCTCCTACCACGCCGCCTCCTGCAGCGATCACTGCCCGCAGCGCTTGATCGACATCGTCGACTGCAAATGCAATGTGCGCGTACCCGCATTCATTTGTTCTCGGCAGTTCGTGTTCGATTAGCTTATCGTAGCTGAAAATCTCCAGAGTCGGTCCTTCATAGTCGTACCCAGGCAAGCCCAGGTGAACACCGCGTAGATGCGCGTTCGGAAGCGAAGTCACTCTGTCGAGCCATGTATCAGACAAGTCGCGTTCTGGGCCTTTCGGTTCGCATGCGAACACTTCGCAATAGAATCGGACGAGCCTTTTCCAATCTCGGGCGATCAAATTCGTATGCACGTATTTAGCGCGGATTGGCATTCTCCATTCCTCCGGTAAACTTCCAAGCGTAACACGAACTTGTTTATGCCGACGAATGTTTTGGGGACAGAATTGAAATGTTGTTGTCGCGACCCGCTGACTGGGTTTTATCGCGACGGTTATTGTCGAACGGGACCGGAGGATGTGGGTCAGCACACGGTTTGCGTCAAAGTCACACAGGAGTTTCTCGATTACTCGGTCCTGGATGGGAACGATCTCGTCACGCCACACCCGGAGTGGGGTTTTCCCGGGCTCAAGCCAGGCGATAAATGGTGTGTATGCGTTACGCGGTGGAAAAGCGCGCTAGACCACAATCGCGCGGCGCCTGTCGATCTCGAGGCGACACACGCTTCCGCGCTAGAATTCGTCACACTGGAAGAACTAAGAGCGCACGCACTCAAGTAGGCGTTGCACAGTCCGAAAACCGGCTGCGGTTGAATCGCATTGAATTTGCCGCCACGCTAAGGGCCAATTGAAACTTCCGTTTAGTCTTTTCCTGGCGCTGCGGTACTTGAAACCGAAGCGCACGTTTCTTTCGATCATCACGCTGATCTCGGTTATTGGCGTGACGCTCGGCGTGACGGTCCTAATCCTCGTGATTTCAGTGATGACCGGCTTTGACCGGGAACTGCGCCAGAAAGTGATCGATTTCGATGCTCACATTCTGGTGACTTCCGAGGACGTGTTGCGTGATTGGCGAGCGCTCGAGGCAAAGATCGACAAGACACCAGGGGTCGTGGCTACGGCTCCGTACGTGCAAGGCCCGGTGATTGTGGAATTTCAGAATCGACGCCTTGCGCCTGTGATTCGCGGTGTCGATCCGGCGCAGGAGGAAAAAGTCATTCCGCTTCAGAAATTCATCAAGTTTGGTAAGCTCGATTTGGAAGGCGAGTCCACCGTACTCGGGATTGAGTTGGCACGAAGACTCGGAGTCACAGTGGGCGACAAGGTAACAGTTTATTCGCCTGGCAATCTCGGTCAGGTCCTCGATAGCATAAAGAAACTGGAGAACGCAAAAGGTGAAGAAGAGAGGAAAGCCATCGACGAATTGCGCGATGTGATTCTCCCGAAAGAACTGACTGTCACCGGTATTTTTGAGACGGGCCATTACCTCCACGATTCCGAGTTTTTGCTCGTGCCGGTTTACGTTGGGCAAGAGCTATATGGTTTGGGCGACGCTTTGCATGGCATTACAGTTAGGACGGACAATCCATACAGTGCCGAACGTGTGAAAGATGCGATCCAGCAATTCCTAGAGCCGCCGGAATACGCACAGACGTGGATCGACATGAATCGTCAGTATTTCGAAGCGGTGCGACTCGAGCGCACGGTGATGTTTTTCCTTTTGTTTTTCATCGTGATCGTCGCGGCTTTCGGGATTATGAGCACTCTGATCACCGTGACCGTGCAAAAGCGCCGCGAGATCGGAATCATGAAGGCGCTCGGGGCGAACATTGCGCAAATCATCTGGGTGTTTCTTGGCCAGGGCACAATTGTCGGTCTTTTCGGAACTCTCACGGGGCTAGGCCTTGGGATGACACTGATCCGCTACCGTAATGAATTCAGTCGCTGGCTGGCATCGACGTTACACATCGAGATTTTCCCACGTGAGGTCTATCAGTTTTCGTCGATTCCAGCCGAGGTCATTCCGCACGATGTCGTTATCATTTGTATCAGCGCGTTCTTGATTTGTTCATTCGCAGCGCTGATCCCTGCTTACTTCGCCGCGCGCCTGGATCCTGTCAAAGCTTTGCGCTACGAGTAACCGCGATGAGCGGCCGTCGCGTCATTAGTGAGCGCCGCGATGCGCGAGAAAGGCTTTGACCGCGCGAAACGCGTAATCGTAGCCTTCCGGCCAATCGCTCTGGCGCGGGCCGGCGACGTTCAAGATGTTGATCTTGTTGTTGCGAACAAATTCTGTGATGAACTTCGCGGCGTCTTTTGCTGCAAGTTTTGATGCGTCGATGAGTTCGTAGGGCCGCTTTAGCTCTACGCAACAACGAACGGTTTGCTCTGTCCCGCCATATAGCTTGCCTAGGTAAATGACGACGGTTCCATCAGAATCTTTCACGTTCTGCGAGGTGCGTTCCGTAAAACCACCGGCTTCCAATTCTTGAAGCGGATATTGATCCGGGATCCTGCCGAATTCATCGAGACGTTCTGCTGGACACCACCCACCGCAGTCGATTCCACGCTTGAGCGCGACGTCGAGCGCTGCGCGATCAATGCCTGTTTGCCCGCCCGAAACAATTTTCACTGGCTGGACATTCAGTCGCCGGTGGGAACAATGTCTGCGCGCTCGACCATCAGGATGACCGTGCGTTCGAGAGCACGTGTGCGATGGCGCACCCCTTTCGGCACGACGAAGCCCTGCCGGGTTGCAAGATCAATAACCCGATCTTCAAGGTCGATCAGGAATCGCCCATCGAGCACGAAAAAGAATTCATCGATGTCGTTGTGTTCGTGCCAATGATACTCGCCCTGCACAACGGCCATCCTGATGACTGAATCGTTCACCTTGCATAGCGTCTGGTTGTACCATTTGTCAGTGCAGGCGTCGGCCAGCTTCTGCACATCAATAACCTCGAGCGGCCCGTGAAGGATGTTCAGGTAGGTCTTATACGGAAAAGCCTGTGATGATTTAGTGGAATCCATGAAACAAATTTGAGCACAAAGCCGATTCGAACAAAACAGTCGCGTTCAGATTCATCGGCAGCACCTTGTCTTGTCACTCCGAGCGAAGTCGAGGAGTCTCTAAACTAATCTCTGTGCGAGGAGGCATCGAGAGATGTCTCGATGTCGCTCGGAGTGACAGCAGTCATTCTTCCCCGTCGAAGTAATCGGTCTCCTGGCCTTTAATAACAACGCGATCCGCTGCTGACGACTTGTTCAGCTTCCATTTCCCACTGTCGGGGTAATACCCTGACTCGCCGATCGGGTTGTCGGCGATCACGTAATAAATGAAATCTTCGCTGCCTGAGTTGATTAACTGATGCGGTTCGTCCGGGCCGAAGATGAAGACGTCGTCGGCTACAACTTCTGTCCGGCCGTCTTTGTGGCGAACGGTGCCTTTGCCTGAAATCACCAGATACAGTTCCCACTGTGCCGAGTGCGCGTGGTAAGGAAAATTTGGTTTTCCTGGAGGCACGCGACTCCATTCCAAGTCGAAGGGATGCCGCTTGGATAAGTCGAGCGACGCCGGTTCGCGCCCGAGCGCTTCAGAAACTCCTTTGAAAAACACGGCGTATTTTCCTCCCGGCGATTGCCATGGATCCTCTTTGATTTCGCTAATGTTTATTTTTCGCATACTGCGATTGTGGGGTAGGGGCGATTGACCTCAATCGCCAGCGGGCGGTTCGGTGAACCGCTCCCTACCTAAAATTATTCCTCGCCATCGAAGTAATCCGTCTCCGTTCCTTTCACGATCAATTCTTCGGACCCATCCCTCGTAACCGCCCATTTGCCGCTGTCGGGATAATAACAAGAATCCCCCGTTGCCCCACCGCTGCGCGGATTATCGGCGACGACGTAATAGACAAAATCTTCGTCACCCGCATGGGTAAGCTGATGCGCCTCGCCGGGTTGAAAGAAAAAGGCATCGCCCGGGCCAACCTCAGTTATTCCATCTTTGTCGCGGACGTTCCCACGCCCGGAAACGACGAGATAAAGCTCCGATTCAGCTGCATGCGCGTGATAGGGGCACAATGATTTGCCTTTCGGTATACGCACGAGTGCAAGATCAAACGGGTGCCGCTTCAACAGATCGAGAGACTCCGGCTCTCGCCCCAGCGCAACCGAAATATTCTTGGTAATCCGGCCAAACTTTCCCTTCGGCGATTTCCGTTCCTTTTCGGGAACCTCTTTGAGATTTACTTTGCGCATGCGAAAAAATTTGTCGGTTTCTAACGAGAGGAAATTCGCTTTTGTGTGGCGATTGAAAAAACGGCTATCAATGCCCAGATGAGGTTCACGAAAGTGGAGGGGTACGATCCGTAAAAAATAGTGTTTGCAGCGAGGAGAAGACTACCCCCGACGTTGAGGAGCTGGAAGACAGGCGAGTGTCCTTCCAATCTCCGTGAAGATACCATGGCATAAGCGACTAGCAGAGCTGCCGCTCCCAACCACCCAACCGCATCAAACCAAAAATGACTATTCATACATTTTGGGGCCCTCTTCGCAATGGTCACATCATCCGTCTCATTTCTTTGGGTAACTTTTGTTTGAGTGTTTCGACCGCCTCGAACAAATCGCCGAGTTTTTCTACCCGATTGAGAGCCTGGTCAGGGCGAAATCTCAGCAGCTCTGCCTTTTTTTTCTTCAAACAGTTCTCCACTTCGCTCCAGGCGACCGGAGTGGAAACGGTCGGTTCTTCTTTCGCGCGGAGTGAGTAAACACAGATAGTAGTTTTGTGTTCGTCGTTCTGGCTCCAATCGACGAACACTTTGCCTTTGCGCAGCGCTTTGGACATGTTCGAGGTCACAAGATCGGGATGCTTGCGCTCCAGATATTGCGCTAAGGAACGCGACACGCCTTTTGTGGCATCGTAGGTCACCGGGGTGTTCAGCGGCACATACACCTGTAAACCTTTTGACCCGCTCGTTTTCGCCCAGCTCTTCAGTTTCATTTTCGCCAAAAGATCGCGAAGCCACACGCCGACCTGAGCGCATTGCACGATGTCCGCGGGTGCGCCGGGATCGAGATCGAAGACCATCATGGTCGGGCGTTCGATATTGTTTTTGCGCGAGAGCGACGTATGCAGACTCGAGATCGGCGAGGTTTGCTGCCCAGACGAGTGTGGGCAGATCGTTGGCAAGACAGTAGTCCATGCTCCGCTGATTGCCTTCGCTCCATACTTTTGCCGTTTCCACCCATTTCGGTCGATGCGACGGACAGTTTTTCTCGTAGAAAAACTCGCCATCCACGCCATCAGGATAGCGCTTCATCGTCAGCGGTCTGTTTTTCAAGTGCGGCAAAAGCATGGGGGCTATGCGGATAAAATAGTCAATCACCTGTCCTTTGGTGAATCCCGTCTTTGGGTAAAGCACCTTATCCAGGTTCGATACCGAAAGCTTCTTCCCTTCAACCACAAGCTGCGCTTTCTCCGGCATGAATTCTAATCCTCGCACACCGTCCGCACCGGACGCAAAGTTTCTAATTCTCAGTTCCTTTTGATGACTTTTATGCTCTTGTGCCAACCCTCATCAGGCGAAGAAACGCTCGGGTGTTAGGATTGGCTTGGGTTTGCAAATTCGGGCGACGCAATGCTCCCAGCTCTCGTGCCCGCTCAAGACGTCGATTTCCACCCGCAAGAAATAAACCGGCACCTTCAGTTCCGCTTCTGGCAGCCGCGGCATCCGGACCGAATCTTTTTCGGTGGTCACGATCATCGCCAGATCGCGTCGGATGCAACGTTTGATGAAGCTAATCAGTTCGGCCTCCGTATAGTAATGGTGATCGATGTAACCTTTTGCGAGATCGACACGAGCGCCGAGTTTATTGAGAGCACCTTCAAAGCTTTCCGGCGCAGCGATTGCGCATAGTGAACCGATGAAGGTGTCGCGCAAAGTCTCGAGCGGAAGTCGTTCGCCTGTAAAAACATTCTGAAGATAAAGCGGTTTGTGCGCGCATTCGATCACTTCGGCGGTCCGATTGTAACGACGGATTCGTCGCATCAATTCGAAATTGGACTCACCGGTGTTCTTGGTGATAAAGATGTAGCTGGCCCGGCGCAGATTGGGCGGTCTCTCACGCAAGGTGCCGCGCGGCAGGAGGAATTCGTTTCCGAAAGGGGCTTGCCGATCCACCAGGACCATGTCCAGCCGATGCTTTAGATGGAGATACTGAAATCCGTCGTCGAGCAGAAGTGTATCGACCTGCCATTTGTCGATGGCGAACCGGCCACTTTTCACCCGGTCTTTATCCACGAGCACGATTACATCCTTCAAGTTGTGGGCGAGCATGTACGGCTCGTCTCCCGCCGTCAGTGAGTCGAGCAGGAGGGATTTTCCATCGGAAACGACCCGCGGCGGCTCGGAATCTCGGCGGAGCCAGCCCCGCCAGTCTCGTTTGCGTGGGACGCTTTTATAACCGCGGCTGAGGATTGCCACGCGCCGTCCGCCCGACTGCAAAGCGCGGGCAAACTTCTCAACAATTGGCGTTTTACCCGTTCCGCCGACGGTAAGATTTCCGATACTGATCACGAGGCAGCCGAGCGCGCGTTCGCGAAAGACTCTCTTGCGATAGAGATAAAGTCGGAGTTGCACCAGCCGATCGTAAAGAAGCGAGAGCCAGTAAAGAATCCCGCGAAGAATCGAAGCGCGCGCGCCATGACGCCGTTCAAGAACGACCTCAATTCCAAATTCCTCTAGTTGTTCAAGACGTCGACCCATCTCACCGGCCAGTTGCAGATTGAAACTCGCTCGCTGCCCTCACTCGCTGGCGGCTGCCCGTCGCGGCTTTGCCTTCTGTCTCGGCGATCCCTCGCCTCGGCTGCGGATTGCGGATTGGCAAGACCTGCGCACCGCGATTGTCCGCGCGGGTAACGATTGTCCGCGCCGACGCGCCCGCAGCGTGCGCCATGGCAGCCGCGACTTTTTTAGGCGCGCGCAGCGTAACAGCAGCGATCGTGGATCCGCTTCCGCTAAGGAACGCACCGAGTGCGCCAGCTCGCTCAGCGGCCGCGATCACGCCCGGAAGAAAGGTAACCAGTTTTGAGCGAAATGGCTGGTGCAGATAGTCAGTGAAAGTGCCACGCAGTTTTTTGTAGTCCTGCGATGCGAACGCCGCCGTAAGCGCACACGCATTCCCACAGTTCTCTACGGCCGCGATGCGTGAAACTTCCGAAGGCAAAATTTTCCGTGCCCGCGCCGTATTGATTTCAAAGTCCGGGACCAAGAGAACGAAGTACAAAGGTGACGCAATGTCAAAGCGTTGCACCGTGCGGCATTCGCCATGCTTGCCCCCCGGAGTCGACACGCTCGCGCTACTCTGCACGACCGTGAAGCCGCCAAACGTTGCCGGCGCAGCATTGTCAGGATGTCCTTCCAGTCCGGCGCATATCCTAAAGACCGTTACCCGGTCGAGCGGATTGTTGCTTAGCCTGTTCAATGCAAGCAGCACCCCAAGCCGAACCGTTGCGCTGCTGCCAAGGCCGCGAGAGCGTGGAACCTGTTCCGAAATGTGACAGGAAAATGAGAAAGGGCGCCGCCGTGCCTGCTTGAAGAATAGATCTGACGCCTCGGAGACAATTTGCGGATGAGAAAACCGACGTGCACGGTTACGCACGAGCGTGACGCAATTATGAATCCGCAGCGCAACGCCCAGACAATCAAAGCCTGGGCCCAGATTAGAAGTGCTCCCGGGAACACGAACGGTAACTCTTTGCATACATAAGCAGTCGGCTTACCCGGCCAGCGGCGCGCCCGTTGTAGCCGGGGCCGTGCGGGCCGTTCTTCAAGAATGCCCGCTCGTAAAAGGTACCGGCTACAGCAGATTGTAGCAACGTCGGGTTTGCGGGCAACCCATCCATTGCGCTAGGTCGATTCCGGGGTATGCCGTTGGAGCGCAGGAAGAAAATGAATTTTGGATGGATTGATCCACGCTTGCTCCGCGACTTCCGGGCAGAGGGTACCGACGCGAACCGGTTGTGTACGACCGAGGATGGCTGGGTGGAACGTTTCGGCCGCGACGTTCTCATCTCATTCAAAAAAGTCCTGGCGCGCGAACGGCTTATCGAGGAGCTGCAGTCGTGGACAAGCTCGGTCGGCTTCCGCGTTCGACGTGTCTTTGTGCGATTCGTCCCCCGAAAAAGTGAACAGCGCGAATCGCCCCTTCTGATAATTGGCGATCCCGGCGAGGCCTTGCAGACCGTCGTCACCGAATGGCATTTGAGGTTCGGTATCGACTTCGGCCAAGGCTATTCGCCGGGTCTGTTCCTGGACCAGAGGGAAAATCGTCGATATGTGCGCCATGTCGCGCCGAAGCGCCTTCTGAATTGCTTCGCTTACACCTGTTCGTTTTCGCTGTGTGCGGGATGTAGCGGGGCGAAAACCGTCAACGTTGATCTTTCAAAAAAATATCTCGCGCGCGGACGCGAGAATTTTGCGCTCAACAAGCTCCCTACGATCGACCACCGCTTCATTGCGGACGATGTGAGGTCCGTGCTGCCGCGGCTTGCCCGGAGAGGTGAAAAATTCGACGCGATTATCCTCGACCCGCCCACTTTTTCGCGTTCTCCGGAAGGAAAAACGTTTCAGGTCCAAGCTGATTTCGAAGATTTGCTCGTCAGCGCTGTTTCACTGGCAGAGCGTGACGGCCAGATCTTGGTCTCGACGAATTGTTCCACCTTGAGCCAGCCCCGGCTGGAGATCATGGCGCGACATTGCCTCAAAGAAACGCGCCGCGCCGCCACATTTTACCGGCCATTGCCGCTGCCTGACTTTCCACCCGGCACGAGCGCAAGCTCTATCTGGCTCGTTTTGCGTTGACAATTCGAGGCGCGCAAGAGAGGATTGCAATGCGAATCATTAAACGAAATGGATCAGTTATCTGCCGAAATGGTTGCTGAATTTCCGGAGCGCGGAATGCAATGGGTGAAAGACCGAGTCGAGGCAGCCGTGAACGAAACCGGAGAGTATGTGCGCGAAAAGCCCACACAGTCTCTTCTGTATGCGTTTGCGGCTGGGTACGTTCTGAATCATTTGCCGCTGGGCCGAGTGATTAGTGGGCTTCTTCGTCTACTGATGGTGGCACTAAAACCTGCCATAGTGATTTATGGGGCCGCCAAACTTTATCAAGCTGCCCAGGAACGCGAATAGTCGAAGCTTTGCAGGATTGAGATCAGACGGTTGTGCTTTCGACAAAGCTGCGGCGCGCCAGAAACCGCTTAAACAGGAGAGTGATTACTAGAATTACTCGTCCAGCGTGAATCCGATTTTTAACGTTACCTGCCAGTGTCCGATTTTGCCCTCCTCAATATATCCGCGGGTTTCGCACACCTCGAACCATCGCATATTGCGAACGGTTTTCCTTGCACGGGTCAGTGCATTCTGGATCGCTTCTTCAAATCCGTTGGGTGAAGAGCCGACTATCTCAATTTTTTTGTAAACGTGTTCAGCCATGCGCCATTTTCTGCCGGAGAAATGGCGAAAACAATAAAAACCGTGGTCATTTCAAGTACGAACCCCGTGTTGCGGCGTCCAGTCGGCGCAACACGCCGACCCTATCAAGGATCAAATTTGCTTTACAAACGCGTCCTGACTCCAGCAGCCTCGTAAAGTGCGAAAGTTGGCCGGCGTTTTTGTAATCCTGGTAGCTGTTCTCGGCTCCGCGAGTGCACAGGACCAAGAAAGAAAATTACTCGACCGGCTTCTCAAGCCGGACATGACTCTTCAAAACGATGCGCAAAACAAGAAGTTTGTAGCCGACGGATCATCGCCGATCAACAAACGGGCAAAGGTGGGAACCTTTTACGTTCACCAGAAAACGCACTCGGAGAAATTTTCTGGAACACGAGACTTCTCCACAACGCAATTTTATTCTCAGACTTACCACGCCGGACGCAAGGCGTACGCGGCTTCGTCACAGCAAGGAATTGCAAATGCTCACTCTGCATACGCGAATCAGACCGCGCGGGGTATTCGCGACGCTCCTCAATCTGGGAAAAAGGTTGCTTCGCGCGGGTACGCCGGAAACCGGCCGTTTCTCGATGAAGGAAAGAGTCAAAAATCCCTAAACCAGCAAAATGCGCCGCTCACGATCGACCAAGTGCGCGAGTTGCTAAACAAAAACAAGTAGCGCGCTAGTCTGGGTGACGCGCACGCGCTATTCTGGCCCATTAGGGATGCAACCGGACCAAGCTCTCGCACTGTTAAAGCAAGGTGCGGCGCAGATCATCAACGAGAGTGAATTACTTGAGAAGCTTACACTCGACCGGCCCTTACGGGTCAAACTCGGCGTCGATCCAACCACGTCGGATATTCACCTCGGTCATACGATCGTTTTACGAAAACTGAGGCAGTTTCAAGACCTCGGTCACCAGGCAATTCTCATCATTGGCGATTTCACTGGAATGATTGGCGACCCGAGCGGACGCTCCGTTACCCGGCCGCACTTGACGCATCAGGAAGTGATCAAGAATGCGGCGACCTATCGGGAGCAGGCTTCCAAAATTCTTGATCCAACGCGCACGGAGACCGTTTGCAACGGCGACTGGTTCCGCGCCATGTCGTTCCAAGACGTTATCCGCCTGAACAGCCGGGTGACGTTGCAGCAGATCTTGCAACGGGAGGATTTCAAGACGCGTATCGAACAACAGCAACCGGTCCGTGCTCACGAAGTCCAATATCCGATCATGCAGGCATGGGACTCGGTGATGGTGAAAGCTGACGTCGAACTCGGCGGGACGGACCAGCTCTTCAACATTCTGATGGGCCGTGACTTTCAAAGAGAAGAGGGCATGCCGCAGCAGGTCGTCTTTCTGCTGCCCATTCTCGAAGGCTTGGATGGTGGCAAGAAAATGAGCAAAAGTCTTGGCAACTACGTTGCAGTCAATGAAGCCCCATCAGAGATGTTCGGAAAATTAATGAGCATTTCCGACGAGCTGATGGCGCGATATTACGAATTGCTGCTGCAGCGCGGACCACCATCCGGCGCGCATCCGCTCGAAGCGAAGAAGCAGCTAGCGTCCGAAATCGTGGAGACCTATCACTCAGCCGATGCAGCCAGAAAAACGTGGGATGAATGGAACACCCGATTCAGCAAACGCGAATTGGATCGCGCCGACCTCCCGGCATTCTCACCAGCCGAACGAGAAGAGCTTAGCGCCGTGAGCCTCCTTTCGAACGTGTACCGCGAAGTGTTCAACCTGAATAAATCGCACAGCGAAATATCGCGACTGATAAAGCAGGGAAGCTTCGAAATCGATGGTACGAAGATACACGATCCAAAGGCAAAAATCACCCTTCGTCCGGGCCAGATTCTCCGCTTGGATCGAAAACGCGCCGTGCGGGTACGCTAGACCGAGCGCTCCAAACCCATCCGCCGCGGACGTTGCCGGTCGCCAACGCTGGTCTGTCAGGCGTGAGCTGGTTGGAGCACGGGCATCACGCGCGCGTTATCCAAATAGCTTGACCTGATCCCTTCAAAATGCGCACGGACGCTGCGCAGTTCAGCGGTAACGAAACTGTCCACAAAACGCAGACGCTGGTCCAGCCATGCGAACAATTTGTTTTTGATCTCGTAGTGGATCGCGAGCGTGACCTCAGTGCACTGCGGTCGGATCTCTGCGAAATCGACGATGCCCATGACGGAGATGTTTCCCCCAGCCGACTCGAAGGCGTACTCTTCCGGGGACGTGCTGTCCACCGAAAGGAGCACCGTGTGCGCTTCGAACCCGAACGGGCCGCGAAAACTGAAATCCACCGTCTTGGACGATGTTACAGTTGCGCGTGTCACCATCAGAAACTGCCGTCGATAGGATTGAATACTAGCCAAACGTGCTTTGCACTCCGCCAACGGTTGACTCATGTGTAAGGTTTTTTCTAGGAGCATAGGATTCGTTTGTTTTCAGAGACCTTTTCGAGCAATAGCAGTGCCAGGGTCTTTTTCCGGGGAAATCCAGCGGCGGGGCCACTTTACGGTGTTCATTTTTGTTACAACGCTGTATCGGCCCCAGACGTTTAATGGGCTACGGCGGCCAGCGGCCGCTTTAGGAGTATGGATCAGGTTTTCCCCTAAGCTGCCCGATCGATTCAGGCAACCTGCTCAACGCGTTCCGGTGCGCTAGTTGAGCGACCCGCGCCGATTGTTTGCATCATCGAGAGAAAAATCCTGGCGCCATCGGCGCTGCCTAGCCGCGCATCTGAAGCGCGATCGGGGTGCGGCATGAGACCGAACACATTCCGTTCGCGATTGCAAATTCCGGCGATGTTTTCGATCGAGCCGTTTGGGTTCGCCTCGGGGACGATATGCCCTTGGCTATCCGCGTAGCGTAAGATCACCTGTTGACTTGAATTCAACTCTTGCAGCGTTTGCCGATCCGCAAAGAAACAGCCTTCGCCGTGCGCAGCGGGCAGACGCAGAAGTGTTCCTTTCCGACAACCGTGGGTGAACGGTGAATCATCCACCTCGACGCGGGTAGTGACCATGTCGCACACAAATCGTAGAGAACGATTTCGCACCAGCGCACCCGGCAAAAGACCGGCTTCGCACAAAACCTGAAAACCATTGCATGTGCCAAGCACGAGCTTGCCTGCGCGCGCATCGCTGATCACTGCTTTCATAATCGGCGAAAACCGTGCGATAGCGCCGCAGCGGAGGTAATCACCGTATGCAAATCCGCCTGGCAAGACGATCGCATCGAAATCATTCAGCGAATTTTCCTTGTGCCAGACATATTCAGCGTGCAACCCATCGAGCCCGTTGATCGCCGCGATGCAATCCTGGTCGCAATTGGACCCGGGAAACTGAATGACGGCAAAGTTCATGGCGTTAACGCGCGCCGGCAGCTGGGCGGTGCTCCGCATGGTAATCATTGACGACGAGACAGGCGTGGATGACTCCTGGGATCCACCCGAGCAATGTCAAAATCAGGCTGAGGAAGAAACTCGCGATGCGCCCCGTCATGAGCACGGCGAGCGGCGGCAAAACTACGCAGAAAAAATACCGCAGCGCTTTCATTCCAAACTCTCCCCCCTCCTCTGCATCTTGCGCTTCGTGCCTGTTTTCCTTTCTTCCTGCTTTCCTGGTTGATCCCTCTGCAATTCGTACTCTTCGATCACGGGATTCGACAACAGGTCGCGACAAAGCTGATGCAACCGCGATTCAAGCTCGCTGTTTTCCCCTTCAATGTCGATTTCCATGTATTTGCCGATTCGCACGCGGCGCACTTCGGGCATTCCCAAATACCGCATAGCGTTACGCACCGCGTTTCCCTGCGGGTCGAGCACTGCTGCCTTCGGCATCACGATCACTTTCGCGTTCATCTCGGCACAATATTGCGGCGATCTACGGCGACAAGCGCAATCCCAATCTACTTCCAAACAACAACATTAACAGCCCCATGCGGCGGAGGACATTCACTCCCACATCATCCTCGGCGTGTCTGGTGAGCAGGAGATCAACGCTTACGTTTCCCACTTTCTGACCGCGAATGCTCGCTTGTGGAAGAAAATTGCGCGAGGGCGAAACGAACACTGTCGAGTCGCGTCCAGCGTCAGAGTCTGGTTCGCCAGGTGATCGACGTAATATTGTCTGTCCGCAACGAGCGCGGGCAGGTGGCCACCAGCCGGGCTTTCGTCACCGAATCACCGCTTGCCAACAACGTAACCTGCTCTCCCTGCCGCACTAATTTCTCAGTGAGATACGACACCACCCGTTCCGTCAATTCACAAGTGCGACAACCGAAGCGCGCTCGTCGAATCTTTCCTCAACCCTCGCGAACAACTTCGCTTGGCTTTTTATCTTCGCGCAAGCCAAGGAAAACGGGTGCACGCAATTTTCCGTCACGTGTCCACTCAGCGAACTTGATTTCAGCAACGAACTTCGGTTCGATCCAATGCATTTTTTTCATGATCGAAGGCGTGATTCCTTGCATCCATTCGCCGTTTTGCTTCGAAGGTAGATCGACGAATGGACAGTCGGCGCGTTTTTCGGCCTGGAATTGCTTGTGCAAGCTAGCCAATGATTTTGTCGTGAAACCCGTGCCGATTTTCCCAGCGAACACGAGGTCCTTGTTTTCGTAGTACCCAACCAGAATAGCGCCGAAATGTTTGCGGGTACCCTGTGGCGGCGTGTACCCGCCGACGACGAATTCCTGTTCGTTGACACATTTGAGCTTGATCCATGCGCCGCTTCGGCGGCCGGGTTCGTAAACGGAGTTATGTTGTTTTCCGATGATTCCTTCCAATCCGCGACGTTTCACTTCGATTAGGAGCCGGCTGACGTCGCCGCCAATCGCTCCGGAATAACGGATTGGATCGCCCGCGCCAGCGCAGAGTTTTTCCAAAACGCTTTTGCGGGCTTCCAACGACAGAGAGATCAGACTTTTGCCGTCGAGTTGAAGAAGGTCGAACGCATAAAAATAGATGGGCGATTTTCGTCCGTTCATCTCGCGCGCTTGCAGAAGTTGAAAGGACGAACGGCCTTCCTCGTCCACCGCGACCACCTCGCCGTCGAGTACGCACTCGCGGGCGGGCAAATTTTCTAGGGCTCGGACAATCTCCGGGAAACGCGAGCTCAAATCATTTTGATTTCGCGACAGCAATAAAACCTTCCCGCCGTCTTTCACTGCGATCAGGCGAATGCCGTCGAATTTTAGCTCGTAAATCCAATAGCCGGTGGAGGGCGGCTTCTCAAGAAGCTTCGCTTTCATTGGCTCGACAAAACGCGGTTTCGCGGACGATAAATTGGGCAGGGAGGCGATGGGCGACGAGTGTGCCTGCCCTACAGCTTCATTTTTTTGTTTTTTTTTAATCGCCTGGCGAATTCTCGCCTTGAATTGCGAAGTCGGACTTGTGTCTTCTGGGCGATTCGATTGCCACTCGGCGTCGCGAGCTTCAGCAATCTGCTCCATCGTGCGACCCGTCTTTACAGATTGATCTTCGAGTTTGCTCGAAATCGGTTTTGCGTCGTCGCCCGTTTTCAGAATCAGCCACTGATTCTTTTCACTCTCGCGTCCGCGGATTCGCACTAGTGTCCATTCTCCTTTCGCTTTTTTGCCATCGAGAAGAAGGTGAAGCTTGCCTTCACGGAGCGATTTCAGCGGTTGCTCGCCGTAAACATAATAGGTGCCGCGGTCCCACACCATGACGGTGCCGCCGCCGTATTGCCCCTCGGGTATCACTCCTTCAAAATCTTCGTATTCGATCGGATGATCTTCCACTTCGACGGCGAGATGTTTTTCGCTCCGCTTCCAGGGAAGTCCTTTTGGCAGTGCCCATGATTTCAAAACACCCTTCATTTCGAGGCGGAAATCGTAATGCAAACGCCGCGCAGCGTGTTTCTGAAAGACGAAGCGCGACGCGCCTTTGACCTTCTTGGGAAGAGGTTTGCCTGCCGGCTCTGCTGTTTTCTTGAAGTCGCGTTTTCGTTTGTATTTGGCTAGTCCCATTCCGCCGAAAATTAACCACAGATTGGCCCAATGGCACGCAATTGCGGTCGCCTGCACTGTTCCCAGCGCACTAACCCGGTGAGCGCATTCGCAAAGTCCACTGAGGACAGCGGACGTTACCAGCCGAAACAGAATTGGAATACCCCGGTCTATTCGGCGGAATAAGCCGCGGCGAACGCCGTTACGAGGCTTAGGCTTCGCTCGGAAGCGGCTCGCCGACGAGATAGCGAACGAACCGGCGGATGACAATATTTTCGCCGAGCTCCGCAATCTTCCCATTGAGCAAATCTCCAACAGTCCCGTCGGGATTTTTGATGAAACCCTGCTCGAGGAGACAAACGCTGCTGTAGAACTTCTCCAGTTTTCCTTCAACGATTTTATCCGTAACGTGTGCTGGCTTGCCTTGAACCTGCGCCTTATAAATCTCGCGCTCGGCTTCGATGAGGTTTCCGGGGACGTCCGCACGGTTGACGTAGAGCGGGTGCGCCGCGGCGATATGCAGCGTGATATCTTTTACAAACTCTCGGAAATTCTCATTTCTCGCTACGAAATCAGTCTCGCAATTCACCTCCACGAGAACACCGACTTTCCCTTGCAGATGAATGTACGAAGCCACGATGCCCTCCTTTGTCGCGCGCGTGGCCTTTTTCGCCGCGGTGGCAATGCCTTTGGTCCGTAAAATAGTTTCGGCCTTTTCCAAGTCGCCGCCACTCTCGACAAGACTCGCTTGCAATCCATGAAACCGGCATTGGTTTTTTCGCGGAGCTGCTTAACGAGTTTCGGATCAATTTCAGTTGTTGCGCTCATTTGTGTCGTTAGGCATTGAAGGGGTTAGAAGATTTGAAGGGCTGGCCGTGAGCCAATACAGCCACAAGCGTCGCGTAGCGGGCAATCTCACGCCGAAACGCCGGCCATTTCAACCTGTTCGCGAATCCGGCCTTCGCTACTGGCTGAAACAATCGCATCGACCAGTTTTTGCAAAATCACCCGAATCGCGCGGATTGCGTCGTCATTCCCGGCGATGGGATAGTCCACGAGTTCGGGATCGGCATTCGTATCGACGATCGCAACCACCGGAATTCCGAGGCGCCGTGCTTCGCTGACGGCGTTTTGTTCCCGAATCGTATCGATCACTACCAAGACATCCGGCAATCCGGACATGTCGAGAATTCCCTCAAGGTTGCGCCTGAGCTTTGCAGCCTCACGATTCAAGGCGGCGAGTTCCTGGTTCCCCATTTTCTTGTATTCGGGCGATTGCTCGATTTGCTCGATGTATTTCAAGCGGCCTATGCTCTTGCGGATGGTGGCGAGATTGGTCAGCGTGCCGCCTAGCCAGCGTTGGTTCACGTAGAATTGCCCGCACGCCACGGCCGCTTCCTTTATGGCTTCCTGCGCTTGCTTCTTGCAGCCAACAAACAAAATCCGGCCGCCGCGGCGCGCCACTTCCTGTAGAAACTCCGTCGCGCGCTGGAGTTGCCTCACGGTTTCATCAAGATTGATAATGTAAATCTGGTTGCGCTGCTCAAAGATGAAGGGCTTCATCTTTGGATTCCAACGTTTCGTCTGGTGTCCAAAATGAACACCAGCTTCCAATAATTCAGGCACTATTTCTGTTGTATCTGCCATAAGCGAAGATTCTGGAAAAGGGAACCTCCAGAGCGGGACGCAGAAGATGCTATACCGAGCGCCCGTATGCAACCTGAAATTCGCCCCTCAAGCCAGGTCGATTTTGGCCACTGCGCGAGCATCTTTTTGCGGCGGGATCGCTGCCCTCGTTCGTTTGCCAAGCCAAATATGAAAAATCAAGAGCAACGGCAGCGCCAATCCTACGCCGAGGTGAATCCAGCTCGTCCACGCGCGCAGGCTTTCACCGCCAGCATAATAAAGTCCGTATCCCGTGACGATCAGGACGGCAAACGCGGTTAGGAACAGCAAGCCGTTGTCACGATTCCGCCGCGCGCGCCATGCGACGCGCACGTGACTGGTAAGAAGCATGCCGATCAGCACCAAAATCGCCATCGCGGCCGCCCCATGGATTTTCATCGCCCATGCCTTTGCGCTCATCTCGAAATCACCGCGTGACGGAACCAAATCATTCCAATACATCCAGGCCACGCCGCTCAGGAAAAGCACGGCAAGCACACCGTAGAGGAGGCGTCTCTGAAAAAGCTTCAATCGGATTAGGTCTGGCGGGATGTATTGCACGGTGGGTGAAACATCCAGCACGGGGTTCCGTCTTGCTCGAGCAGCAACGCGTCGGCGCCGTATGTCGCCAGGAGAGGAGCGGCTTTTTCGCGCAGCGTAGAAACGATTTTTGTCAATGCATCTGCCGTTATGCACTCGGCGGCAGCCACAGTCACGCTGATCAATTCGCGGGCAGCTCGGCCGGTGCGTCCATCCAACAACGGACTCACCCAGCGGCCACGGCTTTTTCTGCGGGCAAAGTAAGTTCCAGAAGTGGCAATGGCGCGTTCGCACAGTTTCACCACTCCAGCAGCCCGCATCGGCTGGGCGGGATTACGCAGGTGAACGAACTGCGAAGCGGGTCCGAAAGCGCGCAGGTCGCCGCCGGCGTTTACGATCCCTGCTATTGCGCCGTTGCGCTTCAACGCGTCAACCCCGCGATCTACGGCGAAACCCTTGGCGATTCCCCCAACATCAATCGTTATAGGGCGGCGAAATCGAACATTGCAGTTCGTCTGGAGAACGATGTCGCGCCAGCTGCCGCTGCCACCACCAAGTGCATTGTATTTCGGAAGGTAATTCCATTTCACCAATTGCCGGGCCATTGTGATGTCGAAAACACCATCGCTATTGCGCGAAAATTCGTGCGCGGATTTCAAGACGCGCCACGTCCAGGGATGAATGCACACGGATTTGTGAAACGCGGCGCAATTCAACCGGGAAACATCGCTGTCCTGGTCGTGAAAACTCATCAAACGATGGATCCGTGCCATGGCCGCAAATGCGGCTCCGACTGCGTGATCTAAATCGGCGTTAATTCCGGACGCTTGAATCTCCACAAACGTGCCCAGCAATGGCCGGCACCGGCGAACCTCGTTTTGGCCGTTCGTTCTCATTCCCTAGCTCCGTTTGAGCGCGATTTTATAGAACGCGAGGAGTCGTTTCACGCCGTCCGTGATATGACGGCAGCTCAACGTGGCACCGCTGATGTTTTTGATGTCCCTGTCCAGTTTCAAATCCGACTGGCTTGTCTTGCCCACAAACTGTGCGCGCCAGTTTTCATTTCGGATTTCCCCTCCATAAGTTTCGCGATAATCCATCACTTCGATCTGTTTGACTGAGCCGTTGGCATTCAGGCCAATTGCGTAAGTGATAAACTCGTGTTTGCCGACGACTTCATCTACGATGAACCAGCCGCCGCCTCTCACGCGCCAGACTTGCTGTTCGTCCCGCAGGACCCGGACGCCGCTGGCCTGCTCAATCGCTTTTCGTTCAGCCGGCGTCAGCTTCACCGGCGCGGCCGTTAACGATTTCCCCGGAAAAATCGCGCGCTGCGCTTGATCGACTGTTAGGTATTGAACTGCAAAGGTGGATGGAGCAACCAGCGCGGAAATGGGCAAAGCGATGAAAGCGAATTCGGATTTCATCCTGCGTTAGAAATTGAATCCGATCCTCAGCCGCACGTAATACTTCTCGTGCTCGTCGCCAAAGATGTAGCCGTCGTGCGCGGCAAACTCCTTGTTGTCCTGACTAAATGCCTGCCCGATGGGGAGTTGATGAAGAAATCCAAGGGTGGCCCACCAGCGTTCGCCACCATAATGAATTGTCGGTCCGATAAAGTAAGCCGAATGCTCGTGCACGGTAGCGTCGGCAAATTCGTGATGGTTCCAAAATTCCAAACCTGCCGACCAATTGGGCACGAAGCGGTAAGAGAGTCCGGTGAACCACTCGAACATCCCGTCGCGCTCGTAGCCGCCTTCGTCCGCTTTTTCGTACTCCAGCTCGTAATTGATGTTAAGCGCCCAAACCAGGCGGTCTTCCAGCCAATCCTTTTGCAGCAAGATTTTCCATTCCAGCTCCGTTTCCTGATCGCCAACGGCAGGCTCGAAATAGAGCGCGAGACCAATCGGATCCTTGTAGGGACTCAGGAGTCGATAAATAGCTTCGAAGGAAACTGATTCGAAGTGATAGCTGTCGAATCGTGTGGCTGGATCGTGGCCGGCGTGGACATCCTCGCCGCCGGTTTCGTAAACACCGGGCAGGCGGTTTTTCGGGTGGGCCGGATCTGCCACCGGAAAATCGTTATCCGCGTTAACGT
>CAVSMG010000003.1:0-158703 GCA_963728955.1 uncultured Verrucomicrobiae bacterium
GCAGCTTCCTAAGCTTCATGTTCGGATCGTTACTCTCCTCGGTCTGGAAAAAGTTGTCAGGTGTCGATCTTATCGAGAACTTTGTATCGACGCGGTTAACTCGCCCGACGCGCTGAATCAGACGAGTGGGGTCCAGGGAATATCGTAGTTAGAGACAATGTTCGATCGATGAAGAATTACGCCTTCCGATCAGACCTCGTCACAATTCAGAATGCTGAATTCATCGCTTCGGATGAAATACCTTCGCATCGAAATTCAAAAGCGACCTGCCTTCCGGACCAACTGATCAGAACTACCCAGTGAAAAGGAGAACATCCTTCTCCACTTCCTTTGTGATCTTCTTCGTAAAGATACTCTGCAGTCTGCTTTCGATTCAGTGAAAATGATCAACTTCGCTGAGCGCAGTTTTGTTTTGATTCCAGCACGTCGCGAAACAAAGACCACTTGGGATCGCGGCGAACACCATCCCAGATGTCTTCGATCTCACGCAGGATATCTCAAATCAGCGCGCAACAGTTTTGATGAAATTGGGTCGGGAATCATTCGCTGCGAAACGCTCAGCCTTTTCTGTTTCCAACGAGCGCTCGATACCTTCGTCAGTCATAGACTCTAGAGAGATCGAACACTTTGTTGATGTGTTTCTTGCTGATGTAAACGAGCCCGTTCTGAAATTCGGTTGATGAACCGTTCATAGAAGCAATAAAGAGCGACGAGGGTAAGCCGAAAAGCGCGGAGGCTGCTCTCGAGACGCTTCACCAGCAAGATCCGCATGAATTCGCGAGGTTGCACTGGACCTGAAGCTGCTGGTCAGCTTGAGTCGCCCTCGTAGTCTACGAGCGGTTTGATAGCGAGCGTATTGAAATCTATCCGATAAGATGAAACGTCTCAGTAAAGATTTCGTTCTCTGCCTTGTTGAAGGTGTAGAAAAGCCGATCCGGATTCAGTGACGTCCGGAAGCTGGAGTCCGGCTCCCTGGGTGGTCCTCCCCGTAATATTTGCCGATCTCGTCCGTGTGCGTCGGATCATCAGGAACTTCAGGATGTGTTCGCGCGTTGCCTTCGCATTCGCTCGGACCATCTGTGAAGAATCCTCCCGGTCGGGTTGCCGGTCCGAACCTTCAGGTTTGCATCGAGACGGCGAAAGAACCCCTCGAGGTTTCGGACACTTGGGGATCGTGCTGTTCTTGCCGTTTTGAAATAGCTTGATCTGACTCAACATGTCCCGCGGTGAGTTATTGAGCGGCGTTGCGCTAACAAGGATCACGCGGTGGCCCGGCAAACTGCGAGAGCTTTTCGTAGCTCTGCGTCGCGTCGGTTCGAAAGCGGTGCGACTCGTCGATAAAGACGTTCTTGTATCGCGTGACGTCCCGGCTCAACAGATCATCCAGTTTTCCGATCGACTCGAAGTGGGTATGCGGCACCGAAAATCGCCGAACACATTCGGCCAGAACCCAGATTGTCGCGGTCCAACAAGTGCGGGGGCGCAACCACAAGCGAGCGGCCTTCCAACTGCTGTGCTGGAGCGCAGACATGTAGGTTTTGCCGAGTCCGACACGTCGGAAGAAACACGCCGCCGTATTCGTCGAGGATTTTACGCGCGCTCAAGACGGCTTCCTCCTGATACTGCAAACGCTTAAAGCCGTCTGGAAGGCGATGTCTTCAAGTTCAGCGGGCGGGTTAGGAGAATCTCTGAAGTATCGTAAAGGAATTTCAGGTAGAGCTCATAGGGCGTGAAGTGCGCAAATGGTGAGCGATTAACGACGGTATCCTCGTAGGGCTTGCGAAGATAAACAGCAACGGCCGGAGCGCATAAATTTTATAAAGGTCTGATTCAGTAGTCAGCGCATGTCTTAAGCTCCACGTTGAATTCGAGGTTATCGAGAAGGCCTGACTGAGTGAGATTGCTTGAGCCAGTAATGACGCGGCCTTTGTCGCGATCGCCTTCAAAGAAGGTCATGATGTAAACCTTGGCGTGCAGATTCTCTGAGGGATGCGCCTTGATCTCCACCTTTCCGGAACGAAGCCATTCGATGAACTTGTGAACGCCGGTTACGATCACTGCAGCATCTGACGCTTTCTCCAGCTCATCCAAAACGCCCTGTGCGAGCTTCTGTTTGGTTGATGCATCGAGAGAGATTCAGCTCGCCGTCACGTCGCGCGTGCTGCCAGAGCGTCGTAAACAGCGCGGTCCGTCTGCAGGCCAACGAGTATGCGAACCTTTTCGACTTGTTCGAGTGCTGGGTGAACTTTGTGAAAGCCACTGATGTAAAAATACCCGACCAGGCAATCAAAAATCGGCTGTCCTTGGTTAGAAGCGCGTTAAATCGGTCGCGTAAATCTTACCGGGTTCGTTCATAACGAATGTGAGGTCGGTCGACACCTTATGGATCGTCTCGCGTGCTTGATCTTCGGGGGACTGCATGGAGTGCGGAAAATAGCAGAAACAGAGGAAAGGTTGAAGGAAGAAAATGCGCTGACGCGCTGATGTCAGCCGCCTCCTGAAACTACGGCGTGCCAAGGATGTCAGATGTTTGATGTTTGATGTTTGATGGAAACAAAACCGAAAGCAGAAGGCGCAGTTAGATAATCAGGCACTTTTTTCGTTGCCCTTGGTCCGATATCTCTCCGGACGTTCAGCTACGCGGTTAGCCGAAACTTTTTTGTTGCTTTCGAAGATGACACGTACATAAGCATTTAACACCCGCGACCGGCGGCGATTGAGAGAATGACCTTCGTAATTCGGCGATTTCAGCCGGCTGATTTGTTGCTGGGTGGTCCTCAGTTTGCGGGCAAGCTCGACCTGCGAAAGGCCGGCCTGCTCGCGGAGAGCGACAAGTTCAGAGCGACATCCCACGCTTCGCCCGCGCTTGAAGCGCTCGGCAAAAACCGGGTCTCTCAGTTGTTCTTCCAGAAAAGGAAAGGTTGCTCTTTTTCATATTATCTCTCCATGCCAGTCACGCATCCGCTCGCGGGCGGTGTCGAGATCGCGCGCTGGGATGGCCTGACCTTTTTGCGGACCCCATGAACGGCAATAATGCGGCGGCTCCTTCATAAAAAACCACTAGGAGCGCGTGTTCATTTGCGACGTGGCGCAATTCAAAAGGCGTCTCCTAGTGCCTTTGAGAGCGGCTCGCGGTGATACTCGCGATACCGCAATTTCCCCAGACGACGGAGCACCGCGGCGAGGTCATCAGGGATCGTGGCCTGAGTTTCAAGGAATCGTGCACAGGAGATTTTCCAGTATTGTCTCGTAAAGCTCTATCGTGAACTCCATTCAAGGCAACATCAATATTGATGTATCGCTGCGGCCGGGCTTGAACGTCGCGCATCTGTATGAAGCGCGGAAAATAGCAGAAACAGAGGAAAGGTTGAAGGAAGAATTAGCACGTAAAAACGTCGTTCACGTGCCGAGGAAAGGAGCCGCCTGCGGGCGGGCCAGGGAGTTTAGGCGACTACAAGGCGGCCTTTTGGCTCGGGGATCGGGATTCCGTCCTCTTTTGCTGTTTGCAACCAAAAACTCACCGCTTCCTCAGCGTTTCCGATGGCTTCAGCGCGCGTGTTCCCGTGCGCCATGCAGCCGGGCAGCTCCGGAACATCGACAACGAAGGCGTTATCTTCGCTGCTCCACCAGATGATCATTTCGTAACGAGGATTCTCCATAGACTAAAATAGTTTATACTGTGCCAGGATTTTGCGCACCTGTCTTATTTAATAGGGCTTGGCCTTCGAACCTTCACGCTGAAGATTGATCCGCTCCATGACGCCGGGTTTGGTGAAAATATGATGGCTGCCTGAGACTCGCATGCGAAAGCCTTTTGCCTGCAACAGATCGCAGATTTCATCGAACCGAATGTTAGCATCGGATGCGCCGCGAAGAAGTTTCTCAACAGTTTTTTCAACGCTCACGGGTTAGTTTAATTATATCCAGCACTTGAAAGCGCGGAAAATAGGCAGAAACAGAAGAAAGGATGAAGGAAGAATTAGGAGCGAATGTTTGATTTCAGATGTTTCCGCCTTCGCACCACGCTTCCGTCTTCGTCTGACTACGACGTGACCTGCCTCCGTTCCACTACGGCATGGCAAGCGAGTCGGCGCGACGAGGAGGCCGGAGATCAGTGAACCGCTTTCGTGCGTTGTCGTGCTCGTCTGTGACGTCGCTGCGGCATACTCTTTCCGTTGTGCCTAGCGTTTGAAACTAAGGTCGCCTTTGTTCGATTGGCGCGAGGTCCGTCGAAGTGTTGTGAGCCCGCCGTGGCGGGCTCAAGATGACAGCGGAAGTCGGATTCGAGCGCATTTGCGATTTTCACCATCGTTTCGAGGGAGAAGTTCGTGTCGCCGCGCAAAATCTTACTGATGTAAGCTGGGGTCACTCCGATTCTGGCTGCAAGCTCGCTTCGGGAAACGTCCAACTGGCGCATTCGCGTGAGCATCGCGTTTGTGAACTCGATTGATGCGCCTTCAGCGCGATATTCGTGTGTTTTGCGCGCAGCTTTAAGTGCAGCCTGAATTTGTTTGTGGATTTGTTCGATCGTTTTCATTTGGGTGTGATGTCTTTCAGGTTTCCTGTTCGCTTAGCTTCGAAATATCTGCTTTTCCACTGGATGGCGTCATTAATTTCTTGAGGTGGAGTCTTCTGGCCTTGTTTGATGTAACCATTGACGCAAATCACGACGCGCCCTTCATCATAAAACCAAAGAGGCCGCAAACCTCCTTTCGTCCTAAACTCAAAAATTCCTTCCCGTAATTGCTTGGACTTCTCCGCATCTTTCGGAGGGCCCGACGCGACAACGTAATCAAGAATTCGCACCAATTTCGGCCATTCCTTGGGAGCCCGGTGTAGCGCTTCCTGTTGGAACTCCAAGTAGGGGAGATTGATCTTTTCATTCTCTTGCGTGCCAATCGCGATCAATCGGAAACGCGCTCCGTGATTGATCTGGTAAGCAACGACCATACGATTTAACCTTTAGGTTAATACGTCAAGGAATATTTCTGGCAACCAATTTTGATCGCTTTTTGCTGAGGTACTCGAATCTGCTCGGGGAACCTTTCTGCCCTCTTTAATCAATCGGGGTTCTTTTGGGGCTGTGAGCACCGAAAAATAGCAGAACGCGAAGAAAGTTAGAAGTAGGAAAACGCGCTGAGGCGCTGATTTTTGATGTCAGATGTTTGATGTTTGAGGTCTGGAGTAAAGATGAGAGCGTAAAGCTTCCGTCTTCGTCTGACTACGACGTGACCAGCCGGCGAGCCACGCTCCTTTAGGGAGTTGAATGTTGATAGAGATGAGGCAGATCGATTTTGCGCTGAGCGGGCGGGCGCAGTAATATCGCTTCGTGACACTGAAGGTGCTGATTCATAAGGCGGAAGAAGGCGGTTACTGGGCGGAAGCGCCAGCATTGCCGGGATGTGTCTCACAAGGCGAGACGATGGACGAAGTGCGCACGAATATTCGTGAAGCGATCCAAGGTTGGCTGCTCGCGGAAGATGGCGCAACCCAGGCCGGCGCGGCCGATCAAGTGCTGGACGTGACGGTGTGAAGCAAGTCTCCGGCCGCGAGCTTGCGCAAATTGTCCAACGGCGCGGTTGGACATTGGCTCGGATTCAGGGCAGCCATCACGTTTTTACCATGGCGGGCCGACGTGGACGGATTATCATTCCCATCCACGGAAATCAGCCGTTGAAAAAGGGATTGCTTCGCTCGCTGATGAAGATTGCCGGGCTGCAAGAGAACGAATTAGGAAGGGAAAGTTGAGGGCTGATAGTTGATTGTTGAGAGCTGAGTCGCCTTCGTCCCGCGATCGCAGGACTTCGGCGTGGCCGGGGGCGCACGCACAGCGAGCGCGGTGATCCGTGATCGGTTAACAGGGAAGAGCGCGTGGCGTTTATTGGCCGCGAACTCGTCGTCTAATCCACGAAGGATTTCTGCGACAGTCCAGAATCGCGCGGACACGAACTACCTCCGCTTCTACAGCGTAATAGATCGCAAACGGAAAGCGCTTGCTCAGTGCGCGATGATATCCAAAAACTTTGGCGTGAACGCCTACCAGAGCCAATGCGTCAACTTCGCTCAGGATGGATTCGCGAAAATAACTTCCGAGGCCGGGCGCCTGGTGTTCATAAAATCGAAACCCAGCAACTAAGTCGTCCCGCGCTTCCGGCAGGATCTCGATCCTCACGAAGTACGACGCCGAATATCAGCTTTCGCTTTTTCCCACTCGACGAACTTGGCCTCTCCGGATTGGATCTTCCGTTCGCGTTCCGCTAACTCTTCCTCATGCCACGCAGGCGACTCGACCGCGCCGGGGTCAGCTGAGAGACTTTGCCAAAGCGCCTCCATGGTTTGCAGCTTCTCTTCAACGCTCATTTCTTCCAGCGGCAGAATTGGAACGCTCATAGCTCAAATTATATCACACGAGTGCCCAAGATCGACATCTTAACTCTTTTAAGGGTTGAACGCGACGGAAAGGGAGCCGCGTACGCCAAGACTGTTTATGGCGTGGAGGCCGATGAATGGAAACGGCACAAGAACAACATCGCCTTGGCTAAAGCTCGTCGTAAATGGCATCCTCGGGGTTGATATTGGTAGCCAAGCCTCTGTGACTTTTTCGAGTTCGGCGGTTGACATAATCACGGATGGAAGCCGATCTGTTTCCTTGGCGGCACCGGGGGAGCAACGAGTTCTTTGATGGCAGCAAAGACCTCCGCGAATTGACTCGCGATTTTCCAATCACTCGGTCGTATCACCAGCCGACCAATGCAGTCCACCCAACGGCGCCCCCGCACGTCGTATTGATGTTCGTCAGCGGACGCGCGTCGGACATCGGTGAATGTTTTGTATCTCGGCAGCTTTCCGCTGCGCTCGACCGTTACCTCACGGTCCCGCGGCTGCGGGATCGCTGACTCGCGATTGAAACTCGTTCGCTTCCCAGCTCGCTCGCCGCTACCCATTGCGGCTTTGCCTTCTATGTCGCTTTCCCCAAAAGCTCCATTCTCCCAATCGCTCGGCCGCGTCACCACTCGGCCAATGCAGTCCATCCGCCGGTTTCCCCAACACGGCGTATTCATCCCAGTCGCTCATTCTTGTCGTATCAAAGAGTTTCAGGATCGACTTCTTAGTTTGCGAAGCCGGCGAGTGGTTTCATCGCGATTAATCTTACCCGACGCCACGTCGAGCATCAGTCTTTCCCATTCGGCGCTGTCCGGTAACGTTTCGATTCCGTTGATCCGCAAGAACACGATCGCCGCCATCATGGCGGTGCGTTTATTCCCGTCGAAAAACGGATGGTTGTTACAGATGTAAAATAAATATGCAGCGGCGATTTCAGCCAGATCGCGATATGGGGATTTGCCGCCGGACGTTGATTGCGGTGCGAGTACCGCCGATGCGAGAAGATTCTCATCACGCACGCCGCCCAGACCACCGAATTGCTTGATCGCTTCGGCATGAATCTCAACAACGGTCTCGATGCTGAGATGAAAACAGTCTTCGGGCGTCGCGCTCACGCCAATTTGCGCAGCGTCTTACGATAATCCCTGGCTGTTTTTTTAATGACGGAACGAACTTCTTCAGCCGAGGGTCCAGAACGTAGCGGCATCAGCACAATCGCACCGGTGTTTGGCACGACAGTGATATTGACCTGGTCTCCGACTTTAACACGCGCGAGGTCCATCAAAGCGGTATCGAAGATGATCCCTTGAGAGTTTCCGACTTTGGTGATGGTCTTGGTCATGGCGTAATACTATGTTTTACAGGGCACGAATTGTCAATCGCGAAAGGCGGAGAAGGTGAAGGTAGAATGGAGCTGACGGGAGCGAGCGAGATACAACGGAGCGCGCGGGAAAAGCGACATAGAAGGTAAAACTGTGAGGGTAGGAGCGAGTAAGCCGGGAGGCGAGCGAGTTTCAATTAAAGGCCGCAGACGCGGCGATGTTCGCCACGGCGAAACGGTCCGGTCGCGGATTTGATGTCAGATGTTTCCGCGTTGTATCTCGGCAGCCTCCCACTGCGCTCGACCGCTACCCGCGCGGCGTTACCGGCCATGTCGCTCGCCCCGGTCGCTCCATTCGCGTCGGCTACGGCGCGACAAGTGAGGTCTGAAGTAAGGATGAGAGCGTAAACTCCGAAAGCTTTCGCGAGCACGCTCCTTTACGGAGTTGAGAGCACGACAGGCATCGCGGATTAGACTGTTGCTGCCGGAAATTCCGTTTACGGGTACACTTGGCTGCGTGAGACGGGTGGAAGAAATCAAGGCTGCGATCGAGCAACTTAGTCCGGAAGAGCGTTGTGAACTGGCCGCTCTGCTTAATCCAATCGAAGATGATGATTGGGACCGGCAAATGAAGCAAGACGCTAAGCCGGGAAGGAAACTGGATCGACTCATGGAAGCGGCTACTAAGGAATACCAAGCAGGCAAAAGTCTGCCGTTTCCAAAACCCGCCGAGTGAATTCGAGAGTTGCGCGCAATTTTTGGAGGTTGTTTTATGATCTTCCGCCCGAGATCCAGCGATTGGGCTTATAAGAATTACTTGCTCTGGCAAAATGAGTCGCGGCATCCGTCGCTGCGATTTAAACCAATCGGCTCAGGGCGATGGTCAGCGCGAATAGGCAAGCATTATCGTGCAGTGGGTCGCTTTGTCGAAAGCGACACTTTCCTTTGGACCTGGATCGGGTACTCATGAGGATTACAATAAGGCTGTAAGCGAAATCAGATCACATGAGCTACGAACTGCGGCGAAATAAGGTCGAGGGCGGAAGCGGTGGTAAACGCGGGCACTCGAACATGACGCATTGGGAATACACGGAGGAAATCAAGCAGCGGTCACGCAAAGCGCGGCGACGGGCGGCCCGGGCTCTCGAACGTGAAGCGAGGCGGGCGCGGTAGTGATTATTAGCCGGAATCGTCGGCAGTTAATCCGGCCATGTCGCTCGCCCCAGTCGCTCCATTTTTATCGGCCCAGCCCTGCTGGTGCTGGTTTGCATAACGCACACGCGAAGCGTTTAGGCGCGCGATAACGGCGCTGGGTGAATTTTGATTTCAATGGAGCAATTACTCCGTTAGCTCGGGAATGTGCTCATCCTCGTATTTCTCGATAAGCACACCTAGTACGTCCATGAACGAAGCGAGCGGGTGCGCTTCATTTTCGCCCACTTCATCGGTGACACGGTCGAGCAATTCCACCATCTCCCGATGATCCGCGTCGCTATGAGGCACGCGGACGGCACGTGATATTGGTGGCCAGGCTTCTGTCACTCGTTCAAGTTCGGCGGTTGACATATCATTTTTTCCATTTGCCACTGTCGTACTCCTGATGAGTTAACACGTGGCGGACGTAAATCTTGTTTCTATTATGATGAAGTGCGGGATCAGTCGAACTTTGTTGCCTCCAATATTAAACACCGTGAATTTTTCAACCTGGTCGGCGCCAGGAAAAGTTTCACGCAGTTGCGCGAAATTCAGAAAACGACTTCTTCGCATAACAGCGTACCAGCGCGCGAGAGATGATTTGGTATCCGGATGTTTTTCCGCGAACTCGGTTAAGCGCTTCCTTGTAATGACATGCATTATTGAGGCGCAACATTATCCCAAACTCTTTCTGATGAGAAGTCGGAACAAGATCTCTGGCCGCGTGCGCGCGTCGCACAGCGACGCGGCTACAACACGACTTCGACTTCGATCGGCAGCAGATGATTGATCATATAAGTGCCGCGATCGGGATCGCGATGCCGTGGTTGCGCTCGGCCGCGCGAATCAGTGGCGCGGGCGATGAGAGTGCGTTTTTCAGGTTGCGCTGGTGTCTGCCACGGCGAATCGGCTAGCTCGGGCGGAACCGCACCCGTGATGGGTCTACAATCGCGAGGCGTCCCGGCAATCGTTCCAACCATTCTTTGCGAGATAGGAACAGCTCAAGAATTCTTAGGACCTCCATCGTACGGAAGTCTTCGGGCAGATCCAGAACAATGATTCCGCCGTAAATCGCCTGGTGGATAATTTCGGATATCACCGAAATCCTTATCGCGAGTTATCAGGCAGAAAGCGTTCTCGCGTGCGTGGCGCGCGACTACGCCGTCATCTGCGTTTCCCATCGCAATCTCACGAACGTCCGTCGCTTCATGGCCGAGAGCGCGGATTCGCGGCGCGACCGAGAGCGGCAGGTTGGCGTCCACCAGAAAGCGCATGCAGCCTCAGGCGGGCAATGGATGATGCTGTTCCTGCTCGATCAGGTCGCCGGCGAATTTTAACGCGGCCCGAATGTCGTCGCTTGTGATTCCATACTCGCGCTGCACTTCATCGAAAGTCATGCCGCCAGCAAGGCTGCCAACCACGATTGCAACCGGCAGCCGCGTCCCACGAATCACGGGCTTGCCATGACAAATCTTGGAATCGATCACGATTCGGTCGTTCATGAAGGAAAAGTTACAATTCGGAGGTGGCACTGCCAAGTTATTCCCGACTTAATTGTTGCCGCATGACCGTCTGTTTTCATCGCGGGACCCCGCTGAAAGCAGAGCTCGGTGGCCGCGGCCAGTTCGACTGCGTGGGCGCGTCGCATAACGACGCGGCTACAACAGGACTTCGACTTCGATCGGCAGCCGCGTAAAACGCTTCGCGCACGCGGCTTGAGGAGTTTGCGCAGGGGATGTGGTCGCTACTTCACTTCGATTTGGATCTGTAGTAGATGATTGATCATGTAAGTGCCGCGATCGGGATCACGCATTACCGGTTGCGTTCGGCCGAGCGAATCAGTGGCGCGGGCGATGAGAGTTTGTTTGCCCGGTTGCGATGGTGTTTGCCAGTCGAATTCCCAAAATCGCCACGCGTTGGGTTTGCTATCGCCAACCAATTTTGTATCGCTCCACGTTGCACCGCCGTCTGTGCTCAGCTCGACCTTGGTGATTTCTGCATCGCACGCCCACGCGGCTCCGCACACGCGCACGTTCGTGTTCGCAGGCACTCTGTCACGTTCTGCCGGGCGCGCGATCTCCGCTTTGACCTGCATCTCGCCTAACGGCGTCAGTTCCACGCCGTCCCCTCGCCGATTCCAGTACGCGTAATCAAGCGTTTGATAATATCCATTAAATGGCCGGTCGGTGACGATGATGCGCCGGAGCCATTTCACGGACGCCATCGCATACCAGCCAGGCACGATTGCGCGTAATGGAAAACCGTGCTCTGGCGGCAGGCCTACACCATTCATTTTGTAGGCCAGCAGCACGTCGCGGCGCGCTTTGTCCAGAGGAATGCTGCGCGCGAACGTTAATTCGCCCGGCGGACTCTTCGGTTCCTCCACCATGCCGCAATCGGCTCCTTCCAGAACAACTTCGCACGCGTTTGGTTTGAGAGTCGCTCGATCGAGCAGGGTCGAAAGTCGTACCCCGGTCCACTCGGCGGTGCTTACCGCACCGAGGTGCCATTGCACGCCCTTCACTTTCGGCTCGAGGAAACTTCTGTTGTTTCCAGCGCATTCCAAAGTCACGGGAGCCGTGACTGACTCGAGTGCGACGACCTCTTCGTAATTGATGGCGAATGGCTTTTCTACTTCGCCTTCTACGTGTAACCACCATGCGTTGCGATCGATTGCCGGGATTGGAAAATGGTTTCGAACGTAGAACGATTTCGTGGGCGTAAGAAAACTGTCCAGACTCGAGAACGGCGCCTCCAGATTGAGCGGACTTTCGCTGCGCACGATTCTTCCGTCGCGAAGTTTTGGTTCCGGTGCTGGCATTGGTCAGGAAGCGGCTAGTTGGAAGTACGGAGCCAGGCGGAAAGCTTTTCGTACAAGCCGATTTGAACCCGCCGATCTTCCTCCGCAATCTCGCTCCCTTTAAGTTGGTCCGGCGACATGCTGGTAAGAGCATTAAGTAATGCTTCAACCCGCTGCAGCAACTCTCCGCGGCTTCCCTGAATGAGGTATCCCGGTGGAATCGTGGCGTCGAAGGAGTTGGCAAAAACGATCACTGCGTCGCCGGGTCGCAGTTGGTATTGAGGACCGCCCTCCATCATGGGCGTTTGGTCGTCGAAACTTGAATACTCGATGGTAGCCTCACGAGAATTGCTGCCGGGGGCTCGCATAACCGCCATAACCTCGACAACTGCCTTTGCCTTAAGGTCGAACTTTGTTCGTTGCAGGAAGCGGACATCCTTTACGGAACCAACATAGACAACGGGCGCTTTCCTCCGGACCGATTCGATAAAGCTGTGCATGTTGGCCGCTCGCAGATACGCAGTATCGCCGGAAATCACCGCACACACGAAAAGGAACGTGCATCGCCTGACATTTCTCGTTTTCATACGTCACCGTCTTGTTCTCGACTCATTCAACTAGCGCAATGAAAACGTCCTTGCGCGGAAATTTCTCGAACAGGGATGCGGGCTTATTGAAATTCGTTGCCAGAACGTCCAGCGGATTTCCGGCAATCCACGCGGAAAGATCGATCGATTGATAAATGCCGCTGTTGAATCCGATAAGTATCCGGCTCGGTTTGCTGCCGATGTTTTCTATCGAGTGGCCGTAACCCTGTGGAATGTAGCCGACGTCTCCGGCGTGCAGCAGTTCCGTCCGGAAACGGCCGCCGGAAGCAAACATGGTCACGCTGACGTCGCCGTCGATAACGTACTGCCATTCGTCTGCGTT
This sequence comes from uncultured Verrucomicrobiae bacterium, assembly GCA_963728955.1. Taxonomy (GTDB): domain Bacteria; phylum Verrucomicrobiota; class Verrucomicrobiia; order Chthoniobacterales; family UBA10450; genus Udaeobacter. Next base: position 12,630 of record CAVSMG010000003.1, read on the forward strand.
GGGATGCCAGTGCAATTCGCGGAATGCGCCCGGTTCCAGGTCGAGAATGACGCCAGTGACCGTCGTTGAAATTGGAAATCGTGTCGAATCAACGCGCCATTCGCGGCCACCTTTGAACACGCCATGGGGCACCTCGGAAAGCATTCGAAATTTATGAGTCTGCGGCGGAGCAAGTCGCGGGCCCTGCAGATTCTCGGGTATTTTTTCCAGCGGAATCGCGCCTTTGGCGAAGTAAACTTCTTCGCTTGGAAAACCGTCAAACGCCGATTCAGGAAGGCCGAAATTCTTCGCCAGCAACGATTTGGGTACATGACCGAGCCAATCCGTAATACTGAACGTGCCAAACTCGGAGAAATAACCGTTGTCAAAAATCAGAATGAAATGGGTCGGCTCGTTGCCGAGACACTCGAGCACGTGCGCGTGGCCGCGCGGAAAATACCAGATGTCGCCCGGATCAAAGTCGTTCGTCTCTGTTTGCCCTGCCGGATTGATCACGGTGGTGCGCGCGCGCCCTTTTAAGACGAACGCCCATTCGGCGGCGGTCGCGTGCCAGTGAAGCTCTCGCATCACGCCCGGCTCAAGTTGCATCGAAACGCCAGCGATCCCCTTCGAGATTGGCAATTGTTCGACAGTGACTTCTTTGCCGAAACTGTTCCCGAGAACTTTCCCCTTCGATTTCTCTAACTCGAACTTGAATGTCGGCAATTCTTTTCCAGACAGCAGAGGATCGGGGACGTTGTTCTGAAAACTGAGATCGCCCATGACGCAATCTTAACGGCCAATGCGGCCTGGTGGCCAGCCCTTACTCCAGACATGAAAAGTGTATGTGAAGACTATGTAACCGAACAGATCGTGGTTCGGACCATTGTTGACGTAGAGCGCCGGATTAAATTGGAAATCTGGTGTGACGTTGCACGTGAAACCGATGGTTGATGAATTTTCAGAGCCACTTTGCCAATCGACCTGCAAGCGCCACCTCTCATTGAAGTCGTAGGCATAGCCGAGGATTGCTTCGTTTTTGTAGCCGGCGTGAATAGCTCCGGCGATGAGCTTGTGATGCTCTGTGTAATAACCAGCTTCGATGAAGGGTTGAGGATCCACATCCAGGTGAGGCGACCAATTGACGAAGCCCACAGAAAGAAGAAAAGGCTCTTTCGTTAACAATCCGATCTCCGTGCCGAAAATCCATTCGTCGGGTTGAAATCCGCGAAACGCCGCCACCTCAGCCCACCTCGTTAAGCCCAACTCCGCTTGCAATTGATACGGGTTCGCGATCCGCTTGTCCTGAATCTGAAAACTTAAGGAAAGATCTCCCGTCGGCTGCAAATCCGGCGTCACGATTTGGCTCAAACCTTTGGTTGTAGCGAAAGATGAGCGAGCGCTCAAAAGAAGAAGGAGCATCCCCGCTATGATCGTGACGAAGCTGATTGGCTCCTTTCTTAGCGCGGATTTTTGCAAAGCATTCAACATATTGCCGCGAGTAAAACGGCTGCTCAGGCATTTGTCCATTCCGTGTTGAACCCGAAAGCCATTCGGGTCGCGCCAGCTTCGGGGCAGCCTTCGAAGGAGAGTCGCGAGCGAAGGCATCACCTTTGACGCGCAATATGCGGCCAGGTTTAAGGCAATCTGGGCGGGCGGCGAAAGCACTGGCACATTCGGTTGGTCGCCCGCAGGCCGATTTTGATTAAGACATTTTGCCCTAACGAGCACTAACCTGAAGCGTTGAAAAGTTTCGCTTTTAAACTTGCCGCACTGTCCAGCTCAACGCGCCGCGATGCCCAACGCCTTTTCGATCGCTACCGGATCATAAATCCTACCGTCCTTAATCACAGTCGTGATCTTATTGATGTCATGAATATTCTGGGTCGGATCACCATCAATGATAATCATGTCGGCGAGTTTACCCGGAGCAATTACGCCTCGGTCTTTATCGACGCCCATCACCAACGCCGGGGTTAATGTTGCCATACGCAAGACCTCAGCTGGCGCAATGCCCGCTCGGACATAAAGCTCAAGTTCATGGTGCAGCATGTAGCCGGCGAGGCTGTCGGTACCTGGAATAATCGTTACGCCAGCGTCATAAAGCCCCTTTAGCAGGCGCAGCATCGCCGGGAACGCTTCGTGATAGGCGGCCTCTTTGCCCTTCGGAACTTCGAGCGCGCCGCTCAATAGTTGGCGACGAACCTGTGGCGGGAAACGCGGCGCGATCTCCTCGAGCCCGGGCGTGATCACTGTCGGATCACCGCAAAACAGCGCCTCAAAGATACCTACCGTTGGATCAAGCACGGTGTGATGTTGCTTGAGGAACGCGATGAACTCGCGCACTTCAGGTTTGTCCGGCGTAAATTCGCGAGCGTGCTCAGCGACTTTGATGAAGCGGTCCCGGTTGCGCGTTTCCCTGACCTGCGGGAATAGGAAATTCAGTTCAATGAAGTTAAGGTGCTGGATTTCATCGGCCCCGCCTTCAACAAATTGCCGGGCTGACATGAAGGCTGGCACGTGACCGCTTACGCGCAACCCGCGCGCGTGGGCACGATCGGCGATGATTGGAACCAACTCGGGTTTGACGGAGGAATAGATCTTGATCTGGACATACTCGTGGTCGGCATACCAATCGACATCCTGAATCGCCTGCCCGGCTGTATCGACACGCATCTTGGTGGGTCCTGCGAACTCTCCGGTGCCGTCGATGATGCCGGCTTTCAGCACGCGCGGCCCTAGTTCGGTGCCATTGTCGAAGCGCGCGACGCGTTTCAGAAAAGTATCCGTGTCGTTAGCCATGTCGCGCGCGCTCGTCACACCGTTCGCGAGATCGAGCGGGCCAGCGATGTCACTAAAATGTTGATGGTTATCCCATAATCCTGGCATCAGAAAGCGGTCGTGCGCATCGATGACCTCAGCATCCGCGGATAATTTTATGTCGGCGTTTGGCGCCACACGCACGATACGATCCCCGCGCACGAGGACGCTCATTCCCGGGGTAACACTCAGATCGCGGGGATCGAACAGATGTGCGTTGCGAATCACGAGATCGCCTTTCGGAACGCGTGCAACATCGTGCGCCAGACGCGCAGACCAGGCGTTGTCCGCCGCTTGTTGCGCTTCCTGCAACTGCGGGATCGCACCTTGGTAATCGAGCCGGGATAACCGAGAACCAACTTGATACGGACGCCGCAGTACCGCCGTTGCGGTCGAGCCAGATCGCCTGTGGCGTGAAGCCAAGACCAGTAATGCGATACTGAACCAGATCGGCTTTGCCGGATGCGCCCTCGACGGCGAGTTTGCCTGTCTCCTCGATACTCGCTTCGCCGGCAGGCAGCAGTGGCAGCTTGTGAGCGGGCGCTTTGAGCAAAGCACGCGCCAGCACACCCAGAAATTCAGGAGGCGGATTCGCCGGGACATAAAACGCTTCGCCACTGATTATCTGTTCTCCCTTTTCGGAACGATTTTTCCAATTCGCGCTTCCGTCCTTGATTTCGAATTGTTCCTCGACCGGCGCTTTCATGTAGTCGTTACCGTGCGCGTCGTATTTGGTCGGCACTCCAGCAGGATCGAGTTTCCAGGTTGCGGTGATGTGATCGCCCCGGCCACGGTCGTTGTAGGAATATTCGACGTGCGTGATGCCGTCGGCATCGATCTGCACCGTCTGAGTGCCGGCGGGATTACCTTGGATCAGTATGTTGTCGCTACGTTGCCCAGCCGAAACCTGCGCGATTGCGCTGAGCGCGATCGCCAATTGAATGAATAAGCGCATACTTATCTTTTATGATGCGCTGCGCATTGCAATCGGATTCAAACTTGTGGATCAAAGGGACATGAAATGTCGCCTAACAAAACAGGCGAGTGCTAGATCCTGGGAGAACGCTAGTACAACCCCAGCGCTTGGACTGTCGCTTCGTCAATTGCTCCAGTAATCGGCAATCCGTAATCGCGCTGGAAGTTTGCCAGGGCCGCGCGCGTGTCAACGCCCAGCGAGCCCGTTATCTCTCCATAAAAGTACCCTGCATCCTGCAAGGCGGTCTGGACGTTCCCTATTACTTCGTCTGGTAGCAGATTACTGTAAGTGTAAACCGGCCCATCGTAATCGTAATAGCTATTCAGTGCATCGTAGCCATAGGCAGGATACCAGTAGCTTCCGTCGAGGAAATAGTATCCCGTGCTGACGAAAACGATCGTGTCACAATGATCATGCCACCAGTTTCGGTTGTGCCACTCATGCCAGTGACGACGGAACGCTTCGTCAAAGCTGATATTGTCTTTCTTCTGGTGTGATTTTTTGACGTGCGTGTCTTTCAACGATTCGTGCGTTTCAGGCTGAGGCGCCGTCGCGCGATCGTGAGTCGTAACATGGGGTAGCGGATTTATCGTCGCGAACGTTTGATTCTGAGTCGCGATTCCACGGCGTTCGTGCATCGCCGACAACGTGCGCAGTTCAGTTTCACGCGTCGCTGGATCGAGGACGATCGGTTGTCCTATTCCCGAGGCGCGCCGTTCACGCATCGTTGCTAACGTGCGCAATTCCGTTTGGCGCGTCACTGGATCAATTGTGATCGCTTGTGGCCCTGCTCCGCCCCGCTGCGCCATTACTGATGCAACGGTCGGATTCAAAGTCCGCACGACTGGAGAATAATTTGGCCGCAGATTCGCTGCAGGTTGCGCAGCGGTACGGGGCACATACGGGCTAAATCTTTGAGGGCTGAATCCCGTTGGTCGAGCAACTACGTGCGGCACTGCCCGCGCGCTCGCAACCGGTCTCGCTGCGACCGCTGGGACGCTGCGAGTGGTCGCCACGCGCGGAGAAGCATTTTGCATGGTTGCATTGATTGCTTGTCCGGAGGCACTGTGAATGCCTGACAAGATCGCTGCGATCAAGAAGAGCACCGAGAGTTGAGTTAGTTTCATAAACTGCTCCGCCAATTAAACATCACGAATCCTTGCTGGTTGCAAGCTTTCGCTGAAAACATTGCGTGACGCAAATCATACCAGGTCTTACTTGGCCAGCCGACATTTTTGCTGGCTTTATTGATGACGCCAGCAAACGTGATCAAGACACGCGAGCGCGCTGGCGATTTCAAATAACCGTAAGTGCTCGAAAGCTTATGGATTGTTCACGACCGTTTGCGGTGCGGGTCTGTTTGATTCAAGCTGTGCGCTCACTTTCTGTAGGCCCGCAGTAAGCGCCTCGATTTGCTTTTGCTGACGCGCGATGGCGGCTTGCTGCTTTTCAATGCTGCTTTGTTGCTCCTCAACCCGCTTGTGCTCTTTGAGGAACTCATTGAGCAGCATCGCATTCACCTCGTCGTAGCGGACCGTGAAAGGTTTGCCATCTGCATCACAGGCCACAAGGTCAGGGTCGACACTTGCCACCTCTTCTGCCACCAAGCCAAACTGCGGCACAGCGCTGGGGTCAAGCGTCTTCTTGTAACGGAAGGTCACTGGCTTGAGCGAAAGAATCGCTTCGCTCGCCCTGTCCATTGGTTTGATCGCCTCCTTGAAACGCTGCGAAGAGCCTTTCACTCCTAACTGGCCGTTGGGGCTCACGCCGATGGGAATGCCGCTACCGATAGGCACTCCCCGAATTCCGGCAATGAAGGTGGAAGTGTGCGCTCCACTGGTACCGATGCGGATGACTCCGGACTCATCTGACGTCCCGCCGTTGCCGATATCGATATTGTTGTCGCCGGTCGTGAGATTCACTCCAGCGTGATAACCGATAGCGATATTGCTGCTGCCGGTCGTGTTTGAAAAGAGCGCATGTTTACCCATGGCGGTGTTGTCGCAGCCGGTCGTGTTGAACAGAAGCACATTAAACCCAGCAGCGGTGTTGTCGTTGCCGGTCGTGTTGCCGTAGAGGGCAGCATACCCCGTGGCAGTATTGTCGTTGCCGTGGTTGAAAAAGAGCGCATAAGTCCCCATGGCCGTGTTGTCGTTGCCGGTGTTGAAAAAGAGCGCTTGACTCCCTGCGGCCGTGTTGTAGTAGCCGGTCGTGTTGGAATAGAGCGCAAAATCCCCCGTGGCCGTGTTCAGGAACCCGGTCGTGTTGGAATAGAGCGCAAAAGCTCCCGTGGCCGTGTTGTCGGAGCCGGACGCGTTAAAGAGAAGCGCACTCAAACCCGTGGCCGTGTTGTAGTTGCCCGTGGTGTTCAAAAGGAGCGCACCTGCCCCGGCGGCCGTGTTGTAGAAGCCGGTCGTATTGTAATAGAGCGCAGAAGCCCCCGTGGCCGTGTTCAGGAACCCGGTCGTGTTGGAATAGAGCGCAACATCACCGACGGCCGTGTTGAAGTAGCCGGTTGTGTCGCTCCGCAGCGCGTTAAAACCGATCGCCGTGTTGTCGACGCCGATCGTGAGACTGAAGAGCGCATCGTCGCCCTCAGCGGTGTTCTCACCCGGATAGCCTCCGCCCGGTGCCGGGACAACCGCTAGCGCCGAAGGCGAAGCGGCAAGGCAGGCCACCGCGAACAGCGCAAACGCCGAGTAGATAATATTCGTTTTTGTTTTCAGGTCTTTATTTTCCTTTCATCATTGCTTTACGGAAATTGCGGAGCGAATTCTCCGAAAAAGTTTTTCAGGCGTGTGAGAGAGCCTTTCGCTCACGGGTTAAACCCCGTGGGAAGAGGCTCAGATGCAACTCTTTGGGGAGAGGCTTAATGGACTTGACGCGGGTGCGACTCTGTCCACACAGCCAACCGTCACGGTTGCTTGGTCGTGCGAATGTCGAAACGATCACGTTGAAAGTCGATTGCTGAGAAGAATGATCCTTCGATTCAGGCGACAGATGCGAGCGCAATTCAGGCGGTTACGCCCTCAGGGGTGTACGGTTGGCAGGGAATTGGCGTTCAACTGAATTGGCAACCGGAGCGTCCGAGACGCGAGAATAATTGGTACACTCTGGAGGCCGAGTGGTTGCAATCCGCATTTCGAAATCTACAATGAAAGCATCGGCCGGGGTCTTAGCTCAGTTGGTAGAGCGCCTCAATGGCATTGAGGAGGTCACGGGTTCGAATCCCGTAGGCTCCACTTTCTTACTTGCGTCGTCACCAGCTTGAACAGGTAACAAGTGCGTAACTTTTCCCGCCCGGCGCGTACCGTGAATCACTGCGATTCTACGGGCATGAAAGCAATAAGCAATCCTACAGCAAATGGCTCTAGTAGCAGCGAGAGTCGCTCTCTAGAGGATAACTTGGAGAAGAGAATTGAACCCCGGAAACGGTACATCAGCCGTCGTTCGTTTCTGGGTAAAACGATCGCCCTGGGAGCAGGAACAGTCGGCGCAGGACTGTTGGGCAGCATCCGAACCGCGGAGGCAAGTGGCAGCCTTTCACCCGGAGACGCGGCATTGCTTCGATTCCCGGCAGCGCTGGAGCTGATCGAGGCCGACTTTTGGCTCCAATACAACGAACTCGGCGGCATTCAGGACCCTGAAGTTCCAGGTGGCAGTGGTAATCCAGACTATACCGAGGCCTTGGAGGTCTTTGATGATGAGACCCCCGACTACATCCATGACAACACCGATGATGAGATCACTCATCAGCGATTCCTCAACGCTTATCTGGTCTCCAAGGGAGCAGCTCCGGCAAATCTCGATGCGTTTCGCACGTTGATGGGCAGCACCGCGACTGGCGTCAATCCGGACTTAATCGGACATCGGCTCACTAACCTGACGCAACTTACGATCGATACCAGCTGGTGGACCCGGTACCGCGATGACAAGCATAACCCGGATCTTGATCCGAACTTTGTCTTCAAGCAGGCCGTCCCTACTTTAGGGATAAACCAGCATACGGCAATTCCTCGCACCGACGCCGATACAAGCGATCCCAATTTCCTACAGGCGATCGCGAATACTGCGGCATTCCACTTCCCGACTATTGAACAAGGTGGCAGCAGCCTTTACCCATCGTTGGCGCAAAGGGCTACCGATGTGGAAGTGCTGCGTATCCTGATGAGCATCGGCCCGACCGAGACCATGCACTTCCAAACCTGGTCGGATGTGGCGGGGAATGCGCCTCCTCTGAGTGCCGTCGATCCGGTAACGGGCGTTAGGGTGAAGTTTCCCGATTTGGAGGTAGAAAACGAGCTCTTCGACAAGGCTCTGATCATGCCCGAACCATGTCCGTTCCTAAGTCGGAGCCTCCCCATTGTTTCGATCATTAGGCCAACCAACACGGAGGGCGCCGCCATGGGTGCTCTCACATTCCTCACCAACATGGGCCTTTTCATTGGCCAGTCGCAGGCGTTTTTTGCGTACTTGACCCAACTCGCACAAGACGCAGACAGCGCGAGGCGCGGGTAAGGTTAATTGGGGCGACCGCCACAATAACTATACCACCAAAATCCGCGAGCGGTCGCACGCGAAATGCGACCGCTCAGCGGTGAATGGGTTGGCCAGGGGATTCGGCATGCGACGAATTTCCTCTTTCACCAAAATGGTTTTCGAGGAAGGATGCTGTGTTTGGTATAAGCTGTGCAACGTTGCAAGCTTGCGCGGTTTCAATCTGCTCATGCATAAGACCAATTCCATTGTCATGCACGCGCCGAAGGCGGCGATCTTCGAAACCGCCGCAGACTTGGAGCTGTGGCCGAAAATTCTCCCACATTATCGCTACATTCAATTTCTGAAGCGCGAATCTGATCGCAACATCGTGGTGATGGCCGCGCGGCGCTCCGGCATCCCGATCTCGTGGACGTCCGAACAAATAATCGACCGCGAACGGCTCGAGATCCGTTTCCTTCATCTGAAAGCGTGGACAAAAGGGATGTACGTGGTCTGGACCTTCTCTGATCGAGAGGACGGTGTGCTGGTAACAATTTCGCACGATCTGCGATTTCGGATTACCCCTCTGGCGCCCTTTGTTAATCCGATCATCGGCGATTTTTTCGTCCATAACATCGCCAACAAAACCTTGCGCTGTATGAAAGCTTACGTGGAAGCAAGGGCAGATAAAGTAGGGGCATGAACCGAAGACGCGCAGTCATCACCGGAATCGGTCCCATCACATGCATCGGCACGGGTGTCGAGAATTTCTGGAACACAATCCTGGCGGAGAATAGCGGCATTCAGAGCATCGCCAGTTTCGATCCCAGCGTGTTCCACGTCCGTTGCGCGGGGGAGATTCGCGATTGGAATGCGGAAGAACATTTTTCACCGCGGCGCTTGAAAAGGCTGGATCGCTACGCCCAGTTCGCGGTCGTATCGGCAAAGCTCGCCCTGGAAGATGCGCGGATCGAGTATTCGCGCGAAAAGCCGCAGGACCGTGTCGGCGTCAGTTTCGGTACGGCGCTGGGTGGCGTCTGCAAAGCCGAGGAGCAATACATCAGATATTTAAAAAAGGGACCGCGCGGCGTCCAACCTACGCTTGCCGTCCAGGTTTTCGGTGGTTCGGCCCATTCGAATATTGCAATAGAATTCGGTTTCCGCGGCGTCGGTACTACAAATTCAAATAGTTGCGCCAGTGGCACAGTGTCCGTTGGCGAAGCGCTGCGCTATATTCGAGACAATTTTGCAGACGTCGTTGTAGCGGGTGGTGCAGAAGCGCCGCTGACGGCCATTACCATTGGCGCCTTCGACATCATAAAAACGATGAGCAGGTGGGCGGGTGACCCGTCCATGGCGTGTCGTCCATTCGACGCGTCGCGAGATGGATTTGTCATGGGCGAAGGTGGCGCTTCGCTCGTCATCGAAGAACTCGAGCACGCGCGGGCCCGCGGCGCTCACATTTATGCGGAGGTGCTCGGTTACAGCATCAACAACGACGCTTTCCACATGACCGCACCGCTTCCGAGTGGCGAATCATCCATCCGCGCCATGCGCGAAGCGCTCGCGGACTCAGAACTCGCACCTGAACAGATCGATTACATCAACGCCCACGCCAGCTCGACTCAACTCAACGACAGCGCCGAAACGGCCTCGATCAAGCAGGTCTTTGGCGAGCACGCACGACGAATCCCAGTAAGTGGCACAAAGGGTTATTACGCACATCCGCTTGGCGCGACAGGCGCCATCGAAGCAGCGCTTTGTGCCCTTGCTTTAGATCGGGGATGGGTCCCGCCGACGATCAACTATCGCAATCCCGACCCGGCGTGCGATCTCGACGTTGTGCCGAATCATGGACGGTCTGCCGAGTTAAATTACGTCATGAGCAATTCGTTCGGCTTCGGTGGAATCAATGCGTGCGTCGTGTTGGGCCGCGTGAGGTAGGGACGCAGCGTCGCGGCATTCGGAATCGCAGCGCAATGTCCGCTAGTTTAACAAATCCGGGCGATTTTCGCGTGTCCGCTTGACCGCCTGCTCTTTACGCCAGTCGGCGATCTCTGCATGATTTCCCGAAAGCAGAATCTCCGGAATTTTCCAACCGCGGAACTCGGCTGGCCGCGTGTACTGCGGCGCTTCCAGGAGCCCGTTACTGAAGCTGTCATCGGCGGCCGATTGTTCGTGACCGAGCGCTCCTGGCAGCAAGCGCACGATTGCATCAACAAGGACACTCGCAGCGATCGCGCCGTTGGTGAGCACATAATCGCCGATCGACACCTCGCGATCGATCAGATGTTCGATTACACGGTGATCGACTCCTTCGTAATGGCCGGAAATGATGATGAGATGTGGTTCGTGCGAGAACTCCTTCGCTAGCTCTTGATCGAACCGCCGGCCTGCGGGCGACATCAGAATTACCTTCGACGTTCGATGTTGGATGTTCGATGTTGGATGTTTTAGATCTTCCACCGCTGCAAAAAGCGGCTCCGGTTTCATCACCATCCCCTGCCCTCCGCCAAACGGCGCGTCATCGACCACGTGGTGCTTGTCTGTCGTCCAATCACGCAAGTTACGAATATGCAGCTCCAGGATTCCTTTCTCCTGTGCACGTTTCATCATGCTTTCGCTTAACGGTGCGCGGCAGATTTCAGGAAATAAGGTGATGATGTCGATTCTCATCGAGAAAAATATCGAGCGCCGAACGGTTAACGTCCAACGCCGAAACTGTAGAACGTTTGATTCGTTTGACCTGTTCGTTCTGGCACAGACGCCCTATAAATTATTCGATAATTTCGAGTAGGGCGCGCTGGCCGTGACGCGCGGCAGAACTGGCCAGTAGGGCGCGAATCGCGTGGACGGTTTGACCGGATCGTCCAATCACCCGACCCACATCTCCGCGTCGAAGCTGCAATTTAAAGATCACGGTTCTGCCGCTCGGAATTTCCGTGAGCACCATGTCATCAGGAAATTCGATCAGCTGGCGGAGAGCGAACTCGAGAAATTCTCGCATGCGCCAAAAATTTAACCACGAATAGACACGGATAAACACCTATTTTCATCGCCGATAAAGCAGCGCTGTCGTGTCCGCTGTCGTCAGCAGATTAGCTTGCCGGCGCAAGCGAAAGTGCACCAAGCAGAGCGCACGCTGCACCTCCCAGAGAAACGTTAGCTTGACGTGTCTTCCGCCGACGGCGACGCAGTTGTTTCGTCCGGTTCTGAACTCTCTTCCACGGCCACAGCTGCTCGTTCCGCTGGACGCACCTTCTTTTGCTTCTTAATCAAGCTGCGCACAGTGTCCGACGGTTGAGCGCCTCTGCTGATCCAGTACTCAGCGCGCTCTACATTGAACGAACTGTTCTGACCGGTTAGCTTGGGATCGTACGTGCCAATGATCTCAATGAATTTCCCGTCGCGTGGGCTGCGGCTGTCGGCCACCACCACTCTGTAGTACGCCGGTTCTTCGCGCCTTCTCTGCGTAATCTAATTGAAACTGCCATTGTAATTACATTCTCATTCGCGCCATTTGCGCCATCATCTTTTTCATCTTGCCCGTGTTCTTCATCAGTTTCCGCATCTGATCAAAGCGCCGTAGCAAATCGTTTACCTCCGTGACGGTGGAACCGCTGCCGCGCGCGATGCGTTGACGCCGCCGTGCATTCAGAATGTCGGGCCGCGTTCGCTCTTGCTCTGTCATCGAAAGCACGATCGCTTCCGTGCGCTTAAGCTGCTTCTCGTCAATGGAAAGACCCTGCATATTACCCATACCAGGTAACATGCCAAGAATATTCTCCAGCGGGCCCATTCGACGCATCATTTTGAACTGCGCCAGGAAATCGTTGAAATCGAACGAAGCAGTGCGCAGTTTGCGCTCGAGTTGGGCCGCGTCTTCGGCTTCGACGGCTTCTGCGGCTTTCTCGACGAGACTGATAACGTCGCCCATACCGAGAATCCGTCCGGCGAGCCGCTCAGGAATCAGTAGTTCAAACTGATCGAGCTTTTCACCCGTGCTCGCGAATTTGATCGGACGATGTGTGACCTGCCGCATCGACAAAGCCGCACCGCCGCGAGCGTCGCCATCCAGCTTCGTCAGAATAATTCCTGTGATTGACAAGGCAGCATCAAAGCCGCTCGCCACACTGACCGCCTGCTGCCCGGTCGCAGCATCTACAACCAATAAAATTTCGTGTGGCTGCAAAAATTCTTTCAGCTCTTTGAGCTCATTCATCAGGGCCTCATCGATTTCTTGTCGCCCTGCCGTATCGAAGATCTGCACACTCCCGGCTTCGCTCGTTTGCGCTCTATCAACAGCCGCTGCCGCGACGCGTTGGACATTTCTCTCGCCCGGCCCGGGTACATGAACCGGGACGTCGATCGATCTTCCAAGAGTCGCGAGCTGTTCAATGGCCGCCGGCCGTTGCAAATCGCACGCGACGAGCGCAGGCATTCGACCTTGTTTCTTTAGCAGCAATGCCAGCTTCGCCGCGGAAGTTGTTTTGCCGGAGCCGTTGAGCCCGACAATCAAAATCCGCATGTTAGTTTCGAGGCGAAGCGGCTCTGCATCGCCACCGAGCAGGTCGGTCAATTCGTCGTGAAAAACTTTTACGATTTGCTGACCCGGCGTAATGCTACGAAGCACAGCTTCACCCAGCGCTTTCTCTTTTACGCCGGCAATGAATTTTTTGGCGACCTGAAAATCTATGTCGGCTTCAAGCAGGGCCATGCGCACGTGGCGCAATGCAGCGTCGATGTTTGCCTCGGTGATAACGCCGTGCCCGCGGAGTTCTTTGAAAATCTCCTGAAGTTTGTCGCTAAGTTGTGGAAACATGACGTGCTTACAAGGTGGATCTGCGCTCCGAAGACGATCTCACAATTGGCGCGGAAGGCGGATTATCGACGTGTCGAGAAAAACACGTTCCACGCTCTCATCGCGTAATTATCTCTTGGCCGCAGGACCGGGCGATGCTGCACCTACCGTCGCGCCTTCTTCGATTCCGAAAGTCCAATGAGTTTCGACCTTTTTACCGGCAGATTTCGCGCTCACGATAACCGTGCATGATTTGTCGCGCAGTTTCTGCGGGACTTGATAGGACACAGTGCCGGCCTTGGGATCGTAATGAGCCGGAACAAGCCCAAGGCCACTGACCCGCATTTGCACACTGCCAGGTTCGATCTGGCCGATGCTGCTGAGGTTCGCTTTAATGAGCGGCAATGCGGTGCGCACCGTCTCGCCGTCGGCCGGTTGTGTATTCAGATCTTTGGGACCGACCTCAGCGACTGCTGACCCACCTCCAGTCGACGCGCCGATCATATTCACTGCGTCTGCAAAAACCTTCGGTTTGTTTGCTTCAATGGCGTAGCGGCCGATCGAATCCATCGGAGAAGTGAAAGTGATTGGCTGGCCGTACACGGTAAACATCGCTTCGTAACCGGCATTTCGTGCAAGTTCTTTCACATGCTCGTTGTAATTGCCGAACGGCACGGCAAAACAATTCACCTTAATCCCGAGGCGCTGCTCGAGCAGTTCCTTGCAACCGACGACTTCATTTTGAACCCATTTTTCATAGTCGGCCCCGGTCAGTTTCTTTTTGGCCCGCTTGCCGCCGGGTTCGATCAGCATCACGGTGTGGCCTTCGCGCAAATCCTGATGCGTCGCCGAGTGCGCCTCAATATCCGCGCCGTTGTCGCGCATATCGGCGAGCTGTTCCCACGTGATCGCTTCTCCGCCGCCTAATGAACCGCCGCGCACGCCTTCCGTGTAAATGAACATCGTGACTGGATAGCCGAATTTTTTCAAGATCGGCCAGGCGACTTCATATTGCGTTTTCCAGCCGTCATCGAACGTAATTACAGCGCAGCGCGGGGGTATGCTCTTTTCGCTCCGCTTCCACGCGAGCAAATCCTGCATCGAAATGACGGTAATGCCCTTGTCCTTCAATTCTTTCATCTGCGCTTCAAACGCAGCCGGCGTGATCTCGGTTCCCGGATAACGGACCTTGTCGACGAGGCGATGGTAACAAAAAATAATGACCTGCGCGGTTTGATCGACTACCGGCTTGGTGATCTTGGGAGATGCCGCTGCAACGGGAGCAGCGGCTTCGGTCATCGCCGCTCGTGATGCGGTACCGGCAGCTTTCGGCTTTTCGGCAACGGTTTCCTGCTTTTTGCACATCGAAAAATTCAGTGCCAGCAGTAACGGAAGCATTGCGAATCGGATCATCATAAAAGTGCTAAGGGATTAAGTTCCAGTGGCGCAAAACACAAACGCATTTTATACGCAATATCAGAAACACGCGAATCGTTGACAAAAACGGGCTTTGCTCGTTCGAGTTTGAAAGAGAAATTTTTGCCAGAGCGCCTGTTTTTTGCTATTACATCAAAATGCCGCGTCTGGTCAGTAGCTTTATTACACTTGCATTTATTGCTTCGTTCGCCGGGTGCAGCACGGTTCAAACTTCCTCCGTCAAGAACACCAGCAAAACGTTTAGCACGGTGGTGGTAGATGCCGGCCACGGCGGGAAGGACAGCGGCGCGTATCGCCGCTACGGTCCACCGGAAAAGGTGGTCACGCTTGACGTAGCCCAACGTCTCAATCGCAAGCTGCGTGAGTCGCAGTTAAAGACCGTCATGACTCGAGACTCGGATGTGTTCATCCCTCTTAATGACCGCGTGGCGGAGGAGAATGCGCAGAAGAATGCAATCTTTGTTAGCATACATTTCAACGACTCGCGTCGGCGGAAGACCCACGGGTTTGAGACGTACTATCATTCCGGCGCGTCGGTCGATCTGGCCAACCGGATTCAGCAAAAACTCATGGCGATCCCGAATTCCGCGAACGGCGGAGTTCACACCGCAAATTTTCGCGTCCTCCGACTTGCCAACTGTCCTGCGGTGCTGGTGGAATGTGGCTATCTGAGCAATCGCTCCGAGGGCAACCAGGCGCGTGACTCCGAGTATCGCGAATTACTCGCCGATAGAATTGCCGAGGCAATCGTCGAAGTGCGTTACGGAGCCGGAGCCTATCGCGCTCCGTCTCAACTCGCCGCTCAATTGCACCCGCAGCCGGAACCCACCAGCCTCGCGCCAGCCGGGTCTCGGTAGAATTCGTCATACTAAAATTCCTTCCCGCGGTTTTCCGGTCCGATCGCCGCGAGCAGAATCAGAGCCAAAAAGACGACGAGAACGAAAAGGCCGAGCGCTTTTGCGTAGTCGGGATGTCCGTTTACATCGCGGAAATGATTAGCCAACTGAGCCTCCACGACGGCCGTATTCGCGGCTAACAGGTTCCCCAGTTGATAGGCAAAGCCCGGGAAAGTTCCGCGCACAGCATTTGGCGACAGCTCATTAAGATGCACAGGCACAACTCCCCATGCGCCTTGCACCATAAACTGCATCGCAAATCCGCCGATGACCAGAAGCACATATCCCGGTGAAAACACCCACAACGGAATCAGCACGATTCCAAATGCGGCGCACAAAATGATCGCGCGACGACGGCCCCATTTTTGTGAGAGATGACCCACAACCGTTCCGCCGCAGATTGCGCCAAAAGCATAAATAATCCCTGTCGTGGCTTTTTGTGTGACACTGTAATGGCGCTGTTCCCCCAGAAATGTCTGATACATGTCCTGGGTACCGTGAGACATCGCGTTGAAGGCCGTCATCAGCAACATGACATAAAGAAACAGCGCCCAGTGGCGTTTGAGCACAATCAGGAGCTGTTTCCAAAAGTCACTCGTCAAGTGCTGCTGGCGCAACCACACCGGCGATTCAGGAACACTCGCACGAATGTAAAGCACGAGAACAGCCGGAAGTGCGCCTGCGACGAAGAGACCACGCCAGCCGAAGAACGGAAATACAATCCAATAAACAACCGCCGCGAGCAGATAACCGAACGCATAACCCTGCTGCAAAATTCCCGAGAACAATCCGCGCGCCTGCGTCGGGAGAGTTTCCATGGCGAGCGAAGCGCCGAGCCCCCATTCGCCGCCCATGCCGATCCCATATAGCGCCCGAAAAATCAGCAAGACAGTGTAATTGGGGGAGAACGCGGTCAGCAGCTCCATCGCAGAATAAAAAATGATGTCGATCATCAGCGGGATGCGCCGCCCAAATCGGTCCCCGAGCAACCCGAAGATGAATGCGCCCACCGGACGCATCGCTAGAGTGATAGTAATCGCGTAGCTGAGTTCGGCCACGGTTGTGCCGAAATCATGCGCCATCGGCACGATCACAAACGTCAGCAGAAAAAAATCGAACGCGTCGAGCGCCCAACCGAGGAAACAAGCGAGAAACGTGTTGCGTTGATTGCGGTCGAGCAGGTTGAAAAGGCGGATTGCTTCCACGGCTAGTTCAACTAATTCGCGCAACCACGAATCCGGTTTCCAATAACGCTGCGACCCGAGAGGTCAATACCAATCAACAAAAATCAAACCGCACTTTCCAGTGAGAAGCCGTTCGGCAATCCCGATTTTCCTTGCCGACAGTCTCCGGAAATTATCAAGTCTTCGAAACATTAACAAAAGGCGAATCTTATGAAAAATCGAAACGTTACATTCACGATCGTTTTGTCAGTACTTGCCTGCTTTGCTGTTTTACCAGAGACGGAAGCGGTCACGCGAGCGAAGCGATCTTCGTGCTGAAACCGGTCACCTTTCGCTATCAGAAGCAGATTGATTCCAACGGCATCCCGCAGTTTGGCCTCGTGGTCGAAGATGTGGAAAAAGTGAATCCTGACCTTGTAGTGCGCGACAAAGAAGGAAAACCGTACACGTTGCGTTACGAACAGATCAACGCAATGTTGCTTAACGAGTTCCTCAAAGAGCACAACAAACTCGAAGACTTGGAAGCGACGGTTGCCAGCCTAGCCGCGACTGTGCAAGAGCAGGCTGCGCAAATCCGGAGAGGGCGCAACTCGAAATGAGCAAGCCTGAACCGCAAGTGGTCGTGAACAATCCGTAAGTATGTGCCCTGTTAAATCGTTGAATGGTTAAAGCGCTGAAGCCTTGAAGCGGTTATGAAGGGCTTTTACCGTCTCCGTGTTGTAACTTTTTTTTAACCGTTTTCCCGTTTCCCTCCCGATCGCACTGCAGCATGTCTTCGAACGGCCGGTAGAAATTGGCGTAAAACGGATAAGGCCGGTCGGCACTTCCGGGAAGGTAACGCCAATGTTTGTACATCCAGAGCCATGGTGCCGGATTTTTTCGAACGTATGGTTCAAATGAATTCCAGCAGGCCTGCGCAGTTTCCTGATGAGTCATTCCGGCGGTGTGCTCGATCTTCGGATGGAAGATGATCCGATAACGTCCTTGCGGCAGCGGTTCACAATGCGCGGGAATAATCGGAACGCCGGTTCGCTCATGGAGCCATGCGTGCGCCGATGTTACGCTTGTCTTTAATCCGAAGCAATCGATTGCCACGGCGCCCTGAGTGGGCGGCACTGTAAGATCGACCAGCAGGGCGGTACGTCCATTTCGCCGAAGGGCTTTGTAAAGCCGAATAATCCCGCGCTCGCGTGGTACCAGTTCGTGACCAGATCGCTCACGCAGTTTTTTGAAGATTGCATCGAGCAACGAATTCTTGAACTCCTGAGCGATGATTGTGCCTTTCAGATCGAGGAAACCACCGGCAAGACTGAGCCATTCAAAGTTGCTGTAGTGATAACAGGCGATTATCGCGCTGCGCTCCGGTCCTGTGCCGCGCGCGGTTTCCTCCAAATTTACGCACTCAATGTAACGAGCGAAATTCTCCTGTGTCAGGCGCGGGCTCCACAGCAGATCGACCATAGTCCGCGCGAAATGTTGAAATGATTCGCGGACAATTTTTTGGCGCTCCTGGAGCGAGAACGCATTACCAAATGCAACCTGGAGATTGCTCAGCGCGACATCGTAGCGATGCCGATCAAAAAAACTGAGCAACGTCCCCGCTGTGCAGGCGAAGTGATGGCAAGCCTGGCGCGAACACAGCGGTATCACTTTGGTGGCAACAAGAAGCCCCAGCCACTCCAGCCGATACCGGATTCGCTTCCAGCGCGAGCGCATGGCGGACTTTCAATGACGAAGTTCGAATGTCTAATGCCTTCGGCGGTGTTGACGAATTAACGCTTCGACCTACCAGCCCTGCCCGGGATTGCTCACTGGAGGCAAGCTCTTGCGGAACTCCGCCTGCTGGCGTTCGGCTTCCTTTTGCTGTTCCGCGTCGTGCACCTGCTGTTCAGGGCTGGGACCCGGAGCGGCACAACCTAGTAATGAAAGGAGCGTTGAAATCAAAAGCGTTGTGGCTGCGAGCTTCTTCATAGGAATTGAGAACGCAACGATAATCCGCGCTCTCACTGCGGCAAGCTCGTCCGGAGATGCACGCTGGGCGCCACGGATTATTCGATTTTTCCAACACCGTATTCGCTCGATTCCTGCTCGCGGTAATTGCGTTCAAGTGTCTTCAGGCGCTGAAGAATTTCATTCAACGCGAGCTCGTTCTTCAGATTGATCTGGTAATCGATTTCCGCGCGCAACCGGTCTTTGTGCGCCTGCCGGTTTTGCGACATTAAGATGATCGGCGCTTGCAGCACGGCAAGCATATTGATGGCAGTACTCAGCAGCAGGAACGGATATGGATCGAAGCCGATTTTGCCCATCCACGCCAACCAACTGTTTATCAATACCCAGGCGTTGAAAAAAAACACCGCAGCCAAAATAAATTTCCAACTGCCGCCGAATTCGGCAATGAGATCTGCCGCGCGATCGGCAAGTGTCAGCTGCGCTGCTTCCTCGACGTTAACGTTCCGTGTGGCACTGTGGCGCAAAAGCTCATCGGTGTGCCGCAACCGGTTGGTAAGAGCTGTGAGCATCTCAAGAGCGACATTTGGGTTTCTACGGACAAACGACAGAAAATGTTCGCGTGAAAGCACAGCCAACCGCGCGTCCTCAGCAACAATGGCATCTGCCGAGCGCCGCTTTCCGTCGAGCAACGCCATTTCGCCAAAGAAATCGCCGCGTTCCAATTCCGTTAGCGTGACTTCATTTCCGTCCTTTGCGCGAACGCAGATGCGAACCTTCCCCTCTTCGATCACATACATTGCGTCGCCTTGGTCGCCGGCGTGGAAGAGGAGCGCTCCGGATTCGCGATCAATACTTTCGAGCAGTTCGCACAATTTGTGAGCCGCTTCGTTATCGAGCGACTCAAACAAAGGTACATGGCGCAGCGTCTCAACGTTCATTTGCAGCAGACCGATGCAACGGCGGTCACAATAACTGCAATGAGCGCTGCCGAGAAGCATCAATTATGCGCAATCGGGGAGTGTCCGCGGTCTCTGCGGATGGTTAGACTTGCAGATATCGCGGACAGAAATCGCCAGAAAGGGCGCTCCTTTGATCGGCTGAAATTGACTTGGCAAGGTTCGCTTTTACGTTGGGACACCGCGTTCGCTGCGCGTTCCCAACTGTGAAAAAGGTCCTCTTCGTCTGCACAGGAAACATTTGTCGCAGCCCAATCGCAGAAGGGTTTTTCCGACGAATGATTGGAAACCGAAAAGACATCGAAGTCGCTTCCGCTGGTGTGCATGCCGTTTCTGGACAGCCCCCCAGTCTCTACGCCGTCCAGGTGTGCGCAGAGGAAGGCACCGACATCACCGGTCTCCGCAGCCGACCGTTGACAGCAGCGTCGGTTGATCAGGCCACGCACATTTTTGCCATGACCGGTGCGCATCTCGAAAGCATCCAAACACTGTTTCCGCAAACTGCGGAGAAAACGTTCTTACTACGTGAATTTGAGGACCCTGGCACCACGGTGTGGCGGGATGTGCCCGACCCGATCGGCCTCGGCCGTGAGGTCTACGAGGAGTGCGCGCGCATTATCAAAAATGCGCTGCCAGGTGCTCTCGCGTTCGTGGAACAGGGCCAACTCGTCCGGCCTGGTGCGATCCGCTCGGCGGAGCTATCGTCTTATTCCATGGACGATGTTTCTCGCCGGACTTTGAACCTGCATCGACCGCTTCGAACCCGGCTCAGCGTTACGGTGAAGCCTTGCACAAAGTGGATCCGGAAATTTTCAATGCGATTGCAGCCGAAGAAAAACGCCAACGGGACAACATCGAGTTGATTGCGTCGGAAAACTTCACGAGCCGCGCAGTAATGGAAGCGCAAGGCAGCGTTTTAACGAACAAATACGCCGAGGGTTATCCGCGTAAACGTTGGTACGGCGGCTGCGAAAATGTTGATACCGCCGAGCAACTGGCCATCGATCGTGCGAAACGGTTATTCGGCTGCGACCACGTGAACGTTCAGCCGCACAGCGGCGCGCAAGCGAATATGGCTGTCTATTTCGCGATGTTAAAACCGGGCGACAAAATCCTCGCCATGAACCTCGCTCACGGCGGCCATTTGACACATGGCCATCCCGCGAATTTTTCCGGTAAGTTTTACACCGTTTCGCAGTACGGCGTAAGCGAGAAAACGGAGCAGATTGATTACGACGCGTTGCAGAAACAAGCGGAAGACGTCCGACCGGCAATGATCACAGCAGGCGCGTCGGCTTATCCACGCATCATCGATTTTCCACGACTGCGCCAGATTGCGGATTCAGTGAGCGCGATTTTGTTCATCGACATGGCCCACATCGCGGGGCTTGTCGCGGGCGGCGAGCATCCGAGTCCGATACCGCACGCGCAGTTTGTTACGACCACAACACACAAGAGTCTGCGTGGTCCACGCGGCGGCATTGTCATGTGCAAGGAAGAATTCGCCAAACAGATCGACGCCACCGTTTTTCCAGGGGTGCAAGGCGGGCCGCTCATGCACGTGATCGCCGCGAAGGCCGTTTGTTTTCACGAGGCGCTTCAGCCGCAATTCCGTGATTACCAGCGGCAGGTAGTCCTCAACGCAAAGGCTCTCGCTGCTGGGTTGGCCAAGCACGGTTACCGGATCGTTTCAGGTGGAACGGACAATCACCTGATGCTGGTCGATCTTCGTCCGAAGGAAATCAACGGCAAAGAAGCCCAGGAAGTGCTTGATCGCGCCGGGATTACTGTGAACAAAAACGGCATCCCCTTCGACACCTATCCCATCTTCAAGCCCGGCGGCATCCGCATCGGCACACCTGCGGTCACGACGCGAGGCATGAAAGAGGAGGAAATGCTGGAAATTTCCGACCTCGTAGCCGAAGCGCTCGAAAAACGCAGCGATGCAGACGCGCTTGAGAACGTGCGCAAAAAAGTACTCGATCTGACGCGAAGATTTCCGCTGCCGTTTTCGTTGTAGCGGCGATGCGCGAGCGCTGAAATCACTTAGATCGACCATCACAGACCCGTGCCCGGGAGATTCGTGTTATCCAATCTGCGAAAATCTGCGTAATCTGTGGCACTCATGAATCGAGCCACTGATCAACCGGAACCGAACCCGCTCCGCGAAGGCCTGGCCGCCCGCCCTGTGCCGCAGCCATGCAGCATTGTAATCTTCGGCGCTACCGGCGATCTCACGCACCGCAAACTCGTCCCGGCGCTGTATAACGTCGCCGCAGACGGCGAGTTGCCGCCGTCCGTGGTTATCGTCGGATTTGCGCGCCGACCTAAAAGTGATGACGAATTCCGGCAAGATCTTGAAGCATCGACGCGCAAATTTTCACGCCAAGCTGTGCGCGACGAAATTTGGAAGACGTTTTCCCAATCAATTTTTTACAACCAAGGGAATTTCGACGACGAAGCGGGTTACAAGGCGCTAACCAAACGCCTCGATGAAATCGACAAAACTCATGGCACCCGCGGTAACCGCCTCTTTTATCTCGCGGCCGGCCCTGACCAGTTCGAACCGATTCTGAAACAGTTGAAGGCCGCCGGTTTGAACGAGACATGCAAAGGAAGCTGGGCCCGCGTGATCATCGAAAAACCGTTTGGAACCGATCTTGCCTCAGCGCGTGAACTCAATCGCGTTGTCCGTAATTCGTTTCGAGAGGAACAGACTTACCGAATCGACCATTTTCTTGGGAAGGAAACAGCGCAGAACATCCTGGTGCTTCGATTTGCAAACGCGATTTTCGCGCCGCTCTGGAACACGCATTACATCGATCATGTGCAAATCACAGCGGCGGAAACGCTGGGGGTCGGGACACGCGCCGGTTTTTACGAGACCGCAGGTGCCTTGCGTGACATGGTGCAGAACCATTTACTCCAGCTCCTTTGTCTGATCGCGATGGAACCACCTACCGATCTGAGCGCCGACAGTATTCGCGACGAAAAAGTCAAAGTGGTGCGATCGCTGCGTCGCTGGGCGCGCGGTGACATCGGAACCCACGTTGTGCGCGGTCAATACACGAACGGCGCCATAGATGGCGAGGCGATGATCGGGTACCGGCAGGAAAAAAACGTAAATCCTGATTCACAAACGGAGACTTTTGTCGCGTTGCGCTTGTTCATCGACAACTGGCGTTGGGCCGACGTGCCGATTTACATGCGCGTAGGCAAACGGTTACCGAAATCGGCAACGGAAATTTCCATTCACTTCAAAAAAGCGCCGGCGGTGCTGTTTAACAAAGATCTGCGCGACCTCAACGTGCTCGTCATCCGCATTCAGCCCGATGAAGGAATTTCGCTTCGGATTCACGCCAAGGTACCTGGCACGAGCTTTCGCATCGAGCCCGTCAAAATGGATTTCCATTACGGAACGTCCTTCGGCAAACCCAGCCCGGAAGCGTACGAACGTCTGCTGCTCGATGCGATGAGCGGTGACGCCACGCTCTTTGCCCGCAGTGATGAAGTTGAGCAAGCCTGGGCTTTCATCGATCCAATCGAGGAAGCGTGGCACTCCAAGAAAGATGTGCCGGAATTATGTTTTTATCCGGCTGGATCGTGGGGACCGGAGACGGCCGAAGATCTGCTGGCCCGCGACGGGCGCGCGTGGAGAAGATTATAGAAGTGCTATGCCTGCTACAGCTGAAACATATTCGTTAGGCACTTCAGTCCAACCGGGAAAGATTGAGCAGGAGCTGAAAAGACTTTGGCGCGACGGCGAAGCGGTAATGACGCGCGCCTCGCTTATGAATTTTGCTGTCTACAGCGAAACGCCAGGGTCCTTGAATCGCAACACACAACTGATGGCACGAATTACTAAAAACCACGCCTGCCGCGCCATTGTAATCGAAGCCGATTGCAATGCAGAAGAGGGCGGCGTCAGCTCTTGGATCAGCGCCCATTGTCACGTAAGTGGCGCTGAAAGCAAGCAAGTCTGCTCTGAACAAATTTCATTTCTGCTCAAAGGCGGATGCACTGCACAGTTGCCCAGCATCGTCCTCTCACACCTCGATTCGGACCTCCCATTGTATCTGTGGTGGCAGGAGGAATTTCGTGAACCGATGGACGCGCAACTTTGGACGTGGGTCGATCGAGTCATTTACGACAGTCGCAACTGGAAAGATTTTCGCACACAAATGCGCTTGGTGGAGTCTGCGCAACAGGAAGCAAAACAACGCATTGTTCTTTGCGACTTAAACTGGACGCGACTGGACAGCGTTCGTTTCGCGCTCGCGCAATTCTTCGATCATCCCGCCTCGCATCATCGCCTCGCTAACATCAGTAAGCTGCGCATCGATTTCGCGCCCGGATTTAGATCGACTGCTCTCCTGTTTGCGGGTTGGCTGGGAGCGCAATTGAGTTGGCGCACCGAGCAAGCGAAATCATCGCATGAGTTGCGCTTCGTCGGCACCTCCGGTCGCCACATCAATGTTGAGCTGCGCGAGCGCGATGGCGACCCGGTTCACGAAATCGCGTTGACGAGCGGGGATGTTGAATTCTGTGTTGCCTACGCAAAATGCGGCGATCTTCTGGAAGTCTCGCGCGGTAAGGCTGACCAAAGGCGTACTCCACAGCTGATGCCTGCTGGAAAAAGCGATGCGGTGAGTTTGATGAGCGAAGAGTTGATGCGCGGCGGGCCGCATCGCGTTTATCTGCACGCATTCAATTGCGTGCAGGATTTGCTATAGCGGCGGTCGGTTTACCCGCCGCGCAGCACGCATTGTCCCCCGCTTGAAGGGCGTTACTGCAATAGCGCGCAGAGTTCGCGGACATTTTTCTCAATCGAGAAAAGCCTTTGCGCACGCTCACAGCCACACGCACCAATTCTCTTTGCCAGTGAAACATCGTTGATCACCTTTTCAACCGCGTTAGCCATCGCGATGGCGTCGCCCGGCGCCACTAGAAAACCGGTTTCGTTTTCAATCACCATTTCCGGAATGCCGCCGAGAGCCGTTGATACGACAGGCAGTCCCGTTGCCATCGCTTCCATGATAACCGTGGGTAGATTGTCCATGCCGCCGTCAGCATCGATTACGCTTGGCAGCACAAAAACATTCGCTGCAGTCAGACGCCTGCGGAGTTGGGACTGTGGTTTTGCGCCCGCGAGTATGACGCAGCGTTGCAAACCGAGTCGTTCCATTTGTTCGCGTAATTCATTTTCAAGGGGCCCTTCGCCAATAATTTCGCATAGGAATGATCTCCCACGCTCCGTCAGCAAAGCGCATGCACGAATCAAATCGACAAAGCCTTTTTTCGCAATCAAACGGCCCACTGCGATGATCAGCGGCGGAGTCGACGAAAATTCTGCGCGCGAGAATTCGGCGAGATTGAGGCCGTTGTAGATCCGGTGCACGCGATTGGCGCGAAGTGGAAATCGCTCAGATAAAAATTCCGCTGCGTAATCAGTTTCGGTGACGATCGCCCGCGCCGTATCGACGAGTTTGTCCAGGCCAATTTCGAAATTCCGTGGAGCGAAAATGTCGTTCGCGTGTGCTGTAAAACTGAAACTGATTGGAAAAAATTTATTGATCCAGAAAGCCGTACGGGCAGCCATTCCCGCGAAATGGGCGTGAACGTGACGAATACCCATTTCCTCGAGGCGCAGGCCGATGTAAATGGCCTGGTAAAGCCGGAGGAAATCGGTACGGCGTCCCCATTCGTCGAGCGCGGCAAGAATATGTGGCGTGAGCTTTCCTTTTTTCGAAGCGCGTCCGACATCATCCAATAATTCCTTTTCCTCCGGCAGATAATGCACGCGTTCGACAACGCGCATGTCCCAATCCTGCGGTGGTTCGTCTTTCGGACTTCGAATGGAAAAAATCGGCGGTACGACGCCCTGGCGCTGAAGCTCCGCCACCTCGCGGTAGCAAAACGTTTGCCCAAATGATGGAAAGCGCTCGAAAAGGTAAGCGAAGTTGGGCATGGCTTCGCCCGCGTTAAAGCGTTGAAGAGTAAAAGCGTTGAAGCGGTTTCATCAGGGTCTCGTTCGCCTGCCGTCCCGTCCGCTCGCGAAAGCTTTCGGAGTGGCCCAACGAAGGCAGATGCTTCGTCGTTCTCCTCATCCGTGTCATTCGAGTAATCCGCAGTGGTCTGATGGTTTGAAACATTCGTGTCAATTCGTGTCCATTTGTGGTTAGCCTCTCTTGACCGGAATCGGTTTCCCGGAATCATCAACCGCGACAAGCGTGAAAACGCCATGCGTAACGCGCAGTTCTTCGCCAGTCATATAACGCGTCACCCACACCTCGACCGGGATCGTCATTGAGGTTCGCCCGATTTTTTCCACTCTCGCATAGCAGCTGACCGTGTCCCCCACCCTCACCGGTTCCAGGAACGACATTCCTTCCATCGCCGCCGTGACCACGCGCGCCTGCGCAGTTTTCGCCGCGAGAATTCCACTGCCCAAGTCCATTTGCGAGATCACCCATCCACCAAAAATATCGCCATTCGGGTTTGTGTCCTTGGGCATGGCGATGGTTTGAATCACCAACTCGCCTTTTGGTCGATCGCTCATTTCAGCCTTTTAACCACGAATGGACACGAATAAACACGAATCAGCCATGAGACAATGAGGAACCACGAATGCCGAATGCAGAAGGAATAGAGGGCTCCCGACCAACAATTCATTACGACTCAGCCAGTCGTCATTCGGTTTTCGTAATTAATTCGTAATCCGTCATTCGGCTTCGTCATCTTTAATTCGTGTGAATTCGTGTCCATTTGTTGTGGTTCTCACAGAATCAGCATGCAATCGCCGTAACTGAAGAAGCGATACTGGTCGCGGATCGCTTCCTCGTAGGCGCGAAGAATGAATTCGCGTCCAGCAAACGCACTCACCAGCATCAGCAAGGTCGAGCGCGGCAAATGAAAATTCGTCAGTAGCGCCGTGACGATTTGAAACTCGAACGGCGGATAAACGAACAAATCAGTCTCGCCCGATTGCGATTCGATCCTTGGGTTTTTGAACGTGACGGTTTTCAGTCGTCGAGTTTGCCGTGCTGCTGTTTCCAATGCACGCACAACCGTCGTTCCAACGGCCATGACTCGCTGTGCGCCACTGATTTCGGCTGCGGCCTTTTCAGAAATATGAAAGCGTTCGGCATGCATACGATGTTCGGCGATGTTTTCCAAGCGCACGGGAAGAAACGTTCCCGGTCCCACGTGAAGCGTCACGAACGTATGAGGGATTTCACTCAGAATTTCGGAGGTGAAATGGAGCCCTGCCGTAGGCGCTGCCACGGCTCCGGCGGAATGAGCAAATACCGTCTGGTAACGTAGCATGTCCGCTTCATCGGTCGGGCGCCTGATGTACGGCGGCAGTGGCATGGAGCCACCTGCATAAACATCGATATCCCTTTCAAAGGCTACTATCCGTTCACCGGCCGCTGTTATTTCGTCGACACGCAAAGATGCACCATCGATCTTAGCCGTCGCACCAACTCGCATTTTGCGTCCGGGTTTGATCATGCACCTCCACCGGTTCGTATCGAGGCGCTCCAGAAATAAAAACTCAACAGTCCCGTCTTCGGAAAATCGCCGCGCTGGCAGCACACGTGTATCGTTTAACACCAGCAGATCCTCAGGCCTCAGGAAACTCTTTAGCTCGCGAAAATGTCGATGTTCAATCTTTCCATCGCCGCGGTGCAGGACCATCATCCGGGATTCGTCGCGTCGTCCTGGAGGTCGCTGCGCAATCAACTCCTGCGGTAAAACGTAGTCGTAGTCGTTTAGCTGTGCGCTCATCGGCGTCGGAATCCAACTGTAAACCAAAACCGCGCGTCTTGAGCCAGCACGGCTTGAATTCTCCTACCAGGAGTGATTCTTGCCGAAGAGGCTTAACTGAGTCGCCGATCGACGAAATGATTTGCAGGAAAGCGTCGGTCGTTTACCAATGCCAGCGTGATGACAACCGACTTTGAAAAGCGATGCGATTTGCTCCGCAAAAAATCCTTCTCCAGTCATGCGCGCATGCCATTGCGAATTATTTAGCCGATTCCGTCTTAGAGCCCGGATGCGCCCCAGTACTTTCTCCTTGCGATCAGGGAAGTGTTCCTCCAACCAGTGTTCAAATAATGGCGCTACTGCCCATGGCAGACGAACAATCGTGTAACCGGCAAACTGCGCGCCCGCCTTCGCACATGCCTCGAGGATATTCGGAACTTCGTGGTCGGTGAGTCCGGGAATTATGGGTGCAACCATCACGCCAACTGGAACGTTCGCCGCGCGAAGTTGTCTGATCGCATCGAGGCGCCCTTCAGGTGACGTTGTACGCGGTTCGAGCAATCGCTGCAAGTCTGGGTCGAGCGATGTCACTGAAACGTTGACCGCAGCGGCGTTGCATGCGGCGAGCTCGCACAAAACATCGATGTCGCGCGTGACCAGATGGTTCTTGGTAATGATCGCCACCGGGTTTCGAAACTGCGCCAGCACTTCGAGACAGCCGCGCGTGATCTGCAATTTTCTCTCGATCGGCTGATACGGATCGGTCACACCACTCAACACGAGTGTCTGCGGCTGCCAACGCACCGATTCCAGTTCCCAGCGCAACAACTCGGGCGCGTTGGTTTTTACCATGATTTTGCTCTCGAAATCGAGGCCGGCCGAAAACCCGAGATACTCGTGAGCCGGGCGTGCATAGCAATAAATGCAGCCGTGCTCGCAGCCGCGATATGGATTGAGGCTCGTCTCAAAGCCAACGTCCGGACTGTTGTTGCGCGTGATAACGGATTTTGTGCCGTCACGAAAATAGTGCGTCTGAGCTCGTGGTGTCTCGGGAGTTTCAGACCCAATGTCGAGCACATCAGAGTCTGTGCGATCGATATGCAGTTTCTCGAACCTGTTCGCCGGACTCCAGGACGCGCCCCGGCCGCGGATCGGGGTAAAGCTTTGAGGCGTCTCTTTGACAACGGCCCGGAATTTGTCTTTCGCCCCCATGTGATAGGTTCACATGAACATATTTCCTGTCCAGCAGAATATCGTTCTTTCCGGACTGAACGAACTTTCTCCGAGCGCGCGCCGAACAACGAAACGGGTTCTATCAGCGCATTTGTTTGATAACATCGCACAAGGTTTCGCAGGCTTGGTTGCTGAAGTTCCCAGCAATGGCAGAGTCCCCGTAATTCACCTGAGCCTTGGAGGGGTGGCAGAGCGGTTGATCGCGCCGGTCTTGAAAACCGGAAGGCCGAAAGGCCTCGTGAGTTCGAATCTCACCCCCTCCGCTTACTAGGCAGAACGACCACGAAATGTCATTCGCATAACAGTCTGGCATATAGACGCCATATTCGTTTGTCCGCGTTGGTGTGCGTTCAAGCAGTGCGCGGTGGCCTTTGATCCCGCCAACCTTACGGTGATTTCACCGGAAGCCGGTTCTCAACGGCGGGCGCGTTTCTTCGTAGGCTCCGTCGGATTTTGATCGAGCTGTTTCGTACGCTCTGGCGGCAGCATCACGCTTGCGAATCCGCTCCGCCTGTTGCGCCGGTTGCCCGCTGCGAACCCATTTCCGGGTCGTGGTTTTGTCATTGGCTCGTATTGTTGTCGGGAGGGATTCTCGGGCGTCCGTAGCGCGTATGCCATTGAGGACATTTGCGAATCACGAGTCGCGCTAGACTGCCAATTGATCGAAGAATCACCGCGTTCCTGCCGCCTTCTACGACGGGTAACGGTAGTGCTGCCGGAAAACCAGAGACGTACCTAGCGCGGGCCACATAGCTAAATCTGAGTTTGTGTTCTGATACTGCCTTTCTCCAATCCGCCCGCAATGCATCGAAGATGGCCGGTTCGGCGCGAATTCGTCCGAGAAGGTCAAGTTCGGGAAATGTGTACGCAATACTACCGTCGGTTTGAGGTCGAATGTCTGACCACATGGCGTTAAATGTTTGAATGACGTTGCCGACCTTGTCATGCAATGGCTCCCGATAAAGGAGAGCGGGCAGTATGTTCTTTGCCGCATCTGTTTTGGCTGGTAGGTATATGACTAGCGACAGATGTGACAATGGCGTCACCGTCTGACTAAGATAAGCGTGGATGAATATATGGTCGAAGTTCAGGGGCTCTTCGTCGATGAGGATGCATACACCGGGTAGATCGCCGCAGTGCAACACTTCCTTCGTGCTGCCAATCTGCTTGTTTGCTTCCCTTAATTTTTTTTGGAAGTGCTTGGCAAGGATCTTAGTCGCGCTATGGGACCACGTCCCCTTGTGTTTTACAGCTGCTTCAAGCTTGGTTTCCAGCGCGGCGCGAATCGCTTTTAGTTCAACGACTGCCTCAACTTCTCCCTTCGGCATCAAGTCGGTAATTTTCACTATTGGTTGAGGATCATTTCTTTTCACCGAGGTTTCTATCGAGGAATCGTTCTTTTTCGGATTGTAAATCTTTGCTGCGAACAAAGTCGTTTTTCTCGGTTCGTATCTTGGGATTTGCTTTTTTAAACCCAGCCAGAGGTAATCTGCCCAGCGAAGGCCGTTGCATAACTCTCGCACTCTTCCGAAGTCGCCGTCATCGAGGCTTACTGCTAGTGGCCAGCCAGTCAGAATTTTTCTAAAGTTAGTTTCCGTAAAGCCAACTAGCGGTTCCATGTCTGTTGATCTCACATTAGAGCTTTGTGCCTAAGTTACGAGAATAAGCTAAGCACGTATACAAACCTCACCTCTCTACGCGCGCGCATTGCCGTCGCTCCGCGTTCAGAAGTGTGGGACGCTGGCCGCAAGTTCGTTCGACCGATTTTTCCCGCGTGTGTTCTTTCGCTGCGCTCTCACTTTGCTCCCGGTGAAATCACCGGAAGCTGGCTCGTCGTTTATGCGCAGCAATTATGCGAAACCGCTGTCAATCGGAGCTGTACGTCGTAAATGACTGAATTGGAATCGAATCGTGAGTTCGAATCTCACCCCTCCGCCACAGCTATGTTCGATGTTCGATGTTTGGTGTTTGATGTTCCTTTAGTAGCAAACGTCCAACGATCAGCGCGCAAATAATCCCTACGATTGCCGCGCAGACCACGTCTGAGAGATAGTGAGCACCGATATACATCCGTGAGAACCCGATCAAGATTGGAATCGCAAAGCAGGCGAGACCGATCCGTCGGCGGGCGAACAATAAAACGCCAAAGAAGGCGGTCGAAGCGCCGACGTGTCCGGATGGAAACGAGTGATATTTGCTGCTGAAGCGCGGCCCGCCCCAGCGTATCTCGGTGTGCACTGACGGGCGCGCCCGCGGAATGCTGTGCTTGATTACTTGCCCGGCAAGACCTGCCAGCGCCATCGCCAGAAGCATTGCGAGAAAAACGCGTGACCATTTTCTGCTCCCGCGAATCCAGGCGGTTCCCAATAGCAATAGACCGAGGACGACATGCGATGGCCAGTCGCCAAACCGGCTCACGTTTCGCATGAAACGGTACACGTCGCGGTTTTGATGCTGCCTGAGGAAAGTCCAAACGGTTACATCAAAATAGAACGCTGCGCCCACGGCAGCCGCCGCGATCACAACACCGATCAGCCAATACAAAAGGGCGGAGTGCTTCACAAATGTGTTCCCGTCAACGGTTGCAACTCTTACTCTTTCTCATGCTCTTGCTCCTGATCGACCAGAACCGAGCATGAGCACGTGTAGGAGCATGAGCAGGATAAACTCGACCACTACAAAGTATGCGATCTTATTTTTCGCCTGCGTTCTGTTTCACATTCTCGGGACATGGATCCTGCCGTTGATCGATCGCGATGAGCCGCGATTTGCGGAAGCGTCGCGGGAAATGATCGAGCGCGGCGATTACGTCGTTCCCTACTTCAATAATCACCTTCGCCTGGACAAGCCTCCGCTCACCTACTGGGCGCAGGTTGCGTGCTATCACATCTTTGGTGAAAACGATTTTGCGGCGCGTTTCCCCTCTGCAGTGGCGGCGGCGCTCGTTGCGGTATCAATCCTGATCCGCGGATCGCGGATCGGCGGCAAACGCGTCGGATGGCGAGCGGCGATCATTTTCACCCTTTGCTTGCAGACCTTTATCCATGCGAAAGCCGCAGTGGCCGACATGTGGCTGGTGCTGTTTGTTAGCACTGCACACTGGAGCGGGCTGGAGCTCCTTCGCGATGGACTGACTAATGCCTCCCATCCAAAATCAAACTCCGGAGACCTTCGCGAGCGGAAAGTTAGACATCCCCTTTCTTACTGGTGGTGCTTCTTTTACATCTCGCTAGCACTGGGCTTTCTGGCCAAAGGTCCGATCGCATGGGTGCCTTTGCTGACGGTTGGTTCAACAATTTTCTATGCGCCGAATCTGCAACTGGGCCGTCGATTCAAATTCGTTCGAGGCATTCTGCTCATGCTGGCGATCGTCGCGATATGGGGAATTCCAGCATTGATTCGAACGCACGGCGAGTTTTTCACAATCGGAATCGGCCGTCACGTCGTTGGTCGGTCGTTTGCAACGATGGAAGGTCACGGAGGGAGTTCCCTCTGGATGTACCTGCTGCTACTGCCGTTTTATTTTGTGACTGTCTTTGGCAGTTTCTTTCCGTGGTCGATAAAATTGCCTTCACTCATGAAACGGCTATGGCGCGATCGCGATAACATTGATAATTATCTCTTATCCGGCACCGCGATCATCTTCATCATCTTCTCGCTGATTAAGACAAAGCTACCGCATTACATCCTGCCAGCGTTTAGTCTGCTGGCGCTTCTGCTTGCCCGCCACTGGCCGGAAACGGTGGCTGCCAGCCGCCGGTCTTTGTTCGAAAGCATCGCCGTCAGCACTGGGTGCCTTTTGATCGCAGTTGCACTGATTGTGCCGCCGATCGTGGCACGGTTTTTTCCCGCCTATCAACTCTTTCAGCTGTCGCGCGCTTCTCTGCACCCGGCCATGCAATTCGCTTCGGTCGAATTCGAAGAGCCAAGTCTGGTCTGGTATTTTCGCTCGCGCGTGAACGGCTTTCTTACCCCCTTGAACAAACGTCGTGCTACAGAGTTCATGAGCGTGCCGGGCCCGCGATTTCTCGTGTTGCCGACCCCGGTCGCCGCAGCAACGTTCGCAAACCCACTGCAAGGCTGGGAATTTTTCACCACCAGCGGATTTAACATCGCGAAAGGCAAACGCGTGGATCTCACGCTCGCGCTGAAACCGGAATAACTTCGTTTGACGATTCAACAATTTAACGTTGTAACGATGTAACGCTCGTCATGATCACATTCCTCGACGGCAAATTAGTGGCCGCCCTGCCCACGCAGGCGATTGTCGATGTCGGCGGCGTCGGCTACGAAGTGTTCATTCCGTTGTCGAGCTACGATAAACTGCCGGCTGTCGGACAACCCATCCGCATCCTTACGCATCTGGTCGTCCGCGAAGACGCACATGTGCTTTACGGATTCATGACACTGGCTGAGCGAGATCTTTTCCGGTTGCTGGTCAACAATGTCAGCGGGATCGGACCGAAGCTGGCGTTGGCAGTGTTGAGCGGGATGAGCGTAAACAATTTCAAAGCGGCGGTGGTAAGTTCTGATGTCGGGTCGATTTCGAAAATCAGTGGGCTGGGGAAAAAACGGCCGAGCGAATTGTCCTCGAATTAAAGGACAAGGTTGGCGTAGCCGCGGCATGGGAGGCCGCCAGCGCCGCGCACGCGCCTACGCCCGAACAGGAACAGGCGAACGAAGCAGTGCTCGCTTTGATCGCGCTCGGCTACAAACAAGCTGATGCGCACAAGGCCGTGCACGATTTGCAGCAGAAAGGCGAAGCGAAATTAGCGGAAGAACTGGTGAGGCTCGCGTTAAAGCGTATCGCCTCCGGAAGGTGAGGCAGAAAACGCGCGGCGCAAAAGGCTCAATGCCCAACACCCGATATCGAGTTCGCACCTCTGTATTCGGCATTGGACGTTCGGCATTGAGCGTTGGACGTTCTCATCATCATGCAAGTGGAGAGTCAGGATAAGAGGCTTGCGGCTATTCGTGCCGCTTTTCCAAAAGAAGGCCTCTTTGCCGAAAAAGAATGGCTGCTCTCGCCCGACGCATTTCCGATCGAGAGGAAATTTCTGGGCGATCTCGAGCAACTCGGGCATCGCCTGTTTGTTTTTCAGCGCGCCTGCAACCAGCTCTATCAGCTCAGTATTAAGGGCAAGCAGCCCGAATGGGTCGCGCAATACCTCGATGCCGGTAAACCGAAAGAGCTGATTGAGTTTTCGCGGCGCAAGGAAATCCGCGATGAGTTGCCGCGCGTAATTCGGCCGGATCTCATCCTCACTGAGGAGGGATACATCATCGCTGAGATCGATTCGGTACCCGGCGGGATCGGACTAACCGGTTGGCTCAATGAGACGTATTCAACATTTGATAATGAGATCACCGGCGGTGTAGACGGAATGCTGCAGGGATTTCAGAGTGTGCTCCCGAACGGCGGCGACATTGCGATTTCGCAGGAGTCGGCGACGTACCGGCCCGAGATGGAATGGGTCGCAGCGCGATTGAATCAACGTGCTGCAGCCGGAGTCGATAACGACGGCTCTGTTCGCAAAATCGCGTCGGCCGGGATCACCGATCCCGGCTGCAGGTGGCGAATAGTGTCCGCAGAAAACTATGAGCCACAGGATGGACGCGCTGTATATCGGTTTTTTGAACTGTTCGACTTACCGAACATTCCGGGAATCGAGAACACGATGCGCGCGAATGCGGAAGGCCGAATCACTATTACGCCGCCGATCAAACCTTATCTCGAGGAGAAAATGTGGTTCGCACTATTCTGGCTTCAGCCGCTGCGCGAATTCTGGCGACGCGAACTTGGCGAAAAATATTTCATTAAGTTACAGGAAATAATTCCCTACTCCTGGCTCCTTGATCCAACTCCCCTTCCCCAACACGGGGTCATTCCCCGGCTTGAGATCCATAACTGGCGCGAGGCTGCGAAGTTCAGCCAGAAAGATCGCGATCTTCTTTTGAAAGTGAGCGGCTTTTCACCGCTTGGCTGGGGCAGCCGCGGCATCGCGCTTGGAAGCGATCTGCCGCACGCCGAATGGGAAAAACGGATTGACCATGCTCTGGCGACATTTGAGTCGAGTCCTACAATCCTGCAGAAATTTCATAAAGGCGCTCTGTTTGAGCACCACTATTGGGATCTGAGTTCCGGCGAGCTGACAGCAATGAAAGGCCGTGTCCGGCTTTGCCCCTATTATTTCGTTGAAAGTGATCGCGTGAAATTGCGCGGCGCGCTGGCCACAATCGTTCCGGCGGACAAAAAATTTCTGCATGGTATGAGCGAGGCTATTCTGGTGCCCTCGAAAGCGGAGTGAAAGAGTCGCCACTAAATTTCAAATCCTGGCTGATTTCGTGCGTGACGATTTGCTTCTTATCCCCGCCGTAGCAGTCTTCGCAGTAATCATTGGCCTTCTCGTATCGCCCTTCATCGCCATTTTTGTCGATGAACTCGGTCAAGCTACAGTCGCAAAGCTCGTGAGCATCACGCCAATCCATTGATCATCGGCTATCCCGACGAAAATAATCGCTCTTCGGTTTTCGATGTTTCGGTTGGTCAATCGAGTGGTGGCCGATCCCCTTCGGCAGAGCAACACTTTTCGCGACACTTCCTAGAGATCGCTTCAAAATGTTCCTCATCACGATTGGTGGCCTTGTCATCGACGTGATCGTGATTCTCAGTTGTATTTCACTGTGGAATTACACGTTTCTTCGTTTGGGTTTGGCCTTAATTCTTCTGTCGCAGGGAGCAGCTATTTTGCGCAATCTTATTCCTATTTCTTCAGTCTATGCTGGTGTCTCCGTCCCAAGTGATGGGAAGATTATCCTGAAGCTATTAGCGGGAAGCTAACCAAAGGCTCCGGCAATAGCTCGCGAAGCTTGGAGCGAGAGGGCGTGGCTTTTTGAGGGTTCGCGGCGAGGGCATCGCGAACAGCCCGCGGGGCGCTGCGTTTCGACATTTCTAAAAGCGTGCAGTTTAAGCGTGCAAGGGCAACCGGTTTGCCTCAGAGAACACGCATGACAAAAAACATCGGAATGCTGCTGCTCGCTATTTACCTGATTCTTGTTGGAATCACTTCCTCTTTCACGTTGGCATCGGCGCAATCGTGATGGGAGTTTTGGCGGTGGTGACGGGCATTTTGATTTTAGTCGGCAAGTAGTTAATGGCTGCCGCGGACAATTTGGCTGTAGCCAACCGCCCCGCGAGCGGTCACGTAAAGTCGTCGCAATCAGAGTGCACGGCGCACAGCGCCGTGGTTACAGGTCACAATGCACCGACGGCACCCGAGATCAACAAGACCACGATGCTCAGCGAAATGAAAATCTGGATCATCGCCAAGACTTTCACCCAGCGCGCGAGCAGCGGCGCGTCAGTCGGCCCGAAGGTCGAACTCTGCGTAAACGAAACGAAAAGATAATCGACAAAACGCGGTCGCCAGTGCCCACACGCAAATTCCTCGCGCTCGTCGTGCGGAATTTGCATTTGTGGGAAAAGGAAACTGGTGCTGCCGAATTTTTTTAGCTTCTGCCGCAGGGTTGGTCCGCCACCGTCCAGTCGCCAGTACCAGAGGGCGAAAACGATCACATTGGTCAGCCAAAGCAGACCACCGGACCGCAGCAACTGCAATGGAGATTCGCGGTGCGTAGGCAACAGGCGCACGAGTAAGATTACTGAGCCGATCAGCGCCATGGTTGTGATTCCACTAATGACGAACCCGAGGATGCGATTGAGTGAAAGCTTTCCCATGCGGTGGCTCGCCACCGTTGGCACGAGCAAAACGATAATCACAGTCGGCAGCAACCAAATCGGGCCGACAACGACATTGCGCGGCAGCGCCACGTAAATCGCGCCGATGGCAAGAAATGCGGCTACCGCTTGCCCGCGTGGTTCTGGCTTGTCAATGTGCTGTGGCGCGCGGCTCATCTACACTGTTCCGCATAAACGAAATTCCACGTGTGATCAACACTTGTGCTGATCATCTGAGCTGGACGAATTGGTCTAGGAGGCCCTAACCACAAACCGCCATTTACGGCACGCTTGCTTTGCGCGGCCCGGTCAGCAAATGTGAGGTCCATTCGGCGACGACACTTTCAAAGTATAACAAATGACAAAGCGCGTCTGCTACGTCCACATCGGACCACACAAAACTGGCACGAAAGCTATCCAGTCGTTCTTGAAAGAACACCGAGCGGAGTTGCTAAAGCATGGCTACTTCGTGCCGGAAAGCGGGAATATTCACGGCGGGCATCACGCAATTGCCCGAAGACTTTGCGGACAAGAGATACGAAACCATCAACAACGCGTGACTGCTAACTTCGCCCAGATGATCAAACAGATGTCGTGCAAAGCAGTAGTTATTTCGTCGGAAGCATTAGATGGGCTCTTGAGAAACTCGGAATATGCCAAGTCATTCTTCAACGGACTTAGAGAGCTTAACCTCGAACCGAAGCTCGTCGTCTTCCCGCGCAACCAATCGCAATCGATTAACTCGCGTTATGCACAAGTGGTCAAGAGCTTCAGCCGGTCCGAACCATTCGAGGATTTTGTTCAGGCAGAGATACACCACCCAATCTTCAGGTACTTCCAATTAATCGGGTTAGCTGATGCTTTTGATGCGGAACTGATTCCCCGGCCATTCAATAAAGAAACTCTCGTGGGTGGTGTTGTTCCCGAGTTTCTACTGGCCATCGGCATTGATTCATCAAAATTCCAAGGTGCCGAGATACGACGTAATGAAACGGTGGGGCCCTTCACCGTAGGCGTGTCGCGCGAGGTATTACGCTCGGTTGCTCCGGCTGGTAAGCCGCTAAAGTGGCTGCAAGCTGAGCGATGGAAGAAGAAACTCGCTGCATATCTCGAAGAAAAAGATTGGGCGGATGCCAGATACTGCGGCCTGAGTACTTCGGTAGCGCGACACATCGAAAGAGAACTGCGTTCCGATAATGATGCGTTCGCGCAATCCGTTTGGGGCCGACCGTGGGGCGAGATTTTTGCCGGGGATGTGGCGGAGGAGTTCACGCCTAACGATTTCGAGATTCGCGGGCCAGACTGGTTCACCACGCGACGGCTTCGGCAGGCAATTCGCAGAATGAACGCCCTTGCCCACGAAATACTGTCAGACCCCGAGCTCGCCGTCGAAGCGCCGTGGAATAATGTGGCGCATCGCAGCGGCTGAAGAACACGCTGGATAAATTCGGAGATCTATGCGGCGAATCTTCATCGGGCTTGCGGTTCTTATATTCTTCGCCGCCTCGTTGTCCGCGCTCTGGATTTTTCGGGGACGCGAGATCTCATCGTTCCTCGATTGTTACTGGACGATCGAAACTGGATCTTCGCCGATTCACTCGCTCGCTTACGAAGGCAATGGCACGGGCGGCATTCTCATTGTGAACAAACTCAGTTTAAGTCTGAATACGGTGCCCAAAAATATGTCGCTGAGTGTTGGCTCAACGAAGGACAATCAGCTCGCATTGGCGAACAGCGGCAAGGTCTTTGCTTTTGGCCAGCTGACATCCGCCGCAAAAGATACGGGCGATCATCTCGCTGCGATGCCTCCCGCTGGCGATAAGACCATTCTTGCGACGCGACATAGCGTTCTCAGTTGGCCGACACCATTCGATTTCAATTTCATGACCGGGCGATCGCCGTCGTGGAAACGGCACATCTACTATAAGCTTCACTGGACGAAATCGTCAGGCGCGGAATTGGAAATGCTTTGGCGCTACGAGCAATTCTTTTATCCAGGCAATGGTTGGGCAGGCGGACTTATGACGCACGGAGGCTCCACGGGCCTGATCCGGCTAGATATCGACCGGTGATCGCGCCGGCCAGTACCTGCAGTTCGACCGGCGGACGAAGCTGTCATTTCTTGAGTATCACGCGCTTCGTTGCATCATTTTGCAGTGCGACTTTCCCAAAAAGTGCAAAAGGTCTTTACCCGGGATGCGGTGGAAAGCCTCTGGGAGCACGCCTGCCGATGGACGCACCCCGTAAGCTCTCATCGGATTCTGGCGACGATTGATCGGCCGGAGTTGGCAAGGCTGCGCGAGCATTTTCCGTATCGTCCGAACGCGCGAAAGATCAACGCTTATGAGGACGCTGACTATTGGATTGGTGTGAACGTAAAACGGGTGCAGGACCTATGGCTCGACAGGTCGCCTCCACTCCAGATTCTGGATCTTGGCTGCGGCCCGGGTTATTTTCTCTATCTCTGCCGGCTGTTCGGACACGAAGGTCTCGGACTCGATCCCGATGACGAGCCTTTCTTTCGAGGCACGACCAAACTTTTCGGTGTTAACCGCGTCGTAGCGCGAATCAAGGCGCAAACGCCTTTGCCCGATCTCGGCAAAACGTTCGACCTCGTCACGGCGCATCGCGTTTGTTTTCACCGAATCGCGCGAGGCGAAAACGGTGAATGGCTGGAATGGACCGAGGCTGACTGGAAATTTTTTATCGACGATGTGCGGAGCCGATTTCTAAAGCCTGATGGACGGCTCCTTTTGGAATTCAATCGGCGAGAGGACGGCTCTTCATTCTTTATTCCGGAACTACGCGCTTTTTTTGAATCGCAAGGCGCGCGGATCGTGCGTTGGAAGGCGCTGCTTTCTGCCAATCCAAATCGACGCCCGCAATTCAAACAGATCAGGTAAGAACGCCGCGCTGCAACGTCTAACAGCGGAGCGTGCCAATTTACAGTTTCCAATCTGAACAATTCCAGCCCAGCAGTTGCTCAACTGTGGCGATGTCGTGGGCGAAAAGATTGTAAAGAAAAACGCGCTCCTCCCAGTTCATGGCGCGCTCGTACGGCACGATGTTTCTGTCTTTGTTGCGGATCGAACGCAGAGGTTTGCGGCCGAGGAATGACAAGACCGACGCCACCGTTTCACGCTGGTTCGCCTTGAAATCTTCGAATTTTACGACCTTCACTTGCTCGCGCGGGAAAAATTTGAAGACGCGCTCGAGTTGTCGTCCATAAAATCCCCGCTCGACATAGGCAAAACGGCGCGCTTCGGTCGCCGGTGCGCCGGCGATGCGGGTTTGTTCTTCACGGACGGCGTCGAAAAAATCCAGCGGCTCGCGATTTCTGAATCGTTGCATGTTCCAATGCGCAAAGGCCCGCTCGACCGGATTTCGCAGAAGCACCAGAAACTTAATCTTTGGATTGTATTCAAAAATCCGCTCAGTCGCCGTCGCGTGATATATGTAACTAGGCGTGCAATCCCCGGCGATCATTGAAGGAGCAAGCAACGGATAATGCTTATGTAGTTGGTGGTAATCGGGCTCGGCAACGAACAGCGCATCGTTATCAAAGAAGTGGATCTCCTGCTGGTCGCCCATCTTAATGTCCGGACGTCTGCTCAAAAAGTAATGCAGCGCGGTTGTCCCGGACTTTTGCGCGCCGGCAAGAATGAAATCGAGCCGCTCAATCTTGCGACGCTTGGATCGAAACATCGGGGAAATGTACATGGCGAAGGCTGTAGGGGAAGCGGTCGCCTTTTCTATAAATGTCTGGGTGAGATGCCGCAGTTGTCCGCGTTTAATCCTGCCCTTATGATTCGCACATCAACCCTCGTTTCGCCTGCAGTTTCGCTGTTCAGCTTTGCTCTTTTGTCGGAATGAGTACCTCTGCACTTGCCGATGAAGGGATGTGGCTGTTTAACGCGCCACCCCTGAAGGAGCTCACAGAAGAAACCAATTCGAACCCACGCCGCAGCGGCTCGAGCATCTGCAAGAGGCCAGTCTCCGATTCAACTCCGGCGGGAGTGGTTCATTCGTTTCAGCAAATGGGCTCGTGATCACACACCATCCCAAAGCGCTGAGTTGACTCGAAAGCGAATCTTAATCTGGCGACTAAATTCAATTTTGTTTCCGAAGCCGATATTATCGGCGGCAACAACGGCAGCCCGGTCGTGAACAAAGCAAACGAATTCGTCGGGATCAGCTTCGACGGCAACATTCAATCGCTGGTGCTCGACTGCGTTTACACCGACACGCAGGCCCGTGCTGTGTCAGTCAATTCGGCCGCCATCATCGAAGCGTTGCGCAAAGTTTACGGTGCGCAACCGCTCGTGGACGAGTTAACTGCGGCAAAATGAGGTAGGACTTCACTATGGCTAGGTGGGCACTGGAGTAGGGTTAGAATGAATATTGTTCTGCATTACCGGGGCCCACTGTTCGCCAATGCTGATCCCAAGGAAAAACACCGTATTCGAGAGCATTTCCACAGACAATTAACGATACTTTGGAATACCCATCCATTGAGGTGTTATTATCTTGATGCGTCGAATCCCAATCCTTCAGACCCCCGGTGCAGACGCCTTGCCGGGAACACAAGAGTGGGAGGCGAGAGTCGTCAGTAAGTCTTTGGAATTTCCTTCCATCACCAAAGTCGTGGCTGGCCATCCATTTCTGCCGTTGGTGTTTCAGAAACTGTTCGGTGTTGCCGAGGTTGATGTTACGTTTCTCCGACCGGAACGCGCAGGACATCTCGTGACACAGGGCGGCGACATCAACAATCGGATTAAGATTCTCCTTGACGCACTCAAAGTTCCTGACGCGAATCAGGTCCGTCCGGAAGTCGTTGATGTCCTAGAATCGCCGTTTCATTACCTTCTCGAGGACGACAATCTGATAACACGCTTGGCGGTTAGCACCGAGCAGTTGTTAGAGCCCGTATCTAGCAAGAATGAGGTCATTCTTCTTGTTCACGTCAATATCCGTCGTACCTTGGAAACGCAGTATAACTATGTCATCGCATAATCACCCGATTCGAGCGACCGCTACGCGATAAAGGCCGTTGTGCCTCGACCGGTTGGTTAGCAGCGATGCAACGCAGCGCCCTGCCCCTACGATGCATCACAATTGTTTAAGCAGCGTCTTCCAGCGCGCCCAGGCTTCGTCGCGCGCCTTACGGTCGGCCTCGCGAACAGCGGGATTGTTCGGTTCGCCGGAGCGCATGAATCCGTGACCGGCGCCTTTGTAAATCACCGGCTCGTATTTTTTTCCGGCGGCTTTCATTAATTCTTCTGCTTTGGGAATACTGGCGTTTATCCGCTCATCATTCTCGCCGTAGAAACCGTAGACCGGACATGAAATATTCGCGACTTGCTCCGGCGACTCTGGCGGCGCGCCGTAAAAGGAGTACGTCGCTTTCAGCTTTG
This sequence comes from uncultured Verrucomicrobiae bacterium, assembly GCA_963728955.1. Classification (GTDB taxonomy): domain Bacteria; phylum Verrucomicrobiota; class Verrucomicrobiia; order Chthoniobacterales; family UBA10450; genus Udaeobacter. Next base: position 54,263 of record CAVSMG010000003.1, read on the forward strand.
GATTTTCATTTGCGTACGTGAACGCCCATCCCCCACCCCGACAAAATCCACAGACAGCGAGCGTGCCGTTGCATGCCGGAATTTTGAGCGCGTAATCGGCGGTCGCATCGAGAACCGCTTTGACTTGATCTTGCGTCACTGCCGAGGTCGCTTTGCTCGCTCCATCGGCATCTTCAAACTTTTGACCATTGAGAAAATCGGGCGCAATCGCGATGACGCCATTTTCGGCCAGCTCATCGCACATGCTCCGCAGCCAATCAGTTAGCCCAAAAATTTCCTGAATGACCAGGACGGCTGGCGCTTTGTCTTTGCGCTCGGGATAAACGACAAAGGTTTTAATCGTGTGGTCGCCTGATTTGATACCCACCCATTCGCCGTGGCGCGGCGAACTGTTTAGGCGGTCCTTGCCAAAGTCTTTGTATTCCTGCGCCTGTAGCGATTGCGCGACGAAGGCGAAAGCCAGGATTAAGACGAATCGGTTCATAACTAAAATTTCTAAACTCCGGTCGCAATGACAGATCTAGCTAGCGGCTACAGTCGCAGGCGTGGCTTTTGGTTTGCCGATCAGCGCGTCGATGCTCCAACTACCTGAACCACACAGAAAGATGTAGAAAAACACGACACAGTAAACCACTGCCAGCTCGCCTTTGTTCACGTAAGGAATCAGACCCTTCGGCGCATGCATCATGAAAAACGCCACCGCCATTTCACCGGAGGCGACGAACGCGGCGAGTCGCGTTAGCAGACCAAACGCAACGAGAAATCCGCAAACGATTTCCACCCAGCCGCCCATCACCATCAAGGTCGGAAGCGCTTCGGCTTTCGGGGTAAAGGTCCCGAATATCTTATCCAGCCCATGACAGGCAAACATGAGTCCGACGACGAAACGCATGATGCAATAAAACGGATCCGAAAAGCGATTGAGAGAGTTCATGGCCGTTCAGGCTGAACGATGTCGCGCGGGCGTGTCAAGCTTGTAGGCGCGCCGAAGGTAGAACGCGTTGCCAATTTGCAGCGGCATAGTCGCACTCATTTTTGAACATCGTCTTCGGAGAAGACGATCCACCTCACGCCGCTCTCTTGGCCGGGTGCGCTTTTTTGGCGCGCGATTTGCCTTTAGTTTTTTGCTTTGCGCCAGTTTGTTGCAGGCTCTTTTGCAAAACGGAAACCAGATCGATGACCTTGGTCGGCTTAGAAGCTTTCCGCGGCTTCTCTTCGATTTCCTTACCACCGGCTTCGACTTTTTCCTCGATCACTTCCATGAGCGCTTCGCGATAATCGTCCTTGTACTTCTCGGGTTCCCATTTCGAAATCATCGAATCGATGAGTGATCTTGCCATGTTCATTTCCCGTTTCCCGACTTCCACTTTCCTAGGAAGATGGAGTTTGTTCGGGTCGGCCAACTCATCCGCGAAGTGCATCAATTCAAGAACCAGCGCGCTGTCCGCCGCTTTAACTCCCCCAAGATATTGACGCGTTTTGATGATCACCTTGGCGATGCCGACCTTGTTCGTCTCCTTCAACGCGTCCCGCAAAAGCGCGTAAGCTTTGTCGCCGCCTTTCTGCGGCTCCAGATAGTACGGCTTGTAAAAAAACATCGGGTCGATCTCTTCCTGATCGACGAAATCCTGGATGTCCACGGTCTGAGTAGCCTCGAGATCCACACGCTGGAAATCTTCTTCCTTAAGCACGACGTATCTCCCCTTCTCATATTCGTAGCCCTTTACGATCTGGTTCCAGGGCACTTCCTTGCCGTCCTTTTCGGCGACACGTTTGTAGTTAACAGGACTGAGATCATTCTTCCGGAGCAGACGAAATTTGAGTTCCTCCCGTCGAGTAGCTGTGTAGAGCGCGATCGGTATATTGACCAGTCCGAAGCTGATGCTGCCTTTCCAGATCGCGCGCGCCATACAACTCTATTTCGTTTCGCTACAACGAAATGCGTGGGTAATCCAGCCGTTATAGCGTCCGCTGTGGCAGCCGGCTGCGGGATTGCTTCTCTGCGCTAAGGGCGCGGCATGCTACCGGAACTTTGCGTTCAAGCCGCCTGCTCAAGATCGCCGCGCGAGATGCCGCGCAATTCAAAGAGTCGAATCAGCGTTTCTTCGATTAAGTTATTCGGGCAAGACGCTCCTGCAGTAATCCCAATAACAGCTGGCCCGTTAGGCAACCAAAAGTGCGAAACGACCTCGCGTTTCTCGTGCAAATTGTAGTGCTTTATTTCGGTTGTCGAGGCAAGCCGTGAAGCGTTGAGGACGAAATACGTGGGCAACTTCTCTTCGCCCATCTCGGCAAGATGCGACGTATTCGAGCTGTTATAACCGCCAACGACCAGCAGAAGGTCCATTGAAACGTTCAGCAGTTCGCGTAACGCATCCTGCCGCTCCTGGGTGGCACCACAGATCGTATCGAAGAAGCGAAAGTTTTTCTCGGCAAGCTCGGGACCGTCACGGTCAATGATTGCCTGTCGAATTCGGCGCTGTACCTCTTCGGTCTCGCCGCGCAACATCGTCGTTTGATTCGCCACGCCTACTGTTTGCAAATGAACGTCGGGATCAAACCCGGGCGAATGCGCACCCTCAAATCTTTCCAAGAACGCCTGCTTGTCGCCACCCCGCCGGATGTAATTGCAAACGTAATCAGTATCCGCAAGCGTCAGGACTACCACGTAATGCCCGGTTCCATCGCCCAGCGCGCGGGAACTGGTGGCTTTGGTCTCTTCGTGCTCCGCCTTGCCGTGAATGATCGACGTCGCCGCTTCACTGGCGTATTTGCGTACCCGCTTCCAAACACTCATGACATCCCCGCAGGTCGTATCAACAATCTGACAGCCGCGATCCTTGATCTGCTGCTGGATCGACAACTCTGTCCCAAATGCCGGCACGATCACCACGTCGTCGGGGCCGAGCTCGGAAACGTCGGCCTGCTTGTTCTTGCCGGTGAGATTCTTGATGCCTAACGAGGCGATCTGATGATTGACCTCGGGGTTATGAATAATTTCTCCGACGATGAATAGCCGGCGATCCTTGAAAACCTTACGCGCGGCATACGCGAGATCGATTGCGCGCTCGACGCCATAACAGAAGCCAAACTGCTTTGCCAAACGCACCGTTGTGTCGCCGGCGGAAATGATTCCGCCGGCACGCCGGATTTTTTCAATAATATCGCTGCGGTAATGGGACTCGACCTGTTGCTGCACGGCCGCCATCACATCTGGCGTGCGCAGGTTCACTTTCTGGCGGGCAGTTGTGCCGCTGGAAATCAGGTTCGTGCTCATGGCTTTGGTTAACGTAACCCTAACCGGCCGTTTTCCAATTGCCGGCCACCGGCCGAAATCTTCTTATCTACAGAAGATCACTGATCGACCAGCAGCGGACCGGGAGGGTCCTGAAACCAGCTGGAGGACATCATTTGCGAGCGCGGCGGATCCGGGTCGCGGCTTTGATCGAGCCGGACAACCATGTTGCCATATTTCGCATCTTCAGGAAGCGAGGTTTCGATCTCCACCGGGGTGCCGATATGAGTCAAGGCAAAGAGTCGAGCAGCAGCTTCGCGATGAAGACGAACGCAACCATGTGTATGCGGCACGGCCCAGACAAATCCTTCGTGAAATCCATAGGCCGGCGCGAATTCGCACCAGTAGGCCATCGGGTAACCTCGATCCGGCTCGCTCTGTCGGCGGCGCTCTTTTTGTTTGTTGTAAATCGTGAAGTGGCCATGCGGGGTTGGACTACCAGGCTTGCCCACGTTAGCCTCAACAGCCATCAGTACCCGGTCTCCTTCCATGACAAACAGGTTTTGCGTCGACGTGGAGAGTTTCACCTTGACCTTGGACGGATCGTGCGGTCGGTAAGCCGTCACATGATAAGAGCTTGCAGACACCCTTCCTGTTGTGCAACCGGTAAACAGTAACAGCAAACCGCCAGCCGCCAGCAAAATTAGTTGGTAAACATGTCGCATATGTAGGGTACTGGATAGGTTTGCGCAGCGTTTTGTCAACCTGCAGTCCGCTGAAGGTAGTTCGAAACTTTTTCTAAACAAACCCGTCGCAGGCCAGATCAGGAGGTAAAGATCGTCAAGAACGCCACTTCAATTGCAAGGCCTTCGTGAACATTTCGCCCGAGATGGTCCCGCAATTCTTCAAGCAAACGAATGCGTCTTAAAACTTCTGCACTGCCGAAGCGCCGTGCAAGCGCCGCGGTTTCTTGTTTCGCGGCGGGAATATCGCGTTGTCTCACGTCATTGCTCGTCCGAAGAACGTCGGTCCACCAGGCAAACAACGTTTCTACCAGCGCGGCGCGGCGTTGCAGGTAAAGGCTTTCCGTTAGCGCCTTGTAGTACTCCTCGCGTTCTTCCAGCCAGGCGCCGTCGGTTGCATCCTTGTAGCGGGTCTGCTCCTGTTTCAGTGCCTCGTCAGTCTCTAGCTTTACTTCATCGCGGACGGCTCGGAGCAAACGTTGAAATTCCTGAGCAAGCCGATAGGCAAACTGAATACTCCAGGTTGCGTGGCGGGCTGTTTCTTGCAGCGATTTCACCAGCTCTTCTTCTTCCGCTTTACCCTCAATTTTAGCGTCCGACGCGAGAGGAATGCCGATGCACCGGGAGAGAATTGTTTCCGGCAGAGCCTCGGGCAGAGTGCTCAGCAGAAGGAGGAGAGAATCCTTTGGCGGTTCCTCCAGCGTCTTGAGAAACGCGTTTGCCGCCTCATTTTGAAGTCGGTCGGCATCGCGAATGATCGCTACTTTGCGCCGGCCGTTTGCTGCTCGCATCTGGAGCGAATGTTCCAGCGCCCGAATCTGCGCGGTCACGATACGCCGCGATTTTGATTCGGGTCGGGCAACGAAAATTTCGCGGGCCCGGGCTGAGAAAACATCTTTGGCCGGTGTTCCATTCACGAGGCTGGCCAGTTCGGCCGCCAGCACTCCCTTGCCGCTGCCCGATGGTCCGGTAATCAAATAAGCGTGCGCAAGGCGATTCTGTTCGTGAGCGCGTTTCAGATGTCCGAACGCTGCAGGTACGGGAAAACGCCATTTCAAGTGTTCGATGTTTTGCTTAGCGTGGAAAAACGCAGGCAAAGCGTTAGCCAAATTTTCTCTTCGACGTCGTCCGGCGCCCGCGCGCCGTCGATCAGGACAATACGTTTTGAGTCACGCGCAGCCAGATCACGATATCCTTTGCGAACTCGCTCATAAAATTCGGACGGCTGTTGTTCCATCCGATCAGCTTTGCGCCGCTCGTCACGCATCCGCAACTCTGCCACCGGAGCGTCGACATCGAGCACGATTGTGATGTCGGGAATACAATCGCCGACAGCAAAGGCATTGAAACGCTCGATCATCTCGCCATCTAACTTCCGTGCCGCGCCCTGATAAACGGTCGTGGAATCGAAGAAGCGGTCCGCAATCACGCAGAGTTCACGCTCGAGCGCCGGCTTGATTACTTCGCGGACGAGCTGGCTCCGACTTGCCTCAAATAGAAGCAACTCGGTCTCCGCCGCCATGTTAGAGTTATGTGGCGCAAATTGCAGAAGCTCACGAATGGTTTCTCCGATCGCCGTGCCGCCCGGTTCGCGAGTTATCAGATGTGGAACATGTAACCGGTCCAGTCTCGCCGCGAGTCTTTGGACCTGCGTCGTTTTCCCGCATGCTTCGGATCCTTCGAACGTGATAAACGGCAGTCGCGACATTTGGTCGATTGTGGGACAAAGCATGGTGATTGTCGAACACGGTGGCCCTGGCGCCCGCTGCCTCGGTGGGCCGTAGCCAAATTGCCAGGCTGGAGCCTGCGCTGAGGAAAACCCACGCGATGGCAGGAAGCCGGATTTTCGCTCGCGAACTTTCGGATTACGTTTGGGGATGAAGCACTTTTGGCTAGTGAAACAGGAGCCATCTTCCTATTCGTGGTCCGATTTTGTCGCCGATCGGGAAACCAGCTGGACCGGCGTACGCAATTTTGCTGCGCGAAATAATCTTCGCAAAATGCAAAAGGGCGACGAAGTCCTTTTCTATCACACCGGCGAGGAAAAATCCGTTATCGGGATCGCTGAGGTGAGGAGGACCGCCTACCCAGATCCCACTGCGAAAGAAGGCGACTGGTCCACGGTTGATCTTACTGCAGTTAAACCACTGCCTTTGCGCGTCACACTTCGCGAAATCAAGGGCAATTCACGGTTAAAAGGAATTCCCTTGGTTCGACAATCGCGTCTCTCGGTAATGCCTCTAAGCGAGGCGGAGTTTCGCGAAATTGCGAGCATGGGCGAGGGTTAGGGTTTCCCGGGTCGACCCGCGCATGCTTAGTCAAATATTGCCCAACTCCAAAGCAGCGCTCACACGAGTAGTATCCGGCATCACATGGAAACAGCGCAGGAAGGACAACGGCTTTTCACGTTTTGCCTTGTTCAAAACTGCTTCGAGCCTGAAAATTTCAGAAATGATGTACAATTTCAGCAACCGAGTTTCTTCCGCTTGTCGCGGCCGCCGGCGCCGCGACGGATTCGATCGTCGTGTCCCTGCACGATGTGGCTCCTCGTACTCAGCAGATCTCGAGCGCAATAGTTTCGGAATTAGGCCTCCACGGCGTCCGTGTTTGTTCTCTTCTTGTGGTGCCGGATTATCATCATGAAGGTCTGTTCGCGAAGCACACGCGGTTTGTAAGCTGGCTGCGCGGCTTGGAAGCTGACGGACACGAAATCGTGATCCACGGCTATTTCCACGAACGTCCGCCCCAGACCAAAGAAACTTTGCGCGACAAATTCGTGACCAGGTTCTATACGCAAAACGAGGGCGAATTTTACGATTTGCCTTACGAAGAAGCGCTGCGACGCATCACAACAGCACGTGATGAGTTTCGTGCGCACGGACTTAAGCCTCGCGGATTTGTTGCTCCGGCGTGGCTGCTCGGAGATGAAGCAGAGCGCGCGGTTTGCGACGCGGACCTGGAATATACGACACGTTTGCGCAGCGTATCCGATCTCCGCTCGGGGAATGTATTTCCTGCGAGAACCCTCGTTTACAGCGTTCACAACAGTTGGCGTCGCGCGCTCAGTCGGAGTTGGAACAACGCACTGTTCCGTTTGCTCGAACTCAACCCGCTCTTACGCATCAGCATTCATCCTCCTGACTATTCTCAGCCCGCTATTTGGAAGCAGATCCTCGGCTTTATTGCGGCGACAAAAGCTGGGCGGACCGCTACGACGTATCAGGATTGGATCGCGGAACAACGATCAGGGACTGTAGAGTGAGCAGGTGCGATTTGCATATCCACTCGCGCCATAGCGCGCGCTCGGAGGAATGGCTTTTCCGGCGATTCGATTTTCCCGACAGCTATTCCGACCCAAAGCAATTGCATGAGGACTTGCTAAAGCGCGGAATGGATTACGTCACCATCACCGATCACGACTCGGTCGATGGCTGCCTGGAAATTGCTCACCTGCCTGAGACCTTCATCAGCGAACAGGTCACCACGTATTTTCCTCACGACGGCTGCAAGCTGCACATCTTGGTTTGGGGAATCTCGGAACAGCAGCACCACGACATCCAAAGCGTTCGTGAAAACGTCTTCGATCTGCAGCGATACCTTCAAAGTGCCCGAATCGCGCACGCTGTCGCACACCCGTTATACAGTGTGAACGGAAAACTCGAGGCAACTCATCTCGAACGGCTTATCCTTCTATTCAAACATTTCGAAGGCATAAACGGCTTGCGCGACGCTCTTCTGAGCGACCTGACTCAAACGCTCTTCAAACAGCTGACGCGGGAGAAAATCGACGCCCTGGCAAATCGTCATCGGATTATGCCCACGCATCCCGAGCCGTGGACAAAAATCCTGGTAGGCGGCTCAGACGATCACGGGGGGCAATTCGTCGCTTCCGCGTTTACAGAAACTCCTGCTGCCAATTCGGCGTCAAAATTTCTCGATTTCGTTCGCACCGGCGATTGCAGCGCATGCGGCCAGGGCGGGACACCGCTAATCCTGTCCCACGGGTTTTACAACACTGTCGCCTGTTTCATTCAGGACCGGTTCCACGAAAAACTCGGTCCCGGAGCGACGTTGCTGGAGAAAATGTTCTCGCGCTTCATGGAGGGACGCGCCCCGACTGAGTTCACACTGAAGGAGAAAACGGAGTTCATTGTGCAAGGTGTTTTGTCGGGAAAAATTTTTGAATTCGCCAAGCCCGCAAATGTGTCGCTATGGAAAGAACTCTCCGGCTATTTTGCTCGGCCGGCGGTAAAGGCAAAACTGGCTGCCCAGCTGGACAAGGTTAGCGAACCAGAGCGGCGGACATTCCTGATGGCAAACATGGTCGCCGAGCAACTCGCATTTCGCTTTTTCAACAAATTCATTCGGGAACTCAGTGGCGGAAACATGGTGGAGAGCATGCAGGCTCTAAGCGCCATTGCGCCGATCCTCGTGATCCTGACGCCTTACATCTACGGCTTTCACAGTCAGGCGCCCTCCCGCAAGTGGCTGCGCACGGTCTTTAAGGAGTTGACGGGCGAAGTTCCAATTGCCTTGCAAAATCGTAAGCGCGCATGGTTCACCGATACGCTGGAAGACGTTAACGGTGTCGCTACGACGATTCGCAAAATGACCGCCGCCGGAGCCGCCGCGGGAAAGGAACTTGTTGTCGTCGCTTCCCGGAGCGATCTGCATCTTTCCAATATTCCAATCAAAAACTTCCCGCCTATTGGTGAATTCGAGTTGCCGGAATACGAACTGCAAAAACTGAGTTTCCCGCCGGTCCTCCAAATGCTGAATTACATTCAGCGAGAAAGATTCACCGAAATCATCATCAGCACACCGGGGCCAGTTGGATTGACGGCATTGCTCGCCGCCAAAATGCTTAACCTGCAAACCACCGGCATTTATCACACCGATTTCCCGCAATACATTGGTATCCTGACCGAGGACAGCTTCCTTGAAAGCGTGACGTGGGGTTACATGCATTGGTTTTATGGCCAGCTTGATACGGTTTTCGTTAATTCAGAAGAATACCGGCAAAGCTGGATCAAGCGCGGTTTGGATTCGACAAAACTGAAAATTTTACCGCGCGGTCTCGACACCGAGTCTTTTCATCCTTCCCGTCGCGACTCAGCCTTCTTCGAAAGATTCGGAGCGCATAACGGCGAGGTTCGTTTGCTCTATGTCGGCCGCGTCTCACGGGAAAAAGACCTCGACCTTCTGGCCGCAGCTTATCGTCGTCTGCGCGAAGAAGGATTACCCGTTCAACTGTTCGTTGTTGGGCACGGCCCGTATTCCGAAGCTTTCGCGAAATCGTTGCCTGAAGCGTTTTTCACCGGCTATCTCAAAGGGACAGAATTAGCCACGGCATACGCCTCAGCGGACATTTTTGTCTTCCCCAGCACAACGGACACGTTCGGGAACGTCATTCTTGAAGCGCAGGCGTGCGGCCTGCCTGTTGTCGTTTCAGATTCTGGCGGCCCGAAGGAATTGGTGGAAGAAAAAGGCAACGGGTTGATTACCAAGTCGCATGACGTCGAAGACTTCGCGCGCGCGATTCGAGTTTTGGTAACCAATTCCGAACTGCGAGAGCAGATGAGCAGATCCGCCCGAAACAGCGTCACCGACCGTAGCTGGCCAAACGCTTTCCGAAGGTTCTGGGCTGCTACAGACGTTTAGAAGATAGTCTTGCGTACAGAAGCTTGTTGGAGCAACGGCCGACTTCCGGACCTCTGACTTCTGCGGCCCGTCTACTCCCCTCCAATGTGAACCACGCTAGGGCCGTACAGCTTCCAGAAATAATACGCCGACGCACCAAAACCGATCGCGATAACTATAGAGCGAACAAGAGTGCGGTTCGCGCGATGCGATACCATCCCCCCAACGTAGCCGCCAATGAGGCCACCGATCGCCATCGGCACTCCGTATTTCCAGTTCACATTACCTTCGAGCGCGAGCACCAGGACCGCCACTCCTCGCATGCAAAGATTGAGGAAGTTCTTGAGCGCGACCACATGCCGGATATCGCCGCGCGAGATAAAACTCAGAGCGCCGATCATGAGGATGCCAATCCCGGCGCCGAAGTAGCCGCCATATAGCGCCACCATAAAAATGCCCGCAATGGCGACAGGCCATAACGCCGTCGGGATGTCCGGATGCACGCTATCACTTTCATCGCGTCGAACCAGAATCGGCCGCAGCACAATGACAACGCTGGCGACTAGCACTAACCACGGTACCAACTGAATAAAATTGCGATTCCCTGTGCGACTTAGCAGCACAGCTCCGATTAAACCTCCGAGCACGCTCGAAACCAGAAGCAGCCACAACCATCGGCTACCCAGGACACCCGCCAACTGGCCCCGGGTGCGCCACACAGCTGCGGGATACGCAAAGAACAGGGCCACCGCGCTTGTGGCGTCGGCGGTCACTGGCGTTACGACCAGCATTAGCAATGGGAACGTGATCAGTCCACCGCCACCGGCCAATGCATTAATTGTTCCAGCCAGAACAGTGGCGACGAAAAAGAGCAGGTCGGATTCCATGATTCAGTTGCCCGCTTCTTTTCTATTACTCGTGCTCGGGGCGAATCGTCGATCTATTTGAGATCGAGCCGTTGTAGCCGGCATCGTTGATGCCGGACGGCCGGGATCACCGATCCTTGCTACAGCTCCACGGCAACGCGTCCAGATCGACGTTGCCGCCGGTGAGAATGATGCCGACGCGCTTACGGACGACATCGATCTTACCTTCCTGAATCGCCGCATACGGAACAGCTGCGGACGGTTCGATGATGATCTTCATCGTCTCCCAAATCGTGCGCATCGCCGAAACGATCGCATCCTCACTCACGGTCACGATGTCATCCACATAAAGTCGAACGATGGCAAAATTTGATTCGCCAATATTCGTGCGCAGACCATCGGCGATCGTGAATTTCTTTTCGGCCACGACCCGTCGCCCTGCACGGAACGATTGTGCAGCATCGTCCGCATTCTCCGGCTCGACAGCAATCACCTTAATTTTTGGCTGCATCGATTTCGCCGCAATCGCCGTCCCGGAGAGCAACCCGCCACCGCCAACCGGACACATCACCAGATCAAGATCGGGAACGTCTTCAAGAAATTCCACTACCGCGGTCCCCTGCCCCGCGATTACATGTTCGTTTTCAAAGGAGTGAATTAGCGTTGCGCCCGTTCTCGTAATCACCTCGGCGCATTTCACTTCACGCGCCCTATCTGTCGGCTCGCAGAAGACGACGTGCGCGCCATAGCCCTCGACTGCCTGCACCTTCACCTTCGCCGAGTTCGACGGCATAACGATGTGTGCTGAGATGCTGCGCAATTGTGCCGCACGCGCCACCGCCGCCCCATGATTTCCCGACGAATGCGTCGCTACCCCTCCGCGCGCGGTCGATTCATCGAGCGCAAACACCGCGTTCGTGGCGCCACGCGCTTTGAACGCGCCGATCTTCTGAAAATTCTCGCACTTGAAAAACAACGACCCTCCATTTGCTTTGTCGAGTCGCGAGCTCGTCATCACCAGCGTGCGATGAATATGCTGCCGAATCCGCTCATGCGCGGCGCGAATTTTAGAAACGTCGATTGCTTTACCTACTTCGACCATCCGAAAAAGGCGTCGATAATTCCGAATGTGTCAATAAATCCGTGAGCCAGGATGCACGCCCAAAGATTGCGACCCGCCAGCATAAAAGTCGTTCCCAAAATTAATCCGGCGATTCCGGAATCAATGACTCCAGCCGGACCCTTGTAGTAATGGCCATAACCAAACAAAATCGAGACCAACACGATCCCTATCCAATAAGCTGTTGCTGATCTTCCTCCGATATCAGCCGCACGCGTGACGAGGTATCCGCGGTACGCTATTTCTTCGCCGAACGCAGCAAACGTCCAAACGAGCGGCAACGCCACCAGCGCGACCTTCAGATTTCCGCTAATCTCGCTTGCCAGTGGAGGCGCGGCCGGGGCCGGCCAGAACAGACCAGTCAGAGGTTCCACAAGGAATTGGCCGATAATGATTCGCAGCGCTGCAGCAGCCACGCCGATTAAGACGATGCGGCTCCACGACGAAGGACGCTTGAACCCCATTGCGGAAAATCGACCGTCGCGCAGCCGGATCGATATTAGGCCAACGATACACAGAACGATTACTTCGTTCGGCACAATGTGATACACGTTGTGACCGATCACGATGAAAGCACCGAACAAAAATTCCAACGCGCTGAGCATGCGTGAAACTGAAGGATCGGCAGAAGGAAATGGCGTGGTTCTTGTGAAGACCATCGTGAGTTAAGATGCACTGCGTGTCCGTGCAAGATTCAAAAATTCAAAATCAACCCAGGTTTACATCGTACCAGGCAGTTGCAGCCGGGGCCGTGACTCCGGCAAGGGAAGGCATAAGCTCCAGAGCGGCCGAGGTCAACGCCCTGGGCTACAGTAGTGTTCGGGCCGCGGACCGAGGCCGATGAAGCGGGCAGGCATTTGCCGCAGGACCGGAAACCATTTCAGCAAACGAACCACAAAGGGCAACGAGTTTTTGCGATCCGACGCCTGGCCAGTTACGACGTGGCGATGAATGAACACCTGCATTCCCTGGATCAGACGGGTCGGCCACTCCCGACGCGCCTGCACCTTGCGCAAATCGTCCACCGAAACCGGGCCGCTTCGCAATCTTTCCGCCAGCAAGTTCGCAGTCGCGACTGCATCCTGGATTGCCAGATTGATTCCAACGCCGCCTGCTGGTGACATCGCATGCGCCGAATCGCCGATGCAAAGCAATCCTTCGCGACACCAATCGCGCAGACGATTGATCTGCACAGTGAGCAACTTGATTTTCGACCAGTCGTCCAACTCGGCCATTCGGCCGCGCAGAAATCCGGCGAAGCCGACGATATCATTTTGCAATTGCGGCAGGCCGCGTGCTTTGATCTCGTCAAAGTCTCCCTTCGGAATGACGAAACCAACTTGCCAGTAATCACCGCGATCAAGCAGGACGAGAAGCTTGCCACGGTGAAAAAAACCTAACGATTGTTCAGGATCGGATTTCTCCTTGCGGATACGCATCCAGAGAACGTCGATCGGCACACCGAACTCGCATCGTTCAAAACCTGCGCGTGTATGAATGATGGAATGCCGTCCGTCAGCACCAATTACAAGATCGGCATGCACTTCCACTTCGCCGCGCGGCGTTTGTGCGCGTACCCCGACGACGTGATTGTTTTCGAAAATCAGATCGACCACTTCGTGCTCCATGAGCAACTGGAAATTCGGAAATCGCTTCGCGTGCGCGGAAAGGAAATTGAGAAAATCCCACTGCGGCATGAACGCGATGAATTTGCAGCGCGTGGGAAGCTTTGTGAAATCGGCGATTGGCACGATCTGACCGTTAACCACGGCGCGTAGCTCCCGCACTTCCTGATGCGGTTGTTTCAGGAACTCATCGAGCAAACCGAGCTCGTGCATCAACTCCAGAGTGGAGGGATGAATCGTGTCGCCGCGGAAATCGCGAAAGAAATCGGCGTGTTTTTCCAGGACGATTACCGGCACTCCGGCCCGTGCGAGCAGGTAGCCAGCCATAATGCCAGCTGGTCCACCGCCGGCGATCACACAGCGCGTTTGCAGTTTCTCAAGCACGGATTACACGGATAGCACGGATAACAGATCGGGAATGCCGGATTATCGTTTTGTATCCATGTCATGGGAGTAACCCCAGAACAAGATATGAAAGCACGTCAGCCGCTCTTTCTCAGCGAAGGACAAGTTCGAAAGCACCTCAAAATGGCGGACTTGATTCCAGCGATGGAGAGAGCCCTGATCGATTTTTCCTCCGGCAAAGTGATGCAGCCTGTGCGCTCGGTGATTAGGATCGATCCACCGGGAGGATTTCTGGGCTTGATGCCTGCGCTGACTCCAGATGGGCTCGGGTTGAAAGCCGTGACCTTCTATCCATCAAATGTGGAGCGCGGAATCCCCACGCACATGGCAACAATTTTTCTTATTGATCCGGAGACTGGCACGCCACTCGCAATCATGGACGGAAGGTTGATCACGGAGATGCGGACGGCTGCAGCCTCAGCGGCCGCGACAAAACTTCTCGCGCTGCCCGACGCAAAAATCCTTGCAGTTCTCGGAAGTGGTGTGCAAGCGCGCAGCCACGTCGAAGCATTGCGACTCGTTAGGCACTTCGAAGAAGTTCGTGTTTGGAGTCCAACGGAGGAACACGCAAAACAATTCGCCGAAGAAGTTAGTGGAACAGCGGTTTCCGCTGAAGAAGCCGTATGCGGCGCCGATGTTGTGGTAACAGTGACAAACTCGAAGATGCCGGTGCTGCAGGGATCCTGGTTGAAATGCGGATCTCACGTGAACGCAATCGGTGCTTGTCGTCCGGACTGGCGCGAACTCGACGAGGAAGCAATGAGCAACGTTGTCTTTGTCGATTCGCGCGAAGGCGCGCTAAAGGAATCCGGTGACGTGATTCTTTCCGCCGCGAAAATCTACGCAGAGCCTCGGCGAAGCGCTCGCCGGCAAAGTTCCAGCGCGCGCGAACGACACTACGGTCTTTAAGTCGTTAGGTATGGCGGTGGAAGATATTTCTGCGGCGATGCTGGTATATCGATCGTTCACGAAAGCAAAGAAATTTGATTCCTGATTGTGTTGCCGCTTTAACGCCGCAAAGAAATTCGGCGGGTTCAGGAATGGTCAGGGCGAACCTTTCTTCGGTGCGAGCGAAGCGACAATTTTTTCAAAGCGCAGGTCGCCACGCAACGTGTCCCACACCGGATTGAGTTTCAGGTCGCCGTAGGTGGCGCTAAACCCGGAACCACCGGAAGCGGGGTTGTGGGCAGCAGTTGCGAGCTGCTCGACAGCAGAATCCTTATTGCCAGCGTAAACGGCGATTCTCGCTCTAAGATAGGCCAACCCTCCGACATTGAGTGCGTTAACCGACACCTGATCAACAATTGCTAACGCTTTACGTTCGTCACCGAGCGCCGCATACGCCGCGGCCAGTGCAGGGAAACCAAACAGTTCTCCTTTCGTGCGGCGCAAGCTCTCGACTTCGTCCCTCAACTGCTGCCATGCAATCCGTGCGCCAATCGTGTCACCAGAGAACTGCTCAAGATCGGCAAGAATCCAGCCGTAAATTACTTTTGCCCGAAAAGGTTGATCAAGGGTTGCGATAGCAGCTCTAACCATTGCAATAGCGTCGGTGAAGCGACGCTCGTATATTTTCTGCTGTATCTGGAGGATGAAGCTTTCTGAGCTTGGATCATAACGCATCCGAGACAGCAGCATGGCTGCTTCGGAAAGATTACCCTCCATTTGATGAATTTCAGCTTTACTTCCGAGGGCATCGGCATTGTCGGGACTTATTTCCAATATTTGGTCGTAAGTTTTTAAGGCGGACGAGTATTCGCGCAGCTCGACATATGTTTCCCCGTTTGAGGCCAGTAGCGAAATGTTTCGCGGATCGATTTCGGTAGCCTGCCGAAAATATTCTAAGCTTTGCTGCGACTTGCCTTTTCGGCGAGAGACGAGGGCCAGAGCCTCGAGGGCATCGCTTGTTTTAGGGGCCAATTGCCTCGCTTTTTCAAACGACGCGATGGCCGCATCGTAGTTTTGTTCGCAGTAGTAATGAAAATAGCCCTGCGCCAAGAAGGCTTCGCCAAGGTTGGGTTGCATCTGAGTAACCTTGGCAACAGCATTCTTCGCCGTTTCGCGCAACGCAGCTACGTCATTGCCTGCTGAATTAAAGTATCCGAGAGCACTCACGCGAGCGAGCCACGCCCAAGCAATAGCAAACTTCGGATCCAGCTTTACCGCTTCGCTGAAGCGCTCAACAGCGGCGAGCGTATTGCGTTCGTAATAGCCGGGACGAAGAGCATACGCCAATCCGCGCAAATAAGCATCGTAGGCTTGTGGACTGCTCGTTGATTTTTGCTCGAGAGCCTGCTCTTCCGCACCGGTCAGTCTCGCCTTCAGGGCTTCCGCTACCGAAGTCGCTACTTCGCGTTCAACACTGAAAATGTTCTCCAGTTTGCGGTCGTAGCTCTCAGCCCAAAGATGTTCATCCGTTGCCGCGCGAATAAGCTGCACGTTGATGTGCACCTGGTCGGCTGCTTTCTGCACACTACCTTCGAGAACATGGACGACACCAAGCTGACGAGCAATCTCACGCAGATTCCCCGGCCGCGAGGGATATTGCTGCGTCGAGGTATGCGAGATCACCTTGAGCGCAGCGATCTGCGCGAGGCGGGTTAGGATTTCATTCTGAATGCCTGTGGCAAAATATGCATTGTCAGGATCAGGACTCAGATTTTCAAACGGAAGCACAGCGATGCTTTTCTGAGAGATCGACTCGCCTGTCTGCCTGTAAAACGGGCGTTGCCCAACGATCATCATTGCAATAACCAACAGCAGCACACCGATAATGATGAAGTCGAGGATCCGTCCGGAGGCGCGTTGAACTGATCTCGCCTGTACCGGATCGAGATCTTCCGTTCGCACTATTCCTTGGGGGGTCAGTTCGTAGAGCCAGGAGAGTAGCATCGCGATTGGAAACCCAACCGCGAGCGCAATGACAACAAAACGCACTGCGAAATTCGGAATTTCAAAAAAGGGGAAGACCTGCGTCGTGAGCTGGGTGAGAAACCATGCAACGACTCCGTAAGCGACGGCTGCGCGATAAACATTGCGCCGCTTGAGCTCGGTAAAAAACTTCGTTGGATTCACTCTACGCGCCTTGAGGAAGCGCTCATCCCCAGAAGCATTCTACCTTGCTGCGCGTGACTTGAAAAGCATGTGGAGCATCCAAAATGATCAGCGAAGGCGCGCTGCTGATCGGCTGAAAATGAGGTCACGTCGATTTGTAGCCGACTACTGATCGCTCGTAAAACGGTTTACACGGACTATTTTTCAGCCCGATTTCGAGCTTCCGAAGCGTGAAGCCAATCGCGGATTTTCAGAGTCAGAATCGAGCTTGCTGCTGCAAGATGGGCCAACGCAATGAGCACAAATGTTGTGCTGCACTAATTCACCGAAGAATGCCTTCGGATTTACGCTTCCACTTTGAGCCAAAGGGCACCGAATCGTTCAAGACAAACGCTTGCAAACCAGGAGCATGCCGGAAGAGTTGCCAACGTGTCAGGTAATATCGAACAACTCAATTCGAGAATCGCGCGCGCGGTTGCAGACGGACGGCTAATGGAATCGTCGGCAAAGAACATTCGCAGTCTTTTGTCCGGAACACCGACGGATCTGTATTTCAACGCCGTCGACGAGTTGGTTAACCGCGATGAATGGTCAGAGTTAAACGATCGGTTCTATCAGACGCTTGCGTTTGGGACAGGCGGTCTGCGCGGGCGGACGATCGGGAAAATCGTGATGGCTGTAGAACGCGGCAACGCGCGCGAAGACGAGCGACCGCAATTTCCATGCGTCGGCACGAATGCGATGAATTTCTTCAATATTAGCCGCGCAACGCGCGGACTTGTCGCGTATCTGCACGATTGGAACCGGCGCGAGGGCATTTCAGCGAAGCCCAAGTTTGTGATCGCGCATGATCCGCGGTTCTTCTCGAACGAATTCGCGAAGTTGGCTGCGAAAGTTGCAGACGAAAACGGTTGCGACGGGTTTGTGTTCGACAGCCCGCGATCTGTCCCGGAGCTTTCGTTTGCCGTGCGCCACCTGCACGCCAGCGCTGGAGCAGTGATCACTGCGAGTCACAACCCGCCTTATGACAACGGTTTCAAAGTTTATTTCAACGACGGCGCGCAAGTGATTGAGCCACACGCCGGCGGGATTATTGCTAAAGTGAATGCGATCTCCACTGAATCGTTCACACCGCTTCCCAAAGAGAAACAAGGAAAAGTGACTACGATCGGAAAAGATGTCGATCAGGCTTACATGCGGCGACTCGAAACCCTGGTCCTCGACCCACGCGTAATTCGCGACGCGAAGACGCTGCGGATCGTTTACACGCCGCTGCACGGAACCGGTGGCGTCATCATCAAACCGATGCTTAAGCGGCTCGGTTTCAATTTTCAGGTAGTGCCCGAACAGGATTGCCTCGACGGCCGATTTCCCACAGTGAAGTCGCCGAACCCCGAATACGGCGAAGCGCTAACGATGGCGATCGATCTTGCAAAAAAGGAGAATGCCGATTTGGTCGTGGCTACTGATCCGGACTGCGATCGCATGGGCGCAGCAGTTCGAACGAAAAACGGCAAACTGGAATTGCTGACTGGAAACCAAATCGGCTCGCTCCTTGTCTGGTATCGAATCAAAACACTCTTCGACAAGCGCGTGCTCGACAAAGAAAACGCTTCGCGCGCCGTAATCATCAAGACTTTCGTCACGACCGACCTGCAAAAGGCAATCGCCGACTCCTACGGTGTCCCCTGTGTCGAAACGTTGACTGGTTTCAAGTATATCGGCGCGAAGCTCGCAAAGTACGAGCACGCGATTCCCGAACAATTGCGCCGCAGCTATGCCGATCTTGCCGAAAATGAGACGCGCCGGCTTCGACTCGCATACTCTTCGTTCTATGTTTTCGGCGGCGAAGAAAGCTACGGTTACAGCGGCGCTGATTTTGTTCGCGATAAAGACGGCAACGGCGCAGTGATCATGTTTTGTGAAGTGGCTGCTTACGCCAAGTCGCGCGGACAAACGGTTGATCAGTTGCTCGACGAAATCTATGCGCAGTTCGGATATTTCTCGGAAAAAACCAGTTCCCTCGTTTTTGAAGGCGCTGAAGGTGCAGACAAGATTGCGAGTCTGATGAAGTCGTATGCCGCCGATCCAGTCCACCAAATACTCGGCTCAAGAGTGGCGAACATTAGAAATTTCGAGACCGACGAGATCAAGGACACCGAAGGCGATCTTATTCCGAAGACTGAACTGCTAGTGTTTGAGCTGGAGGATGGGACGCGAATTGCGGTCCGCCCGTCGGGAACCGAGCCAAAAATAAAGTATTACCTGTTTGCACAACGCCAGCCGGCAAAGCAGGAAGTCGCCGGCACACACCTTGATCAGACCAAAACGGAAGTTGGAAAGCAACTGAACGACCTCTGGGATTGGCTGCGAAAGGACGCCGATTCGCGCCTGCAATAATCGGAGCTACAAATTCCAAGCCCCAACATCCAGAGATGTGATTGTCTTCCTGAGCGAAGTGAAGGATCTCTGGTAATTCCAGCAGCTTCCCGGACAACAATCTGAGATGTTTTGTTCCGTTCAACGTGACACAATTGGCGTCCTGGGCTGCTTGCGATCCGAAATTGAACGCACGCGATGAAAAGAGTTACAGCGCTTTGGCCTTGGCTCGCTGCAATCTGTAGTGGGGTTCTTTGCGCAGCCTGCTTTGCCCCGTTCAATTTGACGTGGTTCGGCTGGATCGCGCTGACTCCGCTCATCGCTGCAGTTTGGTTTTCCGGCGCTGAGTCGCCTCGTCCGTGGCTCCGCAATCTGCTCTTGGGATACATCGCGGGCCTGACGTTTTTTTGGACCGTATTCTTCTGGCTCACAACTGTCACGGTGCTTGGCTGGTTTGTTCTCGAATTTTACATGGCGATTTATTTCGCGCTTTGGGCTTGGTTCTGCGGCTTGTTACGGCCACGAGAAAGAAAGAGGCGACTGGTCGCAAGCAAATGGGACCAACTGCTAGTGCAGGCCCGGACCGCCGCCGCCCCGGCACAGTCACCGTGGGTAAAATCGACGAACAACCTGCTGCTCGCCTTTCTGCTTGCGGCTGGATGGACAGCGCTCGAATGGCTGCGCGGTTGGGTTTTCTCGGGCTTTGGCTGGAATGGCCTTGGCGTCGCGCTGCACACTAATTGGCCACTGATTCAAATCGCGGAGTTCACCGGCGTTGCGGGACTATCGTTTATGGTCGCGTTCGCCAACGTGATCATTCTTACAACGGGATATCGCTTGATTCTTGAGGCGCGCACACACGTGATGCGACCGCATTTTGATTTCACGGTTACAATGGCAGCGATTGTAGGCGTTTTGGTTTTCGGACTTCGCGCTGCGCAGGTTTCGCCACCCGCTAAATCGCTCCACGTTGCCGCCGTGCAATCAAATGTTCCTCAACATCAAAAATTCGATCCGCAGTTTACGCGAAAAATTTTCGATCAATTTCGGCGTTTAAGCGAAATATCTTTGCGATCAAATCCGCCGCCTGAATTATTGGTTTGGCCGGAAAGCTCGATGCCCGGGCCAGTGCTCATAGACCAGGACAGCTACAAATTCGTAATGGATCTGGCCGCGTCGGCTGAGACAGATCTTCTACTGGGCACGATCGACGAAGAAAACGATGACGCTTACAATGCGGCGTTGCTTGTTTCCGACCGAGGCGAACGAGTGCAAGTGTACCGAAAGGTTCACCTGGTGCCTTTTGGCGAATATGTTCCCGGGCGCCATACAGTGCCGCTGCTGGCACAGATTGTTGGGGATCAGGTCCCCGGCGATTTTCAACCGGGAAAAGAACACACGGTGTTTACTCTGACCAACAAGGAGGTCGATGTGGCGCCGTTGATATGTTTCGAAGACACCATTGGCGAATTGACCAGACAATTTGTCCTTCCAACAGAAACGGGTCTCGGGGCGAATTTACTCGTTGACATGACCAACGACGGATGGTTTCAGCATTCCGCCGGATCGCATCAGCACTTGGCAAACGCGATTTTTCGTTGCGTGGAAACGCGTCGTCCGATGCTCCGTGCGGCCAACACGGGAGTGACCTGTTTCATTAACCAATTCGGTCGCGTCACTCAGGAATTACGGGATGAAACGGGTAGCACTTTTACCGAGGGTGTGCTCACCGGCGAAATCAACGTACCGACCGAACATCAGCTGACATTTTATGCGCGTCACGGTGAGTTATTCGCAAAAGCGTGCACAGCAATCGCGCTTATTGCAATCGTGGCATTTGGCTTCATCCGCCTGCGAAGGTTGTAGAGGCATTCGTATCAGATCCTGAACTTCGGCGGCTGGCACAGCCGCCACTACAACCACATCGCAAGAGTTTCTTTATCGTGATAAAAGAGCACCAATGCCCGTTGAATTACCACTTGACCATCTGACGGAGCTTTGGCCGAAGAAACTTCTCGGCGTGCGCATCGGGGCACTTCTTCATCCGGCCTCGGTTTCCTCAGGGCTTGAGCACGCTTCGCGAATTCTTGAACGACACAATCATGACCTGTTCCGTCTCGCTGCCTTCTTTGGTCCGCAACACGGTTTTCTCGGCCAGACGCAGGACAACATGATCGAATGGAAAAGCTACGAGCATCCGCGTCTCCGCATTCCGGTTTACAGTCTTTATGCCGAACATCGCGAGCCGACCGTGGAAATGCTGGAGGGGTTCGATGTGTTGGTCGTGGATCTTCAAGACATCGGATCGCGTTACTACACTTTTATCTGGACGCTCTACCTCTGTATGCGCGCGTGCGAGAAATGCAGCACCGCAGTCGTCGTGTTCGACCGGCCAAACCCGATTAATGGCGTGACGACCGAAGGGCCAGTGCTCGATCCGGATTACAAATCCTTTGTCGGGATGCATCCCATTCCCATCCGGCATGGCCGTACCATCGGCGAACTGGCAAAGCAATTCCGGGACGAAGCGTTCCCCGATTGCGATTTGTCTGTCCTGCCGATGAGAAACTGGGAACGCGAAACGTGGTTTGACCAAACCGGCCTGCCGTGGGTGATGCCGTCACCGAATATGCCAAGCCTCGACACAGCCACGGTTTATCCCGGGATGTGTCTGTTCGAAGGCACGAACATTTCCGAGGGACGCGGCACCACGCGACCATTCGAAATCTTTGGCGCGCCATTCATTCATGCGGAGAAACTTTGCGCCGAACTAAACGCGTTGAAACTGCCGGGTATTTTCTTTCGCGAAAATTATTTTCAGCCAACCTTTCACAAATTCGCAGGTGAACTCTGCGGCGGCGCGCAAATCCATGTGACAAATCGCGAAGCTTTCCAACCGTTTGTTATGGGAGTGGAAATCATCAAGCACATCCGCAAGACTTACCCTCAGAATTTTGAATGGAAACAACCTCCTTACGAATACGAATGGAAGCGACTTCCTATCGAGATCATAATCGGTGCACCAATCGAATCAATCTTCGGCGACTAGTCCTCACCCTCGTCGGTTTGATCCTGCTGGCGATCCATTACCAGCTTCATGCGGCCATTCCGTGGCCTGAAGTGGTGCAGCGCCTCGCCAATGAGAATGATAAGCTGGCGCGGCGACCGCAGGGACATAACGGTGAATACTTCATTGTGTGCACGCTCTATTACACGCCAAAAGAATCAGGTTTTACTCTCGAGCGTGGCTTCGACGCGACACCGGTCACAAGACCGGGTCTCCACGGTCGAAAGTATCCGCGCGATTTTCTGCGCTCGGTAAAAAAGGAAGGCTTCGGTCGAATCACTACGCCGGTTAACGGCCGCTACTACCTTCGCTATAACGGCAGCGATTCGTACGCTTTCGCTTCAGATGCCATGGGCGGAAGCGGTGTTTTGGTGCCGCGTTATTCGGCGGCAATGAAGAGAGGGCACGGTGGCTTGCGTCGCGGTGCGATTATACAGACGTCCTCGCCAGAACTTCAGAAAGTTTTTGGTAGCAACCGCTGGAAAATCATGGATACGGGCGGCGGCCTGCGCCGGTGGCAAATCGATTGTTATTTCGGCGAAGATGAACCGCTCGGTCCCGGCAAATTAATGGGCCGCCCTCGCGCGACCACTTTCGAATACGCTTACGCCAATGCGCGAATCCTAAATTGACGTGAAGCCGTTTACGGTCAGGCTTCGCTTTCGTGGCGACCTTGATTTTTTTCTCCGATCAAAGACCCGCAATCGAACCGTTGAACGTAGTCTGAGCGAAAAGACCTCGGTCAAGGATGTCATCGAATCGTGCGGCATCCCGCATCCGGAGGTGGACACGATTCAACTGAATGGTCAGTCCGTTGGTTTTGGTCACACGGTGGCGAGCGATGCAGACGTGGAGGTTTTTCCGGTACAAAGTCGTGACACGATTCCAGCGGAAAAACATTTACAAACCTCTCTTTTATTCATATTTGTCGCCGATGTCCATTTAGGACGCCTGACTCGCAATCTCCGCCTCCTCGGCTTTGATGTCGCTTATGATCGAGAGGCTAATGACCGGCAGTTACTTGATCTGATGGCTCGCGAAAACCGGGTGTTGTTGACTCGTGATCGTCGGCTGCTTATGCACGCGATCGTTCAACATGGTTATTCCCCGCGATCACAGAACGCCGAAGAACAAACCATTGAGGTCGTTCGCCGTTTTAGGCTCTTGGACTTGATCGCCCCCTTTACGCGGTGTCTTCGCTGTAATGCACGGTTGCAACGCACAGCCAAGAGTGATGTCATTGAAGAACTCGAGCCACTTACCAAAATCTATTACAAAGAGTTCCGCCGTTGCCCCGGCTGCGGCCAGATCTACTGGGCTGGATCGCACTTCGAAAAGTTGAAGAAACGTATCAGAACGATTCAAACCCGCCTCGCGGGCAAAGCTGCCGAATAAATCGCGTTCTTGTCAGAGTCTTTGCAGCTGACACACTCGTTTCCAATGCGAAAAACCATTTTTCGTTACCATTTGCTGGCGACGCTCAGTTCGACGCTAATCAGTAATGCTCACGGTCAGGGACCAGCGCCTTCGCCACTCTTATCAGCGCCTTCCCTTCCTGCGAATGTTTCTGCAGTCGCACCGCAGGCAAATCCATCTCCCGAATTAACGAAAGCTGATTTCGAAACCTTCCTCGACGCGCTGATTTCCTCTCAATTGCGGAATCGAGATATTGCCGGCGCCGTCGTGTCGGTTGTGAAAGATGGTCAAGTGCTATTCCAGAAGGGCTACGGCTACGCTGATGTCGAAGCGAATAAACCGGTGGTTCCCGATCAAACGCTATTTCGTCCGGGTTCCATTTCGAAACTGTTCACTGCCACAGCCGTGATGCAGTTAGTCGAACAAGGCGAACTCAATCTCGACCGTGATGTTAATGATTACCTCGATTTCAAAATTCCAAAAACCTATCCGGACCCTGTCACATTGCGGCAATTGCTTACCCACACAGCCGGATTTGAAGAAACATTGAAGAATCTGTTCGTGGCGCACGACAGCAACATGAAACCGCTACGCACCTATCTCGTGAAACAAATGCCGGCGCGCATTTTCCCGCCGGGCAAAGTTCTTTCCTATTCCAATTACGGATTCACGCTTGCCGGATACATCGTCGAGCGTGTAAGCGGCGAAAAATTCGAACGTTATATCGAAAATCACATCCTAAAGCCGTTGCGGATGAACAATTCGACGTTCGATCAACCGTTGCCGCCAAAGCTCGACGGCCAAATGTCGAAGGGTTATCTTGAAGCGTCGAAGAAACCGCGTGATTTCGAATTTGTTCAAGCCGCGCCGGCCGGTGCGCTTTCAACCACTGCCGCCGATATGACACGCTTCATGCTTGCGTTTCTTCAGGATGGCAGCGCCGACGGAGTCGCCATTCTGAAACCGGAAACGGTTCGACAAATGGAAATACGCCAGTTCGAACTTGATCCGATGATTTGCGGCTTGGGCATTACTTTTATGGAATATTGGATGAACCCTGTGCGCGCGATCGGTCACGGCGGCGACACAGTATATTTCCACAGCGACATGGTCCTTGTACCCCATGCGCACGTGGCCTACTTCATTTCCTACAACAGCCTCGGCAAAAAGGTCGGCGGTGGCCGCGGCGAGCTTTTGCGCGCCTTCATGAATCGCTACTTTCCGAATCCGAACCAACCGAAAACCGCTGTCGATGCCAACACCCAGAGATCCGACGGACGCAAAGTTAGCGGCGTTTATGATGGCACGCGTCGTGGAGAGACAACAATCCTGAAAGTTCTCGCGTTGCTCGGTCAGTTTAGCGTCAGCAGCGATAAGGACGGCATCCTCACTGTGGAAGGAAACAAAAACCAGAGCGGCGAATTGAAAAAATGGAAAGAGATTGCTCCGCTCGTTTACAACGAGGTCGACGGCCCGGAAAGAATCGCGTTTCGCCGTGACTCATCCGGCAATGGAGGCGAAATGCTCCCTTTCCCAGCAATCTACGAAGGTCAGCGTGTTCCATGGTACACAAGCAGAACTTTTGTTGGTTTGGTGATTGGCGGGAACTTGCTGCTCGCGCTTTTGACGGTGTTACTCTGGCCAGTCGCAGTTTTAATTCGGAAACGATATCGGCGGCCGCTCTTCGCTTCGAAAAGCGATCGGGTTCTTTTTCTCCTTTCACGAATCGTTTGCCTCGGCGAATTGATCTTCATTGTGGTGCCCATAATTGTTCTTAGCCAGGGGCTGGAACACATCGTGATCCTCGGCGACGCCATCAATCCATGGCTGCAGGCGCTGCATATCTTTGGGTGGCTTCTGATGGCAGGAGTCGTTCTCTTGATCATTGCAGCGATTCGGTTTGGCAGACTTCCGGGGCATGGACTCTGGTTTCGCGCTCACGCAATTCTTCTGGCGATTGGCGGAATCACGTTTGGGATGTTTGCCTGGCAATACCATTTACTCGATCCGTCGCTAAGGTTCTAGGCGCCCCGCACATCGATGAATTTTGCTCGTCCAGAACTTCTAGTTGCTTTCGCTGTCGTCGCGTTTCGCGCTTCGGTTTGCGCTTACGGCCCGCTGGGACATCAAATTGTTGGCGCGATCGCAGACGAGCGTTTGGCCAACACACCCACGGCCGCAAAAGTCAACGTGTTGCTCGATGGGTTAACATTGGAAAAAGCCGCGCTGATTGCCGACGAAATTAAAGGCTGGGATAAAAAGGGCGTCGATGATCCGAGGTCATTTCATTATTCGTCACATCGAAACATAGACAGGCAAATGCGTGACTTCTGGCGAGCGAACCAGCCGACTCACGACACCAACTCAGCCGCGCCTTCCCATCACTGGTTCCACTACACGGACGTCCCGGTGATACCACCTCAACGATATCGCGATGGATCTGCTGGTCGAAGCAAATGGGACATCGTGCACATGATTCCATACTGCATCGATGTCCTTCAGGGGAGCGTGGCCGAGCAAAACGAGCGCAAAATTACCAAATCCGTGGCGCTCATCCTGCTTGCTCATTATGTCGCTGACATTCATCAGCCTTTGCACGTCGGTGCGGACTACTTCAATGCACAAGGCCGCCCGACTGATCCTGATAAGAACAAATCAGTGTTGGCGGATGAAGGCGGAAATACATTTACACTCGAGCTAAGCGATGAACCGCCACGTCGTCGAGGAATTCGTAAGAAGAAATTCCACGGGTTTTGGGATTACGACACAGTAAACGCGCTTTTTCCTCAGGTGCCAGGAGCGCTAAGAAAAAAGGAGCTGGAAGCGCAAATTGACCCATTGAAAAAGGACCTGGTCCACGACATGGCAACGCGCGAACCGCTCAACTGGCGAATGACCACGAATGTCTCGATTGATAGTTACGCCGAGCTTTGGGCGGACGAAATCCTGCCAATCGCGCGTGAGGCGCATGCGCGTCTGGAATTTCGGAATGTAAAGCCGTTCCTGGACGGCGACCGCGTCGTTGCAACGGGGGAGGCAATCGAGACACCGACGGCAGATCATTTACTGTACCGGGCATGGGCGACCAGCGTCGTACGGGATGAACTGCACAAGGCCGGGTGGCGTCTGGCCGATTTGCTGGAGAAAATCCTCTAGTGCTGCATGCGAGCAGTCGTTCAGCTTGTAAGTCGCGCGCGTGTAACCGTGAACGGTGGCATCACCGGAGAAATTGCGGATGGGCTCATGATTTTGGTCGGCCTCAGTCGCGATGACACGTCTGGTGTCGCTGCTAGCATGGCCGCGAAGATCGCGAACCTCAGGATCTTTCAAGACGATCAGGGAAAAATGAACCGCTCTCTTTTGGACGTAAGAGGCAGCGCGCTCGTGGTCTCGCAGTTTACGCTTTACGGCGACGCGCGCGGTCAACGCAGACCCAATTTCATTGCCGCCGCACCTTCGGAACAGGCAAAGAAGCTCTACGAAGAGTTTTGCGGAGTGCTGCGCGAGTTGGGAATTACCGTGGCCACAGGAGTCTTCCAGGCAATGATGTCCGTAGAATTGGTCAACGAAGGCCCGGTCACAATCCTGCTCGATTCAGAAAAAACGTTCTAACCGGCAACGGATTCCGAACAGGCTTTAGTCTTCGCAGCGCACGATCAGCCTCACTCACGATAATTGCAGCCGTCACGGCTGTCTCTACAGTGAGCCGATGAGTGTCGAACCGGTTCGCCCGATCCAGCTATCAGAAATAGAGGAAGCGCGCAAACGAATCGCAGACACGATCATTCGCACGCCCCTTGTCCGTCTGGATCTCGGTCCGGATCTTCCTGAGATTCGACTCAAGCTCGAGAACCTGCAGCCAATCAATGCCTACAAGTTGCGCGGAGCAGCCAACGCCGTGGCCATGTTATCCGAAGCTGATCGCAAACGCGGCGTCTGGACAATTAGTGCGGGAAATGCAGGACAAGGCGTCGCTTACGCGGCGCGACAGGCTGGCGTGCCGTGCGCGGTGGTAGTGATTGAAACCGCGCCAAAATCGAAGTTGGAGCGAATGCGGTCTCTCGGTGCAAAACTTATTCCCGTACCATACGAGGTTGCATGGAAAACTCTGGACGAGCGTTCGTTTCCGGGAGTTGAAGGCACATTCATTCACCCGTTTGACGATAACGATTTCATCGCGGGTCATGGAACCATGGGATTGGAGATTTTAGAAGACGCTCCGGATGTGACGGCGGTCATCGCGAGCATCGGTGGCGGCGGACTCATCACCGGCGTTGGCAGCGCAATCAGGGCCCTCAAGCCTGAAATAAAAATCTTCGGAGTTGAACCGGAAACCGCTGCACCGGCCGCGCTCTCATTCGAGATGGGGTCGCCACAAATATTCAAAGACTGGAAAGCCTCTTTCGTCGATGGTGCTGGAGGACAAAGCGTGTTCCCTCGCATGTGGGAACGCATGAAGCCGGTTGTAGATAATTATCTCGTGGTCACCCTCGAAGAGACTAAAAATGCGATGCGACTCCTGGCCGAAAAAGCGCGGGTCATCTCCGAGGGCGCCGGCGCGCTGTCGGTCGCTGCGGCGCTAAGCGGGAAAGCTGGCAAAGGTCCGATCGTCGCCATCATTTCGGGCGGTAACATTGATCTGCAAAAATTCTGTGAATTGGTCGCGCGAAGTGAATATTGACTTTTGGTTCCAAGTTTGAAAATAACCTACTGGAAATAAGAATAGGAGAGAAAATGAAAATTGGAGACACAGCACCTGATTTTGATGCAGCAACGACTGAAGGCCGGATCCGGTTTCACGATTGGATCGGAAATTCGTGGGCCGTTTTGTTTTCACACCCGAAGGACTTCACGCCGGTCTGCACGACCGAGCTTGGTTACATGGCAAAAATAAAGCCGCAGTTTGACCGCCGAAATGTGAAGATCATCGGATTGTCGGTCGATTCTACTGGCGACCACCAGGGATGGGCGAAGGACATCGAGGAGACTCAGGGTTACGCGCCAAATTATCCGATGATCGGCGATGCCGATTTCAAGATCGCAAAGCTCTACGGCATGCTCCCTGCCGATACCGAAGGCGATGCCAAGGCGCGTAAAGCAGCCGATAATGCGACGGTACGCAACGTTTTCGTCATCGGGCCAGACAAAAAGATCAAGTTAATACTTGTCTACCCTATGAGCACTGGCCGTAACTTCGACGAAGTGCTTCGTGTAATCGATTCGCTGCAACTGACCGCGAAGCATCAGGTGGCTACTCCAGTGAACTGGTTGCCGGGCGAAGATGTGATCATCGCGGGATCGGTGTCCGACGAAGAGGCGAAGCAACGTTACCCGCAGGGATGGAAAGCGCCTAAACCGTATATCCGGATCGTTCCGCAGCCGCAGTAACTGTAGGGCCGTTTGATTCGCTCGCGCCAGGGCGCTCATTCCTTCGCGCCAACTCCATTCTGTGGGCCGAGAGTTGGCGTCTGACACAGACGCCCTACAATGTTTGCGCACAAGCATGGGCCCAAAATTCGCTCGCAGACGCGGCGATTACTGATTGGCTACCTCGGCAGAATATTCCACCGGATCCTGCTGAAAGTACTTTTGCAACTCAGCGTACAAATTCGGATGGCGAGCGCGTAACGCACGTGGTTGCTCAAAAAACGCTTCGACCGATACGGCGAAAAACTCAACAGGATCAGTCGCGCCGTAAGTATTGAGCAAGGTCGGTATCCCGGTCTCATCTGCAGCGCGCAGCGACTTAAACTCGGAACTCATAACTTCGCTCCAGGCTATTTGCTGCTCCCGTGTTGCTAACTCCGGCACTCCGTCGCCTGCCTGATTTTCGAAGTCGAGTTGATGAGCAAATTCATGCAGGACAACGTTCTTCCCATCGGCAGGATCGGCCGCGCCATGTTTGACGGCGCCCCAGGCCAAAACCAGCGAACCCATTTTGCGGCCGGTCTCGCCAAGGCGCGTCATGGTTCGTTCTTCCCAGACATGTTCGTTAACCTGCCGTCTTTCTTCCACCATATAAGTGGTTGGATAAACGAGAATCGTTTGCAGACCGGGGAAATAGTCTGTGCTGCGATGCAACAATAGAAGACAAGCTTGCGCCGCGATAGTTACCCGGATCTCATCGTTGATCGCAAGACCGCCGCAGCCCTCGAAACGTTTTTCGGCAAGAAATACCTGCACGTGACTTAGTAGTTCAATCCTGTCCATCCCGCGCAGTTTGGGAAAAAACACGACATGACGCTGAATCAACTTCAGCCATTCCTTTGGGAACGTCCGGTTTCGGAGGCGACGTCGCCTGCGCTCCTTCAAGACCGAAAAGATCACAGCGCATTCTAACCGCCCACTACAAAACACGCGAGCGATTCTGCATGGTAGCGAAGGCGGCTCACGCGCCTGGCTCTGATCGTCAACACGTTCGCCGCGGCGAATCCGTCCTGTGGCGGACGAGAGGCGTGCCTGCCATGCCGCCAGAATTCCATCTCGCGTCCGATGATGAATCGCCTTATGAGTGACAAACATGAACACGATTCCTCTTTCCCGTCGAAAATTTGCGCAACTCCTCGGCGCCGGCGCGGCAGCGGCTCTTGTTAGGCCTTCAGTTTCATTCGCAACACAGCCGGAGCACATACCCGCTTCGAGCAACGTTGTGCGCTTGAGCGCCAATGAAAATCCTTATGGACCGTCGCCGAGAGCGCTGAAGGCGATGACTGATTCGTACACAATCGCCTGCCGTTATCCTGATGAACACAACAACGTCCTCATCGACAAGCTGGCGAAGCTGAACGGAGTGAATTGTAACCAGATTTTGCTCGGCGACGGGTCCAGCGAGATCTTGAAGCTCTGCGCCGAAACATTCACTGGCGAAAAACAGGGTCTCCTTGTCGCGGCGGATCCAACTTTTGAAGCGATTCTGGAGCAGGCCAAGGTCAACGGCGCCGAAGTAATGAAAGTGCCTCTGACATCCACCTTCGCCCATGACCTACCAAAAATGCTTTCCGCCGCAAAAGGCGGTCTCATTTACGTCTGCAACCCGAACAATCCAACGGCGAGTATCACGCCCAAGAACGAGTTGCGCGATTTCATCGCAAAAACTCCGCGCGAAACAATGGTTCTTGTAGACGAAGCGTATTTTCACTTCGCCGACAGCCCGGATTACGAGAGCGTGATCCCGCTGGTGAATGATTATCCGAATCTCATCGTCGCGCGCACGTTCTCAAAAATTTATGGTATGGCGGGACTACGCTGTGGCTATTGCGTTGCGCAAAAGCAAACCATTGATCGCATGCGCCCACATCAGATGTGGGACAGCGTCAACATCATGGCCCTGGCCGCGGCGAGCGCCAGCCTGGACGATACGGATCACGTTCCAAACGGACAGCGGTTGAACAGCGAAGCGAGAGCGTTCACAATCGGTGAACTCAAAAAACTGGGTTACCAGACAATTCCTTCCCAAGCCAACTTCATCATGTTCGACTGTAAACGACCGGTCGTACCGCTCATTCAGGCGATGAAGCAACAAAATGTCCAGGTTGGGCGATTATTCCCCGCGTTGCCAAATCACATGCGCCTTACGATCGGCAAGCAAACCGAAATGGAAAGCTTTGTGGCAGCGTTCAAGCAGGTAACCGCGTGACGAGCGGCAAAGTGGCTGGACGATTCCTCACAACCCGGAGAAAGGAGGCGCAACGTTGCCACCGCGCTGCATAACCTCAGTGCCTAAGCCGAAGAAAGCGTGCAGCCCGCGACAAACAACTCCTAACCGCGCCCACCATCGGCGACTTTTTCTTGCCGTTATGTCCGTGCGCCTCATCCGTGGATACCGCAGCAGTGGATAGTGAAGCACCGAGCTGGTAGAGCGCCTCGAGCGCTTCATGAAGCGAGTGCCGGTCGTCCACTGACATTTCGCCCACGTTGTTCAATTCATTGCCATTGACGATTATCTTCGCCTTGAGTTTCGCAGCGATGCGCGCACCCGAATGAAGCGGCGGCATGTCGTCTACCGCACGATCATACGCCGCTCTGACATCCACCGGCATCTCGTCGGCGTTCGCATACTCGCGGCCGTTAAAGCAGATATTCGTTTTAGGTCTAATGCTCACTACAAGACCAGTAGTGAGAACTATTTTTCGCGAAATTCAAGTGTGCCGTCTTTGGCGTCCACATGGACAGTTTGGCCTTCGCGGACTTTACCTTCGAGGATGTCGATGCTGAGCGGGTCGAGAATTTCTTTTTGAATGGCACGCCGCAGCGGTCGCGCACCGTAAACCGGATCATAGCCTTCGCGCGCGAGCAGCGCCTTGGCGGAATCGGACAGCTTAAGCGTGATCTTTTGTTGCTCGAGACGTTTCGCCAGGCGGGCGAGTTGAATTTCGACGATCTTCTTCAACTCCTCTTCAGTCAGCCGGTCGAAAATGATAATCTCATCGACGCGATTCAGAAATTCTGGACGGAAATGTGCGCGCAAGGCGTCCATGACCAGGCGCCGGCGCGCTTCTGGAAATTCTTCCTCCATGATGTATTGAGAACCGATGTTCGAGGTCATGATGATGACCGTGTTCTTGAAATCGACTGTTCTCCCCTGCCCGTCCGTGATCCGGCCATCGTCGAGCACTTGCAGCAACACGTTGAAAACATCCGGATGCGCTTTTTCGATTTCGTCGAACAGCACGACCGAATACGGCTTGCGCCGGACAGCCTCGGAAAGCTGCCCGCCTTCTTCGTAGCCGACGTACCCCGGCGGCGCGCCAATTAACCGCGCTACGGTGTGTTTCTCCATGTACTCGCTCATGTCGATGCGGATCATTGCGTTTTCATCGTCGAACAAAAATTCCGCGAGCGCGCGGGCCAATTCTGTTTTGCCAACGCCGGTTGGTCCAAGGAAGATGAACGAACCCAACGGGCGATTCGGATCTTGTAAACCCGCCCGGGCGCGGCGCACAGCATTGGACACCGCCTTGATCGCTTCGTCCTGACCGACCACACGCAAATGCAAATGCTCCTCAAGCTTTACCAGTTTCTCGCGTTCCCCCTCCTGCAACCGCGAAACCGGAATATGCGTCCAGCTCGAAACAACCTCAGCGATATCTTCTTCGGTTACCTCTTCGCGAAGTAATGCAGGTGTCTTCGCCTTCGCCGCTTTTGCCATCGCGTCGGCCAGTTTTTTCTCCAACTCCGGAATTCTGCCGTACTGGATTTCGCTCGCCTTCGCCAGCTCGCCACGACGCTGCGCGCGCTCAAGTTCCGTGCGAAATCGCTCGAGTTCCTCTTTCCATTTCCGTTGCTCTTCGATAACCGCCTTTTCTTTCTGCCATTCCGCTTTTAGCGCATCCGAACTTTCCTTTAGCCCAGCCAGTTCCTTTTCCAGTTTCTTCAAACGCTCCTTGCTAGCAGGATCCTTCTCTTTCTTGAGCGCCTGGCGCTCCATTTCATGCTGCATGATCTGGCGTTCGATCACATCGATCTCCGTCGGCATGGAATCGAGCTCGATCTTTAGACGCGACCCTGCTTCATCGACAAGGTCGATCGCTTTGTCCGGCAAAAACCGGTCGGTGATGTAACGCTGCGACAAGACGGCTGCTGCGACCAATGCGCTATCGGTTATGCGCACACCGTGGTGCACTTCGTAGCGTTCCTTTAGTCCGCGGAGAATGGCAATCGTATCTTCCACCTTGGCTCGTTCACTAACACAGGCTGAAAGCGCCGTTCCAGTGCAGCGTCTTTTTCGATGTATTTGCGGTATTCATCCACCGTGGTTGCGCCGACTGTGCGCAATTCCCCTCGTGCCAGCATCGGCTTGAGCATGTTCGAAGCGTCAACCGACCCTTCCGCCGCACCCGCGCCGACAATGGTATGCAGCTCGTCGATGAACAATATGATCTTACCTTGCGAATCGGTTACCTCTTTCAAGAATGCTTTGAGGCGATCCTCGAATTCGCCGCGAAACTTCGCACCGGCTACCATCGCGCCGATATCCATCGCAATTACGCGTTTTTGTTTCAGTGATTCAGGAACATCGCCGCTGATGATTCGCCGAGCCAAGCCCTCTACGATTGCTGTCTTGCCAACACCAGGATCGCCGATCAAAACCGGATTGTTTTTTGTCCGACGCGAAAGGACCTGCATGACCCGCCGAATTTCATTGTCGCGTCCAATCACGGGATCGATTTTGCCGCGCCGAGCCAGTTCGGTCAGGTCGCGTCCATATTTTTCCAGCGACTGATATTTGCCTTCTGGATTTTGATCGGTCACCCGCTGAGAGCCACGCACCTGTTGGAGTCCCTGCATAAGCTTGTCGCGCGTAACGCCGCTTTCCTTTAATAGTTTCGCAGCTGGCACATTCGAGGCGGCCAACGCGAGCAGATAATGCTCGGCGCTCGTGAACTCATCCTTAAGTTTCGACATTTCCTTCTCCGCCGAATCCAGAACGCTGCGAAGTTCGTTTGAGAACCGTAGGTCGGTGGCAGAGCCGTGAATCTTCGGGCGGCGTTCCAAATCCGCGCGCAACCGGTCGCCCAGCTGCTCTACGTTCGCTCCGATCTTCTCGAGGAGCGGCCGAGTTATCCCCTCGCCTTGATCCAGAAGAGTAGAAAGGAAATGCTCGTTCGTAATTTCCGGGTGATTAGCCTGCGAAGCCAAATCCTGCGCTCCCTGCAGCGCCTCCTGCATCTTTTGCGTGTATTTATCGATGCGCATCCATCAAGATAATCAATTCAATGCAGGGATTGCAACCTGCCCAGCCGCCAGGTCCGGAAATTTTCGGAAACCTTGACTTTTCCTACATAAAAAAGATACGCTCGACCCACGCGTTACTTGGATAGGTTGAGTGATGATCCCACAGAACAAAATCACCTCTGGATTCGATGTCGAGTTCCTACTGGGAGAAGAGTACATCAAATACTTTCTGCTCACCTCCATGGAAACCGGCTCCATTCCGTGGTTTTCGGAAACTGAGGTCAAAGACGCCCAAGGTAACCACGTCCGCACAGACGCCACGGCTACTCATCCGCCTGAGGAGTTGAACCAAAAGAGACTTTATCCCGTACATCCGGACTTTTTGGGACACGAAAATCCGTTTCTCGATCTAGGCATCACGGCATATTCAGCGAGGACCGATGAATTCACGGTAACTCTGCTGCAGGATTCTCCGGTCGGAGCGGATATCAGGTTGAGGCTCTATCCGACGATCATTAACAACCTCGATCATCCCGAGAAAAGAGTAATCATTTCAAACGTCGCTTCCGTAAATCTTGACCTTAAATTTGAGCCTCGCGTCTTCAGTCGGCGCAGACGGTCTGCTGAGCAATATCGGTCTGAAGTTAGAATTGCTCGACATCAACGGGCCTTTGATTGACGCGGCTGAAAACCTCCCACCGGATGACGACGGCAACCCGGTTTTTTCAAAGGCCGATACGCTGGCGTCGATGAAAAGGCAGGTAGACCGGACCGTGGATTTTTCCGTTGCGGGAGGCGGAAAGATTGCTGCCATCGCGTTGAAAAAGTTTTTTGCCGATGACGAAACGCCAAACGCCATCGGAATCTATATCAATCTGGTATTGCAAAACGGTCCCAGAAGCACCGACTTATTGCCCGATCGCGGGAATGTAGACGACGCGCAAAACTTCCTGCCCACGGACTCGCATATGGCCTTCGGTTTCGCACGCGAGACCTATCGGCGGCTCGGCGACGATCTTTTTCAAAGAATGGCAGTGCCCAAAGATGGCGCGCCAGACGAATTTGAATATCCGTTGCTGCAGGACGGGAAAAGAAAGGCAAGATTAAAGGCATCAGTGTTCGTCCGGAAATTCGAA
The DNA here is from genome assembly GCA_963728955.1 of uncultured Verrucomicrobiae bacterium. Lineage (GTDB taxonomy): Bacteria > Verrucomicrobiota > Verrucomicrobiia > Chthoniobacterales > UBA10450 > Udaeobacter. Next base: position 89,623 of record CAVSMG010000003.1, read on the forward strand.
TCCCGCCGGGACCGGGCGGTACTCCAACCTTTACCAACGTTCTGGTTATCGACGTACATGGAGAGGTACGAGATAGAAAACTTCTTCGACCCGGACTTCCATTTCCTGATTAGGCTCGTCCCGATACAGAATAATGGATTGCTTGATTTCGACCTGGACTTCGACTTGCAACTAAGCGCTCTGGGCAAAATCATCGTCTTCTTCCTGGAAACGGTAATCACGGTTCTGGTGCCAAAACTGGGATTGTCTCTGTTGTTTGCCACTATCCTCATTATCAAAATCATCGAAAAAATTGGCGAAGATGCCGCCGCCGGAGTGATTCAATCGGAATTGGATAAGACATCGTTTCTGGACACGCTTCCCAACAAACTGACGGTGGAAAAAAGACGCTGGGATCCCTTGTATTTCACCACGCACCGTCTTGAGGCTGCCGTAGACGATTTGGTAGTGAACGATTCCGGCTTCGCCTTTAGCGCAAACGACCTCTTCATTGGGAAAAAGTTCGAACCCTTGGCCGACATGGTCATCCGCGCACCCACCCGGGACGATACAGGCGCGGTCAACGGTCTCTTGTACCGTGCCAAAGACTTGCAACCCTTTCTCAATACTGATCTCACATTCATTTTCCCCGCTGTCGATCGAATGCCTTTCGTTGAACTGCTCAGTCCTCAGGGCGACATCGAATCTTTTCGCGTGTCACTTACCATCGACCAAATCAACGATCGATTGGGCAGTGAAAACAAGGGCGCAAAGGACAAGCATCTGGAGAAGATTCAATACGTGCCCAAAAAGGCACACGTGATTAAACATGAGATTTACAAAATGCTCGCTGTTTCGCTAACCGAGATTGCGGAAATCGAGCAAATCACGCGAAGACTGCTTCGAACCGAATTGCGAGCACAAAACGGAATTGCATTTCGCCAGCAGGCGACAGAGGAATTGCAACAAGAACTTGGCCGGGTTCCGACCGAGGATGAGACCAACACCCGAGTCAATTTTAAACTGGACCAGGCCGTCGCCATAGCCTTCCCAAGCAGACTTAAAATCGAGTTAGACAAGCGGATGAAATTCGACCTCGAACCATTTGAGTTTGCAGATTTGCAAAAAAAGAAGTTCCTAACCCTTGGTCTCGGCAAACTGGATCTCATCACCATGCACCGGGATGGAAGAGTGACTGTGTACCTATCGAGACCATGAGCAGCCTTTCGAACCGAATGTTGACCAAAGCGACAACCTGTTAAATCTGCCGAGATACATATCGTCGTGACACACCAATGGTCGGGAGCTGCTGCTTAACACCAGGTTCAGATGTCGTGCGATTAAGCCGTTCGAACGCACCGTTCGCCGCCAGGAAACGAAGATTTCCTGCCTCGTTTGACACAAACGCCTCTACAACGATGAGTGTTTGCGATGAATGCGCAGGAAAAATGGGCTGGATCGAAATCGCTGGCGCTTTTACGCCAGGGCCCATTCCGCCGTTACATCATTGGTTCGCTCATTTCCGACAGCGGCACGTGGATGCAAATGATGGCACAAAGCTGGGTCATGAGCGCGCTCACAGACAAGGCGATCATGCTTGGGCTGGTAAACTTCGCTGCGGGCCTGCCGGCGCTGATACTCGCTCCGTTCGCCGGATCGCTGGCTGACCGGCTGGACAAACGCAAGATCCTGGTGGCAACACAAATTGCGCAAATCGTCTTTGCTGTCGCGTTGGGTCTTTTGGTGATGAGCGGGCACGTCCGCATCTGGCACATTGTTTTCTTCGCGCTGCTTTTGGGAATTGCTTTCTCCTATGAAATGCCGGCGATCAGTGCGCTCGTGCCGGAGTTGGTAAAACGCGACGAGATCGCCCCGGCCATTGCCCTTGACCGATCCGTCTTTCATGGGTCGCGTCTGATCGGGCCATCGCTGGCCGGATTTTTTGTCGGGTGGTGGGGTGCGGCGTCGGCATTCTTCGCAAACGCCCTCTCTTTTATTGCGTTGATCGCGGCGCTGATTTCGCTGCCGAAGCGGCCACTCGGTACAGCCGAGGAAGAACAACAACGGCGGAGCGGTATTTTGGAAGGTTTTCGCTATGTCCGTTCCAACCGAATTATTCTGTCGCTCATAACCCTGATAGCGCTCAACACGATTTTCGTTTTCCCCGCGATCTCAGTGATGCTGCCACTCTACGTGCGCAATATTCTTCATCTCGGAGCAAAGAGCATGGGCGGGCTGATGGCGATATCGGGCAGTGGCGCGTTTCTTGGCTCGATTGGTCTGCTGAGCGTTGCGCGTGAGAATCGGTTGAAATTCATGACCGGGAACGTGCTTGCGATTGCGGTAGGCGTTTTTCTCATGTCCGTATCACAAGGTTTTTTGCTTACGGCTTGTGCCATGGGCGCCATGGCCATTGCCCTTTCGATGAATTTCGGTCTTTCCAACACGATCGTGCAGGAACAAGCGCCTGCACATTTGCGCGGTCGAGTGTCTGCCGTTGTGGGGATGAGCTTTTTCGGGTTGATGCCTGTGGCAGGCCTGATCACGCCCGGTTTTGCCGATCTCATTGGAATGCGAACCACGCTAACGATTGCGTCGGTGATCTATGGGATCGCCGCTTTCTCAGTGTTGAGTGTTGCCGGCCGTCACGTTTGCGATCGCCCGGTCTCGCCTGCGCCTGCGCCCGAGGTCGAGCCGGTGTGTTGATAACAGGATAGCGTTTCGCAGAAAGGAGCGGGGCGCGCGTCAAGCGACATGCACAGGCAGGACGAACGCCGAATAAGCGGGAACGAGCGGCTCAAATGCCATACAATTTAAACCGATGATTTCGTTTTCCACCTGCTGGAACTCCGGACGGCATACTGCCGGAGATGAAATGCTGCGCGAAATCAAAACAGAATTGGGGTTTGATTTCATCGAGTTAGGGCATGGTACTCGGCTTTCGCTCGTGCCCGGGATTCAGAAAATGTTCGATGCGGGTCAGGTCCGCTTCAGCAGTCTGCATAATTTTTGTCCGTTGCCGGTCGAAGTGATGGTAGCTTCTCCGAATTGTTACCAATTTTCTGGTGTTTCCGTCGAGGAACGCGAGCGCGCGATCAGGCAAACGTTTCAGACAATCGATTTTGCCGAGCGATTAGGAGCCCCGTTTGTCGTGTTGCATTTGGGTGAGGTAAAAATGCGGCCAATTACCGATCGATTGATCAAGAAGACAAAAGAAGGGGAGCACCTGTCACGCGGTTATGTTCGAGCGAAACTGAAAGCGGTGGAAACACGCGAACGACGCGCACCCGCTCATTTGCAGCGCGTGAAAGACTGCCTCCGCCGCATCGTTGAGCATGCCGCTTCGAAAAACGTTGGAATCGCTTTAGAGAGCCGGCGCGGCTACGAAGAAATTCCAACCGAGCGCGAGTTGGCCACGTTGCTTGATGAATTGAATTCAGGGCAGGTTGGGTACTGGCACGATTTCGGCCACTCGCAAATCAAGGAGAACCTGGGTTTCATTGATCACAGCGAGTGGCTAAACGCAGTCGGCGCGCGGGCTTTGGGCTGCCACGTGCAGGATTGCATTTGGCCGGCCAGGGATCATGAGCCGCCTTTCACGGGCGGCGTAGATTTTGAGAAACTTGTTCCGCTCCTTCCCACAAATTGCTTATTTGTCTGGGAAATGAGTCCAAACAAAACGCCGGACGCGATTCGCGAGTCGGTTCGAATCTGGAAAGAGCGTTTTGGCGAATGAAAAAAGCTCTGGTCACAATTTTCCAACTTAGCGTCACCGTCGGTGTGCTGTATTGGGTTTATCACGACCCAAACAGACGGGCCCAGATGGTGGAGGCGCTCCGGAACGCGGAGTATCGCTGGGTTTTTATGGGCCTGCTGGCGTATGCCGTAGTGGAAGGTGCGGCCGCATTTCGCTGGCATGTTTTACTGAAAGTGCAAAACATTCGCCTTAGTATCCCGCGTCTCACCGGATTGTTTTTTATCGGGCTATTTTATAACCAATTTCTCCCCGGAGGCACGGGAGGCGACATCATCAAAAGCTATTACCTGCTTAAGGAAACGCCGGACAAAAAAGCGGGCGCGTTGCTGGCGGTAGTGTTCGACCGCTTCATCGGACTCGTTGCTTTGGTCGCTATCACCGCCACGCTCATCACCGTTCGATACGATTTTCTTTCCCAAAAACCGGAGACTCGAAATTTACTCTGGCTTTTGCTCTTTCTTCTGAGCACGTCGATTGCCTTCCTGGTTGCAACGTTCGTCATCAGTGGATTCAAACTTTTCCACTTTTTGCCGGCGCATTTTCCCGGCCGCGACAAGTTGATTGAGATTTTCGCGGCTTATCATCTCTACGCGCATCATTGGCGGGCAACCCTCATGGCGTTTGGGGCGTCGATACTGGCGCATCTTGCAACGTTTACCACGTTTCTGTTTGCCGCATACGCACTGGGAGTGCGCGTTCCGCTCGTTGATTTTTTTGCCATCATGCCCGTAGAACGAACCATCTCCGCTTTGCCGATCAGTTTTGCTGGAATTGGGCTTCGCGAGAAAATTTTGCAGATCATGCTCCACGGGCTCTGTGGCGTTACGGAAGCAAAAGCTATTCTTATTGGGTCGCTGAGTTTCATGATTATTCTCGTCTGCTGTCTTCCAGGCGCTGTTGTTTACCTGCTTTACAAACCGAGCGGCGCCGCAGAACGCGTGAAATTGCGTCAAATGGAAGAGGAAGTTGTCACGCTGGAACATGAACTCGGCGAACCGGAATGAAATCTGCGAGGGACATTCGTGCCTCGACTGGTGTGAAACAGAAAAAATCGCGACGCGAACGCCCCACCGCTATTCGCCACCGTCCATTCGTCATTGCGACTTTTGCAATAACGGCTGATGGCAAGGTCACGACGAAGAAGTTCGGCCCCGTCGATTTCACTTCACGCGAAGACAAGCTGCATTTGTTTCGCCAGCGCGCTCGCGCGGATGCGGTCCTGATAGGACACACCAGTTTGGAGCGTGACAACGTCCGGCTCGGCTTACCCGCGGACCTGCAGGAACTCAGGGTCAAGCGCGGCCAAAGTCGCTGTCCGCTGCGCGTGATCGTTTCGAACAAAGGAAGAATAGATGATCAGCTGAAGATTTTTCAATCCGACGTTTCCCCGATCGTAATATTTTCTACCAAACGAATGCCTCAGAAAGATCAGGACGCCTTACGGAAAAAAGCCACGCTGCATTTGGCCATGACCGAGCATCTCGATCTTACTGCGATGCTGCAAACATTGCGCAATCAATACAACATTCGGACACTTGCCTGCGAAGGAGGCCCGACGCTTTTCCGCGCCTTACTGAAAGAGGACCTGGTCGATCAGCTCAATCTTACGATCGCGCCGTACATGTTCGGCGGAGCGAGGGCGCCTACGTTAACAGGTCTCAGTAAAAGCTTTTTGCCCGCCAGCGTGCATTGCTCATTGATCGAGATGCGCATGGTCGGCGATGAATGCTTTCTGACCTATCGAATTAAGCACCAACGGAGTCGCCGGATCTGACCGGTTCTTTGCGGCGCGGTCGTGGCACAAGTTCACCTTGGCAGTTTCGGCAAACCCAGTGCATTTGCTCGGCGCAACTCGCGCAAAACGTGCATTCGTAGCTGCAAATGTATGCCGTTCCACTTGGTGTAAGCGGCACTCCACATTCTTCACATGCTCTTTTCAATTCTAACCCCATTATGCGCGAGTTAACCGGCCACGATTGATATGCTCGCGCGGTTAGCGAGATTCGCGATTGCGTCCCGCTCGAGCAACAAAGTCTTTTTAGCTTCGACGGCTATGACACGCAGTCGCGATTCAACAGCGACGCGAACTGTTTCGATACCGATGACCGGGACATCGAAGCGCATGTCCTGATTTGGCTTGGTAACTTTGACCATCACTCCGCCTTCACGCGCGAGCGCGCCACCGCGCCTGATTGCCTCGTTTGTTCCTTCCAACGCTTCCACGGCGACGACGGTGCCATTTCTGATGATAACCGTTTGTCCAATGTCGAGTCTCGCAATTTCCTTGGCGATAGTCCAACCAAGAGCGACGTCGTTCTCTTCGCGTGCTGATAATGTCGGTCCTGCGATTAGCCCCGGTTGCGCGAGCGAATCTTCGAGAAATGTTGTGGCCGGCAGAAGATCGATGTCAATTTTCGCGAGTTCATCCGCGACTGCCGAAAAAATCGACTCGGCGTTGCGTTCTTTGAGCTTTCCCAGGAGCATCAGCGCCTTCAAATCCGGCCGCAGGTCGAAAAGATTTTTCGGCGCGATTTGTCCGGCCATGACCGCGTGATGAATATCTTGGGCACGAAAAAATTTCAGGAGACGGCCGAGTTGTCCAACCCGCATCCACTCGACCACATCGACGTGTTGCTCGAACGCAGGATCGGTTTCGCCCGTAAAAGCGGCAGCGATGATCTTTTTGACGCCGCCCTTTCGTGCTGAATCGGCCAGCAATCGAGGATAAGCGCCCTTGCCGGCGATGATTGCGAGGGTTTCCGGCTTCGTCACGCGTAGAGATTACCAGCGCGCCGAAATCAGAACAGCTTCAATGTACATAGCGGCGTCCGCTGTCGCAGAGACTGAATTTGAAATGAACAGGCGCTTCACACTAGCGGCCTCAAAAAGCCACTACACGGAAGGACGGCGACGTCTAACGTGCAATTGTACAAGCGCTTTTTGCAGCGTGGCCTGGATAGCGGCCACTTCCTCCGCCGTGTGATCTTCTTTCATCGCCGCTTTGGCGCGTTCGACAGCAGCTTCGGCCGCAGCGAGGTCGATCTTTTCGGATTCGAGCGCCATGTCTGTCAGCACCGAAACCGCGTCTGCCGTGATTTCCACAAACCCTTCGCCGATGGCCATCGCGGTTGTGCGGCCGTTCTTTAAGACGCGTAGTTCGCCGGGCCTCAATGTAGTGAGAAGCGGAGCGTGCTTGGGATACACTCCAAGTTCACCCTCAGATCCGGGAAGGGTGACCATTTCGATGTCCTCGGAATAAATTTTTTCCTCAGGCGTGACGATCTCGAGTTTTAGCGTGGCCATGGTGAGTCGAAGGCGTTAGCCCTCCTTGATCATATCGATGCCGCCCTTCATGTAGAAGTTTTGCTCGGGCACATCGTCATGTTTGCCTTCGAGAATTTCCTTGAAACCCCGAACTGTTTCCGCAACCGGCACATATTGACCTTTGAAACCGGTGAAAACCTCTGCCACGTGAAACGGTTGGCTTAAAAACCTCTGAATCTTACGTGCGCGATGGACGGTGAGCTTGTCCTCCGGACTTAACTCATCCATGCCGAGAATTGCAATGATGTCCTGCAAGTCTTTATAACGCTGCAAGACGCGCTGCACTCCGCGCGCAACATTGTAATGCTCTTCGCCGACAGTTTCTGGCGCCAATGCCTTCGATGTCGATGCCAGCGGATCAACGGCTGGGTAAATTCCGAGCTCGGCGATGGATCGCTCAAGCACAATCGTGGAGTCCAAATGCGCGAACGTATTCGCTGGCGCAGGATCAGTAAGATCGTCAGCCGGTACGTACACCGCCTGGAACGACGTGATTGAGCCCTTGTTCGTGGACGTAATTCGCTCCTGCAAATCTCCCATCTCCGCGGCGAGCGTCGGCTGATAACCAACCGCGCTTGGAGTTCGGCCTAATAAAGCTGACACTTCCGACCCTGCCTGCGAGAATCGAAAGATGTTGTCGATAAAAAGAAGAACGTCCTGATTGCGTTCGTCGCGAAAATATTCCGTCATCGCAAGGGCTGAAAGAGCCACGCGCAGCCGAGCGCCCGGCGGTTCGTTCATCTGACCAAAAACCATTCCGACCTTGGACTTGGACAAATCTTTTTGGTCAATCACGCCTGCTTCGCTCATTTCCTTGTAAAGATCATTGCCTTCGCGGCTGCGTTCGCCCACCCCGGCAAACATCGATACTCCGCCGTGTTTCATCGCGACATTGTTAATCAGCTCCTGAATGACAACAGTCTTGCCGACGCCTGCTCCACCAAATGCGCCAACCTTACCGCCTCTTGCGAACGGGCAGACGAGATCGATTACCTTGATGCCTGTTTCCAGGATTTGTGCGCTTGTGTCTTGCTCGGTGAGCGTCGGTGCAGGGCGATGAATGGGGTAACGCTTGGTGTAGTTAACAGGACCTCGGTTATCAATCGGATCTCCTGTGACATTGAAAAGGCGCCCAAGCACGGCTTCTCCTACTGGAACGGTGATCGCGCTGCCAGTATCTGTTACGCTCATCCCACGCTTCAGCCCCTCGGTAGAAGACATGGCGATGGAGCGGACCCAGTTTTCGCCGAGGTGCTGCTGAACTTCGAGCGTTAGCTTGGTTGGATTTCCGTTGACCTCATATTCAATTTCCAGTGCGTTGTAGATTCTCGGCAGCCCTTTTCCGTCCGGAAATTCGACGTCCACCACGGGACCGATCACTTGAACTATGTTTCCTTTATTCATAAAAGTGGACTTACCCAGCCAGGGCCATTTGCGCTGTGGCAATCTCGAGTAGCTCGGTAGTGATACCGGCCTGGCGCATTTTGTTATACTCCAGCGTCAGATCCTTGATGAACTGGTTCGCGTTATCGGTGGCGTTCTTCATCGCTACCATGCGTGCACTGTGTTCTGACGCCCGTGCATCGAGGATCATCTGAAAAACCTGGTAGGAAATATAATACGGAAGCACCGAGTCGAGGACGACCTCTGCATTGGGCTCAAATATGTACCCTATCATCGGATCGATTCCTTTAGTTACGCCTTCAGCGGCTTCCCTTTTCGGTAAATCAAAGCTGCTGATCGGCAACAATGTCTGCACAACCGTGCGCTGATTAATTGTGTTGATGAAATGGGTGTGAAGCACCGAGACCTTGTCCACTTCGCGCCTCAGAAATTTTTCCATGCAAAATTTCGAGATCGGTTTTGCTTCAACAAAGCTGGGTGAATCCTTCAACTCAAAATCTGCCAATAATTCGCGCTTTGTTCGCGCGATGAATTGTCTGGCCTTCTTTCCCGTCACGACAAAGCTTGTCTTAGCCGGATCAAAGTTCGCAGCTTCCCGAAAGAGGTTCGTATTCAACGGCCCGCAGAGTCCTTTGTCGGTGCTGATAATCAACACCAACTCCTTCTGGAGCGGGCGGATCGCAAGGAGCGGATGGAATCGAGGATCTGTCCGGTTTTGCAACGAAACGAGAACCTTGTTCATCAATGTAGCGTACGGACGCCCGGCGAGGGCGTGCTGCTGCGCTTTGCGCATCTTGGAAGCAGCCACCATTTGCATCGCTTTGGTGATTTGCGCAGTGTTGCGGATCGACTTGATCCGCCGCCGTATGTCCTGTGTGTTTGCCATCTAAAAGCTTTACCGAAATTACCGCCAGACGGTTTTGAATTCATCGAGAGCTGCTTTCAATTGCGCCTCTATATCTTTATCCAATTCTTTTTTTGCGAGAATCGCTTGGAGCAGACTTGTTTTTCGTGTTTGTAGCCAATCCTGAAGCTTCACTTGATACTCTTTGACTCGCTCGACTGGAACAGCGTCGACGTAGCCGTTTTGCATCGCCCACATCACAGCCACCTGTTCTTCCACTGGAATCGGGTTGTACTGTTTTTGTTTAAAAAGCTCGACAATGCGTTGGCCGCGATCGAGTCGCGCGCGTGTCGCCGCGTCAAGATCAGAACCAAATTGCGCAAACGCAGCGAGCTCGCGAAACTGTGCCAAATCAAGTTTGACCTTTCCGGCAACCTGTTTGAACGCCTTGATCTGCGCGGCGGACCCAACGCGGCTAACGGACAAACCGACAGAAATGGCTGGCCGAACGCCTTGGTAAAAAAGATCCGTTTCGAGATAAATCTGACCATCGGTGATTGAGATGACATTTGTCGGGATGTATGCCGACACGTCACCAGCTTGCGTCTCGATAATCGGTAGAGCCGTTAATGAGCCGCCGCCGAACTCATCGCTCATCCGCGCGGCGCGCTGAGCAGACGCGAGTGGAGGTAAAACACATCGCCTGGATAGGCTTCGCGTCCCGATGGGCGTTTCAGTACCAGCGACACCTGCCGATACGCCACTGCGTGCTTGGACAAGTCGTCGTAGATAATGAGCGCATCCATTCCGTTGTCCATAAACCACTCACCCATGGCAGCACCCGCGAAGGGCGCGAGATATTGGTTTGTCGCCGTGTCCGAGGCAGGCGCGGAAATAATCGTGGTGTATTGCATCGCGCCTTCCCTTTCAAGAACATCGAGCACACGCGCCACGTTCGAATTCTTCTGCCCGACCGCTACGTAAATGCAGTAAAGCGGCCGGTAATCCTTGTCTCCCGCATCCTCGGATGCTTTATTCAACTTTGCCTGACTGATGATCGAGTCGATAGCGATTGTCGTTTTGCCGGTTGCCCGATCGCCAATGATTAGCTCGCGCTGGCCGCGTCCAATAGGAATCATGGCATCGATAGGCATGATCCCGGTTTGAACCGGCTGGTTCACGCTCTGACGTTTGATCACGCCCGGTGCGATTTTTTCCAGCGGATAAAACGTGTCGCTTTTGATGGGACCTTTGCCGTCGAGCGGCTGGCCAAGTGTGTTCACTACGCGGCCTAGGAGCATTTTGCCTACGGGAACGGAAAGCAGACGTCCAGTGGTTTTGGCTTCGTCGCCTTCTTTGATCAGGGTGTTGTCGCCCAACAATATTGCGCCGACTTCGGTCTCTTCAAGATTCAGTGCGAGACCGTAAACGCCGTTCGGGAATTCAATCATCTCGTTAAGCATGACGTCACTTAACCCCTCGATGCGTGCGACGCCGTCGCCAGTTTCACGCACAACGCCGACATTGCTCTTGGTCGTCGACGTTTTTAGGTCTTCAATTTTCGATTCGATTTCTTCGAGTATGGTGCTCATGGCTTAAATTCTGACTAAAGTTCGTGTTGAAGGCGTTGCAGGCGGTTACGCACGCTGCCGTCCCAGACATCGCTTCCGACGCGGATCCGCATTCCGCCAAGCAGCGCAGCGTCGACATGAAATTCAGTTGCGAGATCGTTGCCGTATTTGTTTTTAAGATTGGCCACAATCTCTGAACGTACCGCCGGATCGACTTCACTCGCGGTTTCAATTGTGGCACTGCGTTTCTCCAGCTCGAGCCGCAGCAAACGTCTGTAGTTTTCAAGCACGCCGATGTAATTGCGTGGTTTTTGCGCGATAAGCGAATCGACTAGTGAAGCGATCCTGCCAGGATCTAGCTGACCATCAGTGAAACTGGTCTGAAGCATCTTGCGCGAAAGTTGCCGGATTTCCTTGTTGAGCTTCATCAGGTCATTTCTCGAGCTGCTTCCTCTTGCAAGCGCCTTTGATCCTCCTGGGTCAAAACCTTCCCGGTGACCTTTGCCGTGGTATCAACCACAAGCCGCCCAAGCTCGCGCTTCAAAGATTCCATTGTGCGTTCGTGCTCAATCGCACTGGCTTGACGTGCTTTTGTGATGATTTGCTCCGCAGCAGCAATCGCTTCCTGCTGCTTGCGCTCAGACAAATGCGCGGCGCTGTCGCGCGCTTCATCAATCATCTTCTGAGCGTCTGCATTGCCCTTCGTAACAATTTCCTGGTAACGCTTCTCCGCTTCCGCGAGTTCCTTCTTGATTTTTTCCGCGTTGATCTGGCCTTCTTCGATCTTTCGTCGGCGCTCCTCGAGCACAGCCAGGATTGGTTTGTAAGCGAAGCGTTGCAAAAGGAATGCAACAATGCAGAAGCTTATGACCTGCGACAGAAACAACTTCCAATTCCAGCCGAACGTTTCAGCTGTTTCGCGCAAGATGTCGGTTATGCCTCCGCTGCTGGCGGCAATTATCAGGCTCATAAACTATGGTTCGGGCGCAACATCGATTGCCTCCCCTGTGGAAATTAGTGAACGAGGTATAGCGCGTAGAAAACGATCGCCTCGGTCAACGCGATGGCGAGAATTCCATGCACGAGCACCTGCGTGAACGCACCGGGATTGCGGCCGACCGCGCTGGTCATTCCCAAGCCGGTCAAACCGATTCCGATTCCGACGCCCATCGCGGCAAGCCCGACGTGAATGCTTCCGCCCAGTTCTGCTAGTATTGGTAGTATCATATTTTTTTAGTTGGTTTTGCGATCCAGTCACAACATCGCTGAAAAATCAGTGCGCGTGCTCCGGTCCCTCCTGGTGTCCGGCGATCAACATTGTGAAAACTGCAGTCAGCAGCATAAAGACTAGCGCCTGTACAAATCCGACGAGCACTTCCAGGAAATAGAACGGAATCGGCAAGACCGGCGATAGCCATGGAATCATCGTGGACATCGCTTCGAGAATGCTTTCGCCGGCATAAATATTTCCAAACAATCGAAAACTGAGCGCAATCGGCCGAAATAGAATCGAGATCACTTCGAGCCAGCCGACGGCGAAAAATATGACAATCATGAGGATCCTTATGATTCCGGATGTCTCGCCTTTTGGGCCAAACAAATGTTTCAAGAATCCGCCGACACCGTTGGCTTGAATCGCCCAGACAAACCACATCACGAAAAAAATCGCGGACATTGCTGTCGTCATGTTCAGGTCCGCATTGCCGCCGCGCAGCAGTGGCCGGTCGACCACAAAGTTTCCCGACGGACCGTAATGGCCCCAACCGACGGTGCCGATTCCTGGAATCAGTCCGAACCAGTTCACGAACAGGATGAAAATGAAAACAGTCGCAAAAAACCAAAATCCCTTGGCCACCAGGTCACGGCCGATGATGTTTTCCAAAAAATTGTGCAGACCTTCGACTAACCATTCCCAAAAATTTTGAATCCCATTGGGGATGGGATTAACCCGCCGTGTTGCGATTTGCGCAAAAATGATAATGCCGGCGGCAACCATCCAGGTCACCAGCATTGAGTTTGTGATTCCGAAGCCGCCGAAGTGAACAAGCATCTGCGGTTTTAGCGACACACCCTCGTGCTCGATCGCGCCGGGTTCGGCTGCAAACATCGGCGTGGCAAGCGTTGCGCTGCAGGCCAACACCAGGATCGACATGAGTAAACAACGATTGCGCATTTTGTAAACACAGCTGCAGCCGGCATCGGGTGATGCCGACCTGCCGGGGTCACCGATCCCAGCTACAACTTTGACGCGCATACCAAAGCGCGTTTTGCCCGGATGACAAACAAATTTTAAGAGCGCCCGCTTACTTTGCCGCCAAACTTTCGGCAAACTGCGGAGCGACCCTCGCAATGGACGTGGAGGTCACACGTTTGCCCGCGCCGTGCATGGTAATCGCTTCTTCGTAAAACGATTCCAAATGATCAATTTGCGTTTCCTGTTCGAATCGTTCCTTCACGGTTGCGTGCGCGCGCACTCCCATCTCCTTGAGCAAAGCGGGCGAACTCGCGATCAACTGCGTCGCGTTGGCTAATGCAAGGTGGTCCTCCTCCGTCACGAGAAAACCCGTGCGGCCGTGATCAACCGCTTCGGGAATTCCACCATGACGCGTCGCAACGACCGGCAACCCCGTTGCCATCGCTTCCAACACTGAGTTCGGAACGCCTTCCTGATCTTGGTTTGGGGAAATTTCGCTCGGATGCAGAAAGAGATGTGAACTGCCATAAAGCTCGCGCAGCTTGGGTTGGGATAGGAACCCGACAAAATGCACGTCCCTCGCAATCCCAAGTCCACCGGCGAGCATCTCCAACTCCGACTGCAACGGTCCCTTCCCGGCGATGAAAAATTCCGCGCCTGGATAATCCCTCTTAAAGATTGCAAAAGCGCGCAAACTGGTTGCGACACCCTTCTTCGGGATCAACCGGCAGGCCTGGACCACTTTCCATTTGCCGTCCCGCGGCGGTTCCCTGTCGAACAATGGAAACTCATTGAGCGGAATGCCCGTCCGATTAATTCGCAGCTTTTCCGGCGGGCACCCCAACTGAGTCAGCCGTTCAGCAAGCGATTGAGAACGCGCGAATACAAGGGGGACAGCATTGAAAAGACGCCGTAATTTCCCAGGGTAATCTCTGATCTCGGGTTTGTGCGCGACGTCGGCGCCATGGAACGATACCACACACGGTTTGTGCCATTGCTCGATAAAAGGAAGCAAGTGGACGCCAGTGTGACCGAAATAAATGTGCATTAGATCGGCCCCGTGCCTCCTCAGCAATGAGTCCAGCGTCTGATATTCACCGCGATAAACGATAGGCGGCCGTCGCTCGACGAATTTCAACCAACCGTGGACGAGCAGGTTAGTGCGCCGTTTTGGGATGACTTCAACATCATCAAAGGGAAATCGTTCGACATTTTGAACCTCCTTGGTAACCACAAACGTCTCGACGCCACGCAGCGCCTTTACCTGTCGGTAAATGTGCAACATTTCCGACTTGAGAAACGTGGAACAATAACTCGCTACAACCCGTCTACCCATAGCACAGCGGCCAGTCTCGCTAGGGATGTTAGGGTTGTCCACCTCAAATTGCCGCTGGGCTAATCTCTTTGTCGTTCGTTATCCGAATTGCCAATTCTTGTTTGAGGGCATCGATCCCTTCGCCCCTCGCTGCTGAAGTCGGAAGGATCTGGACCTTCGGGAATCTCTCTTGCAGCGCTTTCAGATTTTCCTTCGCACCAGTCAAATCCATTTTATTGGCAACAACGAACCAGAAACGCAAAGACAACTGCGGATCGTAGAGGTCAATTTCCCGGCGAAGGTTCTGCAAATCTTCGACGGGATTGCGTCCTTCGCTTCCGGCGACATCCACCACAAAAACCAACGCACGACAGCGCGTAATGTGGCGCAGAAATTCGTGGCCCAATCCGAGCCCGCGGTGCGCCCCTTTGATCACACCGGGAATGTCGGCAACCGTCGCGCGCCAGTAGCCTGGAAATTCAATCACGCCGACAATCGGGTGCAGCGTTGTAAAAGGATAAGCCGCGACCTTCGGCCGCGCAGCCGAGATTTGTCGCAGGAGTGTTGATTTGCCCGCATTCGGATAGCCAACCAATCCCGCGTCCGCGATGGTTCGCAGTTCAAACAGGAAATGTCCCTCTTCACCGGCTTCGCCTTCGGTGTACTGGCGCGGCGCGCGATTGCGCGAGCTCTTGAAGTGCACATTGCCTTTGCCCCCTGCGCCTCCCCGGCAAAGCACGAATTGCTCGCCATCACGCATGAGGTCTGCAATTGGAATTGCCGATTGCCGATTGCCAACTGCCAATTGTTTCGAATTCGACGTTCGATTTTCGACGTTGGGCGTTGGGTGCTTTTCTTCTTCTGTCCGGTAAACGACTGTCCCCATCGGAACTTTTACAGTTTTGTTCGCACCAGCGCGTCCAGCCATTTTTTTTCCCATCCCGTGCGCGCCATTTTTTGCCTTGATCAACGGCTCGTAAAAAAGATTAACCAGATTATCCACATGCCGGTCAGCGCGCAGTATCACATTACCGCCACGCCCGCCGTCGCCGCCGTCCGGCCCGCCTTTGGGCACAAACTTCTCCCGCCGAAAACTGACGCACCCGCGCCCGCCCCTTCCGGCCTGTGCAAAAGCTTTTACTCGATCGATGAACATCGTGCGGATAGGTGTTTGCTAGAAACGTTACAACATCAAACCGAAGCCGTTCTAACAATTTACCTAATTAAAGATGCGTAAAGGGCCTTCGTTTCCTCCGCGATCGCACTCCAACCAAAGTGCTGTTCGACGCGTTTGCGGCCGGCCTTTCCGAAGCGCTCGCGTAATTGTGGGTTTCTCATCAACTCATTGACACGCGTTGCAAGATCACGCGCGAATTTCTCGGGATCTATTGCTTCGAACGGGCTTTCCTTCATTTGCTCAAGCGGAACGAGGAAACCGGTCTCGCCATCCATAACGACTTCCTTGATTCCGCCAACAGCGCTGGCTACGACTGCCGTTTCGCATGCCATTGCCTCAAGGTTGATGATGCCAAACGGCTCGTAAATTGACGGGCAAACGAATACCGCCGCCTGCGAGTAAAATTCGCAGGCGACGTGTTGATCGACCATTTCGTCAATCCAGGTGATTGCCACCTGCTGCGCTTTTGCCCGTGCTACGGCGGATCTCACTTCCGCTGCCAATTCCGGTGTATCCGGGGCGGCAGCGCAGAGGACAATCTGGAAATCGCGATCCATGAAATCGATTGCGCGCAGTAGATGGTGCAATCCTTTCTGGCGCGCGATCCGCCCGATAAAAAGCACATATGGTTTGCGTGGATCGATACCGAAGCGCTGGAGTGCGGCAATTGAGTCGACCTTATGATATTGGTTCAAATCGATTCCGTTGTTAATTACGTGCACACGCGCAGAATCGACTTGGAACAAACGCTCGATGTCCTGTTTGGTCGCGCCTGACACTGCAATAATCGCATCGGCCATTTCCAGCGCGGCTTTCTCCACCCAAAGTGAAAAGTCGTAGCCTCCCGCGAGCTGTTCGCGTTTCCACGGGCGAAGCGGCTCGAGCGAATGAACTGTGATTACCAGAGGTAAACCGTAATTCTTCTTTGCAAGGATCCCGCCGAAGTGGCTGTACCACGTATGACAGTGGACGACGTCCGCGTCGATCTTCATAGTGTTGAAATCCGTGCAACGCCGCACCGCGCCGAGAGCAGAACGCAACGGTTTCGGACACGTGAAATTAGTCGTGTCCAATTCGAACCCGATGACTTTGAGGTTACCCTCCTCGATATGCTGATCGCCAAAGCAACGCACTTCCACGGCGATGGTCTTTGCCAGTTCGCGCGACAAATAGCCTACGTGCACGCCGGCGCCACCATAGATGTGCGGCGGATACTCGTTAGTTAGGAAAAGGGCCTTCACTCCGCGTGAAGCATTGAATGGCAAGTGCTGAATGTCGAATGTCGAACTGATTGCGAAGTTCGAACAGTCAAAGCTTGATTCGCATTCGCGAACTCTTAACTCTTCACTTTCAGCAACAGAACCGGCACGTCCACAGCGTGCCGAACCTTGTCTGCGGTTGCTCCGTAAAGAATATCGCTAATAAGCCGGTGTCCATGGGTGGTCATTGCAATAAGATCGACATCTTTTTCGCGTGTCAGCTTGATGATCTCATCAGAGGGTTCACCGAGCGCAAGCACAGAGGCACAGCTAAAGCCTTCCGCCGTTAGTTCACCAGTGCATTTTTCGAGGTATAGGCGGTCCTGCTTCATCTCCTCACTTTCGGCGAGTTGAAGTTGATTAAAGTTCCGAGCCACCCAGCCATCCGCAACGTGCACCAGAAGCAATTTGGCGCCAGTCATGCGCGCTAAAGGTTTGATGTGCGCAAGAATTGTTTCGTCAGCCGGAGTGTTCTCGAGCGGAATCAGAATGTGATGATACATGGCTTCGTAACGTTAAAATTGTTGAATCGGTAAACTCCTACATCGGCTCTGGATTATCATTCGGAGGGGGCGAGCCCAAAAGAACCGTAGAGAGCTTTGAGCAGGGAGTCTGGCAGGAAGGTGTCCAGGAGTAGCTTCAAGTTGAGCACAATGATTATCCAGGAGGTCGTCCATCCCAGAATTTTTATCCGTAAACCATTCGCAAATTTGCCCATCTTCGCCTTTTCGTTGGTGAACCGCATCAGTGGCCAAACCGCGAATCCAAGCTGCATACTGAGGCAGACCTGGCTCGCAATCAGTAACTCGGTGGTTTTTCCTTCCCCGAAAATGCCGATCACCAGCACAGCAGGAACTACTGCGATGAGGCGCGTAATCAACCGGCGCAACCATGGCGTGATCCGAAAATTAAGGAATCCTTCCATCACAATCTGGCCTGCGAGCGTTCCGGTGAGAGTTGAGTTTTGTCCGGATGCAAGCAGCGCGACCGCAAAGACAATGCTGGCTACGCTGACACCCAGCAGCGGGCTCAGTAACTTGTACGCATCTTGAATCTCTGCCACATCCTGATGCCCGGACCAATGAAAAACAGCCGCAGCGACAATGAGAATCGCTGCGTTGATGAACAGCGCGAACATGAGCGCGAGAGTGGAGTCAATTGTCGCAAATTTTATTGCCTCACGCCTTCCTGAGGGCGTTTGCTCGAACTTGCGCGTCTGTACAATTGACGAGTGCAAATAAAGATTGTGCGGCATCACGGTCGCGCCCAGGATGCCGATGCTGACATAAAGCATCTCCTGATTCGCGACAATGCTCGGGCCCGGAACGAACCCTGCAAGGACGTCTGTCACGCTCGGCTGAGAAAAAATAATCTCCGCGGCGAAACAACCACCGATGATCATAATCAACGTAATGACGATCGCTTCGATGTAACGAAATCCTTTAGTTTGCAGGTAAAGCACCAGAAGCACGTCTGCTGCAGTGATGATGCAGCCCCATACGAGCGGAATCCCAAAAAGGAGCTGTAAACCAATGGCGGAACCGACCACCTCGGCCAAGTCGCATGCGGCAATTGCGATCTCGCAAATGACCCAGAGAAACCAAACCGTCGGTGTCGAATAGTGATCACGACAAGCTTGTGCCAGGTCTCGTCCAGTGGCGACGCCCAGCTTGATGCACAAGTACTGGAGCAAAATGGCCATCAGATTCGAAATCATGATCACCGACAAAAGGGCGTACCCAAATCTGGCGCCTCCAGCCAGGTCCGTAGCCCAGTTGCCCGGGTCCATGTAGCCGACCGCCACCAGGAATCCCGGGCCGGAGAAAGCGATTAGTTTCCTCCAGAACGATGCCGTGCTGGGCACGATGACAGTGCGGTGAACTTCTGGTAGCGACACCTGGCCGCTGCTTCGGCGCCAGACGGCGCGAGTTCTGGGCTTGGCTGCGATATCTGATTCTCCCATCGCTCTGCGACTATGATTTAGCCAACCCGAATCGAGTAGCAACCGGCCCGAGCTTCGCCTGACTTATGATTTGCCGGCGGCGGACGCTTTTTCTGCTGCCTCAGTTAGCTTTTTGAAATGGAGTTGATTGACACGGCGGTTATCGGCTTGGGAAACGGTAACGACATAATTGTCGATCGTAACTTGTTCGCCTGTCTTAGGCAGATGGCCTAGCAGATGAGTTACGTAACCGCCGATCGTACTTACGTCAGGGCTTTCCAAGTCAAGCTTGACGAGATCGTTTAGTTCGTAAAGGCCAAGTGCCCCGTCCACGCTGAATTCGTTGGCGCTGATTTTGCGAAATTCTTCCTTTTCAAAATCGAACTCGTCCTGAATATCGCCAACCAGTTCTTCCAAAACGTTTTCGAGCGTGACGATGCCCACGGTGCCTCCGAATTCGTCCACTACAATTGCCAGGTGCGCGTGCCTGCTGAGAAATAGTCTGAGCAGATTTTCCAGGGGCATCATCTCGGGAACCGGAAACAACTCGCGCTTAATCTTCATCAAATCGGGATACGGATCGCGCATCATCGGAACCAGCTCCTTAATGTGAATGAGACCGATAGTGTTATCCAGATTCTCGCGGCAGAGCGGGAAACGTGTGTGCCGGGATTCTATTGCCTTTTTCACGTTCGTTTCGAAATCGTCATCAATGTCCAGGTAAACGATCTCACCCCGCGGTGTCATGATATCGCGCACGACCCGGTCCCGCAGATCCAGGACATTAAATACGAGTTCACGCCCGAGAGGCGTCACCTCAGCTGATTTTTCACTTTCGCGCACAATCAAGCGAAGTTCCTCCTCGCTATGGGCCAGCTCTCCTTCGGCAATCGGTTCGACGTTAAGAATTCGCAGGAGCACCCAGTTGCTAGCGGCGTTTAGAAACCAGATCGCCGGTTTGAACAATGTATAAAACCATCGCAGCGGCGCACTAACGAATAGAGCGGAAGGCATGGCCTTGCGGATGGCCAGAATTTTCGGGGCCTGTTCACCTACTACAATGTGCAAAAAGGTGATCGCCGAGAACGCCAGCGTGAAAGATATCGATTTGATCACGGTGGCAGATTCGATACCTACCAGACTGAAAAAAGGCTGAAGCACGCGCGCCAGGAAAGGTTCTCCCAACCAGCCAAGGCCAAGGCTCGCCATGGTTATGCCGACCTGACACGCTGACAGGTAGGCGTTCAGGTCATCCTTAATTTGCCGTACGATGGCAGCTCGCTTGCTGTCCCGCCCGCTCAGCGTCTGGATGTGACTGATGCGAATTTTAACCAGCGCAAACTCGGCTGCCACGAAAAAGCCGTTCAACAGTACGAGCCCGGCAACGGTCAGAAGTTTAGCAACCAACACCATGGGCGGATCCCAGTGCCGAACAATTGTCTCGGCGATTGGCGCCAGAACTAAGGGAAGCACGAAACAATTCATCTGTAGCAAACGCGGACGCCCCTCAATAACGCGCCGCAAGCCGGCCTCTGGCTAGAACTTACCAGCTTGCCTTGGTTACGCCAGGGATCAACCCCTGTGAAGCCAATTCGCGAAAAGTCAGACGCGACAACTTGAATCGTCGAATGAAAGCGCGCCGGCGTCCGGTGACTTCGCAACGGTTCACCACTCGCGTCGGACTCGCGTCACGCGGCAACTGCGCCAAGCCGACGTAATCCTTTTTCGCCTTGAGTTCAGCGCGCAAGGTCGCGTATTTTTTCGCGGTGGCGCGCTTACGTTCATTGCGATTAATCCAAGCTTTCTTGGCCATAAAAGTGCTGACTATAACGCCAGCCTCGCAATTTGCAATGGTGAGTCGCGACTTCTAGCCCAAAGCTCCCGAGCGTCGTTTCTCTTTGACCAGCGCACTGGTGGATCGGCGCGCCCCGTCTCGGGCAGAGCCGCGCTTCTGTTTTACAGCTTGTGTCCGATTCAGGCTATCTTGCAATACCTTCACCAGATCAAGCACGTTTGTCGGTGCCGGAGCCACCGGGACTTTCGTCGCGATCTCTTTGTGTTGCGCCTTTTGTTCGATGATTTCCATGAGGGCCGTCCGGTATTCGTCCCGATATTTGTCCGGCTTCCACGGCTCGGTCATGCTTTCGATGAGCGCCTGCGCCATTTTCAGTTCCTTGTCCGTGACAGCGGCATTCGAGCCATTCTGCAAGATATCGGCGCTCAATATTTGGCTGGCAAAATGCATAAGTTCCAAAATCAGGAACAGCCCATCCGGCTTGACAGCTGCAAGGTGTTCGCGATTGCTGATCACGACCTTGGCGATACCAATCTTGCCCGTACCGCTGAGGGCCTTGTGCAAAACGGCGTATGCTTTTTCTCCCCCCTTTTGCGGCTCTAGAAAATACGGCTTGTAGAAAAACTTCGGATCCACCTGTTCCAGATCCACGAAATCGGTGATGTCGATCGAATGCGTAGACTCAATACGTACTTTTTCGAAGTCCTCATCCTTCATAACAACATAACGGCCGCGCTCGTATTCGAAGCCCTTTACGATCTGGTCGGCTGCAACTTCCTTTGAGTCCGCTTCCGCCACCTTTTTGTATTTGATGGGGCTAAGATCGCTGGAACGAAGCTGCCGGAAGCTAAGCTTCTCCTCACGTGTGGCCGGATAAACGGCCACCGGAATGTAAACCAGACCGAAGCTGATGCTGCCTTTCCAGATGGGACGCATATGAGCAAATGCTTTCCCATGGCAGCCTAGCTGTCAACTCCCGCCAGTCTTCTGGCAGCCGCCCCTCTGCGTTGCTGAAATTCCTTGCAAGTGGAAGAAAGAGTCTGATGTTGCAATTGTTATGAGTCTCCTCGCCAGCTTCATGAACTTGGCCGGGCCGGATTTGATCGTCATCCTGTTGATCGTTCTCGTTTTGTTCGGAGCGAAAAAATTGCCTGAACTCGCACGCGGAATGGGGCAGGCCGTAAAGGAGTTTCAGAAAGCAAAGGACGAATTCAACGACGAACTGCACAAAGCTGGTAAGTCTGAAACGGAGATTGCCAAACCAGACGTCAAAGCCACGCAATCGACCGTCGCGCGAATTGAGAACCAGGCACCTGCGAGTATCGCGCCGGAGGCCAGTGCTGCAGTCACCCCTGGCGACAAAGCTGAACAGGTTTAAGCCCGTTAAGACGGAGTCGGCACGCAAGCGCAATTCCAGAGCTCACGCGAAACCAGGCCAGCGTTGCGGGGGGATTCTGCACAAAGTGCTTTGGAGTGCGGGGCATCCTCGCATGGCTTTCAAAAAGAGAATCGCCAAAACTAATTCGTCAGGGTTTTGCGCGTTTGACCGAACACGCAATTTACGGCAAAATCACCGCTCATTTATGTCTGAACCGGATTTGCGCGCCGAAATCAAGGAGATGTTGGTTAAAAATCTGATGCTGCAAGTTACTCCCGAGCAGATCGGTGATGACCTGCCGCTTTTTGGCCCCGACGGTCTTGGCTTGGATTCCATTGACGCCTTGGAGTTGGTCGTGAGTATGGAAAAGACATTCAGCGTTGGAGTGCCCAACTCTGACGTAGCTGGAAAAGCGCTTCGGACTGTTAACACGATTCGCGATTACATTCTCGAAAAACGCGCAGCCGCTGCGTAGGATGTGGCCAGCGGTATACCGCCGCCAATTCGATGTGAACATTCTCTACGTAGAGAGTAGCCGCAGCTGGGGCGGTCAGGAATATCGTACCTGTCTTGAAATTAACTGGCTCAACGCACACGGTCATCAAGCGTGGCTAATCTGCAATCCAGACAGTCAGGTCAATTCTAAGGCCTCTGAACTCGGCACCCGGCTTGTCACAATACCGCTCCAGAGCCGCTTTGACCCGCTCTGTTCATTGCGCCTGTGGAAGTTTTGCCGGCAAAACCAGATTGATCTGCTCAAAACCTACAGCTCAAAGGACCATTGGATTTGTTTGCCACTTTACTTTTGTGGCATTCCACTGAGTCGCGCACGCTGCATCACTGACTCAATCGGCAGCAGAAGCCGTGCATTCGTTTTCAAGCACGGCTGCTCACAAATCGTGGCGGATGCATCAGTCATCAAACGCCAACTGATAGAACAACACAGAGTCGATCCCGCAAAAATTCAGGTCATCGGTTCAGCTGTCGATTTGGAAAGGTTCAAGCCTCCGCGTGACCGGGCAAAATTCCGTCGCGAAATAGGCGTCGGCGATGAAGCTCCGTTGATTGGAAACGTGGGGATGATTCGGCGGACAAAGGACAGCTCCAACTGGTTAAAGCGGCGCCTCTGGTATTGCAAAAGCGTCCCGATGCACGGTTCGTCATTGTCGGCCAGGGCACCGGAATTTTGAAGCGCGGCATCAACGTAAGAAACGCAATCGATCGAGCCGGATTAGCCGAAAAAATAATCATGGCCGGCTATCGCTGGGACACGCCCAACGTTTATGCGGCGTGCGACGTGATAGTAATTGCGTCGCTGCGCACGGAAGCATCTCCAATTGTTCTGCGCGAAGCGTTCGCCAGCGGGCGTCCCCTGATCGCTACTAAAGTGGGAGACGTTGCGGAAATCGTTCGGCATCGCGACAACGGTCTGCTCATCGAACCGGGCAACGCAGAAGCGCTCGCGGCTGCAATCATGGAATTCGTTTCCGACCCTGAACTTGCCGCGCACTGTGGAGCGAATGGTCTCCGTTACGCGACCGAACACTTTTCATTCGACAGAATGATGGAAGAAAAGTTGCGCGCTGATTTTGCTGTTCTTCGTCAAAACGTTAGCCGCCGTTCGCAGCACGTTAGGTCGTTGGAGAAGAATTGATCGAGTCGATCAACTGGCGGAAACGGCCAAATCTTCCGCGAAACGGCGTGAAAATTAGTCGGGGCAACTTTGAAATCTCGGGCGCATCCGTTTCTTCCGACGGCGCGCTACACTGGACGATTTGGCCACGCCGCACAATGTCCGCGAATCCCGTGTTGAGATCGGTAAGCGCTTCATTCGATAAGCAATGATTGAGGCGGATGACCAACCGTTTCCCGACCCGGCGCGCCGAATGAAAGACTTTATAGAATTGCGTGATCTCCGTAGCGGCGTCGTACGCGCTCTGCTTGATTTTAAAAAACGCGAAGTCTTCTTCCGAAATGAATCCGAACTTGAGCAAACGCTCCGCAAGAAACTTTTTCCACGTCTCCCAGTACTTTCCCCGTGGCTGGTCTAACAAAACGACCGGGACGATGCGTGCTTTACCAGTCTGCATCAGCGTGAGCACCTCGAACGCTTCATCGAGTGTCCCAAACCCACCAGGAAACAGCGCGAACGCGTGCGCCTCTTTCACGAAGGTTAACTTCCGGGTAAAAAAATAATTCAATGTGATTAGTTTTGGATCGTCCTCGATTACTTCGGTTACTCGCTGTTCCGACGGCAAACGGATATTCAACGCAAAACTGTGAGCGCGGCCTGCGCCCCGATGCACTGCGCCCATTATTCCGTCGCTACCACCGGTAATCAGCATGAAGCCGTGCCTGACCATTTCGATCGCAAAATTTGTCGCCATTTCGTAATGGGGGGATTCGCACTGCAGTCGCGCCGATCCAAAAGCGACCACCTTTCGCAAATGCTTGAACGGCGCGAAAATTTTCGCTGCGGAACGCATTTCTTTTACCGAGCGTTCGATCAACTTCAAATCCGCAAGGCTCAATTCGTCATGTGGGATCTTCAGCGTAGCGGGAGTCATTTCCTCGATTAGCGTTGCAAATTTTTGCGTGCCCGAATTCTGAACCAGTTATCTGATCTTCGCGTCAAATGGTGGATCAAGCGGTATTGCCGCAGGTCAACTCTCAGCAGGCACGTGGTCAATCGTTTCCATGTTAAAGCCGCCGCACGAATCCGCCAAACACACGAAAAATTTCGGATCGGCGGAGGCGCGGGGGTCTTCGCTACGACGAAATCAAATCCTGAAGAATTTCATGCATATAGCGAATAGGCAGTGAGTAATGTCCTTCGTTTTCAATGAAACGCGCTCTGCAACTCGGTAAACGGTTAGCAGCATCCTGCGCAAGCCGAACCGCGAAAGCGCGGTCTTCCTTTCCGTGCCACAGGCGCACCGGCACGCGCACATCTTCGAGCGCGAACCCCCACGGCTGCGCATAAATTTGCGCGTCGGCCATTACGCCTTCCGCTGAACCGCGCCAGGCGCGCCGTTGGCTTTCGAAGATTGCTTCGAACGCTGCGTCATCGCGCAAGCTTGCCGCGTCGCAGGGCCGCAACAGCAGCATCTTTAAAACCATAGGACGCAAACGGACGGGCGGCCGCAGTGACAGAAACAGCCGCGCCAGATGAAATGACCAGCGCAACAAATGCGGCCGGCTGCGATAAAGTGCCAGCAGCAATCGGTAAAGCGGGAGTAATCCTTCAAGCTCCTTCAGCTCGGCAAATGGAATCACGCCGCCCACGATTGCGACTGCGCGCACCCGCTCCGGCATTGCCATGGCGGTCGCATAAGCGTACGGCGCGCCACCGGAGATCGCGAGCATTCGAAATTCGCCGATATCAAGATGGTTAACGAGCCGCTCGAGAAGCGGTGGCCAGTCACTCAGCTTCCGATTGGGTTGCATACTTGAACCGCTAATGCCCGGCCGATCTGGTGAAAGGATGCGAATGCCGAGGGCACGCGCTGCTTCGTCCGCCAATCGCGCCATGGTGCGCGCGCTGGGCCAGCCATGGCAAAATATGACCGGCACTCCTGTTGGATCACCATACTCATCCAAAGCGACAACCGCGCCGTCCTGAAGTTGAACGATATCGTGCCTGTTCACCTGCCGGCATTTTCTTGTTCGTACTGGTATTGCAAGCCTCCAGTCTGTAGTCCAAATTGTACTCGGGAAAAGCACTCTGTGCTTCCCCCGTTTTGGTTATGAACGATTACTCACAGCCTCCACCGGGAAAAATCTCAGAGCATGGCAACGGAATCGGCGCACCGTCGTCCGAGCAGGTGGAACGGCGAGCCAGAGAAATTGCCATGATTGACGAGCGCAATCCTGACGAGTTTACGGAGTCGGATTGGGCACAGGCGCGTCACGAATTGATGGGCGAAGAAAACAACGTGCCTCCTGAGGAAACTCCAGATAATGCCGACATGACGGAAGAATGGAGTGTGATCGCCAGTTCCAAGGGTCATCGTATTCCACGCCCCGGCACCGAGGAAGAGGAAACTGTCGGAGAACATCTCGTGATTGAAGGCATAGAAGAAGCAACTCACGATCAGATGCTCGAAGCGCGCCGCGAAGAGCTCGAGCAAGAGGAAGAAAATCATTGAGCACCCTCTCAGCCGAGACCGCCCCCCGAAGGACGGCGAAACGATCTCTTTTGCCAGCGAGCGAGTCTCGGATGGGACGGTTGTGTGATCTTTTTCATCAAATCAGAAAATTCACCGATTCGCTATGCACAACCCTTGAACCCGAAGATTGCGTCGTCCAATCGATGCCTGACGTCAGCCCAACGAAGTGGCACCTCGCGCATACGACATGGTTTTTCGAAACGTTTATCCTCAAAAAATTCGGCCCGGGATACCGCGCCGAAGTTCCGGAGTACGCCTATCTATTTAATTCTTACTACAACGCCGCAGGTGACATGCACCGGCGCGATCTGCGTGGGTTGATTTCACGCCCGACGGTCAGCGAAGCGCAACGCTATCGCGCATCGATCGATTCGCACATCAACGACTTGCTTTCGAACGCCGACGAACAGTTGCTCGATGACATCGAGCCGCTGCTCGTCCTCGGCGTGCATCATGAACAGCAACACCAGGAATTGCTTATTACGGACATTAAACATGTCTTCGCTCAAAACCCGTTGTATCCTGTTTTTCGTTCTGGTAGGGCGCGTCACTCTGTGCGCGCCGAGCAACGGACGGCGGCGGAGTGCCAGCCCTGTCAGTTTGTCGATTTCGACGAAGCGATCGTAGATATCGGCTCCGACGGTCGCGGATTTGCTTATGACAATGAAGGGCCGCGCCACAAGGTGCTGGTTCCGGCATTTTCACTCGGGGCACGCCCGATAACAAACGGCGAATACATCGCATTCATCGAAGATCACGGTTACCGGCGAGCGGAATTCTGGTTGTCACTTGGCTGGATGACTGTGAATGAACAACGCTGGGACGCACCGCTTTACTGGACGAAACGCGACGGCACGTGGTGGAACTTTACGTTGTCCGGTTTTCGCCCCGTCGATGAATCGGAGCCTGTCACACACATCTGTTATTTCGAAGCCGACGCATATGCCAACTGGGCGGGCGGGCGGCTCCCGACAGAGTTCGAATGGGAGCGCGCCGCGTCGAGTTATCCGATCGAAGGAAATTTTGTCCAAGACGAATTATTCCATCCCGCAGCTGTAACCCCGAAAGCTTTCGGGGCTCTCTCAGCGGACAAAGCGGCCCACGATCTGCGCCTTCACCGGATGTTCGGCGACGTTTGGGAATGGACCCGTAGCGCGTATTCTCCCTACCCGGGCTATCGCGCAGCACCCGGGGCACTCGGCGAATACAACGGCAAATTCATGTGCAACCAGTACGTTTTGCGTGGGGGATCCTGCGCCACATCACGCACTCACATTCGCAAGAGCTATCGCAATTTCTTCCAACCGGAAAAACGCTGGCAGTTCACCGGAATCAGACTCGCGCGCGACCCACAATGAATCCCCGAACCGCCTTATTAGGCCGCCACGCCCGCGCGCACCAGGACGAGAGAGAATATCAACACTTGTTCTGATAATCACATAGAATAGGGGCTCGCGTACGGCAGGTTCCAGAGCGCAAACCGGCCAGGGGGTTAGACAAAATTCCGCTCGGATGTGAACCCCACCGGGAGCATCCACGCGACCGACGTCTCCATCGTGAAATCATACGTCGGCACCGAGCTGTCCTAACAGGTGTTGCTTGCTAGTAAGGAAGCTGGGGAAACTTGATTCAAGCGCTTACCGAGCTTAAGCGTGCTTCGCGCCATGAACCGCAAATCGCGGCCCACAATGAATCCAAAAACCGCCGTGCTTTCGCGCGAGGCGGCCACATCCGATTTTCTCACCGAGGTCATCGCGGGTCTTTTCCACAAGCCGAGAACGCTGCCATGCAAATATTTCTATGACGCGCGCGGCGCGGAGTTGTTCCAAAAAATTTGCGAACTGCCGGAGTATTACGTCACACGCACCGAGATCGATATCCTGGATCGACATGGCGCCGAGATCGCGTCGGAGCTTGGACCTGACGTCGAGTTGATCGGGCTTGGCACCGGCGCGGGAACCAAGACGCGGATTCTCATTGAAGCGCTTGAGAAGCCTGCGGTTTACATGCCAGTGGATATTTCCGAGAAACAACTTTACGAATCCGCCGCGATTTTCCGGAAAGTTTTTCCCGATCTCGAAGTGTTGCCTGTTTGCGCGGATTACTTACAACCCGTTGTGCTCCCGGCGCCGCGCCGCAACGCCTCTCGCAAAATTGTTTACTTTCCAGGATCCACGCTCGGCAATTTCGAGCCGGACGAAGCCGCGGATTTTTTGCGTCGGATCGGCCGGCTTTGCGGAGACGGTGGCGGACTACTTATCGGTGTCGATCTTCAAAAAGATCGGGCCGTAATTGAGGCTGCTTACAACGATTCGCAGGGCGTGACTGCCGAGTTCAATTTGAATCTGCTGGTGCGTGCGAATCGCGAACTCGGAGCCGATTTCGACCTGAAAAAGTGGCGGCATCGCGCGATCTACAATTCCCGCGAAGGCCGGATCGAGATGTATTTGATCAGCGAAGCACCGCAGATCGCACATATCAACGGACATGAATTTTCTTTTCGCGCCGGCGAAAAAATTCTGACCGAGTATTCCTACAAGCACACGCCGGAGAGTTTTTCGAAACTGGCGAGTACCGCGGGATTCAAGTTTCAGAAGATGTGGACCGACGCCGCGCGTCTGTTTGGGGTCTTCTTTTTCAGCTGTAGTCGCGGACGCTGACCCTGGACGCGACGCTGCGCCTCCTTGTCATCCCAAGCAAAGTCGAGGAGTCTCTTACCGTTTCGCCGGAACTGCTTTAGTTGCCTAGCGACATGAGCGCTCTCGTTCACCTTTCCAATGTCAGCAAGCGTTATCGCGACGCAATCGTATTACATCCGACAAATCTGTCGATCGAACGAGGCAAAACCACGGTACTAATCGGTCCGAGCGGCTGCGGCAAATCAACTTTACTGCGGCTAGTAATTCGCCTGATCCAGTCTGGGTCAGGCTGGATCGACTTCGACGGCGAGCCGATCACTGACCAGAACATTGACCGCTTGCGTCGCCGAATCGGTTACGTAATCCAGGAAGGCGGCTTATTCCCACACCTGACCGCGCGTGCCAATGTTGCTTTGATAGCGCGTCACCTTGGAAAATCCCATGAAGAGATCCGCAAGCGACTCCGGCAACTGTGCGATCTAACAAGATTTCCTGAAAATTTGCTTCCGCGGTATCCCGGCGAACTTTCCGGTGGTCAACGACAGCGCGTCAGTTTGATGCGCGCTTTGATGCTTTCGCCTGAATTGCTGTTGCTCGATGAGCCGTTGGGCGCCCTCGATCCGTTGGTGCGCGCTTCGTTGCAGACGGATCTCAAACAAATTTTCGGTTACCTCGGCCAAACCGCGCTCTTTGTCACTCACGATTTGGCTGAAGCAATTTATTTCGGTGACGAAGTAGTCCTCATGAACGCAGGGCGAATCGTGCAAAAGGGCACCATTAATGATCTGCGCGAAAAACCAGCCGACCCTTTTGTCTCCGAGTTCATCAACGCCCAACGCGGAATCGCAAGTTTATGAGGCGAATCATGAAAGCAGGAAGAAAGAAAATAGGTGAATCTGGAAACCGGGAAGCCGGGAAACAGAATTTTAGAATTCGATTTTCCCTGATCTCCTGGCTTCCACTTTTTTTGCTCCGATTTTCCTGCCTTCCTGCTTTCCTGATTTGCCTTTCCGCTTATGGCGCCGATCCGATCATCATCGGCTCGAAAAGATTCACCGAATCGTACGTGCTGGGCGAAATCGCCAAGCACGCACTAACCGATGCCGGAATCCCAGCGGAACATCGCCAGGGCATGGGCGGCACAATTATTCTGTGGGAAGCGCTGCGCGGGGGCCAGATCGATGTCTATCCCGAATACACCGGTACGATTACGCAGGAAATTCTAAAGAGCGATCATGCGTTGTCGCTCGATGAAATTCGCGAGTCGCTTGCGAAAGTTGACGTGGGCATGACAGATCCGCTCGGGTTCAATAACACCTATGCACTGGTGATGCGACGCGGCGAAGCGCAACGGTTTGGCGTACGGACAATCAGCGATTTGCGAAAGTACCCGGAGCTTAAAATGGGGCTCACGCACGAATTTCTCGACCGGCAGGACGGCTGGCGGCCGTTGCGCGAGCGCTATGGCCTTTCCCAGCAGAACGTCATCGGCATCGATCACGCGCTTGGTTACGGCGCGCTCGCCAAAGGCTCGATCGACGTAAAAGACGCTTACTCGACCGATGCAAAGATAGAACAACAGGATCTCATCGTTCTCGAAGACGACCTCCAATTTTTTCAAAAATACCAGGCGGTGTTTTTGTTTCGATCGTCCATGCGACCGGACGCGATTACTGTATTACGTCGCTTGACAGGAACGCTGGATGAGAAGCGCATGATTCGCCTCAACGCGGAAGCGGAGCGCACAAAAAATTACACCAGAGCAGCTAATTTATATTTTGAGGCAGGTGCGAGACCGGCAAAGGTGTTAGGTGAATCTTTTGCACACAAGCTCGCGCGCTGGACGTTTCGTCATCTCGAGCTCGCTGGATTTTCGCTACTGCTATCGGTCCTCGTTGGGATTCCGCTTGGTATCGTCGCGAGTCGCGGCGGAGCGATCGGGCACGCGATTCTTGGTTTTGCGAGCGCTGTGCAAACAATCCCGTCTCTCGCGTTGCTTGCTTTACTTGTTCCCCTGCCCTTTTTTGGTATCAGCGTTCGCACTGCGGTCGCGGCGCTGTTTCTTTACGGTCTGCTGCCGATCGTCCGCAACACCGCAAGCGGCCTTCAGGACATCCCGCGAGAATTGCGCGAATCCGCCGTTGCGTTGGGACTCAGCCCGATCGCGCGGCTCTGGGAAATTTATCTACCCATCGCATCCCGTTCCATTCTCTCCGGGATAAAGACGAGCGCCGTGATTAATATTGGGACTGCTACGTTAGCAGCGTTAATCGGCGCCGGCGGTTTAGGTGAACCGATTTTGAGCGGCCTTAATTTGAATGATCACGTGACAATCCTGGAAGGGGCCATTCCCGCGGCGGTGCTCGCGCTGCTCGTGCAATGGATTTTCGATCTGCTCGATCGCGTCTTGATTCCCAAAGGATTGCGCTTGTAAGCGCACCGGCTTGTCCTCAAGGGACATCAAGCCGAATCGTAGAGGACGCTGATGTAAGGCGTCAGATCCACCATTTTTTGTCAACGCATTGAGGACAAAGCGTTCGACCTTTGCTCATTTTCGCAGCCACGCTTATTTAAACACATGGCGATCGCATCCATCAATCCGGCGACAGGCGAAAAGCTGAAGGACTTCTCGCCTTTCGAGGATGCGGAAATCGAGAACCGTTTGAGTCGCTCCGAAAAGGCATTCAGAAGATATCGCCGGACGACCTTCACCGAACGCTCCGAGCTTCTGCACGGGGTGGCGGAGCTTCTGTTCCAGGAAAAACAAAAATTTGCGCAAATCATTACCCTCGAGATGGGCAAACTGCTTCGCGATTCGCTGGCAGAAATCGAGAAGTGCGCGCGCGGTTGCCGGTTTTACGCCGAGAATGGCGAACGATTTTTGGAGGAGGAACCGACACAGACGGATGCTGCAAAAAGTTACCTCGAATATCAACCGCTCGGGCCCGTGCTGGCGATCATGCCGTGGAACTTTCCTTTCTGGCAGGTGTTTCGATTCGCCGCGCCTGCATTGATGGCGGGCAACGTCAGTTTACTCAAACACGCATCAAATGTCCCGCAGTGCGCGCTGGCGATTGAAGATATCTTTTGCCGCGCAGGATTCGAAGATGGCGCTTTCCAAACGCTGCTCATAGAACCGGAACAGGTGGAGAGACTGATCGTGGATCTCCGCGTCAAAGCCGTAACCATCACGGGCAGCGAGAAGGCCGGAGCAGCTGTCGCAAGCGCGGCCGCACGTGAGATCAAGAAAGCTGTGCTTGAGCTTGGCGGCAGCGATGCCTTCATCGTGATGCCTAGCGCCGACTTCGCGCGAGCACTGAGCACGGCTGTGAAGGCCCGTACCATCAACACCGGCCAGTCCTGTATCGCTGCGAAACGATTCATCATCGCCGATCAGATTTACGAGCGCTTTCTTGAGCAGTTCGTTGAGCGTATGCGCTCGCTCAAGATTGGCGACCCCATGGACCCGCAGACTGAGCTCGGTCCACTCGCAACGGAACAAATCCTGCAAGGCGTGCACGATCAGGTCCAAAAAACAATCGCCACAGGCGCAAAACTATTGACCGGCGGCAACCGCATTCACGGTCCGGGATTCTTTTATGAGCCAACTGTTCTTGTCGATGTTCCCAAAGAATCGCCTGCGTACCGCGAAGAAGTCTTCGGCCCGGTCGCAGCTGTTTTCCGCGCGGGCGATGCCGATGAGGCCATCGAACTTGCGAACGACACCATCTTTGGTCTTGGATCAAGCGCGTGGAGTAACGACAGCCAGGAGCAAAAACGTTTCATATCTGAACTGGACAGCGGAATGGTGTTCATCAACGCGATGGTTGCCTCCGATCCACGTCTGCCATTCGGCGGCGTGAAACGTTCCGGATTCGGCCGTGAGCTCGGCGCCGCCGGTATCCGTGAATTTACAAACATGAAGACAATTTGGATCTCCTGAGATCGGGCTCGAATTGACGATTCACCAACTCCATGACACTCCACCGTAAAAAGAGCGCCCATCGCCTGGATGAAAAATCTCGGGATTCGGCTCCGTGCGCGCGTCGGCGATCACATCGATCGAAGCCGCGTAGCGCTGATTTGTCAGGTTCCTGCAATCGATAAAGACTGAGAATCCGTTGGAGCGTTGAAATCCTGCGCGGAAACCAAGCAGCACATAACTATCCGCAAAGAGAGTGTTCGCCTCATCAACTGGATAACGCGAGAGATTACACTGCAGGCTTGGACCCGCGTAGAAACCAAATGGGCTTTCGTAAAGCAATTGCGCTTCATAGACGTGGATCGGAAT
Source organism: uncultured Verrucomicrobiae bacterium (assembly GCA_963728955.1). Classification (GTDB taxonomy): domain Bacteria; phylum Verrucomicrobiota; class Verrucomicrobiia; order Chthoniobacterales; family UBA10450; genus Udaeobacter. The sequence goes on from CAVSMG010000003.1 coordinate 122,661, forward strand.
TCCCGCGATGCGATTGTCTCCGTAAACGGAGTTCTGATCGAAATGAAAATCGTAGAGCGTGTAGCTCTGATCGAAACACAAACGATCGCCTGCGCGATTCGGTTGCTTTGGTACCAAGATTTCCCGAAGCAATTCAACTTCCAGACTTGCCTCGATTCCTTGATGATTTGTGCGCGGGACGTTTCTTGTACCAATATCATTCCCGAAGGCATCGTTGAGCTCAAGCAGTTCGTTTCGCAACCACGAGCGATAAAACGCCAACTCCCATTGAATCCGCGAAATTCCCCCACGCGCCCCGATTTCGATCGTCCAGGCGTGTTGTGGCTGCAGTGCCGTGTAAACGACGCTTGAATCCGGGCCTTCAGTAAAGCCGACCAGGTTGTCCAGCGAAGGCGGTTGCCAGCTGCGACTGAAATTGATAAATGCCTGTGTCTGGCGATTGATTTCGTAAAGCGCGCCCACCTTGGGATTGAATCCCCGAAAATTTTGCCGATTTGATTGATTTCCGTCCGCGTCGGTCAAGAACTCATCATTGAAATGACGCTCCGCGAAAATCGCCTGCGCTCCGACGAAAATCGATAACCGCGGTGTTAGATACAACTGGTCTTCGAGATAAGCTGGAACGTTTATCGAACTGCCTATGCCTCGCGCAGTCGTTGCACCCGGGTGTCCGAAAATATTTTCGTAATTTTGGGTCGGCTCGTCTTCGTACTGTGGGCTCAGGCCAATTGCAAGGATATTTCGTCGGCCAAAGAGTTCGTTACTGCTAACGAAATTCAGGTTCCCCCCAAAATTGTCCGAATAAAACTCCTCGATTCCTTCCCGAAAATCCGGCGAAAAGAATCCACGGTTCTCGAGATCGCGATGAAACCAAAAGACGCCCGCATCGAATTCAACATCTCCGGTTCGGACGGTTAGTTTGTCGGCCAGCCGAATGTAGGTCCATTCCTTGTTCCAATCCTGGGCCATCGCGAGCGGATTAGCCTGCGCGGGATCGTCTTCCATTTGTGACTTGGTCAGCCCGCCAGGCAGATTCCGATTGGTTCGATCCAGCATGAGATAGAATCGGTTCTCTGCCTGTTCGCTGAACTTGTAACCGACATCAGCAAAAAGGATCTCTGTGTCCTCGCGGCTATGCTCACGAAAGCCCTCGCGCGATCGGAACCCAATCGCGCCAAATTCATCGAACTGCCCTTCCACCGCGCCGCCGCTCATGTCGCCACGGAAGAAGCCGTAACTTCCCCCTTCAAGCCGGACTTGAAATGGCGCCGCATTGTAGCCAGTAAACGGCACGAGATTGATTGCCCCGCCAAGTGTCAGCGCACCATATTTAAATGCATCGGCGCCGCGAAAGACTTCCGCGTAACTGAGCGCCGCAAGATCAAAATCCTCCATGATGGTTTCGCCATCTCCCTGGTTGAAGTTCAAGCCGTCGAGTAAAAACATTACGCCAAGCGGCTCATCTTCAGATGTGATTCCCGACCCTCGAATTGAAATCTTGGAACCTTCAGCGCCGTTTTCAGATTGAAGGAAAACACCCGGCGCTCGTTGCAACAAATCTTCGAAGTTTGACGCGCGACCCAGTTTCATCTCATCGGCGGTCCTGATTGTGAAAGCGCCCGGAACCTGCCTCTTCTGCTTCGAGGATTCCTCGGGCGACACCGAGATGAGCGACCCGGTTGCTTCTCCTGTTACCGTCACTTCCTCGGTTTCTGCCGAGTTATTTGAAGTGTTGGTGGCGGACTGCGCCTCTTGAATTGCGATGACTGCAACTGCTGTGATCGCAAGAACGCTCCAACCTCGCTCCATTGAGTTCCATCAATCGCTCACTGAAAGCTGCTTCACAAATCGCCACCCGTTTCGCTCGTAACCGAGCGACTGGTAAAACTTATGCGCATCTTCTCGGGTAAGCCGCGTGTCCAGAGCGACACGCCTGATTCCTCTTTTGGAAAAATCTGTCTTCTTAGTCGCAATCAGCGCGTGCCGAATTCCGCAGCGGCGCATCGTGCTCACTACTTTCGCCAACGCTCCCAAGACATTGTGGTCCATCACCCCGCCCGGTGGCGAGGTGGACATTGAATTTAGCCCGTGGCGCCGTTGATTCCGACGAAGCCTTCGCGTTCCAAGTGCAAAATGATTTCCTGCGCAGCTTCTTCGGGTGACAGCTCTCCTGTATCCACCGTTACTTCGGCGTCAGTCGGCTCTTCGTACGGATCGGATATTCCGGTAAATTCCTTCAAGATCCCGGCACGAGCTTTCGCGTAGAGGCCTTTTCGGTCGCGCTGCTCGCAAACTTCTACCGGCGTGGAAAGGTGCACAAGGATGAAGCCGCCAAATGGCTCAATCATTTCCCGCACGTCCTTACGCGTGGCGTCATACGGTGCGATCGGCGCGCAGATGGCAATACCTCCGTTCTTCGTGATTTCGGAGGCAACATAGCCAATGCGGCGAATGTTAAGATCGCGGTGTTCCTTCGAAAAGCCGAGCTCTGAAGAAAGGTGTTTGCGCACGAGATCGCCGTCGAGCAGTGTCACTGGCCGCCCGCCCATTTCGAGAAGCTTAATCATAAGCACGTTGGCGATCGTCGATTTACCTGCCCCGGAAAGACCGGTAAAAAATACAGTCATCCCCTGTTTGTGCCTCGGAGGGAAGGTACGCCGCAGTTCACGCGCGATTTCGGGAAAAGTGAACCAAGCCGGGATCTCGCGACCCTCATTTAGCCGACGCCGCAATTCTGTGCCCGAGAGATTGAGCACGCGCGAGTTCGGCGGCACTTCATTGTCCGGGAAATATTTATCCCGATCTTCTACATAGACCATCATCTGGAAGGGCACCATCTCGACCCCAATCTCGGCTTCATGCTTGCGGAACAACTCCTGCGCTTCGTACGGTCCGTAGAATGGCTTGCCGTCGGCATCTGTGCCTGGCCCCGCGTGATCGCGACCGACAATAAAATGCGAGCAGCCGTGATTTTTTCGAATGATCGCGTGCCAGATCGCTTCCCGCGGTCCGCCCATGCGCATGGCTAGCGGCAACAAGGCCAGCTTAGCAGTGCCGCGCGGATACTTTGAGGTAAGGAGCTGGTAGCAACGCACACGCGTGAAGTAGTCCACATCGCCGGGGCGGGTCATGCCTACGGACGGATGAATCAGAAGGCTGGCTTCAACCTGGCTGGCGGCGCGAAACGTCAATTCCACGTGCGCACGATGCATCGGATTGCGCGTCTGAAATCCAACGATCCGGCGCCAGCCAAGGCTGACGAACTCCGCGCGAAGATCCGACGGCGTAAGCCGAAGCGTCCGGAAATCATAATGAGTGGGCAGTTGCAAACCTTCCACGCGTCCACCCACGTACCAGCCATGTCCTCTGTTCAGAAGATAATCGACACCGGGATGTAATTTGTTTGCGCTCCCAAAAACGGCTTGCGCTTCGGCCTTGCGGTCAGGCTGCCACACATCCTCCACATATAATACCGCAAGCATGACGCCTTCGGAATCGCGCAGCGCGACCTTGCTGCTCCCAGGTTTGAGAGATTTCGCGAATGCCTCCGGCACATCGAGGGTAATCGGAATCGGCCAAACCAAACCACTGCTTAATTTTAGTTCATGGCAAACGCGCTCGTAATCGTTCCTGTTCATGAAGCCCCGCAGCGGTGAGAAGCCGCCGCTCATGAGAAGCTCCAAGTCGCGGATTTGCCGACTTGTTAAATCCCAAGAGGGAAAATCTCTGGATCGCGCTTTGAGTTCCGCAGCATTTCCCGGATCGAGCTTAAGCTCGACCAGTTCGCCACCATGCGGCGCAATAACATGGCCGTGAGATTTTGCAGGGTCGATGTTCATCATAAGGAGCGCTCCTATACTATCGAGAGGGCGATGTCGCAACGAGGACGCTCGAATACGCAACGAGCAAAGTCGAACATTCGGAGAATCTCCCAATTTCCAATCTCACGATCGCATGTCGCGCGTCGATTGAGTTCTTGATTTTGCTGATTTGAGGTTCCGTGAAAATTCGATTCTGGCCTTCAAGGTTATTAGCGGTTGCGCGTCCGAACTGGTATTTTAACGTCTGCCATGCCAGAAACGCGCGCGACAGCCTACGATTCGAAGATCGAAGGAAACGTAATTTTCACGCAATTCGACGCGGCGCTCAACTGGGTGCGCAAGAATTCGCTCTGGCCGATGCCGATGGGGTTGGCGTGCTGCGCAATCGAATTGATGGCCGCGGCTGCATCGCGTTTTGATATTGCGCGTTTTGGCGCGGAGGTGATGCGTTTTTCCCCGCGCCAATGCGACGTGATGATTGTCGCTGGCACTGTCACGTATAAAATGGCGCTGGCGGTAAAGCGGATCTATGAGCAAATGCCGGAGCCAAAATGGGTAATCGCCATGGGCGCGTGCGCGTCCACCGGCGGGATGTATCGTTCCTATGCCGTGCTGCAGGGGATCGATCAGCTTTTGCCGGTCGATGTTTATATTTCCGGCTGCCCGCCGCGTCCGGAAGCGTTGCTGGCCGGCCTGATGAAATTACAGGAGAAAATTTCGAACGAACGGGCGTTTAGAAATCAGAAGCCAAAATTCGCGGAAAAACTCGAGGAAGCGCTGGCATGATCAGTCTGCTGTCGGCTTCGCCGCCCTCAGAATGACCGCGCATCCTGCATCAGCATGACCAGCGAGGAATTAGTTGATTCGTTTGAGAAATCGTTTGGCGACAAAATCCAATCAAAGACGGAGTTCCGCGGCGAAACGAGTGTCACAATCACGGCCAGTGATCTCCGCGAAATCGCACAATTCTGCCGGAACCAACGTTCATTCGATTATCTGCTCGACATCGTCAGCATCGATAACTTTGGCGAGGAACCGCGCTTCGAGATGGTGTATCACCTTTACTCCATGTTGCATGCGTTCCATCTCCGATTGAAACTGAAAGTGTCGGAGGAAGACGATTCAGTTGAGACCGTTTCGGATATCTGGCCGACAGCAAATTGGCATGAACGCGAGATCTACGACATGATGGGAATCAAGTTCACCGGCCATCCCGATCTGCGTCGCATTCTGATGTGGGATGGCTATCCGTACTTCCCGCTGCGAAAAGATTTCCCGCTCGAAGGTTTGCCGAGCGAAATGCCCGATGTGGCGTTTACTAAGGTCACACCGCTCGAAGGCGGTCCCTTCGTCACCTTCCCAACCACCGCCGGCTCACAAGACCGCGAACCACGCGCACGCCCGCCGGACTTCTAGGCCGTCCGTTCTGAAGCCTTGTTTTTCGATGTCGTAAATCGCACAAGTGCTCGCCTCCGCACCGGCGCGTTCGGCGGTCCCGTCCTATTACTATGCGGCTGAAACCGGCGGTGCGGTTTCGGGTTTGCGAGTCGCGGCCATCACGTCGGGTCTCAGCGTCTCTTCTCGTGAGGCGACGGGCTTCTGTCCCGACTTTGGATAGGCGATTCGAGTGTGCAACATTGACAAGAGCGTAAATCGGAATCGGTCGGCAATTATCGTCAATTCACCAAGTGTTAGATCGCATTCGTCGAGTTGCCGGTCGCTGACGCGTTCTCCGATGATCTCGTTGACGAGCGTTTCGATCTTCTGGGGTGTCGGTTTTTCTAGACTACGTGAAGCGCTTTCGATTGCATCGGCCAGACTGACGATCGCGCTTTCTTTTGTTTGCGGTTTTGGACCGCTGTAACGAAAACTTTCCTCATGCACTTCGGGGACGTCGTCCTCGCGGAGCCTCATAATCTTGCCGCCTGCGAGCGCGTCCTCGTGTTGCTGGAGCGCGCGTTGGTAAAAATACCGGACGAGCGATGTGCCGTGATGCTCTTGAATGATGTCGATGATGCGCTTGTTTAGCCGGTCCTTTAACGCGAGATCCACGCCCTCCTTCACATGCGCGATGATGATCAAAGCACTCATCGTCGGCGCCAAGTCATCATGCGGATTTCGTTCAAAGCTCATGTTCTCAGTGAAGTATTCCGGCTTCACAAGCTTGCCAATGTCGTGGAAGTACGCGCAGACGCGGCAAAGCGTCGCGTTTGAACCGATGGCTTCCGCGCCGGCTTCAGCGAGGTTGGCTACGACAAGGCTATGATGATACGTCCCTGGTGCTTCGATAGTCATGCGTCGCAAAAGCGGATGATTGAGATCGGACGACTCCAGCCAGGAAATGTCGGTTGTAATTCCAAACAAATTCTCGAACATCGGGATTGCGCCACCAACAATCATCGCCGTGACAATGCCGTTGCCGATTGCGAGCGCGCTTTGCACCCCGAGCATGCTCCAGCCGTTTGCCGTTGGATAGAACCAGTTAATTGGCCCGATCAGGCCAAACGTCAGCGACAACAACCAGATAGCGAGGCCGACGAAGAAACCAGCGCGGATCAACCTACTGCGCCGACGCACCTGCAACGTGAGTGAAACGGCTGTAAATCCGCTGATCAGACTGGTGATTAAAAGAGGTGCATCGATCGGACCAAACAACATGCTGCTCCATAAGCTGACGAAGAATGCAGCGTAGAGTCCGTGCTGCCGTCCCAGTAAGACGCTCAGCACCAACGGGGCAAAAGCGTAGGGCGTGATTAATCCGCCCATTTCCGGTTTCAGGAAGCTGTAATTACCACTGTTACAAATGACCAGCAGCAGCTTGGTGACCGCCAACTGGACAAAAATGACACCGAAAACAAGAAAAATGCGCGAGTTTTGCTCGAAACTCTTTGGCTGGTTGATCCAAAGCTGCGTGATCGCAGTCGCCAGAACCAGGAGCGCAATGACGTAGTTCTTGGTCGGCTCCGCCTGTTGGCCGCTGAAGACGAGAAACGCCAGACCACCAGCAAAGAGCGCAAAGATGAACACCTTTAGATAAGACGAACATTCCAGGTTGCGTGTCAGTTCACTGTGTGACCGACGGCGGCGTTTCTTTCGCGAGGCAAGACCGCGTTTAACGAGGCGGCTGCGTTTCAGGAAATCAAACATATCAGTTATTTGTGAGAATCGGGAGCGGGAGCGCGGTGCGCCTGATACGCGCCGATGATGGCTCGGACAAGCTCGTGCCGCACAACGTCGCGCTCTGTGAAATATACGGTGGCAATTCCGGGCACATTTTTCAGTGCCTGCAATGCCTCGAGCACTCCGGACCGTTTGTTCGCCGGCAAATCAATCTGTGTCACATCGCCAGTCACGACACATTTGGAATTCAAACCAATTCGCGTCAGCAACATGAACATCTGCTCAGTTGTTGTGTTTTGAGCCTCATCAAGAATAACAAAAGCGTTGGTTAAAGTGCGGCCGCGCATGTACGCGAGCGGAGCCACCTCGATTGTTTGGCGCGCGATTGCCCGCTCCATTTCTTCCGGCTCAAGCATCTCCCGCAAGGCATCGTAGAGGGGGCGAAGATACGGCAGGACCTTTTGTTCCAGGTCGCCCGGCAAAAAACCGAGCGCTTCGCCAGCCTCCACCGCGGGGCGAGTCAAAATAATGCGTGCAACCCGCTCTTTTTTTAGCGCCGCGACCGCCATCGCCACTCCGAGATACGTTTTGCCGGTACCCGCCGGTCCGATGCCAAAGACGACGTCATGCTTCTCGATTGCCTCCACGTACGCTCTTTGGTTCGCGCTTCGCGCCAGCACGGGAGGCTTGCGCGAAGAGGTCATAATTTTTGTGGAAACGATGTCGCTGAGAGTCTCATCCGTCTCTTCTGTCACGGCCTTGAGCGTGTAATTGAATTCGTGTTTTTGAATGTCCACGCCTCGTTTCCGCGCTTGCTCAAGCTGTTGAAATACTTGCTCCGCTTTATCGATGCGGCTGGTGTCGCCCTCCAGTTTCACCCAGCCTTCACGCGTCGTTACTTTGACGCCCAGCGATTCCTCGAGGTTCTTCAAAAGCTTGATATCGTTAGCGTAGAGGGACTGTAGAGCGCGTGGACTCTCGAACTCCAAAGTCCGCGATTCAGTCATGATCGTGGTCTCGGTTTCGAGTCAAGATACCCCTGGCCCGGTGCCGATTCCACGCAGGTAGACCTAGCGAAAACCATACACCAGCGCCCAGTGCGTGCGTTCCTCTGGCGATTGCTCCACGCTCACAATGATAAAGTAACTGCCTGTAGCCTTGGGAATGACGTGTGCGGCCGCGAAATGGCCTTTCTCCCAACTGTCGGGTTCTTCCGCGAGCTTCCCGTCCGAATCATAAACGTGAACGGAGACTTTTGCCTTGTCGACTTCGGTTCCCATCCAAAACCAATATTCGTTTCCTTTAAACAACTGCTGCCGCACCGCTTTCTTTTCTCCGGAACCGAGGTCACCTCCCCAGTAATCCTCACGCACCTGGAACCCTTGTTTCACATACGGCTCAGCCGCCTGCAGAGCAAATGATTGCGCGTCATCCACTGATGCAAGAATCGACGGCTTCAGCGCCGTCAGAAGCAGCAGCAGAGAGCTTGCGCGGAATAAAATCTTCACGAAACCGTTCATGGAGGTTTAATCCCGGGTGACGATTCCCTGGTCAAGCCGCGTGGTGATCTCATTTACCTTTTTCACCGTTTCCTGGGGAATATTGCGATCACGCACGTCGATCAAAGGTTTCACTTCGACTAGAGCATCCTGAATTTGGCGGATAATTGGAAGATCAAACTCCGGCATCGCCTGGAGCCTTTTTTGAAAATACGAAAGCAAATCGGGCTGGTGCAACAACTCTGCCCCATCGGCGGAAAAGTGTTCGTTCACCACTGACGTCAATACTTCCGTTCCACGCAGCCAGCCGCCCAAGCTCACCAGTTGCGACAATTTTTCGTCATGCACCTCGTTCATCGCCTCTTGCACGCTGTTCTGGGTGCGATCCAGTTCCCGCCGCACATTGTTCCAATTACGCTTGTCTGCGCCCTCGATTATCGCCTTTGCATGTGGCGTGATCGAATTGCCCACGCCGATCCCCTTCGCGAGTGTGAGGACGCGCTGGCCTATATCCTTCACGGTTTCTGCGTCCTCTGCCTGAACGGCAATAAAACCATCTGCGATCACCATCCCGAGCAAAAGCGCAATACGGGGACGCTCGGTAAAGTTTGGTCCCTTGTCACTACGGACGTGTGCTCTCCAGTTGACAGTGCCTAGCTTGTTTAGCGCTCCGAAGATCTCGTTTGGCAACGGAACGACAACGTCTTCCACGGTTGTCGACAGTTGGTTAATATTGATGTGCTGAGGCGCCTGGGTGCCATATGCGCAAACTGCAAGCCCACAGAGCACACCAACGCTTAACTTGAAATGTCTAATAAACGGCATCATTGGCAGTTTCGACTGTTGATTTCGGCGGCGTATTCAGGATTAATGGACCGAACCTAACCGGAACTATCGCCGTAGACAACCATGCCACCATTGATTTTATTGACCCAGTCAAATTGCGAACCGGCAGACGATAGGAGACGTCAAAGTCCAGATTTCAAATTGCCATGGAATTGACCCGTCTGGAGCAGATTCTTGACGAAGCGGATTCGAGGCGGATCACGGTCATCGGCGATTTGATGCTGGATGAATTCGTATGGGGAAAAGTCGGCCGCATCTCGCCGGAGGCTCCGGTTCCGGTGGTGGAGGTAACGGGCGAATCATTCTACCCCGGAGGCGCGGCCAATGTCGCTCGCAACCTGCGCGAATTCGTCCGCCGCGTGGCCGTAATCGGCGTGGTTGGCAATGATCGCAGCGGCCACGAGCTGCGGGGACTGTTGGCCGCGCAAGACATCGATACATCCAGCCTGATCGAGGACGAAGGCTTTTGCACGATTGTCAAGACGCGCATCATCGCGCTCCATCAACAGGTCGTTCGCGTCGATCGGGAAAAAATTGTGGCTCCTTCCGAGGCACAGATTGCAAAAACAGTCGCGGCGGTTCGAAACAGTATTGGAGGAACGGATGCGATCATCTTTGAAGATTACGGCAAAGGCTTTGTGACATCTGAATTAGTCACGCAAATTTCAAGCGAGGCACGCGCGGCCGGCAAGATCGTAGCGGTCGATCCCAATCCACGACACCCCGTTAACTGGCATGGCGTCACAGTTGTGAAACCAAACCGCGCCGAAGCGTTCCTCGCGGCCGGCGTTCCCTGGCGTGATCCCGATGGAACTCCGAAAGAAGATCTCGATCTTGAGCGCGCCGGTGAAGCACTTCTTAAGCACTGGGAAACGAGATACGTCCTCATCACCCTCGGCGAACATGGCATGATGCTTTTTCAGCAGAATGAAGCGCCGCATTACATTCCTACCAGGGCACGTCAGGTTTTCGACGTCTCCGGCGCAGGCGATACAGCGATCGCGCTCTTCACGCTTGGACTGGTCTGCGGCGCGACTCCCATTGAAGCAGCCGAGATTGCGAATTTCGGCAGCGCCGTCGTCGTAAGCAAACTTGGAACCGCGACGGTGACGCGAGACGAACTGGTCGCCAGTTTCCGACAGGACCTCGAACATGAGTGATCTGCTGTCGCCCACCGTGTTCATCGATCGCGACGGCACGATCATGGAAGATTGCGTTTACTGTTCCGATCCGAAGAATGTAAAGATTTTTCCCGGCGTACCAGAGGCACTCCGACGCCTGAAATCGAATGGGTTTAAACTCATCATTATCACGAACCAGAGCGGCATCGGCCGCGGGCTGTTTACAGTCGAGCAATATCGCGCTGTTGAAGCCGCCCTTTTGCGGCAGCTTGGCGACGGTTTGATTGATGCAACCTATTTTTGTCCAGATGTTCCCGGCCAAAATTCCACGCGCCGGAAGCCCGCGCCTGGCATGATCGTCGAGGCCACCCGAGAACACCATGTCGATCTTTCCCGTTCGTTTCTGATCGGCGATAGCGAGATCGACGTCGAATGCGCTCATAATGCAGACGTGCGCGCCATCCGGGTGCGAACCGGACTTCAACGTGATACCACCGGAAGCATGGCAGATTGGTGCGCTGATGACCTGCCAGCAGCGGTGGATATCATTTTGGGGGCGGAAACATGATGCCGCCATTATTCAGAGCGAAGTCGAGGTTGCAACGCATCCGCCGTAGGCGGCGAGGCCTTCGTCTCGGCTGCGCTCAGCGCTCAGGATGACCCCATGAACAGGGCCCTGGGAATTATTCCAGCGCGGTGGAGTTCTACACGTTTTCCGGGAAAACCGTTGTATATAATTGCTGGAAAGCCTCTTCTACGTCGCGTTTGGGAACGATCAAGACGAGCCAAAAGTCTAGACGCGATCATCATTGCGACCGATGACATGCGGATAGCGGAAGCCGCATTCAATTGGGGTGCCGAGATCGCCCTGACTTCGCCGAAACATCGCAGCGGGACCGACCGCGTGGCCGAAGTTGTTCGCCATGCGAAAGACTTCGCCTTCGTCGTTAACATTCAAGGCGACGAACCATTGATAGATCCTCGCCTGATCGATCAGCTTGTCGAAAAACTTGCGTCGGATCGCAGGGTCGAAATCGTAACTGCTGCGCATCCGTTCACCGATCCTGCGGAAGCAAAATCGCCGCATCAAAACAAAGTCGTCCTGGATCGAAACAATTGTGCTCTCTACTTCTCCAGAAGTGCTATTCCTTACGCTGCGAATCGTTCTCGTGTTCGTTATCTACGTCACCAAGGCGTCTACGGTTTTCGGCGCAATATGCTGCTGCAATTTGTAAAGTGGAAACCGAGTCCGCTTGAAGAAGCTGAGTCGCTCGAGCAATTGCGCGCATTGGAAAATGGTGTAAATGTTCATGTGCTTATCACCGCCAAGGGATCACCCGGCATAGATACAGTTGCCGACGCCAAAAAACTCGAGCAAAAGCTCGCGTCGGCTAAACGGAGGGTCGCCGGTTGAAATATATTTTTGTTACCGGTGGTGTCGTTAGCTCGTTAGGTAAAGGCCTGACTGCGGCCTCACTCGGTACATTGCTCGAAGCGCGCCGGTTGCGCATCGTTCTCCAAAAGTTCGATCCGTACCTGAATGTCGATCCGGGTACCATGAATCCATCTCAGCACGGTGAAGTGTATGTGCTCGACGATGGCGCGGAAACTGATCTTGACCTCGGACATTACGAGCGTTTCACCAACTGTGTTCTGACTCGGCACAACAATCTCACCACCGGTCAGGTTTACGAGACGGTCATTTTAAAGGAACGCCGCGGTGACTATCTTGGGAAGACCGTCCAGGTAATTCCGCACGTCACCGACGTGATCAAAAATCGCATCCGCGAACTCTCAGACGAGAGCAAATATGACATTGTAATCACAGAAATTGGGGGCACTACCGGAGACATTGAAGGTCTCCCGTTTCTCGAAGCGATTCGTCAATTCATTCTCGAAGTCGGTCCGGAAAATGTGTTGAACATGCACGTCACTCTGGTTCCGTACATCAAGGCAGCGCACGAATTGAAAACAAAACCAACACAACAAAGCGTGGCCAAGCTGCGCGAGATCGGGTTACAGCCGCAGGTGTTGATTTGCCGCACCGAAAAACCGCTCGACCGCGATGTGCGGCGGAAGCTGTCGATGTTTTGCAGTGTAACGGAAAAAGCGGTGATCGAGGAACGCGACGTTGAGCATACGATTTACGAGGTCCCTTTGACCCTGCATGCCGAGGGACTCGACCAATTAGTATGCGATATTTTGCACCTCGAAACGCCTAAACCGGATCTGAAAGACTGGCGAAAATTCGTCGATCGCGTCATTAGCCCGAGTAAACGCGTCAAGATTGCCGTCGTCGGCAAATACATGGACGTCCGAGACGCTTACAAGAGCATCTACGAATCGCTGACCCATGCCGCTGCAAGCGAAGACTGCGGAATCGATCTTAAGCTGGTCGATGCCGAATCCCTTGCTGACGGCGTTGATGGCCAGCTGAAAGGCGTAGCCGGCGTTTTGATTCCCGGCGGATTTGGCATCCGCGGAGCGGAAGGAAAAATCAACACGGCGCGTTACGCCCGTGAACACAAGATCCCTTATCTCGGTTTGTGTCTCGGAATGCAGGTGGCCACGATTGAATTCGCCAGAAACGTCTGTGGAATCGAACATGCTAATAGCACCGAGTTCGATAAACACACTCCAGACCCGGTGATCTCGCTCCTGGAAGAGCAGCGCGGTGTACGTACCAAGGGCGCGAGCATGCGACTGGGAACATGGCCAACAAAAATTGCTCTTGGTACCCTCAGCGAAAAACTTTACGGCGATATCGAAGTAATGGAGCGGCATCGCCACCGTTACGAATTCAACATGGAATACCGCGACCGGATGAATGCTAAAGGCTTCGTGATTTCGGGGACCTCGCCCGACGGAACGCTAGCCGAGCTGATCGAATTGCGTGACCATCCGTATTTTATCGGTTGCCAGTACCATCCGGAATTTCAAAGCAAACCAAACAAGCCCCACCCGCTCTTTAAGGCATTCATTGCCGCTGCCCTCGCGTACCGAACGCGCGCTGAGAAACCCGGCGGCTTCATTGAAGAAGCGCAGACCAGCATGTCGAACGAGGAACTCGTTCTGCACCGCTGACCGCAAACTCCTATCTTCCGCTCGATTTGTGTGATGCTCGTTCGAGTCGATCCATGATCGCCGCGCCCAAGCCGCTACAGGGAACGCGTTCCGCGACGATAAGATCTAGACCGAGTGCGTCGAGGTCGCGTAGATACCGAAATAAATTCGCTGCAGCTTCGCGCAAATCGTGCTGTTCACTCAAGCTTCGAACAGCAGCGAATCTTTCCACCTTCACTGGGAACCTGCCGCTCGATTTCCAAGCCAGCAAGCCGATACGTTGATTCTTTTCCGGCAAAAACGATTTCGCGTCGTCAATCAGACGCAGCGGCGTATGCGGCGCGTAGTGCGACGGTAGTTGTCCGGGCGCCGAGATCTCTCGCGTTCTCGCAACGGTAGCGACTTTGGCTACTTCAGATATCTGCTCCTCCGTGAGCGGACCTCGCCGCAGGATCTCGATCTCGCCAGCGCCTACACCTACGATTGTGGACTCAATTCCGTGCTCGGTCGGGCCGCCGTCTATGATCAGCTGGATCCGGCCCTTCAGTTCATCGAATACGTGCTGCGCAGTCGTCGGACTGATTCTGCCGAATCGGTTTGCGCTCGGTGCAGCCAGCGGCTCATCTAATTCGCGCACGATTTCACCGAAAATTGGATGCGCGCTGATTCGCACCGCCACCGAATCGAGTCCTGCCGTCACAATCCCGGGCACGATCTGACGCTTTGGCAACACCATCGTGAACGGGCCAGGCCAAAATCTGCTGGCCAGCGTCAGGACGAGTTGCCGGGCACTTGATCGAATATCGGCAATTCTTTCCAGCCAGCGATAGTCGGGAAGATGAACGATAAGTGGATCGAAGCGCGGTCGTTCCTTCGCTTCAAAGATTTTTGCAACCGCGATCGGATTCAACGCGGCGGCAGCGAGCCCGTAAACAGTTTCGGTCGGCAGCGCGACAATGTCGCCTCCTCGCAACAGTTCAACCGCCGCAGTGCGGTCGGCTGAAATCACCGTCTTCACATTGGCAACTTCGCAGCGAGCACGGTCTCACTCTGTTTGCGTCGAAAGGCTTCGAGATTACTTCGAATCTTTTCGTCCGAAAGCCCGAGGATGGCGGCGGCGAGAAGCGCTGCGTTTTTCGCGCCGGCCTCCCCTATGGCTAGCGTGCCGACGGGAATCCCGCCCGGCATTTGCGCGGTGGACAACAGCGAATCGAGTCCCTGGAGCTTGGATTGAATTGGAACGCCGAGAACGGGCAGCCATGTGTGAGCAGCAATGACCCCAGCCAGGTGTGCCGCACCGCCGGCTCCCGCGATGATCACTCGCAAGCCACGATCGACTGCGCTCCGTGCGAACTCTGCGGTCGCATCAGGCGTCCGGTGGGCGGATAGCACTCGTGCTTCATTCGGCACTCCAACTCCATTCAGAGTTTCCACGGTGTTGCGCATCGTATCCCAATCCGATTTGCTTCCCATAATTACGGCAACCAAAGGACTTGATTCAGACATGGGCGAATTGTAGGGGGTTTCTTTGAAACGCCAAGCCCAGTATCAATCCCGACGAAGCGATAAATCTCTGATCACTTGGCCTATGCCAATTGTTAATGAGATATTTGAGCATGAATCGAGTCGGTCGATGCATTGTTCTCATTGGCATGATGGGTTCCGGCAAATCTTCCGTTGGACTCTGCCTGCACCGACGAACAGGTCTGGCTGTCCTCGAAACCGACGAGATGGTTGCTTCGAACTTTGGAATGTCGATTCCAAAGATCTTTGCCATGCACGGCGAAAGGAAATTTCGTGAGGCGGAGACGGAAGCGCTTCGGACAGTCTCCCAAATGAAACGGGCTGTCGTTACCACAGGCGGCGGGATGGTGTCGCGCAAAGAAAACGTGGAAATTTTGAAGCGACTCGGTCTGATCGTGTGGCTCGATGGCAACGAGGAAACGCTTTTTGCAAGAGCTTCGCGGAGAACTGACCGACCATTGCTGCAGGGCGAAAATCCGAGAAAAACGTTCTCGCAAATCGTTCGTGCGCGCAGGCCTTTGTACGCGAAAATTGCGGATATCCGCATCGATACGTCGGAGCTTACAAGTGAAGAAGTCGCCATGGCGATCCTGATTGAATTAAAGAGGGTGAATCGCAAAGCCGAATTCGGCGCGGTCATAAAGTCATGACGCAGATTCCGGCAGTAGAACTGAAGGCGCGGCTTGTCTCCTCGGCCAGAGACGTCGGTTTTGATTCCTGTCGCGTTGCAGCGTGCCATCCACCCGTGCACGCAAAGGAGTTTCGTGAATGGTTACGCCAGGGCGCTCACGGCGAAATGAATTACATGCAACGCGGCGAGGAGAAGCGTTGCGATCCGGAAAAGATCTTACCCGGTGCGCGATCCATCGTTGCTCTTGCACTGAACTATTTTCAAGGAGAACAATCTCGGCGGTCGGAAACGGCCGCTACAGGTCGCATCGCGCGCTACGCCTGGGGGGAAGATTATCACCATGTAATCGAGGCAAAGCTGATCAGGATCGACGAATTTCTTCGCAGTTTGGGTGGACGCCAAAAATGTTATGTCGACACTGGGCCGGTGTTGGAGCGTGATCACGGAGCCCAATCGGGCATAGGATGGCATGGCAAAAGCACCATGCTCATCGATCAACGGCTTGGGACGTGGTTCTTTCTCGCAGAAATCTTGACCACACTGGAATTGCCACCGGACGAACCGGTCCCGAATCGCTGTGGAACGTGCGAGCACTGTATCCAGGCGTGTCCGACCGGCGCAATCACCGCGCCCCATCAGCTGGACGCACGCCGGTGCATCTCCTACCTGACCATCGAACTTAAAGGGGCTATTCCGCTGGAGCTTCGTCCACTTATCGGCGACCGGATCTTTGGTTGTGATGATTGTCTCGAAGCGTGCCCATGGAATCGTTTCGCCCAGCAGTCTCGGGAAACCGCGTTCTCCGCGCGTCGATCAACGACCGGCATGTCGCTAAGGGAATACTTGGATTTGAACACCGAGCAGTTCCGCGCGCTATTCAGAGATTCACCAATCAGGCGGGTCAAGCGACGCGGGTTTGTGCGCAACGTGTGTGTCGCACTGGGGAATGTAGGCGATCAATTTGACCTTCCCGCGCTCGAACGCGCGGCAGCGGAGCCGGACACAATGATCGCCGAGCACGCGGCATGGGCAATCAAACAGATTCGGGACCGACAAAACAGCCGCCGCCGGAAATTGGGTGAATCCGAATCAGGCGTAAGCGGTATCTCATGATTGACGGGTATGAACATGGGCCATTGGCGAAAGTCTAAACAGAGATAGTTTCAGATCCGCATAAGCGAATCTGCCATGCATCAAGCGCTGACCACTCCCCCACTCGTCCGTGACGCGAAGAAGCGACGACTGCGTCGTCGGCGTTGGATTCTCGTCGGTTCGGCCGGGGCAGTGCTGCTGCTGATCATCGGTCTAATCGTCGCGGGCAAACGCGAGAAACCGATTCCTATAACAACCGAGAAGGCCGTGCGTCGAACAATTCTGCAGACCGTTTCGGCCACTGGTAAGATACAGCCCGAAACCGAAGTGAAAATTTCGCCGGAAGTGGCGGGCGAAATCATCGAACTGCCAATCGAGGATGGTATGCAGGTAAAAAAAGGCGACCTGCTTGTAAAGATTAAGCCCGACTCGTATAGGGCCCTGCTCGAACAGCAGGAAGCGGCGATCAGCGCAGCGAAAGCGACGAACCTTCAGCAAAAAGCAACGATGTTAAAGACCGAGCACGACTTAAAGCGAGCTCAAGATTTGTTCGATAAGAAACTGATTTCAGAGCAGGAATACAACGCCGGCGACGCAGCGTATGATGTAGCGAAAAATACCTACGAAAGCTCATTGCACGAAATCGAGCGGGCACAGGCCGCCTCAAGCCAGGCGCGAGATCAACTAGAGAAAACTACGATCTATTCTCCAATGGATGGAACGGTGACGGTTTTGAACAGCAAACTGGGCGAACGGCTCGTCGCGACTAATCAATTTGCGGGAACCGAAGTCCTGCGCGTAGCCGACCTCAGCCACATGCAAGCCGTCGTTGATGTTAACGAGAATGATGTCGTCAACGTCAAGATTGGTGATAAAACCAACGTGAAAATCGATGCGTACACCGATCGCAAATTCCATGGCGTCGTGGAGCAAATCGCCAACACCGGAAAAACAACCGGTGCGGGCACACAGGAGGAAGTCACAAACTTCGAAGTGAAAATTCGCATCGACGATCACGACGTGGCTTTGCGCCCCGCTCTAAGCTGCACCGCGGATATCGAGACGAACATGGTCAAGGATGCTGTGGCAGTGCCGATGCAGAGCGTGACGATTCGCACGGGTGACAGCAACCTCAGTCCGGAAGAGATAGAAAAGCAGAAGCAAAAGGTCGCGGCGCGCGACAAGGACGACAATAAGGCGGAGCTGAGCAACGAACGTCTCGAGAAACAGACAGAGAAAGAAGAACGCGAAAAGCTGGTCAAAGTTGTGTTCGTGAAGAACGGCAACAGAGCGCACATGGTGAAAGTGACAACAGGGATCGCCGACGATTCCTACATGGAAATCAAGAGCGGCATCAAACCCGGCGACGAAGTGATCTCGGGCAGCTACAGCGCCATCAGCCGGAAATTAAAAGAAGGCGCGAAGATCGCCTACGACAAAGAAGCGACAAAGTGACCTGAATAGTGGTCTGATCTGTCCACGGGACTCATGAGACCAGCGGGACAAATGTGAAAACGAGTGACCACGTGGTGATCGACATCGAGAACATCACGAAAGACTACGTGATGGGTGAAGAAATTGTTCAGGCGCTGCGCGGCGTGTCGCTGCAAATTCGCCCTAACGAATACATCGCCATCATGGGACCTAGTGGCAGCGGCAAATCGACGCTGATGAACATGCTCGGCTGTTTGGATACCCCAAGTTTCCGGACGCTACGAATTCAATGGCCGCGACGTTTCTGCAATGAGCGATGATGAACTGGCGTCCATTCGTAATCGCGAGATCGGATTTGTTTTTCAAACATTTAATCTCCTTCCGCGCGCTGACAGCATGCGGAATGTAGAACTTCCGCTTATTTACGCCGGGATTGATTCTGAAACGCGCTGGGAACGCGCCGCAGTCGTGTTGCGGGAGGTGGGCCTCGGCGATCGTTTGCATCACAAGCCTAACGAACTTTCGGGAGGTCAACGCCAGCGTGTCGCGATCGCACGAGCTTTGGTGAACGATCCATCCATCATTTTGGCCGACGAACCGACCGGTAATCTCGATTCCAAAACGGGCGAAGAAATCATGGCGCTCTTCGAAAATCTCTATCAGCGCGGGCACACGATTATTCTCGTGACGCATGAAGGGGACATCGCAAAGCATGCACGGCGCACGGTCCGCTTGCGTGATGGGTTGATTGAAAGCGACGACGGCGGCTTCGATGGGATTGATATGTTGCCGATCAAAGGTCCGCTTGAAGCGAATGTCACGGCTTACAGATGAAACGGTTCGTGTACGAGGTGAGCGAAAGCTGGAAGATCGCTGTGGCGCAGATGCGTTCCAACAAAACACATTCCACTCTCACCGCGCTCGGCGTCATCATCGGGATTGTCGCTGTGACCCTGATGGGCACCGCCATCGCCGGAATCCAGGTTGGTTTCGACAAAAGCATGGCCATTTTTGGCGATGACGTGCTCTACGTATCGCAATGGCCGTGGAAGCGTGTCGATGATTGGTGGAATTATCGCGACCGTAAAAAGATCAAGACGGAGTATGCCGAGCCGATCAATCGCATCATCGCTGCCACTCCGAATTCGAATCTCGTAATTGCAGTACCGACTTCCAGTTTGCTGCGCAGCGTGAAATACGGGCAAAGCGAAGTTAGCAACGTTCTGATCAGAGGCACCGTGTCGGATTACCTGATCACTTCCACGTTCGAATTCAGCGAAGGGCGCTTCTTCAACGAAGTCGAATCTCGCGGGGGTGCCAATGTATGCGTAATCGGCTACGATGTAGCCGACGCATTATTTCCTTCCGAAAGCCCGATCGAAAAATCGGTGTTGATCAATGGGCAACCGTTCAAAGTAATCGGCGTCATTTCACGGCAAGGCACATTTCTCGGCCTGTTCAGCCTTGATTCGATTGTGGTGATGCCGCTGCCGGCATTTCAAAAATATTTCAGCGCGAAGAGCGACTCGGACATTCTCGTGAAGGTGAAGGACAAAACGAGAATAGCCGAAGCGAGAGATGAGTTGACCGGAGTCATGCGACGCGTCCGTGGATTGCCGCCGGAGAAAAAGGACGACTTCAGCATCAACGAACAGCAGGCGCTCAAAAGCACGCTCGATCCTATCAAAAGCTCCATCGCCATTGCCGGACTCTTCGTTACTGGCCTTTCGCTTTTCGTCGGCGCAATCGGGATCATGAACATCACCTTTGTAAGCGTCAAAGAACGCACG
Source organism: uncultured Verrucomicrobiae bacterium (assembly GCA_963728955.1). Classification (GTDB taxonomy): domain Bacteria; phylum Verrucomicrobiota; class Verrucomicrobiia; order Chthoniobacterales; family UBA10450; genus Udaeobacter. The sequence continues at coordinate 142,602 of CAVSMG010000003.1, forward strand.
CGCGAAATCGGAACACGCAAAGCCCTTGGTGCGCGAAGACGCACGATTCTTCTTCAGTTCCTGATCGAATCCACTTCGCTTTGTCTGCTCGGGGGCTTGATCGGATTGGCGATTGCTTACGTAATGTGCAGCGGCATCGGCAAGGCGTTCCCCTCTTTTCCGGTGCGTTTCTCGGTCGGCCTGGTACTCGTAAGCATGGCTGTCTCAATCCTCACGGGTTTGTTCTCCGGTTTCGCTCCCGCCTGGTCAGCTTCCCGCCTCGATCCGGTCGCTGCACTCAGATACGAGTAAAGAAATTCGTGGCTCCGAATATCGAAATGCGAAACAACTCAAATTGGGGGAGCGCATTTGAATTTGGGCTTTCTAATTTGTTTCGAACTTCGGATTTCGAATTTAACAATGTTATTTCGTGAAATACTGAAGATGGCTTTGGCCTCATTAGATGCGAACAAGCTCCGCGCTGCTCTGACGATGATTGGCATTACAATCGGCGTCTTCTCGGTAATTTCAGTCATGACTGCCATCGGCGCTCTGCAATCATCCATTGAAAGCGGTATTAGCTTCCTCGGTTCTAATATTTTCCAGTTCGCCAAATACCCGGCGAACGTGAACGTCGGCGGCGAGATCAAGAAAAAATTTCAGAATCGTCGCAATGTCACGTACCGGGAGGCGCTCCATTACGCGAAATTAATGGAGGGCAACGCTCGCGAGATTTGTCTCAAAAGTTTCGGTTACGAGGTAAAAGGACAAGCCGTTTACAACGGCGTAAAGACGACACCGAGTCTTCTCATTGTCGGAACGAATCGAAGCTTTTTGGCTGCCAACGTGTACACGCTGGGCTACGGCCGCAATTTGAATGACGAAGACGTCGAGCTTTCGCGCCGCGTGATTGTCGTCGGCAAAATGATCGAAAAGCGATTGTTCCCGCACGAAACACCGATCGGCAAAGTCGTCAGAGTAAGCGGCCACATATACACGATCGTTGGCGTGCTTGCCGAAAAGGGAACCTCCTTCGGCCAGAGTCAGGACGACCTTTGTATCATGCCTATCACCCGATTTTTCGAGGATTACGGCGAAGCCAGGCGCACCGTCAACATCGCGACACAAGCCTTTTCCACGGAGACGTACAATCAGACGCTGGACAAAGGGATAAGCACCATGCGCATAGCGCGCGGGTTGCGCGCCGATCAGGAAAACGATTTTGAGATTTACTCGAACGACTCACTCAAAAGCGCATTTACCTCGGTCGCCGGCATCGTGCGCATCGGCGCGTTCGTCGTGAGCTTCATCGCGCTCGTGGCTGCAGGGATCGGTATCATGAATATCATGCTCGTGAGCGTCACCGAGCGAACCAAGGAAATCGGTGTGCGCAAATCCATAGGCGCGCGCAGTCACGACGTTCTGTGTCAATTCCTTACCGAGGCAGTATTCATCTCCGAAGCCGGCGGAATCCTGGGGATCGTCCTTGGAATCATCGCCGGAGACTTGCTCGCTGTTTGGCTAAAGGTTGACATTATCGTCCCGTACGGTTGGGCAATTGCCGGCCTTCTCGTCTGCTCAGCCATCGGCATTGGCTTTGGTTTGTACCCAGCATATCGAGCAGCCAACCTCGACCCTATCGAAGCGTTGCGTTACGAATGAGGCGTCTTGCTTGGGTAGTCGTTAGGAAAAGATCTGTGTAATTAGTCAATGGTATCGATTAGAGCCGTTTGGATGGAGTCGCGACTTGGTTAAAGGGAGCCGCCGTTTCAAATTCGATGAATTGAGGCAAAGATTCCGCCTCACTCCAACAGAAAAACGGGTAGCGCTATTCATAGTCGCGGCGTTCGTGCTCGGCCTGGTCACGAAATGTTACCGCGACGCGCATCCGGAAATCCCGAAGCCGGTCGAGAAAACACATTCCGGCGTTAAAGGTATTTCTCCGGAATCGGGTGCTCTGCGGTCTCGTGCTGCCAATAGACCGACAGGATCCACCAGCGTTTCCCATCGTTGAACAACTGGAAGCTATTGATGCCGCGCATGAATGGCGCAGCATCGTTCGGATTACGGCGCGATTCGTAACTGCTCCATACGTGAGCAATACGACCGAACAGTTCGGTCCGCCGCGCGACCTCCGTTTCGTAAAAGCCCTTCTGTAAAAGTGGCTCTACCCGCGCGATGTAAGCTTCGACATCCAAAATTTGTGGCTCAATAGCGACGTCGTTTCGTCCAGGGACGCTGGCGGTTGGAATCAAACGTGCACTGGGATAAAACAATGATCGTTCACGATTCCAATCGCGTTGTTTTCCAGCGGAACCGGAAATCACGTCGTACGCAGCGGCAATGATCGCGTCGATCGACTCGACATCGCGGGGATCAGCTGGCTGCGACATTGGGCTTTGAAGGAGTGAATGTTGAGGTGGAGCGACAGAGTTCAAGCACCTTCATCGCAGCGTTATGCCCGGGAATCCCGCTAACTGCGCCGCCGCGCAACGCGCTCGAACCGCAAAAAAAGACATTTTCGTATTCAGTTTCTACTCCCCATGTGCGGGCCTGCTCTTTTCGTTCAGCGAAAGGAAACGTCGGCGCGCTGTGAAAAATGTTTCCATGATACATTCCCAGAGCATCCTCGATGTCGACCGGGCTCTTGCTTTCGATGCAAGGTTTCCCGTCACTCGACAACGCCAGGCAACTTTCGATCGGCTCTTCCAACCATTGGTTTACGCTCGCCAGGTACCTCCTCTCCGCTTCCCGGCGCATCGCCTCATTAGCTCGCGCAAACAAGCTCCACGGCGCGTCCAGTCCGAAGAGTGTCATGGTGTGAAAGCCTCGCTCACGTAACTCCGGCGCGAGAATGCTGTCGTCAGTGAGGGTGTGGCAATAGATTTCGCACGGTGTTTTTCCCGGCAGCCTGCTGTCGGATGCTTCGTCGTAGCTAACAACCATTTGTTCGTAGCCTTCGTCGCTGTGGAATGTCCCGCAAAACGCCTCACTTGCGGAAAGTTTGTTTGCCTTCAGCTTCGGCAAACGACTCAGCAGCATGTTGATCTTGAAAACGGACCCTTCGTCCGTGCGATCCGGCTGAAAGAAACGACCCGTATACTTTGCCAACAAGTTACGACCAAAGTTCACCAGAAGAAATCGCGCCTCGACGGTTTCGTCTTTTCCGTCCGTCTGAAACTCTACCGTGCGCGTCTTGCCGATGACATTCAGTGCCCGGACATGAACATTCGTGAGCATTTTTGCGCCCGCTCCACGCGCTGCGCGTTCCAGTTCGGACGAGACTGCGCCCATCCCGCCGACCGGCACCTTCCATTCGCCCGTTTTATTGCCTATGAGATGATAAAGAAAACAGCGGTTCTGCAGAAGCGAAGGATCGTGCGGATACGTAAGCACGCCGATTTTTGCGTCCGTGAAAACCAAGCCGCGCACCAGATCGTCCCGCAGGTAGCGCTCGACCGCGTTCCCCAACGGTTCCTCAACCAAGTTGCGCCACGACTCGCGCGACACTTCGTCAACTTTAAATCGGCGCGCCATTTCTTCTTTGGAAACCAGCGGCTCGAGCATCGAGTCCCATACGCGCTCGGCGAATACACGCGGTAGCGCATAAAAATTTTGGGCCGCATCGTACTCGGTATCGTTTCCGGTCAGTTCAAACATCGAGCGGCGACTCACCTCTTCATCGACATTGCTCATCAGCAATGCGTTATAGTGTCCGTGATTTACATAGGGCGTGCACGAGGCCGTGGCGCGGCGCCGCAGTTCCAGCTTCAGGCCGAGGTCGCGGATAATTTTATTCGGGAGCAAACTGACAAGATAGGCATACCGCGACAACCGCGCGTCATAATCGGGAAAAACTTGTGCCGAAGTCGCTGCTCCGCCGATGTAATCATTTCTTTCCAGTAACAGCACACTCAACCCGGCGCGCCCAAGATAGGCCGCGGCTACCAAGCCATTATGACCAGCGCCCAAAATAACTACATCGTACTGCGATTTCATTTTGAGGTTCTGTCGCGAATTCATGCTTACATCAGACACTACACGCCAAAGTTCAAACCTTTCTTAAGGTGGAACGCACACAAGTATCTTGCCTTTTGCTACTTCAATCATCCCCGACGAATAAACTCTGTCGTCGGAACAAATGTCCCTATAATTGATCGTTTGTTCCGGACGGCGCGATGAGAATGTCACTCTTGCAAAAATGCACGATTGCCCTCCTTGCCGTGGGCATCATCGGTGGTGCAGTCTATATCGCGCGTATCGTCTTTCGCCCCGAGGGATTGGCGAAGTACAGGGCGATCCCGTGGGTGGAGTACGTCCATCCCAACATCAAAAGGCTGAAACAAGCTCAAGCTTTAGTTGGCGACGGAAATTTGAATGAAGCGCAGGCAATTCTGGTAAACGCACTCATTACCGCACCGAAATCACCCGTTACCCGTGAGTTGCGCGATCTTCTTGGCGACGTCAACACACAAATTTTTTTCTCGAAAGAACCTTCGCCTCGTAAAAAAGAATATACCGTGAAGCGCGGGGACGCTCTGGCGTCGATCGCGCGAAAACTTCAGTCCAGCGCCGAAGCGATCATGCACGTAAACGATCTTGAATCCACATTGATCCGGCCTGGAGAAAAGCTGCTCGTCCCGCAGCTTGATTTCACTATCACAATAGACCTTCCCCGCGATCGTCTGGTTGTGCACGACAGTCACGGATTTTTCACTCAGTACCCGATCGCATCCGCCGATTTGCCACCGGCGCGACACTCCCGAATTCAGACGACAGTCGCAGCAAAATCCTTTTGGGAGAATGGCAAGCCCGTGCCGGCGAGCAACGCGCTCCGGAAAGATGGCACACCGCGGATCGACCTTGGACGCAGAGGTTTTGTGCTCTATGGCGCTGAAGAAGATAGTGATGCCGCTACCACAGAGATTGATGTTGATGCCGATGATAAGCGGGGAACACAGAATTCTCCCGATCCACTTCGCCCGCCTCAGGGAGTCGCCATGCTCAAAAATGATCTTGCTGAGATCGAGCTGCTCATTCGCAAAGGGACACCAGTCACGATCATTCTTAATGCTGCCGGGCCCTAGGCAAGAATGCTTGAGGCGCGCTCACGCGCTCGCATTTACTGAATTCACTATTCTCCTGAGAAGCTCCATTCCCACGCGAAGACGATTTGCCACGTGCCGTCGCTTCGGAAAATCGCGCCTTGCTCGATCTTCAATCGCTTGGTCGCATGCCAGGCGATCCCCACCGTTCCCTCCGTCAGGTCGGTGCCGGGGCTAGTCGGGCTGATTCCGGTCAGCGTCCCGGGCTGCCCGCGAATTCCGCCGGTGCCAATTGCGTGCACGAGTTCGGCTTCGACATCGAACCGGTAATTGACGTGCCATTCTCCTGCGAGCGATATCTCAAATGTATTCCGGTTGTTCGGATCACCCACAAAAGTGTACATGCCGCTGAGATCGACATCGATGAACACCAGGTCTTTGCTCGCGATTAGCCCGAGGGAATAATCTCGGCCGGGATCGCCGACGTCGGAGTCTGAAGCGGTTGGCCATCTGATTACTCCTTCCGCGGTGAATGCAGGGCGATATCTCCGTTCCCGGACGAATTCGTATTCCAGAGACGTTTCCAAATCTCCAAATCCCGTTATTGTCCGCGCGTCTTTGGCTTTCGCATCAATGTGCACGGCGTTCGGTTCAATCGTTATCCTCAACGGTTCGGTGAAATTGTACATCAAGTAAGAACGGGAAATTGTATTGCGAGCTTTCGCTGTTAGTCTCGAACTCAATACCCGATCCGATGGTGAGCGGGAGCAATGGATCCCACGTTTCCGACGGTGTTGGTCGGGTGTGCAGAATTCTGGCGTGCGCGGTACAAATCGTCAGCAGCAGAAAACTGGAACTAACAAGCGCTGCGCACCTACGAGCGATTTTTCTTGCGAAACGGAGTCGGTGCCACATCGGGATCAGGGACGCTTGATCGACAAAAGCGTTACAACCTCACCAGCGGCCTCTGATCGGACGAAGCCAATCCGTGGCGCATACCACCTTTTCTCGCTGCCGGATTCCAGCAGCGACCATTCCCTGGTGCGAAGGCAATTGGTAAATGTTCCGGCTGGGACGGTCACAGTTTCACCAACGGCAACGATTTGGCCCATGTCTTCGGCCCAGTTCGGGTAGTACTCCTGCCGATAAGGTTCACCGGCTTTTGCTTCAGCCGACATGACGATTCCGGGCAGTGCATCGCCGACTCCAGCTTCCCACGAACCGGCAGAGCTTCGCCGGCGGCCGGGCTTAATCTCAATCGTTGCTTCTCCGAAATACCAGACCGCGCCTTTTTTGTCCTGGGCATACCAGTCGTAGCTGTCCTCTTTCACTTCTCCTTTGCTGGTAAGGACGTCGTGAACAGAAACGCATTTGACTCCCATGATCGTTTTCGTCTCCGCTGTTACGATAATTTCACGGTCAAATGTTTCGCCAAATACTGTTTCGAGGTACTCGCACCGTGTTCCTGGAACGAGCGGAAAGTACGGATTGGTTATCTGCGATTGGAAATCGGAAGGATCAATTCGCGGTTGATATTTTGCACCGATGCCTACGGCTGCAGCTGTGATCAATAAGACCGGCAACAAAAGGCTGTATTCTCTGCGGTCAACCATCGCCAAACATTTTTACCTATCCATGCATTTATTGTCTAATACTTCCACAACTGACATTACGGAAACACTATGACCAGCAGAGGTTACCCCAGATGCAGGAAGAGATGCCACGCGCACGTAATGTTCCGGTAATATGAACCAGGCTAACTTCCGTTGTTTACAGGTGTCGGGTACCCGGCGCTGAACAAAAGAAATTTATTTGATATATGCATTTGTTGCTCATTGAGGACTCGCCCCGACTCCAGGCCTCATTAGGACGAGGCTTGCGCAAGACCGGTTACGTTGTTGATGTCACCGGCGACGGCAACGAGGGACTTTGGCTGGCGCAATCTAATCGATACGACGTAATCATTCTCGATCTCATGCTGCCTGGCTTGGACGGGTTGAGTTTGCTGCGGCGTCTCCGCGCCGAACAGAACGGCACGCACGTCTTAATTCTGACAGCGAAAGACACGGTGGAAAATCGTGTCGCCGGGCTTCAGACCGGTGCGGACGATTATCTGATCAAACCATTCGCTTTCGAGGAGCTGCTTGCCCGTGTACAAGCGCTCTGCCGGCGAAGTTACCAGCGCAAAACCCCCACGATCAACATCGGCGATCTGGAAATCGACACAGTCGCGCGCGTCGTGCGCCGCGAGGGCAAGCCGATAGAACTGACGGCCCGTGAATTCATGTTGCTGGAATATCTCGCATTTCGCCGGGGTCACGTCGTTTCACGCACGGAAATTGAAACGCACATCTACTCCGACACAGCCGAAGTGATGAGCAACGTCATCGATTCAGCCGTCTGCATATTGCGAAAAAAAATCACGCCGCCTGGCGTGAGCCCGCTTATTCACACACGCCGCGGGATGGGTTACATCCTGGAAAGCGCAAGGCGATGAATTCAATTCAGCGTCGCCTCACGGTCGCGCTTGCGGGTTTGTTTTGCATTCTCTGGTTTGGCGGCAGTGTGACCGCATATCTCGCGATGCGAAGTGGCTTGGTTCGGGAATTCGATCGCGCGCACCTCACCGACATGAATTCTCTGGCTAACATGACCGAGCAGAACCAGGCCGGTCTTAAGTTCGATTCAACGGGCGAATACATGCCGGCGTTTCGACGCGAGGAGCGCCCCGATTACTTTCAGTTATGGGAAACCGATGGATCCGTTTTGTATCGCTCCCCTGCCCTCGAAGGAGATCTCCCCAAAGCCGAAGGTACGTTGATGTCCCCGAAGTTTTGGAACGTTGTGCTTCCCGATGGTCTCAAGGGACGCGCTGCAGGCGTTCGATTCATCCCGAAGGAAGACGAAGATATGCCGCGCCGGCCGGGCACGCCGCCCCTAACGAAGGAAGTCGTCCTGGTCGCAGGTTTTCATCGAGATGAGCTGGACCAACGGTTACATTACCTTGGAATCGTGTTGCTGCTAAGCGGGGTCGGCATGGCGGCGGCGGCAATCGTTGCGGTCGGTCTTGTTGTCCGTCAGGGGTTGCGCCCGTTATCCAACCTGGCTGATCGTGCGGCGGCTATCGATGCGTCGTCTTTGCAACTGCGGTTCCCGACCGAGAAACTGTCAGCTGAATTGTTGCCTATCGCCAATCGATTGAACGATCTTCTCGCGCGATTGGAAGCTTCGTTTGCGCGCGAACGCCGCTTCAGCGCCGATGTCTCCCACGAATTGCGCACGCCAATCGCCGAGCTGCGCGCGTTGGCCGAGATTGGCCTGAAATGGCCGGAAGACCAGCAATCGACTCAGAATGCATTGCAAGATGCGCTCGCGATCGCGCTGCAAATGGAGTCGATTGCCACGGGGCTAATGGCGCTGACGCGTTGCGAAGGAAATCTGCTCAGCGTACGCCAGGAACGCGTCGCTGTTTCCGCGCTCGTTCGAGATGTGCTCGCACCGCTTAAAACCAGGGCTCACGAGAAACAACTCGACGTCGCGCTCGATCTACCTGAGGAAGTGTGTTGGTATACCGACGTGGCAGCTCTTCGGTCAATCGTCACTAATCTTGCTGCTAACGCCATCGACTACAGCCCGCCCCGGAGCCTTGTTCGCGTGCGCCTCGGGAAACACGGCTGCATTGAGGAGCTGGCAATTTCAAACCGGAACGTTCACCTGGCGCCGGAAGATATTCCGCATTTGTTCGACCGGTTTTGGCGAAAAGATGCGGCACGCTCTTCTCAGGTTCATTCAGGACTCGGCCTCGCAGTGGCAAAAGCGTACGCACAATCACTGGGAATGACACTCCGGGGCGAGATTAATCACACCGAGATCTTTTTCATATTGTCGGACGCGACACCCTGTAACAGCAACGCGAGCGAAGATCGGACGACGAGGGATTCACCTAGTTCGTCGTGATCCTGACGAGCTCGACTCTGTCTCCATTCCTGGAATTCACGGTCAACACATTGCCGACACCTGTCGCGTAATATTTTTGCTCAAACAGGGCCGCGCGTTTCATCGTCAAGAAGGCTGGTTGGTTTGAAAGCCGTCGATCCTACAACGGTGCGCCAAATAACAACCGGGACTTCCACTACATCACATTGTTTATCGCAGCCACCTCGCTTCACATCATGACAACAAACAGAAAGCGGCCATCTCCCTTTCAAATAAGGTCCTGGCAGGATTCCAATCGTGGCCCATTTGCACACACGGTCGGACAGTCTCAAGCAATGGGTGGGATCGGCAGTGGCGCAGGTGCAAGCTCTACCACTGCCGATGAATGTCGCCCCGCCGAAGGTTTTATTGCCCCCTGATAATTCGCACAAGTTCCGATGTCGCGCCGGTGTTTACGTCAAGCGTTTCAATATTTCCCACCCCCGGCGCGTAGAACTTGTCCTCGAGAAGATCGGGCTCCAACGGGGTCGTTTCTTCCGTTTTCAGGCAGTGATCGAACGAGCCGTAAGGGACTGTGACGTGGGCGGTGAGACTCTTCACTTCCGCAAAATCCTCCGCATTGTTGAGAGAGAATTCCTGCCGGTAGAAATCGCCCACCGCAGGATGCGCTTCCATGATGATCCCAGGTTTGTCGCCGTTGACACCCGCCATGAACGTACCGTCAATGGTGGTGATCAAGGCACCGTCCAACTCATGAGTATTTTCACCAAAGTACCAGACGTTCCCGTCCCTGTCTTGAGCGAACCAGTCGAGGGTATCCTCCGTTAGCACGCCGTCCGTAAAGACACTGTCGTGAACTTCGACACAGGTCACACCGAGGATCACTCTGGTGTTGTGAGTCACGGCGAACTCGACATGCTCAAAGCCTCCGGGCATCTGACCCTCGTAGATAAAAGTCGTCCCGGGCCGCAACGGGAAGTACGGATTGTCAATCGTGGCCACAAAGTTTGCCGGATCGATCACCGGATCGTACGGCGCGGGGCCTAACTTATTGCAGGAGGTTTGCCGAACGACAAACTCCGCCTGGCAAGTCTGCTGTGCGTCTTGCAGGTCCGTTCGCGCCTGATCTTGACAGGCCTGTCGCGCCGACGGGTCCGAGAGGTTGGTACATTTACCCAAAGCGTTCGCGTAGTCGCTCTGCGCTGCGGCCAAACAAGCACGCCGGGCTTCTTCGGAAGTCCGGGCACAAGCGTCGAACCCTTGGGCAATCACCGCACTCCCATTGAGGTTGAGTAATAAAAGAACACCCGCTGCTAAGGCAGCAACGTGCCCTCTTCGATTTCGCTTCCAGTTGTGGTTAACTCGAAAGATTTGCTTTTGGATTAATTTTGATATTCCGAACAGATGTGAGTTGTGTGGTTTCATGCGCGCATTTTCGCGCGCGTCACATTATGGGATCGTTACGCAGCAGAATTTTTTTACGGCTGCTGGAGATTACGGGGTGCGCAACGCGAAGCGAACGCTGCGACCAGTTTTCCGCTAGCCAACCTCAACTTTTCGCTGACACACTCAGGACCACGCGGAACCGAGCTTTGCCGCTCATCATCCGCTCGTAAGCTTCAGCTGCACGGTCGAGCAGAAAAACTTCATTCATCGATTGCACGCTGTTCAATGCGCTGAAGCTCAGCGTGTCCTGCGAATCGATCGACGTTCCGGAGTACCAACCCTTCACCGAGCGGCACCCGCTGATAAGCAGAATCGGATCAACCGGAATTGGACCGGCTGCACCGATCACGATGAAGACACCATTTGGTGCAAGCCCGCCTAGCACCGCCGTCATCGCTTCGGCATTCGTTACGGTTGCGATCACAACATTTGCGCCGCCGAGCTTGTTCAGCTCCGCTGCCGGATCGGATGCCCGACTGTCGATGTAATGGAATGCGCCGAGTTTTTTAGCGAAAGCTTCCTTGTCCTTTCCGCGCGCGATCGCCACGGTTTTAAACCCCATTTTGGCTGCATACTGCACGCCGAGATGACCGAGTCCGCCAATCCCAAGTACCGCAACCACATCGCCGCCTCGAGCGCCGCTGTTCCGCAGCGCGTTGAAAGTCGTCACGCCGGCGCACATCAGCGGGGCGCCGTCTACCGCAGATAATTCGTCGGGCACCATGGCTAGCGCCTCAGCAGGCGCAACCATGTATTCAGCGTAACCTCCATCGAATGAAATTCCGGTCGTTAGCAAGGCCACTTCACATGCAAAGAACTCGCCGCGCCGGCAATAGTCGCAATAACCGCAGTTGCCGCCGTGCCAGCCAACGCCGACACGCTGGCCAGTCCTCCAAGGCTTCACTCCTTCACCGACAGCATCGACAATTCCAATTACCTCATGTCCAGGCACGCGCGGATACTCGATACCGGGCCAGAGTCCTTCTTTGACTAACGAGTCGCTGTGGCAAACGCCGCACGCCTCTACCTTGATCCGCACCCACCCCAGCTGCGGGTCCGGAATGTCACGCTCGGCTAGCTCTAACGGACCGCCAGCTCGCGGGATTTGGACAACACGCATTTTCTTGCTCATGAATTTCCATCGCTCCGCTTAGCGCAAAACACAAGGGCTGTAATCGTTGCCTCAAACAATTAAAGAGATCGGCACAAAACAACGTTGCCGTGTGCAGCGCTGCACATAATCTGACTTAGCGCGAATGAAGATTGGTTTCGCTCAAATTAATCCTACCGTGGGAGATTTGAGGGGGAACTGCGAACTAATCACTCGCGCATACGAGCGCCTGACTGCAGCGGGGGCAGAACTTGTGCTGACACCGGAGTTGGCAATCACCGGATATCCACCGCAGGATTTGGTCCTTAAGTCGCGCTTTGTTCCAGAAAATCTCGAATTGCTGGAAAAGCTGCACGCTCGCGTCGCAGAACCGCCGTTGCTCGTCGGGTTTGTTGATCGCAACGAGGGACGCGGCAAACCGTTTCGCAACGCCGCCGCATTGCTCGAACGCGGCAAGCCGATTCGTAAAACTTACAAATCCCTTTTGCCGACGTACGATGTTTTCGATGAGGAACGCTATTTCCAGCCGCCGATTGCGTCGAACCGTTTGTTGTTCACGAAAAAAAGATCGGCGTAACAATCTGCGAAGATATTTGGACGGAACATTACCTGCCGCGACCGCTGTACGATTGCGAACCGGTTCGCAGCCTGGTGGAGCAAGGCGCGGAGATCATCGTCAATCTAAGCTCCTCCCCATTCAGCTTGCATAAGCCGGCGATCCGGTTCGAGATGGTGGCCGGCCTCGCACGCGCGCACCAGCGCCCAATCTGCTACTGCAATCTCATAGGCGGCAACGATCAGCTTGTGTTCGACGGCAATTCGTTCGCGGTGAATTCAGCCGGAAACGTAATCGCGCAGCTCGCGGCCTTTCGTGGAGACGAACGAGTCGTCGATACAGATTCGACTTCCACAATCGAATTCCGTGAGAGCAAAACACCAGAACAACTTTTCGCCGCTCTTTCTCTCGGACTCCGCGACTACTGTCGCAAATGCAATTTTCACTCCGCGGTGGTCGGTCTGAGCGGGGGAGTCGATTCCGCCGTAACAGCAGTCATCGCAGCCGATGCGTTGGGCGCGGAGAATGTCACAGGCGTTCCCATGCCAAGCCCGTACAGCTCACGCGGTAGCATCGAGGACGCGCGAGCGCTCGCGCGCAGTCTCAATATCAAATTCCTCGAGATTCCAATCACTGAAGCATTCCAGATCTTCAAGGCGCAGTTCAAAGAAATTTTTAAAGGCCTGCCCGAAAACGAAACGGAAGAAAACATGCAGCCGCGCCTGCGCGCGATGATCTTGATGGCGCTCTCGAACAAGTTCGGTCACCTCGTTTTGTCCACTGGCAATAAAAGTGAACTGGCCGTGGGTTACTGCACACTCTACGGCGATATGGCCGGCGGCCTTGCGGTAATCAGCGATGTTCCAAAGACAATGATTTACGAACTGGCGCGCTGGATTAACCGGGAGCGCGAAATCATCCCGAGATCCACAATCGAAAAACCACCCAGCGCCGAGCTGAAACCAAATCAAAAAGACCAGGACACTCTGCCGCCTTATGATGTTCTCGATCAAATCCTGCACCTTTATGTGGAAAAAAACCTGAGCGCGCGCGATATCATCGCCCGCGGACTTGACGAGAAAACGGTCCGTTGGGTGCAGCGCCGGGTCGACCTCAACGAATACAAACGCGAGCAAGCCGCACCGGGCCTGAAAGTCACCAGCCGCGCTTTCGGCATCGGCCGCAAAATGCCCATCGCGCAAAAATATGTGGATTGATTTGCCGTGTGGCATCCCGACGGTGCAGACCACTATTTCCACGGTCTGGAAAGCGAGAATGCACCGTGCAGGAATCGAACCTGCAACCCAGTGATTAAGAGTCACTTGCTCTGCCAATTGAGCTAACGGTGCATTTACGAGGGGAAAGTGCCTGTTTTACACTGTGTCGGAAGGCCATTGTACCACCCAATTGTACCACTCAGCAAATTTGCCAACGATAATAGCCGCAGATGCAGAGTCGGCAATCCGGCTGACAACCAAACTGTGCTCGGGGTTCCCGATACTCGCTCTGGCGGTGGAGCAAAACTTTTCGCACTCCCTGCGAATGTGGCTCGTACGACCGATGTTGAACGGAAAAGAGCCACTTTGGGAGAGCACCAGCATTCAGAACTTGCTTCGATATCGCCCTTCGGGGACGTACTTTGCTCGGTTCCAAGTTGGTGGCAGGCGAATTCGGCAGAGCCTCGAAACCACCGTGTTCTCAGTCGCCAAACAGCGATTGCCGGAAAAGATTCGTGAGTACCGTTCGCGCTATGAATCGTCCCAGGCGTTTGCCGTTGGCAAGATGACTGTTGGTGATGCCGTAGAAGTCTATCTCCAGAAGGTCCGAGCTGACGTCTCACTCAAGCCGCGCTCGAAGGACTACCGCGAGAAGACGGTTGACTTCATTCGCCGCTCCTGGCCGACACTATTTGAAACGGATGTTCGTAAAATTAGTGAACGCGATTGCGAGAATTGGCTTGTGCGATTTCAGCAGCGTTACGCTCCAACCGTGGTCAACAACAGCGTCGGCACATTGCGAGCCGTTTTCGAAGAAGCGATTAGCACAGGGGCGCGATTTAATAATCCAACCAGCCGCCTTTCGCGAGTTAGGGTGCGGCAGAAGCAACTGGAACTTCCATCACGCGAACAGTTCCTAAAATTCATTGAGGAGATCCGCACTGCAGGCGCCGGACAGTCGAAAGACTGCGCAAATCTTGTGCGCTTTCTCGCCTTTGGCGGACTTCGGGTTGGCGAAGCTAGGCATGTAACGTGGAGAGACATCGACTTCGTTCGCGCTCGGTTGCACGTACGAGGCGACCCGGAATACGCCACGAAAAATAGCCAAACGCGCTACGTGCCACTTATTCCGGAACTCGAGCAGATGTTGAAAGAGCTACGAGCGGAGCGACCGAATGAGCCTGCAAACGCGACCGTGATGCGTGTTTTCGAATGCCAGAACAGTATGACGCACGCGGCGGCGAAGATCGGGATGAAACGCATTACGCACCACGATCTGCGCCATCTCTTCGCGACGATCTGTATCGAGAGCGGCGTGGACATTCCCACTGTCTCGCGCTGGCTTGGGCACAAAGATGGTGGCGCGTTGTGCATGCAAACGTATGGGCACCTGCGTCAGGACCACAGCTTCGCACAGGCCCAACGCGTGAGCTTCGGCATCACAGCCTGACCTTGCGCTCGTTAACTATTCAAAAGTCGCAGCAGTTCCGACCGTGGCATGAGCAGCTTGCCGCGAAGCGCACGACAGGAACCGCAGCCTTCCGCGCTGGATCAGCCGATAAACACTGAAATAATCGACGCCTAAGAGATTAGCGGCTTCATGAATTGAATATGCGAGCCGCTCTGGTCCGGCTGCGAGCGCCTGCGAGGGCAATGAGTCAGTCGTTTCTGTTTGAGTAGCTGCGAATTCCTCCAATTCTTTCAGCGCAACCTTTGCTGCCTCGTTGTGTCCAACGACTATTCGTTAATCGCCACCCACAAGTGCGGCGATTGAAACGGATTTCGGCGGTGAGAATGTGAGGTCATAGAAAACGCGCCGAACTGCATCGCAACGTTGCGTTAGCCGCTTGCGACTTTTCGGATGCTTATTTTCACACAGAGCTAAGAAGTCATCTGCCGCGACCACGCCGGCTAATCCAAGTTTAGCGGCTCCTTCTCCAAGCCAGTCGCCCTGAATCCGCGCATTCTCGCCGTAGTAATCACCAATACTTTAAATGTTCAGCGAAGTAGCTCTTCGCATTTTTCAGATTCATCTGTGTCTTTGGCGAGAGCACATCACCCCAATACCACGCCGATAGATTCGCGTTGCTCCATCCAGGGAGCCGGTGACCGCAATTCTCATGTGAGAACTGCCGTGCATGAACCAAGAGTTTTTAGGAAGGGACGCCCTACCCCGTAGCCATGCTATGGAAACCCAACCTGTCGCTGAACGCCTGCCAAAAGTATGAGTGATCTCGCGGACATCGCAGCGCGCACGCAGCGTTTTCGCGACGCTGTTCGCGCATTCACGCCACCGCCACCCCTGCGCCACGCAAAGCTGATGCCGCTAAAAGAAGGCGTCGTTGAACTACGCGAAAAGGGCGCATCGTTGCGGCTGATTCGCGAGCTGCTCGCAACCGTTGACGTATCGGTGAGCATCGACACCATCGCGCGTTTCCTTGCTGAAGTTAACGACGAAATCACCGCACCACGTCGGACGAAAAAATCCGGGCGTAGGCATCAGATTATCTCGATGGCGAGCGACGGACAAAGCACACCCAGTCCCACGTTCATTGAACCGTCATCGCCTCGACAATCGTCACCTTTACGGCCTCCAGCCGAGCGACCACGCAAGCGCGGTCCGCGCATCGCAGACCCGTACAACCTTTGATTCAACACATCTTCTTATGAACAAACAAATCAACCTGATCATCAACGGCAAAAGCGGCATCGGAAAAGGCTTCTTCGCCACGAACTTCGTTCAGTATCTCAAAGATTGCGGCATCGCTAATTGCGCAATCGACACCGATCACGAGAACTCGACGCTCAATAG
>CAVSMG010000004.1:0-58840 GCA_963728955.1 uncultured Verrucomicrobiae bacterium
GAAAAGCGCGTATCCCACAATCAGCGACAGCACCACGCCCCACCACGAACAGGCAGCCAGGCCCTCCGGCAAAATTGCAAAAAGCGTTACGCCCAGCAGGGTGCCAGCGGCGAAACTGATAAGCCCGCAGAGCTGCTTATGCTCCAGGTGGAGCGACGTGCTGATCCATCCACCGGCGAGGGCGAAAGCATAAGCTGCAATGACCTGCCAGAGCGTGTTCGCCATTCAGGGGTTTGCGACCGAAGCGTGGTCTTCGCGGCAATGGTGCGTCTCGATCGTAACGTGGACCAACTCGTGATGCCCGCGCAGTAACGCGCGATAAGAATCGCAGCTCTTTGGCTCATGCGCGACGATCGAAATCATCGCCGCGTATTTGCCGATGCCGACCTGCCAGACGTGCAAATCGGTCACGATCGAATCGCCATCGCCCTCCACCGTTCGGCGAATTTCGTCAGGCAAATCCGATGAAGCGGGCGTGCGATCGAGCAGGATGCCGCTCGTATCGCGCAACAGCGTGTAAGCCCATGAAAAAACAACGCCGCTTCCGACAATTCCCACCGCCGGATCGAGCCATGCCCAGCCGAAAAATTTACCGCCGGTTAACGCTGTGATCGCCAGCACGGAAGTGAACGCATCGGCAAGCACATGCAGATACGCTGCGCGGAGATTTAAATCATGGTGATGGGCGCTGCCGCCATCATGTTCATGGTGGCGATCGGCCAACAGCACCGCGCAGCCAAAATTTACAAGCAAACCAAGGCAAGCGACTCCGATGGCTTCGTTGAAGTGTATTTCCAGTGGGGCAAAAAGGCGATGCATAGATTCCCCCGCCATCAGGAACGCCACAATCGCGAGTACGACCGCGCTGGTGAACCCGCCCAGCACACCGATTTTTCCCGTGCCGAAACTGAAGCGCGCATTCCTGGCTTGTGTTCTGGCGAAATAATACGCCACGGCCGTGATCAGAAACGCAATCACATGCGTGCTCATATGCCAGCCGTCGGCCAGCAGAGCCATCGAGTGCGACATCAAACCAGCGGCGATCTCGACAACCATCATCGCGGCCGTAACACCGATCACGATGCGCGTGCGGCGTTCCGCATGCGAAAAATCCGGCACGAAATCGTGCCGCTTACGAAAACGGGAATGATCGGTCCGATGCATCAACCAAAGTTATCGCGGTTAGGGAATTACTGCCAACCCGCTCTGACTCAATCTCTGCCGGTAACTCCCGAACCCATATTGGCGCGCTTATCCCACGACCGCGGGAGAGTACGTCGCTTTCCGAAATATCGGCAGATCGATTCGAATCGGCTGCTTCTCAAAATTCATACGCGACGGTGCCGTAAAATCCTCGGCGTTGGCCGAATTGAGGCGCACCGACCCCGATGCCGCTGCCAGAGCGCAGTTCATAGACTTTGTCGAGCAAATTCACTACATCGAAACGGATTTTAAGGGCAGTCTTCTCCGTGATCTGGATCCGGCGTGACAAGTGAACGTTGAATGTCTCGTAGGGACTGAGCTTTTGAGTATTAGCAAAACCTTGGCGCAACCCGTTGCCATAAAGTCCATCGATTCCCGCCTGCCAGTCCTTCCACGTGTAGGCAATGCCGGCCGAGCCGCTGAAACGCTGATCGTGGTCGAGGAAGACCCAGTTCTTCTTGATGTAGGCGAACTCGTCCGGATCGAAAAGAAATTGTGCAGAGCTGACGTTCGTGCCGCGCGCCCATTCATAGGCCGCATTCAGATATGCAGTGAAGCCACCCCTGTCATAGTTCGCCGTGAATTCGCCTCCGTAAATTTCGCCACGCTTGTAATTGAACGATGAAAGAATCAGCGCCTCCCCGAACTGGCCTTCGTCCAGGACCGAGTGCGAGCTTTTATAAAAGCCATCGATGCCCACATTGAAACCCTCGGCAATTTTCTGCGTCACGCCCGCATCGAAATAATGCGCGCGCTCCGATTTCGTGACGGAATCCTTTTGAATTGCGGATTCGTTGGTTGTGCCGTCGAACTTTGAGACTGTGCCTTGTTCGACATTTTCTAGCGGCGGCGGTGTGAAATACCGCGCATAACCGGCGTGCAACGCCGTGCCTGTCAACGGCTCCCAAACTATGTTGATTCGCGGGCTGAGCTGGTTCTCGTGCGCGAACGCGTCCACGATGTCGAAGCGGCCGCCGAAATTAATCGTGAGTTGTTCGAATGGTTTCCATTCATCCTGTAAATAGAATCCGTAGAAATAGCCGTACTTGCCGCTGTTATCGACAATCCGCAGGGGAATGTCGCTGGTCTGGTTGCCATTGGCATCGACCGGGAAAACCAGCGTCGCCGTTCCGACGGTGGCATGCTGCGCGGTTATCAGGAATCCGCCGCGGAGCGTGTGCTGATCGGTGAGCTTGTAGCTCGCGTCCAACGTGATTCCATTCGAGAAAATGTCGCGATCAACGCGTGAGGCAACGCCGTTGAAAATAAGATCGCCGGTATTATCGGGCCGAAACAGGACCGAACTATAGAGGGTGAAAACCGACGCCTGCACATTGAAATCGTCAATCTTCTTTTGATAGGCGAGAATCGCATACGCATCCTGCTCGACCTGTGTCTCATCGAGCGCGGCTGAGTTGAATTTCGATCTTCCCATGTCGGTGAACTGCGGCGTTTGCCCGGGACTATTCGGAATCTCGAAATCACCGTGGTAACCGCTGGTCAGCAATACGAACCGGCTGGTGTCGTCGATAATGTAAGACGAGTACCCAAACATTCGATATTGATCGGTGTCGTCGTGGATCGGGTTGGCACTGCCCGTTGGGTTCTCTATCCCGATGCCATCGTGCAGATAACTCCCGGTTCCATAATAATTCAATTTCCCGGTCACACCGCCGTACTCAAGACTCGGCATGATCGTGTCGAAGCTTCCGCCGTAAACCGTTGCGTCGCCCTGTTGGAAAACGGCGCCGCTCTTCGTGTGAATATCGATGACGCCGGTATTGCGAAATCCAAATTGTGCCGGCAGCGCCCCAGTAATTAGCGAAATGTTATCCGCGAAACGGGTCTCCAGTACCTGGCCAAAACCCGGAATACTCTCCGGGAGAAGCACGTCGTCGATGCGGTATTGCAAATTTGCGTGTTCGCCGCGGACGTGAAGCTGTCCAAATGAGTCCTGTGCGACACCAGGGAAGCGCAACAGCGTTTGGTTAAATGGCGCGTTTTCACCTTCCGCTTGGGAGTTGAGACGGTCAGGTCCAACCGTGTAGCGCGTGGCACCGAGACTCGGCACAATAGCTTCACGCGTGATGTCCATTTCCTGACTTTGGACGACCACGCGCTCTGTTTCTTCTGTGCCTGCGGGTGAAGGGCTTGGACTTGCTGATGCCGAAGGCGCGTCTTGACCCAAGGCAATGTTGCGCATAAGCGACACCGCCACCGATGCGATTAGAAATTTTTTCATTGAGATGTTCTTCAAATAAGTTTTTCAAAGTTGTGATTGGTTGCGGCGTTCACGATTTTCGTGAAGCCAAGTGAAAAGCGCCGGTTGTAGGGCGTTTCTGTGAAACGCCAATTTGTTAGGTGGCGTCTGGCACAGACGCCCTACAGGTTTAAACCGGCGCAGGCGGCGCATGCTCGAAAATGCATGCGCCGAGAAACGGCGACTGAACCCAGCACGGGGTCAACGCCGGAATTTTGGAAAACTGAACAGCCGGAGCTGGTGCGCTAACGAGTGGCGGATGAGCGGCGTGGTCGTAGTTTCCCGAGGCGATCATTGTCGCCGCGCAGTTGTGCTCGACACCATTCGCGTCCGCGTGAATGCGCTGATGCAATTGCGGGGAAGCACTCAACGCGAGCGCCCACAGAAACCCCGTAGAGACGCAAATCGCAACAAATGCGCGTCCAGGATTTCTTGAGCCCGCGAAGCTTCTCATCGCGCTCGGAGCTTGTGACAACGCTGCGCAGTGCGCAAGCAAATTTTGTTCGGGAACGTCCATCGTTCGTAGGAACGATAAGCGGCTACCTTGTGACGCTCGTTTGAAGGGCAACATGATCAGCGCCATGACGTGCTTTCGACGCTGCTCGGGTGCGAACCATCTGCGCGTATTTCTGGTTCTCATAATACCGGTCCTCGTCCGAGGGAACGAGGTTCCAACGGAGATGTCCAAAATGACGCCAGGAGTCGAGAATCATCCCGCGATCAAATGCCTGTCCTTTCGCCGTGACCACGAGGCAATTGTTTTCGCGGTATGTGCCGGCATACGATTCGCCCCAGTGAAGCTCGAGAGTCTTGAGTTTCAGAGCGTCGAGCGCAAGGAGCAGGTCCTCTGTCCATTGATAACAATACCCGCGTTTCTTCCAGCCGTGATAAACAAGAAAATTGTTGAAGATTGGCGTGCCGAACATCCGATACTCGTGCCTTAGCCGGGCCACCGTGGCGTAGGCGTAATCTGCCAGCAGTGTCGCTTCGTTCCGATCCACCCTCGGTGAAAGAGTCCCAAGCTGGTTCGCCAATGCCTCGGCGTCGGCAGAATCCTTTTTCGGCACTGCCAAATCTGGCCGTTGCTGTTCAGCAGCAAGAATACTGGACCAAACCGAAAACACCGCAGTTAAGCAAGCGACAACTCTCGTGTGCATTTACAAGAATCTCTTCGAAAATACAGCGTCCCGCGTGTGTGTGCGCCGCAGACTGCCACGCACCTTTGGCAAAGCAAAACCCAACAAACGCCCAGCTTACAGAGAAACCCGGTTCGTTTCCGCCCATCTCTTCAAGACGTAAAGGCTCCAAAGAAAAGCCGACTCATCCGCTCGGCCGGAGCGATGGGCTTCTGCTCTCTGTTTTACCACCCGCGAATTCAAGGAACCAAGAGTCCCCTCCCCCAGATCCAGCTCCCCTTTCCGAAACCAACGGGCCACGGGCACGCCGAATCCTTTCTTCGGCCGATACAGGATTTCGCGCGGCAAAACTGGCTCCAGCGCCTTCTTCAGAATGTATTTGGTGGTGCCTCTGCGATATTTATAGGCGCTGGGAATTCGCCTAACGAAATCGACCAGCTCAATGTCCAGAAAGGGGGCGCGCGCTTCCAGACTGTGCATCATGCTGGCGCGATCGGCTTTCACCAGAATGTCATCCTGCAAATAAAGCTTGGTGTAAAATTGCAGGGTCTTGTCGACCAGGTCGGTTTGCGGACAATTCTCCCACTGCTCGATCGCTTCCGCGTAAAGTTCCTCGAGATCAATCGGTTCGCCGAAAAGATCCTGCAGACCGGCGTGGTCGAGCGGCGCCATCCAGACTGGCAACCAGAGCTGCCGGTCGTAGCTTAATCCGCGCAACGCTCTCTTGATTTTAAAGTCAAGTGCCATGTTCGCATGCGAAGCCGGCAAGCGATCGAAGATTGCCTTGATTGCTGCATGAATTGGCTGTGGAAAAATTCGGTTGTAAAGTCGCGCCCGCTGGAGCGCGAGAAACGGATCGTAACCGGCGAATAATTCGTCGCCGCCGTCGCCCGCCAGCGCCACCGTCACATCTTGTCGGGCCAGGCCGCTCACCAAGTAGGTAGGCAGCAGCGAACTGTCCCCCATCGGTTCATCTAACCGAGTCAGGCATTCATCGACCAATTGCCGGGCGCGTACCGCGGAAAGAGTTTCCAGTTTATGATCGGTGTTAAATTGCGCACTAACGAGTTGCCCGTAGCTTGTCTCGTCGAAACTCTTCTCGGCAAATCCGATGCTGAAGGTCTTCAGCTGCCCCACGGGAACATGGCGCGAAGCGAAGGCGGTGACCGCCGACGAGTCGATCCCGCCACTCAGGAAAACCCCAACCGGCACGTCGGCGAGCAATCGGCGGTGGACAGCCCGATCCAAGAGTTCGCGCAATTGCTCCCCCCATTCTTCCTCTGGATTCGCAGGCAGACGCTCAAACGGCTCGAGCACCAGATCCCAGTATTTTTCCACGCGATAATCCAGCGACCGGACATCGAGAAGAAGCGAACAACCGCCCGGAAGTTTAAGAACTCCATCCAAAATGGACCAGGGCGCAGGAATGTAGCCATAGGCAAAATATTTTTGGAGCGCGGGCCGCGATACCGTTTTTGTGACGCCGGGATGCGCCGACAGCGAAGTCAGTTCGGAAGCGAATACAAATCCATCGCGCGTGCGCGTGTAAAAGAATGGCTTCTTGCCAAACCGATCCCGGCTGCAAAAAAGCTGGCCACGCGCGCGATCGTAAATCGCAAAGGCCCACATGCCATTGAGACGCTCGGGCAATCCTGATCCCCATTCGCGGTAACCGAGCAGGACCACCTCGGTATCGGAATGATCGCTGTGAAATTTGTGACCCCGCTCTTGCAGTTCAGCGCGAAGCTCGCGGTGATTGTAAATCTCTCCGTTAAAGACAATGACGAATTGTGCGTCGTCCGTCAGTATCGGTTGATGCCCGCCCGGCAAATCGAGCACGGCCAGGCGCCGGCTGGCCAGATGCACCGGCGGAACAGCAGACATCCAAGTCCCCGAATCGTCCGGGCCACGATGCCTCAGCAAGATCGACATGCGCTCCAGCGTCTCGCCTGAACCGGGACCGATAAAACCGCAGATGCCACACATAAGATCAGCGCGCCCGGCGAGTCCTCACGAACGAGGAAACGTCTGCGCAGCGCGCAGTTCCGATGCGCGCGAAAGACCTTCGGCATCCTGCTCCACGCCGGCATATGAAATCATGTAAGTCGCCTTGTTCTGCGATTCATAATAGTACGCACGAGCAATTCAGCGAGCAGCCCCATGAGAAAACACATTACTCCGGTGATGAAAGCCATGACAAAGAGCAACGGGAGCGGCGTTGTGATGAAGTGTTTGTGCCCAAAAAATTTGTAATACACAGCCGCTCCGGCCGCGATCACGCCAATGCCAAAGTTGATCAAACCGACCCCGCCAAAAACGTACATCGGTCGTTGCGCAAAGCGATGCAGGAAAACCACGACTAACAAATCGAATAAGACCTTCGGAATTCGTATTAAAGTGTAGTGGGAGACACCATGTCGGCGCGCATGATGCCTCACTGGAATCTCGGTCACGCGCGCCCCGTTCCAATATGCGTAAATCGGAATGAAACGATGCATCTCGCCGTAAAGTTGAACCCCTTGCAGCGCCTGCCGCCGATAGGCTTTCAAAGTGCATCCATAATCGTGCAGATGAATCCCGGAAACCGCCGAGATGAGCCGGTTCGCCAGCGAACTCGGCAGATTGCGCTGGAGCGCGGCATCCTTCCGCCTTTGCCGCCAGCCCGAGACGAGATCGTAGCCTTCATCCAGTTTGGCCAAGAGTTGCGGAATATCGGCCGGATCATTCTGTAAATCGCCGTCCATGGTGATGAGGATATCCCCCTTGGAAAAGCGAATCCCGGCCATGAGAGCCGCCGTCTGCCCAGTATTGCGGCGCAACTGGATCAGGCGCAGCTGCGGCCGCGCGAGTTGCCGGACAATCTCGCCCGTTCCATCGGTGCTGCCGTCGTCCACCACCACGACCTCGTAGGAAAGGCCGAGATCATCGAGGTTACGAAAGAGAGCCGGCAAAAGCTCCTTCAGATTGTCAGCCTCGTTGAAAACGGGCAAAATGACCGAAATCAGATCAGGACGCATGAGGAAGGACTTGTACTAGTTTTCGCGGCCCAGAGCAACCCTGGTCGCTTCCAGCCTTGGGGGGCTTTCATTTGTTATTTCGTTCTAAGGAAATGGCCGAGGCAAGTTCCCGGACAAAGATTAGCTGCCCAGTGGACTTGCGCGAGTACCTGATTGTCGAAAACGAAGTCGTCCTAGTTTTATCCCATCGGCAATTTTTCCCGCAATAACCGGGCAAACGCACGATCGCCGGTATGATACTCCGACAACTTGGCCCACGAGAAGGGTGTTTCCCTTGAAGGTGAGCAGACGGTTAGCAATGTACTTCCAAGGCGGCCTATCTACGCTAGCCGGAAAGTTTTTCCACTGGCTGACCCTTTTCGAATCTCGTCATGTTGTCGATCGTCGTAGCTGCAATGTTCAATAAAGCTTCTCGCGTGAAGAACGCCTGGTGCCCGGTGATGATTACGTTCGGAAAAGTGAGCAGTCGCTGGAATACGTCGTCGCTAAGAATCAACCCCGAGCGATCTTCGAAGAAGATTTGTTCTTCCTCCTCGTACACGTCGAGGCCGAGATAACCAATCTTGCCGCTCTTCAACGCCGTGATTATCGAAAGTGTATCCAGCAGTGCGCCGCGACTGGTATTGATCAGCATGACGCCGTTCTTCATTCTGGCGATGGCAGCATCATTAATCATGTATTTGTTATCCGGTGTCAGCGGGCAATGCAGTGTGATAATGTCCGCTTGCTCGAACAATTGGTTCAATTCGATGTAACGCACACCGTGAGATCGGCAGGTGGTATTGGGAACCGGATCGAACGCGAGAGTGGGACAGCCAAATCCTGTAAGAATTTGCACCACCACAGTCCCAATTTGTCCTGTGCCGATCACGCCGACTGTTTTGCCGCGCATATCGAACCCGAGCAATCCGTCGAGGGCGAAGTTGCCTTCGCGCACTCGGTTGTAGGCACAGTGCAGTTTCCGGTTGAGCGCCAGCATCAAAGCGAATGTGTGCTCGGCGACGGCGTAAGGCGAGTAAGCGGGTACGCGCACGACCGTGACCCGGTGTTTCGTTGCGGCTGCCAGATCGACATTGTTATACCCTGCGCAGCGCAACGCGATCAGCCGCACGCCTGACGAATGCAGCGTCGCAATCACCGCAGCGTTCACTTGATCGTTCACAAATACACACACGGCTTCAAATCCCGCGGCGAGGGCCACACTTTCCTCATTCAAATGCGGCTCAAAAAAACGCAGTTCATGACGCGAACCATTCGCCGCACTTAGAAATTCGCGGTCGTATTTCTTGGTGCTAAAGATTGCGACTTTCATGGATCGATTTCGGCCGGTCATTCGTTCGGCTGGCCGGCGCTCGGTCGCAGCATTTCTTCAATGCCGATCCTGTCGAGCCCGCGAAAAACGTTGGCCTTCATTCTTTGCATGCCCGGTCCTCGTGCTTGGCTGTCTAGTATGAGACAGCATAGAACCACAAACCATTGCCTATTTTCTGTGTGGAATTGGGAATCAACGCGCATTTTTTGCGATTTAAATCCCCAAACATGCTGCGTGCTTGCTGGGGCAATTGAACCCGAAAACTACGCCGGACGCTTGGATGAAATGCTGACCAGATCCTCGCAAACAGAGCGGATCCTACGAACCGTCTTCTCAGTTATCGGGCCCTTCTCGCTTTGGATAAGTCTACGAATCCTGCGTATCCCCTTCAGCATTTTTGCAATGGCGGAACGGCTGCCGATGTCGCGCTGCATCTCGAGGAGTTGTTTTTCCAAATAATCCATCACTGCGGATTGCCGAATCAGTTCGGCCCGCTCGAGAGAATAATCCTGGATGATCAGCGCGCAGAGCGCTTCCATGCCGCGCAACCACCCTCCGAGACTTACCAGTTGGGAAATTCGTTCGCTCTTAAGCTCGATCATTCCCTTTTCCAAGTCGGAGAGCACACCATCCCACTCTTTGCGCGCAGCGGTCCACTTGTTCTGCTCGGCGTCTTCCATGATGCTTCGGGTCCGACGAAGCGCTGGTCTGCCAACTCCGAGGCCACGCGCCAGGGACAGCACGGCGTAACCGATGTCCTTCACTTCGGCGGAATCCTTTCCTTCCATGGCGATGAAACCCTCAGCCACAACTACGCCCAGCAGGAGCGCGATCTGAACCTGGTCTCCATGCGCTTTCCAACGGACAATTTCCGCGCGCTGGACTACATGCCAGTAAGCGCCGCTGAATTTGTCCAGCAAATCAAAAATCTCCTCCGGCACTGGAACCAAGGCTCCTTTCACTGTTTTGGCCTGACTGGGAAGCTGCTCTGCCGGAGGCGGGGGCGCCTGGGCTTGGACAGAAGGCATCATACCCAGCAAGATGAAAACGAGAATCCTTCGCATGGTCACAATCCGCCGAGGCACTACCAGAGAAGGTACCTTCGGTTCCTAAAAACAGACAACCCAAAATGCTCGATTTGGTCCAGTCTGAAACTGCCGCCACCGCTTGTTTTGTCGGTCATTGCGGTCTCGCGCGCCTCGATTTTCCGCACTATCCCAAGGTCCGCGGCGTTTCAGACGCACGAGTTCTGCATGGACCGTGCTGATACCCTTCGGTTGCCTAACAAATGAGAATTACCACAACACCACATCCCCGATATCCGGATGGCCATCGCCGGCCGTCTCAGCGACCGTAGGTCGTTTCGAATGACTTGTCTGGAGGCGCGGGCGACACAAACCCGAAGTAAGCGAACAACAATCCGAGGCCAAGAGCAGCGTATGGGAAGATTTTGGCACCCGAATCTATAAGCATTCGCTCGGATAACGTGTGAACGAATTGCGGAAACGCGATCAGGCAGATGCCTTTCACCATGGCGAGCCAGCCAAGGATTGTAATCAGAACAATCCAGCTTTTGGCCCACCTATTGTGATAGGTCACAATGAGGAATCCGATAATGACGGTGATGAAACCCGTCACGTAGATAAGCGCGGAGTTGCGAAACAGATCGTCTGCAATCTTGCGGTCTAATCCGATCATAGGGTGGAATTGATAATTACGGCGAAAGATTTTCGGGACGGTGCGATTTCCTTGTGTTTGCATCGCGGATAGGCAGACTACGCGACACATGGCGGGGTCGCGACAACCGAATGTGAAGGTGGGAATCGTTTTTCCTTTACAGAACTATTCTGGAAAAGATGGAGCCGCAGGCAGACGCCGATGCGCGCTGGCAGGCGCTTTGACAGGAACGATTCGAGAACCGGCGCGACCTGATCTCGCGGCGCTCAATGCCGCAACCGACGACGAGGTCGCGCGCGAGGAGGCGATCACGCACGCGGCGGGAATTCCGAAGCCGGTCGCTTTCTGGCCACGGGAATAGCGGGCGAAATCATACATGCACGAGCTAATCCGCGATATCACCTATTGCACCGTGGCCGCGTGGCTGCTCGGTCTCGTTGCGCAAATTGGCCGGCAACCATTACTCCTCGCTTATCTGGCCGGCGGCTTCGCACTCGGTCCCATGGGATTCGGCTTTATCCAGTCGGCCGAATCGATCTCGGCAATTTCGGAGTTGGGACTGATTTTTCTCCTCTTCATGATCGGGCTGGAGATCGACCTGAAGAAAATCGCCAGTGCCGGCCGGTCCATTACTCTCACCGCGCTGGTGCAGATCCTCGGGGGCATTGTGCTCGGTATCATTTTTTTCCGCCTCTGCGGATTCGCTCTCGGTGGCGGAAAATGGGACGCCCTTTATCTGGCCGTTGCGGCTGCGCTCAGCAGCACGGTCATCGTGGTCAAAATGCTCTACGACAAGGAGGAGCTCGACACGCTGACCGGACGAATCACGCTTGGTGTGCTGGTACTTCAGGACCTGGCGGTCATCCTCTTTCTCGCGATCCAGCCAAATCTCGGAAACCTGGCCCCGGGACTTCTGTTTCTCTCGCTAGTACGGGTGACCGTTCTGGTGGTCACGACGTTTGCGGTAAGCCGTTACGTGTTGCCGGCTATCTTTCGTGGCGTTGCCCGCGTGCCGGAACTGATGCAGGTCGGCGCGATCGCCTGGTGTTTTCTCGTTGGCGAGTTTGGGCAGCAGCTGCATCTCTCCCGTGAGATGGGTGCGCTGGTGGCAGGGGTGGCGCTCTCCACCTTTCCCTATGCGCTGGACGTGACCGCGAAGGTGATCAGTCTCCGCGATTTCTTCGTAACCCTGTTCTTCGTCGCGATCGGGATGCAAATTCCGTTGCCGACTGGCAGTCTCGTGGGGTGGGTGCTGACATTCGCTGCGTTTGTTGTCATAACTCGAGCGGCAACTGTCTTCACGCCGCTTTACCTTATGCGTCAGGGCTTGCGGACGAGCATTATTCCGGCGTTAAATCTTTGCCAGGTCAGCGAATTCTCGCTTGTGGTTCTCGCCCTTGGCGCTCAGGCAGCTCACCTTGCCAGCCCGGCCACCCGCGGCATCGTCGCGCTCGCATTCACGCTCCTTGCGGTTGTTTCCACCTTCGGCATGGCGAAATCCGATAGTCTGGCGCGGGTGCTCATTCCGTGGTTGAAGAAGTTTGGTTTCCGCGATCTCGACCACGTGCCAGTCGATGCCTACACCGTCGGCGCCGCTGCCCACGATCGCGGCGCCCGCATTGTCTTCGTTGGCTTTTTCCGGACTGCCAGTTCGCTGCTGGAAGAGCTACAGCGCCACTCTCCCGAATTGGTCGCCGAAGTCGCGGTGGTGGACTTCAGTCCCGTCGCACGAGACGGCCTTCTCCAGCGACACGTTCCTGTTATCTATGGTGACGTTTCGCACCGGGACACACTTGTTCATGCCCGAGTGGATAAAGCCGAGGTCCTTGTCTCCACTGTTCCAGATTCGCTGCTTAAGGGTACAACGAACGCGCGGCTGGTTCGTCTTCTGCGCGAACTGAACCCCACTGCAAAAATCATTGCCACTGCCGATGTGCTTGCACAAGCAAGGGAGCTTCTCGATGCAGGCGCTGACTACGTTAACGTTCCGCGTCTCCACCAGGCTGGTGATTTGCTCCAGGCCGTGCGCGCCGCCAGGGAGGGGCTGCTTGATGAAAAGCGAGCCGCTCTCCGCGAAATTCTGCTCGATCGTCGCGAAGTGCTTGCGTAATCGCGCGCACGACGGTGCGAACGACTCGCTCCGCTGTGCTGCCGATGCACAGATGCCGCCAACTCGTGTAGCCGTGAGTGGCGATGATGGTCAGATCGAGACCAGCGACGAAAATGTCGCTCCCGACTTTACCTGGGAGCGAAGCTCGGAGTCCTAGCAAATAGTGGGACCTTTGCCGGGCAACCCGCGCTCCCCGAGCCAGGGGAAATGTCGCCGCGCGAACTGGACGCGTTTGAGTCCGAATGGCTCGATTGCCCTGCCTCGAATGTGAGCAATCGCCTCTTCAACGGAATCGGTCGCGAAAATCAGGCTGGAATCCTTTGGACCAATCATCGCCGTTTGCGCCATCTTCTGGATAAAACCGATCAGCTCCTTCCAGTAATCAGTGCCCATGATCACGATCGGAAAATTCTTGATTTTCCCATTCTGAATGAGTGTGAGGGCCTCAAAGAGCTCGTCGAGCGTGCCGGCGCCGCCGGGCATCACAACAAACGCGTAGGAATATTTAATCAGCAGCGCCTTGCGGACGAAGAAATAATGCAGCCGGACGCAGAGATCGAGATAGGCGTTGGACGCTTGCTCGAACGGCAGCTCGATATTGCATCCGACCGAGCGGCCGCCAACCTCTTTCGCGCCGCGGTTGGCAGCTTCCATGATTCCTGGACCGCCACCGGTCATCACAGTGAAACCGAGTCGCGCAATGGCCGCGCCCATTTCTCGGGCCAGCTCGTAGTGTGGATCGTCAGGTTTGACCCGCGCCGAGCCAAAAACGGTCACGCACGGAGCAACGAAATGAAGCGTGCGAAATCCGCGCAGAAAATCGCGCATCACTCTCAGCAACGTGAAAAACTCTGCGAACCGGGAGCGAGGACCTTCGAGGAAAATTTCCTCAGCACGCCCAGGCGGCGCGGTCAACGCCGATATCGCCGAACCCGGCGTGGCATCCGTCGAAGCTTCGCCATGCATCGAACGTCAACGGCAATCATTAGCACAGGCCACCTGAGCCTGGCGTATTGCGCGTCTCATAACAGTACGTTGCACCAGCCCAGGCGCGGCGGAAAACGGAGGAAAAAGCACAGAGAAGAAAATCGCGCCACTGGGAAAGAATCGTTTGCTGCTTTCCGGTTGGCCTGGCTCCATCAGTTCAAATTCGGCTGTCAGGAGGGAATCCTGACAAATGTGCAAAATCAAAAAAAGCGAAAAATACGCGCCCTCGCGATCGCGAACTGCGGGTCTATGTTGTGGCAACGCCAAAGGGAAAGCCTGTTTCGGCGGGACCAAGAAACCAGCCCGCATAACGCGCCTGTTATCCCTTTTCCCAACCAACGAATATCTCGACGATTTGGAAAACTGCGCTCGTTGTCGCTAAATTCACCGCCTGTGCATTTCTTTGAGTATCGAGATGAGCGTTTGTATTGCGAAGAGGTCGATCTTTCTCGCGTTGCCGCGGAATTCGGCACGCCAACTTACGTTTACAGCGCGGGAACAATTCTCGATCACTACGTGCGACTCGACGCGGCGCTCGCGCCCCTCGATCACCTGATTTGTTATGCCGTCAAAGCGAATTCCAATCGCGCGATCCTAAAGTTGCTCGTCGATGCGGGTGCAGGGTTCGACATCGTTTCCGGTGGCGAGTTGTTCCGAGTGCTCGCGGCGGGCGGCGATGCGACCAAATGCACGTTTGCCGGGGTTGGCAAATCACGTGAGGAAATCGAATACGCACTCGACCAGGGCGTGTACTGCTTCAACGTCGAGAGCGAAGCGGAGCTCGAGTCAATCGATAGCATCGCCGGCGTAAGAAACCAGCGTGCGCCGATTGCGCTGCGCGTGAATCCCGATGTTGATCCACACACACATCGATACATCTCCACCGGTTCGCACGAGAACAAATTCGGCATCGCACTCGATCACATCGGGGCGATTTACGAACGCGCCGCCAAAATGCGCAACATCGAGACCGTCGGCGTGCAGATGCACATCGGCTCGCAGATCACCGATGCAACACCGTTCGCGAACGCGATTGAAAAGGTCGCGTCATTCGTACGCGAGCTGAAATCGAAATATGCTATTAAGTTCTTCAGCATCGGCGGCGGCATGGGAATCATTTACCGGCGTGCACTGGAGAGCGGATCAGGCGAATGGTGGCACGACCACGACGGCGAACCCTCCGCGTTCAGCGCTCGCGATTACGCGGACGCAATTGTGCCGCTCTTGCGCGAGTTGGGTATCCGGATCCTCGTCGAACCCGGACGTTTTCTTGCTGGCAACGCCGGAGTGTTGCTAACGCATGTCCTTTACATCAAACAATCCAGCAGCAAAAAATTCGCTATTGTCGATGCCGGTATGAATGATCTGATCCGGCCGGCGCTCTACCAGAGCTATCACGAAATCGTGCCGGTCGACGAAGCCGGGAAGAGCACCAACACGAGCAAGAGTCTTGAAAAAATCGACATTGTTGGCCCGGTATGCGAATCGGGCGATTTTTTTGCGCTCGACCGAAAGTTGCCGGCACTAAATGAAGGTGATTTGCTGGCGATCATGAGCGCTGGCGCGTACGGATTTGTGATGGCGTCGAACTACAATTCGCGCCCGCTGCCCAGCAGAAGTGTTGGTCCGCGGCGATAAATTCGCGCTGATCCGGAAACGCGAAACGTGGAAGGATCTCGTTCGCGGGGAGGTCGAGCCTCTGTAGCCGGCAGCGTTGATGCCGGCTCCGCAATCCCGATCGCGGCTGCAACTTGCGCAATTTTGCAGCGCGCATAAATAGTCCTCTCGCCAGAAATGATGAAACGTCTCTTACTCATTTGCTTGTTGCCGATGGTCGCGCTCAGCCTGCGGGCTGCGCCACCAGCCGGGGGTGAATACATCATGCTCGTTGGAGGGCCATCGATGTACCAATGGGAGAAATACAAGGCAGTCCCCCACGATCATTGGTGGGCGAACTTTGTGCGCGCTGCGCGACTGCGCACCGAACAATTGCGCAGCGAGCTCGGGCCGGATACGAAGATCACGTGGCTCATCTATAAGCAGGGCTACGTGGATCGCGCAAAACAGGAGCACCAGGATCTGATCAGTCTCGTTAACACGGTTCGCGACAAATTTAACATCAATCTGATTTGGTTTGGCCCTGGCAAGGAGGTCATCGATTACGTCAATAATGGACAGCCACGAAACCAATTGAAGATCGCGGATTTCGAGTATTTCGGGCATTCGAACCGCGCCTGCTTCATGTTCGATTACAGCAACAACATTGATAGCGCCTGTAAATCCTGGCTTCACGAAGACGATCTGAAGCAAATTAATCGTCATGTCTTCGCGCGGGGCGCTTATTGCAAGAGCTGGGGATGCCACACTGGCGAGCAAATGTCGAAGAAATGGTACGCCGCGACCGGGACCCGCATGATTGGCGCTCTTGGCAAAACGCAATTCATGATGGAAGAATTGCCGATCCTCGTTTCTGAGGGCGGCAGGTGGGTGAATTGAGCGGTTGAGGAAACCGCGAAATGGACGGAGCCCGAAGCGAGGAACGGGAACAGCGAGTCAACTGATTTCCAATTTGCGATTGCCGGCTTCTCTGGTTTCGCAACGGTTGCTGGCATTCTGGGCAAGTAAGCTGCAAGGCGGCGGATCAAGTCCGCGAGGCCAGGCTTTCAATCTCTGATTATCTGATCGAACTCACGCCACGCATTATTCGCCTAAATTAGAATCGACAGCGCTCTGGTTTTTTGCGATGAAGAGTGCTGGGTTACGTGGAACTCGAGACAAACCTCAAATCGAAACAATCGTATGAATTGGACGAAATTTTTCCTAGCCTTCATCGCTGCTTTCATATTTTTATTCGTGTTTGGTTTTCTTTGGTACGGCACGCTAATGCAGGGTGCGCATCACGAAGTGCCAACGCTTTTACGGCCAGAGGCCGATTTTAAGAATTATTTCGGTTGGCTGATCCTAGGCCATATCGTCATGGCGTTCTTTTTCACGCTGCTGTGTGCCCGCTACGTTCCAACCGGATGCCCGGGCGCCGGAGCTGTGTTAGGCATTCTGGTGGGATTGGTGTATGCCGGGCCGCATTTGATCTCATTCGCGGTCCAACCCTTGACCGTTAAAATTCTTTGCGGCTGGATCGCAGGGGCCGTGATCCAGTTTACGATTACAGGCGCAATCGTTGGCGCGATCTATAAACCGAACTCGCACCCGACACGTTAGAAGAAATCATGAACTGGAAAAGATTCTTCATCGCATTCATTACTGCATTTATCTTCATCTTCTTTTGGGGATGGCTCTATAACGGCGTGCTACTGAAAGATGTCTTGGCTGAAGCGCAAAATCTCTTTCGGCCGCGGGAAGAATTGATGCGCCTGTTCCATTGGATCCTTATTGGCCAGGCGGGTCTGGCCCTCTCTTTCGTTATGATTTACGCCAGTGGATTCGCCCGTGGCGGAATCGCGGCCGGTGTTCGCCTTGGAATCATGGTGGAAATTCTAGCGGTCAGTGCGCGCTGTGCGATTTACGCGGCGCAACCTTTTCCCGCGAAACTTCTCGTGCTGATAAGCGTCGGCGGGTTTATCGAAATGATCGTGACCGGCGCAATCGTTGGTGCAATTTACAAACCGACACCCAGCGCTTAGCAGCACTCGGCAATTCAAGAGTAGACGTTGACTGTTCGGCGTTGAACGTTCGCACCGTGATCTCGCAGACTCCTGCCGTAATCGGCTATCGGATGCCGGCGGAATGGGAACCGCACGCGGCGACGTGGCTCTCATGGCCGCGACGCGGCGGGATCAGTTTTCCCGAATCGTTCGATCAGGTGATGCCGGCATTGCGCGCGATGATCGAGGCCCTAGTCGAATCCGAGGATATCTGCATCAATGTTTGTAACGGCGCGCATGAAGCAGAAGCGCGCCTGGTTCTGCGCGGGTTGCCCACGGAACGAATTACCTTTCATCGCATCCCAACAAACGAGCCATGGTGCCGCGATCATGGACCGATCTTTCTCACGCGGGAGCGTGATCCGAAACTAGTCGTGGTGGATTGGGATTACAACGCATGGGGAAACAAGTATCCGCCATTCAATTTGGACGAAGTGGTACCAACACGTGTCGCTGAAATTCTGAAGCTGCCAGTTTTTTATCCACGGATGATCCTCGAAGGCGGGTCGATCGAGGTAAACGGCACCGGAGCATTGCTCACATCGGAGTCGTGTCTGCTAAACAAAAATCGAAATCCAAATCTGTCGCGCGATGAAATCGAGAAACGTCTGCGGGATTACCTCGGCGTCTGCGATATTCTCTGGCTCGGAGACGGTATCGCTGGAGACGACACAGATGGTCACATCGACGATCTCGCGCGATTTGTGTCCGAGCAAACTGTCGTAACAGTCGTTGAAGAAAATCGGGACGACGAAAACTACGAACCTCTCCAGGAAAATCTTGCGCATCTGCGGAAGATGAAAATCGGGGATCGCAACCTCGACATCTATACGCTTCCGATGCCAAAGAAGATCGTACGCGAAGGACTGCGGCTCCCGGCCAGTTACGCAAACTTCTACATTGCAAACACCTGCGTGCTTGTGCCCACATTTGTCGATCCGAATGATGACGCTGCACTATCCGTTCTGCGGGAATGTTTTCCGGATCGGCGCGTTATCGGGATCGATTGCCGCGAACTCATCTGGGGACTTGGGACGTTTCACTGCCTGACGCAGCAGCAGCCGGCTGTGTGAATGTGTAGCGACGATCTCAGAGCGATGATATTTCGGTGGCCAGAGGCCGCCGCTACAGGTTCAATCTGCAATCGGAGCGGGTTTATAGCCGCTCTTCAAGATTGCATCGTGTAGATTTGGTGCATGCGTTTTGCGCGCGTCGAAGGTGACAATCACGCGCTCGTGCTCGAGATCGACCTTCACGTCTTTCACTCCGGGAATGCTAGTCAGCACCGGTCGCAGTTTCCGCACGCACTCATCGCAATCCTCGCCTTCGGTCGCGATTTCGATTGTTTCCAGAACCGCGTGATTAGCGCGCTCCCGGGAAAACGGATCGGGATCAGCAGGTCGCGCGGGGTCCATCGTGTTTTGCCTTTCTTTATCTAACGCACGAGACCCCCGCAGTGGTCGTCTCCCCTGCTTTTCACACCACACTTCGGAGTCTAGCGTGATCTGACGGCCACTTCGCGCACCACCGGTTCGAGCACACGCCAGACGTTTCCCGCGAGAATTTTTTGCCCTTCGGCATTCGGGTGAATGCCATCGGCTAAATTCAATGACGGGTTGCCTGCCACGCCTTCCAGTAGATACGGCACCAACGCCGCACCATTTTTTGCAGCAAGATCGGTAAACATTTTGCCAAATGCAGAAACGTAATCGTCAGCCGTATAACTTGGGAGGCGCATGCCGGCGATCACCACACGCACATTCGGATTTCGTGCTTTCACCCGGTCGATGATCTGCTGGAGATTGTTTTGAATTTGATCGACAGACAGGCCGCGAAAGGCATCGTTGATCCCAAGTTCCAGGATGAGGATAGCGATTCTTCGTTTTAAATGCGGTGGCAAGCGTTCAAGACCGCCGTCAGTCGTGCCGCCGGAGGCGCTCGCGTTAATCACTTCGAAGTTCAAACCCGCTGTGCGCAGCTTTTTTGCCAGTAAAGCCGGATAAGCTTCGTTGCGCTTAAGCATGAATCCATCCGACAAGCTGTCGCCGAAGACAAGGATGGTTTTCGTTTCGGCAGCAGTGGCGTGTTCTACGAAAACAATCGACATGATTATTAGGAAAAGGGCCACAACGCGTTTCATTCAAAAATAAACAACGCCATGCATCGTTATGGGGCAACCGCTCCGGTTGCCAGAGTTGGTGGACGAAGAGCCCGCCCTACGGTCGCTTGTTCAGCGTTGGACGTTGAAGCTTTTCCGCGTAACGGTTTAACTCTTCAACCTTAATTTTTTTCTATGGCCAATTTCGCTATCAACGGTTTCGGGCGCATCGGGCGCAATGTCCTTCGCGCTATGTCACAAAAACAGGTAGAGCATGTTCTCGCAGTCAACGATCTCACCGACACGCATACTCTTGCCCATCTGCTCAAGTGGGATTCGGTGCACGGCAAATTCGACGGCGAGATCGGATACGACGACGAAAACATCATTGTCCGCGGCCACAAGATTAGAATTCTAAAGGAGCGCGATCCGGGCAACCTGCCGTGGAAAAAGTTGGACGTTGATGTCGTGCTCGAATCGACAGGCTTATTTACAAGCCGCGATAAAGCAGAGCTGCACCTGACCAAGGCCGGCGCAAAACGCGTGTTAATCAGCGCGCCCGCCAAAGATCCTGACGTGACCATCTGCCTCGGCGTAAATGACGGCGTCTATGACCCCGCAAAACACAAAATCATTTCCAACGCGAGCTGCACGACGAATTGCCTCGCACCGATGGCCAGGAGACTGCACGAGAAGTTCGGTATCGCGCATGGGTTCATGAGCACCATTCACAGTTACACAAACGACCAAAGTATTCTTGATTTCCCGCATAAAGATTTGAGGCGGGCTCGGGCAGCCGCGATCAATATCATTCCGTCTACGACCGGAGCAGCCAAGGCGATTGGCGAAGTTATTCCAGAGCTGAAAGGAAAACTAAATGGCGGCGCTTACCGGGTACCTACTCCGGACGGCTCGGTGACGGATTTCAGCGTAGTCTTGGAACACGACGCCACTGTGGATGCCATCAACGCTGCGTTCATGGAAGCTGCCTCCGATAAAAGCTACAAAGGCGTGCTCGAGTACAGTGACGAGCCGCTCGTATCGGAGGACATTGTCGGAAACCCGCACTCCTGCATCTTCGATAGCAAGCTAACACTGATGATCGGCAATCGTTTCGTAAAAGTGGTCGGCTGGTACGATAACGAGTGGGGCTACAGCAATCGCTGCGTCGAATTGATGCAGATGTTGGCTGACTGAGCGCGAACACAAGCAGGAGTAGGAGGAATGCAAAAGCTTTCTGTTCGCGATCTCGATGTGCGCGGGAAACGTGTGCTGGTGCGAGTGGACTTTAACGTCCCGACGGAAGTCCGCGGCGGCAAGGTGCGTGTCACCGACGACACACGAATCCGCGAAACGCTGCCGACTATTAATTACCTGCGCGAACACGGTGCGAAAACTATTTTGATGTCGCATTTTGGGCGGCCGAAGGGAAAGCCGGTGGAAAAATATTCTCTCCGGCGGATCGGAGAATATTTGCACTCGCTCATCCATCATCCGGTTATTTTCAGCCATGACACCATCGGCGAGGTGCCAAAGAAGATCATTGGGCACATGGAAAACGGAGATATCGCGCTACTGGAGAACGTTCGTTTCCAACCAGGTGAGGAGACAAACGATGCGGAGTTCGCCAAGGCTCTTGCGGAGCTCGGCGATTTTTATGTGAACGATGCATTTGGCGCAGCGCATCGCGCGCATGCGTCAACGGCGGGAATCACAAAGTTTGTGCAGAAATCGGCCAGGGGTCTTTTGATGGAAAAAGAGCTGAAGCATTTGCGCGACGAACTTCAGAATCCAGCCAGACCGTTCGTCGTGATCCTGGGCGGCGCCAAGGTGTCGGATAAAATCGGCGTTCTAAAAGCCCTAATGGAAAAAGCGAACAGCATTCTCATCGGCGGCGCAATGGCAAACACATTCTTAAAAGCGGAGGGAATTCCGGTTGGCGCAAGCCGGGTTGAATCAGACAAAGTCGGTCTCGCGTGCGAACTTCTCGATCTGGCGAAGGAACGCGGCGTGAAGTTTTTACTTCCGATTGACGTCGTAGAGACCGATGAAATTGGTCCCGGGGCGAACATGCGAAACACCAGCCGTCTCTCGCCCCAGCACGGGATCGCCGACGGATGGCAGGCTGTTGATATCGGAGCCGCAACAATCGTACTGTATCAGGAAGAAATTGCCAGGGGCGAAACGATCCTGTGGAACGGACCGATGGGCGTCTTTGAAATTCCTGAATTTGGGGAAGGCACAATTGCCATCGCAGAAGCGATGGCACAGTCGGGCGCCACGACGATCATTGGGGGCGGCGACTCCGTGACCGCGGTCAAGCAAGCCGGGCTTGCAAAAAAAATGAAGTTTATCTCTACCGGTGGCGGCGCAACATTGGAACTGCTCGAAGGCAAAGAGCTGCCCGGCGTGGCCGCGTTAACAGACAAAGAGTAATGCGCAAGAAAATCGTCGCCGCCAATTGGAAGATGAATATGACGCAGGGCGAGTCCGCACGGTTCATGGAGTCATTCCTTCGAGACGTTGGCCGAATCGCCGATGTTGAAGTGGTCATCATTCCGCCGTTCACTGCGATTGCGAAAGTGACGGAGGCATTGGGCAGAGCACACGACATCAAGGTTGGCGCCCAAAACATGTATTGGGAGAAGAGCGGAGCGTTTACCGGCGAGATTGGCGCGCAGCTTTTGCGAGACCTTTTTGTGCACTACGTCTTGCTCGGCCACAGCGAGCGCCGGACGTTGTTCGGCGAGACTGACGAAATGGTTAATCGCAAGGTGCGCGCAGCGCACGAGGCAAAACTGCGTCCGATTGTTTGCGTCGGGGAAACGCTTGAGCAGCGTGACAAGGGAAATGTCGAAAAAATTTTGGCGATCCAGTTGCGCGGCAGCCTCGCCGGTCTAAGTCCAAAGGAGTTGCAGGAAAGCGTGGTTGCGTACGAACCGGTCTGGGCCATCGGTACCGGTCGGAATGCGACGCCGCAGCAAGCACAGGAAGCGCACGCGTTCATTCGCCACACATTGCGCGAAATGGCCGACGATACTACGGCTGACCGAATCCGAATTCAGTACGGCGGCAGCGTCAAACCGGAAAACGCACGTGAACTCATGAGCCAGGCCGATATTGACGGCGCTCTTGTCGGCGGCGCCAGCCTGGACCCGCGCAGCTTCGCCCAAATCGTCAATGCCGCGCGCGAAGAGTGAGATTCCACTGCGTCTGATTGGATGACGCGCACTTCCTTTATTGTCGGTCCAACTGCAACCGGCAAATCTGATCTCGCGGCCGATCTCGCCGGCGAATTGCGTGCGGAGGTTGTCAGCGCCGACGCGTTCCAAATCTATCGCGGGCTCGATCTGCTGAGCGCAAAGCCGAACGCCGCAACTCTCGCCAAAGCACCGCATCACCTGATCGGAACAATTCCGCGCTCGAAAGAGATGAACGCAGAGAAATTTCGCCACGCAGCGTCGCGTGCAATAGATGAAATTAATTCACGAGGGAAGCTCGCGATTGTCGTAGGTGGAAGCGGGCTTTACATCAAAGCGCTAACGCATGGCCTTTCACTTCTGCCCCAATCCGACCCGAAGCTGCGCGAACAATTGAACAGAATGAGCTTGGACGATTTACACTCGCGACTTATGACGCTCGATGCGAAAACAGCGCAAAAAATCGACGGGACCAATCAGCGTCGGCTCGTGCGCGCTTTGGAGATTTGCCTGCTCAGCGGCAAACCGGCATCGGAAGTTGTAGTTGGAGTCGGTGACTCCGGCCAGGCGGGATCAACGATCCCGGCTATAGGCGTCTTTGTTTTTCGCGAGCGCGAGGAGCTTTACGAACGAATCAATCGACGAGTGGAAGCGATATTCGAACACGGCGTAATCGATGAGGTGCACGCCGCTGGGAAAACGAGTGCGACCGCTTCGCAGATGATCGGTTTGCGCGAGATCCGTGAAGTGCTTGCTGGAAAAAAATCGCTTTCGCAGTGTGTGGCCGAAATTCAGCAAGCGACCCGGCGCTACGCCAAGAGGCAGTTGACCTGGTTTCGGCGGCAAACTAATTTTTGGCCGCTGAACTTGTCGTTTCTTAGTCACAACGAAGCTGTGAAATACATTCTGCTCCGCGTGCGTTCGGAGGTCAGCGCAATTCGATGATTGAAACGCGTCCGCAAAAAGCACGGGAGCGTGCGCTCCTGATTGGTTTGGAAAAGGAAGGCGTGTCGAAATGGGATTTGCACGATTCGCTCGACGAGTTGCGCGAACTGGCGAATTCCGCCGGTGCAGAGGTCGTGGATACAGTCACGCAAAAATTACGGAAGCCTACCGCGCCGTACTACATCGGTCGCGGCAAAGCGGAGTCCATCAAGGAATCGTGCCAGGATCAACATGTAACCTCGGTCATTTTCGATGATGAACTTTCGCCTGCGCAGGGGCGAAATCTGGAAAGTTTGCTGGCGCGCAAGGTCCTCGATCGAACACAATTAATCCTTGATATTTTTGCGCAGCGAGCGCGCAGTCGGGAAGGCCGATTGCAGATCGAGCTCGCGCAGTTGCAATATCTTTTGCCGCGCCTTACTCGAATGTGGGATCACCTGTCGCGGCAGACAGGCGGCATCGGAACACGCGGTCCGGGTGAAACGCAATTGGAAGTCGATCGTCGTCGGGTGCAGGAACGCATTGCGCGGCTCGAGCGCGAGCTGGAATCCGTGCGCAAGACACGCGCCATCCAACGGCAAGGACGCAAACGCCACCAATGGCCCGTCGCTGCTGTCGTCGGCTATACGAACGCTGGTAAATCGACGCTGCTGAATTTGCTCACCGGAGCGGACGTGGTAGCGGAGGATAAACTTTTCGCCACGCTGGACCCCACGACGCGCAGTTTCGTTTTGCCTAACAAACAGCGGCTTCTTCTCACGGATACGGTCGGCTTTTTGCGAAAGCTTCCCCACACGCTGATTGAGTCATTCAAGGCGACGCTGGAGGAAGTGAGCGAAGCGGATTTGCTCATCCACATCGTCGATCTGAGTCACCTGCGGGTGGACGAGCAGATGGAAGCAGTCGATCGAGTGATCAAAGAACTCGGCGCTTACGGCAAGCAAACTTTGATCGTG
This sequence comes from uncultured Verrucomicrobiae bacterium, assembly GCA_963728955.1. Lineage (GTDB taxonomy): Bacteria > Verrucomicrobiota > Verrucomicrobiia > Chthoniobacterales > UBA10450 > Udaeobacter. Next base: position 24,564 of record CAVSMG010000004.1, read on the forward strand.
TTCAACAAAATCGATACTCTGCCGAATCGCGAGGTGATCGATTCGTACTTGAAACGCTTTCCCGGTAGCGTGGCGATTTCCGCTCGCACCGGAGAAGGAGTTAACAAGCTCGTGGAAGCTCTGGAGCACACACTCAGCTCATGGCGATTACGCTCTCAGTTTCAGATCCCCGTTAACGAAAGCGCTTTGATTGCTGAGATTCATCGAGTGGGTCACGTGCTCGATTTGCGTTACGAAGGCAGTGACGCTCTTATCGTGGCCCACGTCCCACCGGATTTAGCTCAAAAGCTCGAACGATACGCGGTGGCGTAGCGCAGGCAGGACGCGTCACTCCCATGCGCGCCAATGCCTGCAGATAGGCAGCTTGCAGAGCACTGTACGCCCTGTCCGCCCTACCGATAGACTGCCAGCTATGCGGTGTCCGAACGTCGCAGCGCCGGCGTCCTTACGATGATTTGAAATCTCTGCAAACTCCAGAGGCGCTGCGATCTGCGAAGCCGGCGCCGGCAAAGGAGTCCATCCGAGCGGTCGGGAATCCGCGCGCTTCGTCTTGCACTGCATGCCTTCCTTCGTGATGATGCAGAAGCATGCCAGCGACGTTGGAGCAAACCGGGCCGAACCTACTCACTCCACGTTCCGCGTTCGTTCTGCGATTCATCAGCACCATCGCGCTGTGGACAGTCGCCCTGCTAATCATGTTCTCGGGTTACGAGATCTTGTTCTGGGTCTTGATTAGCGCGTTCGGAATGATCGGGCTTTGGGAATTCTACAGCATGCTCGATCACAAGGGCCTGCCAAACTTCAAAATCACCGGAATGATCTGCGGCGCCGTAATGCTCGCCGGGAGTTTTTATTATTTTTCCAAAATCGGCCCGGAAGGTTCCTATGATTTTGAGGTCGCTGTTCTGCTCTTTTTTCTGCTGACGATGTTTGGCAGGCAAATGTTTGCGCGGCTGCGGCATGATGAGCCGCTACAAACGATGGCTTACACGTTATTCGGCCTGCTTTATGTCTTGTGGCTCTTCAATTTCATCACCAAAATCGTTTACCTGACGCCGCGTTCGAGCACCGGACAGCTCACGGGTCAGTTTTACGTGTTATATTTGATTGCGATCACGAAATTCGCCGACATGGGCGCGTATCTGACTGGCAGCGCCATCGGCCGGCATTTAATGGTGCCGCACATTAGCCGGAAGAAGACCTGGGAAGGGTTTTTTGGTGCGATTGTGTTCGCGTTGCTTTGCAGTCTGACCATTTTCAAATTGATGCCCGGGCATCTGCCGGCTCTCAACTGGACACACGCGACCGTGCTCGGTTTACTTCTTGGGCTTGCCGCAGTGCTCGGCGATCTGGCAGAATCCATCATCAAGCGCAGCACCGATGTAAAAGACTCAGGGAATCTACTACCTGGAATTGGCGGCGCACTCGATCTCCTGGATAGCCTGCTTTTCACGGCACCGCTCTTGTTCTTTTACCTGCGACTGGTCATTCGCCTGCCGTAAGCGGTTTACTCTTTACCCAGGCTGCGCAGTCGTGATCGTTTTGTAAGGCCTTCTAAGCATGAACCGTAAACGGGTTGTTATTCTGGGAGCTACTGGATCCATCGGCGAGAGCACGTTGAAAGTGGCGCGCGATATTCCGGAGCGAATGGAGATCGTTGGGCTTGCGGCGAAAACCAACGCACAAAAGCTCGCCGCGGCTGCGAATCAACTCCGGCCGGACTCGATCTGCCTGGTTGACAAGACCCAGGTTGGCGTTCTTCGGAAAGCGCTCGATTACGAGCCGCGGATTTTTTCAGGTGAAGCTGGTTTGCTCGATATCGCCTGCCTGACAAATGCGGACATGGTGCTGGTGGCGATCGTCGGCACTGGCGGTTTGCGACCCGCGCTCGCCGCAATTGAATCAGGCAAAGACCTCGCTGTAGCGAGCAAAGAAATTTTGGTCATGGCAGGCGAAACTGTGATGCGCCAGGCGCGCGACAAGGGAGTGCATGTTTTACCCGTGGATAGCGAGCACAACGCGATCTTTCAGTGCCTGGAAGGTAAACGCGCCGGAGACGTCAGACGGGTCATTCTCACCGCCTCCGGCGGCCCGTTCCGCGAAACGCCGCGAGCAGATTTTAATTCGATTACGCCGGAACAGGCGTTAAAGCATCCGACCTGGAACATGGGACCGAAAATTACGATCGATTCCGCAACTTTGTTTAACAAAGGCCTGGAAATGATCGAGGCGCACTGGCTTTTCGGGGTCGAGATGAAACGTGTCGAGGTGGTCATCCATCCGCAAAGCATTGTGCATTCGATGGTCGAGTTCACTGACGGTTCCACCCTCGCGCAATTGAGTTATTCGAACATGTGTTTTCCGATTCAATATGCCGTGACCTGGCCGGATCGCGTCCAGAACACATTGCCGCCACTGGATTTTTCGAATCTACAAAAACTGGAATTCTACACTCCGCGCTACGACGATTTTCCGGCGTTGAATCTGGCTCGCCGCGCGGGTGAAACCGGTGGCACCTTGCCGGCGGTGATGAATGCCGCCAACGAAATCGCGGTCGCAGCCTTTTTGGATGGCAAAGTGCATTTTCCGGTAATCTGGCAGATTGTCGAACAAGTGATGAACCGGCATACGCCCGTTGCGCACCCCCATCTCGATGCAATATTGCGAGCCGATCAGTGGGCGCGGGAGCAGGCGAAGGAAAACGTTGAAGAGTTGGAGCGTTAGATCCTGGAAAGAGTTCCAACGACGGAACCGGTTGCGTGTCCAACCAATCACTGATGACTAGTCACTAATCACATGATTCTGCACATCGCCCGCGTCATCTTCATCCTGCTTGAGGTGCTCATCCTGTTTAACCTGCTCATCGTAGTGCATGAGCTTGGGCATTTTCTCGCCGCGCGGTGGCGCGGCCTCTATATCGAGAAATTCGGGGTTTGGTTTGGGAAACCGATTTGGAAGAAAACGATCAACGGTGTCCAGTATTCGCTCGGCTCATTGCCATTTGGAGGCTTCGTGGCGCTGCCCCAACTTGCGCCGATGGACATCATCGAAGGCAAAGCCGATCTGGACCGGGCGAAGCTCCCGAAAATTTCCGCGCTAGACAAAATCATCGTAGCCGTCGCCGGCCCGGTATTCAGCCTGCTGTTGGCGTTGTTTTTTGCCGGAATCGTCTGGGCTGTCGGTCATCCGGTGAGCGAAGCCGATTCCACGACGGTTGTTGGCTACGTCATGCCAGGTTCGCCAGCGGGAAAGGCGGGCGTGCAACCGGGCGATAAAATCTTGTCTGTGGATGACAAGCCGGTGAGGCGTTTTATGGGAATGAGCGACAGCATTAGCTGGGACGTCGTACGCAGCGAGGGCGACAAGATTGCGGTCAAATTCGAACGCAATGGCAAGGTGCAAACCGTGTGGGTCGAGCCCTACAAGGCAGAGACGCGCGGGTGGCGCAGGAAAAGCGTGCGGCAACTGCTCATTTATCCGGCAGAAACACCCATCATTGCTAAAGTCGAACCGAAAACGCCGGCAGCGGCGGCTGGACTGCGTTCCGGAGACATCATCCGCGGGTTTAACCAGACGCCGATTTACAACCCGATCGCGTTGCTGGAATACATCAACAAACATCCAAAGCACGAACTCGTGCTGCATGTGGAACGAGACGGCAAGAAACTGGACGTTCCGGTGAAACCGACCCCCCTCCTTACGAGTGGCGAAATGAAGCCACGAATTGGCATTCAATGGGATACTTCCGGTATTGTGTCGATCCAGCATCCCAATCCAATTGAGCAGGTTTACAACAGCGTCACCAGCACGTTGAAAACGATTGGCGCGGTCGCCTCCCCGAAGTCGGACGTTAAGTTGCAGCACCTAAGCGGTCCGGTGGGAATTGGTCGCATTTATTATCTGCTCTTCCAAAGCGAGCGCGGCTGGCAGCTGGCGCTCTGGTTCAGCGTAATTCTGAACGTAAACCTTGCGATTTTGAACTTGCTGCCGATTCCGGTGCTGGACGGAGGCCACATCGTGCTGGCGCTGATCGAGTCCGTCCGGCGTAAACCGGTGAATATGCGGGTACTTGAAGTTATTCAGACCAGCTGCGCCGTCGTGATTATTGGATACATGCTCTACATCACGTTCTTCGACGTGCAGGATTTGCCGTTTGTTCGCAAAAAGCTCGACCAACTCGAAGCGCAGTCGCCCGGAAAAAACGCGGAAGCGCCCTAGAACGGTGGCGCAATTGCGAGGTCGCTCGAGCATTCGTACATTTCAGTTCTCGTGAACTATTGCAGTAATTCTTCGCATCACGCTCGCCGGCTCACACGTGAGGTGGAAGTAGGACGCGTTGGCATCGGCGGCGCTAATCCGATTCGTGCCCAGTCGATGATTACCTGCGACACGATGGACACGGAGGCGTCGATCCAACAAACGATCGAGCTTGCCGATGCCGGTTGCGAGATTGTCCGGATCACTGCACCCACAGTGAAAGATGCGCGCAACCTCGAGCACATTGTAACGGGTCTGCGCGAGCGCGGCTGCAACGTGCCGACCGTAGCCGACATTCATTTCAAACCCGAGGCAGCGATGGAAGCAGCCAAATGGGTCGAAAAAGTGCGAATCAATCCAGGCAATTACGCCGACTCGAAAAAATTCGCGATCCGCGAGTACACGGATGAACAATACGGAGCAGAGTTGAACCGTATTCGCGAACGGTTTTCCCCGCTCGTCGAGTTATGCAAGACGCGCGGGATCGCCATGCGCATCGGGACGAATCACGGCTCGCTTTCCGATCGTATCATGAATCGCTATGGCGACACGCCCCTCGGCATGGTCGAGAGCGCGCTCGAGTTCGCGTGGATCGCGCGCGACCTCGGCTATCATGATTTCATTTTCTCGATGAAGGCGAGCAATCCGAAAGTGATGATCGCCGCCTATCGACTGCTGGTGGCGCGACTAAATGAACTCGGCCCCGACTGGAACTATCCGTTGCACCTCGGCGTCACCGAGGCAGGCGAAGGCGAAGATGCGCGCATCAAGAGCGCGATCGGGATCGGGTCACTGTTGGCCGATGGAATCGGCGATACAATCCGTGTTTCGCTGACTGAAGATAGCCCTCACGAAATTCCCGTAGCAAAAGCGCTGATTAAAAACATTGAAAAAATGTCCGGCCATCAACTATCAACTGGCAACTATCAGCTTTCCTTCGATCCATTCTCCTACCAACGAAGAGCAACAGAGAAGTGTGTTGTAGCCGGGATCGGTGATCCCGGCCAACGAGTCAAGCTCGGCGGCCAGGAACTGATTCGGGTTGTCGTTAGTCAGGCGAACTTCGACAAGATCGCGCATAAAATCGACAGAATGGGCGATTACAAACCAGAGATCGTGTATGAGGACGCCAACGTAGTGGAGATCGATCCATGCGACGAAGCGGCGATTGCGAAAATTAACGCGGAGTGCAGCGCGCAGTTCGTAACAGTCCGTGATGACGTCGATCTTCCGGTAATCGCGGCGTTCCGTTTGCTCGGGACGCGGTTGCAGCCGCGGCATCCGATTTTGCTGAAAGATGTCTTGAACTGTAGGGCGTTTGTGTCAGACGCCAGCCAAAACCGCGCCGTTTCACAGAGCGGAGCCGCGGGGACGCGAGCGACACAGACGGGAAGCCCGAAGGGTGAAGCTCGCGGGATCGAGCGAATCAAACGCCCTACAGATTTTCTCGAGACGCTACTCACTGCGTCGACCAACATCGGTTCGCTGCTATGTGATGGGATCGGCGACGCGATTTTGGTGCAGGGCGACGAAGCGCCCGGGCAAGCACTCCGATTGTCGTATAACATTCTACAGGCAGCCGGCTCGCGAATTTTCAAGACCGATTATGTCGCTTGCCCATCGTGTGGACGGACCCTGTTCAACCTCCAAACCACAACGGCGAAAATCAAAGCGGCGACGTTGCACCTGAAGGGCGTAAAGATCGCCATCATGGGCTGCATTGTGAATGGCCCGGGTGAAATGGCAGACGCGGATTTTGGATACGTCGGCGGCGCGCCGGGCAAAGTGAATCTTTATGTCGGCAAAACCGCCGTGAAATTCAACATTCCCGAAGCAGAAGCAGTCGATCGGCTGAAAGATTTGATCCGCGAACACGGCAAATGGATTGATCCCGCCCCGGAAGCCACGCGCGTGGAAGCAATTTCGTAGCGTGGCCTAACAGGCGGAGAGCGACAGGGTTTATGTCCCGTCAATACACGCTGCAACGGGCTTCGGTTTCCACATCGATCCAGGTCGATTACGCCGCTGAGCTGAACCAACAGCAGTTGGCCGCCGTGACCGCTCCCCCGGGCCCGATCCTCGTGATTGCCGGCGCAGGCTCGGGAAAAACACGCACGCTTACCTATCGCGTGGCGTACCTGCTCGAGAACGGAATCGACGCCCGTAACATTCTGCTGCTGACATTCACGAACAAGGCGGCGCGCGAGATGCTGAATCGCGTCGCGAATTTGCTGCCGGTCGACGCAAGCGGACTCTGGGGCGGGACATTCCATTCGATAGGAAACCGGATTTTACGCCGGCACGGTAGCGCGCTCAGCTACTCGAGCGGGTTCACCATCATGGATCGCGAGGATCAAAAGGATTTGATTAATACGGTTGTGGCGAGCGCAGGAATTGACCCGAAGGAAATCCGATTTCCGAAAGGTGATGTTCTCGCTGAGATTTTCAGTTTCGTCGTCAACACGGAGAATCCCATGGAGGAGTTGCTCGCTGAGAAGTTTCCTTATTTCCTGCCGTTGCTCGAGAAAATTCAAGACGTTTGGGAGCGATACGAGAAAAAGAAGAAGGCGACGAACTCCATGGATTTCGATGACCTGCTGCAAAAGACATTGTTGATGTTTCAGCAACACGAACGAATCGCGGAAATCTACCGGAAACAGTTTCAATTCATTCTGGTAGATGAGTATCAGGACACGAATAAAATCCAGGCCGACCTCGTGGACCTGCTCGCGCGCGATCATCGCAATTTGATGGTCGTGGGCGACGACGCGCAGTCGATTTACTCCTGGCGGGGCGCGAACTTTCAAAACATCCTCGAATTTCCAAAACGGTATCCCGACGCACAGGTGTTCAAGATCGAAATGAACTACCGCAGTGTGCCGGAAATTCTTGAGGTGGCGAACTCCGCCATTGCCGCAAACGTCCAGCAATTCCGGAAGCACTTAAGCGCAACGCGCGAATCAAAGACGCTGAAGCCGGCGTTGGTCGCTCTGAATGATGGCGCGGAACAGGCGCAGTTTGTTGCACAGCGGATTCTCGAGCTTCGCGATGAAAATGTTGATCTCAACGACATCGCAGTCCTTTATCGGGCGCATTATCACGCAGTGGAGCTGCAATTGGAGCTTTCGCGCCGGGGCATTCCATACCAAATCACCAGCGGCATCCGCTTTTTTGAGCAGGCGCACATTAAAGATGTCGCTTCGTTCATCCGCTTCGTCGCCAATCCGCGCGATGAAGTCGCCTATAATCGCATGGTCAAATTGCTCCCCGGCATTGGCAATCGCACGGCGGAAAACCTGTGGAGAGAATGGGAGACCGGGTTTGTAGCCGCGGGCGGCCCGTCCGCCGTAGCCTCGGCGAAGGCGGATGACCGGGGTTCTGAAATTGAAACACACTCTGCCAGGGTCACCGGCACCGGCTATAGCTTTGGGGAGTGCCTTCTTGCGATGAACGTGCCGGCAAAATCAAAGAAAATGTGGACGCAACTGGCGGACACGCTGGATGAGATCGCGCCGGACGGGGAACCGAATCCGCCATCGGAGATGATCACGTCAGTTGTGGAAGCGATCTATGATGATTACGCCAAGGTGAATTTTGCGAATTACCAACTTCGCCGGGAAGACCTCGACCAGCTCGCAGTGTTCGCCCGCCAATTCAAAGATGTACATGAATTTCTTTCGCAGCTGGCATTGATCAGCAACGTCGATGCGGAGGCCGCGCCGGTTCAAGACGGAGACAAGGAGGCGGTCAATCTCTCCAGCGTGCACCAGGCAAAAGGTTTGGAGTTTCACACGGTATTTGTGATCTGGTTGACTGACGGAATGTTCCCAAGCAGTCGCTCCCTTGATACGCGCACTGCACTGGAGGAAGAACGGCGTTTGTTTTACGTCGCGATCACTCGCGCGCGCGACGAACTGTATCTCACCTACCCCCAAATGCGCCTGAGCGGCGGCTATGGCGATGTCTTCCAAAGGCCCTCGCGTTTTCTCCAGGAAATTCCGAGCGATCTCGTCGAAGACTGGCAAGTGCGACGAAGGTGACGTTCCCACTTAGTTGTCATTCGGAGTAAACCGAAGTCGAGGAATCTCTCGCTGTTTGATGAAACGTATTTGAAATCAGAGATGTCTCGACTTCGCTCGACATGACAAAATGACTGATGGAGCCCTGAACATTTCACCCGAGAACAAGATTGCTGGCGTGCTCGCGCCGATTTTCGCGTTGCGGGGAGAGGACGATTTGGGAATCGGCGATCTTGGCGGGCTGCGGGAGTTTATCGATTGGGCTGCGGGAATCGGGTTCAAGCTTGTTCAGCTTTTGCCGATCAACGAAACCGGAGCTGATAACAGTCCATACAATGCCATCAGCGCGATGGCCATCGAGCCAACGACCGTACATGTCGCACCAAACTCGCCACCGGATTTAACGCCCGAGGACTTCGAAGCTGCACTTGCCGATATTGGCCTTCCCAGTCTCCGCCGTGGGCGGGTAAAGTATCGACAGGTCAAGGAACTAAAGCAGCGTCTTCTCGAGAAGGCGTTTGTGAACTTCTCAGCGCAGGCCGACGAAAAACGGAAATCGGAATTTCAAAGATTCTGCCAAGAAGAATCCTCATGGTTGCGCGATTACGCGTTTTTCCGCGTTCTCATTGAGGAAAATGGTGGTAGCGCCGCTTGGGACCACTGGCCGGCTCAGCATCAGACAATGGAAACGGCGGGCGCGTGGCTGCGCGATCTCCCCCCTAACAAACGGGCAGCCTTACTACGCCGCGAAGATTTCTTCTGTTACGTGCAATGGATCGCGCATCAGCAATGGCGGGGTGTCAAAGCGCATGCCGAACAGCGCGGCGTGGCACTCATGGGCGACATTCCATTTGGCATCAGTTACTACAGCTCCGATGTCTTCGCGCACCCACATCAATTCATGCTCGACTGGTTCGGCGGCGCGCCGCCCGAGCCGTACTTCAAAGAGGACGCGTTCACGCAAAAATGGGGCCAGAACTGGGGTATTCCGCTCTATCGCTGGAGTGCCATGCGCGAGAACAACTTTCAATGGTGGCGCGAACGCGTGCGCGGTGTCAGCAGGATCTTTCATTTTTTCCGGATCGATCATGTCCAGGGATTTTATCGCGCGTATGCCTTCCCTTGGCGTCCCCAAACAAACAAAGAATTTCTGCCGCTCGATGAGTACCAGATGCTGGAACGAACCGGCGGCCGCGCGCCACATTTCGTTCCGCGCAACGATGACACACCGGAAAACCGCGAGGCGAACAAGCAAGAGGGCGAAGAATACCTGCGCGTGGTTCTGGACGAAGCTGGCGCTGCGCGTGTAGTCGGGGAAGATCTCGGCGTCGTGCCCGATTATGTACGGCCCAGTTTGCGGTCGCTTGGGATTGCCGGATTCAAAATTCCACAATGGGAAACGCGCGATGGGATGATCATTCCCGGCGATAACTACGAGCGCGTATCCGTCGCGACTTATGCAACACACGATCATGAGCCAATTCGCGCTTTATGGGACGAGGCACGTGCGCATTCAGACTCCGAGGCGGGAGAACAGGCGCGAGCGACCCTCGAGAAGATTGCGCTGTTCTCACGCTTGAACTCCAAAATCGAGCAGCTCGACTTCGAGAAAGATTTTTATCCGGCCATATTCGAAACGCTCTTCAAATGTAACTCGTGGATCGCAATGGTCATGATCACCGATCTGCTTGCGCGCCAATACCGGTTCAACGTGCCCGGGACAAAGGCGAACATGAATTGGACGCGACGGATGAACCGCTCGATTGCGAAGCTCCATTCCAGCCGCAAAGAACGAAAGCGAATGCAGTTGATCGGTGAGCTTCTGAACAATACTGGACGCGTTTAATATTGTCCGGGGAGCGCGTGCGAGGCGCACGCGTTCCCCAGCTTACGCGCTCTTCTCGATCGGCGCGCCGACCTTATTGCCCCATTCGGTCCACGAGCCGTCGTAATTTCGCACATTACTGAGGCCTAACAAGTAGGTGAGCACAAACCAAGTGTGACTGGAGCGCTCGCCGATTCGGCAATAGACGACTGTGTCTTTGTCGGGGCTGACTCCGCACTGCTCGAAATAGATCTTTGCCAATTCTGAAGCGGGCTTGAAGGTGCTGTCGTCGTTCGTAGCGGTTTTCCACGGCATGCTCTTTGCCCCGGGAATATGGCCGCCGCGCAGCACGCCTTCCTGCGGATACTCGGGCATGTGTGTAATCTCACCCCGATATTCACCGGGTGAACGCACGTCGATCAACGGTTTGCCGTCCTTGCTTTGCGCCAGCGCTTCATCGAAGAAGGCGCGAATCTCCTTGTCGAACCGTTTCTTTGGGACCGGATAATTTGTCTCCGCATATTTTGGAATTTCGCGTGTCAACGGACGCCCTTCGGCTTTCCATTTGTCGCGACCGCCATTGAGGATTTTCACTTTGTCATGGCCAAACAACCGGAACGCCCAAAGCGCGTAGCACGCCCACCAGTTGGCCTTGTCGCCGTAGAAAATGCAGGTCGTATCCGGCGAGATACCATGCCGGCTGCAAAGCCGGGCAAATTTTTCCGGTGAAATATAGTCGCGAATCACCGGATCCTGAAGATCGGCGCGCCAATCGATGTGCACCGCTCCGGGAATGTGCCCAGTGTCGTAAAGGAGAATGTCTTCATTCGACTCGACGACTCGGATTCTGTCATCTTCGAGATGCTTCTCCAGCCATTCAGTCTCCACCAGCGCTTCCGGATGTGCGTATTCAGTTGGGTGCGTAGCCATAGAATAAAAACGTCAGGCTAGTCTTAAAGCCGAGCAAGAAATTTTAGATGTGTCACTACGGCGAGCGCCAGACTCGCTCGTTCGCAAGCGAGGCGCGGCTACTCACCGGATAGTAATCTCAGCGCAAAATCGAATCAGCCTGATACGCCACTCCGTTCTTAACTACATTGTCGATATCCGAAGCATTCTTGATGTCGTCCAACGGATTTGAATGGAGAATCACGAGATCGGCCAAATACCCGTTTTCAATTTTGCCGATGTGCGCGCCAGTATCGCCGCCGAAAAGTTTCGCCGCGTTAGCGGTAGCGCATTGGAGGATTTGCATCGGCGTCAGCCCGGCTTCTTTCATTAACTGGAATTCACGGAAGAGCGCGGGCCCGTGAATGGTTCCGATATTCCCCGCGTCTGTGCCCGCGGCGATAGTAACACCGGCGTCCTCGAGCTTTTTCAAATTCGGCAGCGCGACATCGTACAGTTTTCTTAATCCTGTCGAGCACGGCTTTTGGGTCAGCCAAGGCCTCTTTGATTCTCGGCGGCAGTTTGTCCTTTGGAATCTTCGTGACATCCAATGATGCGATCACTTCCGGGTTACCCCACTTCTGTTCTTCCGGAGTGAGATTCAGTTGGTGCGAAAAGGTTCGGCCGTAGCGCTCAAACACCACCAATGTCGGACACAAAATGACGTGCCGATCTTTCAATAATTTCAGAAATGCGTCATCGACCGGCTTATCTGTCACGCTATGGACAAGCACGTCCGCTCCTTCTTCAACTGCAGCGCGCGCGGTTTCCAACTCGGTCGCGTGAACGGCGACGCGAATTCCATGCGCATGGCTTTCTTCAATTGTCGCACGGACGATCGGTCGGAAACTGTCGACGGGGTGATCTTTGTCGACGATGTACCAGATTTTTACCAGATCTGGTTTTTGTTCGGCCAGCTTACGGACGAACTCACGCGCTTGATCGGGCGTGCCGATTTTCACGATCGGCGGATCGCCGAGATCAAGTTTCTCGCGCGAGACACTCGAAATTAAAGGGCCGGCCACCGCCACGCGCGGCGCTTTCGCAGTAGCATTCGCTTTTTCGCGGACCTCGAAATTCCAAAAGGGCCCACCAACGTCAACCACCGACGTGATCCCGCTCCGCAGATAGCGCGCAAAAACGTCGTTCAGATGGCCCTTGACCCATGCGACTTCGTCTCTATAAGGGCGAACGCTGTTCAGATCGGCGGCATCCGGCCGCGTAAACAAATCGCCGGATTGAAAAAAATGCACATGCGTGTCGATGTAACCAGGCAGAATGAATTTGCCCGCGCAACTGGCCTGTCTCCCGAGCGTGGCGGCATCCTGTTTGCCCATCGAAACCCGCTCAATTTTGTCGCCGTTGATGACGATCGTCGCGTTGGGCAGCACTTTGCCGTCGGCCGGATTAATCACCGTCGCGCCAACGAGCGAAAACTTTTCGGCGTGGAGCGCTGTGGTGAAGAATGAGAACGCAAGTACCAGCGCAACTCTAAGTTTCATTTGAGAGATTCCTCGACTTCGCTCGGAATGACAAAAGGTTATTCTTTTGATTCGGGTACGGCTTTCTCGGCAGCTTTGAAGCCGACTTTGGAATGTGTGCCGTCGCAAAACGGTTTTTCAGTCGATGCTCCACAGCGACAGAGTGCCATCCGTTTTTCCACGGGAAACTTGTTTCCGTCCGCGTCGATCAGTTCCACTTCGCCCGTTACGATGTAAGGGCCGTTTTTAATTGTTTCAATTTTTACGTGAGCCATGGGCACACTTTAGTTACCCTCGGATTGTCATGTCGAGCCGAGTCGAGACATCTCTGAATCTTTCCGATCTCTGAAATAGTCAGAGATGCCTCGCCTTCGCTCCGAATGACAAAGTAGGAACGTTTAATCCATGAAGACACTCTTCGTCTCCCTTCTTCTGTGCGCCGGCTCAATGTTTGCTGAAAAGCCATCGCCGGTTCCACAAAAACATCCTTTCACGTTCGAAGACATGATGAAACTCAAGCGAGTCGGCGCGCCGGTACCGTCGCCGGATGGCAAATGGGTCGTGTTCGACTGCATTGATGTCGACCTCGAAGAGAACACGAGGATTTCGCATTTGTGGATCGTACCGGCGAGCGGCGGTGAATCGAAGCGATTGAATCCAACGCCGAATCACGAGGAGCGGCCGCGGTTTTCACCGGACGGCAAACGACTCATCTGGACCTCGAAAGCGACTGTTCCGACGCAGATCTGGATGTGTGATTTCGACTCTGCAACAGGGCAACCAGTCGGAAAACCACATCAACTGACATCGATCTCGACAGGCGCCGACGGTGGGATCTGGTCGCCGGACGGAAAGAACATCGTGTTCGTCTCGGCGGTTTACCCGGATTGCAAGGATGACGCGTGCAACAAGCAGCGCGATGAAGAGCTGAAGAAGAGCAAAGTCAAAGCGAAAATCTTTCCGCGCTTGTTCTATCGGCATTGGAACGCCTTCACGGAATTCAAGCGCAGCCATTTATTTGTCGTTAGCGCTTACAACGAAGCCGGTATGCGGGAGACGATTCCGGCCCGTGATCTTACGCCGAGCGATCACGATGTGCCGCCGTTCTCGTTAGGCGGCCAGGACATGTATGCGATCTCGCCCGACGGTCAGGAGGTCGCGTACACGAGCAACATCGATGAGGTCGAAGCGACCAGTACGAATAACGAAATTTTCGTCGTGCCGATCAACGGAGGTACACCAAAGAAAATCTCCACCAGTCCCGGCGCGGACACGACACCGCTTTATTCACCCGACGGAAAATATCTTGCCTGGCTCTCGCAAGCGCGTGCCGGCTTCGAAGCCGATAAATGGCGGTTGCTCGTGCAAGGTCGCCAAACCGGGAAGATTGTGAATCTCACCGACGCTTGGAACCGGTCGGCTAGCCAATTTACTTGGGCGAAGGTTAACTACCCGAACGGCCTCTCTCGCTTGGAGATCTTTCTAACCGGTGAATCTGACGGCGAAACTCCTGTTTGGCACGTGTCACCCGATCAACCAGACTCTGCAGCGTATTTCTTGCAACTACCGATTCAGGGACGCCCCTCACCGCAATATTCCATCGGTGATCTTGTTTCTGATGGGAAGGATCTGTATTTCACCCGCAATACGGTCACTGCGCCAAACGAAATTTGGAAGCAGGTGATGCCGAATGGGGAAACAATTTTCAGCGACAAATACGATCCAGAACAGCTCACGCACATGAACGACGCACTGTTGTCACAGATCGACATGCAGCCGTTGGAGACTTTTGACTTTAAAGGCGCTAACGATGACTTAGGTACAAGGCTTTCTCGTCAAGCCGCCCGGATTCGATCCGAAGAAGAAATATTCGTTGAAGTTTTTGCTTCACGGCGGACCGCAAGGCGCATGGGGAAACGACTGGACATATCGCTGGAACGCGGAGTTGTTCGCGGCGACCGGAAATTACGTGGTGGTGATGATCAATTTCCATGGCTCGACCGGTTACGGGCAGAAGTTTACCGATTCGATCAGCGGCGATTGGGGCGGGAAACCGTACGTCGATCTGATGAAGGGACTCGATTACGTGGAGAAAACGTATCCCTTCATCGACAAGAACCGCGAGGCGGCGCTCGGGGCGAGCTATGGCGGTTACATGGCGAATTGGATCCTCGGCCACACGAACCGTTTCAAATGCATCGTGTCGCACGACGGCACGTTTAATGCGGAATCAGCTTACGGCACGACGGAGGAACTGTGGTTCATGAATTGGGAATTCGGCGGACCGCCGTGGAAAAAACGGGATGTTTATCGGAAGTGGTCGCCGCACGAATACGCGCAGAATTTCAAAACGCCGACACTAGTTGTCCACGGGCAGCTCGATTACCGGCTCGATGTGTCGCAAGGGTTCGATCTGTTTACAACGCTGCAAGTGCTGAAAGTGCCTTCCGAGTTCTTGTATTTCCCGGACGAAGGCCATTGGGTGCTCAAGCCACAAAACTCGCAGCTTTGGTACAAGACGGTGAACGATTGGGTGGATCAATGGTGTAAGAGATAGGGGCGATTGATCTCAATCGCCCGGAGGCAGTTCGGCTGAACCGCCCCGACCCTTGACTTTTTGCACGGCTTGCGCATTAAAACGCCGTGGAAATTAAGGAACATTTCCGTCATTTTTTGCAGGCAACCCTCTCTGTTGGTTTGGTTTTAATCGTCGCCGGGTGCGGTGAAGACCCGCGCTTTTCCGGCAATACGCAGTATTTGGGCGGCGGCACCTACGGCGGCGCGCAGACTGGCGCACCGCGCGACACCGTCTCATACTGGGACGGCGATCACGCCAGCGGTAGCCCGTCCATCAAGATCAGCCTTGGAGAACAGCGCGCCTATTTTTACAAGGGCGGCGTCCTCGTGGGTGTGTCACAACTATCGACCGGTCGCGAAGGGCTGAACACTCCTGCCGGTAATTATAAGGTCATTCAGAAGGACAAGGACCACGCCTCCAGTTTATTTGGGGATTATGTGGACTCCTCCGGCAAAGTAGTCGTTGCCAACATCGAGATAAAAAAAGATCCGAAACCCCCGGGCACACACTTCCAAGGCACGCCAATGCCTTACTTCATGCGCATCGTGTCGGGGACAGGATTGCACGCCGGTTATTTGCCCGGCTATCCAGCGTCACACGGCTGCATCCGGATGCCTGAATTCATGGCTGAAAATTTCTTTAAATCGGTTTCAGTCGGAACGCCGGTCACGATCACGAACTAGTTTCGGAGGTACCGTGGCGGGACGAGGTAGCCGTCTCAAGGGAGGCTGTCAACTTCCCGTCCAGGCTGCTGGCAGATTACCTTGCATTAGGCTTGCAGAAAATTCCTGCCCGCTCCATTCTCATCATCCCGCGATGGGAATATGATCGTCATTACGCAACCGAATGCTACCGAAGAACAGATCCAGCGGATCATTACGCGCGTTCGCGAATTCGGGCTTGAGGCGCAAATCAGCCGCGGCGCATCGCGCGTAATCATCGGCGTCATCGGACCAGAGGCGCTGCTGCGGGAAAAGCCGATTGCCGCGATGCCCGGAGTGGAGGCAATCGTGCCTGTGCTGAAGCCTTACAAACTGGTTGTTCGCGATTCGCGCGGCGCTTCC
Organism: uncultured Verrucomicrobiae bacterium; assembly: GCA_963728955.1. Taxonomy (GTDB): domain Bacteria; phylum Verrucomicrobiota; class Verrucomicrobiia; order Chthoniobacterales; family UBA10450; genus Udaeobacter. Next base: position 40,736 of record CAVSMG010000004.1, read on the forward strand.
TCGGTCGTAATTGGCGATGTCCGCCTGGGCGAACATGAGGACGTGGTCCTCATTTGCGGGCCGTGCTCGGTTGAAAGCAGGGAGCATATCCTGTCCATCGCGACGATCGTGAAAGGATCCGGCGCAAAAATTCTACGCGGTGGCGCATTTAAACCGCGCACGTCGCCTTACAGTTTTCAGGGATTACGCGAAGAAGGACTTCGTTTTCTCGCGGAAGCACGTGGGAAGACCGGTTTGCCTGTGGTAACCGAAGTAATGGACCCGCGCGACCTTCCGATGATCGAAAAGTATGCGGACTGTCTTCAGGTCGGCACACGCAACATGCATAATTTTTCACTGTTGAAAGAGGTAGGCCGCAGCAGACTTCCCGTGGTGCTGAAGCGCGGATTCAGCGCGACGCTTTATGATTTGATCATGAGCGCTGAATACATCCTGAACGAAGGCAACCCGAACGTAGTGCTGTGCGAGCGCGGCATTCGCACATTCGACAACGCCGCACGCTACACGCTGGATCTGAGCGCGGTTCCAATTTTGAAATCGAAAACACACCTGCCAGTGATCGTCGATCCAACGCACGCCCTCGGGTTGCGTGAATTCGTGCCGCAGATGTCTCTCGCGGCGGTGGCCGCGGGCGCAGACGCCCTCATGATCGAAGTCCACGATTCTCCCGAGCAGGCCAAGAGCGACGGCAACCAGGCGCTCACGCCTGAAATTTTCGCGGAACTCGTTCCCCGCCTGCGCGCAGTTGCTGCCGCCATCGGCCGCGAGCTTTAAATGGTGTAGAGTCCGCTGTCCTCAGCGGATTTTGGTAACGCTGCACTTTCTGCGCTAAGGACAGCGCACGCTACAGCACGCATCTAACGCGTCTACAATTCTGCCCGAATTTGGCGTAAAGTTTGTGGTGGAAACATCAGCCGAGCTGTTGGAGCGGGTTGCCACGAGCGACTCAATCGCGCGCAAACTCGCCGCGATACAAGCGGCCCAATCGCCCGTAAAATTTTCGCACGCGATCGAGCCAGCGCAGCCGTTCCTGGCGGCCGTAATCGCGCATGCCTGTCACCGCCGTGCGCCCGATAGTCGGCAGGCTGCTGATTCGACGATTTGGATCCTCTCCGCCAGCGTTCATTCGCAGGAAATGTTTTACGAAAGCTTGCTCAATTGGCAGCCGAACGCGCTCTTCCTGCCCGAAGCCGAGCTGGCTGGAATCGAAAATGTTTTGCCCGATCCGGAGATCGCCGCTGAACGTTTGGCGTTGTTTCTGCAAATTGAGCGGGGTACCGGGCCGCGCATCATCGTCGCGACACGCACAGGGCTGGATCAAGCTGCGCCAAATCGCGGCACACTTGAATCCGCGGTTGTTCAACTCCGTCGCGGAGCAACCGCGGATATGGAAGAGCTTCTCGAACGACTCGCGGCGACCGGTTACGACCGTGTCGCACAAGTCACCACGCGAGGACAATTCGCCGTTCGCGGAGGCATCGTCGATCTATATTCATGGCAATCGCCGTTGCCATTCCGCTTGGAATTTTTCGGCGACGAAATCGAATCTCTGCGCGAGTTCGATATCGATTCACAAATCTCCGTGCGCGATTTGCGGTCGATCGACATTTTGTTCGACGAAACCGCACCGGGTCAAAACGGATCCGTTCGCGATTACATCCGCGAAAACGATATGATCATCGACCTCGAGCCTGCTGAAAACTCGCCTGCTTTAAGCAGCCAAGTTGCGCCTGCAGACATTCAAATCAGCGAAGGCTGGATTGAGACGGGGCCGGAAGATTTCAGCGGCGCGTTTCAGGATTGCGAGATCGGGGAGTTTGGCGCTGGCGATCTCGTCCTGGCCGAGGCAAAACGCGCGCAGCTCATCGAACGGTTGAAAGAATGGCGCGTGAACAACTCGAGAATCGCCATTTATTTTCAAACCGAAGGCGAGATCGAGCGGTTCCGCGAGATTATGGCGGGCGCGATTGAGAACATTGAGTTCGTTGGGGGCACGCTCACGCGCGGATTTTGTTTCCCGGCGGCCAGTCTCGTCGTCCTTTCGGCTGCCGAATTGTTCGGACGCTTCGCGGTCCATCCGCGCCGGCTTTTGCGGCTTCGGCGGGCAGAACGTCATCGCACCCAAATCGATTTCAGCGAACTCGCTGAAGGCGATCTGGTTGTCCATCTCGAGCATGGCGTCGGGCGATTCCTCGGGTTGGAGAAATTTCCTGTAGGGCAGGTGCATCGCCCGCCTGACAGCGGCCAGGCATCCACGACAGGCGGAGCACTTGCCGCTACAACAGCAAGGACGATCACAGGAAGTCCTGGTCCTGGAATTTGCTGACGAAGCGAAGCTGTACGTTCCGCTGGAACAAGCGTATCTCGTTTCGCGTTACGTCGGCGCTGGAAAAAAATCGCCTCCGCTCAGTTCGCTCGGAGACGGAAAATGGGCCCGCGCAAAAATTAAAGCTGCGGCTTCGATTTTTGATTACGCGGGCAAAATGCTCGCGATTCAGGCAGAGCGACAAATGCAGCCGGGCTACGCTTTCGCGCCAGACACAAAATGGCAGGCCGAATTTGACCGTTCATTTCCATTCCGCGAAACGCCGGATCAAATGAAGGCGATCATCGACACGAAGATCGACATGGAACGGCCCCGGCCAATGGATCGCCTGATCTGCGGCGACGTTGGTTTTGGCAAAACCGAAGTGGCCGATGCGCGCCGCATTCAAGGCAGTCATGGACGGGAAACAAGTGGCCGTCCTCGCGCCGACCACTGTTCTAGCCCAGCAACATTTCGAGGTATTCCGCCAGCGCATGCTCGAGTATCCGGTGCGCATCGAGATGCTCAGCCGATTTCGTTCGCACTCCGAACAGAAAACAGTCCTGCGACTGCTGCGCGAAGGCGGTGTCGATATCGTTATTGGCACGCACCGGCTCATCTCCGGCGACGTCGTGTTCAAGAATCTCGGCCTGGTGATCATCGACGAGGAACAGAGGTTTCGGAGTTCTGCAGAAGGAGAAATTCAAAGAGCTCTTCAAGCTGGTCGATGTGCTGACACTTTCAGCCACGCCGATTCCGCGCACCCTCTATCTTTCTCTGGTTGGCGTAAAAGACATGTCCACGATCGAGACTCCCCCGCCCAACCGTCTGCCGGTCGAAACCGTGGTATCGGCGTACGATGAGCGTATCATTCGCGACTGCAATCGAACGTGAGGTGGAACGGCAGGGCCAGGTGTTCTTTCTGCACAATCGCGTCGCGAGTATCGAGCGGGTGCGCGATCGCATTGTCGAACTTTGTCCGCAGGCCAGAGTCGAAATCGGGCACGGCCAGATGGATGCCGACGAACTCGAAGCCGTCATGGCGCGATTCCTCGCCGGGAAAACAGACGTGCTCGTTTGCACGACGATCATCGAAAGCGGTCTCGACATTCCGAATGCAAACACCATCATCATCGACCGCGCGGACCAATTTGGTCTCGCCGACCTGTATCAATTGCGCGGACGTGTCGGACGCGCCGAACACAAGGCGTATGCGTACCTGCTTCTTCCGCGCGAGATGATGACCATTGGCGCAGCACGCAAGCGGATCACCGCAATCAAGCAATACAGCTCCCTTGGCGCGGGTTTTCGCATCGCCATGCGGGATCTGGAGATTCGCGGCGCCGGCAGCGTTCTCGGCACCGCTCAAAGCGGCCATATCGTGGCAGTGGGTTTCGATTTGTATTGCCAATTGCTGAAGCAGGCAGTCGCGCAGATCAAAGGACAAAAACCACGGCTCTCGGTTGGACGTCGACGTGCTACTTGACTTCGTTGTGACGAACGAAGCGGAGTTCGTCGCACCGGCAATAGCACCGAGCGGCGATCTCACTCCGCCGAAGGCTTTCGGAAATTGCCTCAAGCTGAGCGCATCCCGGCCTGTATTCCAGTTGCCTACATCAGCGACCCTGCCATGCGCATACGGCATACCGCGAGCATTGCGGAGATCACGACACGCGATCAATTGGAGCAGTTGCGCCGCGACTGGCGCGATCGGTTCGGGCCGTTCCCGCCGGGCGTTGACAATCTATTCGCTCTGGTCGAAATCAAACTTGTCGCGGCAGAATCGGGAATCAGCCGAGTCGAAGTGCGCGAGCGCAAAGTGATGTTGACGCGGCGCGGAGATTTTATACTTGTCGCGGGCAAATTCCCCCGTTTAGTTGCATTGAAAATCGATCAATTCCTCCCGGAAGTTGTCGAACTGTTGAAGAAGTTATGAGGTATTTCACGCATCCGTTGATAGCCGTTTCGCTGATGGTCGGCGCACTTGCGCCGGTCCCGTTTTGTAACGTTGTGTTTGGTGAGGAGCCCACAGTCGTGGACGGCATCGCGGCGGTTGTAAATGGCGAGGTCATTACTTACTCGCAGGTCCGCGCTTTGTCCGCGCCGCAGGAAAAAGTGCTGCGCCAGCAGTACACGGGGCCTGACTTGGAGAAAAAAATGATCGAACTGCGACAACTCGCCTTAAAAGATCTGATCGATCGGCGGCTGGTAATTCAGGCGTTTAAAAAGGAAAGCTACGAAATTCCCGATCACCTCGTGGACCAGCGAATCCATCAGATCATCCGGGAATCCTTTGGCGGCGACCGCAATACGTTTGTGAAGACTCTCGAGGCGCAGAACTTCACATTGGGCGAGTTCAAACAAAAGGAGATGGAAAAATTTATTGTGGGAGCGATGCGCAGCCACAACGTCAAGACCAACCAGATTATTTCGCCCGTCAAAATTGAAGATTACTACAGGAAACATCGCGACGAATTTACGTCCAAGGAGCAGATCAAGTTGCGAATGATCATGGTTTCCGGGCATCAGGACACAGCCAGCGCGCCCGCGCAAAAAGAACTCGCCCAAGAAGTGCTCGGTAAGCTCGCCGGTGGCGCGGAATTTGAGCAGATCGCGCAGATGTATTCGGAAGACAGCACAAGGACAACGGCGGCGACTGGGGCTGGATCGAACGGAAGACCTTGGCGGAACCGCTGGAAAAGTTCGCCTTCAACATTCCCGTCGGCAGAATCAGCAACATCATCGATTACGCCGGAAATTACTACATTCTGAAGGTCGAAGATAAACACGGCGGCAGCACGAAATCGCTCGCCGAAGTTCGACCCGACATCGAGAAGAAACTGGTTCAGGAAGAAGCACAGCAAATTCAGGAACGCTGGCTCGCCAGCCTGCGCGAAAAAGCATATATCAAAACGTTTTAGTGTGCGCCATTCGGCGCTCGTGCTTCGGGCATCGGAAAGTTGTCGAGGTTCAACTCGCCCGCATCGCCGTCCAGCCCGGGCATGAGTAGAATTATTCCAGTCACGCAACCATGACCTAACGAACGGCACCGGACGGTCGGTCAGCCGATGCGCATTACGCGCGTGCTTGCGATGCGGCGCAGGCTTGGTGAAGGTGCAGCATGCGACCGCGGATTGGGATCACGCTTGGGGATTGCGCCGGAATTGGTCCGGAGATTGCCGAGCGTGCTCTGAAATCTGATCGACTGGCGAAATCCGCCGGATACAAAATAATCGGCAGATACCCTGAGTGCTCGTTAGGCAAACCGACGGCTGAGACTTCACGCGCAGCGGCGGCCGCACTTGAAGAAGCGGTCACACTCGCGCGACGCGGCGAACTCGATGCAATTGTGACCGGGCCAGTGCACAAGGCCAGCATGAGTAAAGTCGGATTCAGGTTCCCAGGGCAAACAGAATTTTTTGCCGAGCGCTGCGGTGTAAAAGACTTCGCAATGTGTTTGACCGGCGGAAAACTCACGGTTGCTCTCGTCACTGCGCACATTGCCCTGCGCAAGGTCCCCCGCGCGCTCAAGCAAGCTGAGATAGTACGCGTTGGTATCTTGCTCGCGGACTTTCTTATACCGCGTTCCAAGGCTGCACCGCGTATTGCCGTTGCCGGCTTAAATCCGCACGCCGGCGAATCCGGCAAACTTGGCCGTGAAGAAATCGAGATCGTCGCACCGGCTGTTGCGGAGTTGAACCGATCACAGACCACCTATCACCGATCACTGTTTTTCGGCCCCCACTCTCCCGATACCGTTTTCAATCGCGCGATCGAAGGCGAATTCGACGGCGTGCTTTGCATGTATCACGATCAGGGATTGATCCCATTGAAACTGCACGCGTTTCATGCAGGCGTAAACGTCACGCTTGGCTTGCCATTCCCTCGCACGAGTCCTGATCACGGCACCGCATTTGAGATCGCAGGCAAAGGAATCGCGCGAGCAGAGAGCATGATTGCTGCGATCAATCTTGCTGTGCAGCTAGCGTCTGGCGGTGCTATTCGATCACCGAATCGTGCGACGGTTAAAAACCGCCGCTACAGTTAATCCTGCTCTTGCTCATGCTCTCGCTCATGCTCGAATGCAGTCGACTCGGAGCACGAGCATGAGCACGATCACGAAGTATGCGTCAGTCTTTAACATCGGACTGCAGAACACATTCGTGTACCGCTGGAATTATTTTCTACGCGCGTTGTTCGGGCTGATACCGCTGGCAGGCACAGTGTTTCTTTGGGCTGCAGTATTCAAGGAGCGAGGTGGCAGCCTGCATGGTTACGACTACGGCTCGATTATTTATTACTACTTACTCACCATTCTGGTCAGTAACCTTGTCCTTCCCACAGAGGACGAATGGCAAATCGCCGCCGACATTCGCGAAGGCCAGATCAACGCGCTACTGACGAAGCCGATGAGTTATCTCGTCTACCGAACAAGCATTTTTTTGAGTGGCCGTCTCGTTTACAGCCTTGTCACATTGCCGCCGATCGCGCTGATCTTTGTCTATTTTCGGGAGTACATCGTGCTGCCGACCGATCCCCTGACCTACGTCTTGACGGCGATTTCGATCGTGATGTCGGCATTCATCCAATTCTTTATCACCTACAGCCTGGCGATGTTTGCGTTCTGGATTTTGGAAATCTCAACGATCGTGTTCATCGTGTATTCTTTCGAATATTTTCTGGGCGGTCAGATGTTCCCCATCGACATCATGCCGGTCGCGGTTCAGGCGGTGATGAAATGGCTGCCGTTTTATTACGAGCTATTTTGCCCGGTGGCGATTTTTCTCGGCCGGTTAAAAGGAGTCGATCTTGTGCAAGCGCTGGCCATCCAAACTGGCTGGCTCCTGCTCACGTGGATGTGGGCATGCTTCATGTGGCAACGCGGGCTCGGCCATTATCAGGCCGTTGGCGGGTAGCCCTGCAAACTTTTCTTCAATTCCCGAACTCTTACGCGTCATTTCTTCGGATCGCTCGGCGTGGGCGCAGGCGTGGTGGCGAGTTTTTGGAAGCGCGGATCGTTCCGAAGCGGATCGAACATCGGATCGAGCCGGAGCAACGCGGGAGTGAGCGGGACGTTCGGAGCCAATGGGCCAGTGTAGGGTATTGACAAAAGTTTCCGTAAAGCAGTAATGGCGCGATCGGGTTCCCCCATGCGCGCGGCCACACGGGCGAGGATCTCAATCGGAATGGGACCATAGTCGGCATCCTTCTCGATCGGGATCAGGGCGATGGCTCGTTCAGTCAGAGCCAACGCGGCGGCCTTGTCACCGAGGCCCATATTGATCAGCGCGAGATCCCCAATTAAAAGAAAATTTTCCGGCTGTTCTTTGAGGAAGGGTTCGAGTTCGCTGCGCGCTTGTCGCCAACTTTCCTGGGCGGCAGGATGGTCGCCGGCAACTTCTTGCGCCCAGCCTAACCAAAAGCGCAGTTCGCCATTGAAGTAACCCAACACTGGATCAGGCTTGGTCAGGATTTCCTTTAGCCGAGGGATAATTTGCGCAGGGCGACGCTCCAAGATCGCTTGGTAAACCTGTGTCTCCAAGGCCAGGGGGTCGTCGGCAGCAGCAGGGTGGAGCGGAGCGAGGAGCGCAGCAGCCCGCGGAAGATCGCCCTCTGCTTGCGCGATAGCCGCCTTGTATACGAGGGTGCCCACGTCGTCCGGTGTGATATCGAGAACCTGATCAAACTTCCGCAATGCTTCGGGGAAACGACGAAGGTCTAAATATGAAAGCGCGTGCTGGGTGAGTAGGTCAACGTTGCGCGGGTCGAGTCGCTCGGCTTCGCTTAAGTAGGCTTCGCTCTGGTCCCACTGACCCCGCTTCCGCGTGACATAGGCTAGCAATTCAGGAATCCGGCTGCTGTTCGGCAGCAACTGACGTGCTTGCTCATAGTAACGCACTGCGGCGTCGTAATCCTTTAAACAGGCGTAAAGGTAATAACCCTTGGCCAACACGGCTTCGCCGAGATTGGGCTGAAGAGTGAGCGCGGTTTCGGCTGCCTGCCGCGCCTCTTCACGCAGGGCGACCGTTGGTTGAAGAGCCTGTGTGAGGTAGCCGCGCGCCTCCACGTATGACAGCAGCGCCCAAGCAAGAGCGAACTTCGGGTCCAATCTCACCGCTTCTCTGAGATATTTTTGCGCGCCGAGCGTGTTGGTGAGTGAGGCCGACACAGGTTTCAATGTATAAGCCAGGCCGCGCAGGTAGGCATCGTAAGCCTCGGGATTATCTGTCGGTTTGGCGGCGATTACTTGCTCTTCCTCGCCGGTGAGTTTGGCTCGCAACTGATCGGCGATGGCTTTGGCCACCTCACTCTCAACCGAAAGGATGTCGGTCAGTTTGCGATCAAAGGTATCGGCCCAAAGATGGGAATCATTGCCTGCTTTAATCAACTGCACATTCACGCGCACGACGTCGCCGCTCTTCTGCACACTTCCTTCCAGGATGTGCGCCACGCCAAGTTGTTTTGCGATCTCAGGCAGGTTGTCCGGGGCGCTTTTGTAATGCTGCGTAGATGTGCGCGAGATTACTTTTAGATCCGCGATCTTGGATAAGCGCGTCAGGATTTCATCCTGAATACCATCAGCAAAGTACGCGTTGTCAGGATCGCGACTCCGGTTGTCAAACGGCAGCACCGCGATGCTTTTCTCGGGAACTGGTAACTCGACCGTCGCAGGCGGTCGTCTATAACGAAAAAGGAGAAAACCGATCAGGGCGATCACAGCCAGCAGACTCATCACGCCTGATGACAGCCATCGGAATGCGGCCCGTTTTCTTTGTGCAGCAGCAGCCACACGCGCCGCCTTCAGCTTTTCCGGCACTGCCGGGTTCCCAAGCTCCTCAGTGTACAGATTCACCAGGGAGAGGCGAACGCCATGTTTGACTTCACACTCGCCAAGTTCATGCAGGTGCGGCTGCCAGTGAGGGTATTCCTCAAGATCTTCAGCAACGTGCTTCGACAGCAAAATGTGTCCGGCATCGCCGCAGTCCATGACCCGCTGCGCGATATTGATGCCGGCGCCAGCTACGTTCGCTTTTCCGGTTGCGTCGATGACCCCGCTCACGGGTCCACTGTGTATGCCCATTCGCAGCTGAAGTTCCGGATGCTTCTTGAGAGCGCGGCTTATTTCCAATGCGCATTCAACCGGGGCTTCTGGGCTATGATAAAAAACCAGCGTGATGCCGTCGCCTGTCGGGATTTTGATCAAGCGCCCCGCCGTTTCCGCGGCTTGGAATTCATCCGTACCTCTGACAATCTCGTTTAAGCGCTCGACTACCGCTCGCTGCTGATGGATCGGCAGCTTCGAGTAACCGACGATGTCTGTGAACAACACATGCGCGATCTCCAGCTCAATTTCCTTTTTAACTTCAGCCGCCATATCCGTGTTCGCACAACGACTGCGCGCACAATATGATCTCGACTCAATTGCCGATAGTCGAGAACAAACCCAGAAAGCACACTTCGTCCGCTCACCACGCAGCTTCGAGTCTGATGCCTGCTCGCGAATACTTTCTTAGTTAAACGTTCAGCGTTGAACGTTGGGCGTTTTCATCCGAAATAGCACCCAGTCATGGCACGACTGCACGAATATCAAGGTAAAGCCATTCTCGCCGCTAAAGGATTCAATGTCCCGCGCGGTCGGGCCGCATCAAATGCGGACGAAGCTGTCGCGGCGGCGAAGGAACTCGGCGGCGAAGTTGTTGTGAAGATTCAAGCTTGGACTACTGGTCGCGCAGGGATCGGCGGAGTTGCCTTTGCCAAAAAACCGGAGGACGTCCGCGTGCACGCTCAGCGGATGTTGACAATGAAAGTGGGACAGTTTCCCGTCGAAGCCGCGCTGGTGGAAGAGAAGATCGATATTGATCGCGAATTCTTTCTCTCGTTCACTATTGATGACGCCGCCCGTGCACCAATGATTATTTCCGCCGCCGGCGGCGGCACAGGGATCGAAGAGCGCGCCGCTGCAACGCGAAGAATCCCCTGCGATGTGAATCGCGGACCATTGGATTCAGCAGTCGATCAAGCGGTGGCGTCGTGCGGACTTTCACCGAAAAATGCGAAGCAGCTGAATGAATCGATCCGAAAATTGTTCAATGCGGCGCGCAGCGTCGAAGCGCGTTCGCTTGAAATCAATCCGCTAGTGCTGACCAAAGGCGGCGAGTTCGTCGCCGCCGATTGTCGCATCACGATTGATGATTACGCGGTCGCGCGTCATCCAGAGCTGGGGATCGAGATTGCACGGGAGTTCGATCATCCGCCGACGGCTCTCGAGCGCGTCGCCTACGCTGTCGAACAGAACGATCATCGCGGGACGTTCTATTTCGCGCAATTGGCAACGACGGCTCCGAAGGAATCCAAAGGACTCGTCGGATTTCACGGCGCAGGCGGTGGCGGCTCGATGATGTCTATGGACGCGATCGTGAATGCCGGGTTTACGATCGCCAACTTCACCGATACGAGCGGCAATCCGTCTGCATCGAAAGTTTATCGCGCCGCCCGAATCATTCTGGCTCAACCCGATCTGGTCGGTTATTTCGGTTCCGGCTCCGGTGTCGCGAGCCAGGAACAATACTGGTCCGCTTACGGCCTGGCGAAGGCTTTTTGGGAACTCGATCTCGACATCCCCGCGGTAATTCGTCTCGGCGGCAACACTGAAGATCGGGCCGTAGACATTCTGCATCGCATGTCGAAGCTCTTAGGCGCGCCGGTCGAAGGATATCGCAAAACTGACACACCGGCATTCATCGCCACGCGGTTCGCTGAGCTCGTCGCCAGTGCCGGCGGGAAAAAGTGGAAGCCGCGAACCCCACGGGTGCCAAAATTTGTCAAAGACCCAACCGCCACAAAGCTGCCCGTTAAAAATGGCCGTGTCTGGATTGACACCGCGCATTGGCCGCAGATGCGATCCGCAGTAGAAACACATTCGGGTGGATTAATCATCGACCGCGAAGGCGCGCCCGTAGCAGCGTTGCCGGGCGAAGAGTTTGCTACCAAAGATTCCGAGCTGCTCGCCTGTGACGTAGAATGCCGTCTTGCCGGAATCGAAGGTTTCTACCTGGAGCTTGATATTGCCGGGCTGGATGAACTGATCGGAGGCGATTCCTAAAATGGCGATTTTGATTGACGAAAAAAAGAGCGTGCTGGTGCAAGGGATTACTGGACGCGAAAGCCGGGCGCGCACCCGTCTCATGCGCGAGTACGGAACGAACGTAGTCGCGGGAGTAACTCCGGGCAAAGGCGGGCAGAATGTCCTCGGCGTGCCGGTATTCAATACGCCGCTCGAAGCGGTGAATGCGCTAGGCAAAATCGATGTCTCAGTCGTTTTTGTGCCAGCGACCGGCGTAAAAGACGCAGCCATTTCGGCGATCGAAGCAGGAATTAGACTCGCCGTGCTAGTGCCCGATCGAGTGCCGGTGTGGGACGCGATGGAGATTGCCGCGGCCGCGAAAGCGAATGAGGCAACATTTCTCGGACCGAACACGCTCGGAGCGCTGAGTCCCGGAAAGGCAGTCATTGGCATGATCGGCGGGCGCGCGGAAAGCGCACGGCAATGGTTTAAGCCTGGCGTCCCGAAAGGCGTCGGTGTGATCAGTCGCTCGGGCGGGATGGCTTCGAGTACCGGTTATTACCTCGGGCAGGCGGGCGTGCGGCTTTCAACGATCGTGCATATCGGAGGCGACGCCGTGATTGGAATTCGACTGCCAGATGCGGCGCTGATGTTTGAAGCCGACCCGCTCACGGAAGCAATCGTCATATTCGGCGAAATTGGTTCGTCCCAGGAAGAGGAGTTGGCGCAACTGATTTTGGATCGAAAAATCAAAAAGCCGGTCATCGCTTATATTGGAGGCAAGGCGGCGCGCGAAGGCACGCGTTTCAGTCATGCGGGTGCGATCATCGAAGGCGGCCGCGGAACGCATGCCGGCAAGGCGAAAGCATTGCGCGAAGCCGGCGCCGCCGTGGTCGATGCATTCGGCGAATTGCCTGGTGCGGTCGTGAAAATTCTGGAACAAATCAAAGGAGAAAGCCTGATGAGTGAAGCGGAGAAAAAAGCCGTGTGGCACAGCGCCATTACCCGAATCGAGCCCAACAAAGTGGCAGTGCGTGGCTACGACATAGCCGAAATCATGGGCCGCGTATCCTTTGGCGCAGCGGTTTACTTGATCTTGACCAAAGAATTGCCGTCGCCGGCTGTCGCGCGTTTGATGGACGCGATTTTAGTCTCTTCGATTGATCACGGCGCGACGCCTCCCAGTGCGTTGGCCGCGCGGACCGTGGCTTCGACCGGCGCGACGTTAAGCGCGTCGGTTGCTGCCGGAGTCATGTCGATCAATCGCCATCACGGTGGCGCGATTGAAGATTGCGCACGCCGATTGAGAGCAATCGCCGATCGCGCGACGCGCGAGTCGATCTCCTTGGATGAGGCAGCGACTCGCGCGCTCGCGATAATGAGCGAATCCGGCGAACGCATGCCGGGGTTTGGTCATCGCTTGCACACGAAGGATCCGCGCACCGCGCGCTTGTTCGAGCTTGCGCGTGAGGCCGGTGTGGACGGCGTGCACATGCAGGCAGCGCGCGCCGTCGAAAAGGCATTTGCCGATGCGAAGAAATCACTCCCGGTTAACGTTGACGGCGCAATCGGCGCCATTCTCGCCGACCTTGGAATGAATCCCGCTGCGTTCAACGGTATTTTCATGATTGCGCGCACGCCTGGACTCATCGCCCACGTAATCGAAGAACAAAATCGGGAGAAACCGATGCGCCGGATCGATCCGGTAAACCACGGCTATGACGGTCCACCGGCCAGAAGTCTTTCCGGCAAGCCGTCGCCGTAGATTCCTTCGCCCGCGGATTTCCCGCGAGTCGATTTCGGGTACGGGGACATAAACCAAAGCAAAATTTTCGCGGATATTAACATTCTTTTTGTGTTGGACCCGCGATTTGGTTGTATCATCGCGGATTCACTGTCGAGGGAAACAACTTATCTATAAAAAGAAATTCACTTCACGATCAGCCTTCTTTATCAATGGCCGTGAGCACAACAACCTAAGAGGATATGCAAATCGAGCACTCAAATCTGTTCAAACAACGCGACAGTGACATTCTCAACCGGTATGCCTGGATGTGTGGAGGGCTGATGCGACTAAGATCTCTAGTTGCGGTCTTCGGTATCGCCGTGCTGAGTGGCGCCGAAGCACACGCTCAGGTCAATGTCACCCAGGAACACAACAATCCTTCGCGCGACGGCGTTTACATCGATGCAGGTTTTACACTGTCCGCCGCTGCGAACTTGGCGCGCGATCTGAACTTCAACGGCAGCATTTCCGGCAACGTTTACGCCCAGCCACTTTACATCGAAGGCGGATTCAACGGGCCGATGATCATTGCAGTCACGGAATCCAACAACGTTTATGCACTCAACCCCACGACCGGGACAGTAATCTGGCAGCAAAATCTCGGGGCACCAGTCCCATTAAGCAGCCTCGGGTGCGGTAACATCGATCCTGTCGGGATCACCGGTACGCCCGTCGTCGATCTCGCGTCGCGCGCACTCTTTATTGATGCGTTCACCACGCCAGATGGCGGCAATACGAAAAAACATCTCATTTTCTCTCTGAACGTGGACACGGGCGCGACCAATCCAGGCTGGCCGGTCGACGTAAATACCGCCGCTCACTATAACAGCATGACGTTTGATTCCGCGGTGGAGGAAGACCGAGGTGCATTGGCTCTCGTAGGTGGCCGCGTGTACGTGGCTTATTCCGGATACGCGGGCGACTGCGGCAATTATCACGGCTGGGTTGTGGGCGTGGATATCAACAATCCCTCTAATGTGATGGCTTGGGCGACAACGGCCATCGGCGGCGGCATTTGGGGGCACGGCGGCGTCGCCAGTGATGGCACCAACCTCTTCGTGGTGACTGGCAACACCTTTAACACGGGCGGTAACTGGATGGGCGGCGAAGCAATCATCCGGTTGCAGGCCGGACCGATCTGGACCGGTCAGCCGACCGACTACTGGGCGCCCACCAATTGGTTAAGCCTTGACAACAGCGATACCGACCTGGGCGGTGTCAGTGCGACAGTGATCGATGTACCGGGCGCCACGCCTTCACAACTCGTGCTTGCGCTTGGCAAAGATTCCAATGCCTATCTGGTGAACCGCAACAATCTCGGCGGTATCATTTCACCTGTGGCCCAAGCTAGCGTTTCTGGGACTAACAGAGGGACATCGGCTGTCACATATCACACCAGTCAAGGAACGTATATTGCTTTTCATAACGACGTCGGCGCGATCATGGCGTACAAGATTACCCGACAAATCCGCCCGCGATCGTCTTTGCCTGGAGCCAAAATCAGACCGGTCGCGGCTCCCCTTGGGTAACGACGACTGATGGAACGAATAACACGATTGTCTGGGTCGCGGGGGTTGCAGGGGACCAGCGCTTGCATGCTTACGATGGGGACACCGGTGTGGTGATCTATAACGGGGGCGGCGCAAACGAGTTGATGACAGGCACCCGCCAGTGGAACACCGGAATTGCTGCGCGCGCACGGATCTACTTCGGTGCAGACAACAAAATCTATGCATTTAAGTTGCCGGGAGGAACGCCGACGCCTACACCAACGGCCACGCCTACACCAACGGCCACGTCTACACCGACTCCAACAGCGACAGCGACGCCGACGCCCACACCTGGATCGATTCAGCTCCGCGCCCAAAAGAAAAGGATAAATGGAATAAATACGGTGCGCCTCAAGTGGAGGGGGGCGACGTCGGCCAACGTCGACGTCTATCGCAATAGCGTGCTAATCGTGACAACGCCGGACGATGGACAGTATGATGATTCCACCGGCGACACCGGCCAGGCCCAATACGTGTATCGGGTGTGTGAAGCTGGAATTGCGACCTGCTCTAATGATGTTACTGTGGATTTCCAGTAGTAGGGAAATAACCAAAGCGCTGCTCTATCAAGGCGGCGTCGCCACAACTCCACTTCATCAATGAAAAAGAAATCCACTTCACAATCAGCCTTCTTTAATCTTCGCGTTTTAATTGCTGCTCTCCTTTGCCTAATCGGCGTCTTTGTGGCGCTGGTTGGTTCTGGCGCGTTCTCGAACGTCTTCGCCCAGACAAAAGGCACCCAAAACAGTCGCTTCACCGGCGCGCAGGACGCTCCTGGCACACAAACGCCGGATGTCGTGCAATCGGTCGGTCCGGTCCGCCTCGATCAGGATTTGCGAAGCCTTCCCTACATTCCCAATCAGGGGGAAATTGAAGAGCGACGTCTGACGCGATATCGGTTCCCGAACACCGGACCGCTACCCTCAGCACCAGCGACTTCCTCGCCATGGTTGCAAAGGCTGGTCAAAAACATTTTTCGACCGACGCCAAACATGCCACCCCCACTGCTGACCTTTGACGGGATGAACTCGGCGGAGAGCGCTTGCGGTTGTTTGCCGCCTGACACCGATGGCGATGTCGGCCCGAATCATTACATCGAAGCGCTTAACGTCGCGTTCAGGGTCTATGACAAAAACGGCAACGCGCTGACTCCCCCGACCACGTTCAATTCGCTTTTTGCTCCCCTGGGTGGAGGCACGCCCTGCGGTGCGGGCCAAAACGACGGCGACCCATTTGTCTTCTATGATCATCTGGCCGACCGCTGGGTGATCAGCGACTTCGCCTTTCCCGGGGCTCCTGGTCCCGGGCCTTTCTATGAATGCGTCGCCGTGTCCCAGACCGGTGATCCAGTAGCGGGCGGCTGGTTCCTTTATGCTATCCAAGTGGATCCGGCGAACCCAACATGGTTAGGCGATTACCCCAAGGTGGCGTTGTGGAGTGATCCGCAGCCTGGCGGCGCCTATCATTTCACATTCAACTTGTTTGATGGCCCGACTTTTGCCTTCGAGGGTGTGCGTGTCTATGCCCTCGACCGTGCCAGCATGCTCAGTGGTGGTCCTGCCAACGCGATCGGATTTACTATCACTCTGGCCGGAGTGGGCGATTCCTACAGTCTTGTCGCTGCCAACTTTCGTACGGGCGATCCCCCGCCCGCGGGTCGGGATGAAATGTTGCTGGCGGTCGACGCCACGTTTCCCGGCGTGACTTTAACCCAGGTCCATGGCTGGTTGTTCCATGTCGATTTCGCAAACCCGGGCAATTCCACAATCGGCGTTGGCGCCAACCACACTCCGAATGCCGAGATCACAGTCAATCCGTTCGTTCAAGCATGGACCGCCGCTACGTATAATCTTGTGCCACAGCAGGGGACTGCACAGAAGCTCGATACCCTGGGCGATAAAATCATGACTCCGGTTGTTTATCAGAATCGCAATGGGACTGAATCGTTATGGGCGGATCAGACCACAATGCTGGATTTCCCAACGGGCCGACTGCGGTTAGCTGGTATCAATTCGACGTAACCGGCGGCAATTTCCCTGCGACTCCTGTGCAACAGCAAGAGTGGACCAATGGCGGTGACGGTTTGTGGCGCTGGATGCCGAGCATAGCCGTGGATGCCCAGGGCAATACGGCAATTGGCTATTCCACCTCAAGCGATAGCATTTTCGCCGGTATCCGTTACGCCGGCCGCCTGGAGAGCGATCCTGCAGGTAACCTCGGCCAAGGGGAAGCAATCATGACCAACGGCGGTGGCGCTCAAACTCATTCTGCCGGCCGCTGGGGTGATTACACCAATACCTCCATTGATCCATCCGACGGCATGACCTTCTGGCACGTAAACGAATATTTCCCGGCGACCACCAGCGCTTCCTGGTTCACCCGAATCGGTAAGTTCAATTTCGGTGGAGCAGGCCCCGACACCGAGACCGACCCCCACGCCGAGACCTCGCCCGACGCCAGGGCCTCGCCCCACGCCGTAGAGCGCCACTTCTAAATCCTTAAGCCGGTGCTCGCGAACAAACTCGCGAAGTTCCGGCTCAGGGCGTCTTCGACGGCGCGATCAGCGCAATCCGTGGTCAAAGAAAATCTAAAAAAGGTGTTGACACTTTTCCGGCGTCTAACCTAGCATCCGTGCTACCGTCTCGGGTTCACCGCAGAGGGGAAACAACTCCGCATCAACCATGAAAAAGAAATCCACTTCAAAATCTGCCTTCTTTAACCTTCGTGTTTTAATTGCTGCTGTCTTTTGCCTGGCCGGCATCGCTGCGGCACTGCTCGCCATGGGCGCGTTCTCGAGCGTGTTCGCTCAGAGACGAGGGCCAACAACCAACCAGGATGCTCCCGGCACGCAGACTCCGGACGTAGTGAGGATGGTCGGTCCTGTTCGTTTAGATAAGGATTTGCGAGACCTTCCTTGGGTCGCACCAAAAGCCGAGCACGAAGAGCAACCCCTGTATCGACATCCGCGCCTCAAACAGCCGCCACAAACTTCGTCAGGATACGGAATCTCCGGCCTGGCACACGTTCAGTCGCTGTTGAAAAACATTTGGCAACCGCAGCCCACGATGCCGCCCCCGCTACTGACATTCGAGGGACATAACAACACCTGCGGTTGCCAACCGCCCGACACCGATGGCGATGTCGGTCCGAACCATTACGTCGAAGCGATCAATGAATCGATCAAGATCTTTGATAAAAGCGGTAATACCCTGTCGGGCCCGACTGGTTACAATTCATTCTTTTCCGGCTTGACTGGGACTCCTTGCGCGACCGCGAATGATGGGGACCCATTTGTTCTTTATGATCCGGTCGCTGATCGCTGGCTTATAAGCGACTTCGCTTTTCCTTCGTTTCCAGGCAGTTCGTTCTACCAGTGTATCGCCGTGTCTCAGACCCCCGA
>CAVSMG010000005.1:0-55635 GCA_963728955.1 uncultured Verrucomicrobiae bacterium
GACTCGAACCCCTACGGATTTCTCCACCAGATCCTAAGTCTGGCGCGTCTGCCAATTTCGCCACCCTGGCTTGTTCATTACCAACGATTTACAAATGATACTAGACACGATTTTCGCTCTGTGCTAGCGTTTGTGCTAGAGTTAAACCGTGCAAAGTAAAGAATCACAACGAAAGCCCAAGTTGAGCCAAATCGCGCCTCCACTCAGCCGAATTCAAAGCGACAAGCTCGATAGCCTTGACGGTAGTCATTTTGCGAAGTTTATCGCGGTGCGGGATTCGCGCAATCGCCGGGTGCCCGGACTCTATCAGCGCAACGGACGCTTCTACGCGCAACTTTGGGTCGATCGCGGCTACGGCAAAAAGGCAGCGCGTCGCTTTGCCCTTTTTACGACCGACAATTTGCCCGCGCGCACTTTGCAACAGGCAAAGGAAGCGATGGAAATAAAGCGGAACGAGCGCCGCGAAGATTCGCTACCTATCCTCGGGCGCAAGCCAATTTTCGGTGACTATTGCAACACCTATTTCGAGAAAGCCAAGGTGCAGCGCAAACGGCCGGGGACAGTTGAAAATGAACGGCAAGCAATCGCCCGTTGGCGATCACATCTCGGCCATCTTCGGATCGACAAGATTGCGACCCCAATGATCGCGGCATTTGTGGACAAGCGGCTGAAGGGTGGGGCATTTGGCGGACGCAAACTGAAGCCGGTCTCAGAACGAACGGCGAATCTCGATTTGATGGCGCTGCGCAATGTACTGAAGAGCACGATCGATGACGGTTACTTGCGAGATTTACCCAAGATCAAAATGCTGGAGGAGCCGCCTAGCCCGAAACGCCAATTGTTGATGCCCGCGGAGTTCGACCGATTGATCGTGGGCGCCCGTCAGAACTGCCAAAAGAATGGCCAACAGTTAGCGGATTATTTGTGTTTTTTGGCCTTCGCTGGGGCGCGCGAAAAGGAAGCGTTGCGGATCAAATGGGCGGATGTCGACTTTGAGCGTGAACGTGTGACGATTGGAGCCGACCGGCTAGCCAAGAATTGGGAAAGCCGAACGGTGGAATTTAATCCACGGCTTGACGCGCTCTTACGTGAGATGCGGCGACGACGTGCACCGGATTCTTCATGGTTGTTTCCTTCGCCGCAGCGCGGTCCGCGTGATGAACACGCAAGAAGCTTTCGCGAGAGCTTAAAGATCGCGCGCAAATCTGCCGGGCTGGAATGGGTCGGCTTCCACGACCTTCGGCATTACTTCTGTTCGATGTGCGTCATGGCCGGGGTCGACTTTATGACTATTGCCGCATGGTTGGGACACAAGGATGGCGGGATTCTCGTCGGCAAAGTCTATGGGCATCTCCTGGATGAACATCGGCAAAAGGCAGCGAAACTTGTTCATTTTGGAATTTCAGTCGTCGACCGAAACGCTTTCGGTGGGAAGAGCTAAACCGCGTGCGCTTTCCTCACGGACGCCAAACTCATGACGTCGCGACAGGTTACGCGAAAGCTTTGCAACCGCGGCGGCGCTTTGGCTTTGTCGGTGCCTTTGCAAATTCGCCTGCAGCGGCCCGTGCATTAAAACGCGCGATCTCAGAGCGGGTCAGATAATGTCGACCGCAAATGTTAAGTGTCTTTAGCCAGCCGGCGCGGCGATAGCGCCAGACTGTTACCACGGAAAGCCCGCTTTGTTCAATAAACTTGTCCAAGGCGAGTGGAGGATCCGAATCAGTTGCCACCGATGGTTTGTTTGCATCGTTATTCGTGCCATGTCGCGGCACGTCTGCGCTGATTCGCCATGAAGGCGTCTCAACGTTGAGCTCCCGTGATTCCTGTCGATCGTGCAAGCACTCAGTTTCCGCGCTGTGATTTCTTGCTCCGTCTTGTTCGCTAATTTGCATCTGTACAGGCTGCTCTCATCAGACGAAGATCGTGCACCAGAGCGGGAGCAACAGATAAACGATCGACAACGACAGCACAGGGAGCCCGTGCGATTCCGCGCCGAACCCTAATTGTGCTTTACCGCCGAGTCGGCTCGCATTGGCGACCCAAATTGTTCCGCCCACGCAAGGAACCGTGGGTTTTGATAGATGGGACGCCCTACCCCGTAGCCATGTTACGGAAACCGACCTGTCGCTGAACGCCTGCCAAAAGCATGAGTGATCCCACAGACATCGCAGTGCGCACGCAGCGTTTTGGCGATGCCGTTCGCGCATTCACGCCACCGCCACCTAAGCGCTACGCAAAGCTGATGCCGCTAAAAGAAGGCATCGTTGAACTACGCGAAAAGGGCGCATCTCTGCGGCTGATTCGCGAATTACTCGCGACCGTCGATGTGTCGGTCAGCATCGACACGATCGCGCGTTTTCTCGCCGAAGTGAATGGCGTAAAAATGAAACCGCGTCCGGCGACACAATCCGGACGAACACGCTACGCTGTCCGCGGTACAAACGCCGAACAAAATGCGGCGTTCGCTGCGGTAAACGAACCGCCACCGGCAGGACAACAAACAGTTTCGCCGCAGCAAACCGCAGTGCCATCCGACCGGACCCGCACGCGAGGTCCGCGCATCGCAAATCCTCACAACCTCTGATTCAACGCAGCTTCTTATGAACAAACAAATCAACCTGATCATTAATGGCAAAAGCGGCGTCGGAAAAAGCTTCTTCGCCTCGAATTTCGTTCAGTATTTGAGAGATTGCGGCATCACTCATTGCGCGATCGACAGCGACCACGAGAACGCCATTCTCAAGCGCTTCATCGCAGTGGCCACGCCCGATGTCGCAAAGACATTGAACATTCTTCGTTCGGGCTTCGGCGCCGCGCGGCTCCTTTTTTCGAAAGTTCAAAGACTTTGCTCCCCTTTCCAGAGATGCAGCCATCGCGCGTTGCCTTCCCTGCGCCACACCTCCGTAAGCTCCGCCGCGCCCTTCATTCCGACAACGCGTGATCACTGCAGTGTGCTCAGAATCCCTTACGCGCTTGCAACTCGGCGCGTGAATCGCTTCCCTAGTCTATTGGCTCGGTGCGCGCTGTAAAGGTATTGCTCGCTTCGCTGCGCTCCACCTTGACACCTGCCCCTCCGCCAGGAAGAGGTCGCTAAGATTTCACGCGAAGAAATTTGCCACAGCCGAAAACGAGGCAAACGGCTCGTGCCACGCACCAAGCTGTTGTGACTGCTCAACAAAGTGAGCCGTCCTTTTTATGCTATGAGGCGAGATTCTGAACCGCCGTTAGATTCGTTGGCTCGTTCTAGCACAAATCCGAGCACAGTCGATGATTTCGCAGCAAGAGCCTCAGTAGACTGGCGGTCAGACTCGCCGGACTTACACTTGGGCTCGGACAAGTAGCACCGATTTGTTGCCGATGCGCGGCTGGAATTCAAAAGGTCACCACTTGCAGTTGCGGGCTTCCGGTAAGAGTTAGAGAAACCGACCTAGTTTTGCCCATAAAGGATACGGTAACAGTAACTGATCCGGATAGATTCGAAATGATAATTCTTCCATAATTGTCGGTGTAACCAAGTAGTTTATCATTCAAATAAACTGCTGCTCCCGATGCGCGTGCGCCGGTCGCTTGGTCAACCAATTGAAATTGATCGGCCTGTGCGGCAGAAGCCATCGACATCGCTAGGAGGAGTGAGAGAGTGAGTCTCTTCATGGGGCATGATTTCTAACAGGCGCTACTACTGATGACCTACTTCTTCAACTTCGACAGGCTTATAGTTACGCGTGGTGTCGCTTATACGCTCTAGGGCAGCAGTAGGTAGACTCTTCTTGTAATCTTCATATGCTTCGGCAGTTAAAATCTTGCCGGTAAAATTTTCATCCGCGTATGTTATTTGTCCTACCACATCTTCAAACTTCTCCCCGCTTCTTAGGTTACCCACAATTTGGAACGAACCGTTAGCGTCTATGCTTGTATCAAAGGATTTTGGGTAAACCGTCAGCCAACCCTTGGTCCACTCCACTTTTTTTGATGGCGGTGCCTTAAATTGCCCCGTTACGAACCACTGCTCGGCTCCGGTTCGCGAGAAGGCAAAAATAGCCATCGCGGCCCCAATAAAAACGAAGCCGAGGGCCGGATAGTTTGTGGTGAGTCTTCCAACGAAAGGGAGCTCGATGACAGTCTTTTCGCCCTCTTTGTCTAGCTTATAAATTCTTTGAACAAATAAGGATATGCCACCAAGGGCGATAACGAAGAAAGACAGGATGTACATCGCCGCTTGCCCCGAAATATTAAGGATCTCACTCATTGTACGCCCGGCGCCAAGTTTCGAGAAAAATCCGTCCACTTGTCAGGATAATCCGCTACACCAAGAATCGCCGCTTCTCCGGTCATTGACAGCCAAATCATATTCAGGCCTTTTTCTTCTTGCGTTTCGGCAGCGCTACCTTCCGGATTTGAGCCGGCGGGGCGCCGATCGCCTGGTCGTCCGTCGGAAGAATGATGTTCTGATACGTCGCGCTGCCCAGCACGGGTTGGAACGCCGCCGGGCTCAGATAAACCGGCTTTGCTTTGCTGTCGGTGACCTCGACGAAGAGCTCGGGTTGAGCCTGTGTCGCGGTGGCGGGCTTCTCACCAGAGGCGGGATCGGCGCCCGCATAATTCAGCAGAAAGTATCCTGTGTCATCGGTGTAGGCGAAGCCGTAAGCCTGCTGATAAGCCTTGGTGGCATCGACCAAAAACACGGTGAAGCCGGAGACAGGCTTGAGCTCGGGATCGAATACCCGGCCATGCAATGCCCAGCCGCTGGGCGCGACCTGGGGCTCGGGAGTGGTGACCTGCTGGTGAACGACGGCGACGCGGGCTGCGTCCGCGTTCGCCGCAGCTACCGCAGCTTCGGCGCTTTCCACTCCCGGATCATTAGCCCCGTACTGCGTCCTCAGGGTGGCAGCGGTACGCGACAGTTGAGCAGCGCGCGCCTGATGGACCCACATCAGGGTCTGCAGGCGTTGCGCCCCAATGTTATCGGCAGAGGCCAGGTTGCTCGTGACTTGATTGTCGATATCCGACATATCCGGCGGAGTGTTAGAGGTTGTTGTCCTCGAATCGGTTGCCATGGTGATGAACATCCTTTCGTTGGTTAGTTCATTCTTTGAAGTTTAGTTGTAATGTGCCCGACGCGAATTCATCGCAACTCGGGAACTTTGGCGACAGCTGAGATCCTGTCAGGGACAAGTTCTTGGTATTGAGCGCTGACTCCAATGTGCCGGTCGCAAACAGGCAGTAAGTAGAAATGTTGTGGCCCGTGATATTCAGTGCGCCGATGGTGAAGCCGGAAGCCAGCACCGGAAAACCCGCCGCCTCCTGAAAGCGGTTGCTCGTGGCTTGGAGAGAGCCAGCCAGCAAGAAGGCATCCAGCGTAGCCGTCAACGGTAAGGCATCCACCCAGCACTGGTTATTCCCGAAGATGAGATCGTCCAAGGTCATGATGGTTACCGACGAGAAACTGTGTGGCCGGCTGACCCTCGCTTCCAACTGACACATGTTATCGGTGAACGTGATCGCGCCGTTAGACGAACTACCGGAACTTCGACCAGGAGACGTCTGACGCTTGCCGACGGCGGTGAAGTTGCCTGCCAGCGAAGCGAGCTCGATCGATATACCCAAATTGAGGACGAATACGGTTTGCGCGATTGTCGGCACTCCCTCTCCGCGCGGCGTTCCAGTCGTGGAGAGGTGGTTGTTCACGATCGAGAAAGGCCCGAAACCGAAGGCTTCCAACGCATCGCCTGAAGCTACCCGCACAACATTGTGCTCCACGCGGAGCGCCGGCACTCCCTGCACGCACGAGGGCGCAGCGTATTCGCTCGCCAAGGTGCCGGCCTTGCTGTATAAGGACGCAGGATTCGTAAACGAGGGCGGAGTAGCAGCCACGACCACGATGCCGCCGCGAATCCCGGCCGCCGAAACTTGCTCCTGAACGATGAGATTCCAATCGCGGGTTTCGAGCACCTGGTTGCGACTTATGTCGATAATCTGCCCGCAGAGAACGAAGATACCGCACACCGGTTCTCCCGGCCGGAAACCAAAATCAGTGATGGCGTTGTCTCGTACGATCAGGTTCTCCACATAGGGAACGCAAATCGCCCCGAAGGCGCCGTTGGCCGCCGGGGCCAGAGGAGTCACCTCTCGCAGTAAGGTGCGGGCGATCGTATTCGCGCTGATGGTGAGGTTCTGAATACTGACAATCTCCGGTCCCGACTTGGGGTCGAAAAATCCGACCGGCCCGATGCCGCATGCACCCGTGTTGCGGATACGATTGCGATTGATTTGAATGTTGACCAGATTGCCGGCGACGACGATGCGGCTGCCCGGCCGGCCGGGGTTGGTGCTAGGGATCTGCAACTTAATCCTCGTGTCGCAAGGGTCCAGAACTTGCATGGTCGTCCCACTGATTCCGCCCGTGTTGTTCCCTTTCGAGTCCAGTATCGCCGCGCTTCCCAGCGTGATGCCATTCCACCCCGCGCCGTCGATCTCGTTTTCGATGACAAAGACGTCTCTGGTCGGCATACCTGTGGACGTGCCTGCGATTTGAATGCCTCCGGGATTGATCAGGCCCGTCCCAGCGGACTGTGACGATTTTGCGATGTCCGACTGAACGGTCGCAGGCAGCCATTCCAGGTCGCCGGTTTTGCTCTGAATCCCAAGCCAGTTGTGCACGATGCGAATCTCGCCGCCGCTGACCCACACGGCCGGCCAACGCCCGGCCACGTTCTCCATGGCAATGCGATTGCTTTCAATCTGGAGCAGGTTCACGGTGTCGGCGAGGATCGCGGGGACCGTGGACGCCGTGATGACCAGGTCCTCCACCGTGACATCGAGCGTCGGGCCGCGTTCGATGACCAGCGCGCGCGGAACGTTTGTCGCGCCCGTATTGCTTTGCGGCCGAGCACTGAGCTTGCCCGTGCCGTCGATCAGAACACCGACTTCATCCTCCGCCGCTTCAACGGCGAAGGAGAGCAATTTCACATGTTGCGATTGCGAGATGGTGATGACCGCGCCAAATGGCGGGGAGTCCGTGTTTGCCCCGCCGGCGCCAGCGGGGGCTTGTGGGACACCGGTGGCTGGATCAGCGGGTGGTGGCGGGGGGTTCAGCGATGCAGACGCGATGCGCGTCTGCCATCCACAGCCACGCAGAACGACATCTCGGCGGCCTTGGATCAGCACATTCTCGAAGTAGAGCCCGGGAAGGATGCAGATTTCGCCGCCGCTGTCCGGCAGCGCGTTGATGGCGTCATTGATCTTCGCGTATTTGCCAAAACTGTTCACCCCGTCGCCGACGGTGTAGGTACAGCAGCAGCAGCCGCACTCGCTTTTCCCAGTTGGCGGCCATTGGGTGCGGCAGTCGGTCGCCGAATTCGGAAAGGTGACGATCGACAAACGCGCGTAGTGATGATGAATGCCGCGCGGCGGAGCTTCAACTAACTTTTCGACGGATGCATCGGCAGTGCGTGCAGCGGAACACCAAAAATCTCCGACGCGACAAACTCCGTTCGCCGGCGTGTTGAAAGTGATTTGCACGCCATCTTCCAAAATGATCGACGTGCCTTGCACTGGAACCGGGATGAGACCAGTGCTGCCCGTCGCGTCGAGGTCCACCAGCAGATTATTGTTTGTGTCGGTGACTTTACCTTTTTGATCCCAGCGCCTGATCCGCGTGTGACGCTGCGGATCGGCGTTGTCTTGCGCGTCGGTCGGAAAAGTTCCGGCAGGAAGCGCATCGGTCAGCGTGATGATTTGCGTCGCGTCGTCAACGTCCTTGATCTGGCGCATGATCCCTGGCTGTTGCGCGAACTCAAGGAAGTCGTCGGTGATTTCGATCCAATCGCCAACACTGAATCGCAACGTGTTGTCGCGTCCTACGCGGGCCACAGTCAACTTGTCCAGCGCAGTTAACGCAGTAACGCTCGTCGCGATGGATGCGTTATCGCGTGACCATTTGAATGTCGCTGCGCCCGCCGCGCCGCCGTCATGGATTTCCACACGATACAAGCGGTTCTCCAACCCGCGATAGCCGCCACTGGGCGGGATCACGCACGGATCATCCGGGGTCACCACGCCGACCGCGTCTGTGCTCAATCGACCGTCGCTTGGGTGAATGATATCCTCCCATCCGGGGACCTGATCATCCGGTGTGTCGCACGTGACGTCGGTGCCTACGTTCGCGAGCACGCGCACCTGCCAGACTGTTTGCACTCGCGTCGTCGTGTCCACGCCCACGGCTTTCTCGACAAGGTCGGGGAGCTGGAGATACGTCACTTCACGCTGCCAGACATCGAGATAAACCAGATACGGCCCACCTTGAGCAGGGGCGGGCGCGACTGTGGCCGCATTTGGAAAATAGGGCTGCTCGTCGTACGGAACGGCGAGCGTGCCGCGCTGCTCGCCAAGCACTGCATCAAATTCCAGCGGCGGTTGACCGTGGTTTTCCGCGAGCAATCCGTCCACATAAATTCGTCCGCGCCCGATCGTCAGTGTGCCGCCGCTGATTTCGATTTTGAATCCATCCGGCGTCTCCTTCGGCACCGTGCCGCGCCCGATGATATCAGTTGTCTCCGCGCGCAGGCGCCGGCTGATAATCCCGACGAGTTCGTTCCAATCTGCGTCCAGTTGGACGCGGCCCTGCTGCATCAGCACGCCGCTGAAGTCCCGCTTCGGATCAAACGTTTTGCGACTGTAATCACCACTCATAGTGCATCTCCTTGTTCAAGTTCACGTCACATAAAAAATTCCCGCTTCCAAACCGAACCGCAGATACTCCTTTAGCCGGATGCGCAAATTCGTTTCCCGCTGCGGCTCGAACAATTCATGAAACGCGCCCATCTCGGCCTCGTCATCCGCGCCCTCGCGAATCTCCGTCGCGGTCCGCAAAGTCAGTTGCCCATAGCCCGGATCGCCGTAACGCAACGAGGTGAACTGCGGCCGCACGCGCAGCGCATTGTCGGCATCTTCCGGCTGGCAACGATAGCGGCGGCCTACGACGGAGGTCAGCGGCAGATAGCAAAAACGCACACAGCCTTCCTGTTTTTTTTCCGATACTACGTCAGACAAAAAGGTGCTGTTCGACGCGAGCTTCAATTCGAAGGTGTGAACCGTGCCGATGACCGTGCTGTCGACGATTCCCAAAGTACCGCCCGCGTCCGTCCCATTTGCAGCCGCGAACGCCACATTGGTCACATCAGTCGCATCCACGATGCTATCGGTGATGGAAACGCTTGAACGCTCCTGCACTCGCACGCCGCCGACGATGCAGTGATCGATTTCAATCGCCACATCCGGCAAATCGACGATCAGGCTCGGGTTCAGCGACGGCAAAACGGTGCAATGCCGCAGCCGCAGCGCCCGCAACGCGCCATTTACGAGAATAGCGCCTCCGGCGATGAGTAACCCGTTCAGCGTCACTTCCGAATCCGTCGCGCCGTTGATGACCAGATCGCCACCGAGCACGAGGGTTGGCCGATGAGAATTGGCGGCACGCAATTCGATGCGCTGCCCGGCGTTCACGTTGACCGACAACGTTTCGTCATATCGGCCACTATCGGAGATTTCCACCACGCCGCCGCCAGTCACGGCGTTGAGCGCGTCCTGAATCGTTGCATGCGGCGCGGGAACGTTTTCAACCGGTGTCAGCAGCCCGTCCAGTGTCGCCAGGCGGTCATATTCGCCGCCGCCCATGTCGTCGCTGAAGCCGTAATGAAATGTCGCCAAGGTCGGTTGCGCTTCTACTGCAGGAAAAACGATGCGTCCGAGCTTCGGGTCGAGCAGTACCTTGTTTTCGTTTTGTCCGAAATCTTCATGCGCCCAGGCAATCACATTTCCGGCGTTATCTTTTACGTCACTGAGATCGGCCACAAGGATTTCAGCCCCGACAATTTCCTGAAACTGTCCCAGCAAACCTTGCCTCTCCAATTGGATGCTCTTTCCCGCTCCGTAGTAATCCGCCAGTGGGTGAAATTGCCTGGGCAGAGCTGTATCCTCTTCTCCGAGGAGCATTCTTCGGCTGATTGGCATTGGCGCATTGAGCGGCTCAGCGAGATGCGTGACGTCGTCTTCCGTCACCGGGTTGGTGAACAGTTGTGTGTCAAATCCGAGTGGATGGAAACGAAAATGCCGCAGATCCGTCAACGTTGGCGGCAGTTGTACGTCGGCAAGCGGTGTTCGAGTGAGCGCATAAGCATTCAATCGCCAGAGAAAAATGCCGATATTCGGAATGTTGTATTTTCCCTGTCCAGTCGCGACATGCCGGACATCCACGGTGTGCTTCACGGTGTCGAACGCGCCGTTGATTTTTTCCAGTGGTTCCCACTGCCGCAAGTCCGGCGCGTAAAAGCAATCCGGACGAATGTGATTTGGCGTCCATTGCGTCCAGCCGAGCAGTTGGAAAAATTCCACAACGCGCGCGTTCCAGCCGGTGACGTCGCGGGCCAGTTGTTCCAGCATCGCGGCCGTACCTTTGCGGCGCCGGAACCCGATGGTGTGCGCGACTTCCGCGCGCTCGCTGCCAATCGTCGGCACCACGTTGTGCAGGGCGCGATAGCCAATCAGATCGCCGATGTAGGGCACTACCCATGGCGCGCAAGTTTCGATGAACTGGTCGTCGTAAAGCTGCGCCAGGTCCTCTTCCAGCACGCCGACTTGATCGGCAATCACCGACAACAACGCCTTGAGCGGTTCGCCGCCATCGGCGTCGCGAATCCGATAGATCGCCGGAAGCAATTCGTACATTCGCTCTCGATCAAATCCCATAGTTCACCTCGACAAGTTCGCTTCGGATTTCGAGATTCGGATTTCGGATTTTCTTCACGACATTACCCCCAGGTCATCCAGCGGCGCGGGATCAAGGGTCAACAACTCCGCGGCGACCATGCTGCTGTCGGCCAGCATTTCCGGCAGCGCAGCGAGCAGGCGAGTTTCCAATGTCGCGGCCGCATCAGCGCGATATAATTTGGTCACATCCGCCGCCACAACGCCGGGCACCGCTTGGACCGCTGCGATGACTTCGCTCAAAAATACCGGCTGGCCGAACGGGCGGACATCAAATGAAAATTCGTCGCGCAATGTCTGTTCGACGGCCGCGAGCACCTTATCCGCTTCGTAATCCGGATCCACTTTCACCCTGCCCGCGAACCGGAAATACGCGGCGCGGTACGATTTCACCCGCAGGCTCACAAACGGATCACCCGCCTGTTGCAACGCTGCGAGGAGATTTATGTAAGTGTCGCTGTCGGCCTCGATTTCCGCGCCATCTGGTCCGGCGACGGTGATGAACACGCGCTTCGTCAGTCCATCCCACGTCCACGTCGCGAGCGCTTTGGCAATTCCCGCGAACGCTCGCGAAAAATCTTCGTAATCCTGAAGCGAAACGGTGCGGTCGAGCGTCAGCACTGTGAGCGGCGCGTTGGTGCGCGCGTCATCAAGCGATTCGCGGTCCTGCGCGCCACTCGCGTCTTCGGGATTCATGACCGATTTGATGCCGAGCGGACGCGTCAGCAACGAGGTGAGTTGCCCGGTCTTTACGAGCCCATCAGTGCCGATGCCTTTGCGATACGTGGCGCGCAGGTTGTCCTGTCCGCTCGGCAACCGTGCGCCAGTGACGCCGTCACCGAACTCAATCGTCGTCTTGCCGTCGTCGCCCGTGCGGGTGACATAAATGTGTTCCTGCGAACCGCGGCCGAAAAGCGTGGGCGCTTCATGCCAGCGCACATCGTTCACGCGAATTCCATATTGGATTTGTCCCGCATCGGTCGTCGTCTCCAGAGTGGACCGCGCACCGCTCGCTGTCGCCGCGCTTACGTACGTCAGAGGCGATTGCTTGAGCGTGAAGCGTTGGTAACGCTGGCTTGCATCGCCGCTGCCGAGAATTTCTGATACGGTCTCGCCATGCGTCCCGTCAGCGACATTGGCGCAAAGACGAAACGATTGACGATCATAAACATTTTGAAGCGGTTTCGTGAGATTCAAGCGGCTGTGAAAGGGATCATCAGTGTCGAGCGTGGCCAACTTTACGATCTCGTAAAGGAGGGGGTCATTCTTGGCAGCGACCGTGCGGAGAACATCGGCAGTTCCACAGGTGACAAAACCTTCCACCAGGTTTTCGTCTAGAAGCTGCCAGAGAACCTGGTCTGCTCCCAGCGGTTGGGCTTGGAGTTCGAACAGCCGCTCGCCGCGATTCAGCAGACGCATCACACTACCATCTGTCCGAACGAAGGACAGCGGCTCCCCCGTGCCGATGACTTCGACGACGGCGCGCTTACCGGACGCGGCAAGCTTTTGGCCTGGTCCCGGATCGGTGATTTCGCCGGCTAGCACAATTTGGCATCCGCTCACGGGCTCGTTGATCGGAGTCTCTGCCAAGCCGAGTTCCTCGCTTTGCACGTAAACACCGCAGTTCCGCGGAGAAAACTGCTGAATGTTTTCTCCCGAGATTTCCAACCGCGTTACCTTGGCTGAGAGATTGAAGTCGGCGTGCGATTCTTCCGAAACTTTGTTGACGCCGTACAGTTCAGTGAGGTTTGCAGATGACAACACAATCCAACTTCCCCGCGTCACCGGCGGGTATACATTATCCAACCAAATGATTTGGGTCATCGAAGGCAGCGCTGCATCGGTCCAGGACGATTGTCTTCCAGCAAACGCTCCTGGTTTGAACTGAATGTTTTTCTCATCGACGTAGACCCATTCGCCAAAGCGCATGGTGGCTGGCAGAGTGCCCCAATCCGGCGCGTTGTGGCCGAAGAGGGACGCGCGTTGGCGCAACACATAGATCCGTGGATTAGCCGAGGGATCTTTGAGTGGCGTTTTCGAGCCAAGGCCCGGTTGCCAAGTCACTTGCAGCAAGTCCCGGTCATAATCGGCTGCGACCGCAGTAATCCGACGCACGTCCCAATTATCATTTGTCTGGTCGTTTTCACGCTCCCGTCCGACCACCAATAGCAGGTCACCGGCTTTGAGGTTCGTAGCCGCGCCCCGCAGCCAAATGGACGTATCGCCTCGAGTTGGTAACACCAGCTTGCTTTGCCGTGGCTTGATTGCGTTCCATTCCACGCGCGCCGTGATTTTCTCCACCGTCTCGAACGTTTGCGCTTTTTCGTTCGGGCCGGGGATACTTTGAACTTTCGCGCCGATGTCCACCGTAGTTTCCAGCGGCGCGCCGGGCGTATCATCCATTGTGAACGCAAGGAACGCGCTCGCCGCCACGCCGGGGCGCAGTTCGTAGCCGATCAGTCGCGCCAGTTCAAGCAGCGAACGCCGCTCGGTCGCCGTGCGCAGATACGATTCATTGGCGATCCGCTCCTGATAAAATGTCAGCACGTCCGCCATCGTTGCGGCGGCGTCGAGCAGCGCGATGGAGAAGTCATCGTCCTCGCGCGTCTTGAGACTTTGCAGCGCCGGCCGCGTGATATCCGACAGCGCTGCCAGCATGCTGTCCTTGAACTGGCTTTGTGTGCCGACGCGATAGGCAATCGCGGACAGGCCCGGCCGATTCACCACGGTGACGGGCGTGTCTGCGGTCAAGCCTTCGCAGCAATGGCAGGTGTCGAGCTTCCCGTTCATTTCCCACCTCCCATGGTCAGCACAAACACGCCGCGTTCGGCGAAATTTGGATCGTTATCGCAGCGGGCGATTTCAAGCCGGCCCATCGGCAAAAATCCATCCTGGAGCGGTTTCACATCGTCCTGTCCCTCGCGCTGGAAGACGGTGACCTGCACCGACGCCACACCGTCCGTAGCCTGTGCGGTTGCGACGAGCGGACTGAGATAAACCGTTTGTCCAAAAGTAAAATTGTCTGGATGAAAAATTCCGCGCGTGCCATCGGGCAAAATCTGGTTACTGAAGATTTGTAACAGCGCGGCTTCCACGTCGCTGCGGAAATAGTCCGGCTGCACGCAGACGTGCATTTCGATTTGCAGCGATACAAATTCCGGCGCGTCCACTTCAAGGTCGTAGCCAGCCATGCGATAACGTTCGACAAAATCGCGAATACTGGTTTTGAACGGATCGTCCACCAGCAAACCGCCGAGGCGATCCACGGTCAGAAAGACTGTGTGCCAGCTTCCGGTCCAGCGAAACGTCGCCGCCGCGCGTTGCACGCGTTTGTCGCGTTGCGTCACTTCGGCGTAGTCGGCCTCAGTCACCGCTCGTTCCTGCGTGCGAAACGCGGCCGGCGCGCGCTGGCGAACGTCCTCGAGCGTTTCCGGTTCTACCCCGCCCTGCGCAGGCAGCGGGTTACGAACAAGCGAAACCGCGGCGAGTCCGGTTACGATATGGGCGAGCGATTCCGCGCCGACGTTTCCGGCGACGCCGTTGCCGACGCGATAGGTCGCGGTGAATTGCGTCCCGGGATCAGGTCGCTTGCCAAGCAGATCGTCACCGAAACGCAGATACGCCGCACCGTCACTGTCGATCTCGACAACAAACTCGGCGGCGTCTGGCGCGCTGTTAAGTAAGTCGCGTTTGGGCGACCACGTCGCCGTGTCCGCATTAAGCAAACTCGAAAGTGAAATTGCCGGCATCGCGGTCTGAACATCCCAACTCATCGCCGATGCTGCCGACGCGGTCGCATCGAACGGCGCGGCAAAAGTCAGTGGTTGATCCTCGAGCACGGGACGAAAGCGCGGCGGGACTGCAACCGGTTCGGTTTGCACGCACGGATCGCAACTCGTCGTCGGGCGGAAGATCGTTGGCTCCGGAACAGTCTCGGGAATCGGCGAGTTAATTTCGGTCAATCCATGATCGCACAACACAATGTTGCCGCGGGCGATGCTCACGGTGTTGCCGAGATAGTTTTCGCCGTGCTCCTCGTCGGTGCGTGACGAAATACAAAGTGGAAACGTCAACGCGTCTTCATCGCCCCATTCGATTCTTGTGAGTTCTTCTCCATTCAGGGGATCGACGTCCAGCACCGGTTGCTCCGTCAAGCGCACAGCCTGGCGATGCGCCGGATCGGCGTCGCCGGGCTGGCCAGTGTCGGGGCCGAGCACTTCTTCAAAAATCAGCACGTCGCCCTTTTGAAGATTGGGCAAATGCCCATCCAACTCCGCGCTGGTCGCGCCTTTGGGCAGACAGCAACGTTGCTCCGTCCACGTGTAAAACGGGATCGAGTTGTAGGCCTTGAACAGCATCGCATCGTGCATCGTTTCGAAACCGGCCTGCGCCCGCCGCAAAATTCGCGGGTCATCCGGCAGAATCGGCGGCTGGCCGGCGATGCTGGTGAAAATTTGCGCGCCTTTCGGCAGCGGCCCAGTGTTAGCTTTGACTTGAATCTGAACCCAGGCGCGCGCGTTGCAGCCGTCGTGCATCGAGTAATCCACAAGTCGCGCATGCCGGCGGATGGAGACGCGCCGCCGCGCGGTGCCGAGATACGCTTCGGTGCCGATGGCGTCCTGCTGATAGCTCAGGTAATCGCCGACGAACGCCAGCGCTTCAACGAGCGTGACGCCGAGGTCGGCAGCGTTACGTTCCGTCCATTGCGGACTCAGCAGCGCGATGCGATCGAGCATCAACCGGCGAAAGCTGCCGTAATCTTTCGCAAGATAATTGATGTCCGGTTCGGTGCGCAGCGTCGGCGGACAAACACATTTGGTCTGGCAATCGAAATCGCTCGGGCACTCGACTTTGAATGAGAAATTTATTTCGGACAAGACCGGGTCGTAGCCCGGTGGCGGTTCCGGATGCTGCGCGTCTTGCACAAGGCCCAGCGTGTAAATTGAAAAATCGCCGGGGTGATTCACTTCAACGGTGAGCACATTCGCCCCCGGACCGGGTGTCACGTTTGTCACGATGACATCCGTGATGCGTTCGCCGCCTTCGACGCGCACGTTGGTTGTGGTCAGCGGCCCGCCGGTGAGATCGTTGACGAAATGCACTTCCAACAAACGCTGCCGCATCACTTTGGATGGCGCGTCGTGGTCGAGCACCTCCAGAAAATCAATGCCGTTCAAACCGGACGGATTTTGCGATGGATCGGCCAGCGCCGCACGTCGCAGTTCATCACAGCAGGAGTAAGTCATGTGCCACCTCCCTGCGTGAACACCGCCGTCTGCTGTGTTTGCGTGCGACGCACGACATATGAGATCGTCACGCTCAGGGTCGAGTCCACGCTCTCGACCTGCACCGAGTCCACCACGATCAAATCGCCGAGCCATTGTTGTAATGCGCCTTGCACCAGGAATTGCGTCGCGGCGGCGAGCTCGGGGCTGTTCGGAGCAAAGACGAGTTGATTCAAACCGCAGCCGAACGTCGGGCGATTCACGCGTTCGCCCGGCGATGTAAACAACACCTGCTCGATCAAATCGCGAATGTGATCGTCCGCTGTCGTGTCCGAAGTCCGGCCGCGATTGTCGAAGCTGAAAGGATAATCAACCTGGCTCATGTGGCGGTGACTCGTGTTTGCGTAACGATTACGTTGAGCGGCGTGCCAGTAGGTGCGCAGATCGCCATGCTGGTCTGCGTCAATACGGGTTGACCGCCGGCGAGCACGCGCGTGGCGGCGACCACCCATTGCGCGGTGACACATGGCCCGTTGCCAACAGGCGGAACAAACGGACAACCTGCAACCACGTACGGCGGCGCTTGCGTCGTGACCGGCTGTCCGCTAACGAGTACGCGCGGATTCGGCGTAGTCGGTTGCGCTTGTCCGCCGTGCGCGCATATCACCGTGGCGCCTTGATGAAGCAGATAACCGGGCATCACGTCACCTCCAATGCGTCATCGTTGACCTTCACGCTCGGGCCAGACAGTTTCAGACTCGCGCCCTGGCCGTTGTTGATTTCAATTCCGTTGCTGTCCATCACGATCTTTAATCGGTCGCTTGTCTCGATGGTGATGGCGCCGGAGCTTTGGCTGTCGTCTATCGTGATCGTAACGCCGTCGGTCTTGATCATTTTCGTGTCGGGGTCTGACGCCGGCGGATCATCTTCGTCATCCCAGAAACAACCACTCCAGACAGGACTATCCCAGTCGCCATTTTCGAATTCGATCCACACCGACGCGCTAATAGGAGGTATCATGAACCATCCCACCTGGTCGCCGGCATAGGGCATGCACGGCAACGCCCAAGTGGTTTCGCTGTCGCCCCTCAAACTCGGCACGCGCGCCTGGACCCGGCCTTTGCGCTGCGGATCCCGGTTGTCCGTTACGATGCCACGGTATTTGCCCTGGTATCTCCTGCGCTTCTCGTCGTTCATGGTGGCACGGTGGGTGTGAGGGAGACGATGCCATTGCGCACCAGACTAAAATTTTGCTTTAGTTCGCCCTTCTTCATCGTGGTGGTCACACTGTTGACGTAGTAGACTCCATCAAATGCCAGGCTCGCGCCGCGTACGCCGACAAGCTGCCGCGCTTTGAGCAATTGCCCGTAACGCACAACGTCCAGCGTGCCTGAACCGCGGACCCCATCCGCGGTTCGAGAGGCCAACGCAAAGGCGCGTCCCAGCGCTTGGTTGGTTGTAAGCTGCATCGTGTCTTCAAGCCTCTCGGTTCGCTGCGGTTGCAGGGAAATCGCTCCAAGCGGCGGGTTGATCGCGCTGAAATCCGGAACGGGAAGTTCCATGAACTCTTTTTTTTGGGGAACCTTTACGAAAACAATCGGCAATGTTTTTTCCTGCGTGTTCAGATTGAAGTTAAGCGACTCGACATTCGTATAGGCATCCATGTCCACGTTCAGAGCCGGCTGTG
The DNA here is from genome assembly GCA_963728955.1 of uncultured Verrucomicrobiae bacterium. Lineage (GTDB taxonomy): Bacteria > Verrucomicrobiota > Verrucomicrobiia > Chthoniobacterales > UBA10450 > Udaeobacter. The sequence goes on from CAVSMG010000005.1 coordinate 17,674, forward strand.
GAACGCCGATCTTAACATCCGGTCCCCAGTACGCCGTGTTCAAGCCAGGCGCGGGTCCGGGTTGGATGTAAAACACGTGGCCCACCTCCCCGGCCAACTGAGTGATATAGGCGAAATCAGTGCCCTGTTGCGAGGGAACTTTGTCTGTCGCACCAGGCGCCTCTGTGTAAGGACTGGCGATGATCTCCGGCACAATCCCCAGGTCGGCATAGCCACCCAGTATCTGCTCCACCCGCGCTTCGGGCGCCATGTTGGGAAATTGCACGCCGTCGTGATTCTCCAAATCCATCAGCACACTCAGGTCTTTACCGGAAATCGTGAGCGTGGATTGTCCCGGCTGATTCCCGGGGGACAATTCACTGTTGCCGGCAACGCCGTCCATGAGCACGTCGGGAATGCCGCTGACGGTCAAAACCAGGATCACGCGCAATTTGGGCATCTGAACCGTGCCCAGGAGGAACAGTGGATGCAACGGCGAGCGATTGTTGAAAGTAAACGTCAACTGAAAACCGCTGCGCTCTCCGGCAGCGCTCGTGACCTGAACGTTCGTCAACGCGTCCACGACCGGTTGCGGTACCGGCACCGGCACGTTGGGCCCGACGAGCAATGTGAGATAAATTCCTTTAAGCATTTGTTTATTGCCCTGGAATTCCTTCAGGCAAGGTGATGCGCAAAGTGCGTCCGACGATATCGGTCAATTCTTCCGGACGCATCGCTGCGTTCGCGTCGCAGATTTGCCAGAAGCGTTCCGGATCGCCCACGAATTTGGCCGCGATATTGTCGAGCCTGTCGCCTTGGACCACGGTGTATTCCTGAAGCAACGCGAACCGTTCCGGCGGCGGCACGAAACGGCGGCGCAGATAGACGATTGTTTTTCCATCTACCGTCGTGAGCTGGCCTGTATCAATGCCGGCGTAACGGCTATTCGGCGGAAACTGATTTGGTTTCGCCGGGCCCTGCAGTAGGGCTTGCAATGGATCGCTCATAAGACGTGAAAAAATCCGAAATCCGAATGCCGAAATCCGAGACAAACTCCGAAGCCCGAGATCCGGTTTTTGAAATCTGCACGGCAAGGGCTCAAGCCGAAAAAGCCGCGAAATTCGAACTTTGAAACTTGGAGCATTGGAATTCGCTTCGGATTTCCGGTTTCGCTATTCGAATTTCCTTTCATGGAATTCCTCCGATCCCGAGCGCGTTCAACGCGCCGCCTGCGCTTTGCGCCGCCAGTTTTTCTTTTTGCTGCTGATACGCCATGAACAGGCTGCCGCCTTTCACGTTGAACCCGAGATCGTTCACATTCAGCACGCGCATCCCAAAACTCACCTTGGCGCGGATCGGATTCAGCGCCGGGTCGAATGCTTCCTCGGTGATACTGAATTCCGTGAGCCGCACAGGGAGGACGCGGCTGCGGCTCCAGACGAAGAGGGTGAGCGGCGATTCCACGGACACAATTTCAATGGTGCCGACCTGCGCCAGCGCGTTGTTCATCTGTAATTGAGCGCTTGGCGGATAAACGATCATTTCCAGCGAAGCGAGCAACGGATGAATTCCCAACTGCGTCGCCTGCGCGTCCGCGGCTTCGAGCTGATCCGTCGCGTCAATTTCCGCGTCGAGCTTAATCGTCTCGACCGGCGGACCTGTGAGGCGCAACGCCTCCGATCGGTCCCCGCCTTCCTTGACCGCCTGCGGCTGCAACGTGCGCGTGAGCGTGTCGGGGTTGTATTGCAGCACGATGATCTTTTGTACCGCTCCGGAATCCGGATCGACCAGGACGACACCGCCTTTCACTAGGCGGGGTGAATTTGGAAACGCGCTCATGATCGAAAGGGCTCCAACGTGCGACTGAGCGAATCGGGATTGTATTGCAGCGCGATGATCCGCTGCACTGCAACCGTGTCCGGAACGATTAACACGAAACCAGCCTTCAACAGGCGTGGTGAATTAGTGAATCTGCTCATCCCATATCATGCTCTGCTGGCTGTTGTCTGTCCTCGGTACTTCGACTAAGGGGGCGCGACAAATCTGCCCTTGATCGGTGTCCAATATCGCCGCTGAATCGGTTTGTGATTCCGCTGGATTTCACCGTAAAAATTCAACTCAATCTCCCAAACGTCCCCGGTGGCACTATCAAAGACTGCCCAAGGAGTGTCGGAGCCTTCAAAGTGGCAACCCTGTTTTTGGTCTATCCTCCCCCGCGTGTCGATGTACCTGACTCTTGGCCTTTGGACTGCTGCCTGCCGGTTCGTCTCGATGCCCATAGTGCACGGGCGTCATCTTTGTGTTGCCGTCTTCTTGGTAGACCTCTGAGAGGAGCAAACCGAGTGGCAAGTCCGGAAATAAGTCGATCTCTCTGTGTTCCGGCTTACGATCCGGGTCGCGAATTACATGTCCACGGATAAATTGTCGGTATTCCAGTTCTGAACACTTGCACCGTGGGTCAAAATCTGCCTGGACTTCGAAAGGAGCTTCGAAGCCACAGTGCCGGGTGTCGACTCGGTTAAAAACAGGATGCCCAGGGAATACAGTAAACGACTTCAAGCACTCAGGTCTGGCCTCGAATTGAGGTTCCGCAGCTCCATGCAAAACGTGCATAAAGTGAAGCTCCTGTGAGCGCTCAACACCAGCTTCCTGGCGGGCCAACGCGTTTTGTCGTAGCCGGAAAGCACAACCGCGTACGGAAAACCTCGGCGACAAAGCGGAGTCGGCAACTGCCTCGGCTTCCCGCTCTCCTCCAGTGTCGACCTGCAGGTCTCTCGGTTGATCGGACGTGTCCTGCTGCGTGACGTGTGCTAGCTCGTGCGCCAGCAGCCGGCGCCCTTCCTTTGTCCCTGGTGCGTAGTGCCCATGTGCAAAGACCAAGTCACGGCCAACCGCATAAGCCAGAGCACTTACGGCTCGCGCCGATTCTGCTGCCTTATCGTCGGTGTGCACACGAACATGGCTGAAGTCGTGCCCGAAGCGCGGTTCCATGAAGGCGCGCGTCTCTCGGTCGAGCGGCTTTCCGGGGGAGCGCAACACTTCGTGTACAACGGGAAGAACTTGGGAATGTTGAGGGGTGAGAATTGATGGTTGAGCGACCTTGCGTTGCAGCCGTTTCTTGCGGCACTCTTCGCATTCTCCCGTCGGACCGGGTGTGCCCCCGCAGGCGCATTTGCGTTGTAATAAATTACTGTGCACCGGCGGGACCGATGTCGCCTTCGCTTTTGCTTGGGCGATAACGCGGATGTTCATCGGCTGAATCCCTTGTAGATCGTTTGCGCGATTTGCCGACCTATCGTAAGTGGCAGGGCGATGCCGCGTCTGAGCAATTTCAGTGATCTAGCGAACGCGCTCATGTCATCGCTACTGCCGAGCCTTTGCATCTGCGAAGTCAGAGGGAAGATGACTTTGTTCATAAGAGCCCATTACCTGTTAACTGGTGGCTGCAAATTGGTTTGTCGCGGTACGACATGTTAAATGTTGAGATTTGACCCCCGGATTCAGACCTCATTACGGAAATGGCTGCCATCCGTGTCGAGCCGGATTCTGAAACGGATCCTGATCGTGAAGCTGGCGCAACACCACCGTGTTTTCTCTCCGCGGAGAAATGCGCAGATTTGAAGAATCAAGGGCCTTCGCGGGATTGGTCTGCCGCTCGATGACGTGATCGATCGTCATCTGCAGCTCTTCTCCGCTGGGCAGTTTGAGTACCGGGGCGTTTCCGCGCTTTGGAAATTTGGCTCCCATCTTCTCGAACATCCCTTTGGCCTTGGGATCGTCGAAAACGGCATTCCAAAACCGCTTGCGCTGGTTATTGAAGAGGCGGCGGCTATTGGACCGAGTCAGCTTCGCTTTTTCGCCTGGATTCGCAACGCTGTCCCATATTTTGGCTAGCGTTCCGTCGCCCGCTTTCATGTCCCCAATGACAGCTTTTGCCGCCGCCGCCTTTTCTGTTGTGAGCCCTGCCGCCAGGCCTTTGTCCGCCGCCGACGTGCCAGACGGTGGGAGTTTTTGCTCGGGGGGCTTGATATCCTTTGCAGCGCTCCCAACATCCTCCGAGATCTCTTCGGTTGCTCCGCCCGTGACACGCTTAGTCTCCACCTCGGTGGCCTCCCTAGCGGCACGTTTGGCCGTGATCTCCGTCGCTTCAGCCGCCAACTCCTCGGTAGCGGCACGGGTTGCGACCTTTGTTAAGACCTCCCTCCCAACTACGGAGGCCCACTTGGCTGCCAGCGACGCGACCATCTCGACCGGGATGAAATCTATCGGGTCGAGCAACGGTGTTTCGAGTGGCATTTCGCCTACAATTCTGCTTTTGCCCCCAGGGTCGTAAACCCACAAGCCGCCGGATCCCTCGTTAGAAAAGAAACCGATTATTTTGCCTTCGTGCCAAATGATTCTGAATCGCTCCGGATGACCAAAATGCTGAAAGTACCACACTTTCCTGAATGCAGAGGCCTCAAATGGCGTTCTAGGAGGCGGCAAAAATTTGAGAAACGAGGCAAGATCATCGGAGGGCTTCTGCTGCGTTCGTGGTCTTCTTATCGAAGCTTGCGCAGTTCGAAGAGCGGAGCCCCAATTACTCAGCGAGCGTTCTCTTTCCTTGGAGGCTGCAACGGCTTGCGAAATGTTCTTAGAGCCAGTCAGAAATTCTACTATGTCGGGTCTTTGATCGGGAGGAATGGAGTCCAAGCGATTCAGGTACAATGGGGTCAATTACGCCAGAAACAGAGCTGGTCTTTTTCGTCTTAACAGCATCGATGGCTACGCGCAGACGATTGTTAGCGATGCCGAGCGCTTCATTAACATGCCGATCCAAGATGCCCAGTTGATATGGCTCGAGAGCTTCAAGGGTTTGCAGGAGACTCTTCATCCACATGCCGTTCAGTTTTAACCATATTGGATCGTTCGATTGGAGAGGCGACAGTGCCTCGAAGCGGTACGCCATGCTGCTCAGTACATCCTGATCGACCAATGGGTCACGCTGAATAAGCGTGAATTCGGTTGTTGCGAATGATTGCGGTCTCGTGTTACCTCTCTCGTTTCGTCTCGCCTCCAACTCGAGGACGTCTCTGGGGCTGCTGACGATCTGTCTCTTCCCGGGCTTGGCCCCCCTTTGTTGGATGGTATGAGTCAGCTCATGCGCAAGCAGATGTCGGCCACTCTCACTCTCTGGCTTGTAGCGGTTAGAGGCAAAGGCTATGTGTTGTCCTACGGTATAGGCCTTCGCGTTGATCTGCTGCGCGGATTCGGCCGCGCGCGCATCTGCATGTACCCGCACCTGGCTGAAGCCGTGACCAAAGCGCGGCTCCATGAAGGCGCGTGTTGCTGGATCGAGCGCCTGGCCCGGAGAGCGAAGAACTTCGTGGACGATGGGAGGAACTTCGGAACGTTGATCGTAGAGAGTTGATGGTTGAGCGACCTTGCGTTGCAGCATTCCGGACTCGCGCTTCCCGCGGCACTCCTCGCATTCGCCGGTCAGTCCTGGCGTTCCGCCGCAGGCGCATTTGCGTTGCAATAGATTGCTGGGCACCGGCGGAGCCGACGTCGCCGACGGTTTTGTTTGGGCTAGAACGCACGAGTTCATTTGCCGAATCCCTGGTAAACCGCCTGCGCGATTTGACGGCCGATCGTGCGCGGCCTCGTGTTGTGAGCTGTATTGAAAGTTTTGTCTCTAATTTCGTCCGTCGCGCTTTCGCTACGCAGCGACATCGGAATGCCGCGTTCACTAAATAGCCGCGCTAGCTCGCTCTCTACCACGTCGCTAGTCGCATAGCGGTCACCTGGCGCGAACCCATGCAGAACGAGTTCCTCGATGTGCAGCTCGATCGAGGGTTGAGGGCGTAAAGCCCCGTTGGGGCCACGCCCCTTTACGGAGTTGAGCTCTGACCTCTGACTTCTGACGTCTGACATCTGGGAATTCACTGCCAGCCTCCGATTTCGGCTTCGGTGAGCGGTTTTTCGATCTTGGCGTACTCGGTGCGCGCGGCGCGCAACAGGTGATTCATTCGCACCGGCTCGTTCGCGTCGGCCGCGAGGAACGCGGCGTTTAGCGCGATGTTGCGGATGTTGCCGCCCGCAACGTTGAGCCGCGCCAGTTTGTGGAGCGCCAATTTTTCAGTCGGCGTCTGCGCGGGAAAGATGCCCCGCCAGATTTCTTCGCGCGCGGCGAGATCGGGGAATGGAAACTGCACAATGAAGCGAATCCGTCGCAGAAACGCGCTGTCGATCGCTTCCTTCATGTTGGTAGTGAGAATTGCGAGGCCGCGATACGCTTCCATCCGCTGCAGCAGATAACTGATCTCGATGTTGGCGTAACGATCGTGGCTGTCCTTGACCTCGCTGCGTTTGCCGAATAGTGCGTCGGCTTCGTCGAATAACAAAATCGCGCCGCCTTCCTCGGCTGCGTCGAACACGCGCCGCAGATTTTTTTCCGTTTCGCCGATGTACTTGCTGACGACCTGGCTGAGATCGATTCGGTATAGATCCAGACGTAGTTCGTTGGCGAGCACTTCGGCGGCCATGGTCTTGCCCGTGCCGCTCGCGCCAGCGAACAGCGCGCTAATCCCCAGACCGCGCGCGCTTTTACTCGCAAAGCCCCACGTCTCGTACACATGGTAGCGCTGGCGCACGTGCGCGGCGATTTCCCGTAAGATCGCGCGCTGCGCATCAGGCAGCACAAATTGCTCCCAGGTTGCGAGCGGCGGAATGCGCTGCCCCAAGTCGTCCAATCCCGGACGCGTCTGCATCCGGCAGGCATCCCAAAGCGTCGTCCACTCAGGCGAACGTTCGTCCGATTGGCCGTTCATCGCAGCGGCCCGGATGCTCGATGCGCTGAGGTCAAACTGCGAGACCAGCGCATCCAGTTTTCCATTCAAGGAAGCGGCGCGAGCACCGAGCACATTTCCCCACAGCGCGTGCTGTTCGTCAGTGGTCGGCTTGGAAACGTCGACAGTCACCATCAAACGACTTGCATTCTTCCAACGCGCGCGCGCGCTTAACAGCAAAGGCGCAGTGAGGCGATCGATCAGCCGGGTTACAGCATTCGTATGCGAGGCATCTGTACTGTTCAGATCATGTGCCTCGATCAATAGCGCGCTTGTGTTCAACGCCGCTTCACGCTGCCACAAGCGAATCAGCGCGTCCATTTCGCGCGCGTCCTGCGGCAGCAATGCCGCCGAAATTTGGTAAAGGTTCAAACCAAGCGACGTGCATGCAGCGGCAGCAATCGCGCGTTTCGCCGCGAATTCGTCGCCACATAGTTGCACCACGGGAAGTTCGGAAATGTTTTGGCGATTCGACCAGGTTTGCATCACGCCCTCGGCAAGAACGCGCTGTGATGGCGCTAACTCGTCTGCGATGCGTACCGGCTCGACCAGACCCGCCAGCCGATCGTCGAGATGCCAGATACCGGTGAGGTAATGCAGTATGCGTTCGTCAATCCGCAGCGGACTGGTCGTCAATGCATTCCCGTTGCTGATTTCGATGAGCCGCCACCAACGTAGCGGCGCATTCGGTGCGAGCGCGCTCCAGTGCGGATCGGGCAATGCCCCGAGCGCGAGACTGAAGGTTGGATATGCTCGCGTCGTGTCGCCTTGCGCTGTGGCACACAATGACGCGAATTTAGAGTCCAATTCGACGCCGGCGCAGAGCAGCAGAATGTCGCGCTCGAAAGGCGACAGGCCAAAGGTGGCACAAAGCGTGTCGAGCGCGGGCGACGGCGCGGTTGGGCATCTCTCAGTCGCGGGATGCGCTTCGTCTTCGTCGGGCATGCCACGGCGCCCGAGCTGCGAGCTGCCGGCCCTACCTTCGGCCGCGGGTTCAGTCGCACCGCGTCCTTCCAACAACGCGCCCACCCGTCCAATCGCGCGCATCAAATGTCGCTGATTCGCTTTGAGCCACAGCGCGTCGTCATTCATGGAATCGTCACCTGTTGTGTTGGATCGAAAATCGGCGGTGTCTTGGTGCGATCAATCAAGATGCTGTCAATTCCTTCCACTCGCAGCCGCGCCCACTGCGTGCCGCTGGACAAATCGCTCGATTTGAAAGTGAGCGTGTCGGTCTTGGCGATCGTGATCGGCTCGGCGACAATCGCGCGGTCGCCGAGGATCAGCGACACCTCCTGCTCCTGCCAAACTTTTGGACTGCACTGCACGGTGAGGGTCACAGTGCCGGCGGCCTTAGTCGCATTGATGTTGACGATGCGCGGAGCAAGCGCGAGCGGCAATTCGTTCGTCGTTACCTGCGTTGCTCCCGAACCGATAACGCCCGCGACCCGGTAGATTCCAATTTCCCAATCGTCGGGATTGACCGGAGAGATGTCGACGGTCCATTCCGCCGGGGTTGCCGTGGCGACAGGCAAAGTCAATGCGTTTGGGGTGCGTGCGTGGATGAATTGGACGTTGAGTGACGCGCCGGTCAGATTGAATCCATGGATGGTGAGCGTTTCGCCCATGCGGATCGCCGTTTGCTGATTCGGCGGTTCCAGTGATTCGATAGTCGGTAATGGCGGCAAGAGATTGGGCTGCACCGCAACGCCGAAATCGCCTGCGCCACGCTGGAGCACAGGCAGGGCGGCCCGCGTTGGATACCGATTCTCAATTAATACGACGGAAACATGATATGCGGCGGTCGGGCGATAGTGTGCTTGCGTCGCCGTCCACAGTTTGGACAGCTCTTCCGTGTTCATTGCATACGGCGAAATTTTTATTTGTTCGATTTGGTCGGCGAGCCTGGAACCGGGCAGCGCGTTGAGCAGCGGGTCACTGCTGCTACTCCATGTGTTGAATTGATTGCGAATCATGTCGCGCGTCACCACGCCTAATTCGTGCAGGTATTGCATCGCATAGCCCAGCAAGACCTCCGCGTGCATGTCCGCGCCGGCGTACGCCGTGAGCAAATAATACAAATCAAGTCCGAGCGGTGGATTGGTGACCCGGTTGCCACGCGTGTCGCGTGATGCATAGTCCGCGTTGCGCCAGCCCTGATTCGGCTGCACTTGATACAGGAAAAGGTTGAGCTGATTGATCCCGTTTGTCTCGCTCTTAATGAGGTCGGGTGGCAGCGCGCTCACCCCCACTGTCGAGCCGACGATCGTGGAAAGATTTAGATCCGGGTTGGTCATCACGCCGGTGAGCAGATCCCGCAACAATCCAGTGACCGCAGCGATAGCCAGCGCGTCGCTCATCGCTTACGTCCTCTTAAATATTCATCGAGCGAAAGTTTCGGCGCCCCTGGCCTCGCCGGTTTCGGCGCGGGCGCCGGCGGATGAATCGCGCGGACTTCAATGCGGCCGATCGTGACGCGAATTATTGGCGCTGATGTTTCAGTGCGTTGTTCGACTGTTGAAAAATCTTTTCGACGCCGGATTTGAATCGAGGGCGATTTAGAAATCGCCTCCGTCGCGCGCTTTTTCTCACCTGGGTCCTCTTTTCCGTCGCGAAAGGAATTCACCGGCACGCCAATTCTCTTGGTTTCGACCTCGAGCTTTCTCACGTCGGCCGCCTGTATGCTCGGATGAGGAATCCGGGCGATTAGTGGCGCGTTTTGGGCCGAGGGCGCGTCTGACTGGGGCACTGATTCTTCCGCACGCGCGTCTAACGCGTGCGGGGGCGGGTCCGGCTTACGCAGAGATTCTTCCGCGGGCGCATCGGATACGTCCGGGATTGACTTTAATGTGACAAGCTCTGGAATGAGGGACGGTTTCGAAACGAGTGGAGGTGCAGACCCGTTTGCTGGCGCGACCGTTTCAGGCGCAGCAATCGTGGACGTTGGAGATTGTGGCTCAACAAGAAATTCGTTCCCCGCGGTTTCAAACACCGACGGCGAGCGTGGTTGAATCACGGGTGCATCCGTGAAGCTGCGAGCGACCAGATTGGAAAGAAAACCACTCATCCGTTCGCCATCTCCAGATAAGCGTGCCGGCGCGCCGGGCTGAGCGAGAGGATTGCGGTTTCCGTCCAGCCATAAGCGGACGCCAGGGTGTGAACTTCACGCAGCAACCGCCGGGCGGCGGCGCTGATCTCGCGCCAAAAAAACGCGACAATATCAAATGGCGCTTCCCACTTGTGCTCACAGCTTGGACAATTCAGCGCGAAATGAATGTCCGCCATTGGGTCGGCGCCCGACATTCTCTCGCCAACAGCGGCACGAAGATTTTCCGTCAGGCGGTCGCCGCCACTCAGCAGGCAGCGTTCAAGAAGTTGCTCGGGGCTGTTGACGGCGAGCAGGTCGGCGCTGGTCGGCAAACGAAAGCGCACCTCGCAATCATTCGATTGGACAGCAACCTCGGCGGGCGACTCAGTTTCTGTCAGGGGACCAAAATCTGATAACTTGAAGCTCAGCTCGATTGTTTCTCCGCACGCTGGACACTCGGTGACGCCAGTGACTTTGGACCCAAACGTCAGTTCCCGCAGCGCCAACAACCGCGCGTCGCGCTGGCCAATGGTCAGACTGGCGAGTGAATCCAATGAAGCGCCCGGAGAAGCGACGGCCAGCATGGTAAGCGCGCGCTGCAACGGGTTCTGGCTGCTCCCGCATTCCCAGGCACTCAACAGTTCCGTGGCCGAGAACGCATGCATGGCGGCTCAACTCAACTTGCCGGGTTCGTAAAAGTCGGTTCGCTCGGCTCGGGCACGGCTTGATCGCGTTCCCAGCCTTCGTTTTCCAGTTTGATATGTTGAATGGCGACGGCATTGGCGTTGGCATCGAGATCGGGCAACGCCTGATATTCACTCACCCAGGCGCGATAAATTTTATAAGCGAGCGCGACCTGGCCCGCTTCGTTATACATCTCAAGGATGAGGTCCTTGCGGAAATCCTTCAACGAAACCTCCGCGCCAAGGCCGCTGCCGAAGTTCCACACCTTGTTGGCCCATTTCTCGAATTCGGTGTCGTGTGTGACGCCGCGTTCGAGAGTGATCGCCTCGTACTCGGTGCGACCGGGCGATTTGCGGCTGCTGCTGGGATCGCCGCCTTCGCGGTGTTTAACAACTTCGGTCGTGCGCTTGAGTCCGCCGCTGACTTTGCTGACGCCCGCTACGTAGCGGCCATCCCATTTAACGCGGAATTTGAAGTTTTTGTAGGGATCGAAGCGGCTGGGATTAACGGTGAATTGAGCCATGGGTTAGGAAAGTTGAGAGTTGATGGTTGAGAGTTGAGAGAAGGAGTTACGTGGCGAGTTGCCCGGCGATTTGCTGAATCTGGATGACGACAAACTCAGCTGGCTTGAGCGGTGCGAAACCGACGAGAATGTTCACGATGCCGTGATCGATGTCGCTCTGGGTCGTCGTCTCGCTGTCGCATTTGACGAAGTAGGCTTGCTGCGGCGTCTTGCCCTGGAACGCGCCCTGGCGAAACAGATCGTGCATGAAGGACCCAACGTTGAGTCGAATCTGCGACCAAAGCGGCTCGTCATTCGGCTCGAACACGACCCATTTCGTGCCGCGATACAAACTCTCTTCCAGGAACAAAGCCATGCGGCGCACGGGAATGTATTTCCACTCCGAACCCACTTCATCGTTGCCGCGGAGCGACCGCGCGCCCCAAATGACGGTGCCATACACGGGAAAAGTACGAATGCAATTGACGGCGAGTGGATTCAGGACGCCGTTCTCTCCGTCAGTCAACACGACCTTCACGCCGGTGACGCCAGAGAGGCTCGCTTCCGTCCCCGCCGGCGCTTTCCATACGCCACGGTTGGCGTCAGTTTTCGCGTAGAGCCCCGCTACGTAGCCGCAAGGAGGAAACTCGTCGATGGCATTTTGCTTCAACGGATTTGGTGCTTTGATCCACGGATAATAGAACGCTGCGTTGATCGCGTCGTCTCCGGTGATGTTCGCCAGCACCGTCTGCACCGTCGTGACTGTGTCGAATTGTCCTGAATCGGCAATTAGAAACGCGCGATGTCCGCGACAATACGTTTCGAGCGAGGCCAATACCGTGCCAGTGGTTTCGCCCGGCACGCAAAGAAGATTGAACAGATCGACGCGATCAAGCAGGTGCACCCCCGCTGTTCCGCCGACGTTGAGCGCTGTCTCAAAAGTTAGCATGGAAGGCACAAGAACCGTTCCGTCATCACCGACGGTGTCCGCCTTCAGCAGTGGTGACGGCGTCGGGGTGTCATTGGGCGGCGGCGGACCTGCGGCCAGCGACTTGGCGGTGATGATTGCAGAGACATCGTTGACGGCGGCTTCGACGAACCGCGGGTCGCCCTTGGTCATCGACAGATTTTCGTAACTCTCTACCGGAACTTCTGTGCCGTCGGGTTTCACCTCTGCCACGGTCAGGCGAAAGCGATTCGTATCGATCGGATTGGAGGCATCGGTGCGGTTCTTGATCTGAATGCAATACGCGTTCGCCCAGGCTCCGGCGCTGGTCCCGGTCAACTGAAGAATCCCGCCAAGCGTGACCTGTGCTGTTTTTGCTGTGGTGCTGTCGGCGAGCCGTACGATGTAGGCCTGCGTTCCGCCGTTGGTAAAAAATTGATTGACCGAAAAGCCGAGGATGCTTCGCGAATCAAGCCCGCCGAACTGCTGCTCGTAGTCCGCCCAGCTCAGCACGAGCATGGCGCGGTCGGTCGGTCCTTTGGGTGCCCACCCGACAAAAGCCGCGATGGAGGTAGCGACGCCAGTGATCGTATGAACGCCGCTGGGAATTTCTTCAATATAAACGCCGGGATAAGTGAGAGTCGCTGGCATAAGAGTTTCGAATTTGCTTTAGTTTAAGGAGTTGCGTGGGATCCGATGAGAATTTGTATCTTTGAATCCTTGGCCGTTGCTGCCAGGGTGAACAACAGCTTCGCCGGTGCGTTACTAAACAAGGTAACGGCGTCTTCGCCGAAGAGCAGGAGCGGTTGGTTAAGCTTATAAATAGTCGCACCGGTATTGATTTTGTATGTGAGGTCGTCGCCGTACCAATCCGACATAATGGCGATGAGTTGTACCGGTTTGTTACTGACGGGTAGATCTACTTCCTTGTCGACCGCACCGGAAGCGACGGCGACGTCAATCTCCTCATAAGCGTCGACATCAAGTGTTCGATTAAAGGCAAACTGGGGTCCGTTGGGAATCACGATACTGCCGCTCACGATAATCTTGGCCATAATGTTTCTCCTTCTTGCCTAGCTGGGTTGACGATGTTGTGAATCTTGCTGCATAGGCGAATGCCGCTCGGAATCTCTTCGACATGAACTCCTCGATAGGTCAGTGTGGCAGGCATGATTGTCCTTTCTTAGTTGGAGAGTTTAAAGGATTGCATCAGAACCGGAGTTTCGTGGTGGCAATTGCTGAAGAGCGGAGAGATAACGGTGAGAAACGTGATAAAACACTTTGCCGTCTGGAGACGGCTTTTTTTCCAGAAAACCTCGTTCGACGAGTCCCGCGACACTCTTGGCGATCTTCGGCTCCCATTTCCGAATGCAGGAGTCGAGTACCCACCAATGAAGAATGCCGTCGATCGTGTCCTGTGCCCCGGGCTGTCGACGCAGATAATCGAGAATCTCCGGCGCCGGTGACGGAAGTCGCGGATCTGTAAGCACACATTCGAGCAAGTCATCGCTTGGTTTAGCAAGCACCGTGCCTGGCAACTTCAGTTGCGCCCACGAAAACCTAATTTTGCCCTTTCACCATGCAGATCCTTGAAGGTTTCGCTGGGAGGCAACGGACCTAGGCCATCCAATTTCGCTGCGCACTCAGAATGAATTCACACACTGCAATCACCAGGAAGGAGGACAGTTTTGTCCTACCTTATGCAAGTGTTCAGCTGCGGGATTAGGACAAATCCTGCGCGCGCCAGGCGAGGACAATTTTGTCCATGCTTCGAAAGTCGTTCGACACATCGGAACAGCTCTGGCGAGATGTCGGCCAACCCTCCAATGCACTCGTCATTCGTGCCCGCATTTCAAGAGCGGCGGACGTCGGCCAGCAGATCGTGTTTGCGCAAAAGCTCCCAGAACGCCCGACGGTTCTTTTTCACTGCGAGTGCGGCGCGAGTGATGTTCCCCTGGTGCGCACGTAGGACCGTCGTGAGGAAGTCGTGCTCAAACCGCCAAACAGCACGCGATTTCATTGTTCGAAATGACTGGTCTTCCGCAGCAGGTCCGTCCTCGGGTAGGTTTAGATCCGAAAGATCAATCTGGTCGCGGTCGGATAATGCGATGACGCGCAGGAGCACGTTCTGGAGTTCGCGTACATTACCCGGCCAGGAATGACTCAGCAGACCGTTGAGCGCTGCGAGCGAGAGATTTTTCGGTCGAGTCTCCGTGATCGCGGCCTGCTTCTCGAGAAAGTCGCGGGTGAGTAAGAGGATATCGCCCGGACGTTCGCGCAACGCTGGAAGCGTGAGCGACAGGACGTTAAGTCGATAAAACAAGTCCTCCCGAAATCTTCCTGACCGCATAATCTGATTGAAATCGGCGTTCGCTGCAGCAATCACCCGGATGTTTGCATGACGAATCTGCTCGGAGCCAACGGAGCGATATTCTCCGTCTTGCAGGAAGCGAAGTAGCTTCACCTGGGCCTGCGGCGTGAGGCAGTCGATCTCATCTAAAAACAGCGTGCCGCCTTCGGCCTCGCGGATCAGTCCTCTTTGATCCGATGCGGCGCCGGTGAACGCGCCGCGCTTGTGACCGAATATCTCACTCTCTACCAGGTTCTCGGGAAGCGCACCGCAGTTAACCGGAACGAACGGTCGGGCGGCCCGTGAACTCAGATAATGAATCGCGCGGGCGAAGATTTCCTTTCCGGTCCCGGATTCGCCGGAGATAACTACCGTTGCATCGCAGCGTGCGAATCGTGGTATGCACCGGACTTTATCAATGAACGCGGGACTCTCGCCAACGATGTGTTTTAGCCCGATATCCTCCTTCAGCTTTTTGATGAGCGCGTCCCCGCGCCACGCGACCTCCGCTTGGCGCACCAACCGCGGTAATAATTCGGAGCGCCGCATTGGAGGCAGTAGAAAATCCGAGGCTCCCATCTCGAGCACTCGGAAGAAATCAAACGTATCCGGATGCGTTGTAGTTACTACAACTGATCGTTGTGGAAAAGCACATTGGAGAGAGGCAAGGAAAAGACCCGTGTTTGCTGCGTGAAAACAACCGAGCGTGGCCACCACTACGTCAGGGTTGGCAAAGCCGACCGCGTTCGGCTTAACGCTGAATTCCGAGTGACACTCGATTCGCGAGAATCTGAAACCCTTCGCTTCCGCGAGTAATTCCTCGATCGAGTCCGCTAAAACGTCCGTCCCCGGCGCGCACACAATCGCCACTTGAATGACCAGATTTCGGAGCTGTGCGAGGGTCATAAACGCTGGTATCGCTTGAGTTGTTGACTGCAATCCAGTTCCGCGCGGAACTGCGAGCCATTAGTGCTGTGGGAATTCGTCCAACGGGGCGCCCACAAGCTCGGTTCGGAGTTCCAGTTGGCCTTGGAGATCGCGTTAAGCGGCGATTCAGCGAGGTTCAGCGCCCTCGGGCTTCTCAGCTCGGCCGAAGATGCGTTGAAACGTCGGGTGACGTAATCGAGGACATCCTTGCAAAATTGTGCTAACTCTGTCGAGGCTTTTCTACATAGGACTTAAGTCTAATACGCGAGGCGGTACCTGTAAGACCGTGTCTGCCAGCTCGTTTCTGCTCCAAGCATCGGGCCGGACGATATCAACGTAGTCAAATCCTATGGACTTTTTAGGCCGCCTTCGATTGCGACATTTTCATATTGAAAGAGTCGAAAACCCCAGACTCACATCGCGACGTCTAGCGTGGAAAACGACTCTAGCACAATCTAGTACAAAGCAGGTTCCCAACGCGAAACTCGAGGCCAAATGTAGGGAAATCTGGCGCGTCTGTGCTAGAATTTGTGCTAGAACGAGCCTGTTTCTACTCGTGGATCGCAAACCGGCTGTTCGTTACTGAAAATCACGTTTTCCCTTCGTAAAACGAATGTTTCTTTGAAACGAAAAGGTACGTTTTGAAATCGACGATTTCAGAATCCTAAGTCTGGCGCGTCTGCCAATTCCGCCACCCCGGCAAGGGATTTTCGATTGTAGAGTTTCGATTTGGGATTGCCAGGCCGCAAGTGGGATCAATCCCCAAGCGGACCGAAACCATCATCCAACTGATGTGCTCTGGGATGGTGATACCGGCGTCGCTGCGGCTGCTTTCGCTGCTGCGGCTTTTGCGGCTGCTTCGGCAGCAGCTTTCTTCTTCGCCTCAGCCGCAGCTACCGCGTCGGCCAGATTTTTATCTACAGCCGCGGCTTCGACTGGATGAATCTTGTGATAATATTCGTTCGACTTGGAAAGCTGCTCTTTGCGGAACAGCAGCGAATCGAACCGCTCGCGTTTACTGAGCTCGAAATCCTTGTCCATCTTGATGGCCTCGAATGGACACACTTCGACGCAAATCTGGCAGCTCATGCATACCGAGATGTCGATGTCGAAGATCTTCGGGTAAAACTGCGGTTTGCCCATGTAATCGGGCTTTTTGTCGTCGCTCTTGACGATATAGATGCACTGCGGAGGACATTCCTTCTCGCAAATCTTGCACGCCACGCATCGCAGGCCGGCATGCGGATCGTCGCGGTCATAAATGAGAAACGGAAAATTACGATAATTCTCCGGCAGCGGACTCCGCTCCTCCGGATATTGCACCGTGATCAGGCGATCCTTCTCGAAATAACTCCCGACGAAGTTCCGGGCCGTAACCGCCATTCCTTTGAGTATGCCTGTGCCAATCATCGATCCACTTCTCCCATAACAATATCGACGCTGCCGAGGATTACCATTACGTCGGCGACGGTGTGACCGAGGCACATATCTTCGAGCACGGTGAGGTTGATGAAACTAGGGGGTCTCACGCGGTAGCGGTAGGGATTTGGGGTGCCGTCGCTGATCAGATAAAACCCGAGCTCACCCTTTGGCCCTTCAATGCGGCCATACGCTTCGCCCGCCGGCGGTCGAAACGCGCGTATCTTGCTTTTTGGATTCACAATGGGGCCGGGTGGAATTTGGGGGAGCGCCTGTTTCAAAATTTCTACGCTCTCGCGCATCTCCAGCGCGCGCATCATCAAGCGGTCGTAAGTGTCGCCGTGTTCGCCGAGCGGGATTCGGAATTTGAAACGCGGATAAATCCCGTAGCCGTCCACTTTGCGGATGTCGTAATTCACGCCACAGGCGCGCAACATCGGGCCGGCGATGCCGGCGTTGACGGCAAGTTCTGGCGAAAGTTTGCCGACATGCTGGGTGCGCGCGATGACGATTTCGTTTCCGAGAATTAGTTCCTCGAATTCGTCGAGAAACTTCGGGAACCGATCAACAATCTGTTTCGCGCGAGCGAGCCACTCCTCGCTCGCGTCCACGCGGCAGCCGCCGAAACGCATGTAGTCGCACATCATCCGCGAACCGGCTAACGACTCGAAAAGATCGAGAATTTTCTCGCGCTCGCGAAACGCGTACATGAGCGGCGTGCCCCACGCGCCCATGTCGCTCAGCAAAAATCCCAGTAGAGACGCATGATTCTGCAACCGCGTCAGCTCGGCTAGAATAAGGCGCAGATACTCTGCACGCTCGGGCACTTCGATTCCGGCCAGTTTCTCCACGCTGAGCGCGTACGCCCAGTTGTTGGTCATCGAACAAAAATAATCGAGTCGATCCGTATAAGGCATGGAGCCCAGATAAGTCGTGTTCTCGCCAATTTTCTCGTGATTGCGATGGAGATAACCGAAGACCGGTTTGAGCTTGCGGACGACCTCGCCCTCGAGCGCCACATTCATGCGGAACACCCCGTGCGTCGACGGATGCTGCGGTCCCATCGATACTTCGAGCAATTCGCCTTGGAGTCGCGAAGCCATGCGCACTGGTGGCCGCTCCATTGCTTCAAGTGTTTCAACAGTTGCGCTCATTTCATTTCACGAAATTAAAGAAGCCACAGATGAACACGGATCGACACAGACTTGGATTTTTGACTCCGAACTCAAAAGCTGAATCTCCTTCATCCGTGTTTGAAACTCGCTCGTCTCCCGACCCGCTCGCCACTACCCAGCGCGGCTTTGGCTTCTACGTCGCTCATCCCGTTCGCTCCATTCATCCGTGTAAATCCGTGGCTGAAATGTTTTCCGCTCCATCCAATTCCGGTCGCTGCGGGTAATGGCCTTTCGCCTTTTCAAGAACTTCGTCGTGCGGCGTGGGCTCCCATTCGTAATCGTCCGGCTCGTGGTAGTCTTTACGCATTGGATGGTCTTCGAACTCGTCCCACATCAAGATGCGGCGCAAATCGGGATGGCCTTCGAAGCGGATGCCGTACAGATCGAAAATTTCGCGCTCTTGAAACTCTGCGCTCCGCCAGATCGGCGTCAATGATGGCAACCGTGCGCCCTCTGCGCGATCGCGCGTTCGCATGCGAACGATTACAGGGCCGTGTTTGTGCGTGATCGAGTAAAGGTGATATACCGCTTCAAGGTAACCAGGAATTTTCTCCTCGGTCGTTTCCACGATTTCCTTTTCTGCGCCATCAACGAGCTTTTTTACTTTCGTCGTCTTCTTCACGATGCGGTCCAGCCAATCGACCCCTGTCACGTTAGAGCAAAAATCGAGGCACAGAGCCGGATCGACGCGCAAGAATCTTGCGACCGCAACGGCATGCTCGTTATCGATCAAAAGCGAATGCTGATGGGATGGACTGCCGTTTTGCACGATTTCGACATTCGCACCGGGCACCGCGGCTTCGACACGGGATTTGATTTCCTCGAGAGATTCCACGGTTAGCTGCGCTCGATTGTCGCTGGTTGAAACACGTCCGGATTCGCGGTTGGTTCCAGATCATGTTTGCCAAACTTCGGCACGGGAAACTCGCTTGGCTGTTCCGGCTTCAGGAATTCCGCCTTATCAGCGCCGGTGAGTTTCTGGCTATCGATCTTGCGCTGCAGTTCCATGAACGCATGCAAGAGCGCTTCCGGGCGTGGAGGGCATCCGGGAATGTAAACGTCAACCGGAATGTAACGGTCGATCCCTTTGAGTACGTTGTAGCCCTGTTTGAACGGTCCGCCTGAAATCGCGCAAGCACCCATGGCGATCACGTATTTCGGGTCGGCCATCTGGTTGTAAAGACGCACAATTTGCGGCGCCATTTTTTTGGTGACAGTTCCAGCAACAATCATGAGATCGGCCTGACGCGGCGACGGTCGAAAAACTTCGCCGCCGAAACGCGCGATGTCGTAGCGCGAGGCCGCTGTGGCTATCATTTCGATGGCGCAACAAGCCAATCCAAATTGGAGTGGCCAGATGGAGTTCTGACGTCCCCAGTTGTAAAGATCCTGCATCTTCGTCACCCAGACTCCCTGACGTTGCAGTTCGCTCCGCAGTTGTTCGTCGATTTGGCTCATGATCCCCCGGCAAAAACTTACGACAGTTATAATAGTTACACCGTGATCCACGGCGCAACGGACAATATCCGTTGCAACAATGTAACGGTTTTATGTCTCTTAACCAGCGCGCTAGCGCTGCCATTGCAGACACCCCTTGCCCCACGCCCAGACGAGTCCCTCGATCAGAAGCAGAAGAAAAACGAGAATCGCGATAAACGCTCCGACCGGCAGACCAGTAAACGCTACGGCAAACGGTACGAGAAACACCGCTTCCACGTCGAAGATTAAAAAGATAATGGCATACAGATAATACTGCGCATGGAACTGAATCTGCGCGTCCCCAATCGATTCCACCCCGCATTCGTACGTGGAACTCTTGTCCGGACCAGGCTTTGACGGCTGGAAAAATCGCCGCCACAACCAGGCGAGGGCCAGCGGCACCAAAGGAAAAACCAATGCCACGGCTACAAAGGTAACAATGAACAAATACGGGCTCGGCGTCATTGAATCGCGATTAAATTCGCGCGGATTGCGACGCTGCTAAGTCTATACTTTGGCAATGGAGAAAGCGAAAGAAATTTCGCAGCTTCCGAGAGGCAGAGAAAGCCGACCGCGATTTTTAGAAAAACTGACGGGCAACGAACGTCCGAAGATTTTTTGTGGACCTTCTCAATCATGGCCCTGAACAAAGACTGGAGAGAGTTTCTCGAAATTATTAAATTTCCGCAGCGTTGACATCGCGCCGTCTCGGCGACGGCAGTCGCTCAGGCTAGAATCACGAACACCGCCGGTTTCACAGCGGTACAGTACGATCCAGGTTTAGCTCTGGTCTGACTTCCGGGAAAACCATCGTCGCTTTTTCGGCTTCGGTTCTTCGGCTGGCGACTCGACGGATTTCTCTTCTTTCGCAGGAGCAGCTTCGGCCTTCGGCTCTTCTCGCTCGGGCTGCTCGGCTTCGGGCGCGTTTTGCTGCGGTTTCGCTTCCGGCTCCTTGCGTTTGCTCTTCTTTTCTTTGGCAGGCTGTTCTTCGACGACCTGCTCTGCGTCCACCCACTCGATGAACGCCATTCGCGCAGAATCGCTTTTGCGCGCACCGAGTTTGACGATGCGCGTGTAACCGCCGTTCCGCTCGGCGGAGCGTTGCGCGATATCGTCGAACAATTTTCTCACGGCATCTTTTTGGCGCAGCACAGCCAGGGCCGTGCGACGCGCGTGAATGGAGCCATTCTTACCGAGTGTCACCATTCTTTCTGCGAGCGGACGGACCGCTTTCGCCTTGGCCAAAGTTGTCTGGATTCTTTGATGTTGGATTAGAGCGCAGACCTGGTTGGCGAGTAACGCCCGGCGATGTTCAGCGGTGCGCCCCAGCTTAATCGTCTTCTTTTGATGTCTCATATCCGGCGAAACGCGATTTTGGCACAGCCGTTTACTCTTGGCCAGCGACCGCAGCGTTCGGCACAGCGGCGTCGCCGCTTACGGGCAACTCAATCAACCCCGGCTCGAACTTCATCCCAAGGCTCAACCCGAGCTGTTGCAGTTTGTCCTTGATCTCGTTAAGCGACTTCTTGCCGAAGTTCCGATACTTCAACATTTCGGCCTCGGTCTTTTGGGCAAGCTGACCCACAGTCGTGATGTTTGCATTGTTCAAGCAATTGGCCGCGCGCACGCTCAGCTCGATCTCGTTCACGCTCATGTTCAGCAGCTTCTTGAGCTTGATGTTTTCTTCGCTAACTCCGGCCGGCGTCTGGTCGAATTCAATCACTTCTTCGTCATAGTGCACGAATACATCGAGGTGGTGTCGCAAAATGGCGGATGCCTGGAGGAGCGCATCATCCGGCTTCAAGCGCCCATCCGTCCAAACTTCGAGAATGAGTTTGTCGTAATCGGTGCGCTGACCAACACGAGTGTTTTCCACCGCATATTTTACTCGCGTGACCGGTGAAAAGATCGAGTCGATGGGAATCAGCCCGATCGGTTGATCCGGGCGCTTGTTTTCCTCTCCGGTAGCAAACCCGCGGCCGACACGCACCTCTAGCTCGGCATCGAATTTGTGCTTTCGATCCAGAGTGCAGATCGTCTGCTTCGGATTCAGTACTTCAAACCCCTGAATGGTCTGGATGTCGCGGGCAGTGACTTCGCCTTCTTTATTTACATTGAGCGACAGCTTCTTTGGCTCGTGGTCTTGGCCGTCCAGTTTGAATTTCACTTTCTTGAGATTGAGAACGATGTCGGTCACGTCCTCGACCACCCCGGGCAACGTGGCGAACTCATGTTGCGCCCCGGTAATTTTCACAGCGGTGATCGCAGCCCCTTCAAGTGAGGAAAGCAGCACACGCCGGAGAGAGTTCCCGACGGTGTGACCATAGCCGGCCTCGAACGGCTCAGCTGTGAACTTTGCATAGGTATCTGTGGCCGTGCTCTCGTCTTTCGTGAGAGTTTTCGGCATTTCAAAACGACCGTAACGAATAGGCATATGTTAATTTCAGATTACCGATTGCCGATTTGCGACGAGAAAGTCGCGTTGGCGACTCTCTTACCAATCGAAAATCTACAATCTTAAATCTGCGATTCCTTCACCGGGTTCCCCCTGGCGAGTGTAGCCTCACGTCCAGCAACGGAGACCCAGGGACCAACGGCGTAATTTCAAAAACTCGCGGCGGAGCACCGAATAAAGACCATTCTGCCGGTTTTGCAAGCGGCTGTTTCTGGCAGCGTCACTGCTCGATGACGTTATCCGGCAATTCGTTTTCGTCGCTCAATGTCTTCGGGAAATGAGTGGCGAGTGCGCTGCCGACACCGTGAACTGCTTCGACGAGCGCGTCGCTAAACTTCTCGTTTAGAAAATGTGTCCGCATTCCGTCGAGAATTCGCCGCCACAATTCCCCGCCGCACACCTCGTGAATCGCGCGGTCGCCAACCACTGCAAACTTGTGCGCGCGCGGCGCGACGAAAATTAGCACCGCATTGCGTTCGCGCGTCTTATGCATCCCGAGCCGGTGAAACTTCCTCTGCGCCGCAACGAGAGGATCACTCTTCAACGTGCCGCGCTGGATCAAAACGCGGATCTCACCCGAGGTCCTGGATTCCGCTTCCCGGATGGCTTCAATAATCCGGTCGTGCTCGAGTTTGCTTAGGAATTCTCGCGTTCGCATTTTGTCACCAGCTCGATCCCGCGCCACCTCCGCCGAAACTGCCGCCGCCGCCGCTAAATCCGCCGCCTCCGCCGCCACCGCCACCTCCGGAAGACCAGCCGCCCCCACTCGGGATGAAGACGGGGCCGCCTCTTCGCGACGAGTAGCTGTAGCCGCCAAGTCTCCGGATTACGCGGGAAATAGCGATTAGAACGATGATGAAGATAATGAATGGCAGGAGACCGGAAAACCCTCCTCCGCTCTGTCGTTCCGCCACAGTTTTTCCGGATCCCGTGTACTCGCCCCGGATCGCTTTACATATCAGATCGATTCCAGCGGCCAGGCCAGCCTCATAAGTGCCGGTTCGGAACAGCGGCTTCACGTGGCGCTCCGTGATATCGAACGCAGTCGCATCCGGCAAAGCGCCTTCCAAGCCGTAACCGACCTGGATAAACACTTTGCGGTCTTCGACGAACACAAAAAACACGACGCCGTTGCGCCGCTCTTTTTGACCGACACCCCACGACTGCGCGATGCGCTGAGTGTAGTCCGCAATGTCCGAATCGGTCTGCATTTTTGGAAAAACCGCGACCACGACTTGATCGGAAGTTTCCCGCTCGAATTGTGCGAGCTGCTCATTAAAGCGGTTAGCGGCTTCCTTCGAAACGACGCCAGCATAATCGTTGAAGTAACGGTCGGGTTTCGGTGGAATCACTTCCGCCCCGCGCGCAGTGATCGCGGACGCAAATACGAGCGCGGCCACAACAAGGTGGAACACGTTCTGCGAACGCGATACTTCAACCAGGCGGCGTCGCCGCATCATTTTTCCTATTGTCTTCAGAGAAGCCGATCCACCAAAGATCGACATCAGTTACGGCGCCGCAGTTGCTGCCGGCGCCGCTGGCGCGGGCGAGCTAAAATTGAACTGCACCGGCGGCGGCTTTTCTGCGCCCGGTTGAGCAGCGAAGAATGGTTTCGGCGGAAAACCAAGCATCCCTGCTATCAAATTTGTCGGAAAACTGCGCACCGCCACGTTGTAGTCCTGCACCGTTTTGTTGAAGTTGCCACGTTCGACCGAGATTCGATTTTCGGTTCCTTCCAATTGCGCCTGCAAACTGAGAAAGTTCTGGTTGGCCTTCAAGTCCGGGTAGCGCTCTACCACGACCAATAGCCGCGACAGTGCGTTGCTTAGTTCCCCCTGCGCCGCTTGAAACTTCTCTAACTGCGCCGCGTCTGTCGGCGCTTTGTTCGGATCGATTTGCGTCTGCACACGGCCGACGCTGGCGCGCGCGTTCGTTACTTCGACGAGTGTCGATTTCTCGAAATTGGCCGCGCCCGACACTGTGTTCACGAGATTCGGGATTAAATCCGCGCGCCGCTGATAGACATTTTGCACCTGCGCCCAGCTTTGATCGACGGCTTGTTGGAGGCGGACGAGACGATTGTAACTGCCGCCAATCGCGATCGCAGCAACGACGACAAGGAAAAGCAGAATGGCTACAAGGACGCCACAACCAAGCGCAAATTTGTTCATAAACAACTATGCATAACGGACGACGATTACTTTTCCAAGAACGGAGTTATTTGCGATGCGACAACCTTCCATTGGCCGCTTTGTCTTACAAATGTATCGGTCCAGACGAATTTTCCGTAGAGAAGATCTTGAGTTGCTTTCCGCGCCTTGATCGTCCCCTCGCCGACAACAATCCCGGTGTCGCCATACAAACGCACCCGAAGATTGTCGATTTTGAATTCGGTAAAAACGATGTCGCCGGTCATCGTCTGTAAGTCGGCGCTTTTGCTTACGATTCTGCCGTTCGGCCAGACAATTGTGCAATCTTCCGCCTCAAGCCGGCGCGTGTACGAACCGTCACCTTTGATGCGCGCTTCAGCCCATTCGTGCTGAATCTTGATGAGCGCCTGTTCGTCCTCTGAACGTTGGTTCATAACGGATGATCGTGTTGCCAGACCAACGAGCAAGTCAAACTGCGCAGCTCACTGGATCCCTTCTAGCATCAACCGTAGAAACTGCGCGTCGGAGAAGTTTCCGCCCGAACCTTGCCGCACGATGATCGCTTTCAATGACGGAATGATGAACAGGCGCTGGTAGCGCGAGCCGAGGGCTACGACCATGTCGGCCGGCGCATCTTTGCAAAAAGACACGTTTTGCCATTCGGCGCTTTGCCAGGGCAAATCGAGCAGTCGTTCCATATCGGCTTCATGTCCGTTCGGCGACTGTTGATTCAACCACAACGTGAGTCCGTATGCGGGATTCGCCTGCGAACCGGCAAACGCTTCTCTCAACAAACTTGCCGGCACAATTTGGCGACCATGGTAATTGCCGCTCCCAACTACGAGCTCGCCCAATCGCGCCCATTCGCGCGCAGTTAATTCAAAGCCGGTCGCTGGCAAAGGGTCGCCCCGCGCGTCTTTTTTGTAGTTGAGATGATCGAGTCCGAGTCGCCGCGATACGTGTCCTTCGAAATAGCTAATAACGCTGCGCCCTCTCAATTTCCGGCGCAACAGCTCGGAAAAAATCTGGAGATGACTCGGACCATAAATGAAAGCCGTGCCTGGATTGGCAAGCACAGGCAACTGAATGGCCATCGCGTTCCGGTCTCGAATGGTTGGACGCTGAAGGCGCGCCGCGCCCTCGATGCCGTCGGTCTGGTTCAGCAATTGACGGATGGTGATCTGCGATTTGCGCGGATCCGTCTTCCATTCCGTGATGGTGTCTGCTACGGGATCGTCGAGCTTAAACAACCCATCGTGGACAGCCGCCAGCGCGGCGATTCCCCAAAAGCTTTTTGTTCCGCTGAAGATGGGCCATCGTTGACTCGCCGAACCTCCATTGGCGTAGTGCTCGAAAACCGTCCGGCCGTTTTGCAGAACGAGGATCGCGTTGCCACGTTTGCTCTCGGAATATTTTGCTGCACGTGCGCAATCAGCTGGTCGAATTTCGGCGAATGCGACCTGGACGGCTCCAAGCGTCACAATGAGCAATGCGCTGTAGCCGCTTCGCTGTGCGAAGCGCAGCCATGACGAACCATTCATACACGGATCGCGTCGCCCACAGGGCCGACGGCTACAGTCTATCCCTCGGAGGTTGCAGCCGAGGTCGACTTGTCCGCCGTAGCTTTAGCGGAGGCGGATGACGCCGGCTGACCGTCATCATCGATGCCGGCTACGGATGGCCGTGCCACCGGCAAATCTCGCCTTCGCAGTTCTTCGACATTTGGCAATTCGTCGAGATTGCGCAGGCCAAAGTGATCAAGGAAAAACTGTGTCGTTTCGTAGAGGAGAGGCCGACCCGGAATTTCGGCGCGTCCCGCGATTTTCACCAGGCCTCGTTCCATCAATGTTTGCAGCACGCCGTCAATGTTGACGCCCCGCACGGCTTCCACATCCGCACGCGTGATCGGCTGGCGGTACGCGATGATGGCGAGCGTTTCCAGCGCCGGCGCACTCAATCGTGCCGGCTTCGGCCCAGGGAAAAGCTGCCGCACCCATCTCGCAAAGCCCGGATCGGTGGCGAGCTGCCAGCCTTCTGCTTTTTCGATCAGTTGAAATGCGTGGCCCTGCTGGATGTATTCCAGTTTGAGTTGTTCGAGCGCCGCGGCAACTTCTGCATTTTTCACGCGCGCAAACTCGTTAGGCGTCCCGCTCGCCGGATCGTCTTCCGCGTCTTTGACTGCGACCGTGATTTCACGAATCGAGAGCGGCTTTTGCGCGCTGAACAACAGCGCTTCAATAATCCGGAATAAAGTCATATGGCGTATCTGTCTTATGCTCCGATCGTGCTTTGAATCGCATCCGCAATTCGGTCCGCTTGCTTGTCGATCATCGCAAACTCGCGGCCTTCGATGAGCAGACGGATTGTCGGCTCGGTGCCTGAATAACGCAGGAGTACGCGGCCTTTGCCCGAGAGCAGTTTCTCCGCCTCATCGACGAGTTTCATCACAGCAGATAGCTCGGCCAGCGGGCGCTTCTCTTTGACGGCCAAATTCCGTTGTGCTTGTGGATACTTTCGCAAGCAGCTTTTGAGCTTGCTCAATGGCTGGCCGGTCTTATGCATGATGCGCAAAATCTGGAGCGCGGTGATGATGCCGTCGCCGGTCGTCGTGAAGTCGCGGAAAATGACGTGTCCGCTTTGCTCGCCGCCCAGATTACGTTTGTGGCGCACCATCTCTTCAATAACATACCGATCACCGACTTTGGCTCGCACTACTTTGCCGCCACGCGCTGCAAGCGCTTCATCCAGACCGAAATTGCTCATCACGGTCGCTACTACAGTGTTTTGCTCCAGTTGGCCGGAATCCAAAAAATCCAACGCCGCAATCGCCAGGATTTCATCGCCATCGACAATTTCGCCGTCCTCGTCGCAAAGAAGAACGCGATCCGCATCGCCGTCATGCGTAATGCCTACGTCCGCGCCGCTGATCTCGACGATGCGCTGGATCTCATCGGGATGCATGCTGCCACAGCCGTCGTTGATGTTCATCCCATTGGGCTCGTCGTGCGCCACAGCCACGTCCGCGCCGAGTTCGCGCAACACGCATGGGGTCGATTTGTAAGCAGCGCCATTTGCCACATCCACCGCCACGCGCATTTCCTCAAGCGAGAGTCCCTTGGGAAAACTCGCTTTTGCGAATTCCACATAACGGCCCAGTGCATCGTCGATACGCGTCGCCCGGCCAATGTTGTTGGCGGTCGGCCGGATTGAATCAATTTCCCCAGTGAAAACGAGGTTTTCGATTTTCTCCTCGATCTGGTCATCGAGCTTGTAACCATCGTGACGGAAAAATTTGATGCCGTTATCCTGATAAGCATTATGCGAAGCGGAAAGGACAATGCCGGCATCTGCGCGGAGTGATCGCGTGATGTACGCAACACCCGGCGTAGGCAACGGCCCAATCACCAGCACATCCACACCAAGCGAAGTGATCCCGGCGACCAGCGCGTTTTCCAACATGTAACCGGAAAGACGCGTGTCTTTGCCCAGCACAATTTTGGGACGGGCCCCGTCAGGCGTCCTGCGGGGATTCATTTGCGCGAACACATAAGCCGCAGCGCGACCAAGCTTCAGCGCGGTTTCCGCCGTTACCGGCTCCACGTTCGCCACGCCACGCACGCCGTCTGTTCCGAAAATTTTCTTCTGCTCGGTCACGGGCTAATTGAAACGCTCTACGGCTAATTCGTAAACGGGAATTTTTGCGGCGATAAACACTATTTACGGTTCGGCCAACGGCTGGTCGGTTGTTTGCGCCGACGATCTGGCCAGATTCATTTCGTTGATCTTCCGGTGGAGCGTGCGGCGACTGATGCCGAGCTTTTTAGCAGCGGCGGTGACGTTGCCGTTCGTCGCGGCAAGCGCCTGAGCAATTAATCTTCGTTCCGTTTCGTGTAAGTCGAGCGGACTGTTTTTTTCACCGAACGCCTCGATTGGTGAAACGCCACCGGGCAATTTTACCGTTGCCGCACGGCGCACGGCCATCGGCAGATGGCGCAACGTTATTTTCGGCCCGGTCGCCATGACGACGCCGTGCTCGATTGCGGTGCGCAGCTCGCGGATGTTGCCTGGCCAATTGTACGTGAGGAGCGCGTCCATTGCGTCGGGCGCGAGTTCGAGCAGCGGTTTCTCGTTTTCCTTGCAGAAGTGACGGAGAAATCCACGAACCAGAATCGGTATATCTTCTTTTCGCTCCCGCAACGGCGGCATGACGATTCGCACGACGTTGAGGCGAAAATAAAGGTCGTCTCTAAATTTTCCTTCGCGCACCAGTTGTTCGAGGTTCTTGTTCGTGGCCGCGATCAGGCGAACGTCGGCGCGCAACGGTTGATTGCCGCCGACGCGTTCGAACGCGCGTTCCTCGCTGATCACACGCAGCAATTTCACCTGCGTGCTGGGATCGATCTCACCAATTTCATCGAGGAAAATCGTGCCGCCACTGGCTTGTTCGAACCGGCCGATGCGCCGTTCGTGCGCACCGGTGAACGCGCCCTTCTCGTGCCCGAACAATTCGCTCTCGAGAAGCTGAGGGGAGAGCGCAGCGCAATGCACAACAACGAATTTCGCTTTGTTACGCCGGCTCAAGTTGTGAATGGCGTGGGCGGCCAGCTCTTTACCCGTGCCACTCTCGCCTTCGATCAGCACATTGGCCGACGACGGCGCGACTTGTTTGATCGTCTCGAGCACCTCATGCAACGCCGCCGAGTCACCCCAGATGTTTTCGAGTCCGTAACGTTCGTCCACCTGCTCGCGCAACGCGCGATTTTCCTGCTCGAGTTTGCGGCTTTGCACTGCGCGCGCGATCAGCAGTTCGACCTTGTCGAGATTGAGCGGCTTGGTGACGAAATCTGTACGCGCCGCGTTTCATTGCCGCCACTGCAACATCGACCGACCCGTACGCAGTCATCATGATGCAAATCGGAGGACGCGGCGTTTTCAGGGCGCGATCGATCAGGACCATGCCGTCTTCATTGCCGAGGCGAAGATCAGTGAGGAGCATATCCACCTGCTCCCGCTCGAGTACGTCCATCGAGCCCGCGATATCCGCGGCGACGTACACATCGTAATCGTTCTCAAGCAAACGGCGCAGCCCGTCGCGCGTATGCTTCTCGTCGTCAACGATCAGGATAGTGGGTTGCGGGCTCATTGCTTCGCGTGGTTAAATCGTTGAAGCGTTGCATCGTTAATAACGGATCCAGATTTGTAACTCCTGTAACCTTTTTAGCTTTTTTAACAAGTCACGCCGGCGTTCGGATTTCGGAATTCTTACGTCGCTCTTCGCAGAAGACGCGCAGGCAAACGGCGCTCAAAGAAACATGGCTAAGTAGGGAAAACCGTGTATTGTCGCCGGATGTTCTGCCGTGTCCTGTCCGGCGTGGGATCGATCCTGCTCATTTCCGGGTCGAATATATTTGCCGGCGACTTCTCCAGCTCAGTTAATCCCAAAGATGGCTGGACGCTCGCAGCCGACACGAAAGAAGTCATCATCTACAGCCGCCCGCACCCAGATTCGCCGCTGAAGGAATTTAAGGCAACCGGTCCAATCGACGCTCCCGCTTGTGCCGTGCACGCAGTCATCGATGACTTTGAGAATTACCCTAAGTTCATGCCTTACACATTGGAATGCCGGCTCATAAAACGCGAAGGCGAATCCATGATCGGCTATCAGCGTCTTTCACCCAAGATCTGTGAGGACCGCGATTACACATTGCGCGTCTCGAAAAAATCGTGGCCCGGAGCCAAAGGCCTTACGTACCTCAGCCAGTGGGAAGCTGCCAATGAACTTGGTCCCGCAGAACAGAAAGGCATTGTCCGCGTAAAAGTTTGTGATGGCACATGGTTGCTTGAGCCGGATGGACCGGCAAAAACGCGCGCCACGTATTCCATTTACTCTGACACTGGTGGTGTCGTCCCGGCGTTCATCGCCAATCACGCCAGTCTCACGGCAATAAAGAAGTTGTACGCAGCGATCCGCAAACAGGTGAAGGATCCAAAGTACGCGGCGAGTTCTCAAGCATCAGTTGCGCCGGTTAAACGTTAGCAAAACCGGTGTTGCAAGTAACGCGCGCTGGTCTTTTCTCATACTCATGAGAACGAATGTTTTCCAGTATTTAGCCGTAGCGGCCGGTGCGCTTGCACTTGGCAACGCGACCTTGGCCGAGCGCACGCCCGAGACTCCAAAGAAACCTGTTACTACCGAATACCACGGCGTGACCGTGGAAGATCCTTATCAGTGGCTGGAAAACGATGAGGACTCACAGGTGAAAGCGTGGTCGGACGCGCAGAACCAGCGGACACGCAAATATCTCGACAGCTTGCCGGACCGGACGGCGATCGAGAAACAACTGAAAGAATGGTACGCGAAAACGTCGCCAAGCTATTTTTCGCTCCTATCGCGACCAGGAATTTTGTTCGCGATGAAATTTCAGCCGCCGAAACAGCAGCCGTTGCTGGTGACGCTCGCTTCAGCCGACGACCTCAAATCGGAAAAGGTTGTACTCGATCCCAACGTGCTCGATGCCAAAGGCACAACTGCGATCGACTGGTTCGTGCCATCGCCGGACGGCAAATATTTCGCCGTCTCACTTTCCAAGGGCGGCAGCGAAGACGGCACGCTGCACTTTTACGAGACCGCAACGGGCAAGGCGCCGCCGGACACGATTGCACATGTGCAATATCCCACAGCAGGAGGCAGCGCGGCTTGGACTGCGGATAGCACCGGAGTGTACTACACGCGCTTCCCTCGGAAAGGCGAGCGACCCGACTCCGATCTGAATTTTTATCAGCAGATTTATTTTCACAAACTCGGCACGCCTGTCACAAAGGACACTTATTCGATCGGTAAAGACTTCCCACGCATCGCGGAGATCGCGCTCCAGGCTTCCAAAGACGGCAGATACATTCTCGCGACTGTGGCAAACGGCGATGGCGGGGAATTCGCCCATTATCTGCTGGAGCCAGACGGAAGCTGGAAGCAGATCACCCAATTCAGCGATCAGATAAAACTCGCGCGCCTCGGTCGCGATAATGCGCTTTATCTGCTTTCACGCGCGAACGCACCGCGTGGAAAGATTCTGCGCCTGCCGTTGGATACGCCGGAATTAAAGAACGCAATTGAGATCGTTCCGACCAGGCAAGCCGTGATCGAGCAAATCGTTCCGACCAGTGAGACACTCTACGTCGGAGATCTACTCGGTGGTCCTTCCCAAATCCGTCGTTTCGGCCTGGATGGCAAGGGTGAAACAATTATTCCCATCCCGGCAATATCGGCGGTGCAGGAAATGGTCGCGACGGACGACGGCGCGCTTTTGTTCCGGAACGTAAGTTACACCGCGCCGGTAGCGTGGTTTCAGTGTTCGAAAGATAAAACTGAGCCGGCCAAGACTGCCCTGCGCAGCACGTCGCCAGTGTCATTTGCCGACATCGAAGTAACTCGCGAGTTCGCCACTTCAAAAGACGGCACAAAAATCCCGCTCAATATTCTTTGCCGGAAAGGAACGAAGCACGACGGGCAGAATCCGACGCTACTGTACGGCTATGGCGGGTACGGAATCAGCATGTCGCCGAATTTCGATTTTACGCGAAGACTTTGGTTCGACCGCGGCGGCGTGTATGTGGTGGCGAATATCCGGGGCGGTGGCGAGCTCGGTGAAGAGTGGCACAAAGCCGGCAACCTTACGAAAAAGCAAAACGTCTTCGATGATTTCGCGGCTGCCGCCGAATACCTGATCAAAGAAAAATATACGCGTCCAGAAAAACTCGCGATCCAGGGTGGAAGCAACGGCGGTCTCTTAATGGGCGCGATGATCACGCAGCATCCTGATTTGTTTCGGGCAGTGGTGTCTTCGGTTGGCATTTACGACATGCTTCGCGTGGAACTCGCGCCAAACGGCGCCTTCAACGTGACTGAATTCGGCACAGTGAAAGAGCCGGATCAATTCAAGGCGCTTTACGCCTATTCGCCATATCACCACGTGGTCGACGGGACGAAATATCCTGCCGTGTTGATGATGACCGGCGCAAACGACGGACGAGTCGCGCCTTATCACTCCCGCAAGATGACAGCGCGCCTGCTTGCCGCAAACAAATCACAGAACCCGATCCTTTTACGAACAAGCACGAGCGCCGGCCACGGTATCGGCACCGCATTGAGTGAGCGCATCAAACAGTTGGCCGACATTTATGCGTTTCTCTTTGCGCAACTCGGGATGACTGGCAAGCCTGGTGATTAGACGAATGTCCATCTATCCGGCACGATCGATGATCCCGTGCAAGACCTCAGCCCGCGTATCATAGAACTCTTCAAAGAATCGCCCGGCGCGTACCTGCAACTCATGTTTCGGCAGTTCGGGGATTGGCTGAAGAAAGCATTCGGCAGCGATTAACAGCGCTCTAATTTCTCGCCGGTCAGCGGCTGGCTCCAGCAATTGGTAAGACCGCTTTTTGTCAAAAAAAACTCTACGATGTGTGTGCGTACTCGATTAGCAATCCGAAAGCGACAAAGTGTCCGATGCTGATGGGGACTCCGAACAATACCAACAAAATGCCACGAAATAATGGGCGTTCAAAGCCAGCCCACCGCTCGCTGCCAACACCAGAAGCACGTTAATTAGAGCGGCGACGCGAGCGACGTGTAAGCACGCGAGAGCAAACGGGCCGACACGACAAGACGCCACCCCGGCGGGCGTGCCACACGCGGGGCATGACGTGGCGGGACTGTCGTATCCCTTACCACAAGAGGAGCAAATCATAGGTGTTGAAATCTTCGGGCGTAAGTCTTTGCAGAATCGTTCGGTCTAGCCAATCGCCCGCTCGGGAGCAGCCGGTTAAAAGCGAACGCACGTGTACGTTTGTACCGACAACGGTCGTCGAGAGCAAGCCGCAAAGGCGAAATGATTCCGTGAAATATTATGGAGAAATTCCATCAATTTCTGTTAGACCATTCGCATTGGGAAATAATCGCTGACAATCTCAAGAAAGCGGGTTGAAGTTACGGCTGCGTCTCAGCGATTGATTCCAACGGGTGAACGATCTGGATTGCGGACGCACATCGCGACGACGGAAAGCGTTTCGTTTTGCACGCGGATGAAAAGCTCACTGTGTTTGTGGACCTCGAATCGCCGATCTGCGCTTGCGGCGAGTTCACTTGACAGACCGTCGAGATTTTTTCAAAACTCGGTGACGTCAAAAAGATCTGAATCAGGCGCAGGACTTTTTCCCCGCTAGGTTCTTTCGCCT
Source organism: uncultured Verrucomicrobiae bacterium (assembly GCA_963728955.1). Taxonomy (GTDB): domain Bacteria; phylum Verrucomicrobiota; class Verrucomicrobiia; order Chthoniobacterales; family UBA10450; genus Udaeobacter. The sequence continues at coordinate 50,889 of CAVSMG010000005.1, forward strand.
CCTCCAGACCTGCAATCGCAGAATCAACACGGCGGGGAAACAGAAAGGAAATATCGATGAACCCATTGATTCAGCTTAAAAAAGCAACTCCAGTATTTTTGGTCGCGTTGGCCTGCTTCGCCCTTTTGCCGACAACGCAGGCAGTCAATCTGGCGCCGGACGGCTGCTATCCCGGATTCACAACGGCGGAAGGGTGCAATGCGCTTAACTTCCTCACCACCGGCGCTGGAAATACAGGAGTTGGCTGGTACGCGCTATTTGCCAACAGCATCGGAAGTTACAACACCGCTATTGGCGCGGGGGCGCTTGTCTTGAACACTGCAGATCAAAATACGGCCACTGGCGCCGGGGCGCTTTTAAGCAACACGACCGGCCTCCTCAACACGGCCAATGGAGCGTTTGCTCTCCTTAACAACACCATCGGCGCCGGGAACACGGCCAGTGGTCAGGCTACGCTTGCTGAAAACATCAGCGGTCAAAACAACACGGCCTACGGTGCTGAGGCTCTCAATAACAACACAATCGGTAACTTCAACACGGCCTTGGGCGTTGGAGCCGGCGGCAATGTTATCACGGCCGATAACGTTATCTGTATTGGCACTAGCGGTGCGAACGTGAGTAACAGCTGCTACATCGGCCAGATTTTCGGTGTAACCTCTTCCGGAGGAACTGCCGTTTTCATCAATTCAGACGGTAGACTGGGCACGACTACCTCCTCCCGGCGGTTTAAACATGATATTAGGCCAATGGACAGCACCAGCGAGGAGCTTTTCGCGCTCAGGCCAGTCACCTTCTGTTACAACGAAGAGATCGATCCGGAAGACACATCGCAGTTCGGGCTCGTGGCCGAGGACGTGGAAAAGGTAAATCCTGACCTGGTGGTGCGCGACGAGAAAGGAAAGCCATACAGTGTGCGCTACGACCAGGTGAACGCGATGTTGCTAAACGAATTTCTCAAGGAACACCGCACGGTGCAGGAATTGAAGATGACTGTCGCGCAGCAGCAGAAGCAGATTGACGCCCTTACTGTGGGTCTCCAAAGGATAAGCGCCCAGGTTGAGGCGAGCAAATCCGCACCGCAAGTGGTCAACAATCCCTAAAGCAGGTTGGAGTTGGGGCTGTATCTCAGTGATTGATTCCAACGGGCGAACGATCTGAACTGCTGACGCTCATCGCAACGACGGGGAGCGTTTCGTTGTGCGTGCGGATAAAAAGTTGACCACTTTTGTTGAACTGGAATCGGCGAATTGCGCCGAATTGGCTTGACGAATAGGTGAGATTTTTTCAAAACTCGGTGACGTCAAAAAGATCTGAATCAGGCGCAGGACTTTTTCCCCGCTAGGTTCTTTCGCCTCCTCCAGACCTGCAATCGCAGAATCAACACGGCGGGGAAACAGAAAGGAAATATCGATGAACCCATTGATTCAGCTTAAAAAAGCAACTCCAGTATTTTTGGTCGCGCTGGCCTGCTTGGGCTTTTTGCCGGCAACGCAGGCCGTCAGTCCGACGCCAGACGGCTGCTATCCCGGATTGACAACGGCGGAAGGGTGCAATGCGCTTAACTTCCTCACCACCGGCGTTGGGAATACAGGAGTTGGTTGGTACGCGCTATTTGCCAACAGCAGCGGAAATTACAACACGGCTATTGGCGCGGGGGCGCTTGACCTGAACAACGGAGACTCCAATACTGCAGTGGGCGCGGGAGCGCTTTTGCTCAACACCGCCGGCATCGGAAACACGGCCACTGGTGCTGTTGCACTCCTTGAAAACACCAGCGGTGGCAACAACACGGCCAACGGTGATAATGCGCTCAATAGCAACACTGCCGGCAATGGCAACACGGCCATTGGTGTTAGTGCTCTCCCTAACAATACAGTCGGTAACCTCAACACGGCTTTGGGCGCTGGAGCCGGCGGCAGCGTCCTTACAGCCAGTAACGTTATTTGTATCGGCGCCGCTGGTCAGAACGTGAGCAACACTTTCTATATCGGCAACATTTTCAATACAACCTCTTCCGGAGGAATTGCTGTTTTCATTAATTCAGACGGCCAACTTGGCACGACTACCTCTTCCCGGCGGTTTAAGGACGAGATAAAGCCAATGGATAAAGCCAGCGAAGCGCTCTTTGCGCTCAAACCGGTTACCTTCTGTTACAAGAAGGAGATTGATCCGGCAGGCACATCGCAGTTCGGGCTCGTGGCCGAGGACGTGGAAAAGGTAAATCCTGACCTGGTGGTGCGCGACGAGAAAGGAAAGCCATACAGTGTGCGCTACGACCAGGTGAATTCGATGTTGCTCAATGAGTTCCTCAAAGAACACCGTGAAGTCCAAGAGCTGAAGAAACAAATTGAAGCGCTTAGTGCTGGACTACAGAAAGTGAGCGCACAGCTTGAAGCGAGCAAACGCGCGCCGCAAGTGGTCAGCAATCCCTAAAGTCGCGCCCGCATTTCGCAATCTGCCGTCCCGCTTCAGCGTGTGGCGGCTTTTTGTTTTGCTCGAAACCTCAAACATAGTCGAAGACGCCCGCTTCGGTTGGTGGCGCAACGCGTGCTCATAGCTCCACGCGGTCACCGATTTGCTCGCGCATCCGTCCTTTGCCCTGTGGTTTGTGTTCTCGCCTGTTCTGATTCGAGGGTGGGCAGCGCGCCGTTCCCGCTGCTTCCGCGTATAATACTCCCACCAGTATTCAGCCGTGCGTATTCGAGGACGACTGCGCAGATCAAACAGATGATAAAACGTGTTCAGAGCGCGTTCAATTTTTGGCGTGGCCCATTGCATTGCCGATTGCCTCCGTCTGACCATGACGAAATCAGTCCCCGGGGCCGCTGCGAATTATAAACCGGCGTTCCTACGAAAATATTCGTCCTTCTATTATTCTTTGTAGAACTCGAATCGGCGAGTCGCGTTTGCGGCGATTGTGCTTGACCAGCAGGTGAGATTCTTTCAAAGCTCGGCGTCGCTAAACGGATCTGAATCAGACGGAGGACTTTTCCCCGCTAGGTTCTTGGCCTTTTCCAGACCCCCGCAATCCCACAATTAATTTAGCGGGGAAAAGAAAGGAAGAACCACATGACTCTACTGATTCAGCGAACCACAATTCTGCCACTTCTCATTGGCTTGGCGGTTGCCTTCTTTGGGCTCTTGCCACAATTGCAAGCAGTCGTTCCGCCGCCCGACGGGTGCTATCCCAATTTCACGACAGCAGAAGGCTGCGATGCGCTTAGTCTTCTCACCACCGGCGCTGGAAATACAGGATTGGGTTGGCGATCGCTCTTTTTCAATACTGACGGCAGCTTTAACACCGGTGTTGGCGGAGGAGCGCTGGCCCTCAACAACGGGGATTCCAATACCGCAGTGGGCGCGGCAGCGCTTTTGCTCAACACCAGCGGCACAGAAAACACGGCCACTGGAACTGACGCGCTCGTCCACAACGACAGCGGCAGCTCCAACACGGCCAACGGCGTTGATGCTCTCTTTTACAACACCCAGGGCACCAACAACACAGCCATGGGTTTTTTTGCGCTCCTCAACAACTCCACCGGCCACGACAACACCGCCGTCGGTGTCAATGCGCTCTTGAGCAACACCGGCAGCAACAATATCGCCTTGGGCGCTGGAGCCGGCGGCAATGTTACCACGGCCGATCACGTTATCTGTATCGGCGCTAATGGTCAGACCGTGAATAACACCTGCTACATCGGTCAGATCTTCGGGGTAACTTCTTCCGGAGGAACCGCTGTTTTCATTAATTCAATCGGCCAACTTGGCACGACTACCTCCTCACGGCGTTTCAAGGACGAGATCAAGCCAATGGATAAAGCCAGCGAAGCGCTCTTTGCGCTCAAACCGGTTACCTTTTGTTACAAGAAGGAGATTGATCCGGCAGGCACATCGCAGTTCGGGCTCGTGGCCGAGGACGTGGAAAAGGTAAATCCTGACCTGGTGGTGCGCGACGAGAAAGGAAAACCGTACAGTGTGCGCTACGACCAGGTGAATTCGATGTTGCTCAATGAGTTCCTCAAAGAACATCGAAAAAATGAGCAGCAGGAAGCGAGCATCACTCAACTGACGTCCACGGTGGTGAAACAGGAAGCGATCGTTGCGCAGCAACAGAAAGGGATCGAAATTCTCAGTGCGCAGCTCAAAGAGCAGGCAGCCCAAATCCAAAAAGTGAGCGCCCAGCTTGAAGTGAGTACACCTGCGCCGCGAGTGGTCAACAATCCCTGAACGCCGCGTCTGCCCCCACAAAGCAGCAGCATTTACACCATCAGCCGTCACGCTTCACCGCGTAGCGGCTTTTTGTTTCATATGCGTACCGTGAGCACCTCCTCACCGCACTGCATATAATCGCGCTCAACGACGTTAGTTTGCTTCGCCTATTTGGGCTCTTCTCCGGGAGGGGCGCGCTAGCTAGCGCGGGCAAAAGGTGTCTGTCGCTGTCCTCGCGGCCGAAGATCAACGTAATCACCAGAGCCAGAACTCTGACAGCTGCTACCATTCCCAGAGGCCTGGGACGCCGAATCTGCCTTTCAAGATTGGCAGAACGAAGACGCCGAAGGTCGTGATCGCCGAATCATTGACTGCCGATCTCCGACGTCTGATCTCTCGACTCCCCCGCTTCCAACATGCGAATGCGTTTCTCAATGTACGGCAACCGGATGGTAAGAGTGAAACCTTTGCCTTCGCTGCTCTCGATGGACAGCTCCCCGCCGTGCTCGCGCACGATCCGGCGCACAATCAATAAGCC